>CALWBL010000018.1 GCA_944376065.1 uncultured Butyricicoccus sp. | reverse complement strand
GAGCATACCGCCGTTTGTTGTCAGCAGCCCGTTTCACGGTCTGCGTGTAGTTCCTTGTAAACTGACCTAAACTAAAATTTTAATAACTTATTGCTTTAAAATAAATAAGAAAGATATATTTATTTTTTGCATAAAAAAACCGCCACATTATAGTGACGGCTTTTATGTACTTAATTACTTCTTAGAATAATCGTAGAAACCGATACCAGTCTTTCGACCTAGCTTGCCAGCTCGTACCATTTTTCTGAGAAGGGTATGAGCTCTGTACTTAGGATCGCCGTATTCAGTATACAGTACGTCCATGATAGCCAGACAAACGTCAAGACCAATTAAATCTCCTAATTCTAGAGGACCCATTGGGTGGTTAGCACCGAGTTTCATCGCAGTGTCGATACCCTTGGCATCAGCAACACCGTCAGCTAAAATACCAATACCCTCGTTAATCATAGGGATAAGAATTCTATTTACAACGAAACCTGGAGCTTCAGCAACTTCAACAGGAGTCTTGCCAAGAGCCTCAGTTAGAGCGAGAATGGTTGCCTTGGTTTCCTCAGAGGTTGTCAGACCCTTGATGATTTCAACCAGCTTCATGACTGGAACTGGATTGAAGAAATGCATACCAATAATTTTATCTGGGCGACCAGTTGCAGCAGCAATTTCTGTGATAGATAGGGAAGAGGTGTTTGTAGCAATAATTGTTTCAGGCTTACACAGCTTATCAAGCTCAGCAAACAGAGCCTTCTTAGCTTCCATATCTTCAGTAGCTGCTTCGATTACTAAATCGGCATCAGCAATAATGTTAATGTCAGTAGAGCCAGTAATTCTGCTAAGTACAGTTTCAGCTTCTTCAGCAGTCATTTTTTCCTTAGATACCAGTCTATCAAGGTTCTTTTTAACAGTAGCAAGACCTTTTTCAACAGAGCTTTCTCTTCTAGCTCTCATTACTACTTCATATCCATGCTGAGCAAGAACCTGAATGATTCCAGCTCCCATTGTACCAGTTCCTAATACGCCAATCTTTTTCATGTGAGAGTGCCTCCTTAAATATTTTAAACTTTCAGATGTTTGTTAAAAAATTAACTCTCATTTATATTCATTATATCACAAAAAAAATAAAATGTAACCCCCAATATTAAAATTATTACTTTTTTTTTAAACATGTTACAATTATTTATTAGTAAAAATAAATATAATTTATTTAATAGTATTTTTATTATATTTGCCTATAGTATCTGGGTGAGCAATTATAAATATTTTTAAAGGCACGGGAAAAATGTAATGGATTTTGATAGCCAACCATTGTGCTTATTGTACCAATGGATAATTTGGTTTCTTTTAATAATTGTGCGGCTTTTGCCATTCGGTAGCTTAGAAGAAACTCTTGAGGTGTTTTACCTATAGTATCTCTAAAAATTTTGCCAAAATAATTGCGATTTAGTCCACAAAATGATGCAATATCTTCTATTGAAACATCATTTTGATAATTCTGTTCTATAAAAGAAAGAGCCTCTTTCATATAGAAATCACGAAGTCTTTTGCCAGTTCGTTTTATTTTGGTAACTGATGACTGCATAAGCTGGTCAAGGAATATGAAAGCATGACCTATTATTAACATTGGACGCTCTGTACCATTATCAACTATATACATAATCTCATTTAATAGTAATGCACCAGCCTTGGCGTTTATAGGTGTGTACACAGGTTGATTTATACCAATTCCTGCAATCTGTAAACTTTCACGAACACGCAGACCATCAAATTCTATCCATGCATATTCCCAAGGGTCATTTTCATCTGCAAAATAAGTTGTAATTTGGTTAGGTTCTATTAAAAAGCCATGACCTGCAGTTATTTCGTAAAGTTTATCTGAGCGAAATGTTCCCTTTCCAGAGATTACATAGTGAAACAAGTAGTGATTACGTGCATAAGGGCCATATGAATGAAGTGGTTCACATTTTTCATACCCAAATTGATATAAATTTAAATCAACAAAACGTTCATCTGAAAAAACATGAAATTTAAGACTATTATCTGACATAATATTAGCACCTCAATAAATTATATTTACTATATTATATACCATAATGCAACTTAACTTCAATAAAATTAGCAACATAATAGCAAATTGAGATATAAAAAGTAGAATAAAGATATTCACAAAAACTTGTGCATAAAGTATAATACACACATACTACAAAGCAACTTTTTGTAGATAGTGCACGATATACAAAAAGAGAAGAAGAAAATTAGTAATATTGAATAGAGTGGTTTTATTCACTCTGATTATTTAGGAGGATATCAGAATGAAAAATATAAAACGTCTTTTTGCAGGAACTCTTGCACTAGGTATGCTAATGACTACCTCAGCTTGTGGTGGCGATTCAAATCAGTCTGCTGATGGTAAAGTCAATTTAACTTTCCAGATTTGGGATGTTGGACAAAAAGAGGGTATGCAAGCTATGTGTGATGCATATACCGAACAAAATCCAAATGTAGAAATTCAAGTTCAAGTAACTGGTTGGAATGAATACTGGACAAAGTTAGAAGCTGCTACAACCAGCAATAAACTACCTGATATTTTCTGGATGCATACAAATGAAATATTTAAATATGCAGATAATGGTATCCTAGAAGATGTTAGCGATATTGTAGATACTAGCAAATTCTCTGATATTTCTCTGAACAATGCACAGGGTAGCGATGGAAAGCTTTATGGAGTTCCAAAAGATAAGGACGTAGTGTGCTTAGCGTACAATAAGGAAATTTTTGATGAGGCTGGTGTTGCATATCCAGATGATACTTGGACATGGGATAACTTAATTTCTGCATCTCAAGAAATTTATGATAAAACAGGTAAATATGGCTATATGGCTTATGCAGATGATCAGCTCGGTTACTGGAATTTTGTTTATCAGAATGGTGGATATATCTTAAATGATGATAAGACAAAGGCAGGTTTTGACCAACCAGCAACTAAGGAGGCTATGGAGTTCTATATTAGCCTTCAGGATTATGACTGGTGTCCAGATCAGGCATATTTTGGTGAACAGGCTCCTGGCACAGCGTTCCTATCTGGTCAAGGTGCTATGTTCTTTGAGGGCAACTGGAATTTACTCCCAACGCTTCAGAACAATCCTGATTTAAATGGAAAACTACAAATTGCAGTTCTTCCAAAGGCTCCTAATCCAGCTTCTGGTGATGGTCGTGCTACCATTTCTAATGGTCTATGTTATGCAATGAGTGCTAACAATAAAAACGAAGAAATCGTTAAGGATGTATTAAAATTCTTTGGCTCTGAAGAGGCACAGCGTATTCAAGGTGAAAGTGGTGCAGCAATTCCTGCTTATGAAGGCTTAGAAGATACTTGGGTTGGCGCTTTTGCTGATTATGATATCGATGTTACTCCAGTTCTTGAAATGTTTGACTATGGTGTTCAGAGTGTGAACAATGCTTCTCGTCCTGAATGGAAAACTAAGGTAAGTGATCAACTGCTGAAGATTTATTCTAAGCAGGTAAGCATTGATGATGGTCTTGCAAATATGCAAAAAATTATTGATGATGCAAGCGCTGGTTAATTTTTAAAAAGGGGGTTTTCTTGTGAAGATAGGCAAGAAAAATAAAAGTGATATGTTTTGGGGATATCTTATGATATTCCCAACCATACTAGGACTTATTGTTTTAAATATTTATCCGTTTATTGAAACTATCATAATGAGCCTTTCTTCTACAAAAGCATTTGGCGCTTATGAGTTTTCTGGAATACAAAATTACATACAAATGTTCTCAAGCCAAGAATTTTGGAAAGCAACATGGAATTCTATTTGGTTTTGTATTTTAACCGTTCCAGTGGGCATTTTCTTTGCGCTTATACTTGCTGTAATGCTTAATGCAAAGATTAAAGGTAGAAGTATTTTCAGAACAATTTACTTTTTACCAATGGTTGTTGCACCCGCTGCGGTTGCGATGGTTTGGAAATGGCTCTTTAATGCTGAATTTGGCATTATTAACTCTGTGTTAGGCACAGATATTAAATGGATTACTGACCCTAAAATTGTACTTATAACTTGTGCTATTGTTTCTATTTGGAGTTCTTTGGGTTATGATGCGATTCTGCTTTTATCTGGTATACAAAATATTTCAAAATCTTATTATGAGGCAGCAAGTCTTGATGGTGCAAGCAAAGTAAAGCAGTTTTTCACCATAACTGTACCAATGGTATCTCCTACATTATTTGTTGTACTGATTATGAGACTTATGGCATCTTTGAAAGTTTATGATTTGATTTATATGATGGTTGACCAAGCCAACCCAGCCCTTACAGATGCACAAAGTTTAATGTATTTGTTCTATCGAGAGAGTTTTATAGCAGGTAATAAGGGTCTTGGCTCTGCAATAGCTATATGGACTGTACTTCTTATTGGTATTGTAACCGTAGTACAGTTTATAGGTCAGAAAAAATGGGTTAACTACGAAGTATAAGGAGGTAAACAGCATGAGGAAACCCATAAATAAAGCAAATATATTAGTTTATATTGCCCTTGGTATTGGTGCTATAACAATGCTGTTTCCATTTGTATGGATGATTTTAACTGCATTTAAGACAAACTCGGAGGCTATGCAAATACCACCTGTCATTTTCCCTAGTGAATGGAATCTTGATGCTTTTAAGCGAGCAATGGATAGTTTACCATTTCCAAAGCTATATTGGAATACCGCACTTATGATTTTCTTCCGCATTGTTTGTGCTGTTGTATTTAGCTCAATGGCTGGTTATGCTTTTGCAAAGATTGAATTTCCATTTAAAAAGGCTCTATTTAGCTTAATTCTTATCCAGATGATGCTTCCGTCTCAGATTTTTCTTATTCCACAGTATCAAATGCTGGCAAAATTTGAGCTTACAGAAAGCATTTTTGGTTTAGTGTTCCCAGGTTTGGTAAGTGCTTTTGGTACATTCTTTTTAAGACAAATTTATTTAGGTATTCCAGATGAGATTGCTGAGGCGGCTCAACTTGATGGCTGTACTAGATGGCAGACATTTACAAAGATTATGCTGCCTTTAACTGTACCTGGTATAGTAGCATTGTCTATCTTTACTGCAGTATTTGCTTATGGTGATTTGATGTGGCCTCTCATTGTAAATACTGATCTAAATATGATGACCCTTTCATCTGGTTTATCTACATTAAATGGTCAATTCGTAACCAATTTCCCTGTACTTATGGCAGGAAGCATTTTGGCAATGGCACCTATGTTAATTCTATACATTCTGTTCCAGCGTCACTTTATTGAGGGCGTTGCAATGACAGGCGGCAAATAATAAAAGTGAGGAAATTTTATGGCAATTTTATGGGACCAGAAAAACAAGGTTTTTTCTCTTAACACTAAAAATACTACTTATCAAATGAAAATAGATAAGTTTGGTTTCTTACTGCATACGTATTATGGTGAGAAAATTAACAATGATGCAAGCTATCTGATAGTAAATCAAGATAGAGGATTTTCTGGAAATCCTTATGATGCAGAAAATGACAGAACGTATTCACTTGATGTACTGCCACAAGAATATCCATTTTATGGCTCAGGTGACTATCGCACAACTGCATTTGATGTTATTGATAGCAATAATACAAGTGGCTGTGATTTAAGATTTGAATCTTATGAAATCATTCAAGGTAAATATGCTTTAAGTGGTTTGCCAGCTTCTTATTCGGAAAATAATAAAGCTATGACACTTGTGGTTAATTTGATAGATAATCGACTTAATTTAAAAGTTCAGCTTTATTATGGTGTTTTTGAAGATGAGGATGTTATTACTCGTGCTGCAAAAATAATAAATAACAGCGATAAAACTATAACTCTTTCAAAAGCATTGACTGCAAACCTTGATTTTTTAACTGGTGATTTTGATTTAATTCACTTCCATGGGCGTCATGCTGGAGAGCGAACTATGGAGCGTACACATATCGAACATGGTTCATTTTCTATTGGCAGCAGACGAGGAACTTCAAGTCATCAGCATAACCCATTTGTTATTTTAGCTGAACGTGATACTACTGAGCATTTTGGAAATTGCTTTGGCATGTCTTTTGTATACAGTGGTAATTTTGAATGTACAGCAGAAAAAGATCAATATGGTCAAACTCGTATTGCCATGGGTGTTTTATCAGAGCGTTTTAATTACGCTTTAGAACCTAATGAGAGCTTTTTGGCTCCAGAAGTTATTATGATTCATAGTAATAGTGGTTTTGAGTCACTATCTCATAAATATCATAATATCATAAGACATAATATTTGCCGTGGTGAATACAAATTAAAACGTCGCCCTATTTTAATCAATAACTGGGAAGCTACATATTTTGACTTTGATGGTGAGAAACTGTTTAATATAGCAAAACAAGCATCAGAACTCGGTGTTGAAATGATGGTTCTTGATGATGGCTGGTTTGGTTCCCGTGATGATGATAATCAGGCTTTAGGCGACTGGTGGGTAAATGAAAAGAAACTGCAAGGAACTTTAAAAGAAGTTTCAGAGCGTATTTGTTCACTGGGTATGAAGTTTGGTCTGTGGATTGAACCTGAAATGGTAAACGAAAACAGTGATTTATATAGAAATCATCCAGATTGGGCATTTGTAATACCTAACAAAAAACCTATCAGAAGTAGAAATCAGCTTGTTTTAGACTTTTCACGCAAGGAAGTTGTAGATTATATCTGCGAAAGTATCTTCAAGGTTATAGATGATGCAAAGATATCTTATATAAAAATGGATATGAACCGAAGTATTAGCGATGTTTATAGTGCCGTCAAGGGCAATCCAAGCGAGGGAAAAATTTTATATCATTATATGCTCGGTGTATATGATTTTATGGAGCGTTTGCTTACTCGTTATCCAAATCTGCTGCTAGAGGGTTGCAGTGGCGGTGGAGGTCGCTTTGATGCTGGTATGATGTACTACTCTCCACAAATTTGGTGCAGTGATAATACTGACGCAATTTCAAGACTACATATACAATATGGTACATCTTTTGGATATCCTATAAGCACTGTTGGCAGCCATGTTTCAACTGTTCCAAATCATCAAACTGGTCGTGTTGTCGATTTTAATACCCGTGGCATTGTCGCTATGGCTGGTAGTTTCGGTTATGAGCTTGACCTAAATCTTATTTCTGATGATGAAAAAGAAGAAGTTAAAAAGCAAATTGAAGATTACAAAAAATATTGGCATCTTCTGCATAACGGCAAATATTATCGTTTAACTAATTGTGAAGAAGATAATCAAAAAACAGCTTGGCAGTTTGTGTCAGAAGATAAATCAGAAGCACTTGTTCAAGTTGTAAAGTGTGATACACATTGCAATGCACCAGCTGAATATATTAAACTTCGTGGTTTAGATGCTGATGTGGCTTATGAGTTGGACGGAAATTTATATTATGGCAGTACTCTTATGAATGCCGGGCTTCCTGTCGATGCTATGAATGGTGAGTATAAAGCTTATAAAATACATTTAGTTGCGAAAAGGTGAAATGAAAATATGCAGAATATAACAAGTATCCTTTCAAATTTATCCGATTTCCCACAAATCACAGGCGAAATTATGCATGGTGATATGCCAGGCGATAAAATCGAAATCAATGAAAATCATAAGGAAAAAGCAAAGATTATTTTTCCTGTTTTGATAGAAAAGTTAGAAAAAGTTATAGCTAATAATCCACATAGCAGAGCTGTTATATGTGTTTGTGGCGGTAGTGGCGTGGGAAAAAGCGAAACTGCAAGTTTACTTGGTCATGCTTTACAGATTTCAGGTATTGGTAGCTATATTTTAAGTGGTGATAATTATCCACATAGAATACCAGCACAAAATGATGCTGAAAGAGTAAGAGTTTTTCGTCATGGTGCCGTGCGTGGATTGGTTGCAAGCGGTTTGTATAACGAAAATACAAAAAATGTTTTGCGAGAGCTACAAGAAAAGGACATTGACAGCGACTCTAAACTATGTACAGAATATCCATGGCTTGAAACTTATCAAAACGAGGGTAAAAAAGCATTATCTGGTTATCTTGGCACAGAAAACGAGCAGAATTTTGTAGAGCTTTCCGAAATTATCAAGCAGTTTAAAACAGGTGTGAATGAACTCTATTTAAAGCGCATGGGCAGAACTGAGCTTGATTTATGGTATGACTTAGTAGATTTTTGTGACAAGAATGTACTGATTATCGAGTGGACACATGGTAACAGTGATAAGTATACAGGTGTTGATATCCCAATTCTGCTAAATAGCACACCACAAGAAACACTTGAGCATAGAAGAAGCCGAAACCGTGATGGTGCAGTTGATAGTCCATTTACAACTATGGTGCTTGAAATTGAGCAGCGTCAGTTAGAGTCACAAGCACACAAGGCTCAAATTATCGTTTCAAAAAGCGGCGAGCTTTTAACATATGCACAGTATCGCAAGCAAATGGCAGAGGGAGGCATTTAGTTGTGAAAAATAATCCTATGTTAAATGCATATCCAGATAGCATTGGCGAAAATCTGGGCGATATTGTCGAATTTTTAAGCAAACCAGAAATGAAAGACGTTTTTGGCTCATTTTATATACTGCCTAGCGTGTTTAATACTGATTTAGACCGAGGTTTTTCAGTAATTGACTATAGTTTAAGCAATGAATTCGCAAGGTCTGAAGATCTAGAAAAACTTCAAAATTTAGATATTGATTTAAAGCTCGATTTTATTTTAAATCATGCATCAGTTTTAAGTCCACAATTCCAAGATTTAATTAAAAACGGTGAAAATTCACAATATAAAGATTTTTTCATCAACTGGAACGAATTTTGGAAAGATAATGGCGAAATGACTGAAGAGGGATATATTAAGCCTTATGATGAGCATTTAAAAAAGATGTTCTTTAGAAAAGCTGGACTTCCAATTTTGATGGTTCGTATGCCAGATGGTAGAGATATTCCATATTGGAACACATTCTATCAGAAAGTATCATATAAAAAGCCAACTGTTCAAGAACTTATGAAAATTGCTGATATTCAATATGGTACAGCTTTAAAATTATATCAAATAGTAGTTTCGGGTTTGGATAGCGATAAAAAGCCGTCGGAAATTGATTTTAAACAATTTGACTGTTATAAATCTGCCGTTTGTGATTGGCTGGAAGGTCAAAGGGAGTACTTGGGTCAGATGGACTTAAATATTAAATCTGATTTGGTTTGGGAGTTTTATGACAACACTTTAAAACAGCTTTCAGACTATGGTGCAAGCATTGTAAGGCTTGATGCTTTTGCTTATGCACCTAAAGGTGTAGGTGAAAAGAACTTTTTAAATGATTCCACTTGGGATGTACTAGAAAAAGTTAATTCTTTAGCTAAAAAATACAACCTTGAACTTTTACCAGAAATTCATGCAAGCTATGGTGAGAAAATTCATGAAAAAGTTGCAAATGAAGGCTATATGACTTATGATTTCTTCCTTCCAGGGTTAATTATTGATGCACTTGAAAGCAAAAATTGTGTACATTTAAAAAGATGGGCTGAGGAAATTGTTAATAAAAAGCTAAAAGTTGTAAATATGCTTGGCTGCCATGATGGTATACCGCTTTTGGATCTCAAAGGTTTGATTCCAGATGAAAGAATACAAAATTTAATTGACACTGTTGTATCTCGTGGCGGTTATGTTAAGGATTTGCATGGAGCAAAGAATGTGTATTATCAAGTCAATGCAACTTATTATAGTGCATTGGGTGAAAATGATAAAAAAATGCTACTTGCTCGTGCAATTCAGCTGTTTATGCCTGCTAAACCACAAGTTTGGTATTTGGATTTATTCTGTGGCACAAACGATTATGATGCTGTAAAGCGTGCCGGCAAGGACGGACACAAGGAAATCAACCGTACAAATCTAACAAAACAGCAGGTTGATGAAGGTTTAAAAAATCAAACAGTTTTAAAACAAATTGAACTTTTAAAGCTAAGATATTCACATCCTGCATTTGATTTTGATTCTAAGGTTGAAATCGGTGGTCAAGATAATGAATTTACAATTAAATGGATAAAAGACCAGAACTGGATTCAAATTCATTGTGATTTAGCTGATTTAAGTTATGAGATAACACAAAGTTAATTTTAAATACATCAGAGATACACCTATCAAATAAACCGTGCAGACAATTCATTTGTTTGCACGGTTTTTAATTTTGATGCTTATTTGTTAAACTTGAGCATAATTTTAAATAAATCTCCATCAACTTCAATAGAAAATTGCCCTTTCATAAGCTCTGTTAAACTTTGGGCAATGGATAATCCCAAACCACTTCCTTCGGTGGTTCTTGATGAATCACCTCTGACAAAGCGTTCTTTAAGTTCATCAGCAGAAATATTTAGTTTTGATTGAGATATATTTTTTAGTGTTATTATAACAACATCTGATTTAGTAGATAAATCAATATATACTCTTGTGTTTGGCATAGCATATTTTACAATATTTCCAAGAAGATTGTCAAAAACACGCCAGAGTAATCTCCCATCAGCAAAAATCGATACAGGCTGTTCAGGAGTATTCATTATCACTTCTAATTTTTTCTCTTTAAGGCGTGAATCATATTCACCAATACATTGAGTCAATAACTCATTGACTTCCATTTGGGTAGCATTTACTGTTATATTTCCAGTGGTTGCTTTACTAACTTCTATTAAGTCGGTGATAAGTTTCTTTAGTTTAGCAGATTGTCTATCCAAAACTTCAATATATTCTTGCGATTCTGGTGTGGACATAGGCTGAGATTTCAATAAATCAACATAATTTATAATAGAGGTTAAAGGAGTTTTAATGTCATGTGACACATTTGTTAGTAGTTCATATTTCATTCGTTCACTTTTTAGGCGTTCTTCAACTGCAACAGCCATTCCATCAGATATGGAGTTTAAATTTTCAGCATGGGTGCGAAAATCTCCTTTTAATTTTTCAACAGGTATTTTATAGTCTAAATCTCCATGTGCTAAATGTTCAGCTGCATTTTTTAATTCTATTAACTGTAAACAAAAATTATAAATCTTTCTAAATATAAATATATCAATTACTAGAAATACAAATGCAAATAGAAGTGATTCAAACAACAATACTAAAAACAGCTCAAATAGCAGTATAAATGGTATGGATATCAAACAAATTTTTGTTGTAATACTCATATTGCTTGTCATATTGTTTATGCTATTACATAGCATATCAGCTTTGCCACGAATATCAGCTGATTTTAAATTATTACTGCATTTTTCATAAAAATCATTAAGATTGTTTTTCTTATCACCTAAATCGAAATTTATATCATTAGATTTTGAGATTGTTTTATCTTTAATATTAAAAAATATGTATTTGATTTTAACAAAAAACCATGAACAAACTTTATAGCATAATGTAGATTTAATAAGGCTTTTTGCCCTAATTCTTGCGATAAAAGTATGAAACCAAATCAAGCCTAGCACATATATTCCACAAAAACATGCTATACCAATACCAGATGTTAGGTAAATCATTTCACTATAAGAATAAAAAACTTCCATTGCACATGCAAGTAATATGCCGGCAGCTATTGCGAAAACAACAGTAATAACATCAAAGGGTATACGGTGAACATTGTTTAAGGCGAGTTCTCCGTTTTTGTTTTTTCCTGCACCAATCAAAAGTACTATATAAGCAATCGTGGAAATAAATAAAGAAACCAAAACATAAACTATAAAATTATAACTGTTGGGGAGCAGTTCATAAAAAGTATTATAAGCTATTGTGAATGTATCATTTATACCAGAGTTAGGATTAAAATATATTTCATAATAGTATTCATCATTTACTATTTCTTGGCGGAGTTTTTGGTATTCATTCACTCCTGCATTTTCTATATAATAAAATCCAGCAATAGGGGTCTTATTGCCTTGGCTGTCAACACGTATAAGACCTATACTTGAACTATCTAAAAGTTCCGTCAATCTATTAAAATGGTCTTGCTCAGATATTGTTAAGGGTTCTACGTTTTGTTTTTGATAGTAGTCATACCACTGTTCAGAAAGCCAAATTTGTTCATTTTGTGCATTCCAAATAATATAGCTGTCATACCATTTAGGGTTTTGAGCATAGCACCCTAAATTAGCTGCAATAAATGAATAGGTTGCAAATACGCCAGCGACAACAATACTTGCAATAATTATTAAAATCGAGGTTATTTTAACCGGAATAGAATAAATCTTTTTCATAATAAAAACCACCTTTCTTTTTATTCAACACTGAATTTATAACCTTGTCCCCAAACGACTTTTAAATATCTAGGTTCTGCTGGATTTATTTCAATTTTTTCTCTTAAATGCCTAATATGAACTGCTACAGTTGCATCAGAACCAGAATATAATTTATCTTTCCAAACTTCATTATATATTTGACTTGATGAAAAAACCTTTCCGGCGTTATGCATAAGCAGAGATAAAATGTTAAATTCAATAGGTGTTAAATTTACGATTTCACCATCAACAGTTACTTGTTTGCTGTCATCATCAAGTGAAACACCACCAAAAGTAAGAGATTTGTTTTGTGGTTTTGGCATAGCACCCAATGTAATGTAACGCCTTAATTGACTTTTAACTCTTGCAACTACTTCAACAGGGTTAAATGGTTTAGTCACATAATCATCAGCACCTATTGTAAGCCCTAATATCTTATCTGTATCTTCAGATTTTGCTGTGAGCAATATGACAGGAATATTATATTCTTCACGCAGTTTTGCAGTAGCAGCAATTCCATCAAGCTCAGGCATCATTATATCCATAATACATAAATGAACATCCTGAGTATTTAAGATTTCTAAAGCCTGTTTGCCATTGTATGCTGTTAATACTTCATAATTTTCAGCAGATAAGTATATTTTAAGTGCGGAAACTATGTCTTTATCATCATCACAGACAAGTATTTTATACACTTTTGAACACTCCTTTTCCTTTTGCTACATATATTATTACATATATATTTTTAAAAACAAAGTAGTTAAATGTTTAAGATTTCTTTAAGATTATAATATATACATTTGTTTTTATGCCAATGAAACAAGGAGTTTTTGTTAAATTTAGATTGATTTTTTAATTTATAAGTGGTGTTAAATATTACTAGATTTATTCAGCTAGTTACAAAATTATTTAAACATATCTATTGTTGCCCTTAATATCAGCAATACATTTGGATAAACAATGTGCTTTAACACTAGAAAATAATATCGCTAATGTTTACGGAAAACGTAATATAAGGTCTTTTTTAGGTGAAAATGAACAAAATGTAATTTATAGAAAAGAAAACAAGAGCATCGACCAACTTCTTTCCGAGAGGCTCTAATTGCCTTCGACGATGGTTGATGATACTCTTGTTGCTCACAGTTTATCACATAATGACAATCAAGGCAATACATCTCAAGTAAATGGTAACATAGATGTAATACCTCCAACTCTTAGAAGTGTTGCAGAAAGTCATATAAATAAGGCTATTGCAGATGTTAGAGCTAGGATACACCAAAATATTAAAAGCGGATTGGATTTAGATGCTGCCATTGATGAGATTGATGCAATGGCTGCTAGTTTGATGGTTGACCGTTGGGGTATATGATTTTATTAAGAATGATGGAGCTTATAGAGTTAATGATGAAGGTAAAGATGAGCTTATGTTTGAATCTCCTAGAAATACTCCAACAGATTATTTAAAAGCAATGCTTTTTGGTAGATATATCAATGAAAATGGTCAAAATACAGCTAAAGGCGATTATAAAGAAATTATATGGAAAGAATATATTGGCGCTGTAGCCGCTGAAGAAAATCTATTCTTTGAGCAAAAGGAAAGTTTAAGATACTTTTTGTCTGCTAATAAGTCTGACCTCGAAATATTTCAATAAAATACATAGCAATATATTACAATATAATACATAGTTTTTTACTGGGAATTATAAAAAGTTATAAAAAAACTCGAATATTAGATATATATGAAAAAACTTGTTTGCATAAAGTATTTTTTGTGTTATAATACGTTAGGCAAATAAAATCATGAAATAAATAATAAAAATTGAGGATAATATGAGCTTAAATAAAGAAATATATGACAGCTTTATAGATATACTAAAGGAGGAGTTGGTGCCTGCCTTTGGTTGTACAGAGCCTATTGCTATTGCTTATTGTGCAGCAAAAGCCAGAGATGTTCTTGGCTGTATACCTGAAAAAGTTGAGATAAAAGCAAGTGGTAATGTTATTAAAAATGTAAAAAGTGTTGTAGTTCCTAATACTGATGGTCTAAAGGGAATACCTGCTGCCGCTGCTGCTGGTATAGTTGCAGGTGATTCAAGTAAAAAACTTGAGGTTATATCTGAAGTTTCAAATGAAAAACGAACTGAAATCAAAGAATATTTACAAAATACTCCTTTTAATATTTCTCCAGTTTTAGATGGCGATAAACTTGAAATACGTATTACTGTATATTCACAAAACAACTCAGCAACAGTACATATTTCTCGAAATCACTGCAATATAGTTGAAATTTCAAAAGATAATGAAATATTATATAGAGAAAAGCTGCCTGCTTATAACGAAAAATCTAAACAGGCCGATAGAAGTCATTTAAGTGTAAAAAACATAGTCGAATTTGCTGAAACAGTAGATTTAAATTGTGTAAAAGATATTTTAAAACGACAAATAGATTATAATTATAAAATAGCTGTAGAAGGTCTTAAAAACGATTGGGGAGCTAATATAGGCAAAATACTGGTGAAAACATATGGTGAAAATGTAAAAATTATGAGTAAGGCTTTGGCGGCTGCTGGTTCTGATGCTAGAATGGGTGGCTGTGAGCTTCCAGTTGTTATAAATTCGGGTAGTGGTAATCAAGGTATTACGGTTTCTGTTCCAGTTATAACTTATGCTAAGCATTTAAATAGCTCAGAAGATAAGTTATATAGAGCATTACTTATTTCAAATCTTATAGCAATTCATATTAAAAACGGCATTGGTCCATTATCTGCTTTTTGTGGTGCAGTTAGTGCAGGTTGTGCTGCTGGTTGTGGTATTGCGTATCTATATGGCGGTCACGAAAAGGAAATTGACCACACTTTAGTCAACTCTCTTGCAACTGTTTCTGGTATTTTCTGTGATGGTGCAAAAGCATCATGTGCAGCTAAAATTGCATCTTCTGTTGAAGCGGGAATACTTGGGTATGTTATGTACATGAATGGTCAACAGTTTTATGCAGATGATGGTATTGTTTCAAAAGGCGTAGAAAATACCATTAAAAATGTATGTCGCTTAGGTGCAAATGCAATGAACGAAACTGATGAGGAAATCATTCGCATTATGACACAGTGCGACTAATAAAAGAGTATATTTAAAAGGAGGAATATATAAAAATGAACAAATTTAAAAAGTGCATGGCACTGGTTTTAACTGGTGCTATGGCATTTTCTCTGCTTGCAGGTTGTGGTGGTGACGGTGGAACCCAAGTTTCAACTGCGGGAGGAAATGGCAGTACATCTGGTCAGCAGATAAACCTTCGTGCAGCTACATTCGGCAATAACTATGATGTACAGGATATGGGTTG
The DNA here is from genome assembly GCA_944376065.1 of uncultured Butyricicoccus sp. Taxonomy (GTDB): domain Bacteria; phylum Bacillota; class Clostridia; order Oscillospirales; family Butyricicoccaceae; genus Butyricicoccus_B. Next base: position 13,226 of record CALWBL010000018.1, on the reverse strand, counting down.
GCGCTGGATGATGGCTGAATGTTATGAAGGTTTAATGCGTAATGTAGCAGATGAAAACGGCGATAAGTTTGAATTTGCTGGTGCGGAGTCTATGGATGTGTCAGATGATGGATTAGTTTATACTTTCCATCTGCGTGAAAATGCAAAATGGTCTGACGGTGAACCTGTTACCGCTCATGATTATGAATATGCATGGAAACGTCTGTTAAACCCTGCAAATGCTTATGACTATGCATCTTTTATTTTTAATGTAGTTGGTGCAGAGGAATACTACAATGGTACAGGCTCTGTTGATGATGTAGCTGTTAAGGCTACTGATGATTATACTTTTGAGGTAACACTAAAAGTAGCTGACCCTACATTCCAATCAAAACTTGTTGCAACTCCACTTTATCCAACTCGTGAGGATATTGCAGAGGCAGCTGGTGATAACTGGGGTAAGGACTGGACACTTTGCGTTTATAATGGTCCATTTGCTATGACTGCTCTTGTAGAAGATAACTCCATGACATGGACTAAAAATGAGTACTATTGGAATGCTGAGAATGTAAAGCTTGAGCAGATTAACTGGTATTGTGTTCCTGAAAATGCCACTGCTGCTACTATGTTTGATAATGGTCAGCTTGATGTTCTTGATGCTTCTGGTGAGTATATCGCAAAATATGAACAAAAGGCTGAAAATGGCGAGCTTCAAAGCATGGATGTAGAGTATCCAAGTACTGGAATGTTATGTTTTGACCATAAAAATGGTGGTCTTTCTGGTCTTATGAAGAATGTTAATATTAGAAAGGCAATCTCTTATTCTATTGACCGTGAAGAAATGGTTTCTGCTGTGTATGGTCGTTATAGTGCTGCTTATGGTTTAGTATCTCCAGCTATTACATTTGATGGTGAGTCTTATCGTTCTTTAGCAGGTGATGTGATAAAGACTGAATATGATTCTTATGCAGGTGATTCTGCAAAACTTAAAGAGTTATTCCAAAAGGGTCTTGATGAACTTGGCGTTACAACTCCTATGAGTGATATCAAGTTAACTCTGCTCTCTTATGGTAGCACAACAGAAAATCAGTTAGAGCGTGAATATATTCAGCAGTCACTACAACAGAATTTAGGCATTACAGTAGAGCTCAACACTGTTGGTGATTCTGAGATGTTTATAGCTAAACGTGATGCACTTGATTTTGATATCTTTGTATCTAGCTGGTCTAGTGATTACAATGACCCAATGGACTTCTTGAATATTTTAACAACTGGTACTTATTCTTCTTATGGTCTATATTCAAATACCGAATATGATAATATGGCTAATTCTCTGACCGGTGTTCAGGATAGTGCAGTTCGTCTTGAAACATATAAAAATATGGAAAATAAACTGCTTGTTGAAGATTGTGCGGTTGCTCCTATTTACTATGCAGATAAACACTTCTATTATCAAAACTGGGTTCAGGACTTTAGAACATCTTCATTTGGTGCAAGTCAGGAACTTTACATCGCATATATTGATGGAAAATAAGCAAATATAAATGTTTAAAGGAGAGCTTATCGGATATAAGCTCTTCTTTGCTATGAAATGCAAGGAGCATCACTTATGGGAAAGTATTTTGTGCGTCGTTTAATAGAAATGATAATCACACTGTTTCTTATTGCGACAGCGACATTCTTTTTATTAGAAGCGGTTCCAGGAGACCCGCTTTCAGAACGTGCAGATAAACTTGCACCAACTTTAAGGGAAAATTTATATGCTAAATATGGTCTTGATAAACCCATGATGGAAAGATATATTATTACCATGAAAGGCATTTGTGTAGGCGATTTTGGTGAGTCTTTTGTATATGCTGGTCAAACAGTAGAAGGACTTATTAAAGACAGACTGCCTGTATCAGCAAGACTAGGCATACAACAAGTGGCTTTAGGTGTAACGGTTGGTTTACTGCTTGGTGTACTTGCAGCGATGAAGCGAGGAACAATAGCCGATTATCTTGTTATAGCCTTGTCGGTTTTACTTATATCTGTGCCGCATTTGATATTCGGTTTGTTGCTGCAAAAGGTATTTGCAGGTAATTTGCAATGGTTTCCGACGATAGGTTGGCCCGCTGGTAAAGATTTATGGTTTGGCGGTTGGCAATATACAGTACTACCGACTTTAACAGGCTGTTTTACTTATATTGCAACTTATGCAAGACTGCTTAAAACCTCTATGCTTGATGTAATAAATCAAGATTATGTTTTAACTGCTGAGTCAAAAGGTTTAAGCAGAATACAGGTAATAAGAAGACATATTTTAAGAAACTCTTTTGTTCCAGTTATAACTCAACTTCCAATGTCTATTGCTATGTGTATAACAGGTTCATTCTTTATTGAAAGTATTTTTTCTATTCCAGGTATAGGGCAATACTATGTAACAGCGGTAAATAATCAGGATTTGTCTATTATTATGGGCGAGACTGTGATTTTAGCAGCTCTTTATATTGTTGTATTATTTATTACTGATTTGCTTTATGTAGCAGTAGACCCTAGAATCCGTATAACAGGAAAGGGACGGTGATTAAAAATGCCAGAATTAACACCTGATAAGTTTAAAATAATAGGATATAGTAAAGATGAGGCAAATAGAATTGACCGTCCTACTATTTCTTATTGGCAAGATGCTTGGCGTAGACTTAGAAAAAATCCAGTTGCAATGTCTGCTCTTATAGTGCTTTGTATTTTGGTCGTTATGGTTATTATAGGTCCACTGATTAAGGGTTATGATTATGAAACTATGAATATCCCTTTAAAAAATCTATCGCCATCATCAGATTACTGGTTTGGTACAGATAACCTTGGTAGAGATTTATTCTCTCGTATTTGGGTAGGAGCCAGGGCTTCTCTTATCATCGCAATTTTAGCAACAGCTTTAAAACTTATTATTGGTACCGTTTATGGTGCTCTTATGGCACATTTTGGCGGCTGGGTAGATGAGCTTTTAATGCGTATAATCGAGGTTATTAACTCTATTCCGTCTTTACTAGTAACAATTCTTATTATGCTTGTGCTTGGTAACAATCTTTTTGCTTTGCTTGTAGCATTAAGTATTACCGCTTGGTGTAATACAGCTCGTCAAGTACGTGGAATGATAAAACAGCTTAGAACATCAGAATATGTTTATGCAGCAGAAGTGCTTGGTGCAAGCCATTGGCATATTATTTCAAAGCATTACATACCAAATATGCTCGGTATTTTAATCCTTGATACCGCAACTGCAATTCCTATGTTTATTTTTACCGAAGCGGGACTTAGTTTCCTTGGTATTGGTCTGCAAGCACCGGCGATTAGCCTTGGTGTGCTTATCGCAATGGGACAACAAAATATGGATTTCTATCCATCACAGCTATTTTTCCCATGTCTTATACTTTGTATAATCGTTATGGCATTTAATCTCTTGGGTGATGGTTTGCGTGATGCATTAGACCCAAGACTCCGCCAGTAACGAGTAGGAGGAATTATGCCTATCTTAGAAGTAAAAAATCTTAGAGTTTCATATCACACTTATGCAGGCGAAGTTAAATCAGTAAGAGGTGTAAATTTTACACTGGAAAAAGGTGAGGCTTTGGCGATTGTAGGAGAGTCAGGCTGTGGTAAGTCGGTAACTGCAAAATCGGTTATGGGACTTATTAAAGCCCCTCAAGGTGAAGTAAAAGACGGCAGTGAAATATTATATAATGGCGAAAATATTTTAAATTATGATAAAAAACAGTGGCAAAATTATAAAGGCGGAGAATGTGCGATTATTTTCCAAGATGCACTTGCAGCACTTAATCCAACTATGAAAGTTGGCAAACAAATTATGGAAAATTTAATAGAACATAAGCATATGACCAAGGCTGAAGCTGAAAAAGAAGCTATTGAAATGTTGCGTTTAGTTGGTATCCCAGAGCCAGAAAAACGTGTAAAACAATATCCTCATCAGTTTTCAGGCGGTATGCGTCAGCGTGTAATGATTGCTATCGCCTTTGCTTGCGACCCCAAAATCTTAATATGTGATGAACCTACAACTGCACTTGATGTTACAATTCAAGGTCAAATTTTGGATATTATTAAGGATTTGCAACATAAAAATGGTACATCTGTAATTATGATTACGCATGATTTAGGAGTTGTTGCTAATATCGCACAAAAAATTGCAGTTATGTATTCAGGCATTATTGTAGAGCGTGGCACATGTGAGGATATTTTTTATAAACCACGCCACCCATATACATGGGCGTTAATAAAATCTGTGCCACGTCTTGACCTTGAGAACAAGCAAGAGCTTGCAACTATTCCAGGTACACCACCAGATTTATTAAATCCACTTATTGGCTGTCCATTTAGCACTAGATGTGAATATTGTATGCAAATTTGTAAAGAGCAAATGCCTGAATATACAGAGTTTGGCTCTGAACATACCGCTGCTTGCTGGTTACATCACCCACTAGCACCAAAGGTAGAAATGCCAAATCTTGAAGGGGGAAACTAAAGATGGAAAATAAAGAGGTTCTTTTTTCAATTGAGCATTTAAAAAAATACTTTAATGTTGGACGTGATGCGGTTTTAAAAGCAGTTGATGATGTTTCATTTGAAATATATAAGGGTGAAACTCTTGGCATGGTAGGGGAGTCCGGTTGTGGTAAAACAACTTGTGGACGAACAACTATTGGTCTATATGATAAAACCGATGGAAAAGTGCTTTTTAAAGGCAAAGATGTTCATGCTATGACAGCAAAGGAAAAATTTGAATTTAAGAAAAATGTGCAAATGGTTTTCCAAGACCCTTATAGCTCATTAAATCCTAGAATGACTGTAGCTGATATAATAGGTGAGGGAATAGATATTCATAAGCTTGCTAAAAATAAAGAAGAACGTCAACAAATGATTTATAAATATCTTGAGCTTGTTGGTCTTAATAAAGAACATGCTAACCGTTTTGTACATGAATTTTCAGGCGGTCAGCGCCAGCGTATAGGTATTGCTCGTGCATTAGCAGTTCAGCCTGAGTTTATGGTGCTTGACGAGCCTATTTCTGCACTTGATGTATCTATTCAGGCTCAGATTGTAAATTTGCTTATAGATTTACAGAAAAAAATGGGTTTAACATATCTTTTTGTAGCACATGATTTATCTATGGTTAAACATATATCAGATAGAGTGGCGGTTTTATATTTAGGCACTCTTGTAGAGCTTACAACATCTGAGGAGCTTTATAAAAATCCAAATCACCCATATACTAAAGCTCTTTTATCTGCAATACCTATTCCAGACCCTAAAATTGAAGCTCAAAACGATAAGAATAAAATCCGTCTGCAAGGTGAAGTGCCAAGCCCTATAAATACAAAAGCGGGCTGTAAATTTGCTGGAAGATGTCAGTATGCTATTGATATATGTGAAAAACAAATGCCACAGCTCAAGGATATAGGAAACAACCATTTTGTTGCCTGTCATCTGTGCAGTGGTGATATTAAATGAAAAAAGCATTTAAAATAGGTATAATATCTGCTTTTTGTATATGCTTTATTTTATTTTTTATAGGTTTAATACTTAATTGCTTTGATATAAAATCCGCTTTAGAAGTAGCTAAAAATGGATTGTTATTTATTTCAGCAATTTTAATGTTCATTCTTTCAGGAATGATTATAATTAAGGGCAAAAACCCCGAAAACAAATTAAAATTATCCAAATTACATTTTGGAGTAATTATATTTATTATTTTGTTTTTTGCAGTAATAATAGATTATATATTATTTTATATTTAAAAAATTTAAAGAGCTATCGTCTGTCATAAATTAGATAGATAATAGCTCTTTTTTTGTTAACTTTATAACAAAGCGAGTTTGATATATTGCTTAATGCGTTCCAGCTTTTACAAGCTGATGGCATGCGTTGTTACGATGTGGAGAGTTTCAGACGAAATAGAGACAGATGTATAGGGGCAAGATGTATGGGCACAAAAAGGGACACCGTTTCAAAACGGCCCCCCTTCTTGTATATTTTGCTTAAAACTCTTGCCTGTTTAGCCGTCTATCCAAGTTTTTTGTTTTGCTGGTTCCATAATGACATTTGGCTAATGCAACAGTCTTTGCTTTATAATTTTTGAGATTCATAGGCCTGACGAACAAGATTAGCAAGTTGGTCAGAACATGAAGTACCTTTTCCGCCACATTCAATTCCATTAAACATTTGCTCAATTTGCTCGACTGTCATACCATCAACAATTCGGCTAAGTGCTTGTAAATTTCCTGGACATCCACCAGTAAATTTTACATTGTGTAATACATTGCCATCAAGGTCAAACGCAATTTGACGAGGACATACCCCTTTAGGTTTAAGTTCATAATGTGCCATAGTAGTTATTTCTCCTTATATAAATATTAATTTAAAGTACATAAAGTACGAATTTGCTTTGCTGCATTTTCAAAATCATTAGCAACATAAAATGGTGAATCAAGCTTAGGAATGTCTTTATCTTGCCAATTTAACCACATTGCTTTCATATTGACGCTTAGTGCGCCTTTTATATCATGCTCAATGCTATCTCCAACCATAAGGGTATCTTCATGCTTTACATTCAGTTTTTTACAAGCTAAATCAAATATAGGAGCATAAGGTTTATCACGACCGGCATCTTCACTGCTGATAAGGATTCCACAAATATCTTCGAGACCAAGTTTGCATAGTTTTTTCATTTGTATATCTGCAAGCATATTTGTACATATACCAACTGGAATATTTGCTTGTTTAAGCTCTGTTAACAACCTTTCTACACCAGAATGTATGGTCATATTATCAATCACAGCATCCCAATAAGCATCATGCATGCCTTGTGCATATTTTAATGGATTTATACCAATAGACTCAAGTCCCCATTTAGCAAAAAGTGTGCGGTTATGCATTTCAGGTTCATAAGGACAATGCTTTCTTAAAAGTTCTCTGCCATTATTCATAGCATCAGCAGCTTTTTTAGCATCTATTTCAATTTTTTTGGAAAGATATTCACCGGCGGCTATTAAACCTAATCGGTCACAGGTTTTAAAATCACCATATAATGTATCATCTAAATCAAATAATACAGCTTTAATCGACATTTTTCTATTTCTCCTTACCAAAGGGGATATTTTTTACAATAAATTTTCATCATATATGGCTCTGCTGCCACCAACAAATTTTGGACGTGTTCTAGCAGCAAGCAATGTGGCTTCTCCAAGTGTTTTAATAGAAAGGCGTAAAGGTACAGCAACCTCTTTTAAATGCATACCAATTAGAGTCCCACCTATGTCAATACCAGCACTGGCTTTGTGACATAAACTCTCTACTGCAACAGGATTTTCAAATGCATTATATGCAGCAGTCGCAAAAGAGCCACCTGCTTTAGGCTGAGGAAGAACATTTACCTCAGTTAGATTATATAGCTTTGCTGCCTCATGTTCTAAAATCAAAGCACGATTTAAATGTTCACAGCATTGAGCTGCCAAAAAAAGATTTTTCTCACGAATGGCAGGCAAAATAGCATTAACAATATCTTTTGCAATATCAGGGCTTGATTCAGTTCCTATTTTATGACCTATAACTTCGCTTGAGGAACAACCGACGACTATAATATCGCCAGCTTTAAGTTTTGATAGGCTTATAAGCTCATTTATTATTTGATTAGCTTGTTTGGTGATAGAATCAAACATCTAAAATCACTCCCACTAAACTTGTTTTTATACAAGTTTAGTATAACATAAAAAAATATAATTTTCATCATAAAAATTACTAAAACTGTATACACCAATCAGATTTTAATAACATAGAATACTACACAACGCTTTTGCGTTAGTTAAGCGAAAGGAGAAGTGAGATTTCTTATGCAGAAACAACTTAAGCCAGTAACTCCAGATTCAGAGAACTCAATTTCTGAAAAGAAAAGACAAAATGATGATGTTACTGCAGCACCAGGTGCTGGACCAGAGTCACTTCCAACCCCTAGTTTGCCATCAAATTCTTGCATTTTGCCAAGTGACAGCATAAATCCAGATTTACTTTCACTTGCAATGGCATTTGTTCCAACTCAAACTTGGGAAACACCATATAATTATGATGTCGCACTTAAAAGAGGCACAGTATTCCCATGCTTAGATAAGCCATTTCTTGGAGAGGAGGCATCTACTCAATGAATCAAAGAGAACAAAAGCTCCAAAAAATTCGGGAATATGATTTTACAATGATGGATACTGCACTTTATTTAGACTCACATCCGAAAGATGCAATGGCACTTGACCATTTTCGTAAGGCAAGAGAACAATATAATAAGGCTGTTGCTGATTTTGAAAGCAAATATGGTGTGCTTTCTATGAAGAATATGGATAATAATTTGCAATGGAATTGGATAGATGATCCATGGCCTTGGGAAGGAGCTGATAACTAATGTGGGGTTATGAAAAAAAACTGCAATACCCTGTTAAAATAAAAAATCCAGACCCAATTGCTGCAAAAATAATTATGACGCAATTAGGTGGTCCAGATGGTGAAATGGGTGCTGCTACACGTTATCTAAATCAGCGTTATACAATGCCATATAAAGAATGTAAAGCTATATTAACCGATATAGGTATATCAGTATCTATAATGCATTTTTAATTGCTATTTTATATTTATAACTTTTAAACCGTTTTCAATAGCATATTTAGTGGTATAAGCAGTACCACCGCTATTTTTATACTGATAAGCAATACATACAGAAGAATGGTCAACCAACTGCCTATCTCTTTTATAATAACAACCACGACTATAGGCCTCTTGGGTATATATAACTCTTGAGGCTTTATTTTTATGTGTTTCAAGTTGTTCTATTTCTGTGTTATTCCATGTTTTCTCGTGTTCGTAATGATTTTGAAAAGGTAAAACTAAAATTAAATGTATATTCGGGTATTTTGCTTTAAGACAAAGCACTACTTCAGCGGCTAGAGCGTCAAAACCTCTTGCACCACCAGTACAAAAATATAAATATCCGTCTTTTATAAGTAATTCAACAGTATTATATACAGTTGAGAATAAAATATCTTGATTTTCTTTTAATAATCGGTGTCCTGTGAAACAGACTGTTTTTTCTTTATAAATCATAATATCACCTCTATTACATATAATTATATTATATGTAATACTTAGTTTTGTCCAGTATTACTTCCATCTAAAATAGAAGCAAAAGACGGAGGTGTACTTGTGAAAAAAGAAATAAATGTATTAGTAGGCAAAAATATAAGATTTTACAGAGAAAATCGTGGTTATACTCGTGAAAAATTAGCAGAATTATTGAGTGTAAGTCCGAAGTTTTTATATGATTGTGAAGTTGGCAGTGTGGGTATATCTCTTTCTACATTAAAAAAGGTTTGTGAAATCTTGGGTGTTTCTGCTGATTGCTTACTTTGGGATAATGAAAGTGAAAAATTAGACATTTCAGAGCGTTTGAAACATATCCCGTCTGAATATATTGAAATAATTGAAAAACTAATACAAAATCAACTCGAAATTATCGCTATCGCTACAAAAGAACCTCAAAAGAAAACAAGAAATTAAAAATGTGATTTCAGTCAGAGATTTTTAATAGCTAAAAATATCGGTATAACTTACATCAATGTAGGTTATACCGTTTTTCTTGTAATATCAGAATATCAAGTGCAATAGTAGATTGAAAATCCACTTCACTTTGCTGATTATAAATAGACTATTTCTCTGGAAAAAGTTATAAATAAATGCTACAATAATGCCATGTGATTGATATATATGCATAAGGAAAGGATTCATAATACTATGGCTAAGAAGAAAACCGCTGAAAAGGCATTGAATATAGATAGTATTTTATTTAATTGTAGAGATTATTTGCGTGCTGCACGTAACTCTGGTTCGTTTTTTGAAAAGAGAGATATGATGCTCACACTAGTATTTCTGCGATTTATCGGAGAAAAATATGAAGACGGAATAGAAAAACTTCGTGAAACGCTAATTGAACAAGGTCTTGACCCTGATGACGAAAATATTAGAGCTGCTTTTTTCGATGATGTTTCTTTTGCTGATGGTACATACAACTTACCAATTGAAGCAAGATGGTCAACTATCATTAACACACCTGCACCACAGCTAAATGTTGCACTTGATACAGCACTAAAAAGACTTGAGGAAGAAGACCCACAGTTAAAAGGTTGTTTTATTCAAGGCACATTTACAACTCGTAATCTTGGGGCAAATGATATAAAGAAAATTGTTGATGAGGTTAATAAAATCAGTCATAAGTCATTCGGTGAGCAAAAAGACCTTATCGGTTATGTATATGAATATTTTCTTAAAGAGTTTGCTGTAAATGCTACCAAAGAAGAAGGCGAGTTTTACACTCCTCATGATGTTGTTCAGCTTATGGCGGCAATGATTGAGCCATATGAAGGAACTCTTTATGACCCTGCGTGTGGTTCTGGTGGTATGTTTATACAGAGTGCTGAACTTGTAAAATCAAAGCAAGGAAATCTTAACGGTATCAATGTTTATGGTCAGGAAAAAGAACCTGCTACATATCGACTTGCTAAAATGAACTTGGCTTTGCGTGGTATCAGTCATAATCTTGGCGAGGAAAGTGATTCTTCATTTACACATGATTTACATAAAGGCTTGTACTTTAATTACATCATGGCAAATCCGCCATTCAATCTTAAAGGTTGGTACAACGATAATTTGAAAAAAGATGCTCGTTGGACAGACTATGTTACACCACCAGAAAGCAATGCAAACTATGCTTGGATTCTTCATATACTTTCACATTTAAAGTCTGCTGATGGTGTTGCGGGGTTCTTGCTTGCTAACGGTGCATTAAATGACAGTGATACATTAGAAATCCGTAAAAGATTGATTGAAAATGATAAGATTGAAGCTATTATAGTTCTTCCGAGAGAATTATTTATCACAACTGATATAAGTGTTACTCTTTGGATTCTTAATCAGAATAAAAAAGGCGGTAATTATCATGGAAGAATACTCCGAAACCGTGAACATGAAATACTGTTTATGGATTTGCGTCAGTGGACTGAAAACCCTGTAAAAGGTGAAAACAAAAAGAAAGTACGATTGATTTCTGACCAAATTGAAAGAGCGGCTAATATTTATCATACATGGCAATGTGAAAGCGTTGACGGTAAAAAATATGAAGTGCCTGAACTATATAGAAGTGTGGGTATTGATGAAATTGAAAGCAAGGGTTGGTCTCTTACACCAAGTAAATATATAGAATTTATTGACCACGATTTAGAAATCGACTACGAAAAAGAAATGGCTCGTATTCAGCTTGAAATGCAAGAAATAATGAAACAAGAAAAGAAATCCCAACAGATGTTGGAAGACGCATTCAGGGGGATTGGTTATGGCATTGACTAATATTAGATTAGGAGATTATATAAAACGTTTAACAGTAAATAATAAGGATTTGAAATATGGAACGGATTTTATAGTTGGCGTAAACAGTCAAGGTGTATTTGCAATTCCAAAAGGTAATACAGATGGAGTTAATTTGAAACCATATAAAATTGTTGAAAACGGTGCTTTTGTATATAATCCGACTCGACTTGAATTAGGTTCTATTGCATATAGAACTGAAGGTTTGTGCATAGTATCACATCTCTATATGGTATTTTATTTGACTGAAGAAGGTAAAAAAATTATAGACCCATTATGGCTATATATTTATTTTAGGCGTTCTGAGTTTTGCAGAGAAGTTAATTTTAGAAATTTTGGAAGTCAACGTCCAGAATTTAATTTTAACGATATGAGCGATATTATCATTCCATTGCCTGATATAGATGTTCAGCAAAAATATGTAGATGTTTACAATGCCATGTTTGAAAATCAGAAAAGTTATGAGCGTGGCTTGGAGGATTTGAAAATTTCGTTTGAAGCCTTAATTGACAATTGTAAGCATAAATCGGAAAAGAAAAATGTAGGCAGTATTTTGCAAGAAATTGATTGTAGAAACATAGATAATAAGATAAAAAATGTTCAAGGTATAAATATTACAAAACAATTTATGCCGTCAGTTGCAAATACTAATGGTGTAGATATTTCAAAATATAAATTGGTAAAGAAAGGTCAGTTTGCTTTTTCTGGTATGCAGACTGGTAGAGATGAATGTATTCGTATAGCTTTATTTGATAAAGAAGAACCGATAATTATTTCACCTGCATATACAGTGTTAGAAAATAAAGATAATACTGTCCTTTCTGAATATGTTATGATGTGGTTTTCACGTAAAGAAATTGATCGCCTTGGTTGGTTTATGAGTGATGCTAGTATTAGAACCAATTTAGATATGGATCGTTTTCATGAAATAAAAATACCAGTTCCAGATATGAGTATTCAGAAATCAATTGTTGAAATATATAATGCTTATAATAAGCGTAAAGAAATAAACGAAAAACTAAAAGCACAAATAAAAGATATCTGTCCGATACTTATCAAGGGTTCTATTGAGGAAGCAAGAAAAACAAAGTAGGTGTAATTTATGGCTAAGTTAAAAGAATACAATGGTCATTACTGTGAATCAGAATATGAATATGCCTTCATTGGTATTTTAGAAGCACAAGGCTGGAAATATTCGTCTGGCAATAAAATAAATCGTGTGAGCAAAAGAGATGTATTAATAGTTGATGATTTTAAGAACTTTATAGCTAAAACAAATCCAGATTTAACGAATGATGAAGTAACACAGATTTATGATAATGTGCGTCTTGTTGGTGCAGAGAGCGACTTTGCTACATTACACAAAGTTTATGGCTGGATGGTTGACGGTGTTCAATTTACTCCACAAAATGGACTTGCAAAGATGATACCTCTTATTGATTTTGAAACTCCTGACAATAATATTTTTAGAGTGGTAAATCAGTTTGTTGTTGAATATACAAATAATGGTCAAAAAGAAAATCGTAGACCAGATGTATTATTGTTTGTTAATGGTATGCCATTATGTATTATTGAACTTAAAAATCCCGCTGATGCCAACGCAACAATTTATGATGCATGGGAGCAAATTAATATTCGTTATTGGAGAGATATACCACACCTTTTGCATTATTGCCCATTGGCTTGTATTTCAGATGGAGTAAAAACAAGATTGGGTACTGTTGTGCGATACGTTCCTAACTGAAAAGGTTAGGCACAAGTCAAATAATAAACAAGGAGGAAAAACTATAAGACTT
>CALWBL010000017.1 GCA_944376065.1 uncultured Butyricicoccus sp. | reverse complement strand
CTATGGTGTATCTTGACCGTTTAACTGAAGGGCAAATTGAAAAGCTACCAGAGCTTATTAGAATATTGCCAGAGCTTGAGAAAATGATTGATAAGTAAAATGTGTCCAATTTGGATGCAAAAAGGCTACCCATCATGGGTAGCCCCTTTTTTATGTGCGCTTGTAAAGCCCTACTAGCTGTACAAGCATAAGGCGGGTATAATCAGGGCATTTGCTAATGCCCCTTTCCCAATCCTCCAGTGTTCGTCTGGGGATACAGAATCTTTCGCAGAATTTAATTTGTGATAGACCTGTTTTTGCCCTAATCTCTTTTACCGAGGTGTGGGCGATATCCCATATTTTCGCCACATCCTCCGAAAGACTAGATAAATCTTCATCTTCCTCAAAGATTGAGCCTGAAGTCCAATCGGAGATGAACACCTCTCTATATCCATCTGGAGATTTAAGAGCCTCCCTCCAGATGATATTAAATTGTTTGTTATTCATTTTTATTCCTCCTTTAAATTATATTAAATCTTTAAGGTCTACATTTAAAGCCTCAGCGAGAAGTAAGGCGTTTTTTAAAGAAGATTTACCTAAACCTTCTAATATTTCAAATATAAAAGCTGATAATAAATCTGATATTGTAACTCTTGTTGATGTTGATTTTTCTGAATATCGTAGAAAAAATGATATGCGTGCTGTAAAGAAAAATTGTACTATTCCTTCATGGCTTAATTTTGAGGCTGAAAAAGCTGGTGTTAATTTCTCCGCAATTTTACAATCAGCTTTAAAAAATGAATTAGGTCTTTCTGATAAATAATCTTTTATATTATCTCATTGGCTGCTTTTATTAAGCAGCCTTTTTATATTAAACTAAACTTCGATTCTATCAGTATTAAAATACGAAATGGAACGATTATGGAATAACTGTGGTAAGAACTGGACTTACGAGTTATTCACCATAATTGATCTACCAATTCCGATTTGTTGCTTTATTCATTCTTCCGATTTGTGGCGGATAACCTTTTTTATCCCTCTTGCTATGGCCGGGCCGACCACCAGCAGAAGAATCCCGACACCAGCGCGGATCACGAAGTCCAGCATCCAGTTAACCTTGCCGTGGCGGTACATATCCAGTACAAACATGGGATTGACCTCATAGCTGTCCTCCAGTCCTCGGAGCATTATCTGCTCGTCTGCGGTGGCATAGCGCACATAGCCTGTGGGCAGTTCCTCGCCAGGGCGGAGCATGAGGTAGTCGTCAAAGTATACGCAGACATAGGAACCGTCCTCCAGCGGGGCCAGGTAGTAGCTGTTATAAAGGCCAGACATCAGGAAGTCAAGAAGAAAGCTCCTTACCGGACCGATGGAATAGGCCATGGGAATGTATTCAGAAATAAACACCGTTCTCTTTACGCTTTTTCTGACAGAGGTGTGCTCCCCCGCATACTCCAAATCGCGTAGGCGCAGAAGGGGACACTGGATCAGGCCCTCTTTGGATGCCGTAACGGGTGTGTTTTGAAAATAGGAATCCTCCACATCGGCCTGGATATGTACCACAGGAACAGAAGAATCCGGCATCTGGCCCTGTCCTGTCCCCGTCCCAGCCAAAAGGTCATAAATCCAGCCGGTTGGGGCACACATCATCAGCCATACGGCAAAGACGATCCCTAATGCAATTTTCAAAATGGAAATAGGGGAATATTTTTTGTTCTCCACAGTTTGTCTTCTCCTTGTTATAAAATAATGGGGGCATTGGTCTAATCAATCGCTATTGCAACTCCCCAATAAATGTGAAGTTAACAATCACTTTTACTTATATTTTTTAAGTTCTTCTTGCACACACTTGTCACATATAGGAAGTGTATCTCTAGGATGTGTAGGAAAAAGTCCAGTATTACCTGTATGAACAATTTGTCTATCCTCATATTCACCACAAGAAATACAATGTTCGCAATGTTCTGGATTTAAAATAACGCCTTGCCCTGTTTCAAATGCGTTACCCAATTTAATAAGACATTCTTCACAATAAAAGAGATTATCCTTTGGATACACTTTTCCACAACAATAACATTTTATTCCAAACACCATCAACCCCCATTTCCTCGCCAATTCCGATTTTTCGCTCTGTCTTATATTTCATTTTACCACTATCAAGGATAAATTTCCACCAGTTTACCTACTTCATTTTAGAAAATAGCAGGGTAACTGTCTATTCTAATGTTTGTGCCAGTTTACCGCACATGAGAGTTGGCTCCAGGGTTGTCATTGTAGCTATTTTGTTTGAACTGTTCACGATATGGATGTGTGTGACAGGATTATTTTACCAGCAGTCACTTTATTTTGGTCTGTATTGTGGCTTATCAGGAAGAAAAAATCAGGCTTTCATAAATTTATTTTCGGGTTACTGATTTGCGCTATTCTGAATGATTGCATAGCAGCCAGCGTACCGATGCTCAAATTGTTGCTCCGTTATGTATTTGAGGCAACCGTAGGAAAATCCTTCCACTTGGCGAAAG
Organism: uncultured Butyricicoccus sp.; assembly: GCA_944376065.1. Taxonomy (GTDB): domain Bacteria; phylum Bacillota; class Clostridia; order Oscillospirales; family Butyricicoccaceae; genus Butyricicoccus_B. The sequence goes on along the minus strand of CALWBL010000017.1, from coordinate 57,523 downwards.
TTAGATTGTGTGATGCCTTCGTTGATGGACAGAGCAATGGTTAAAAGAGAGGTGAATAGCACTGTTGTTAGGACGATTGCCACCAAAGCAATCAAATTTCTGGTATAGCTAACCTGTAAACTCTTCCAGGTCAAGTGCCGAATATACTTGCCATTTTTACAGCGCCGGGAATACGACCTGCAGAGCAATAATAATTTATTTGACAGGCTGAAACGCCCAATTTTGAGCTCACTTCTTTCAATGTCATGTAATCCATATTCATACCTCTTGAGATTGTGGCGCAGTAAGCGTATTATAAACTCTCGTTATTGCCCTTAAGGCTGGTTTAGGCTTTTGGAGCGTCATAAATCTCCTTGAGGGGTACGGAAATGACAATACTGATGCGCAAATGATCATGGTTTGTAAATAAGCGCAGAAAATTTGATTGACCGCCAGCATTCACATTTCCGAAAAGAAAAGATTTCACAAATAAAAGCCTAAAACGACAATAGTCATGAATGGTTTTGTCGTTTTAGACTTTGAAAACATCACACGAGAGCGCTTACTCGTGAAACCTCCGCAGTATGCGTCTAAAGCATTTGCGCCATCTGCATATATCGCTCAATCATTGTTCGGAAAGCGCCCGATCCACTTGCGCTCGTTTCTTCGCTATCTTCCGCAACCGTGGCATCGTTCTTGTCCTCTGTAACGATGTAATCTCCCTTGTTTTCATTGACAGTTGTATCATTCTTAATCAGTAATTTGACAAATCATAAAGAAGCAGACTTAACAGTTTTGCCACTATAGAGCTAGCACTATTCCGTGGTACAATGAAACCACAGAATAGTGGAGCCAGCTGCCGGAAACCGAGGATTTTGTGTTAAGACAAGCCAACCAAAACCTAAGCAGCGTTATGTAGCAAAAAATGTAAAATAACAACTTCTCATTTATCAACCCACCCTCCATCGGGCTACCCTGCCCCAAACTTTTATAAATAAATACCAGCTGTCCACCAGCGGTGCGACCAATCTTGCTCCTTCAGGGTGACACAGGTGAAGCGGAGCGCGACAAGGGCACTCAGCTCTTGCGTACAGATTTGATATTGTCTTGCAGAACGATAGCAGCGTCAGGTGTACCGGCTGGGGGAGGATGGCAACCATATTTTGGACTAGAAGGGCAAGCCTCTCTTTGACGCGGTTTCCACCACCGACTGATGCCACTCGGAAACCCTGCAACAGTGGAGAGAGGCGTGGGCGAACCTGCTGAGAGCCTACTACGGTACACGCAACGAGATCGTGTGGAGCGGCAAGGCTTAGGTGGAAAATCTCCAAAAGTCTGCCGATACCGTGAACTATCTGGCCGAGTAACTAATTAAGAAGATGGTATAGTTCTTCATATGTAAGCCACTGAACAAAATGGTGTTGCATATGGTAGTCGATGCTGTTGCGATTCAAATGGAACTGACCCTCACCTTTATTGCCCTTATGCTGTTTGTCGGAGTAGCCAAGGCAGGACAGTATTTCATCTGAGCGCATTTTGAAAATGGCAATACGATCAGCAAAGAACAGACCGTAGTAGAGTACATCAAACTCCAAGCGCTTCACCTGTTGTATATTGCAGTCAAAGTCATAGTCATACCTATCGTTGCTGTTTAATGCACGGTTGCCAAGATTGGCTTTTTTGCACTGGTCAATAACATTATGACGGTTAATCACAGCTTTGTTTGCTTTCATGACAGTAGAGAACTTGATTTCAATTCTCTGGCGTCCAACTTCGTCATATCGGTCGTGGAACTGATTGTGGGACTTAGTGAAGTTATAGAGAGCCTCAATCATGATTTCTGCAACTGTTCCGAATCTGCGTGTCCGAAGTGCAAAAATTCCGTCTCTAAATTCTCTGATTTCATCTGTCATTCTGTTTGTCCTCCTTATTTTCAACAAGTAGTTGACATGCTTCTACTTTGAGTGTGTCAGCAATTCTTTGTATGTTTTCAAGGTATATACTTCGCCGGAAACATTCGATGGTGCTGATATATGTTCTATGCATATCATACTTTTATGCAAATGCCTCTTGGGAAGGGTTAAGTATTTGATGGTAGTATTTAATATTTGTTCCGAAAACTCTAATTATATAGATAAATTACCTTTATAAACGTCACTTTCCCAAACTTTTTCAAATTCATCTTTGGAAACTACAAAGGCTCGAAAACCATTACCCCATATATTAGAATTAAATTCCTCTTTCGTTGGAATAGGAAGAGCCTCTATAACATCGCAATAAAGGTCATCAATTAAATTAACCTGTCCGTTTGCAAAGACTTCTATTGCTCTATGGCAAAAACGCTCATCATCTAAATCAACTTCATAAAAATACACAACTGGCATATCATCGGATTCGTACTTCATGAATAACTTTATATACTCAACATGAGTCAGCATAGTGATAAAATCTCCTCCTCATATTCTTTACAACTTCTGATTTTTCGATTTCATTATATCTAAAAACTATGTACAATTCAACCATAGAAAGCGGGGAAAAGAGGGGCTACACCCCTAAGCAGCAACAACTAAATAGCACGGGACCACTGAGGGAACGCTGCCAAGAGTGAAGATTTTGCTACCTTTCCAAGTGATTTACCAGATCAACGACGGCAAGTAGTAGGATGAAAAAGGAATACTGGATGGCTCTGGTATTTGATGAAGTTTACCTTGTGTTTTACTATTTATACGAAATTAAAAACAGACTGCATTTAGGCAATCTGTTTTTTATTATTTTAATTTTTATTTTCTAGCTCGCAAAGCTCTGCAAGCATTTGTGGTAGTTTGTAACTGTAAATAATTATAGTTTGAGTATAGTAATAATTATTAAATATTAAATGTTTTTATATTAAAGTTTGTAATATGGCACATTATAATATAGGGATAAATATTATATCCTTTAACTGTCAAAAACGATTCATGCTTTTGGTTTTGCGAAAGGAATTTTTGAAATGGGCAAAAAACTTTATTTTAATGGTAATATTTTGACAATGGACGATAAAACGCCAAATGCACAGGCAGTATTGGTGCAAAATGATAAGATAACGAATGTTGGAAAATATGATGACTTAATTAAACTTTCATATGGGGCGGAGAAGATAAATCTTAATGGAAAAACCATGATTCCAGGATTTATAGATGCTCATAGTCACTTTTCAAGCTATGCTATATCACTATTACAGCCATCAGTTGCAAAATGCAGAAATTTTGATGATATTATAAGGACTATAAGCGAATATATAGTTGAAAATAATGTACCAAATGGAAAATGGATAACAGTTAAGGATTTTGACATGAATCAACTTGAAGAAGAAGTCGTTCCAGACCGTGAAATTTTAGATAAAGCAGCTAATCAAAATCCAATACTGTTAGAGCATAAATCAGGTCATACAGGTGTATTCAATACATGTGCCTTAAACATTCTTGGAATAGACATAAATACAAAGTCACCAGAAGGTGGTAAAATAGAACAAAAAAATGGCAGACTTACAGGTTATGTTGAAGAAAATGCACTTATTCATTATATGCAAAAAATGCCGATGCCTACAATGGAAGAAATAAAGTCGGCATATATAAAAGCACAGCAGCACTATGCATCATATGGCATAACCACTATGCAGGAGGGTATGATAATAGACACTATGGAAAATATGATACAGTTGCTTTGTTATGAAAAATTATTAAAACTAGATCTCATCGGTTATCTGGACCTTAGAAATTGCACACAAGTACTTGAAAAATTTCCAGATAGTAAATATCATAACCATTTCAAAATTGGTGGGTATAAGGTGTTTTTAGACGGCTCACCACAGGCCAGAACTGCATGGTTATCCAAACCATATGAGAACGCGGAAAACTCATATACAGGCTATCAGACATTAACAGATGAACAGTTATTAACTTATATCAATAGAGCCATAGACGAAAATAAACAGATTTTAGCACATTGTAATGGAGATGCAGCAGTAGAACAGTATTTAAAAGTATATGAAAAGGCAATCTCCAAGGTTAATAAAGCCCCAAATATTAGACCAGTAATTATTCATGCACAGTTGCTTAGGAAAGACCAACTTCAAAAAGTTAAAAAATTTGGCATGATACCATCGTTTTTTATTGCCCATGTTTATCATTGGGGTGATATTCATATAAAAAACTTAGGAATTGAACGTGCAAGTAAGATAAGTTGTGCAAATTCTGCATTAAAACAATCAATTAAATTTACTTTTCACCAAGATTCTCCTGTGATTGAGCCTAATATGTTGGAAACTATATGGTGTGCAGTTAACAGAAAAACTAAAAATGGTGTCACTTTGGGAGAGGATGAACGAATACCAATAATTGATGCTTTAAAAGCTGTTACAATAAATGCAGCATATCAATATTTTGAGGAAAATATAAAGGGCAGTATAAGCGCAAATAAGCAAGCGGATTTGGTTATCCTAAGTGATGATATAACTAAAATACAACCTACAAAAATAAAGGATATAACTGTCTTGCAAACTATAAAAAATGGTAAGGTTATATATAATAAACTTTAAATACTGTAATTTAGTAATTTAAGCATAAAATCATAATGATTTTTCAAGAGCTCTTGTTTTTTGACAGGAGCTTTTGTCTTGTTTTAACCACATGCCTATGAAATATTGACAAAAAATAGTATCGAATATATAATGAAAGTGAAAATATTATAAAAAATTATTATTGAGATAAAACTTAAAATCGCTTTTTATTGTTGTATTGGGGTGTGAGCAAATAGGCTAGATAAAGCTATAAAAAGTAACTTTAAAAGGCCTGTTTGTCTTTTGGTAAAATTTATGTAGAAGCGAGGTATGAATATGATGGGGAGTATGTGTTCTGAAAGCCAAAATCCGGTATACAATATAGTTGATTTGTTTTTTCATTATTATTTAAATGAAAGGGACATAGAAAAAACTTTATCAATGCTTTCTGACAGCGTTTATACAATCGGAACAGGCGATGGTGAAATTGCTGTTGGTAAAGATGAGTTTAGAAAGCTGTTAGAGGCAGAAATAAAGGGTTTGCCATCGCATATAAAGTATACAATAAAAGATTATCATGAAAAAAGTAAATGCAACGGCAGTTGGTACTGTTTGTGCAGAGTAGAAATAGCTATTCAAATGCCAGATGGAAGTAATATTACATATGCAACTAGATTCACATGTAGTATCTGTAACGAAAATGGAAAAATGCTTATTCAAACCGCCCATATGTCAGAAAGCAGTGGTCATCAAGAGGAGGGAGAATTTTTCCCAATTAAGTTTGCATCAGAAAAAATGAAAAAAATTGACAAAGAGGTTGAGAATGAGCTTTTGGAAAATTTTTATCAAATGATGCCTGGTGGTATTATTGGCAGATATGTGGGAGATGGTTTTCCTCTTTATGTAATAAACGACCAAATGCTTAATATGTCAGGTTATGATAATTACGATGATTTTTCAGATGATATATCTGGTCTGGTTATAAATTCTATTCATGAAGATGACCGCAAGAAAGTTATAACTGTCATTTCTCAAGGCCTAAAAAAAGGAAATCAATATCAAGTAGAATATAGAATGAAAACAAAGAACAAAGGTTATATATGGGTTTATGAAACAGGAAGAAAAACAATAGCACAAGATGGCAGAGATGCTATAATTGGTATGGTTGTTGATATATCAGAGCAGGTACAAACTAGAGAAAACCTTATGGTTGAAAACTCTAGGGATAGTCTAACTGGTATATACAACCGTAAGGGTGCGGAAAAAAGAATTGCTGATGCTTTAAGTCTGCAATCTTCACCTTATTTGTTTATGATGGTAGACCTTGATAATTTTAAAAAGCTCAATGATATATATGGTCATGCTGAAGGTGATAAAGCACTGTGTTTCATTGCAGATATGTTAAGTGCTTCATTTAGAAAAACTGATACTGTTTGCAGAATAGGCGGAGATGAATTTGCAGTTTTTATACATAATTGTGCATCGATTAGTGCAATAGAAAGGAAAGTTAAGCGAATAATGAGGGAGTATATACAAATGATAAAGGAAAATTATCCAGAAAGTAATTCAAGCGTGTCTTTTGGCGGAATATGTACAAAAGGACTCAATACATTTACAGAACTTTATAAAAAAGCCGATAGTGTACTATATGAAGTTAAAAAAACCCAAAAGGGAAAATTCCAGATAAAAATTATGTGATATTATCCTCTGTAATGTTTACATGTTGCAGGGGATATGTTGTTTTATAGACATTAAAACAACATATTCAAATGTTATAATGTATTTAAAACTTGAGATAAAGGAACATTGATAAAATGAAACTGTTATATGCAGAAGATGAAATAAGCATGTCAGAGGCTGTTGTTGATATTCTGGAATTTCATAAATTTAACGTTGACGCTGTTTATGATGGATTAGATGCACTTGAATTTGCAAAAACCGAACAGTATGACGGGATAATACTGGATATAATGATGCCTAAAATGAATGGTCTTGATGTACTTTGTGAGCTTAGAAAATCGGGCATAAATGTGCCAATTTTACTTTTAAGTGCAAAGGCTGATGTTCAAGACAGAATAGATGGACTTAATATGGGAGCAGATGATTACTTGCCAAAACCATTTGCAATGGGTGAACTTATAGCAAGAGTCAGGGCAATGTTACGCCGCAAAGAGGAATTTACTCCAGATATTTTAAAACTCGGTAATGTATCTCTTAACTTGCAAAAACATACCATAAGTGTAGGTGATAACAGTATTATACTGCCTAAACTTGAATATCAAATGATGGAGTTACTAATGCTAAATAGAGGGATTTACCTGTCATCAGAAGATATTTTAACAAAAATTTGGGGGTATGATACGGATGCTCAAATAGGAACAGTTTGGGTTTATATTTCATATCTTAGAAAGTATTTGCTATCTATCGGCGCAGATATAAAAATCATTGCCAAACGTAACACGGGTTATTCTTTGGAGGTTATATCAAATGATTAGCTCTCTGCAAAAGAAATTTACTGTAACAGCAATGATAGCAATTTCAGTGTTGCTTTTAGTTTTACTTGGTGCAATAAATATAGCTAACATGGTGCTTATAAGCGGGGATTTACAGAGAACACTCACTATGCTTGTGGATAGTCAAACCGGACAGTATGGTTATGCACCACCAGCAAAGCCATATGACAGACCGCTGTTTTTTATAAGACCAAAGGAAGAACATGATACATTTATGTCATCTAATTTCTTTGTAGTCAGATTGGATTTAAGTGGTCAGATAAGTAATATAGATGTAAGTCATATACCATCAGTTGATGAAGATACAGCAAAAGAACTTGTGGAAAGTATAGATGGACAGACTAAAGGTAAACTTGGTAAGTATCGTTTTGAAGTCCGCCAAACAGGTACAAAAACTGTTATTGTATTTTTAGATACATCAACCGAAATAATTTCATATTTAAGGGTGTTATTACTGTCGGGCGGTTTAGGTTTAATTTGTTGGACTTTAATGCTTATGCTGGTGATATTTTTGTCAAGACGGGCTATTCGTCCAATAGCAGAAAGCATTGAAAAACAAAAGCAGTTTGTCACAAATGCTGGTCATGAAATAAAGACACCATTAGCTATAATTTCGGCTAATACAGAGGCAATGGAGCTATATAAAGGCGAAAATAAGTGGACTAAAAATATAAAAACGCAAGTAGATAGATTAAACGGACTTATGAAAAATTTATTGCTATTATCAAAAATGGAAGAACAGACATTAAAATATCAACCGTTTTCAATGAGCGAACTTGCAAAAGAAGTCGCAGATAGTTTTTCAGAGCCTTTTGAATTAAAAGGTATTTCGTTTAAAATAAATATACAGCCAGAAATCATATTAAATGCAAATAAAGAGAGTATAATGCAACTGCTTTCAATATTGCTTGATAATGCTGTTAAATATACAAATGATAATGGCTTAGTTACGATATCGCTTTGCAAAGAGGAGAAAAATATAAAAATAAAGGTTGAAAATACATGTGATAAGTTGCCTGATGTGCCGCCTGAAAAATTATTTGATAGATTCTATCGTGCAGATGAGGCACGAACCCAGAAAAATGGAGGCTATGGCATAGGTCTTTCAGTAGCTCAAGCAATAGTAAAATCACATTTAGGAACAATAACTGCACACTATATAGTGCCAGATGTAATATATTTTGATATAATATTTAAAGTATAGACTTACATATATTTTACGTGACAAAAATAAAAAACAACATAATAACTGTCTTAAAAGACTGCACAACAATGTTTTGTGTGGTCTTTTTGTGTTATATGTGGTGTTTGTGTGTACTTAGTAAAATACTAAGTTATAACTAAGGTTGAGTGTATATAATACACATGAACTAAAAAGAGCGTGAAAGGAGATAAAACATGAAGTTTAGACATGAATTGAAACATGAGATTAGTTTTGCAGACCTTGTTGTATTAAGAAGCAGGCTAAAAGCTGTTATGATGGCTGATAGCCATGCAAAAAATGGTCAATATTTAGTTCGCAGCTTGTATTTTGATAATTTACACGACAAAGCACTATTAGAAAAGATAAACGGTGTAAATAAGCGTGAGAAATTTCGTTTGCGATATTATAACGATGGCGTAGACAGTGTTTCATTGGAAAAGAAAAGCAAAATAAATGGTTTGTGCAGTAAAGAGCAGATAAAACTAAGCAATGCACAAGTTAAAGCTATCTTATCAGGTGAAGATATAGATACAGGTGACAAATCAAATTTGCTTACAGAATTTATTGTCAAGATGAAAACACAAGGCTTAAAACCTAGAACAATAGTTGATTATATTAGAGAGCCATTTGTCTATCCTGTAGGCAATGTAAGAGTAACACTTGACCATCAAATCAGAACGGGTCTTTATAGCACAGATTTTCTAAATCCTGAGAGTGTTACTATACCAGCAGACACAACCGCTATTTTGGAGGTTAAGTGGGATGAATTTTTGCCAGCTATGATACGTGATATAGTGCAGCTACAAGGAAAAAGAAATACAGCATTTTCAAAATATGCAGCCTGCCGTATCTATGGTTAAATTTTAAGATTAAATAAAAGGAGTTTTTTTATGACATTTCAAGATATTTTTAAATCCAGTTTCTTGGAAAATATTACAAGCATATCAGTGTTTGACACTGTTTTAGCACTTGTTCTTGCATTTGGAATAGGAATGTTTATATTTTTAGTTTATAAAAAAACATTCTCTGGTGTTATGTATTCTTCCAATTTTGGAGTTACGCTTGTAGCACTTACAATGATAACAACACTTGTAATTTTAGCTGTAACGTCTAATATTGTGCTGTCACTTGGTATGGTTGGTGCATTATCAATCGTTCGTTTCCGTACAGCAATCAAAGAGCCTCTTGATATTGCATTTCTGTTCTGGTCAATCGCAGCGGGTATTGTGCTTGCAGCAGGACTTATTCCGCTTGCAGTTTTCGGAAGTGTTGTGATCGGTGTTATTTTACTTGTTTTTGCTAATAAAAAGGCTTACCACAACCCTTATATGGTTGTCATTCGTTGTAATAATCATGAAAGTGAAGTTTCTGCAAGTGAGTTTTTAAAAAATCAGGTTCAGCGTTTTGTTGTAAAGAGCAAAACAGCTCAAAAAGATATGATAGAACTTAATATTGAAATACGTATGAAAGGCGATAACACAGACTTTATAAATGTGCTTGCAAATATGCAAGGTGTGATAAGTGCAGTACTTGTAAGCTACAACGGCGAATATATGGGTTAATCGCTATGTCAACAAATAAGAATATAAATAAAATATGTATAGTTATTGCACTGATTGCTGTAATTTTGACTGTATTATTTATGAATGCAGAATTATTAGGTGTTGAGTCTAAATCTAATGAAAAAGAATACGAGTCAACACTTTTTGATACATCTAAGGTTCATACTATAAATATTGAAATGGACGATTGGCAAGGATTTCTTGATACTTGCACAAATGAGGAATATGAAACTTGTTCGGTTGAAATAGATGGTAAAACACTTTCAAATGTCGCAATCAGAGCAAAGGGCAATACTTCACTAACACAGGTTGAAAGCTATGGAAATGATAGATATAGCTTTAAAATCGAATTTGACCATTATGATAATAGTATAAATTATGATGGTTTAGATAAGTTGTGTTTAAATAACATTATACAAGATAACACATATATGAAAGATTATTTAACTTATCAAATGATGGGTTATTTTGGTGTAGATGCTCCGCTTTGTAGCTTTGCTAATATTACAGTAAATGGCGAAAACTGGGGACTGTATCTAGCGGTTGAAGCCGTCGAGGAGTCATTCCTTGAAAGAAATTATGGCAATGACTATGGTGAACTTTACAAACCAGATAGCACTGGTAATATGGGCGGAGGTCAAAAACCTGAAGGTTTAGAACCCCCAGAAAATATCCCAATAGATATACAACAAGGTGAAATCACACAAAATATGTCAGCAGATGCATCCCAACAAGGTCGAATGGCAGCAAACAGTCCACCTGAAATGCCACAAAATCAAATCAACGGCGGCAAAGGTGGAGAGCGTTCAATGGGTAGTGATGATGTATCACTTATTTATACTGATGATTCGTTTGATAGCTATTCAAACATCTTTGATAATGCAAAAACAGATATAACTGATGCTGATAAAGAGCGTTTAATTAAATTACTGAAACAGCTTGGCGAAAACCAAAACATAAATGAAATTGTGGATATTGATGAAGTTATACGTTACTTTGTTGTTCATAATTTCGTATGTAATTTTGATAGTTATACTGGTTCTATGATTCATAACTACTATTTGTATGAAGAAGATGGGCAAATGTCAATGATTCCATGGGATTACAACCTGGCATTTGGCGGGTTTGAAAGCAATTCTGATGCAACAAGTATGGTAAATTATCCTATTGATACACCTGTTTCGGGTGGTGATGTTGAGTCAAGACCAATGCTTGAATGGATTTTCGCAAATGAAACTTATACGCAGTTGTATCATGCATATTTTGCACAATTTATATCTGATTATTTTGACAGCGGGTACTTTGAGCAAATGATAGATTTGACAAAGGAGCTAATTGCACCATATATAGAGCAAGACCCCACAAAATTTTGCACTTATGAGGAGTTTGAAACAGGAATTGAAACTTTAAAACAATTTTGTTTGCTTAGGGCAGAGAGTGTCACAGGTCAATTAAATGGTACAATTCCAGCAACATCTGATGAACAACGTCAGTCGCAAGATGGTTTTATTGATGCCTCATCAATAAGTATTTCCGATATGGGAACGATGCATGCCGGAAATATGACAATGGGTGGTGGCAGAGGAATGAATAGACCAACTATGCAGACTGAAGAGGATACACAGGCTATACAAGGTGATGAGGTTTCAAATGAGCAAACAGAATCATCAATCACTTCAGAGCAGCAAGAGGAACAAAATCAAATGATTCAGCAACCGTCAGATTTACAACAAACAAATGAAAATACACAGCAAACTATGCAACAAAAAGATTTTCAAAATCCAATGCAAAGTAGTAGAAATGAAATGCCGCAAACAATCAATAATTCTGATATGTGGTTACAAATTGGCTTTTCATGTGTTTGTTTGTGCTTAGGTATTGTGATTGCATTATTATACAAAAAGCGAGTTTAAAAAAGAAAAAACGTGCCATAAAGGCACGTTTTTTTATGTATATAATTAAACGGATTTTTTATATGTTGTTTTTTCAAAAGAACCAATAGCTTCACAAACATCGCAAACATCTGGGCGTGTTTCATAAATAGCACCACAGAACATGCAGCGATAACCTTCAGCAATCACGGTATTTTCTTGTTTTGGAAGCTCAATAGGCTTTTGATTTGACGATTTATTTTTGGAATATAGCTGAGAAAGGGCAGTCATGAATCTAAATTCGTGGTCTTTTTCGATTTTTGCTATATTATCGAAAAGCATTGCAATTTCCTCAAGACCTTCATTTCTAGCTTGCTCAGCAAAGCTAGGATACATGGAAGTCCATTCGCCATACTCACCAGAAATTGCACTTTCAAGGTTGGACGCAGAATCCTTGACTCCATTTAGGTATTTGAAAAGCATTTTGCCATGAACGCCTTCGTTTTGAGCCATACGCTCGAATAGTTCAGCTATATCGTCATTGCCTTCTTTGTGGGCTTTTTCTGCAAAGAATAGATATTTGTTTCTTGCCATTGATTCACCACTAAAAGCAGCTAATAAGTTTTTTTCAGTCTGAGTACCCTTGATGTTCATATAAAAATCTCCTTTGCAAATAATAATTGTTTGTATTCATGATACACCTTATAAATTTTTTTGTCAATAGATAATATGTATTTATTTTAATGGAAATTTAATGTAAAATATGATATAGTAGTGTTCGACAATATAAGTTTTACACATTTACGATTAAGTTTTATGACTGTATTAAGAAAAGAGGGTATATTATGATAGAAAAAATGTGGGAGGTCTATGAAAATCTGAACGAGATTGTTTATGTTTCAGATGTTGATACATACCAGCTTAAGTATATGAATCGTAAAGCCCGTGAAATGTTCGGAAATGTGTCCATAGAACAACTCCAGAATAGTAAATGTTATGAGATTCTTCAAGGTTGTAACGCACCATGTTCCATATGCACCAATGATAAAATAAATGTTGGGGAATTTTATGAGTGGACTTATTATAATCCAGTCATATCTAAAAAAATTTTGCTAAAAGATACCATTTTTGAAGAAAATGGAAAACGTTATAGAATGGAAATTGCAATAGATATGGGTGAGCAGCAGCAACAAGAACAGCTCTTAAAGTCATTTGTTAATAATGAAATGCTTGTAAATGAAGGACTCAAGATTGCTCTTGCCGAGGAAAATCCAGAAAAATCTATAATTTCACTGCTTGAATACCTTGGCAAGGCATTCAATGGCGGCCGTGCATATATATTTGAGGAAACATCTGCTAATGTATTAACAAACACATATGAATGGTGTGCAAATACGGTTTCTGTGCAACAAGGAAATCTAATTGATGTTGATAAAGCTGAACTTGAAGACTGGTACAAACAGTTTAGGCAAAACAAAAGCGTAATAATAAAAAATGTTGAGGATATAAAATATACAAGTCCAGATGTTTATAATATTTTAAAACCTCAAGATATCACCACTCTTGTTGTATGCCCTTTAGTCTACCGCAAGAAAATTATAGGATTTTATGGTCTTGACGACCCTCCGGTCGATATTTTAGACAATGTTATGGTAATGCTAAATGTAATGGCGAATTTTATTGTATCAATAATGAATAGCAGAGATTTGTTCCATAGAATAGTCAATATAAGTTATTATGACCGCCTTACTGGTGCAGGAAATCGTCATGCAATGGAAAAAATAATCTCCGAATTGGATTTAAGTCAAAGCATAGGGATTATATATGGCGACGTTATGGAGCTGAAAAAAACAAATGATACAAAAGGGCATTTAGAGGGCGATAAGCTAATTTTGGATTCATATAGGCTGTTTTCTAAGTATTTTCGTAAAGATGATATATTTCGTATAGGAGGAGATGAATTTGTAGTTATTTGCAGCAGAATTAAAAAAGAAGATTTTGAAAAACGAATTGAACAGATAAAAAATGAAATGCAAAAAAGCATTGCCAAAGTTGCGATTGGACATTTATGGAAACCGATTTGCAATGAAAAGATTGAAAACCTTATTATTCAAGCAGACCATCTTATGTATGAAGAAAAACGTAGAATTTACAAGGAAAAATCTAACAAATCTTCATCCGAAAGTGATTATCCATTTAGAGAAGTGCCACTTGTCGGCGTTCATGAGTATTTCATGCAACAGCATAGCTTCCATGCAGAGGCATTTTTTAGGGCAATGATGCATAGTTCATTTGGTCTTAGTGCATTTGTTGGAGATTTGCAGAGTAATATATATTATTTATCTGACAATCTGCGTGATATACTTAAAACAAAAAGTAATATGGTTTCCGGTCTTTTACACACATGGTCTGTTATTTTATCTGATAGAAGAACAGAATTTTTGAATAAATGGCAATATTTGCTCGATAACAAGCAAGAAACATTTGAATTTCCATATGATGTTGAGATTGATGATATAAGGAGAGCAGGAGTGCTGCGAATGGATGTAAGATGGAATGGTGAAGTTCCGCTCTTCTGCACAGGTATATTTATTCGTCAATGATGAAATAACAAAACCACCGATTTTTATATCGGTGGTTATTTTTTAATCATTTAAAATATGTTTTGAAATGGAATGAGCAACGCCAAATTCTACGTTTGTAAGTGTACATTCGTCAGCGATTTGCTTTATGTGGTTTTCAGCATTTCCCATTGCAATGCTTAAACCGCTCATCTCAAGCATAGCTACATCGTTATCACTATCGCCGATAGCCATAACATCGTCCATACTAAGGTCAAGATATTCTGCTAGTTTTTTTAGACCATTGCCTTTATTTACACCCTTGCAGTTTACTTCAACATTTTTCATAAGTCCGCCAAACAAAACAGAAGGGGCGAGTTCAAAGCGTCCAGTTGAATCTAAATTTTTGATAATCTCATCGACTAAATTTGGTTTTTCATGATATAAAATGGATTTAATAAAAGGCCTATCAGCAGTAGCTAAGAGATTTTCCCATTCTTCATCGGTTGCAATAAAAGAAGAATGAGGTCTCTTGGTATCTGGATTCATATTTCTGCGGATATTCATTTCTCTGAAAAAGCGTTTAAATGCATTGCCATAAAATAAATGAACATCATTATAAAGGCAAGGATCTGTTCCATATTCTTTACAGATATCTAAAAGTATCCTGCAATCATCGCTGGATAGATATTGAGCAAATATATTATCACTCAAATCCGGACGACAAATATAAGCGCCATTTGATGTTATAAGCCAATCGGCCGGAGCTAAAAGTTTATCAGAAAACATTTTAGCCTCAATAGGATTTCTGCCTGTGCACAATACAATTTGAACACCAGCTTGTTGAGCGCGACGTACAGCGGTTTTATTTTCCTCAGGGAGCATACTTTGTGAATTAAGTAATGTACCATCAAGGTCAAGTGCTAAGATTTTGTATTTTGCCATTTTGTCACCTGCTAAATTTATTTTTTATCTTTTTTTATTATAAACAAAATAGCAGTTTGTGACAAGACATAAAAAACCACTTGACTTGTAAAAATCAAGTGGTTTTATAAGTTTTATTAGTAATTTTCGGCTTTAATCTGGAAGTATGATTGTGGATGAGCACAAACAGGACAAACTTCAGGTGCTTTCTGACCTACATGAATGTGACCACAGTTAGAGCATTGCCAAATCATATCGCCATCTCTTGAGAATACAAGACCGCCTTCGATATTTGCAAGCAACTTACGATAGCGTTCTTCGTGTTCTTTTTCAATCTTTCCAACTTCATCGAATAGAAAAGCAATATGGTCGAAACCTTCTTCACGAGCCTGCTTGGCAAAAGTAGCATACATATCAGTCCACTCGTAGTTTTCACCAGCGGCAGCGTCCTTTAGATTGTCAATGGTAGATGGAATTTGACCATCATGCAGTAGTTTAAACCAGATTTTAGCGTGTTCTTGTTCATTTTTTGCTGTTTCTTCAAAGATAGAGGCAATTTGCACATAGCCATCTTTCTTTGCTTTAGATGCATAATAAGTGTATTTATTACGCGCCTGGGATTCACCTGCGAAAGCAGCGAGTAGATTTGCTTCGGTTTTAGAGCCTTTTAATTGAGCCATGATAAATTCCTCCCGGATTTATAAATTAGAATGATAATAATTCTTATTTGTATAATACACCTTTTATATAATCAAGTCAAGTACAAAATCTATTATATGTAAAATAAAAGAAAAATATAAAATGAATATAAAATTAAAAATAGGGAATTATAAATACATAATCACAAAGGAGGTTTTTATTATGGAAAACAAGTCTATTCGTTGTAGTGTAAGTCAGTGTGCAAACCATTGTGCAAGCGGTTATTGTTCATTAAACACCGTGTCTATCGGAACACATGAGGCAAACCCAACACAGTGTCAGTGTGTAGACTGTAATTCTTTTAGTTTAAGATAAGAAACTTTATAGCTCAGATTAAATGAGAAAAAACCGTATGATTTTATTAGAATTTGTTTTCTAAATAGGTCATACGGTTTGTTTTATTTATAAGTTAGAAAGCACATCAGTAAGCAGCTTGTAAAATCTTTCAAGAGAATCAAGCATTAAATGCTCGTCTGGTGTGTGAACATCGCAGAGAGTGGGACCAACAGCGATAGCATCAAGTGATTTAATTGCATCACAAAATAAACCACATTCAAGACCAGCATGAATAGCTTCAATTTTCATTGGAGCATTGAACAGCTTTTCATAACTTCTGCAAAAAGCATCACGAATAGGGGAAACTTCTGAAAATTCCCAACCTGGATATCTTCCAGTTATGTTTGTGTTAAAACCAAATGTATCGGCTAGTATATCAAGCGTTTGAACAGTATCTTCTTGTAGAGAGTTAACCGAGCTACGAGGAGCGAAAACAATACACATTGGCTCACGTTCGGTGTCAGCAACACCAAGATTTAATGAAGAAACAACAAAATTGCCCTGTTTAGGGTTCTTATGTCTTACACCATTTGGAGCTAGACAAATAGCGTTTATAAAATTATTATCACATAGGGTTTTCACAGTTTGTTTTTCATTGTAAAATGCAAAATTTAGTACAAAATTAGGCTCTGTTGGGTGGATTTCATTATTAAGCTCATTTTGGATTGTTTTTAAAGTTTCATGAGCCTTTTTCAATTCGTTTTCTTTGATAAACAGAATTTTTGCATTACATTCACGTGGGATTGCATTATCCTTATTGCCTCCAGAAAAAGAGATTAGTTTTACATTATACTGTTTTGCAATATTGTTCACAACTCTGCCCATCAGCTTAACAGCATTCACACGCTCTTTATCTATGTCCATTCCAGAATGGCCGCCTAAAAGACCATCAATAGCAATGTCAAGCACAAAACCTGTATTTTCTTCCCGTTGAGAACTTTTCAGCATTGCATAACGCATTCCACCAGAACAGCTTACAGTGCCAACTCCTTCTTCTTCTGAGTCCATGTTAATCATAATTTTAGCATCAAGAATAGATTTATCAAGTGAATTAGCACCGTTTAGTCCAATTTCTTCTTCAGTTGTAAATACACACTCAAGAGCAGGGTGTTTAACGCTGTTATCATCAAGTATTGTCATCATAAGAGCAACAGCAACACCATTATCAGCACCCAAAGTAGTTCCGTTTGCACGAACGATGCCATTTTCCACTATTAAATCAAGACCATCTTTTTCAAAATCATGTTTACAATCGGCCAGTTTTTCGCAAACCATATCCATATGACCTTGCAGCATAACAGTTGGTGCGCTTTCGTAGCCATTAGATGCAGGCTTTTTGATAACAACATTTAATGCATTATCTTGATAAACCCAAAGATTACGCTTTTTTGCAAATTCCACTAGAAAATCGCTTATAGCTTTTTCATTGCCAGAACCATGCGGAATAGCACATACATCCTCAAAAAAATGAAATAGATTTTCAGGTTGATAGCCTTTAATTTTGTAATCCATAAAAATAAGACTCCTTTATACTATAAAATCTTAAGTTTAAGTTTACTGCATTTATGAATGAAAATCAAACAGTTAAACTAACACAATAAGCTAATTATAATTACTATGTTTTACAAAACTATGCTATAAATTCCCCTGTTTGCGCGTTAATTATGATATTTACATTTGATTCCATAATCTCATTTCTTGCATTTACTACTTCTTTAGCATTTAATATCCATGCTGGAACCATCTCAAATTCTTGATTTATGATTGCTCCAGAGCGGTCCCTATCTATTTTGGTTGGGACTACACAATATTGCAAACTTACATCTTTTATCATAAGAGGATTTTCTAATATAATTTGACTGTATTTTTCAGATACCGCACTTAACATTTCATCTAAGGAAATTATTTTAGCTTGTTTTGTTTCGGAATTACTTTTTTCATAAATGTCGCCAATGTTACAATATATAATACCATCTTCTGATATCATAATTTCAATCTTACTTCCATCTACTTGGAATCCGTCAGATTGTTGTATTGTGTATGAATTTGAGTAAATTTTTGTGTTTTCTAAGCATGCATCAAAAGATAAATAATAACATTCATCACTTGCGTTCCATTCATCTTTAAGTTTGATTTTTCCTCTCTCTTGCATTTCTTGAAGCC
This sequence comes from uncultured Butyricicoccus sp., assembly GCA_944376065.1. Lineage (GTDB taxonomy): Bacteria > Bacillota > Clostridia > Oscillospirales > Butyricicoccaceae > Butyricicoccus_B. Next base: position 39,174 of record CALWBL010000017.1, on the reverse strand, counting down.
AATCATCTTGTTCAATTTCTTTTTGATATAAATCCTGTTCGTTTATTAAAGTATTTACATCTAAAGCGTACACTTTAGGTTCTTTTAAATATGAAATATCTAATTTGTCTAAAAATTCAATTGCTTTATCAATAGCTTGGTCTTTTGTCATAAATTCTAGTGAATCTTGTGTAAAATTGTCTATATTCTTAGATGGCACATCATCCGCAACTACAATTTCATTTATATAATTGCTTAAACTTGTTTGATATTTTATACTACCTTCATATATAATCAAAGTTTTATCTTCATATGTATACGTAGTGAAATCATATTCATTATTAACTATTGGAGTCGAATTATTAAACAGCGTTGAACCAAACTTATCAAAATCGAATTTTTTTAGTTTTACTGGTACAATCTCAAAGTCTTTATTTTCCACCTGAATTGAACTTACATCTTTCTCCAAAACTACATTATCGCCAATGCTTATGTAGCCATTTTCTGTTGCACTGTAATCTGATATTGATGTATTATCGGTGTTATTTGTTGATTTATTTTGCTCGGACTCATATAGATTTTCACTACATGCACTTAATGTAAGACATGTAAATGCCAATAAAAAAATACACGTATTTTTAATATACATCGTTTATTTCATCTCCATTTACTTTATTTGTGTTAATTGTCCATCTTCCATTTTATATACAGTATCACAAAGACAGTCAATATCGTCTAAATTATGACTTGCTAATATTATAGTAGCCCCATTATCACGCAATTTTAAAAATAGTTTTCTAAAATATTCAACTGCTTCATTATCCAATCCATTCATTGGTTCATCAAGCAACAATATTTTAGGATTTTCCATTATTGCTTGCGCGATTGCTAACCTTTGTTTCATTCCAAGTGAATATTTTCCAACCCATTTTCTATCATTTGGGTTTAATCCTACTTCTTTAAGGATTTGCTTAATTTCCTCCTTTCCTATTATTTTTCGCATACTTGCGAGAAATTGCAAATTTTTATACCCTGAATAGTTTGTTAAAAAACCTGGACTTTCAATAATAATGCCCATATCAGATGGAATATCTATATCTTTTCCTATTATTTTATTATTTACTGTAACTATTCCTTTTGTAAGAGATATAAAACCACATATTGCTTTTAATAAAACTGTCTTTCCAGACCCATTTCGACCAATTAAACCGTGAATTTTACCCTGTTCAAACTGAACATTTATATCTTTTAACACTGTATATTGTCCGAAAACCTTTTGTGCATTTGAAATTTCAATCGCATATTGTTTCATAAGATAGTCCTTTACGTCAGATTATTAGTTGATATTAGCACTTTTTTCTTTTTAGTAACAATAACTGCTATAATAGATAAAATTATAATAGCTATTGGCAAAATTACTAAAGCATATTCTAATGTTGGATAATCAGATAAACCTTTTGTATCTAAAATAGATAACTTTGGTAAAGATATTGGAGAAAAATGATATGTAAATGAACGTAGCCCAGCGTAAATCAATATATCAAATAGAACCATACTTGATGCAATTATAATTCCAATAAAGCGGTTAAATATAGAATTAAATATATAAATAACCAGACCTATAAAAATACAGCAACACCATTCAAGAAAAAAAGATATAAAAAAAGCTCCAAGCGGTGTATAACTAGAAATTATTTTGCTTGATACGTGAAATACTCTTACCATATATGATAAATTTGTCTGAGCCATTGTTGAAAGAACTTTTCCCCATTCTGGAGAAATATATATAACCTGCATTAAAACAATCATAATAAAAATATTAACTATGAGTAAATAAAACAAAGATGATATAAAAATATACATTATTTGTCCTATTGCCCATTGAACACGATTACAACGAATTAAAAAATACGCCTGCATCTGATTTTCAAATGGTGCATCACAAAAAAGCAATATAATACCCAACATAATAAGAATTTGAAATGCAACATTGTCTATCAAAAATGGAAAAATCCAAGGTGTAACTCTGTAACCAGTATTATAGCATATAGTTATTAAGGGTGTTACAAAGTGATATATAATAGTAAATAACAGGCTTATTATCACATAAATTCTTGGATTTGTAGCCCATTTTCTTATATTTAAAAGACATATTGAAATTGGTTTAATCATTCTTTAACCTCCTGATAATATTTGCTTTTGTAACGGAGGAAACTATAAAAGTTAAAATAAGATACATACATAATGCATATATCAAACTACAAAAAGTATTTTTTATAATAACAAGCCCATCAGCAATTCTATTTAATTGTAATGACGGTGATATAATTTTTAATATTACATTTGAGAAGTAAGATAAAACAAACGGAATAGAATATGTTACAAACCTATTTGTAATTACTGATGAAATAGCCAGAGCAACACTAGACCAGAAAACACCAGAAAGAAATATGAGAAAAAGGCATATTAAAAAATAAATTTCTGGATTGTCACCTGTTAAAAATGTTCCCCCAACTGTCTTCTCAGCAAAATATTTGTAATTTTGGGAATCTTGAGATACTAATGGATATTTAAAACTTAAAATTAAAAGGAAGCTACCAATTCCTATTAAAAGTGATAATCCACCAGATAAGCTGCATGTTATTATCTTGGACCAGGTGTAATCTTTAATTGATGAACGAATTAATATATTTCTAAAATATTTATTTTCATAATCATCTAAAAAACCACTAGAATATGGCAAAGAACTTAAAAGTGGAGTTAAAAAACCAAGACCACTTATCTCCATGCTGTATTTGTATAGATATAGTACATCTTTAGCAAATTTAAATTCTGAAAAAGAGCCAATAAATAAAAATATTGTCACTATAAGACAAATACATATAAATCTGAATGTTAGTATTGCTCTAGATATGTCCATTTTTAAAGTGTTATATATTTTTCTCATAAAAAATTTCCCTAAATTTAAAAATTAAGACAGGTGTATAACTATCTTGTAATTAATGGTTATAAACCTGTCTTCAAATTTTATTGAATGTTATTAAAAAGATATGATTTTTTATCAACAGATACGATTTTTGCGATATGAAATAATTAGTTATTATTTCATATATGTATATATTTTATATTTATTAACATTTTTTCATATAAAATACCATATATTCATCTTATTGTCAAGCTGGTTGGTAGAATTAGTATTATTTTAGTCGAAAAAAATATAAAAAAATATCAAGATTTAATTTAGATAAGTTTTAAACATCTATATAGTAATATAAAAATATGGACAATGCACTTTTTATATAATAGTATATAATATAGAAAGAGCCATACAGGAGGAAAAATACTCATGCAGTCTATCATTAAAATTTTAGCCGATGAGCTAAAACAACGAGAAAATGCCGTAGAACAGGTTATAAAACTTTTAGATGAGGGCAATACAGTGCCTTTTATTGCACGATATAGAAAAGAAATGCATGGTGGAATGGATGACCAAACAATAAGGCAGCTTGCAGACCGTCTAGCCTATCTAAGAAATTTACAAGAACGTAGAGAGGAAGTATCTTCTGCTATTGCTGCACAAGAAAAATTAACAGATGAAATACAATTTGCAATAGATAATGCTCAAACACTTGCGGAGATAGAGGATATTTATAGACCGTATCGCCCAAAACGCAGAACTCGTGCAATGATTGCAAGGGAAAAGGGTTTGGAACCACTTGCAGAGCTTATAAAAGATACACTTGGCACTGCAAAACCCGCTTTAGAACTTGCGAAAGATTTTATAAATGTTGAAAAAGAAGTAAATACGGCTGAGGACGCTTTAAATGGTGCTGGTGATATTTTAGCTGAAATGTTGAGCGAAGATGCAACACTTAGAGCAAAACTTCGTGAACTTATTTGGAAAACGGGTGTTATACAAACTAAAGGTGAGGAAGAAGACGGTACATATAAAATGTATAATGATTTTTCTGAGCCAGTCAAGCGTTTGCAAAGCCATAGAATACTTGCAATAAACCGTGGCGAAAAGGAAGATAAACTTAAAGTTAGTTTGATTGTTGATAATGAGCAGGCACAAGTCATTATGCGTAGGGCTATAATTCACCCCAAAAGTCCATATCAAACAGAACTTCGTGCGATTTGTGAAGATAGTTACAATAGACTTATTTTCCCATCACTTGAAAGAGAAATTCGTTCAGATTTAACAGATAATGCAAACGAACAAGCAATTCATACATTCGCTGTGAATTTAAGACCTCTGCTCATGCAGCCACCAGTTAGAGGAAAAGTTACTTTGGGTTTCGACCCCGCTTATAGGACAGGTTGTAAACTGGCGGTTGTAGATGAAACGGGCAAAGTTTTGGAAACAAGTGTAATTTATCCAACTCCACCACACAAAAAGATTGATGAGTCTAAGAAAGAGCTTGAAAAACTTTGTAAAAAGCATAACATTAGTTGTATTGCAATAGGTAACGGCACAGCCTCAAAGGAATCAGAAATGTTTATTGCAGATTTTTTAAAAGAATATGGTGGAAATATTCAGTATATGGTTGTATCTGAGGCGGGGGCATCTGTTTATTCTGCATCGAAGTTGGGTGCTGAAGAATTTCCAGATTATGATGTATCACTTAGGTCAGCCGTATCTATTGCTAGGCGTTTGCAAGACCCACTTGCAGAGCTTGTAAAAATTGACCCTAAAGCAATCGGTGTAGGGCAATATCAGCATGATATGCCACAAGCAAGGCTTGGAGAAACACTTGATGGTGTTGTTGAAGATTGTGTAAGTGCGGTTGGTGTGGATTTAAACACGGCATCACCAGCACTCTTGGTACGAGTTGCAGGCGTTTCAAAAGCGGTTTCAAAAAATATCACTGCATTTCGTGAAGAAAATGGACGCTTTGAAACCAGAAAACAGCTTTTAAAGGTAAAAGGGTTAGGTCCAAAAGCGTATGAACAATGTGCTGGCTTTTTAAGAGTGCCAGATGGTAAAGAGCTTTTAGACAGAACAGCAGTTCACCCTGAATCGTATGATGCTGCAAGAGAACTTTTAAAAATCTGTAGTTATACAGAAAATGATGTTATAAACGGTAATATTTCAGAGCTTAATAATAGAATTGATAACATTGGTAAAAACAAAATAGCTGAGAAATGCGGTGTAGGTGTACCAACACTTATGGATATTGTATCCGAGCTTCAAAAACCGGGTCGAGACCCTCGTGACTCACTGCCACAACCAGTGTTAAGAAGTGATGTTGTTCATCTTGAAGATTTAAAAGGTGGCATGGATATGGTAGGTACTGTAAGAAATGTAACAGATTTTGGTGCATTTGTAGATATTGGTGTGCATCAAGATGGATTAGTGCATATTTCGGAAATTTCTGATAAATTTATAAAACACCCGTCAGAGGTTCTAACTGTTGGTGATATTGTAAATGTTAAAGTTATGTCGGTTGATTCAAAAACAAAAAGAATTGCGCTGTCTATAAAACAAGCAGGGGAATAATAAAAAAATCCGCCTTTTGTAAGGCGGATTTTTTAATCATGTGTTCGATGAACTGGTATATCTTCAAGAGCTTCTTCGTCAGGAGCCTCATGCATTTGTTTTAAATATTCGTACGCGTCAAGGGCATTATTTAAGTGATAGCAAAGCACTATATCAGTCAAGGTTGGATTTTCACAAGAGAAATGACTAATATTTTTTGTAGTTAGACCTAGCTGTTTCATACGCTCATAACATTGTTTAGATGGCATACCAGTAGAATCCATAGAACAAATTATATTAAGCTCATCATACATTCTTTGTGCTAATTGCTGACAACCTCTAAGATATATACATACTTCTTTGCGAATTGGATTTTTGGGGAATTTTTGACGCTCAAAAATATCAATTTCATCATCAATGCGTTTTAAAATTCGCTTTAGAGGCTTTAAATTGGGATAAAGACCCTTTATAACACGTTCTTCCAAATACTCAGGAAAAGCCTGTATAAAATGTATCATCATATTAGAAATGCGTCTGCGGTTATTATAAGGTTTTATAAGAACATTTATACAAAGTGAAACTACAAGACCGATTGAAGTATCAAAAAAACGTGATATTGAGTAATGAAGAGCAGTGCCATCATCATAAAGACATAGACAGATAAATACAACGCAAGAAAGTGGTATTGAGTAATATATTTTAAGTTTATTTCCTATAAAAATCATAATAAGCACACCAAGACCTATGATTGGTGGATATATGGTAGGAAAAATCATAAGAAAGATACAGCCTAATACACAGCCACAAACCGTGCCTACAAGTTGGTTTCTGCAAACGGTAAAAGAATCATTAGGGGTTCTGCTCATTGCACTCATAGCACCAAGGGCAGAGAAAAGCGGCATATTAGATTTTATAAGATTGGCAATCAGCAAAGCAATGGTCACCGCAAGTGCCGACTTAACGGTTCTATAACCTATATGGATTCGTGTTCTATACAAGTTTAGTCCTCTCCTTAAAATAACCGAAAGAGTAATACGCAAACTACTATATCACACAAAATTTTAAAATAGAAGTGTATTCGATGTTTGATTTGTTAATTTATTTTGAACGTGATGACTTAATGATAGCTGTTGCAGCCAAAGCGCCCTCATAAACCGCTTTGTTTACTTGAAGCATACCACCTGTGCAGTCACCAGCGGCATATAAACCAGGTACATTAGTAGCCATAGTAGCATCAACGACAATGCGATTGCCCTCGGTCATTGCACCAAGTTTTCTAGCAAGTTCAGCACTACCTGCCACACCAAAAGCAACAAATAAGCCACTTACATTTAAAATACCTCCGTTTTCAAAACGAACTTTAAGACCTCCTTCTTCATTCTGCTCAATCTTATCAATTTTTCTTGTGTCAAGCTGAACGGAATCAGGCAAAGCAATCTCAGGTGTAACGTTATTTGTCAGCATAGTAACAGAAGATGCAACTGGTAAAAGCTCTTTAACCTCATGCAGTGCATACTCGCCTTCTCCAAGAACAGCAACAGGCTTTCCTCTATGGAAAAATGCATCACACACAGCACAATAGCTAACACCCTTACCTTCATTCTCGCTAAGACCAGAAATTCTTGGAGCGGTTCGAGGAGAACCAGTGGATAAAAGCACATAATCAGCACTATATTCATCAGAAGTGGTTTTAACTGTCAGCTTGTCCGTAAAACCAATGCTTGTTACTTCGCTTTCTATGATTTTAGCACCCAGCCTACGAGCCTGCTCAAGACCAGACATTGCCAAAGCCTCACCAGATACGGGCAGAGCGAAACCATAATAATTTTCAATTGCATGAGCCTTGCTCAAAGCACCAAAACCGCTTGTTATAATAGTTGTGTCAAGACCGGCACGAACAGTATATAACGCAGCAGATACACCAGCAGGGCCGCCGCCAACAATAATGACTTTAGACATATATTTCACCTCATTATTATAAAAAGTATTCGACATTTGCTATGAGTTGTGCTATGCTAATTTCACACATAGTGTTTATACTAAACAGCAAATGTTTCTATGCAAATGATAGCATAAAAATTGGCTTGTGAAAAGAGCATATTTGTTCAGAAGGGAGAGTTTATGCAATATTTAATAGTTTTTCTTGAAGGCATTATTACATTTATTTCGCCTTGTTTGTTGCCAATGCTTCCTATTTATCTATCATATTTTGCTGGCGGGGAGCAAAAGAAAGAACAGACGCTTGTTGGAGCAATAGGATTTGTTACAGGCTTTACTATTATGTTCTTAATTATGGGGGCACTTGCCGGAAGTGTGGGTAGTGTACTTAATAGTCATCAGAAAATAGTAAATGTTATCACAGGAATTATAGTTATAATTTTTGGTCTATCATTTATGGGAGTTTTAAAAATTGGATTGCTTGAGCGCACTGTAAGAATAAAATTTAACCCATCCGGTCACGGCTTTTTACCATCTATGGTTTTTGGTTTTGTATTCTCGATAGGTTGGACGCCATGTGTAGGAGCATTTTTAGGCTCCGCATTGCTTTTAGCATCACAGAATGGCTCAGTGGTTAAAGGAATTGTAATGCTGCTTTTTTATTCTTTGGGACTTGGGATACCGTTTATAATAAGTGCAGTTGTAATAGATTCGTTGAAGGGAACATTCGCATGGATAAAATTACACTATAGACAGATAAATATAGTTTGTGGTGGATTTTTGGTTATAGTTGGTATATTTATGGCGACAGGTTATTTAGGAAAACTTTTATTATTTTTAAGTATTATCTGAAAAGGAGGATTTTATGAAGAACAAAAAAACAATTTTACTTTGTGTTGCATTGGTTGTAATTTTACTTGTTGCAAGTTTTGCTTATAATAATTTGTCTATTCAAAATCAACCAAACTTAAATGAACTCAGTAATACAACTTCTGAAGAAAAATCAATGCTGCCAGAATTTACTCTTGTTGATATGGAGGGTAACGAAGTTTCCAGCTTGGATTTGCTTGGTAAGCCCACAATTATAAATTTCTGGGCAACATGGTGCGGTTATTGTATAGAGGAAATACCAGACTTCCAAACCGCATATGAAACCTATGGAGATAAGATTAACTTTGTTATTATTGATGCAGTAGACGGTATACAGGAAACGGTCGAAAAGGGAAAATCATATATTGCGGAAAATGGATATACTTTCCCAGTATATTTTGATACTGAAATGGAGGGTGTTATAAGTTGTGGTGTTACAGGTTTTCCAAGTACATTGTTTGTGGCTGATGATGGCGAAGTTTTACTTGGATGGCCATCTTATATTTCAGGCGATAGACTAATGGAAATGGCAGAAAGCATGATAGGAGCATAAAAAAGACGTTTTACAGTTAATCTGTAAAACGTCTTTTTCATTTATGAAACCTCTGTGCCAAAATTTAAAAATATCTCAGGATTTACAGCAACATCATTACTGTGTATTTCAAAATGAAGGTGTGGACCTGTGCTGTTTCCAGTGTTGCCGGATAAGGCAATTTGTTGCCCCTTGGATATTATATCGCCTTCTTTGACAAGCAATGAGCTGTTATGAGCATATAGTGTTTTAAGCCCATTTTGATGGTCAATAACAACATAATAACCATAACTATCAGATAGCTTTGATATAGTGACTACACCGCTATCTGCAGCATAAATAGGAGTGCCAACAGGTGCAGCCAAATCGACACCTTTATGCCAGCGACCATCACGGATTTTAAAAGCAGAAGAGAATCTGTAGCCACTGATTGGAGTGATGAATTGTCCGGAACCTATGCCATTTGATTTTGTGCCAACAGCTACAATACAATCGGTTGCAGGGGTTATAACAGAACGGTGTAAAACTGTACGCTGTGTTTCTTGACCGTTAAGTGTTACGATTTGTTCACTTACAGATGCAATGCCATTTTTACCAAACTGCATTATTTTAACAATATTCTGTTCAATCTGGTCGCTTTCGATTTTTTGGGTTTGATATGGTATGGATTCAGTGTGTTGGGCACTAGAAATAACCTGCACATCAATACTTTTCTCATTTTTTAGATGCTGTAAAAGCATTGAGCTTGACGAAACTAAATCGCTTGAAACAGGAATGGTTATTACCTTTACATCTTGCACAAACGATGCATTATCCGATGAATTTGACTTATATTGCCCAAGTAGACTGTTGAGCACAAAATTTGCATCATCAGCAGATGAACACGCCCCTGCGATTTCTCCATTAACTGTTATAACAGATGCCATACATATATTTTCACTGGAATTTGCAATTGAATATACAAGCTCATCAGTTGTTTTTATGCTGTCTTTCAGTGAGATAGAAGGTGTAATTTCGATATCATCAGACAACGAAAAATCAGCTTGTCCAGATTTCTCTATGCTTGATTGAATGAGGTTTTTAGCTAAATTTATACTGCTCATAGAATCAGCAAAACCAATATGTTTACCATTTACTGTAATGTTGAATGCAGGTTTAAAAGTCAGTGCAAAAGACAATAAAAAACATGCTGTGCAGATTGAAATTGCAGGTAATCTTGCAAGTTTTGGGATAGTCGGAATGTTGTTTGAAATTCTCTTAGCTTTAAAATATATGTTGGAAAAGCGGTCATTTGGAAATTTAAGCCACGCCAATTTTTTTATATTTTTTGCTGGTCTATGTAATTTTTTTAAGCTACCGACCAGATTGTTATCCATATAAATTTTCTTCCTTTCCAAAAAAATTTTCATACATGTAATGATACGCCTATAAAAAACAGATGTCAAGCGAATAATGTATCAAAAAGACGAATATAACATATTAAATGCATCAAAATAGCATCAAAATACTGACAAAAGTTATTAAATTGTAATTTTTGATAATATGATAAAACAATCGACATAAAACAATGAAAAAATTTACAAAATAAATTGATTTGATGCAGGAAAATCTGTATGTTTTTTGGGTGAAATGTGTCGGAATTTGCTTGCTAATATATAAAAAAACGGATATAATAAATAATCAAAGGACTATAATTTTTTAAGTATTAAAAAATATATAGACTGTTTTACGTATTGAAGATAATTGTTTGGAGGAATAATATAATTATGAAGCTCGGTATCGTGGGATTGCCAAATGTAGGGAAGTCAACGCTGTTTAACGCAATTACAGACGCAGGTGCAGAAAGTGCAAACTATCCATTCTGTACAATCGACCCAAATGTCGGAATGGTGTCTGTGCCAGATAGCAGACTTGCACCTCTGGCTGAGCTTTACCATTCAAAAAAAATCATACCTGCTGTTGTCGAGTTTGTTGACATTGCAGGTCTGGTTCGTGGTGCATCTAAAGGTGAAGGCTTGGGCAATAAGTTTTTAAGCCATATTCGTCAGGTTGATGCAGTGGTTCATGTTGTCCGTTGTTTTGAAAATGATAATATTGTTCATGTTGATGGTTCTGTTGACCCATCTCGTGATATTGAAACTATTAACCTTGAGCTTATTTTTGCTGATATTGAGCATATCGAGCGTCGCATAGAACGTACAAAAAAAGCTGCTAAAGCTGATAAAAAATTAAATATTGATGTTCAAATCCTTGAAAACTTAAAAGCTCATCTCGAAGAAGGCAAGCCAGCAAGAACATTTGAAGGCTTTGACAGCGATGATGATGTTAAGAGAGTTATGCAGGAAAGCGATCTTCTCACTTCTAAAAAAGTTATATATGCTGCAAATATGGACGAGGCTGGCTTTACAGGTGATAAGGCTGAAAACGCACGCCTTACAGCGGTGGAGCAAATAGCTAAGGCAGAGGATGCAATGGTTCTGCCTATCTGTGCCAAACTTGAAGAGGATATTGCAACTCTTGAGGAAGATGAAAAGGAAATGTTTTTGTCAGAGCTGGGGCTTAAAGAAAGCGGTCTTGACAGACTTATTCGTGTTTGTTATGACCTTTTAGGTCTTATGAGCTATTTAACAGCGGGCGAGCAAGAAGTTCGTGCTTGGACAATAGAAAAGGGCACAAAAGCTCCTCAAGCAGCAGGTAAAATCCACACAGACTTTGAACGTGGATTTATTCGCGCGGAAGTGGTGTCTTATGATGCTCTTATGGAGTGTGGCTCTATGGCGGCGGCAAGAGAAAAAGGTCTTGTTCGTTCTGAGGGTAAGGAGTACGTTATGCAAGATGGTGACGTAGTTCTATTTAGATTTAACGTATAAGAAAAAAATAGAACGCATATCCTAAATTATAGAGGGGTGTGCGTTTTTTAATAAATAGCAATTAAAAATTTTTGAGGGGAGCTATATGACAGAAAAAAAATATAGTGCGTTAGGACATACTGGAAATAGTGCACTTGATGCTATGCTAAAATCAAGACATGTCGATAATGATATGCAGACAAGACCAGATTATGCTCCTGAAAGTAAACCAGAGTATGAAAAACAGGATATTGTTTCTGAAATTGATGATAATTTGTCACTAAATTCATTAAATACTGAAACACAGCTTAATAGCAGGGAATTTTATAACGGTAATTACAGTGACAATGTAAATGATGTAAATCCAAAACCAGCTAAAAAAACTGGAAAAAAATCAGGTAAAGCGAGTAAAAAATCCACAAAAAACAATAAAAAAGGTAAGAAAATTGCGATTGGAGTAGGTTCGGTTGCGGCAGCTCTATGTTTAGCCACAGTGGGTTATACCTATTTGTATCCAAATATTCATTTTGGTGTTAAAGCGGGTACTGTGGAAATAGGCAGTATGACTTTAGATGAGGCACAAAAAGAAATCGATAAATCAAATGTGCTTGATGATGCAGAACTTCCTATTGAAATCTATCAAACAGAATATAAAATAAATGCAGCCGAAGTAGCGGATGGACTTGATAGTGAAAACTCAGCCCAAAATGCATATAACTCAACAAGAACCGGCGGTTTTTTTTCAAGAATTGCAAATACGGTCAAAGCATTATTCGGAGCGGGTGAGTCACCACTTTCTGTAAATGTAAATAGTCAGGCACTAAGTGCAAAGCTTTCAGAAATTTCAACAGAGGCACTTACAGAGCCAGTTGACCCATTTTGGACGGTTGAAGGTGATTATCTTGTTGTAGATAAAGGCTCTGAAGGTGTGTCGTTTGACACAGATAAACTTTACACACAAGTGGAAAATCGAATAAAAAACATGGATTTTTCTACTTTAGAGGTAGATGTAGAAACAACTGAGCAAAACCCTATCGATGTGCAGTATATATATGATAATGCACAAACTCAGGCGAAAAATGCAACAGTTGACAAAACCGATGGAACAACAATTCTGCCAAGTGTAGATGGCGTTAAGTTCGATTTGGAAACAGCAAAGGAAATTATTGGTGATGGCTCAGAACAAACATATAAAATCCCTATTGAGCGTACTCCAGCAGATGTCACAGCAGAACAGCTTGCACAGGTTTTATTTAGAGATACCCTTGCAAGCACATCTACAAAACTCGATTCGAGCAATAAGTCCAGAACAAACAATGTAAGACTTGCAAGCCAGTTTATAAATGGAACAATTTTAAACCCTGGTGATGAGTTTTCCTATAATAACGTTGTTGGAGAGCGTACGGTATCACGTGGGTTCCAAACGGCTGGTGCATATTCCAATGGTCAAGTTATTGAAGATGTTGGTGGTGGTGTATGTCAGCCATCATCAACAATTTATATGGCAGTTCTTCGTGCTGACCTTGAGGTTACAGAAAGACATAACCATAGTCTTACAGTTTCATACACACCGCTTGGCGAAGATGCAACTGTTTCTTGGGGCGGACCAGATTTTAGATTTAAAAATAATACTGATTATCCAGTTAAAATCTTGGCTTGGCAGGAAGGAAATGCCATGTATGTTAAGATTTTAGGTACTAAAACAACCGATAAAGTTGTAAAAACAAACACAGAAGTTACAGAAACTATAAATTATGAAACAGTGGAAAAGGTGGATTCTTCTTTATCACCAGGCCAAAAGGAGACATCACAGTCTGGTATAACTGGATATAAAACGGTAACATATAAGATTATAACTGAAAATGGTCAGACAACCACAGTTAAGGCTAATACATCTTACTATAAATCACGCGATAAAATTGTGCTTGTAGGACCGGCTGCAACACCTGAGCAAAGCTCATCAAGCAACACATCTACTGGAAATACAGAAACGACTGAAAACACAGAAACTCCAGCGGTTTCTGAAAATACTGACCCTGAGGCAGAATAAAAACAAAACCGATGCGACAAAACGTTGCATCGGTTTTAATATTTTATAAAGTTTGAGTAATTGCTGTTAAAAGTAAGTTCGATGTTTGTATTACATCATTTATACTGCACATTTCATTAGGTGTATGAATATAGCGTGTTGGAATAGAAATTGCACCGACTTCAACACCAGCACGAGAACGTTGAAATGCTGCGGTATCAGTTCCGCCAAATTGCAAAATTTCACGCTGCACAGGAATGGCTGAAAGTAACGCAGCTTCCTCAAGAGCTGAGCGAATTTTTTGGCTGCAAAGTACAGAGCGATCCATAACCTTTATTGCAGGTCCTTTTCCTAAATGACACGCCATTGGGTATTTATGTTCTGGTAAATCACCAGTATCAGTTACATCAATAGCGATTGCAATATCAGGTTCAAGTGCATAAGCAGCAGTTGTAGCCCCTCTAAGACCAACTTCTTCTTGAACTGTAAACACAAAATATAAATCATCGTTTACAACTTTAGGAAGTTTCATCATGGTCATAATCAAAGCTGTGCATCCGATTCTATCATCTATATAAGCACCAGAAATAACGCCGTTTTGCTCAAACATAGGGGAGTTGAATACCGCAAAATCACCAATAGAAACCATTTCTTCAGCTTGTTCGCGATTTTTTGCACCAATATCTATATATAGATTATTGATTTTCAGCTTTGAGAGCTCGGTTTTTTCTTCATGTGAGATTATACCATAGACACCATTTTCAAAGCGAACCTGTGTATGGAAGAAATCTTGAATTTCAATTCCGCCAATGTTAGAAAAACGTAAAAAACCATTATCGTCAATATATGTTACGACAACGCCAATAGAGTCCATATGCGCAGCAAAAGCAATTTTACGAACATTTTCTTGACTGCCAATAGCAGGGCGTTTGCGACAAATTAGGTTTCCAAGAGTATCGGTATAAACATCATCAACATATTTTGCAGCGATGGAGCTTATAATTTCTCTTACATTTCTCTCACGACCAGAAGGTCCAAAAGCAGAGGCCACTTCTTTATATAGCTCAAATACACTATCCATGTAAAAATCTCCTTAGTTATATAAAATCAGTCTTATTATTAAATTGTTCAAGAAAAGCCTGTAATAAATACAGTACATTTTTAATATCTTCTAAAGCGGCGACACAGACAGAAGAATGAATATAGCGAACAGGTGCAGCAACACAAGCACAAGGAACACCAGTAAGGCTTTTATGGATTGCGCCTATATCAGTGCTGCCTGAAACAGTTGTTTTTGTTTGCCAGTTAATATGTTCATTATCTGCAATATTGCATAAAAACTTTAAAAGCTTCTGGTCATATATTGCTGACTTGTCCATAAACGGCAATACAGCACCATTTCTAATTGCACAACTCCTGTTATATGGTTTAATTTCTGGTAAATCAGCCGCAGCAGTACCTTCAACATTTATACAAAGAGCAGGGTCAATGGAAAAAGCAGCGGTTGTAGCACCTCTAAATCCAACTTCCTCTTGAACAGTAAATACAAACCAAGTGTCAACATGTGGAGTTTTTCTTAAAAGCTGAAGTAAAACAGCACAGCCTATCCTATCATCAAGAGCCTTTGCTTTTATAAGATCGTCACCAAATTCTAAAAAATCTGAGTCAAAAACACCATAGTCACCAATATTAACCTTGCTTTCGGCCTCGCTCTTGCTGCAAGCACCAATATCAATATATAAATCTTTTGCATCTGGTGTGTGTTTGCGTTCCTCTTGGCTGGTTAAATGTACAGCTTTAATGCCAATAACACCACTTACTTTACCAAAACAAACACGTCTACCAATAACAACACGGGGGTCAATTCCACCCACAAAGCCAAATTTAAGCATACCATCATCGGTTATACGTTTGACTATAAAACCCACTTCATCCATATGGGCAGTGAGCATTAGTGGCTTTGTAGTTGAGCGTTTACCAGCACGGAAAACCATAAGATTTCCCATCGCATCTGTACGGATATCATCAGCAAAAGTTATAGCTCGTGTGCGAATAAAATCACGCACAGAATCCTCAGCACCTGAAACACCTGGAAGTGAACAAAGTTTATTTAATAATTCGGTCATAATTGCAGGCAGCCTCCATCAAAATTCTTTAAAAATGAAGCAATTAAATTGGCAGTTGCGTCAATATCACAAAGTTTAACCGTTTCTATTGGTGTATGCATATATTTAAGCGGGATAGATAGCAGGGCTTGAGCTGTGCCGCAGGCAGAAATTTGAATATTCCATGCATTTGTTCCTGTGCTACCCTCCATAACTTCAAGCTGGTATGGAATATTATCTGCACGAGCTAAACGGATAAGCGTTTTTGTAAAATGAGTGTTCATGTTTGGTCCCATACCAATCATTGTTCCTCCGCCAAACTCGAATGTTTCGCCAGATGGTGCATCTGGTGTGTTTGCATGACTAACATCAACAGCAATAGCATAATCTGGACGCAGACGAAAAGCACCAGTTATAGCACCAAGAGAGGTTATTTCCTCTTGAGATGAGAATAAAACCGCAACATTCACTTTTAAATCCTGTCTGCGTAACTGTCTAAGTGCTTGTAAAATAGCTTGGATACCGGCTCTATCATCTAAACATTTAGAGCATACAATATCCTTTGAAAGAGTTATAAGAGGCTGACGAAAAATAATAGGTGTGCCGATAGAGATTTTATTTTCAGCATCTAATAGTCCAGTATCAATCAGCATTTCATGTACAGGCACAGCATTTTTGCGTTCTTGCTCACTTGAAAGATGTGGAGGAACAGAACAAATAACACCCTCTATTGGTGTACTAGTTAAAATAGTTACCTCACATCCGAGAAGCATACGAGGGTCAACACCGCCAACAGATGCAAATCGTAAGAAGCCACCCTCAACAACTTCAGTCACAATAAAACCTATCTGGTCAAAATGCGCATCAAGTAGAACGGTTTTAGCATTTGGCACAGGGCAAACTAAAAGACCGGTTACTGTGCCAAAGGGGTCAATATCCACTTTATTAACCCAAGGACTGAGCATTTCTGCGAGAACCTTGGCACTTGTAAGCTCAAAACCTGTAACAGCAGGCAATGAACAAAGTTTTTCTAATGATTCTATTTGATTCAAAAAAACAACTCCTATTTTATTTTATTACTATTATAACACTGAATTATGGAAAAGATAGCATTTACAAATAAAAAAATACAAAATATTTGACAGAAAATATTAGGCTGTGTAAAATCAGATAAGTAAGGAGAGATAAAAAATGCG
The DNA here is from genome assembly GCA_944376065.1 of uncultured Butyricicoccus sp. Classification (GTDB taxonomy): domain Bacteria; phylum Bacillota; class Clostridia; order Oscillospirales; family Butyricicoccaceae; genus Butyricicoccus_B. The sequence continues at coordinate 22,197 of CALWBL010000017.1, read as the reverse complement.
ATGTGTTACATATAGAGTTGAAAAAGATGAAAATGATATGACAGTCGAGCGTTTTCTTAGAAAAAAAGGCGTTTCAAGACGAGTTCTTATAGATTTAAAAAAAGAAAATGATGGTATAACAGTTGACAATAAACTGATTCGCACTATTGATAAACTTAAAACAGGTGATGAGCTTAAAATAAAAGTTAGGGAGCATGAGTTTTTAGACCATATTATACCACACGATATAAAAATACATATCATATATAAAGACGAAGACATGACGGTTATTTCTAAAAATGCGGGTATAGCCGTTCATCCATCGCAAAGAAACAGGGAAAATACAGTTGCAAATGCATTAGCATTTAAAGCTAAAAAAGAAAACAAAGATTTTGTATTTCGTGCTATTGGCAGGCTTGATAAAAATACATCTGGATTACTTATAGTTGCAGAGAATCCACTTTCAGCAGCTATTTTATCGGATATGTCATCAAAAAAGCTAATGCGCAGAGAATATATAGCAGTTTGTTTCGGTGAGCTACCAGAAAGCGGTACAATAAATGCACCAATAAAACGTGAGGCAGAGTCAATAGTTACAAGAATTGTTGCAGATGATGGTGAGAGAGCAATAACCCACTTTAAGACAATAGCCTATAAAGATGGATTTTCGCTTGCACATGTTTGGATGGAAACAGGGAGAACTCATCAAATTAGAGTGCATATGAAACATATAGGACATCCACTTCCAGGAGATTTTTTGTATAATTCGGACTATTCTATAATTTCACGACATGCACTTCATGCAGCGTTTCTAAACCTTAATCAGCCAATAACAGGGGAGAAACTCGAATTTTTTTCACCACTTCCAGAGGATATGCAGCGGTTTTTTCCTGAAATTACACCAGAAATATTAAAAAAATTATGTGGTAAATAAAAAAATGCGTGATACAACAAGTTTGTATCACGCATTAGTTTTTATGGTTGTGGTTGATCTAGCACCATTTGATTATATGCAAGAGGTTTAAATCCTAAAGATTTATATAATGATGTTGCACGAACATTGTCATCAGTGACTTCAAGACGGAATCTTGCAGCTTTAGGATAAGTTTCACCAACGTTCGCAATAAGCATTTGACCTATGCCTTGACCACGCAGATCTTCTTCAACCATAAGTTCATCAATCCAAACGCAAAGCCCACCAGCTTCATTTGACCATGTGATTGAACATAAACAATATCCTCTTGGTATATTGTTATCATCAGCAGCAATAAAACAACGAGCATAAGGAGTACCACTCATAAGCAGCTCAAATGTTCGTTTTGCATGAGAATCTGGAATTTGATGGTCAACGACAGACATCTGATAGAATTTACGAACCATGCGATAAAAATGGCTTTCGTCCCATGGAAGAATTTCACGAATTTCCATATTCATTGTCACCCTCTTTTTTGGTTAAAATTATATTGCTTTCATTTTATCATGTTCAATAGATATAGGTCAAGAAAACTTGTATTTTACGTGTTTTCAATATATAATGATTTAAAAGAAAATTTTTGTTTGAAAGGGTAAACATTATGGATAAGAAAAAAATTGATAGAATAAATGAGCTTGCTAAAAAAGCAAAAAGCGAGGGCTTAACAGAACAGGAACAAGCAGAAAGAAAGGCTTTAAGAGAAGAATATATTGCAGAGTTTAAAGGAAGTTTAAAAGCACAACTTGACAATACAGTTGTATTGAATCCAGACGGAACTTCTTATAGGTTAACTCAAAAACACTCGGAGAAACAGTAATGTATTTACCGGACGAAGTAAAAACTGTCATATGCAAACTATCAAGTGCAGGTTTTGAGGCTTATGTTGTTGGTGGTGCAGTACGCGATGCGCTGCTAGGAAACAGTCCGCATGATTATGATCTATGTACCTCAGCCACACCAGAACAAATGAGAACTGTTTTTGGTTCAGAACGTATAATTGATACAGGTATTAAACATGGAACACTTACAATTTTAATCAATAACACACCTGTTGAAATCACAACATTTCGGAAAGAATCAAAGTATACTGATGGTAGACGACCAGATAAGGTTTGTTTTGTAACAAACATAGAGCAGGATTTATCAAGGCGAGATTTTACAATAAATGCGATTGCATATTCTCCCCATAAAGGCGTTGTTGACCCATTTGGCGGGCAAAAAGATTTAGAAAATAAAATATTACGTGCAGTAGGAAATGCTGATGAGCGTTTTTTGGAAGATTCTCTTAGAATACTGCGTGGATTACGCATGGCGTCAGAATTGGGATTTGAAATAGAACAAAACACTAAAAATGCACTAAAAGCAAATGCTGATTTGCTTTTAAACATTTCTGCTGAACGGATTTCATCGGAACTTATGCGTTTTCTATGTGGCCGATATGCAGGGCGTGTTTTAAGACGGTTTATAGATGTATTTGGAGTGATTCTGCCAGAGCTTTTGCCAATGAAAGGTTTTAAGCAACATAATCCATATCATATTTATGATGTTTTAGAACATTCCATAAGAGCGATGGAACAAATACCAGCAGAACCAGTTTTAAGGTTTTCTGCACTTTATCATGATACTGGAAAGCCAAGCTGTATGACAATAGATGAAAATGGTATAGGTCATTTTTATTCGCACCCTAAAGTCAGTATGAAGTATGTGGATTTACGAACACAAAAGCTAAAACTATCAAATTCAATGAGAGATGAAATAATATTCCTTACAGAGAATCACGACATTTATATAAAAGCTGAACCACATATAATAAGAAAAAGACTTGCAAAATTCGGTGAAACTCGTTTTAGGAATCTTATAAAAATACAAAAAGCTGACAGCATAAGCAGGGGAACGCACCCAGAATATTTGTTGCATTTTCAAAAGGTAGAAAGCCTGTTAAATAGAATTTTGAGTGAAAAACCATGCCTTACAGTTCATGATTTAGCAGTAAACGGATATGATTTAATTGAACTTGGGTTTAGCGGTCAAGAAATAGGGAAGATGCTTAGAAAAATACTCGATTATGTAATCAAATCACCAGATAATAATATAAAATCAGAACTTTTACAGCTTATAAAGGAGGGAAAAATATGAAAGATAAATTCATAGAAACTTTTCGCAAACAGGTTACAAGGCGTGGCTCAGAAAAATTACTTGAGTGGCTGGAAAGCACAGATTTTTTTACAGCTCCAGCGTCAACAAGATTTCATGCCGCATATGAAGGCGGTTTGGTAGAGCATAGTTTAAATGTTTATGAAGTGCTTATTGCAAAACATTTTGATGTAGATAAAGATGATTTGGAGAGCTTTACAATAGTGTCACTACTTCACGACATATGCAAGGCAGGCTTCTATATCACTGAGTACAGAAATAAGAAAAATGAGTATGGTGAATGGGAAAAAGTTCCTTATTATACCGTTGATGATAAATTTCCATATGGTCATGGTGAAAAATCAGTCTTTTTGATTGAACGATTTATGAAGCTCAAATTTGAAGAAGCTGTGGCAATCCGTTGGCATATGGGCGGGTTTGATGACTCAGCAAGAGCGGGCAGTTTTGCAATAGCTAATGCTTATGAAAAATATCCTCTTGCAGTAAAACTTCATCTTGCTGATTTAGAGGCTACATACCTTCATGAAAACCGCTCAGAGGGTTGAAAAGTTTGTTTGATTAAACAGTAAAGGGCGGTTTGCATAGAAAAATGATAAAAAAGTTCATATTTCTGTAACAATCGTGGTCTTTACTTTAATATGCTTTAGGGAGTATAATAGTACAGAAACAAATTGCAGATTTGGTCGGAAAAGGAGAAACAAACATGGCATTTTATTTTTCAGAACCTTCCCGTACATTTAGTGAATATCTTTTGGTTCCTGGTTATTCATCTTCAGAGTGTATGCCAGCAAATGTTAGTTTGCGTACACCTATTGTAAAATACAAGAAGGGTCAGGAGGCATCTTTGTATGCTAATATCCCACTTGTTTCAGCGATTATGCAAGCTGTGTCTGATGACAATATGGCAATCGCTTTGGCAAGGGAAGGTGGTATCTCCTTTATTTATGGCTCTCAGACTATTGAAAACGAGGCTGCTATGGTTGCTCGAGTAAAAGCATACAAAGCAGGCTTTATCGTTTCTGATTCCAACATTACACCTGATATGACTTTGGCAGATGTTCTCGCTTTAAAGGAAAAAACCGGTCACTCCACAATGGCTGTTACTGATGATGGTACCGCAACAGGTAAACTGCTTGGTATCGTAACAAGCCGTGATTATCGCGTATCACGTATGGAAACAAGTGAAAAAGTTGTAAACTTTATGACACCATTTGAAAAGTTAATCACCGCTCCGGCAGATACAACTTTAAAGCTCGCAAACGATATAATTTGGGAGCATAAACTCAATGCTCTGCCACTTGTTGACGAAAATCAACATCTTGTTTATATGGTATTTCGTAAGGACTATGACAGCCATAAAACAAATACTCTTGAATTGCTTGATGATAAGAAGCGTTATGTTGTTGGTGCAGGTATCAATACACGCGACTACGAGCAACGTGTTCCAGCACTTGTTGAGGCTGGGGCAGATGTGCTCTGTATTGACTCATCTGAAGGATATTCTGAGTGGCAGCTACGCACATTAAAGTGGATTCGTGAAAAATATGGTGATAGCGTAAAAGTTGGTGCTGGCAACGTTGTAGACCGTGAAGGTTTCCGTTTTCTAGCTGAAGCGGGTGCAGACTTTGTAAAAATCGGCATCGGTGGAGGTTCGATTTGTATCACTCGTGAGCAAAAGGGTATTGGTCGCGGACAAGCTACTGCTACAATTGAAGTTGCAGCAGCTCGTGATGAATACTATAAGGAAACTGGTATTTATATCCCAATTTGTTCCGATGGTGGTATCGTTCACGATTATCATATAACGCTGGCTCTTGCTATGGGTGCTGACTTTGTTATGCTTGGTCGTTATTTCTCAAGATTTGATGAATCACCAACAAATAAGGTTAAGATTGGTGGTACATTTATGAAAGAATACTGGGGTGAAGGCTCTGCTCGAGCTAGAAACTGGCAGCGTTATGACATGGGCGGAGATAAGAAACTATCATTTGAAGAAGGTGTCGACTCTTATGTTCCATACGCTGGTTCTCTGCATGATAATGTAACCCTTACTCTTAACAAGGTTCGTTCAACTATGTGTAACTGTGGTTCATTGTCTATTCCAGAATTACAGGCAAAGGCTAAAATCACACTTGTATCTGCTACTTCTATTGTCGAAGGTGGTGCACATGATGTTGTGTTGAAGGACTCAACATTGGCATCCCATAACTAATATTTTGAAAGTTACTTAAAGCTGTGGTATAATTGACATACTACAGCTTTTTTATTTTTATAAGGAGGATACTTAAAAATGAAGAGAATTGCAAGTTTTGAAGTAAATCATGATGTACTAACACAAGGTATGTATACATCAAGAATTGATGGTGATATTACAACTTATGATATTCGTATGGTAATTCCAAATGCTGGCGTTTATTTAGACCCAGCAGCAACACATACTTTTGAGCATTTATTTGCAACATATACACGAAACAGTGATTTTGCAGAAAATATTATATATTGTGGTCCAATGGGTTGTCAAACAGGTTTTTATTTTTTAGTTCGTAATCTTTTGCCACAAGATGCAATCGAGCTTGTAAAGAAAACTATGGAGTTTATATCAAAGTATGAGGGTGAAATTCCGGGAGCAAGCAGGGTAGAATGTGGCAATTATCTTTTGCATGATTTACAGGGTGCGAAACAAATGGCGGCAAGCATGATTCCAGTTTTAGAAAACTGGACAGAGGCTGATTTAGTTTATAAAAAGTAAAAACAAAAGTGCAGCTTTTATTTGAAAGCTGCACTTTTTAATTAATGTCATAAAAATAATGTTCCTCTAAAAAATTCATATATTCGTCTTTAGGTATGGCTTTGGAAAATAAATAACCTTGTATATAGTCACAGCCAAGACGTTTTAAAATATTGAACTGCTCTAAATCTTCCACGCCTTCAGCAACAACATAGGAACCCAAATCTTTAGAGAATTTTATAACATTACGAACAATCATTGCATGGACATCTGAATTGGTCACATGCTGAATAAACGAACGGTCAAGTTTTAGACCTTTAAGTGGTAAAGCACTTAAATAGCTAATATTAGAATAACCTGTACCAAAATCATCAACACTAAAATCAATACCAAGTTCTATAATTTTGCTCATAATATGTATTATGTACTCAAAAGAATTTATCATAATGCTTTCTGTTATTTCCATATGCAAAAGATTGTAACTAAAATCATATTTACTTATGGTACTTTTAACAGTTTCATAAAAATCTTCGGTTGAAAATTGGGCTGATGATACATTTATATTTATCTGCACATTTGGTAAATTTTTATGTTTTCTTTCCTCAAGAACCTTGCATACTTCGTCCATGACAAACTGACCAAGCGCGCCGATTGTGCCATTGGCCTCAGCTATTGGAATAAAATCAACAGGAGAAACCCAGCCAAGTTCATCGTCATAGAGTCTGAGCAAGGCCTCGCATTTTGTAAATTTCTTTTCAGAAATAGAATATATGGGTTGATAGAAAACTTGAAATCCATTTTTTCTAACATCGCCCTTAACAAGAGATATTATTCGGTTATCTCTTTCCATTTTAGCAATATCAGATTCTTCAAAATATGTGATAATATCAGTATGGTGTTTTTTAGGCTTTGATAGAGTATATTCCAGATGGTGGAGTGCCTGCTGTGCATTCTCTGCAAAACGCGGAACTTCAATGCCAACAAAACTAACTTCAGGCAAAAAAAGCTTATTTCTATGACCTATATCATCACAAATGGGGTGAGCAGCAATTTCAAGAGCCTTTTGTTTTTCAAACTCATTGTTTGCAATAAATGCAAATTTAACACCACCAATGCGATATATTTTATTTTTATCAGGATAAATAGAGCAGTAATGGTCAGCTAGAACCTTGATAAACTCATCACCAGCTTTGCGACCAAGCATAAGGTTATAACTGCTAAAATTTTTGAGTTTTAAAATGTATATAAAACATGGTTCATCAGGTTTAAAGAAATTATCAGAATCTCTAATAAAAGCAAGTTGATTTTGCAAGTTTACAGTGAGGTCTAAATAAGCAATTTTACTCAAACGTTGTTCTTTTTCAACTTGAGGGGTTATATCATATCCAGTAAAAATCACAGTTTTTTGTCCATCTTCTTGAACCAGATTTACAGCGTCAATATTAAGATATTTATCTAGCTTACGTATATATGACTCATGCATATGATAAGTATCACCGTTTTTTGTCATAGAATTAAATGGGCAAACAGTACAAGGAGAATTTCTTCCCATTAACACATCAAAGCATAATGCACCACGCTGGATTTCAGGAAGGAGAGATTTTAAATACGAATTTACGAAAGTAATGCGATGAGTGTCTGGATTTATTGTATATGCAGCTGCATTGATACTGTTCAAAATATCGCGTATTATTTCGGTTGATTCAGCCACGCTTGGCAAATTAGATGCGGTACATATGCAAATCTCTGAGCCATTAGCAAGTTTCTTTTGGAAAGAAACTTGTATCATTTCACCATTATTTATTTTCTTATGCAGTTTAACTGCTTGAGATTCGTTGGCTTGCTTTATTCCACAAACCTCGCAAGGCTGGTCTATGCCAAAAATAAGTTTATAACATTTTGCACCTTGGTGATATTCAGGAAAACGCTCTTTAAATCTTTGGTTGGCAGAAATTAGTTGATAGTTATCAGCACGCACAACATACACCATATCATTTATTTGGTCTAATAGAGATTCATTCCAAAAAGACTTCATTTTTACTTGGGCTCCTTTGCGTAAATTCTCTTATGGTGAAATTATAACAGAAAAAGATAAAAAATCCTATAGTTAAAAGGGAAAATACTCAAACCAAGTTTAAATTTACAAATATTTTAATGTAAAATTTACATTACTTAACTTTGGTGTAAAGAAAAAATAGAGAAATAAAGAAACTTTTTGAAAAAAGTGTTGACATATAGCATAATATGCTATATAATAACTAAAGTCGCTGATGACATGGAAGTTTAGCTCAGCTGGGAGAGCATCTGCCTTACAAGCAGAGGGTCAGCGGTTCGAGCCCGTTAACTTCCACCATCTTGGCCCAGTAGCTCAGTCGGTTAGAGCGCTAGCCTGTCACGCTAGAGGTCGTGGGTTCGAGCCCCATCTGGGTCGCCATTTTCAATTTGCCTCTGTAGCTCAGTCGGTAGAGCAGGGGACTGAAAATCCCCGTGTCGGTGGTTCGATTCCGCCCGGAGGCACCAATATGCGGATGTAGCTCATCTGGTAGAGCGCCACCTTGCCAAGGTGGAGGTAGCGAGTTCGAGCCTCGTCATCCGCTCCATATGGTACCATAGCCAAGCGGTAAGGCGTGGGACTGCAACTCCCTGATCCTCAGTTCGATTCTGAGTGGTACCTCCAAAAAGCACAGCTTAATTGCTGTGCTTTTTTGTTTTTTAAAAAGTAAATATAACAATAAAGAAAGCGTGTTTTGTATATTCAAAACACGCTTTTAATATTTCTAATTTACTTAACAGCCGCTTTTAAATCATCTATACGATCGGTACGCTCCCAAGCAACGCCAAGGTCCTCGCGTCCCATGTGACCATAAGCTGCCAACTTACGGTAAATAGGTTGACGAAGTTCAAGAGTTTTGATAATAGCGGCTGGACGAAGGTCAAATACCTTAGAGATTGCATCAGATAATATGCCTTCATCAACCTTGCCTGTGCCAAATGTATCAACCATTACAGAAACAGGGTGAGCCACACCAATAGCATAAGCGAGCTGAACCTCACAACGTTCAGCAAGACCAGCTGCTACGATGTTCTTAGCTACATAACGGGCTGCATAAGCACCAGAACGGTCAACCTTTGTTGGGTCTTTGCCAGAGAATGCACCGCCACCATGACGACCAACACCACCATAAGTATCAACAATAATCTTACGACCAGTCAGACCGGAATCGCCTTGTGGACCACCGATAACAAAACGACCGGTTGGGTTTACAAAGAAATGGGTGTTTTCATCAAGCAGATGAGAAGGAATGGTTGGCTTGATAACATGCTCAATCATATCCTTACGAATCTGCTGAAGGGACACATCTGGAGAATGTTGGGTGGAAAGAACAACAGTATCAATACGAACTGGAACATGGTTTTCATCATATTCAACAGTGACCTGAGTTTTACCATCTGGACGTAAATATTTAAAAGTACCATCCTTTCGAACCTCAGAAAGACGCCTAGCCATCTTATGAGAGAGAGAAATAGATAAAGGCATAAGCTCTGGAGTTTCATTACAAGCATAACCAAACATCATGCCTTGGTCGCCAGCACCAGTTGCAAGTTCTGCATCTTCCTGCCCCTCTTTGCGTTCAAGAGAGTTGTCAACACCTAGTGCAATATCTGCACTCTGTTCGTCAATAGTTGTTATAACTGCACATGTGTCGCAGTCAAAACCATATTTTGCACGGTCATAACCGATTTCACGAACAACTTCACGCACAATTTTTGGAATATCTACATAACATTTTGTGGAGATTTCGCCCATTACAGAAACCATACCAGTTGTACAGGTGGTTTCACAAGCAACACGAGAATATGGGTCATTCTTCAGCATTGCATCAAGGATTGCATCAGAGATTTGGTCACAAATTTTGTCTGGGTGACCTTCGGTAACTGATTCAGAAGTAAAAAGATGTTTTGCCATTTTAAAAAGTCCTTTCATTAAAAAATAAAAACATGAAAATGAGCAATAAAAAAAGCCCACCCCGATGAAGTAAGCCACAAAAGCCTCATCTATCGGTTCGTTACAATCGAACTGAAATACCGTCGGATTTAGCACCTTGCATAAATACAGGTTGCTGGGTTTCATAGGGCCGATCCCTCCACCACTCTTGATAAGGTGTCAGTTTTAAGTTCGAGTTTATTATATAATAGCAGACAAAACATGTCAACGTGCATAAATGACAAAAAACAACACTCAAATACAATAAAAATAGGATGACTTTGATGCATTTAATTTTGCATCAAAGTCATCCTATCCTTAATCATTAAAAGAAACCGTGTTTTCCATACGAGGCTTTGGGTTAGTCTCCTTTTCAATATAGCCAATAGCAGCAGAGCATATAACAACATGGTCTTTTGGAACACCATATGAAGTCAATAGCTGACGAACTTCAGTATCATCACAGCAGTCACGAATTTGGTTAATCCAACAAGAGCCAAGACCTAAATCTTGTGCCATTAGCAGTATGTTTTGCATTGCAGCAGAACCGTCTAAAAAAGCATGTTGTTCATCACGTTTGTAGGAAACGATAATCTGAACTGGTGCTTTATAGAAGTTATATTCAGCTCCACGGTTACTGGCTTTAGCCACGGCCTTAGCAAGTTGTAAAGATTTTTCCGCATTATAAATAACTGAAAAATGCCAAAGCTGTTTACCCATGCCACTGGGAGCCCATAAAGCGGCTTCTACAATTTGCTCGATTTGCTCACGGGGTGGTAGTTTGCCTTCTATAAAAGCACGGGTTGACCTGCGATTTTTAATGATATTTATAAGGTTGCTCATAGTTTATGTACTCCATTCATATTGCTTATAGTATACCTCTTTAATATTGTTTTTTCAAGCAACAGTAACAAAATTATGATAATCAAAAAAGTTTGCTGAAAGTTAGATGACAGTAAAAAATAGTTGTGTTATAATATGAATAATTGATTTTTTATATGTTAAAGGCAACTAAGTAAAAATATTTATTAAAATAACGGAGGCTATATGATTACTGTTTCAAACGTAAGTGTAAACTTTACAGGCGAACCACTATTTAAGGAAGTTAATATCAAGTTTACAGAGGGCAACTGCTATGGTGTTATTGGTGCAAATGGTGCAGGTAAATCCACATTTTTAAAGGTGCTTTCTGGTGAGTTGGATTCCACTACAGGTGACGTGTCCATTAAGCCAAACACACGTATGTCTGTGTTAAAGCAAGACCATTTTGCTTATGATGATTTTACTGTTTTAGATACAATTATCCAGGGTAACCCACGCTTATATGAGATTATCAAGGAGAAGGAAGAACTCTACGCAAAAGACCCATTTACTGAGAAAGATGGAAACCGTGCAGCAGACCTTGAGGCAGAGTTTGCAGAGATGGACGGTTGGAATGCAGATACAGAGGCAGCACAGCTTTTAGAAGGTCTCGGTATCGATGGAGAGGCATCACTTTATCGCCCAATGAGCTCTATGCAGGATACTGAAAAGGTTAAAATTCTGCTTGCACAAGCTCTTTTTGGTCACCCAGATATCTTACTTTTGGACGAGCCTACTAACCATTTAGATGTTGATGCTATTCATTGGCTGGAAGATTTTCTAATGGATTTCGCTGGTACAGTTATAGTTGTATCACATGACCGTCATTTCTTAAATAATGTATGTACTCATATAGTTGATATAGACTATGGTAAAGTTAAGCTATATGTGGGTAACTATGAATTCTGGTATGAATCTTCACAGCTCATTCAGCGTATGATTCGCGACCAGAACAAGAAAAATGAGGATAAAATCAAGGAACTGCAAACATTTATCCAGCGTTTCTCCGCTAATAAATCTAAATCACGTCAGGCAACATCACGCCGTAAGCTGATTGACAAGTTGAGTGTTGAGGAACTGCCAGCATCTTCCCGTCGTTATCCATGGGTAGGATTTACAATGGATAGAGAAGCGGGCAAGGATATACTCGAAGTTAGTGGTATTTCTAAGACAATAGGTGGTGAAAAGCTGCTTAACAATGTATCTTTTATTGTAAAGAAAGGTGATAAAATTGGTTTTATTGCTGAAAATGAAAGAGCTGCAACATGTTTGTTCCAGATTTTAATGGGAGAAATTGAGCCGGATGAAGGTACATTCAAGTGGGGTGTATCAACTTCACAGTCTTACTTCCCTAAAGATAACAATGAATTTTTCGACGGTCATCAGGAAAATATGCTTGATTGGCTTGCACCATATTCAAGAACTGATACACTTGAATCCACCCTGCGTGGTTTTCTTGGCAGAATGTTATTCTCTGGTAACGATGTTTATAAGCCAGTTAATGTACTTTCTGGTGGAGAAAAGGTTCGTATGATGCTTTCTCGTATGATGTTATTTGGCTCCAATGTGCTTGTTATTGACCAGCCTACAAACCATCTTGACCTTGAATCTATAACCGCAGTAAATAATGGTGTTCGTGATTTTAAAGGCAATGTACTATTTGCATCTCATGACCATGAGTTTATGCAGACCATTGCAAACCGTATTATCGAGCTAAGAGAAGACGGTGTGCTTGATAAGGAATGTACATATGATGAATTTCTTGAGTTTAGAGCGGAGCGTTTAGGTAAAAAGTAATTTATGTTTTAAATAGGCGATGGCATCTGGACATAATTTGTTCGGATGCTGTTTGCTTGAACAGATAGCAACGAAGGAGGGAGTTATGGCAGGTCAAATAAAAATTGAATGTCCTCACTGTAAAAAAGAAAGTTTACATAAAACGGTTGGTTCTATAAATGTTGATAAAACTCCAGAAATGAGAGCAAAGGTGCAGGATTTATCCTGTTTTCGTTGGACTTGTCCAAACTGCGCCGTTACATCACTTGTAATGGAGCCATGTTTATATCATGACTTAGCCAATGCATTTATGGTTTGGCTAAGCGAAGATAAACCACAAAGTGCAGATTTTGACCCGCTCGCAGGCTATACTCTACGATGGACGCAGGATTTTAACTCATTTAGAGAAAAAATAAATATTTTAGAGCGTGGACTTGATGATAGAGCGGTTGAGATGATGAAATATTTATTATTTGCACAACTAAATCGTGACCTTGATGTAGTTGAACTGTTGTTCCATGATTTAGATGAAAGAACATCATCTTTTAGATTTGTGGCTGTACTATCTGATGGGGTTGAGCAATATGTTTCAATGCCTGGTGACACATATCAAAAGTTATATCAAGATATAAATGAAAGACTTTACACCTCATCAAGAGACTTTATTAAAATTGACCTTGAGTGGGCGCATGAGGCGTTTTCTTTACTTCATAGCGTAGAGACATAAAAAATGCCAGATAAAAATCTGGCGAATTTTATTATTTAATTAAAATTTGACATATTATACCGCTTATTGCAGCGACACACCATGTAGCAATAATAACTGGTAGGGCGCGTTTGCGGCTGGATTTTTCACGAAGAAGAATCACATATCCAAAGCCGGCACCAGTTGAAAGTCCGGCAATCATGCTGCCAAAACTGATAACACCAGACATATAAAGCTGGCTAAATAACACAGAGATTGCACAGCTCGGTATAAGGCCAATAAATGCACAAATAACAGGCTGAAGAATACTGCCGCCAAGCATAAGTGCTGCAATTCTATCTTCACCAGCATACTCAACTGCTATATGAATGATGACCATAATTAAAAGCAGAAATGCACATGTTTTAAGTGTGCGGATTATAATTGCAGAAAAAGGTGAAGAACCACAGCAGTTATGACCGTGGTGACTTATATCCATACTTACAGGGGCAGAAGTTTTATTTTTTGGTTTAAGGAAAGTAAAATGTAGAAAATATCCACCAATAACTGCTATTATAATTTTTATAACTAAAAGTGATATTGCATCACGACTTGCACCACCAGATAAAAGCAGAGGTACAGCCTCATCAGATGTTGCAAGAAATACAGCGACAAGAGTTGCAGGTGCTAAAAAGCCTTCAGCAAATAGTGCAGATGCAGCAGCAGAAAAACCGCATTGAGGTATGCTGCCCGCTAAGGCACCGATAATCGGTCCAACACGTTGAGTTTTTTCAATTAAATTTGGTGCAGAACGCATTTTATGCTCCATAAAATATAAAATAGCATAAACTATAAAAAGTATTGGAACACTTGTTAAAACGTGTTCCAAAGAGTGGGTTACAGCATGTATTAGCTCATGTATTATTTCATGCATAATAAATGTTCTCCTTTGCTAACTCTAAATCGATGAACATTATATCATGGATTATTTACAAATACAAGGGGGAAAAATACCACTCTGAGCATGAAATTTGAAAATAGAATAGACAGGAGCCTTTATAAATATATGAATTTTAAAAAACTGGGGATTGATGAGTCAATTTTACGAGCGTTAAACGAGATAGGGCACACAAATCCAACACTAATTCAGCAAAAAGCAATTCCAGTCATAAGGTCTGGCAGAAACCTTATGTGCTGCTCTCAAAGCGGTTCAGGCAAGACAGCCGCATTTTCCATTCCAATTTTGCAACACATGGGAAAACCACAATATGAGTCTGAAAGACCAGTCAGGGCTTTAATTTTAACATCTACACGAGAACATGCAATGCAGGTTTATGGAAGCATATGCCAGTATAGCAGATATACTGGACGAGTTGCAAATGTTATTTATGGTGGAGTTTCTCAGATTCCACAAGTTGAGGCTATAAAACGTGGAGCAGATATTTTGGTTGCAACTCCACTGCGTTTTTTGGAGTTTATGGAGCAGGGTTTGATGGATATTCATGGGATTGAATATTTAGTTATTGATGATGCTCATAAAATGTGTGATATGGGATTTTTAGATGATATAATGAAAATTTCCATAAAACTTCCTAAAAAGCGTCAGACATTATTGTTTACACAAGTTTTATCAAGTGAAATTAGAGAATTTTCTAATAAAATACTATATAGACCTGTGAGAATTGACACAACATTTAGAAAACGTAAAAGATGTGCGGCACCAAGAGTTGTTATAAAGCGTAAAGAACAAGCTAAATCAAATACTGAAAAAAGAGTTGCCAGAAGTGCCACAATAAATGAAAACAGCACCAGAAACTCTTTTACAAATGTTTCTGCTAATATGTCTACCAATATTCAAAAGCTAGGAGGCAAGGGTGTTGGAAGGAAAGTAAAAAGAATTCAATCCCAAGGCGTTTCTAAAAGTATTGAAAGTAGAAAAACAGTAAGTATATATGATGAATTTCGTATGGATATTTCTACTCCACGAACAGGTAAACTTTCAGATGAGGCGGCAGCTCGTATCCGTGCAAAGGTGCAGGCAAAACTCAAAGAGAGAGAAGAAGTGCGTCGTCAAGCGGAGAGAAAAACCGTAAAACCCAAAAAAGAAAATATAAATACGTCTATTAAAAAATCAGCTCATGCAAGAAGAAATAGAACTCGTGGGCGTGGAAACAGAAAACAAAATAAAGAATGATTAAAGATATGATAGGAAGGTGGCTCAATGAGCATAAAGCGTCGTTTTGGAGTTCTCTTTTTAGTGCTAGTTCTGGTTATGGCAACGGTTGTATATCCATATTTGTTATATACAGATAATGCTTTTGTTAGTAAATGGAGAACACTATATATAGAAACCGCAATGGGTACAATGACACATCAATGGCTTGCAACTGCAATTATTCCTCAAGATATCATTGACGAAGTGATGAAAACACGTGAAGAAACAAATGAGCTGCAGAAAACTGCGGCATCTACATGGAGTGAGGAAGATATTGTAAATAAACAGCCAGAAATAGAAACTCTAAGTGAAGAAGAACAGTTTTATGCTAAATTTCCAGAGCTTGATAGAACAAGTTTTCAAGCATATATTTCTGAGCATACAGACCTGCTTGAAAATGGTTGGGGGAAAATCGCAATAGATAAATGTGATTCATCTTCCGAAACGGGTATTAAAACAATTTATGGTGACAACGTTTTAGCTATAAGCGCAAACCAAGAAATTATGATTGTTGAGGTTACTGGAAGCACATACGAAGGTCGCCTTGCAATAGTAAAGGACGAATCAAGAGTTGAGCTGAAAACTTGTGCAAGGCTTTATAAATCAGGTCAATATGTCAAGGATATAGCAGAGGATAATGACGCTATACTTGCTATAAATGCTTCTGGTTTTATTGATGAGGGCGGTGTTGGTAATGGTGGCACACCTTATGGTTTCTTAAAGGTAGCGGGAGAAACGCTCCAAGAACCTTATGAACATGACTATAAAATAATTGGATTTGATGAAAACGATCTTATGCAGATAGGTGACACAAGCATCGCAGATAGTTTATGGGATGCAATAGAGTTCGGTCCAGCACTTATTGTAGATGGTGAGTCAATGCTAAAAAGTGCATCATCAGGCTGGGGACTTCAGCCTCGTTCAGCCATTGGTCAGACACAGGATAAAACAGTGCTTATGCTTGTAATTGATGGAAGAAGTACACGCTCAACTGGTGCAACAGTGGGTGACTGTAAGGATATTTTAGAAAGATATGGAGCTATACAGGCAACTAACCTTGATGGTGGTTCATCATCTGTTATGTACTATAACGGCAGGGAGATTACACACCCAACTACCGCAAGCAATAATCCACATGGCAGAACACTTCCTAATGCATTTACTGTCACATGGAAATACTAAGCTTACGAAAGACCGATTTCTAAAATCGGTCTTTTATCTTTTTAAAATTAAAAAGAAAAGTGTTGACATATGCTAACTGATGTGATATAGTAAACACATAAGTTAGCAGTCGCTAACTTAATAAAATGACGATAGGTTAGCTCATGCTAACAAAGGAGGAGATATGGTTAACGTTTCTCTTTTTGAGCAGGAGCTGGTGCATCATTGCTCCCCAGCTTTTGCTAGATTAAAACCCGCAAGTTTAATTTGTTTTCAAAAACAAAAGTTTCCAAATTTTGATAGAGATTATCAAAAATATAAAACACAGCTTAAAAAGTTTGGAGTAGAGATACAGGTGCTTTGCTCATGTGAAAGGCGTTATCTGGTTTTGGTTTATCAAAAAGATGCTCTCGAACATCAGCTTAAAAAACCAGAAATATTAAAACAATTAAAACGTTATGGCTATCCAGAGTCTAATTTAAAATTGCAGATTGAGTTTTTAAGTGAGCGTTTAAATAAGACAAATGGCTTTCCGCATGAAATAGGTCTATTTTTAGGCTATCCGCTAAGAGATGTTCTTGCTTTTGAACACTATAAAGGTGAGGGGGCAAAACTTTGTGGTTACTGGAAAGTATATTTTGATGTTGAACAGGCAAAGAAAACCTTTGATATTTTCGATAAATGCAGAAACAAGTTTGAAGAAAATCTGTTTTCTGGAAAAACATTAGCTCAGTTGCTGGAAATGCATTTAATGCTTACAGCTTGAGAATAATATAAAATTATAACTGATTAACTTGGAGGTAATATATTTATGAGTAAAGTAGCAGTTATTTATTGGTCTGGTACAGGTAATACAGAAACAATGGCACATGCAATCGCTGATGGTGCAAAAGCGGCAGGTGCAGAAGTTATTGTAATGAATGTATCAGAAACTAATGCAGATGATGCTGCTAAGTTTGATAGATTGGCTCTTGGCTGCTCTGCAATGGGTTCAGAAATGTTGGAAGAAATGGAGTTTGAGCCTTTTTTCACAGAGTTAGAATCAAATCTAACAGGTAAAAGAGTGGCGTTGTTTGGCTCTTATGGTTGGGGTGACGGTCAATGGATGCGTGACTGGCAGGAGCGTACCAATAATGCAGGTGCATATATTATAGATGGTGAAGGCTTAAAGGTGCATGAACAACCAACCGAAGACGATTTGGACGCATGTAAGGCTCTAGGTAAATCATTAGCTAACTAAACTAACACATATCGCTCCCATCAGCGTTTGAATGGGTATTTTATTTCCTCATTGATTTTACGGTTGAAGGCGTGGCTAGATAGCTACGCCTTTTGCTATTGTGTTTAAAGCTGTGTTCATGATATACTTATTTAAAAGAAAAGTAACCTGAGAAAATAGGAAGGTGAAAGAATGAAAATCATGGTAATAGACGGCAATAGCATACTTAATAGAGCATTTTATGGTGTGCGTTTGCTTACAAATCATGAAGGATTTTATACAAATGCAATTTATGGATTTTTGTCAACATTATTCAAATTACAAGATGAGGAAGCCCCAGACCGCACTATTGTTTGTTTTGATGTTAGAGAAAAGACTTTCAGACATAAGAAATTTGAAACTTATAAAGCCACAAGAAAAGGCATGCCCGATGAGCTTGCCATGCAGCTTCCAGTTATGAAAGATATACTTGACAAACTTGGGATAACAAGATGTGAAAAAGCAGGTTATGAGGCAGATGATTTAATTGGTACAATTTCACACATAGTTAGCCAAAGCGGAAATGAATGTGTTATAGTAACTGGAGATAAAGATAGCTTACAGCTTGTTGGAAACGGCACAAGTGTTAGACTTGTTACAAGCAAAATGGGTCAAAGTAATACCACTAAATATGATGAGCAGCTTTTTCAGGAAGAATATGGTTTTAAGCCCATACAACTTATAGATTTAAAAGCACTTATGGGAGATACATCGGATAATATTTCCGGTGTTGCTGGAATTGGTAAAAAAACCGCAAATGACCTTATAAAACTATTTGGCAGTGTTGAAAATATATATAAAAACATAGATAGCCCTGAAATTAAAAAAGGTGTTCGCGAAAAGTTAATATCGGGCGAACAAAGCGCCAAGGATAGTTACTGGCTTGCAACTATTGATAGGAATGTGCCTATTGATATAGACCCAATGAGTTTATCAGATGAGTTTGTCGATGAAGATGGACTTTATGAGATTTTTAACAAATTAGAGCTTAAAACATTTATAAACCGTTTGGGACTTGTTTCAGCAGATGGGCAAAAGACATTTGAGAAAAAAGATATATCAGTTTCAAATCTTACAAATTTTGGTGATATTCTAAATCAAATTTCAGAATTAGAAAATGAGACACAAAACATTTTTGTGCATGTAAATAAAGCTCAGACCGCAATTTGTTTTCATGCCAACGATAAATATTATATAATTAAAGCTCACATATTTACTGAGGACGAGTGGTTTGAAATTTTACGACGCATATTCAAACTAAATATTATTATGCATGATGCCAAAGACCAAGTTGTAAACCTTTTGAAATTAGGTATCTCTGTAGAGGGGATAAAATTTGATACATGCCTTGCGGCATATTTATTAAATCCAGCAGAAGGTTCATATGATTTGCAGCGTGTTGCACTGGCTTATTGTCAAATAGAGCTTGCACCTCCGGATTTTGATAATGAAGATGCATTTTTAGGCTTGATTGATAATCAAGATATGGAAAAACAACTTGCTAGATGGACAGAGGCAATAGAATATATTTATAATGAGATTATGCCCAAGCTAAAAGCACAGCCAGAGCTTGAAAAACTTTATTATGAATTAGAACTTCCACTTATGACAGTGCTTGCTGATATGCAAAAAATAGGCTGTAAAGTAGATGCTGATTTGCTTAAAAGTTTTGGATTGCAGCTTGATAGGCGTATTGAACTTTTGACAAATGAAATATATGATTATGCAGGTGGCGAATTTAAAATAAACTCACCAAAACAGCTTGGAGAAATATTGTTTGACAGATTAGGCTTACCTGCTCAGAAAAAGACAAAAAGCGGATATTCTACAAGTGCAGAGATATTGGAATCTATTGCAGGGTATCATCCTATTGTTAATGCAGTGCTTGAATACAGACAGCTAACAAAGTTAAAAAGCACATATGTTGATGGATTGCTAAAGGTAATAAGTCCAGATGATGGCAGAATACACTCACATTTTCAGCAAACAGTAACGGCAACAGGCAGACTTTCTTCAGTGGACCCAAATCTGCAAAATATACCCGTTCGCACAGAACTGGGTAGAGAGCTTAGAAAAATGTTTGTTGCACAAGACGAAAATCACGTTCTTATAGATGCCGATTATTCTCAGATTGAGCTTAGAGTGCTTGCACATATAGCACAAGATGAAACTATGCTTGAAGCATTTAGAAATGGTGCAGATATCCATGCAGCCACAGCATCAAAGGTTTATGGAGTTCCGATTGAAGATGTAACAAGTCAAATGAGATCTAGTTGCAAAGCGGTTAACTTTGGTATTGTTTATGGCATTTCTGATTTTGCACTTGCGGGAGATTTAGGTATAAGTCGTAAACAAGCAGGAGAGTTTATAAAAAGCTATCTGGAAACCTATACTGGTGTTGATAAATATATGAAAGACATCAAAGCTAGTGCAAAGGAAAAGGGATACGTTGAAACACTGTTTGGAAGAAGAAGATATCTGCCAGAGCTTTCAAGCAAGAGCTTTCCAATAAGAGCATTTGGCGAGCGTGTAGCGATGAACACACCAATTCAAGGCACAGCAGCAGATATAATTAAAATCGCTATGTTTAGAGTTTGGAAACGCTTAAAAGATGGAGGATATAAGACAAGACTTATTCTTCAAGTGCATGATGAGCTTATTCTGGAATCACCAATAAGTGAACGAGAAGAAGTTACAAAACTACTCACCGAAGAAATGCAAAATGCAATAAAAATGGACGTTCCACTTGTGGCAGAGGCACACTTTGGTCACGATTGGTATACAGCCAAGGGATAAAGATAAAGCCTGTCTATTTATTTAGACAGGTTTTTTAAATTGTCACCTAACTGATAATTTAATGTCAATTTGTAGAGCGGGGTTGAAATCCGACAATTAAAGTCATTCTTCACGAAATTCTACAATTTCACTTTCATCAACGGATGGCTGGTTTATCCAAGAAAAAGCCTCATTTATATCGAGGGTTATTTTATCATCTAATACAAATGCAGGAATACCTATACCGCCATTTTTTCGAGTATCAGCAAATACATCTGATGTATCTCTCAAATGCAAAAACTCTCTAAGATTAGCAGTGTTTTCTGTTATATCAACAAATTGCAAATTCAAATTTCTTGATGTATTGATGTGATTAAAATTTCTGCAATCAATACAAATATTAGAACCGTAAACTTTCATAATTTTAACCCTTCTTATAAGTAATAGTTTGATGATAAATTATATCATAGTTTTAAAACAGTGTAAATTGCAAAAGGGTATAAGGGTATAAAGATATCTGACAATAGACTGAAAGTATATTTACTAAAAAGCAGCATGACCACCAAATCATATTATATAGCTAATGAAGTATATGTTATTATTGCATTTTTCTTCAATATCCGATATAATCAAGAAGTATAATAGGGTGAATAAAATATTCAAAATTCAACTGATTTGTAACCAATATTACATTTTTACAACTAAATGTCAGAAATGAACAATTAAAGAAGGGAAGTGAGTAAAGTGAATTTCAGAAATACGTCTTTATTTGTTGTTTTGACATTCTGTGTTTTACTTGTAAGTGTAACCATTGCTCAAGCGGTCAAAGAAAATGACAAAGTTATACGAGTAGGATTCCCAATTCAACATGGGATATCTTACATAGATGATAGTGGAAACTACGCTGGATATATGGTCGATTATCTAAAACAGTTGAGTCTATATACAAACTGGGAGTACGAGTTTGTGCAAGTAGATGGGGATACAAACACCCAGATTTCTACTTTGCTTGAGATGTTGATGAACGGCGATATTGATATGCTTGGTACCATGAATCGTAATGAAACGTTAGAGGAATTGTTTCTCTATCCAAATCATAGTTATGGAACTACGTATACTGCTTTAACTGTGCGAGAGGATTCTACCGAATGGATGGAAGAAGATTTTGAACATTGGGACGGTATAGAGATAGCAGTCTACCCAGGACAAAACAATCGTATGGAACAGTTTGATCAGTACGCAAAACTAAATGGATTCACATACGAAATAGTAGAGTATGATAAACTTACTGATGTTTTCGAGGCTGTATTAAACGGAGAAGCAGATGCAACCTTACAGTCAGATATTGCTGTAGTCGATGGGTTTCGCACAGTTGCTCGATTTTCTCCTAGTCCATATTATTTTGCTCTATATCGTGGAAACACAGATTTACTGCAAACCCTCAACATAGCACTTTATAATATGGATAGGGCATATCCTCATTTACAGACAGAGCTTTATAATGAATATTTTCATTCTTATGGTGAATTTCGTATCTCTCAGTCTGATAGAGAATATATTAGTGAGCTGGGATACGGATAGGTAAGACTTTGATATAATCTCCATCTTTTCCCCCCGTCCACACCGTGCGTGAAAGTTTCCCTTCAC
>CALWBL010000016.1 GCA_944376065.1 uncultured Butyricicoccus sp. | reverse complement strand
CGCATTGCCTGTTGCTGTCCACAAAGCCTTGATTTTACTGGTTTCTTGCTACCATCCTTATCAAAGCCTTGTATTTATGGGGGTTTTCTGGCTTTTCAGCTG
Organism: uncultured Butyricicoccus sp.; assembly: GCA_944376065.1. Classification (GTDB taxonomy): domain Bacteria; phylum Bacillota; class Clostridia; order Oscillospirales; family Butyricicoccaceae; genus Butyricicoccus_B. The sequence goes on along the minus strand of CALWBL010000016.1, from coordinate 40,753 downwards.
GCATCCCTGAGAGGATTTGAACCTCCGGCCTACCGCTTAGGAGGCGGTCGCTCTATCCAGCTGAGCTACAGGGACATCTATAAAATATTAAGTTGTTGACTATTGCCTTTTTCCTAAAGGTGTTTGTTGTAACGCGACCTTAGGAGGCATGTGCTCTATCCAACTGAGCTACTGACGCATATATTAAATTTTTACAAGTGGATAATAATTGAGCAATAATCTAAAAGAGAGCGATTTAAGTTTTCTTAAAGTGAAATCATACTACGCCATCAGACACATATATAAATACCCAATAAAAAACTTGTATATGTGACAAATCTAGTATACAAAAATATGATGAAAAAGTCAACCATAAAATAATTTAGGAGCTGCACTTAGTTACATAAATACAACTCCTATTTTAATTATTTTAGTTTATTTTTTAATGCAATGATATTTTCCTCAATTTTCTTGATGGTTTCAGCAAAAACTTCATCATCTTTACCTGATGGGTCATCAAGCCCCCAATTCTCTGCATATTGAAATAAAATATTAGGACAAGAAACATTACACCCCATAAAAATTACTATATCAGGCTCTGGAATATCAGTAATCAATTTATTGAACTGCGTTTTCTGCATATCAATGCCATGAAGTTTTTTTATCATACGAACCGCATCGGGATTTATGTGACTTTTAAGCTCTGTGCCAGCTGAATAGCTTTCAAAAACATCGCTTGCAAGTTTTTTGCCTAGAGCTTCTGCCATTTGGCTGCGACAAGAATTATGCACACAAATAAATGCAACCTTTGGTTTACCTTCGCATTTTATATTAGGTTTATATGTTTTATCATTACAACCAACTTCACAATAGTAATTTTGATTCATTTCTACTACTCCTTATCTGATATTTTTAAAACGTTTTGAATTTATTATGTATATTAAGTTCAAAAAAGTCAATATATAAAATTAAAACACCTGCTTTTATAGCAGGTGTTTTATGTTATTCAAGTTCAAAAGCTCCAGTATAAAGCTGATAATATGTACCTTTCTTTTCTATTAGACTGTCATGGTCACCACGTTCAATAATTTGACCATGGTCAAGCACCATAATAACATCAGAATTCTGAATAGTAGAAAGTCTATGCGCAATAACGAAAGTTGTACGACCATGCATAAGTGAGTCCATGCCATTTTGCACAAGCTTTTCTGTTCTTGTGTCAATTGAAGAGGTTGCCTCATCGAGAATCATTGCTGGAGGGTCAGCAACAGCTGCTCGTGCAATGGCAAGCAACTGTCTTTGACCTTGGCTAAGCCCAGCGCCCGCACCAGTAAGAACTGTATTATATCCATCAGATAAATGTTTTATAAATCCATGAGCATTTGCGAGTTTTGCTGCTGCAATACATTCTTCATCAGTTGCATCCAGACGACCATATCTAATATTATCCATAACTGTACCAGTGAATAAATAGGTATCCTGAAGAACTATGCCAAGAGATTTACGAAGATCAGCCTTTTTAATCTTGTTTATATTTATACCATCATAGCGAATCTTGCCATCAGCTATATCATAAAAACGATTGATAAGGTTCGTAATTGTGGTTTTTCCTGCACCTGTTGCACCAACAAATGCAACTTTCTGACCTGGTTCGGCATAAAGTGTAACATCTCTTAATACCAACTTGTTTTCCTCATAACCAAAATCCACATCGAACATTCTTACATCGCCCATTAACTTTGTATAAGTTAATGTACCATCGCCATGTGGATGTTTCCAAGCATAGTTTCTTGTATGCTCATTAGTTTCAATAATTTGACCATTTTCTTCTTTAATTTCAACCAGAGTGACATAGCCATTGTCTGTTTCTACTTCTTCATCAATAAGTTTAAAAATACGTTCTGCACCAGCTAGAGCCATAGCAACCATGCTGATTTGTTGGGAAATTTGCTGAATTGGCATAGAAAAAGATTTGGATAGAGTCAAAAATGCTACTACCACACCAGCTGTAATATTTTCATTTCCTGAAATAGCTAAATAACCACCAAGCATTGCAACTAATACATATTGCAAGTTACCTATTTGAGCTAATATAGGCATTAAAATGTTGGCAAACTTATTTGCGTGTTGAGCTTCAGCAAATAGAGCATCATTTTTATTTACAAACATTTCTTCAGCTTTTTTTTCATGGCAGAATACTTTTACTACTTTTTGACCACCAATCATTTCTTCTATATAACCATTTATATCTGCTAAAGATTTTTGTTGACGTATAAAATACTTTGTACTGTTTCCGCCAATGAATCTTGTTACCCAAAAGACAATAATAGACATTATTGCAACTAAGGCTGAAAGCATAAGACTATAGTGTAGCATTACCATAAAGGTTGCAATTACACTTACAGAGCATGATATAAGCTGTGGAAGTGCCTGAGAGATAAATTGTCGAAGTGTATCAGCATCGTTTGTATAATGGCTCATAATATCGCCATGTGTATGAGTATCAAAATAACGAATTGGCAGCGCCTGCATATGATTAAACATATCATCACGAATATTTTTAAGGCAGCCTTGAGAAACTTTAATCATCAAACGGTTATATGTAAATGTGCATAAAACACCTATTAAGTAAATACCTGCAAGCATTAAAAGCATATTGGCAAGCTCAGTAAAAACAGGATTTTGCTCCAGCAGTAGGGGTTCGATAAATTCATCAACTAAAACTTGAATGAACATTGAACCGATTACATTTGCTGCTGTTGAGATTAAAACACATATACAAGCTATTATAAATATAATTTTAGCATGACTTACAATATAGTTTAGAAGACGTTTAATAGTAGCTCCACTATATCCTCTCTTCATGTTTTACTCCTCCCCTTTCTGCTGTGATTTATAAACCTCTTGATAGATTTTATTATACTTTAAAAGCTCTTCATGAGTACCTATGCTATCAATTTTATTATCGTCCATAACAATAATCATATCTGCGTCCTCGACTGAAGAAATACGCTGAGCAATAATAATTTTGGTTGTATCTGGTATTTCTTCACGAAATGCCTTACGAATAAGAGCATCAGTCTTTGTGTCAACCGCTGATGTGGAGTCATCAAGAATTAAGATTTTAGGCTTTTTAAGCAACGCTCTAGCAATACATAGACGTTGTCTTTGTCCACCAGATACATTGGTACCACCCTGCTCTATGTAAGTATCATATTTATCTGGAAAACTTTGAATAAATTCATCAGCTTGAGCAAGTTTACATGCATGAACTATATTCTCGCGGCTTGCATTTTCGTCGCCCCATCTTAGATTTTCTTCAATGGTTCCAGAGAATAATACATTTTTTTGAAGAACCATTGCAACATTATCTCTAAGAGTTTCAATATCATAATTTCTTACATCTTTTCCGCCAACTAAAACTCTACCATGAGTTGTATCATAAAGTCTAGGTATAAGCTGAACAAGGCTACTTTTACCAGACCCAGTTCCACCTATTATTCCGACTGTTGCACCCGATGGAATTGAAACATTAACGTCTTCCAGTGCATATATATCTTTACCTTTATAGTAGCTAAAGTCTACATTTTCAAAGCATATAGAGCCATTTATGACTTCCATATCTGGATTTTTTGGATTAGTGATATCACTTTTTTCGTCAAGCACTTCTACAATACGCTCGCAGGAACTTTGCGCAATAGTAATAATAACAAGCACCATAGAAAGCATCATAAGAGAAATCATAATCTGCATTGCATAAGTGATAAGACTTGTAAGCTGACCGGTTGTAAGCTCTACACCACCAGAAAGAACAATAATTCTAGCACCAAGCCAGAAAACCAAAATTAGACAAGTGTATACAACAAACTGCATTAAAGGAGCATTAAGAGAGACATACCTCTCGGCTTTTAAAAACTTGTTATATAAATCAGTTGAAACTTTACTGAATTTCTTTTTCTCATGTTCTTCCCTAACAAAAGACTTAACAACTCTTATACCGCTTAAATTTTCTTGTACCACACTATTCAAGTAATCATAAGTATTAAAAACTTGTTCAAAAACAGGGTGAGCTTTATGTACTATGAGCGCAAGTCCACCACCAAGTATTGGAATCATAATAAGAAACACAAGCGCTAATTTTACACTGATAGTAAAAGACATGCAAAGGGAAAAAAGTAATAATAAAGGTGCTCTAACAGCAATACGAATTATCATTTGATATGCGTTTTGCATGTTTGTTATATCAGTTGTCAAACGAGTTACAAGACCAGCAGAGGAAAATTTATCAATATTTGAAAATGAGAAATTTTGTATATGAAAATACATATCTTTACGTAAATTTCTAGCAAAACCAGTGGCTGCCTTTGCCGCTTTACTGCCTGCAAGCAAACCAAAAAGCATACCAAATAAAACACATATAATCATAGCTATTCCAAGTTTGGCTAAAATATTTAGATTTCCTCCATAGATACCTTTATCGATTATAAGTGACATTAAAAATGGAACTATAATTTCCATTACAACCTCAAGACATGCATATAAAGCAGTTTGAAGTGATTCTTTTTTAAATTCACGAACACTTTTTATCAGTTTTTTAATCACGGTTTTATATACTCCTTTCTATAATTACTATACATCAAATTTATCTTTTGAAATATTATGAAGTATTCTATCTAAAAGTGAATTGAAAAGTTCAAGTTCATTTTCAGAAAATCCTTTGCATATTTCTATAAAAATTTGATTATCTTTGTTCTCTAATTTTTTGTACATTCCAATAGATTTTTCTGTACAACTTATTTTTTTAAGTCGTCTATCCATTGAGCTAGGGCAACATTTGACAAAACCTTTATTTTCTAGTCGTTGCAGAATTCCTGTCATGGTTGGATGTGAAACTTTATCATATTTTTCTAAGTCTTTTTGATTTATTTCTGATATCCCTTCATTTTCCATATTACTGATCTCAGCCAATACTCTTACCTGTGCAAATGTTAATTTCATATTACTTGCCCAGTCATCCATCATGCGTTTAAAAGTTCTGTTTATTATCGCAATTTTAAGCCCATATGGTAGCTCATTTTTCATATATTCACCTCCCGAAATTTAAGTAGCATACTACATAATTCTAGGTTAAATATTTTAAATTGTCAAGTAATTTTATAAATTTTATTAAGTGATGCATTTCAGTCAATATAAAAATAAAAAAACAGATAACCCGTAGAAACAAGCTATCTGCATAATACTATTAACAATGAGAAATGATGAAAAATGTTACTGCAATCATAAATATAAGTGCAACCACAGATATTGCAGAAACTAGAAATTGTTATATTTATGCTTTTATAATTAGTATATTTAATAGTTTAAATTTCACTTTTAAATGCTCTCTTATAATCTGTTATTTGGGCTAATATTCGTTTATATTCTTTATCCAGCATTTCTTTACCCTTTTGTGTTAAAATATAACTTTGTTTTCTGCCTTCTGCTTTTGTTTGTTTTATAATATTTTCATCTAAAAATTGCTTTAAAAGAGTGTAAAGTGTACCTGAACCTATGTTTACATGATTATTTGTCATATTTGGAATTTTATTAAGAATATCCATACCATAGCACTCATCTTTAAGACATAACAGAGTATAAAACATCTGCTCAGTCAATGTTTGGAATTTGGCTCTTGCCATTTAATCACCTCTTATTCTCGATAATCAAGTTTGATAATTAAAGTATATTATTGAGTATCAATAAAGTCAAGATTTTTTGTTTCTATTGTTTTTTATATTTTATTTTTATATATAGAATCAATTACACAAAAAAAATATTTTGTGTATAAATTATGTTTTCTCAAATAAAAATGCGGTGAGAAAAACTCACCGCATAAATTTTTTATCTACATTTGTTTCTGCAATCACAAGAATCATTAGTATGTGTTTCTTTCCTTGGTGGGAAAAAGGCATCTACTGGAAATTCAAATCTTTCAAAAATTTCACATGGGTCATCACAACTACCATCATCGGAGCAACTGCAATCACGTTCTGGCATGCAAATATCATATGCAGGCATAAGCAGTTGAATATCACGCTCTAAACGCATAATTGAAAATTGACCTAATGTTACATAAAGCTTGTTTCCATCATTATCAAGAGCAATATCTTCCCCACCGAAACACTGACCTACACAATTAGGCACAGTATTAACATCACAGCAACAACCACAGCAATAACTAGGCTCAACTATTTTAGCCTCTAGGATAACAGGCTCTACGGTTTCTACAACGGCAATTGGCTTGTTAGCAGACTGTAAATATTGAAAATCAGCACCATTTTGGCAATATCTTGAACTAAATATTCTTGCACCGCCATCACTACCGAACAAAACTGCACGCTTATCATAAACAGCAAGACCACTTAAAAGTCTTGGACAACCAACTGCAGTACTTGCCTCAACAGTGATACGATAGAAAAATCTTACATCAACCGAATAAAAACCTTTATTATATTGAATTTTTTCCACATCTATATTAGCGTATAAAAGTTCAGCACATCTTGGCTTAACAGTTACACAATTGTTATTTATAAATGCTTGTGACTCTGTAGTTAAATATACCCTAAGGTCACGTACACATTCCTTACTCTTGCATGAGTCATAGACTTTATTAGTGTGAACACACACGGCCTCACGGAAACAATTATTTGAGTTTACAGGGCCTGGTGACATTCTTTCGGACATAAAATAAAACCTCCATAATTGAGATTGGCATATAACCTTTTCATTATCAGACTATGAAATGGCCATCTAAAATGTGCCTGACAAATAATGTCTATTTTAAATTCTAGGCATATTTCTTGGCTGTGGTACTGGCTGAATGTCAAATTCTGGATTATATGCATAGTAGTTTTTAGAATCCAAATTTTCTTGAACAGTACGCAGCGCATCACCAAAACATGCACTATCAAGTAGAATAAATTTATTGTATATTTTATTTTATATATTCCATGTTATAACTATATTTCCATCAGATATAGTTATAACTTTTATAAGAATATCAACAATTGCTTGTTTGTCTTCAAATGTAGTTTGTTCCCACTTCTGAACATGATCTGATATTATATTTACATTAGATGAACTATTATTTTGACTATGTATAAGTGATATAGTTTCCTCTTGTAATCTTTTTCTTTCTGTATCTAGTTCTTCAATCTTACTATTGATATATTCCATCAGAATATCATTTGCACTAATTACTCTTGAAAGCAAACCTTCTATTTCCTTATCAAGTTCAGCAATACGTATCTTATTTTTATTTATTTTTGGATTTTTTTTCTTTTTTTCGTATTTTGAAAGAGTTTTAAATTCAGCTAAACGTCTTTTGACTTCATTCAACATATATTCTTCTAATACATCAACATAGACTGTACCACCTGTTCCAATGCATTTTACTTTTTTTGTAGATAATGATGTGCCACAAATAAAATATCTATGCCATTTAGTATTTGATTTTGCAATGGTTAGGCTGTGGCCACATTTTCCACATTTAACTTTGCCAACAAGCCATGAATTTTTAGCTTTGCAAGTGCGAGTTGACTGACGATTATTTAAACAACGTATTCTGCATTTTATCCAATCACTTGATGATATTATTCCCTCATGCGGTGCAAGTACTATTTCTTTTTCTGTTAAATCACTTTGTTTTCTTGACTTTGATTTTGTTCCTTTATATAAATAACAACCATTATACCCAGTAAAATCCGATACAGGATTTATAATATTTACTCCTCTGCTTTTAAAAAAGTCATACACATCTGCATCTGCTTTAACATATACAGGATTTTTAAGAATCTCACTTATTCGCGCAGTATTCCATGTCCCTCCTCTCAAATGTTTTATACTATTTTCTTTGAAAAACTTTATAATATCGCCTAATGAGTTTGCAGGATTTTTATATAACGAAAACATAAGTTGTATTTGCTTGGTTTCTTCATCTACCGGAACATACATAGATGTTTTAATTCCATCTATAATAGTGTTAGTTTTAGTGAATCCATAAGGAATACGCCCACCCATATAAAATCCACGTTTACATCTTGAATAATAGGCATCAGTTACACGTTTTTGAATTGTTTCACGTTCTAGCTGTGCAAATACAATACATATATTAAGCATTGCTCTACCTATAGGTGTTGAGGTGTCAAAGCGTTCAGTAGATGAAATAAATTCTACATTATGCTTCATAAATATATCCATCATATTCGCAAAATCTAATATTGAACGACTAATACGGTCAAGTTTATACACAATAACTCTTGAAATAAGACCCTGTTTGACATCTTCTAACATTTGTTCAAAAGCAGGACGATTTGTATTTTTACCACTATATCCTTTGTCTATATATTCTTTATAAGGGTGTCCATGTGCTTCATATTTACAATATTCTAGTTGACTTTCAATAGATATACTGTCAACTTTCTCCACTGACTGACGTGAATAAAGCGCATCATACATTATTTAACTCATTTGCCTCCATCATTATACAATCAATTCAGCCCCAAAAAGGTATATTATTATATAGAAGTTCTTGATTATACTATTCATATTTTTGAAAAACTGAAAAAAGCTCTTTTTCAATATCCATTTTAATTGATTCAAACTCTTTTTTATCATATTTCGGACGCCTGCTTATAACATTAAATTGCATTTTTTCCAATGATATAGTTTCATTGTTGGTTTGATAATAAGTATTATTTGTCAAAGTGCTTCTCTCCTCTGTTTAATTGTGATACTATATCGTATGAATAACAATAAGTATTCTATTACAAATGTATTGAGTCTGAATTATACTTTTTATGTATCGCTACAAAGTATAATGCAACAAAAAATAGGCGTATATTTAAATACACGCCTATGTCTTTTACTTTTGCTTTTTATTGTCAAGTTTATATGATAGCAATAAATGTATTTCCTAAAGAAGCACAGTAACATATAAAGACTCATTTTTAACGTATGCTGTTTTTCATACTTTTAACATATTGACCTATATAAGATGGTGCATCTTTTCCATGCTTTTCTAAAAGTTTTACAATGGCTGAGCCAACAATAACACCATCTGCAATATTTGACATTTTTTTTGCCTGCTCTGGTGTGGATATTCCAAAGCCTATCGCACATGGTATATCTGTATTTTCTCTTACAACTTTCATAATAGATTTTAAATCGGTTTTTATTTCTGTTCTTGTGCCTGTAACACCCAAACTGGATACAATATATAAAAATCCACTTGCATTTTTTGCAATTTTACTTATTCTATCCTTAGATGTGGGTGCAATTAAAGAAATTAAATCAACTCCATACTGTTTGCAAATAGGCTCAAATTCGTCCTTTTCTTCAAAAGGCAAATCAGGCAAAATTATTCCGTCAATATCTACTTCTTTACAAAGTGAAATGAACTTTTCTGCACCATATGAAAATATAACATTTGCATAGGTCATAAATACAAGTGGTATTTTAATTTCCTCTCTTATTTCACGCACAAAATCAAATATTTTATCTGTTGTGATGCCGTTTTCTAAGGCTCTTATATTCGCCGCTTGAATAACAACACCTTCTGCTTTTGGGTCAGAAAAAGGTATTCCAAGCTCTATTAAATCTGCACCGTTTTCAACAGCCTCTTTTATTGCTTTTTTGGTTGTTGCTAAATCTGGGTCACCGCAGGTTATAAATGCTATAAATGCTTTACCATTTTCAAAAGCTGATTTTATATTACTCATTTATATATTCTCCTCTATAACGGGCGATAGCTGCACAATCCTTATCACCTCTACCAGATATTGTAATAACTATAATTTGGTTTTTATCAATTTCAGGTGCTATTTTTATAGCATGAGCCACCGCATGAGCCGACTCAATAGCAGGAATAATGCCTTCGATTCTCGCTAGATATTCAAATGCACAAACCGCCTCTTCATCTGTAACGGCAACATATTCCGCACGAGAGATATCATGTAAATATGCATGTTCTGGACCAATTCCAGGGTAATCAAGTCCTGCAGAAATTGAGTAAACAGGTGCAATTTGACCATATTCATCCTGACAAAAATAAGATTTCATTCCATGGAAAATACCAAGAGTGCCGGTATTTATAGTTGCAGCAGTTTCAAAAGTGTCTATACCTTTACCCGCAGCCTCACAGCCTATAAGTTTTACAGTTTTATCATCAATAAAATGATAAAAACTTCCGATTGCATTAGAACCACCACCAACACAAGCTATAACCGCATCTGGTAAACGTCCTTCTTTTTCAAGCATTTGCTCTTTTATTTCCTTAGATATTACCGCTTGGAAATCACGTACCATAGTAGGGAAAGGATGAGGTCCCATAACTGAGCCTAAGCAATAATGTGTGTCATCGATCCGGTTAGTCCATTCACGCATTGCCTCAGAAACAGCATCTTTTAGTGTCGCTGTGCCACTTGTAACTGGTATAACTTTAGCTCCAAGCAGTTTCATACGGTAAACATTTAGTGCCTGCCTGATTGTGTCTTCTTTGCCCATAAAAACCACACATTCCATGCCCATAAGTGCGGCAGCTGTAGCAGTTGCGACACCATGTTGCCCAGCTCCAGTTTCGGCTATTAAACGGGTTTTACCCATTTTTTTAGCAAGCAAAGATTGACCTAGTACATTATTTATTTTATGAGCACCTGTATGGTTTAAATCTTCACGTTTTAAATATATTTTTGCACCACCTAAATCGTTTGTCATTTTTTCCGCAAAATATAACCTTGATGGTCTGCCAGCGTATTCGTTGAATAGATGATTTAACTCTTTATTAAAATTTTCGTCATTTTTATAAAAATTATATGCTTTTTCAAGCTCAATAACCGCATTCATAAGCGTTTCAGGAATATATTGACCCCCATATATACCAAAACGTCCATTTTTATTTGTCATTTCAGCTTAAATCCTTTCATGCTGTCTTACTATTTTTATAAAATTTTTAATCTTGTGTAAGTCTTTTATATTATTTGTTTCTATGCCTGAGCTTACATCTACTGCATAAGGCGAAAGTGTATCCAGTGCTGTTTTTATGTTATTTATATTTAAACCGCCAGCTAAAAAATATGGTCTGTTAAAATTTTTTATAAGTAACCAATTAAAAGCTGTACCTGTGCCACCTGTACCAGAGTCTAAAAGCACAAAATCTGCTGAACTTTTCTCTGCACTTTTAATATCAGATGTATTTTCAATCTTAAAAGCCTTAATTATGGGTTTATTGGTAAGTGATTTTAAATTTTTTATATAGTCTTCGCTTTCATTTCCATGAAGTTGAGCAACATCTATAATATTATTATTTAAAAGCTGTGCCACTACTTCAAGGCTTTCATTTACAAATACACCAACAGCAGAAATATTGTTATTTAAAGCGTTTTTAAGCTGTTTTGCTGTTTTAATATTTATATAACGTTTGCTTTTTTCGCAAAATACAAAACCTATATATTCTGGCAGATATTTATTTACTATCTCTATATCTGATAGGCTTTTTAAGCCGCAAAGTTTTATTTTTGTCATAGTAGTGATTTTAATTCTAATAGTTTTTGTTGTTTATTTTTGGCCTTCATAAGCGTTTCACCAATTAGTACGCCGTTCACTTTGCTATCTTTGAGATTTTTAATGTCACTTGAATTGTTTATACCGCTTTCAGCTATAAAAATTATATTTTCTGGTACAAACCTACGTAAATTTTCACTGTTTTTAGTATCAACAGTAAAATCTTTTAGATTTCTATTATTAACACCAATTATTCTAGCACCTGCATTTATAGAGGTTTGTATTTCCTCTTTGTTATGAGCCTCTACAAGTGCGGAAATTCCCAAATCATCACATATTTTTATATAATTTTCAATTTGAGTTTCATTTAAAATCGAGCATATAAGAAGTACAGCTGATGCACCAAGAATTTTTGCCTCATAAATCATATATTCATCAACGGTAAAATCTTTTCTAATGCAAGGAATTGAAACACTTTGACATATTTGTTTTAAATGCTCATCATTGCCTAAAAACCATTTAGGTTCGGTTAAAACAGAAATACAATCAGCCCCAGATTTTTCATATTCTTTTGCAATCTCTAAATAATTGAAATCTTGTGCAATAATTCCCTTAGATGGTGACGCTTTTTTACATTCGCAGATAAATGCAAAATCTTTATTTTTTAATGCTCTTTCAAATGCAAAATCACCTTTTGGTATTGAAAAAGCCTGTTTTTTTATATCTTCCAGAGATATTTTTTGTTTTGAAAGCTTAACACGCTCTTTTGCATGGTCTGCAAGTTTATCTAAAATTGTCATTTTATCACCTGTTGCTAATTTCTATTAACTTATCAAGAGTTGCAAGTGCTTTGCCTGAATCAATCAAATTTTCAGCCATCTTTATACCATCTGCTAAATTTTGCGCTTTACCACCTATATAAAGAGCTGCACCGGCATTTAATAAAACAGCATTTCTTTTGTGTGATTTTTCACCCTTTAGAATAGAAAGTGTAATTTGTGCATTTTCTTCTGGTGTACCTCCTAATAAATCGGCTTTTGTACAACGCGAAAAACCAAAATCTTCTGGCTTTATCTCATATGTTTTAAACCAACCGTCTTTAAATTCGCAAATAGTTGTTGCAGAACTTAGCGAAATCTCATCTAGTTTGTCTTGACCATAGACCACCATGCCACGTTTTACACCTAAATTTATTAGAACTTCTGCAAGTGGTTTAACTAAATACTCATCATAAACGCCTAAAAGTTGCATTTTAGGGCTTGCTGGGTTTGTAAGAGGTCCTAAAATATTAAAAACAGTTCTAAAACCTAACTCTTTTCTGATTGCACCAACATATTTCATAGATATATGATATCTTTGAGCGAAAAAGAAACACATATTAGCTTTTTCTAAAAGCTCCAAGCATTTTTCAGGGCTTTGCTCAATATTTACACCTAAAGCCTCTAAGCAATCAGCTGTACCACATTTAGAAGATGCAGCTCTGTTGCCGTGTTTTGCAACCTTCATGCCCCCAGATGCCGCAATGATAGCCGATGTTGTGGAAATATTAAAACTATTTGCACCATCTCCACCAGTGCCAACAAGCTCGAAAACATCCATATTTGTTTCCAGCCTTGTCGCATTATCACGCATAGCAGCTGCACAGCCTGCAATTTCAAATTTTGTTTCTGCTTTGGTGCTTTTTGTTGAAAGTGCAGCGAGAAAAGCGGCGTTTTGTGTTGCGGTTGTCTGTCCAGTCATGATTTCATTCATAACTGTATACGCTTCATCGTAGCTTAAATCTTCTTTATTTACTATTTTTTCAATAGCTTGTTTAATCATTACTTACACTCCCTTATGAAATTTTCAAGCATTTTCTTTCCGTATGGAGTTAAAATGGATTCGGGATGAAATTGTACACCATAGACAGGATATTCTTTATGTTTAACCGCCATGACTTCTTTTTTATCAGTTAAAGCGGTGATTTTTAAACATTCAGGCAAGTTTTTTGCTATAAGTGAATGATATCTTGCGACTTGTGTTGTTTGAGGGCAATTTTTAAATAAATTACACGTTAAATCAAGTTTAATATTTGAGGCCTTGCCATGCATAAGTTCATCAGCATAAGTAACTACACCTCCAAACGCTTCACATATAGCTTGATGACCTAAGCACACACCCAAAACAGGCATATATTTACCAAGCTCTAAAGCTGCCTTAACTGTTATTCCTGCATCCTGTGGACGTCCAGGACCGGGAGAAAGGATAACTCCATCAGGTTTTAATTTTAAAATTTCATTTATTGTCATCTCATCATTTCTTATAACTTTAATATTTGGCTCAAATTCTCCTATAAGCTGATAAAGATTATAAGAAAAGCTATCATAATTATCTATAAGTAAAATCATTAGTCCATCTCCTCTGCAAGTTTTAATGCATTTACAACTGCCATAGCCTTATTTATACATTCCTGATATTCACTTTCAGGGTTTGAGTCTGCGACAATTCCGGCACCACTTCTAACAAAAACTTTGTTATTCTTTTTATATGCAATGCGAATTGCTATACAAGTGTCCATATTTCCGGCGAAATCTATATAACCAATTGCACCACCATAAATTCCGCGCTTATTTTTCTCAAGTTCACTTATAAGCTGACAAGCTCGAATTTTAGGTGCACCAGACAGAGTTCCAGCAGGTAACACAGCAGAAATTGCGTCTAATGCATCATATTTTTCATCTATTTGACCAGTGATAGTAGAACCAATATGCATAACGTGTGAAAATTTTTCAATTGAATGAAATTTTTCTACTTTTACGGTTCCAAATTTACTTATTTTTCCTAAATCATTTCTACCTAGATCAACTAACATATTGTGCTCAGCAAGTTCTTTTTCATCATTTAAAAGCTCTATTTCTAGTTGCTTGTCTTCGTCTTCATTTTTTCCTCGTTTTCGAGTGCCCGCAAGTGGGAATGTATTTAAAACACCATTTTCAAGTTTTACAAGAGTTTCAGGCGATGCCCCAGCCACTTCTACATCGGTACCACAAAAATAAAACATATATGGTGATGGGTTTGTTGTTCTTAGAATACGATAGGTATTTAATAAACTTCCCTTAAATGGTGCAGAGAGTAAGTTTGACAGGACAATTTGAAAAACATCTCCTTCTTTTATATTTAGTTTTGCTTTTTCAACCATATTGCAGTAGGTTTCTTTGTCAAAAAGAGGAGTAACTTCTCCAAGAAGTTTTCCTGCTTTTTCTTGATTTTTTTCACCATTTTTAATAAGTTCACTTAGTTTTTTTAGTTCAAAGATAGCTTTATTATAATTTACTTCTGGTTCATTAAGTGAAATATTAAATATTAAAATTATTTTCTGTGAAAAATTATCAAATGCAATAACCTTATCAAAAAGCATTAAATCAATATCTTTAAAAGAATCAATATCCTCGCATTTATCAGTTTTAACAGTTGGCTCACTATATTTTATAAAATCATATGAGAAATAACCAACTAAACCACCTGTAAATGATGGTAAATAATCAAATTTAGGGCTTTTATATTGTGAAAGTATATCACGAATAAATTTTGATGGCTGCTTTGTTTTTAAGGAAATATCTCCAGCTTTGATTTCACCATTAATACAAGTAATTTCAAGTTTAGGGTCAAAACCTAAAAAAGAATAACGACCCCATTTTTCTTTATTTTCTACTGATTCAAGCATATAACAGTGGGTTGATATATTTTTAAGTTTTCTTAAAACTTCAATGGCAGTACAGCAATCAGATAAAATTTCACAACTAACAGGCAAAATATTATATTTACCTGTGCTTGCAATTTGTTTTACTTTCTCGATACTTGGTAAAAAATTCATTTTAACGACCTCCAAAAATAAAAAACTCCTTTAACATTTCTGTTAAAGGAGTGTAATAAAACGCCCTTCAACAGAAATAAACACTTTCTGTCAAGGACGAATAAAATCACTTATCCGCGGTACCACCTTGATTCATGGGTATAAAAACACCATGCACTTAACAGGGTACTATCATACCCCTGACAACTAACGTATGTCTACACGTTGCAGAATACTCTGTGTTATAAGAAACACATTTGACTGCACCCTCAGCGGCCCATTTGACGACTTGTTTCTTGCCCGACTCTCAGCTTAACGGACTCTCTGTAAAGGCATCATCGCCGTTATCCCCGCCTCAACGGTTTAACTGATTAAACTATATCACTATTTTTTATGCTTGTCAATGGTTTTTTATTCTTATATTTTAAATCTATTATGTTATCAGTTTATTCACCGTGTAACTTGGCATCAGAAATTTTTTAATTCTTGACAATTAAAGTTTGTTATGTTAATTTATTAGTAGAGTGATTAAAGCATCACAAAGGGGTACACCACCACGGGTGTAGTTTCTTTGTGGTGCTTTTTATTTTAGAAAGGGGTTTTCATATGAAAATTAAAGTAAATGGTGAATTTTTAACCGATTTTTCGGGAAATATATCCGAGCTTTTACAAAAACAAAATTTATCAGCCGACAGAGTAGCAGTTGAATATAATGGCGAGATACTATCAAGAGAAAATTTTAATAACATATTTTTAAAAGATGGTGATGTAGTAGAAATAGTGCATTTTGTAGGTGGTGGCTGATGGTTACAGAAAAAGAATTATTTAATGCTTTGGCTGAGCGTCATGGAGTTGAAATCCAGAAAAAATTTGCAAATTCCTGTGTAGGTATTGCAGGTTTAGGTGGTTTAGGTTCAAATATAGCTGTTTATCTTACTAGACTGGGAATAGGCAAACTGATTTTAGTTGATTTTGATAATGTGGATATAACAAATATAAACCGTCAAAATTATGTTCTTTCTGATATTGGTAGACCTAAAACCACCGCTTTATATGAACATTTAATTAAGATAAATCCATATTTAAACTATCAGTTACACCAAGTTAAAATTACAAGTGAAAATGCGGTAAGCTTATTTTCTGGTTGCGATATTATATGTGAAGCATTTGATAAGCCAGACCAAAAAGCCATGCTTATACAAACTCTTTTAAGCACTTTAAAAGATGTAAAAATTGTTTCGGGCAATGGAATGGCCGGTTTTAACACTGCAAATCTTATAAAAACTACAAATCCAATTAAAAATTTATATATCTGCGGAGATGGCCAAAGTGATATTTCAGATGGTTTAGGACTTATGTCACCCAGAGTTGCTGTTTGTGCATCTCATCAGGCTACTATGATAATGAGATTATTATTAAATGAAAATAATGTTTAAGAGGTGTATTTTTTATGAATAAAGATGTTTTTAAGCTAGGTGGACATGAATTTACTTCAAGATTCGTTTTAGGTTCTGGCAAATATTCACTTGATCTAATAGACGCAGCCATAAAACATGCAAAAGCACAAATTATAACACTGGCTTTAAGACGTGCAAACTCTGAAACAGATAATATTTTAGATTATATTCCCGAGGGCATAACCTTACTTCCAAACACATCTGGTGCAAGAACAGCAGAAGAAGCAGTAAGAATTGCAAAACTTGCAAGGGCTTGTGGTTGCGGTAATTTTGTAAAAGTTGAGATTATGCGAGATTCTAAATATCTTTTACCAGATAATACAGAAACAATAAAAGCCACTGAAATCTTGGCAAATGATGGTTTTGTTGTAATGCCTTATATGTATCCTGATTTAAATGTTGCAAGAGATTTAGCAAATGTAGGTGCGAGCTGTATTATGCCGCTTGCTGCACCTATTGGATCTAATAAAGGCTTAGCTACTCGTGATTTCATAAAAATTTTAATTGATGAAATAGATTTACCTATTATTGTTGATGCAGGTATTGGCAGACCTAGTCAAGCATGTGAAGCTATGGAAATGGGTTGTGCAGCTGTTATGGCAAATACTGCAATTGCAACAGCAGGCAATATTCCTCAAATGGCTGAGGCTTTTGGCAAGGCAATAGAGGCAGGAAGAACTGCATATCTTGCTGGCTTAGGCCGTGTGCTTGATAGCGGTGCGGCTGCATCTTCTCCGCTAACTGGATTTCTTGCAGATTGAGGAGTGAAAATATGGAAAAACGATTAAATCATATGGAATATTTGCCTGATATGGAGCAGATAAATCCTGAAATTAGAAATAAAGTCATAAACGCATATAAATGCTATAATCAAAATAAATATACAGAAAAAGATGTTCAAAATGCTTTAAAAGCTGATGTTTTAGCCCCCCATGATTTTGGATCTTTACTTTCACCTGCTGCTTTGCCATTTTTAGAACAGATTGCAAAACGTGCAAGAGAAAAGAAACGTCAATTCTTTGGCGATAATATTTATGTTTTTACACCGATTTATATTTCTAACTACTGCGAAAACTACTGTGTTTATTGTGGTTTTAACTGCCATAATAAAATTAGACGTGCCAAACTCGATTATGATGCAATAGAAAAAGAAATGCAGGCAATTTCTAAAACAGGACTCGAGGAAATACTTATTTTAACCGGTGAAAGCCGAAATATGAGTGATGTTCAGTATATAGGTAAAGCATGCGAAATAGCAAAAAAATATTTTAAAATGGTTGGAATAGAAGTTTATCCAATGAATTCAAATGAATATGAATATTTACATAAATGCGGTGTAGATTATGTAACCGTTTTTCAGGAAACATATAATTCAGATAAATATGAAACCTTGCATTTAGCAGGACATAAACGTATTTTTCCATATAGAATTGAGGCTCAAGAACGTGCTTTAATGGGAGGTATGCGTGGAGTTGCTTTTGCTGCGCTTTTAGGGCTAGATGACTTTAGAAAAGATGCTTTTGCAACAGGTATGCATGCTTATTTACTGCAAAGAAAGTATCCTCATGCAGAAATTTCTATTTCATGCCCACGACTTCGCCCAATAATAAATAACGATAAAATAAATCCTAAAGATGTGCATGAGCGCCAACTTTTACAGGTTATGTGTGCATATAGATTGTTTTTACCATTTGCAAATATAACTATATCCACCCGTGAACGCGCAGAATTTAGAGATAATGTTATAAATATCTGTGCAACTAAAATTTCTGCTGGTGTATCAACTGGTATTGGCGGTCATACTGATGAAGCGGAACAAGGTGATGACCAGTTTGAAATTGCAGATACAAGAAATGTTGATGAGGTTTTACAAGCAATTTGTGAGCGTGGCTTGCAACCAGTTATGAATGATTATGTTTATGTGTAAAAGAATTTGTATTACCAATAGAAAACTTTGCAAAGATAATTTTATAGAGCGATTGAAATCACTTTCCCATAGAAATGATATTGAATATTTTATTCTGCGTGAAAAGGATTTAACTTTAGATGAATATATAAGCTTTGCAAGTAAAATAAAACCTATTTTAAAAGATAGGCTCATACTTCATTCTTATTTTAAAGCCTGTCAAGCATTAAATATCAATCGCTTGCATGTGCCACTTTACAAGCTTATAGAAAATCCAGAAATTAAAAAAAATGTTGCACTTTTGGGTGTTTCAGTTCACTCTATTGATGAGGCAATTACAGCTCAAAAACTAGGTGCAGATTACATAATAGCAGGACATATTTTTAACACTGCTTGTAAGCATGATTTACCCGCAAGAGGGCTGGAGTTTTTAAAAGATATATGTCAAAATGTTCGTATTCCCGTTTATGCTATTGGCGGAATAAATCCAGAAAATGAACATCTAGCTTTAAATAATGGTGCATATGGAATATGTATGATGCAGTATTATATGAATGAATTGAATATTTAATATGAGATGTTTAATTTGATATAAGTCATATAATATAAACTTTTATCTTCAATTAAATTTATAAATTTTATATAACTTGATAAGCAGAAGGTTTGCTGTCTGTATTGTATAGACAGCAAACCTTTAATTTTTAAGTCATACAATCAATAAGTGCTATTGAATATGGTGAAGTTACAAAATGTAAAAAAACATATGTATGCCAGGAATATAAAAAGTAACAATTATAAACAACATATATTCTGCATATGGTTGCTATAATTTAATATAAGGATTTGTTTTAATAAGCGACAGGAGAGTTTGTTTATGCAAGAAAATAAACTTATATATTCTAAACGAAAAGTTGAATATATTATAAAAAAAACTGCCAAAAAATATATTATTATATTTTTAATAGCAATTATCGTCATTATGTTACTTACAGCAGAAACTGGGAACTATATAATAAGCAAAACAAAAACAACAGAAATAGGATTTGAAAATATTGGTGAGTTAGTGACTCAATCGGTTTACTGCACTGAAGTTAATGTGATCCAAAGTGCTAGAGAATTATGGGGAATAGAAATACCATTTACACAGAGTAAATATATTTACAGTTACGATGTAATAATAAAAGCGGGTTTTGATTTTCAAGATATAAAATGGAATATAAAAGATAATATTATAACAGTTACATTACCTAAAGTTAAAATTTTAAGCAATCAAATAGTTGATGGTTCATTTGAAGTATACCATGAATACGAAAGTATTTTTACTAAAATTTCTTTATCTGAAAATAATAAAGCTCAAGAAAAACTAAAACAAAATGCACAAAATAATGCAATTAAAAATGGGTTATATGACAATGCTAAAATTAACGCAGAAACAATATTGACAAGTTTTTTTAGCGCTGAGTATGATATGAATAAATATGAGATAAAGTTTATATATAAATGAGAAAACCGCACAATTTATTGTGCGGTTCAGTTTATCTAATTATGCTCTTTTTTTATATAGGAATAATAATTAGCTATATCTCAAAAGCTGGTCATATTCCATCCAGCGGCAAACTTCATATTTATATCATTATGATATACAGTAAAGTCTAGTTTATACATGGTTTCTTTATGCGTAATATAATAATTTATTAAGCAACTCCTTGGAAAATGCTGGATTCAGGTTGCTTTTGTTGAAACCGTTGCGCAATGTCACTTGCTCGGGTGGTAGTTCGTGTAGTACCTCCAGAGACGTAGACATCTCCACACTCGGGACAAATACTCGTGTGAATGGTGACAGACTGACTAACAACCTCTCTGCCTTCACGCTTAGCTTTCGCTTGCTCTCGAACTACATGCTCTTGTTCATGACCTCTTACAGCAGATGCCGCTTGCTCAGGTGCAATATTGGTCGGTGTCTGATAGGAGACACCTGGGTCATCTGAACCGTCTTGATATTTACGTTTTTTACAGGTCTGACACTCAGCATCTTCCATAACTTCTTGAGGAGATTTGGTTTGTTGCATTTTCTGACTCTCTTGAGCATTCAGAGTACTATCATTATTCAAGTTTTTAATACGACTTCTAACCGCAAATTCAATAGGGTCTACACCTTCGCGAATAGTAGGAAGTTGTGGTTCATTGGACAGAGTGAATTGTGAAGAACCTTGATTGACAGATGACTGATTAGTCTTGGCAGTATTTACTTGCTCCTGTATTTTCATACTGCTAGGATTGACATTATTTTGTGTTGTGCCGGATAAATAGGTATAGGTTAAACCTACTCCAATGGGATTAAAACCGAACATATTTCCCACCCTTTCTGTTTTATATCATAAGGAAAACCCTCTCATCTTATTAACAGTTTACTATATTTTTTTCTTATTCTCAATAGCGATTTTTATGGATACGGGATTTTTTAAGACATGTCTAATTTAGGCTATCAAGTTTTAGACTTTTTTTGCTATCTTCCTAGTATCATTGTTACCTTACTTTGGTATGGTTGAATTTCTCATAGTGTTCAAGTATAATAAAACTGACAAAATCGCTCTCATCAATCTTCAGATTTCCAAACAAAGCTGTCCACTATGGTTTGAGCTGCCCCATATGTGCTTTCTGAGCCTGTGAAGTTTGTAAGGTGAACTAAGCAAAATCCGTAATCTTTAACAATGTAATATTGCTTTGTTACTGCATCACCATCATCTATCGTAAAAATATAAAGCACATAACCCTGTTCTGTATAGGTGCCATCCCCGTTTAACTGAGCATCCACACCGTCTAGCTGCATAAGAAGCTGTTGAACAATGGCATTTCTGAACTCTGTGTGATTTTCCAAACTGTATTGGTTTGTTCCAACATTGATAGAAATATTATCCGGAAATTCGTCCTGCTCATGACCTTCCTCAAAGTAGAAAATCTTTTCTTCCGTAGAATATTCATCAGATTTTATCCACCCATCTGGTACAGTATAGCTTCCTGGAAACGCAGTTTCTTCTTGTTTTGCTATATCTGTTTGGTCGACCTGCTTTTTGTCCATCAGTGAGCTTACCGAAGAATCGATTTGTTCTTTTCCTTCATCTTTTTCATTCCCACCGCAACCAGATAGAAGCAACATTGCCACCAGCATAGCAATCATTTTCCTTTTCATTTCTGTTCCTCCTTTAACTTTTGTTATAATCTATATGTCTCGTCAAGCAGAGTGCAAAACAAGACTACGATAATATTCCCATATGCCTACTATTTTGCTGCTGCAACTTCCGATTTGTCGCTTAGAATTTTGCTACAATCTTCCTGACTTGCATCACCAAAACGTTGGAAATGAGTAACCTCACGCTGACGAAGAAACTTTATAGGGTCTCTAACATCTGGGTCATCAATCAGCCTTAGTAAATTATCATAAGTTGTACGCGCTTTTTGTTCTGCTGCTAAATCCTCAAACAGGTCTGTAATAGCGTCACCCTTGCATTGAAGTGAAGCTGTACTAAATGGCAAACCTGATGCTGACTGTGGAAAAATTCCTGTTGTATGGTCTACAAAATATGCATCAAATCCATCTCTTTTAATTTGCTCTGGAGTAAGGTTTCTTGTTAATTGATACACAATAGCAGCAATCATTTCTTGATGAGCAAGTTCTTCAGTACCTATATCATTGTCTATAATGCACCTTTATAAATAAAATAAGAATACAAACAAAAAAAAGAGTAATAATAGCATAATTTAGCCATTATTACTCTAAAATGATATTTATTTATCAAATAAAGTTTTTATACTTTGCCGTAAACACGATAGATAAGCAGTATGCTTTGTTCTACTGTGCATGAATCCTTAGGAGATGCAGTTGTAGCAGATGTACCATTCATAATATCATTTGCTGCAAGTTTGCCTACACCTTCTACTGCCCAACTTGAAATATTAGCTTTATCTGTAAACTTTTCAATATTTCCTGCATTTGGTGTTAAATCTTTATTTGTCTGTGTTTTTAAGTATTCTGTTGCACGATAAATCATTGTTGCAATCTGCTCACGATTGGTTGTTGCTTTTGGGTCAAATTTGCTTTCGCCAACACCAGTTATAATACCCGCTTTATATGCCTTTAAAACTGCTTCATTTGTTGTATCTGTAAAAGTGTTATTTGCTGCTGCTTCAATTTCTTTATCAAGTGCTTTTTCGGTCATATGTCATATTTACTACAAGTTCTGCAAATTGTTCTCTGGTTATCTTTCCTGTAAATGCTGGATTATCAGTAAGTGCTTGAACTAGACCAAGTGCATTTGCTTTGTCAAATTCTTCTCTCGCCCAATCAGAAACTTTATCATTTTCTATTGTTTCTTGTGTAAAAATATCATTATTTTCTAGAATTTCGAATGTAAATGCCATTGCACTTGTGCATAGCATACAGCATGTAATAATAAGACTTATTATTTTTTCATTTTGTTCACCCACATTATTATTTAATTTCAATACCAAAATTTTCTTTCATCCAATCAATGGATTTAGTTGCACTTAGAAGACGATTTTCAAGGTTTATATCAGTTGCATATGGAACACCTTTATCAAACTGTTCTTTGTCTGATAAACTATCAAATTTTACCCATACAAATTTAAAACTTCCGCTTGCAAGTGCAGGAAAAAATGAATTGAATTTATATTCTTTGCTTTCAAGTGCATTTAATTTTATATCAAAATAGTGACTTTGACCTGAAAACTCATAACCATTAACAGCATTTGGAATATACGATATTAAAGCATAATAGTTATTGGCAGATTCATTTGTATTATTAGTAACAGTTGCTTTATATGCTACACCATTATCATAATTATGCTCATCACCAGATGCAACTCCAGAGTCATCTTTTTCCACAATAAATGTCAGTGGCTTTTTTTCAACATTCGATCTAAGCAATTCAGCTAAACCTTTGTACACATGCTGATACTCAACCGAATTTTCACCAATTACCTTAACACCTTTTAAGAATGTCATTGTTCCAGTTTGCTCAAATTCTTTAATCTGCTCATCATTGATAGTAAGTGCTGTACCTAATGTATATCCTGCTACACCGCCTTGTGGTATATAAACGTTATCAACCGGCTTATCCTTTGCAGTAAATTGATAGTTCATAAGTCCGTTTACTGCTTGATATGAATATTCATTTGTGCTTATTTTACGACCAAATGCTTTTAAATTATCTTGGAATAAAGGACCTGCTGCAAATTTGCTTGTACCATCGGCTTGACCATAAACTTGCACATCAAAATAACTGTTTTGTGCATCATAATAAAATCTTCCTCCGCCAGCATCGTCCCAACCGTATTCACCGTTTGTTACTGAATCATCATAACGGGTCTTTTCATAACAGAAATTATAATACGCTGCTGGGTCATCAGCAATAATCTTGAATTTAATCTCTGAACCTTCTTTTAAGACAGGTATTTTACCGTTAATAGTACCATCATTATCACTAAGTCCGTTTGCTGCTGCATCTAACTCACCAATGAAGCCGGTATAAGTTACCTCAACTTTGACATCTCCAACTGTTGACCATATACTTTCTGATGGTAATGTTATGGTTTTACTTGTTGGTACACTTGCCGCTGATGCGGTCATTTGTGGCATAAGATTTGTCGCCATGAGCAAACCTAATGCAAATGCTGTGATTTGTTTTTTCATTCTCCTTACATACTTTCTTTGCATTTTTAAAATGCTTTTACCAATCTCAGTCTATCATAAAAAATATTAACATTCAAGCGAATCATTACGCTACAATAAATAACATATTTTGTAATTATTAAATAAAAAAGAGTAATAATAGCATAATTCAGCCATTATTACTCTAAAATTATATTATTTCACAACTTAATATTTCTGTTCGATACGTTTCCAGTCGTCCTGTTGACTTGTATACAATCTCAAACCCGAAAGGTATATCCTTCAAATATATTTTTAATATATGTCCTTCATATACCATAATTTTTTCAAGAACTGTACCCAAAACTGAATCCACATTTTGATAGTCGAAACTTAATATTTTCTCTATTTCAGAAAAAATCGCTTGAATTCGGTTTAGATGTAATATACCCGACGTATTGTTATTATTAAGTCTATCTTTAAGTTCATCAATCTCATTGTCTATATGTTCTTTTTGAACTTTTAACTCATCTGAAGTTATTTCACCCGCTAATCTTAAATCTATTAACTTGACTTTTTTGTTCTCTAATACATTAATTTTACTCTCTATGTGTTCTGGTTTATTTTGGGCTTTTGTTTGTATACCCAATATTTCACGCTTAATCTCTTTTAAAATAGCATCTTTATCATCAATTAGCAGATTTAAAGCATATAATACACACGTTTTCAAACTTTTATCGCTCGCCCACTCGCTCATATTACATTCAGTTTTTCTAAAACCTGTAGCGTGAGCATGTGTACTGCAAGCCCAAGCCTTTGTATAACCAGACGATGTTTTTTTCTTTCGTCCTATGAAACTCTGACCGCACTCCCCACAAAAAATCTTACCGCTTGCCCAATACCTGTTACTATGCTTTGACTTTTGCTCCGCTGATGGACTTCTACGCTGTAACTCCTGCTGTGTTTCATTCCAAGTTGTTCTATCTATTATTGCTATTTCTGGATGATGGTCCTTTATATACACCATATCTTCTTCGCCACGATTATATCGCTTTTTATGATCAAGATAATTTTGTGTAAATGTCTTTTTTTGACATAAATCACCAACGTATTTTTCATTTCTTAAAATCCTTAAAATCACCGTATTTGACCAACTGTTTTTAAACTTTTTATGACCATTAGGATTGTAAGGCTCAATACCCGCTTCTTTTAACTCACGAGCAATAATATGAGTTCCTTTTCCCTCAACTAAATATTTGTGAAATATTAACCGCACAATTTCCGCTTCTTCTTCTACCAAATATAATTTACCATTTTCAACCTTATAACCAAGTAATGACCGACCAAAAACTACGCCTTTCTCCATCTGACGCTTTTGACCCCATTTAACACGCTCAGACGTTTTACGACTTTCCTCTTGTGCTAACGCTGACATGATAGTCAATCTCAACTCAGCATCTGCCTGTTCAGTATCAATACCGTCGAGCACAAAACGAACAGAAACACCATTCTCTTTTAATTTTCTTGTATATTTAATTGAATCCAGTACATTACGTGCAAAGCGGGAAACTTCCTTTGTAACTATTAAATCAATCTTACCCGCTAACGCATCATTTATCATCTCATTGAAACCTTGACGCTTTGTGGTTTGAGTACCCGATAATCCTTCATCAGAATAGATTTTAACTAACTCCCAATCTTCTTCTCTCTTTATATAATCATTAAAATACTTAATCTGTGATTCAAATGAGTTTACTTGGTCATCCTTATCTGTACTTACACGTGCATATGCAGCAACTTTTTTCATTCTACTAATCTCCCTGTATTAGTTAATAGTATGATTATACCACATTACACTCTTCTTTTCCTCTCATTTTCAACTAAAGTCTGGTATTCATAAGTTGTCAAAAGATTTTTTCTATGTAAATCCCTATATATACCTAATTTTATCCTATGCCTTAACATTTCTCTTTCACTCTTACTAAGTTTAACACTCAATGGCACCACTTCCTCTTTAAAGGTATATGGCACTTTATCTCTCTTTATACCCATATAAGTAACCCTCCTAATTCTTTGGTTTACTTATATAGGCTTAACTGTCTCCATTTATGTCCTATAAAAAAATTAATATGTCATACTTTTTTATAACACATGTTATTTGTTTTATAAAAAATGTTTAATGTTTTATAAAACTTACAACTTTTTACATATAATATATGTCTATTTAGGCTATACCCATTTTCAACGATATTACTATAAATAAAAATCGTCTAAATAAACTTGCCATTTTTATTTTTTGACAGATTGTATATAAAGTCTTGACTCTAAATATACATCGGATGTATCATGCACATGTCAAAATAACAAAACTCAAAAAGTTTTACATAATATCGGAGGTATGGCTATGAAACTCGGTTATGTTAGAGTAAGTACGGTAGAACAAAATGAGTCCCGTCAACTTGAAACAATGAAACTCTACGGAGTCGAAAAAATCTTCTCCGAAAAGATAAGTGCAAAGAATACCCAACGCCATAAACTTAATGAACTTCTCGATTTTGCAAGAGAAGGCGATACAATCTATATTCACGACTTTAGCCGCCTTGCAAGAAATACCAAAGACTTACTGAACATCGTTGAAAATCTCAATAACAAAGGTATTCATCTTGTCAGCAGTAAAGAAAATATCGACACTTCAACCGCTACTGGAAAATTACTTTTGACTGTTATCGCTGCTATTGCTCAATTTGAACGTGAAAACTTACGTGAACGTCAACTTGAAGGCATAAAAATTGCAAAATCTAAGGGAGTATACAAAGGACGTAAACCTGTAAAAGTTGATAACTTTGAACATCATTACAAGCGCTGGCGAAACCATGAGATTTCTAAAACCGCCTTGGCTCGTGAGTTAGGGATAAGCCGCCAAACATTATACTCAATTTTTGAAAAATACGAAAATCATTCTAACTGAATATAACGATATTCAATTTTAACAAATACAATTAAATAAACCCCAAAATTAAAATAAGATGATAAAAACTTTTGATTTTTATCATCTTATATTTATATAACTATATTTTATTCCTAACAACAAATTGCATATGAAATTATAATTCCAGAACTGATAACACTCTACTTATATAGCAAATGTTATCAATTTACAATCTATTAACTCAACAGGACTATTAGGGTTTTTAACCTTAACATCTTTCATATTTAAATCCGATATTTGCTTTGTTAAATACTCTAACTCTTTAGCATTGACTAACGTAGCATACTTATCACAATTAATCAAGCACATTAAATTAAATGTTTTAGAACAATCTGGCATATAGATATAATTAAAAACTTTTAACGGTGTTGATATAACTCTCATACCTCTTATTTGAATATTTATTATACCTAAAGGGTCAACGCTTTCTATTGTCTTATATGTTTCAATATCTGAAAAATATTCTGTACCATATATCATACACAACTGTTTTATTTTATTTGTTTCCAATACACAGAATACATAAAGCATATCACGCTCTGACCATTTTTCACAATTGCGACAATAACTATTGATTTTAGGATTATCTATTTTTAATGTACAATTAGTATTTGATGAATTAAATGTTAAGTCATTAACACTTTTCAATTTTTTTACGTCTATTGCATCACCGCCATTTTTCAGCATAATATGAGGAGGATTTGTTTGATTACCAATATATGAAAAAACTTTGGATAACTTACAATTTCTTATATTATGATCAATTTCATCTACGGTTCCTGCGAACAAATCTTTTATATATTCTTCAAAAGTGTCACCGATATTATTGACACGGTTAATATAAGAGTAATGACGAATCAATTCTACTTTTGGATTGGTTACTAGATTTATTATAGCGTCTATTATATTTTTCATCATTTCACCTTTAACTACTTATTAAGGCATTCAGTATAACATAAATCATAAATAAAATAAAGTTTTATATTATACTTTATACTATTCCTTATATATATGTCTCTAACAGTTATAATTTATGTCCTTTTCTACCCATCAAAAGTAGAATATTTTTTATATATGCATATATGTTTTTGTGTATATTGTCTATATAATAGTTTATACATGCTACTCATTGCAAATAAATAAAGCACCTAATAGGATTTTAATTCCACTAAGTGCTTTTTATATCATCCCAAAAGATAGTCATCAACACAATCAAGACTATACATTACAACTATTTTATCAATTTCATCTTGCAAACGAATTGCGTCTATTTTGGTATGTTCTTCCATAGTATTTAACGCTAACATCCTCAAACAACGCTTTATATATGCCAAACGGTGCAATAATCCTATATTACAGCTAAACGACGGAAGTATCTCTTTTTCATCAACTAAACAATCTTCGTCTTCCAATAAACCTAAATAATCTAAATCTTTCTCTTCCACAACACTAACCCTCCATAATTCATTTTATTTTTAATATAATTCCTAATTTTAAAACCGCTTTAGTACTTTTCCTTTATTAATATAACAAGACTGACCACATTTTTTACATAGTACTAAAATTAGTCCTTGATTTTTATAGTGTGGCAACGCCGACAACACATAACCACAATATGGACAATTAACTTCAAAAAAACGTCCCACAAAATCACCGCTTTCACAAATACAATTTATAAACTTTGATTATCACCATTTATATACTTTATCATACAATTTCTTATGAGTTCTATCATATCATTAGCCCATTTATAACTTTCTTCTTCACCCATACCCATATAAGTAATACCGATATATGCGAAATCATGTAATGAATCAATTTGATTATTCATATCGAACACCTTCTTCATATAATTTCACATTAATATTATTTTAACTGTAGTTATAACTGTAGATTTAAAATATTTTTAGCTAAAAATTATTTACAGATATAAAAAAACTAGATGATTATAATAAACCATCTAGTTTTCGCATTTTTACTCTATAATAAAGATTATATATAATCAAATTATAAGTTTTCATGTCCTAAAATAACTGCATAGTCCTCAAAATTACTATCTTCTCTAAGTTCTCCTATGCAGCCTCCGATATGAAAACAACTTATAAATGCACATAGCGATACAAAACCCATATAATATTTTACCTTTTCAACATCACTACATTTATCAAAAAACTCTTTTAACTGAAGCGGATGTCTTCCGGCTTTTTCTTGAATAATTCTACCTAAAGACCATAACTCTTTACATTTTCTGTCCTTATGGATAACAAGATTTATATTATCCCAAAACCAATCAATATTATCAGCGTATTTTTTTACATATGCTTGCATTAAATCTTTATAGATGTACATTTCTTCAATTAAAAGTAACAGATTATCTTTGACCCATTTTGGGGTATCTGCAAACTCACTATGGCATTCATCAATACAATTTTTATATTGTGGGTTATTCATAAAACTTGTATCAATATCTAGTGTTTGGAATAAACTATCTGCAGCTGCATAAGCAAGTTTAATATAATCTCTATTATCATACTCTGCTTTTACTTCATCAATTATATCGGTAAGTTCTATTATATATCCCCAAAGAAATATGCTAAGTTGTGATATACAATATTCAAAAACCATCATTTTTTGCTCATAATTTAACTTTTTCATAAAAATATCCTCCTTATTATACATTCAATGCACTATTAACGATTTTCTGATAAACTTCTGGATAATGGTACTCAATAATATCCACGCAATCTTCATCACAGGTGAAATTATGCCAAACCGTGTCAAAATATTCACAATTATTGTTACTACAAAAACGATTTACCTCCAACAAATTAAGTATTTCAGAAACAGTTGCCTTAAAGTAATCGTTATAAGTACGGTCAAAATTATAATTATCTTCTTTTACTTTATCTGAAATCCAAATTGCAAATGTTTGTTTATTAAACTCATATATATCATTTATATTATCATTTATATATTCCATAAAAATATCGACAACATATTGAGTCTTTTCATCTGAATAAAAATCCCAAAGAACCTTAAAATCATGTAAACTTTTACGACCTTCATAACTATCAGCCAGTTTTATATCAAAACTATCAAAATATTTTTGAAAATCGAAACGTTTTCTGCAAGCATTTAGAACTCTAACTCCAGCATAAATGATATTATAAAAAGATTGGTCAATAATATCTGCACTTAATTTTCTCCACTCATTATTTATCATCTTGATACCTTTTTGCTTTGAATTAGCATTTTTTAACATCTCCGAATAATCTATCAGTACATCTTTTGCCTCTAAAATAACACTATTCATAATTTCCACTCCTTTCTTATAGTTTTATTTTAGTTATTTTCACCAAAACGTTCTTGATGTGTTTATGATATCATACGGTATTTTGCTCTGCAACTCTTTTCTTCAATTTTTTATTGATATTTTTTATAATTTAAAATTAAAATTTATATTTCATTGTAAGGAAGGCTAATATTCAATTTATAGTAGATATATTATATATTATCAATTTTTTATTGACGTAATTGTATATGTCTGTTATTCTTATTGAAAAGAGGTGTTTAATATGAAAAAAAATAGTGATTTTGCAAAAAATCTAATATCCTTAATGTCCCCGAAATCTCAATATAAACCCAATAACCCCAAGTTATTAGAAAAATTAAATAAGAAAAAAGGATTATCGTATAATGATATCGGTAAATTAGTTGGTGTTTCTCCTCAAGCAGTTGATAACTGGCTAAATAAAGATATACAACCACGTAAAAAACATATACAAAAAATAGTGGAAGTATTTGGAGTATCTGAAAGTTGGCTTTTAGGTTATGACAATGCTGCAATACATGATGATTCTTCTAAGTATGCACCTTTTGAAAAGTATGGTTTCTCATATCGTGCATGGAAAGCATTAGACGACGCTAAAAATTATTATGAAAATAAAGGTTATACACCAGAAGAAGTAACTTCTCATATGAAAGATCTACTAAATGGGTTAAATATTATACTTGAGTTATCACAAGAAAACGGTTTTAATGTTAGAACTTATAAAACTGATACTCGGTTAAATAGTAAAATATATTTACCGATTATAGGTATTATTGAAGATTTCTTTTCATTAAATTACTTTCCAAAATATATATTTGAAAACACTCATTTTGAATGGCTTGCTGATAAAATAACTTCAGAAAGTAATTCTAATATAGATGATTTAAAAAATATTTTGATTGAAAATATTCGGCAAGCATGTATACCTTTAAATGCCATTGAAACCGATTTAAATAAATTATCAGAAATAAATGAAATATTAAAAACGTATAAACTAATAAAAATAAAAGAGGAACTACAAGTTATTACAGCCCAAATTACTAAAGAAAAAAATGTTAATATAGATGTACCTTTATCAGAAGAAATCACATCGAAACTGGATATTGACACGGATTATAAATACAGGGCATTACAAACGCTATACAACTTTTACTCTTCCGGAAAGGTTTAAATTTATCAAATATTAAAGTGATTACTGCAACGCAAATCGGCAATAATCACTTTTTTCATTTCCTAAATTAAATTTTAATCATATTCTTCTTCTAAAATCTAAATATTCTTGATTTATCCTTGCTTGTCTTACTTTTGTATCCCAATAAATAAAATAATCTAAATACCAATTTTGTGGTTTATTCCTTTTCTTATCATTCGATATCCTTGTTAATAACTGTAGATTTTCGATATTGTTATCATTATGTATTCCATTTATATGATCTATAGTAAAAATACTATTTCCTTCCATTACACCGTATTTCATAACCTCAAGCCCATATACCATGAGTGCTATCATGGAATGTGTTTTTATGGTGTATGTGGAATTATCTATCTTGTCTAACGTTGTTGTAAGCCAAGGTTTTTCCTTTGACTTTAAACCTTTCTCACGTTTTTTCTTACGTTCCGATTTTTTATTATCTTTTTGTGCTAAATATGTAGGCTGTATTTCTTTTAAACCCAAAAAAGTATTTTCTTCAATAAGCGGTACATATAACCCTTCGCTTGTTGCTGCTAAAACTACACGTTTATGATTGATAACACCTGTTAAAATACCATTTATTTTCCTTTTTCTTAATTTTCCGCTTTTTTTAAATGCCTTAACCCAACCTTCAACAGGATTTACCAAGAAAATCTTATTTCCGAAATAAGTTACGTAGTACGGAAAAAATCTATTAAACTTTTCACTATAACCTGCCATTCCAACTTTAACCGAATGCTGCCATAATTTGTATGCGACTTCAAAACGACGATATATTTTTTTATCAATCAACACCAAAGCGTAATAAGTATATGTCAAAATATTAAAAATAAAATCTTCATTTATGTACGGTGTAGATAGCAATCCTTTTGCCGCTTCTTCTGATGTGTTAAAAGAAAGATATTTTGATATATTCGTCATACATTTATTTATACGATTTGACTTTTCTTTATTTGTTTCTCTGATAAAATATTCACCGCACACTCTTAAATGTGCCTCTTCTATAAGGTTTAAGCAACAATTAACAAAATTATCATCATATTTCGCCGGCACAACATCACGTAAACAATTTAAATCGTCAATCATACGATCTCTTCTAAACTCTGTTTTTATAATCGACATATTGCCTTTAAAACTATCACAAGTATTTAAGTTTATCATCATATTATCCTCTTATTATACTTTATTTATATAATCAGTAAGCAAAATATTTATCAATGCACTTACCGTTACTTCATTCTCTTTAGATTTTTTTAACAAAAACTCATAGCGTTCATCGCTTACACACACATATATTTTTTTAGATTTCATTATTCATCTACCACCTTTTTATTGATTTCATATGAACATAAAATCAACTGTGGTCATTTGGATACACATATGCTCTTTTGTCATATTACATGTGTATTATTATAACTGAGCATAAAAAAACGCCCTAAAAAGGCGGTTCAATAAAATAACATAATAATTAATAAATTTATATCTGTTTTATTTAATTGTAGTTGTAACTTGTATACTATAACTGATTGTAAGTTTTGACCTTTAATGATATAATAAGAGCACTCAATTTTTAAAAAATGTATGCAGAAAGTTGTGGACGCTTTTGAATAAAGTAAAAATCCTAAATAATGCTTTCTGTAAATATGAAGAGATTTCAAAAATTTCAGATTTTGTTGCTGATAATCCAAAAACTATCATATCTCATGTTGCTATATAACCCCCATATGTAATTGATTTTATATGTGGTCTGCAAAAAAAAAATCAAAAAATAACATCTACTTTCTAAATTTTTCTTAAAAAGATTGTTTTTATTTTTTGATTATCTTAAGTATCGCATATAACTTAACAAAGAAATATTAAATAAATCAATGAATTCATATATATTCGATCCAGAAAAGAACATTTTTAATCTTTAGAGATACTCAAAAATAAATTGGTATCTATAACAATCTTATAAATATCATAGATATTCTACTCAATATATAATTACATCTGTACTGTCAACAATTAAGAAATAATCATAAACTATCCTCAACCAAATTGGGATTGAATAAATACATTAAATCACCTCTTTATAATAAAAAATATGAAAAAATATATGGCTCAAAGTGTTACGCTGTATAATATTCTTATATCGTGTCCTAGCGATATAAAAAGTGAAGTAAGTTTAATAGAATCTGTGGTTGATGAATTTAATGAGTTTTATGCTTACACTTTAGGAATAACGTTAAAAACTCGTCATTGGAGTAAAAGCTCTTATGCACAATCAGGTGGCAAACCACAGGCTTTGTTAAATCAACAATTTGTAAACAAATGTGATGCTGCTGTTGCAATTATGTGGACTAAATTTGGTTCGCCTACAGATGAATACGGTTCTGGAACCGAAGAAGAAATTGAAATTATGCTTCAATCTGGAAAACAAGTCTTTATGTATTTTTCTGATAAGCCTATTTCACCATCTCAAATGAATGAAGAAGGTTACAAAAAGATACAAGCTTTCAGAGAAAAATATAAAGATAGAGGAATCTATTTTACATACTCATCAGATGAAGAATTTAAAAAACTATTTTTTGCACATTTGTCGATGCACTTTCTTTCCGATAAGAAATTAAAAGAAGAAAAAAACGAAAAATCTTCTCAATTGAGATTAATGGGAATTGACGAGAATGGTAAATTGAGTGACAACGCATCCATATATCAATTTATTTTTAATTCCAAAACTACTGTACGACAATACACTGATTCCATTTACTCTATGTATCATGAAATTTCTGGTATGAGTGTCGGAAAGAGAAATGCAGTAAACAACACTTTACTTGCTAAATTTAACACTCCCGTCGAAATTAATGCTAACGAACGAGAGTTTATCAGTTCAGTTGCGACACAATTAGGTCTTAATTTGCAAGATGATTTCTTTGAACTGGGGAATTTGTGTAGGGATTCATTTTCTTCTACTGTTTTTAGTGGACCTAATCTAAATGGTACAGATAAAGAAAAAGACAAGTACTGGAAAATCAAGGAACTCCATAAAACAATAATCCAAGCACTTGACTGGGGTCCAATAGAAAAAGCTTATAATTATAAAAAATGTCTCCGTCTTGCTGTTCAAAATTATGGTACAGCTGTTGATGAAGATGTAGAAATTACACTTACTATTCCTAAAACATCTTTCTTATCTACAGAGGAATTTCCTGAGTTGGAAGACAATAGTATCAAATATTTAGTGAAAGATTGTGATATGGAAACTTTATTTGGCATCAACAGCACCGCCGAATATATCGAATTTTCAGCATCCAAAAAATCTACACCAAGGTATTACACGCCTCGCTCATATGAGTTTTGGGGATATAAATCAGACTATATGAAAGATTATGTCGAAGAATTGAATGATATTTTCTGTTATGAATATTATAATAGTGGCGATAATTGTATATTGAAACTTAAAATTGATTATATTAAGCATCATACAACCGTTGCATTTCCTACTGTTCTGTTTGTTCAAGATGATTTGACTGAAATTAAATATAAGATTACCTCGAAAAATAACCCTGATATTGTAAAAGGTGTACTTAATATAAAATAGTGAGTTATCTCATTCTAACACAGAAGCATAGATAATGTTTCTCCATACCCCTCTACCTGTTCGTCTAAGTTTGATTTTCTGACTTTGCTAATAGCTGCTTATTTAGAAATTAATTATTATTATCGCATATCCTGACAATCATTCTATTGATTAATGTTCTAACAAAGTCTTATTTTATACTATATAGAATATGATGCTTTTATTTATCTATTCTTTTTTTAATTTTAAAATAAAATCTAGTAGTACCCACAGCCTAAACGGTTCATACGCAGAAAAATCTCTTTCTTTTTCTGTTTCTATCTTATAGTAATAACGTAGCCACTCCCATTCTGGTTCTAAGTCACCATAAATGCTCAAACCTTTCCTAATCTCACCCTCAATCTTCCAAAAAAGAAAATTATCATATGTATTGTTGTTATTCTTCTTATTTAATAGCTTTATGTATTTCAAATAGTCTATACTAACTAAATTTTCCACATTATAGACGAACTTATAATCATAATTCGTCTGTTCACTCTCAAAAAATTGCTCCAAGTCTGCTCTAAAACTCATATTTAACACTTCCTATACTTTAAAGAATATTGAAATATAAAACTCGTGTGATTTTTCCTGTAATTTAAAACTTTTTAGCATTTCTTGTTTTGTTTTATACCCATATAGCAAAAACATTTCGTCATACTGACTTGTGCTTAAAGTAAAATATCTATACTCATCAGAAAATGTTTTGTTTTTAAGTCTTTCAAGCACTTCCCATTTTGAATAGGTTATACCTTCTAAGCCAGCTAAACCTATGATTTTAGGCGGCTCTGTATCTATCACAAGACCGTCCATTCTTAATTCTTGGATGTCCTTCCAAAATCCATTAAAATCAATATAAGTAGTACCAATATACTTTATCTGTATACCTACAAAAACGCCATACCACTTTTTAAAACCTTTGTATAGCACATCATACGCTTTCATGACTAATCACCGCCTTTTTTATTATAGTAGCGTCACCGACTATCTAAAGTCAATAAAAAATAACGACCATACAAGAGTGGAAATACTCCTGTTTGGTCGTTTTCTTATGTTTTAAATTTATACCAAGTCTTTTACTCACTGTCATCTGTTACAAAAGTATGTTCATCTATATATTTCTTAACTTCTGCTAAATCGACACCATGGCGTGCTCTATTTGTGCATTGATTATTATTTCTATAAACTTCCATTACAGATTCGATGTCTTCAATTGACAATTCATTCAAATGTTCTTTAAAGAAACTCATAAAGCAATCTGCATCAGAAAAACCATTAAATTTTGGAATTGCTTTTGCTATAATCATTGCATATTCTGACAAATCGAAATCATCACAATCTTTAACTACTTCATATATAATTCCAGAATATGAAGCTTCATGAATAACTGAGTTTTCTTTGAAATAAGAGTATACACTCATACTTTCACGAGGGAAAAAAGCTCTGTAAAATTTTAGACCATGAGGATTTTTCAATACTCGATTACTGACATAATTAAAGACTTCTTCATTTTCTCTTACGATATCCATAACTATTGGATATGATGTGATAATTGAAATCATAGCCTTTACTCTTGATGAACTATCTTTAAGCGAGTCTTCGGTAATTTTAGAGAAAATTTCTACTATAGTTTCTTCTTTAAACAAGGAAATATATCCATTTTTTATTGCATAATCAGTCATTGAAAATGCGAATGCATATAATCCATAGACATTTTTCACACATTCTTTATCATCAGATACTAATAACAATCGAATAAATGTCTTGTATGATTTTTTGAATGAATCATATGTCATTCGTTTTAAATATTTTTCGACGATAGCTTTCTCTATAGCATTATATCTAAACCTTTGGATGAAATATGAGATATTGACTTGGTATATTTTTCTACATCTGGTTGAGCGATAGAAAATAAATCCATAATGAACGGTGCTTTTACTGAAAGTATGTGATCATACATGGAACATATAATCATTCTTGAATGATAGTCACTAGGTACAAACAATGAATTATCATTAACTTTTAAGTGTGCACATTTGTTTCTACAGTTTTTCAGATAATCAATATCCTCAATAAATTTATCGAAATACAAAGGACAATTATCTTTGAAAAATAGTATTATCTCATTTTCAACCTTTGAGTATTTTTCATCATCCTCAATCATCGTATTTATTTCTTTAAGTTTTTTATCAGCCTTTTTATCTCCTTCATTTGCCATGGTCTGGAGTTTTATAAATAAATCATAAATAACAAATGAGTAAAGCAAGACTATAGTAGCACGATAATTCTGACTATAATATGATTGAAGTATTTCCTTAAAGTAATTACGTCAATCAGAATTGTCAAACACTCGAAAATCTTTTTCATCAAATAACATTTTATTCACCATCTTTCTTTGCAACATAAGTAGTAATATCTTCTGAAACCTTTAAAGTAGTATCAACAGAAGCATACTGATAAAGCCTTGTATTCTCGCTCACATTAGCTGTGGTCATATCTGAATATTCCTCGAAATTTTCTACCTGTTCCATAACCTTAGTAAATACTTCAGGACTATACTGTGGTGGATAACCATTCTTTACTAAACAAATCTTTATATCAAGTTTCAATTGGTTACGGACATTCATATTATTAAGCCAATCTGCAAACGAAGATTTCATATCAATGATTTCTTTAACTTTCTTTGCCAATGCTTTACACTTATCATTGACGATAACACCATCAATTTCCTTGTCAGTACCATATTCAAAGTTATATTGGTCACGCATAGCAATCAAAATATCATAGAAAGCTTTTTCTTCAAAAGTTAATCCGATTTTTCTAAAACTTCCTCTATTTTCGTTCATTTGACGAAGAATAGCCAATGCTTGTTCTGTTGCAGTTTTAATAATATCTTCAGATACTTGTTCCTGTGTTTCCCCAGCCTCTTCAGCTGTAAGATTTTTACGTCTTTCGTGATATTCAGCAATCGTTTTTTCAAGCATTTCTTGGAATGATTTAGCCGCTAACCGATTAACTTTTCCGTATTCTTTAATCTGTTTACGAATCATTTTAACAAGAAGTTCAAGCTTTGTAGCAGGCATTTTAACATCAGATAACTTTTCAAAGTATTCTGGTGAAAAAATATCCTCTTCCTCATCA
This sequence comes from uncultured Butyricicoccus sp., assembly GCA_944376065.1. Classification (GTDB taxonomy): domain Bacteria; phylum Bacillota; class Clostridia; order Oscillospirales; family Butyricicoccaceae; genus Butyricicoccus_B. The sequence goes on along the minus strand of CALWBL010000016.1, from coordinate 2,119 downwards.
CTTTCAAGAACATTTTCCACTTGATTATACTTTAAAGCTTCCTCAACCATCTTTGATACTTTACGGTTCATTGTTTCGGTATCAACTTCACTTGTCCCGCTCATCTTACGAACAAAACCTGCAATAGCCATAAAACATTGTGCCAAAGCAGATTCTTCTTCACCAAGTTCACCCGAAGGTTGACAAATATCAAAAGCAGTCCTCATTCTTTTTACAGTCTTTAAGAAATATGTCTTAAATGACACCTTTTGAGAGCCTTTGTTACTCTCAGTCTGTAATTCTTGTGTTGAAGCAAATACATATTCTGCAGCTTTTGAAAGAAGTCTATATCTTTCAATAGGGTCACACTCAGGATTCAAAAATGGTTTTAAATCATAATCTATAAATAGTGTTTTTAATATCTCAAGTTCCTCTCTAAATACAGTAGTTGCTTGTTCAACATCATCGGTTGTCGGAGCTACAGAAGTATCACCGCCATAGACTTTCATAGCTTCACGCATATTGTCACGAATACCGATATAATCGATAACCATTCCATAATCCTTACCCGGATATTTTCTGTTCACTCGACTGATAGTCTGAATAAGCAAATGTTTCTTTATAGGCTTATCATTATAAAGATATGTCAAACAAGGAACATCAAAACCCGTAATCCACATATCTACAACAATAGCAATGCAAAAATTAGATTTTTCCTGTTTAAAAGCAGCGTCTAACTCTTCTGAACGCTTGTCATTCTTAACACCGCCAAGATAATTATACATATCTTGTTCATCATTACTACTTACACTGGATACCATAGCAATAAAAGGCATAGGCTTTAATTCCCTTAATTCGTCCTCAAAAACAAATACGCCATCTGGTGACTTCTTTTCTTCAAACCATTCAGGATATTTTTCTTTGAATTTCTGGAGTAACGAATAAGCAATCTTTCTATTTGAACATACTATCATTGCTTTCTGTATTCTATCTGGGTCACCTGCACACGATGAAACATAGTGGTCATGAATATCTGTAGCAAGACGCTCAAGTCTGGAAGGTTCACCAATTATTACTTCAATAGAACTCATTGCTTTTTTGCTTGCTTCAATATCTTCACGTGTTGCACCATCATCAGCACATTTTTTGTAATAATCTTCAATTTCCTTTATCTTTTTCTTATCAAGCAATACCTTTGTAATACGAGGATGATACTTAATTGAAACAGTAAGTCCGTCTGCAACAGCTTGATCCATTGTATATCGGTCAATTTCATCGCCAAAAGTTTGATAAGTTTCAGCAATAGGAGTTCCAGTAAATCCAACAAAAGTAGCATGTGGAAATGCTTCTTTCAATACCTTTGCATATGGCTTTGAAACCATCGCTTTCATATTTTCATCAGCATCCTTGCTAAACTGAATCTTTTTAGAATGTTCAAGCTGGGTTCTATGTGCTTCATCTGAGAAACATATAATGTTCTGTCGGTCATTGATAAGACCTATTTTATCTTCTTTTCTATCACAGAATTTCTGAATGGTACAGATATAAAGACCGCCACTTTGTCTTGCACCAAGTTCCTGTCTTAAATGTGCTCTGCTATTTACAATAGATACTTCTCCAAGATTCAAAAATTCCTTACTCTTTGTAAACAGCTTTGCACCTTGTTTTTGTAATTCTTCTCGGTCAACAATTAAAATAATTGTCGGTGAACCAATTTCAGGAATATCAGTACAACGAAGTGCAAGCTGACGAGCAAGAAAAACCATAGTATATGTTTTTCCGCATCCTGTTGCACCAAAATATGTACCGCCTTTACCACTCTTAGTAACAACTGAATTGACAATACTTTGTTTCAAAAGTTTTGCAGCAAAGAATTGTGGATATCTGCACACGATTTCTACTTCGGCACTATCATAGATACTGTCTTGAAAATAAATATAATCTCTAAAAATTTCCAAAAAACGTTCAGGAGAATACACGCCTTTTATCATTGTTTCAGTTTCAGCAAAAGGAAGTGTAGATATAGCATCTCCATCATTCACCTTACGCCAAGCATAAAAATGCTCATACGGTGTACGATACGGATAGGTAAGACTTTGATATAATCTCCATCTTTTCCCCCCGTCCACACCGTGCGTGA
>CALWBL010000015.1 GCA_944376065.1 uncultured Butyricicoccus sp. | reverse complement strand
TTCAACTAATCCAAATGGCATTCATATGGAAAGACCTACTGTAATTCCATATGAAGATAAATAAAAATCACCGTTAAATTCGGTACTCAAAATTTCCTATATTTTACAAATAATAAAATACAGTTTTTATACTAGATTTAATAATGTTAAATTTAAGACTAATCTTTTTAACGTATCAACGCTTGTGAAATATATAAAAAAATAATATTATGTAAGATGAAAAAAGCCAAAAAAAGAATAAATAATGATGAATTTAGCAAAGAGTTTTATTATAAATTGCAAAAAGCAAGACTTTTTAGTCTTGCTTTTTTTATCTCTTATGCAGTTTCATTCACCATTAGTGGGTCATCTACTATTTGAGCGGTTTCAAATATAACAAATGGATCTAAATCAATACACGCAGTTGCATCTCTGTTTCCAGCAATATCCCATGCAACTGTATCATTCATAACGGTTAAACAGTCAAAAAATAAGTTACAATCTGATAATTGTTCAAATACTCCACCTTTTGCAATCAATGGTTTAATGTCAACCAAACGGACTGCACCGTCATTACAATAAGCATAAACGGTGAAGTCTTTCCCTGCAACAGCTTGCACAATAGCGGGCATTAAATTCATATTGATACCCCTTTCTTTTTATTTACATAATTTTTAATTACATTAGCGGCGTAATTTTATTTAAAGGTTGTGCATCTTTAGCAAGTTCCCAGTTTTGCATTAGCTCATCTTGATGCATTTCACACCATGCAAGTACATATTTAAGTTGTCTAGATGGCAATGCACCTTTTATAACATAACCATGTTGAATATCAATCAGTGCTTTAAAATCACCGTATTCTGCATGAAAATGTGGCGGATTATGGTCAGAATAATACATAGTAATACGAATACCACCGAATAAAGATATTTCAGGCATTTTTTCACCACCCCAATTTATTATTTTTATTCTTTAATTTTATAATAAATTATATATTTTAGAAAATCAAATAAAAAATATATTTAGTACAAAATTTCATATAAAAAATGAAATTTGATTTAATGTTCTATGTTTTTGTTAAATTCTATCAAAAATATTATTAAATATGATATAATATTTAATAATCACAAGAATCAGAGTCAACAACAGAAACAATATCAGAAGAAGATATTGACTACTTACAGTTTGCAACTCTTGAAGATGCATACGAAGCAGGCTATTTTTATGCATTATATCACGAGTATAGTATTTATATAAAGAAAATGAGTTTAGAAGTGAATTAAAAAGTTTACTAAACTTAGCAATAGTAGCAAACTTATATTTTAATAATTCAGAAATAACATATTCACTGCCAATCAGTGAAGGCTTTACAAATGAATATGCCTTTATAGAAGGTAAAGTACAAGGATTAGCAGATTTAGAAAATATATTGTCTGAGCATGAAAATTCAGATTTTTATAAAGATAATGAAATATATAAAGCTGGATACAATGCGGCAACAAATGAGCAACAACTATCAGAAATAGATTTAAATATATCAATCAAGACGGATATAAGAAAGGTGTAAATAATACGCACGAAAAATATAAATATGAATCAGAACAAGACACTATCATAATGTTAAAAAGTGTGTCATTTGTAATGTTTATAATGATTATCATAATTGAACTATAACCTATTAAAAAGCTAAAACTCCGCATTTATGTGTGGAGTTTTTGTTTAATGTTTGCTATTATCATTTTATAATAAATTTGAGGTGTTAAAAAATGGATTATATAACAGTAAAAGAGTTTGCTGAATGTGCTGGTATTAGTAAGCAAGCAGTATATAAAAAAATTAAAACTCCTGATTTCCAAAAATATGTACAAAAAATAGGCAGTGTAACCTTAATTTCCGAATTAGCTCTGGTTGAAATTGGTAAACTGGATATTGAAAGTTCAATTGAAAATAATCAACATAAAGTTGAAGATATTAAACATATGGTTGAAAATGATAAAATTACAGTTGAAAATAGTAAACAATCGATTGAACATAGTAAATCTACAGTTGAAAACAGTTGTATAACTTGTCAACTGGTTGAAACTTTGCAAAAAGAGAATGAGTATATAAAGAAACAACTTGAAGATATAATACAGCTAAGCAATAAACAGCTTAACCAAATAGAAAACTTATACTCTCAGTTGCAAGATAAAGATAAGCTAATAGATAAATTATCAATACAGATACTAAATCAAACACGCTTACCAGTGATAGTTGAACCACCAAAACAAACAACATTATGGCAAAGATTAAAATGGAAATTTTTAAAGAAATAGCACCTACTATGGTGCTATTTTAAATTGACAAATTTATGTTTACGCTATATATTTTAAACATAAATTTTTAAGGGGCTGACGATGTGAAAAATAATATAAAAAAACTACGAATAGAAAGAAATATAACACAAACACAGCTTACAATGATGACAGGTATTCCAACAGCGACTATAAGCGGTCTTGAAACTGGAAAAAGAGACATAGCTAATCATGAATTTAAAACTATATTAGCTCTGGCTAAGGCTCTTAATGTAAATATAGAAGATTTGGTAGGTGAATAAATATGGCTAAAAGATATTATTGGCTTAAATTTCAAATGGATTTCTTTCAATCACCAGTTATAAAGAAACTTCGTCGCATTGCTGGTGGTGACACTTATACAATTATTTATTTAAAATTACAGCTTATGAGTATTCCAGATGGTGGAGTTATAAAACTAACTGGTATAGAAGATGATCCTGCAGATGAAATAGCATTAATGATTGATGAAGCTACTGATAATGTAGCTGTAACATTGGCATTTTTGCAAAAACATAAATTGCTTGAAGTTATAGATGATACATTTTTCTTACCTGAAGCAGCCGAAAACATAGGAAATGAGAGCGAAAGTGCTCGAAGAATGCGAAAATTGAGAAAATTAAAGGAAACTCAAGAGAAAGATGCATTAGAAGAAATAAATAAAAATAATATAGATAAAAACCGAAATTTTGGATTATTAGACGAAGGAGCGTCACATTGTGACGAAAATGTGACGCTAGAGGAGAGGAGAGAAGAAAAAGAGAAAGAGAAAGAGAGAGATAGGAGAGTAGAGGAAGAGTTTAGAGGAGAGGAATTTAAGCAAACAGAAACGATTTCGAAAATTTTCACTCAGAGTTTTGGATATGAACCAGATAAATCCTTCCGCACTTCCATTCGAAAAATGCTAGAACAAAAAAGCACATATTTTACAGAAATCTGTAATGCAATAGAAGACGCTGCAAAATCAGAATATGAAATAAATAAAGCAGAACCATATGTATTAGCAATAATAAAAAACAAAAGAGAAGAAAGACTTTACGAAGAGGAATGGCTAGATGCTTATGAGGTACAGCGAAGAAGAAAAGAAAGAGGTCTATTATAAAAATTTTTAATAAATCTAAAGAGCTAGAACACATTGCATCTAGTCCTTTGATTTCGCATATGCCATAGATGCCACTCAGAGCGCCGTAGAGCAACATTTAGGGGTATAGCCATATACTTTGTTACCTAAGGCGATAAAAATGCAATACAGGGCATTCTGAGCGATTTTAGGGATATTATACAGGAAAGGTCTTGAAAGTTAATAAGGCTTATAGAGCAAATATAACTATCATGATTATTTTAGTGAATAAGCCAACTTATCGAAGAATTCTCTAAATCATAAGAGCAATAACTAGCTTGCAAACAGTTAAGCCCATAGATGCCACTCAGAGCGCCGTAGAGCAACGTTTAGGGGTATAGCCATATACTTTGTTACCTAAGGCGATAAAAATGCAGTACAGGGCATTCTGAGCGGAATTCAAAAAATGGGAAATAGATGTAATCTAAATCCATCTGAGCTATGGATTACAATCCAATTGGCATTTATATGAGATCTATTGACTGTTAGAAAAGATGTATGCTGAAAGAAAAGGTATAATCAGAAAATGTGTAATTGCTTTAAAAACGGTTATAGATGCAGGTTATGATTATGAAGTGCCAGAAAGTGCAGAACAAAGCCTTTATGAATTTAAAAAAGAAAATGACAGTGTACTTATGTTTATTGATGAATGTGTAGTAAAGCGACCAATAGAAGGTTTTGTTGATAATTGTACTACTAAAGTTATGTATGATGTCTATAAAGAATGGTGCAAAGAAAATAGACTATTTGCAGAAGGTAAATATACATTTAGAAATACATTTATTACTCATTTTGGTTATGATAATTCAAAAAATGCAATTTATCGTGGTGCAAAACACACATATTTCAAGGACTATACATTATCAATGGATACAAAACTTGAGTATGGATATATTTATGGTTCAGACTCCATGCCAAAACAAATAGATTATTAAATAACATTTAAAGGGGTTTTTACCCCCCTTTTTTTCTTGTAATTCTTCTCGTAATTCTTGTAATTCTTCTCGTAGTTCTTCTTGTAATTCTTCTCAACTTTTACAACCTATATAAAGTAAATAATTCTAAATACTTACTTTTCCTTGTAAATCTCATTGTAGTTCTTGTAATTCTTAAATCAAAAAAATGAACTTTTATTTATTTTAAATTCTATTTTACTATAAAAAATATACATTTTATTAAATTTAAAATTATACTTTGTAATTCTTGTAATTCTTTTTTAATTCCTAAGGAGAGAAAATCAAAAAAAGCTAATATATATAATTAAAAAAATATATATAAGAAATTAAAACAAAAATACAAAGATTACCAGTAAATGGAATAAAATTAAAAAGCATATATAACATTTTGACTGATTTATATAGTTTAGAATAGAAAAAACCCCAGAATTTATATTCTGGAGCTTAGATATTCTTATAGATTTTCTATATACATTTCTTCTGTAGCTTGCTGAGCTAATTTTAACTTGTTTATCGCATCATCTGTGTTTGGAAATATTATACCGTTTTCTATTATTTCAATTACATCTGTTATAGTATTAAATAAAATGAAATAAGCCTTTTTATAGTCCATGGTTTTCACTCCTTTTATTATATGACGTATATTGAGCATAACACTATATGACCATTATAAGTCATACTTAAAGGATAGTAAAGGAGAGAAAAATATG
>CALWBL010000014.1 GCA_944376065.1 uncultured Butyricicoccus sp. | reverse complement strand
ATTCAGCAAAAAAACTTCGTAAATTATAATGTTTGTTACATAAACCCAATGACTTGCAGATGTAATAGTTGAAAAAAGATTAGCAAAACAAATTATAGAGAAATTATTATTTATGGACTAACCACAGGAATAGAAATAATATTCAATATTTTCACTACAATGATTTTAGGCTTTGTTTTATATTAGTGAATATAGTCTTGGATATATAGTTTGCTTATCAATTATGGTAACAACTTTTCTGATTATTTTGGGAAATATAGCTAATGTATTATAAGTTTAAAAATAATGTGATTAATATCAAGTTAGCAGTAATAAACCAATGGCTATAAATACAGAGTTCAGGCAACTGTAAAAGCTTATAGTGGTTCAGCAGTTGAAATAAGAACTGTAACAAGTAGTGAAGTTAAGTATTGAATTAAATTGCATGTGAGTGTATTTTTAAAGGAGAAAAAATTATGAAATTAAAAAAATTTTTTATATCGGCAGTGATGATAGGTTTATTAACTTCATTTACAGTTCAAACTGCTTATGCTGTTGATATTGGTAATGAATTAAATACAGAATCATCTGAAAAATCAATTGTTGGAATTTATCCTAAAATTGAAAAAGAAGATGTTAGTTACAGCTATGCATGGTCCGATTTTAAACGCGTAAGTAACAATTTAAACACTTATGGTTCTGATGGAGGAACAAATAAAGTAATGGAAAAAAATGAATACACAGTAAAAACGCCAATTTATGGTGAATATAAATTGATAAATAATTGATATTATATATCATAATATCATACACTAGGATTTAGCGAAACTGAAAAATCTCTAAATTTGACTTAATATAATATTATAATTTATCACATGAAATATAGGAGATTTTTTATGAAAAAATATTTAGGATATTCAATATTGGTGATAGTGCTAGTATTAAGTTTAGTTGTTATATTTAATACAGTACAAGTAATAGGTGTGATGGATGTTGGAAATTTTGATGAATATGCAATTATAAAAGGATTGTTGATTATATTCACTCTCGATTTATTAAGTAAAATAGCATTTAAACTTATAAATAAATAATATTTAACATTGATAAACATAATTGTTATTGGAAATGGAGAAATTTGCAAGTGCAATAAGTATAATTATAAGAATGATTTACATCATATGAAAATTTATAATAAAAACAAGTGAGAAGATTTTTAATCTTTTTATGGACATATTAGATCTTATTGAAACACTAATTCAATTTTTTTTGATTAGCACTAAGTACAAGAAAAATGGTATTAACGCAGCTTCTTCTCTTACCATGACATGGATAGATGGACCTGGTGCTGATAATAAGATAATCAATTTAACAGGGTATTATACTGTTGCTGAAGGAGAATTTGATTATGGTGAGCTTTATTGGGGAAGTAACTATGTAGTACCAGGACTTGCACCACATAAAAAGGACGTAAAAGAGAGTTTTAATGAAGATATTAATTATACGTCTGATAATAAAACGGCTGGAACGGTTAGGGCTGATTCTTTTGGATATATTGTATCCCCAAAAGATAAAAAAATATATAAGATGACATTAAAAGTTTCACCAACAATTTTTGACTAAACTGTCTAAAATACTTCTACAACTAGCTACAATTGTTAGTATAAGAGTATTTTGCATATGGAGGAGAGAAAATGTTATTGAAAAACTGGACTAAATCAAGTGTTATTTTTATAATCTCCGTAATATATTATGCAATGGTACAATTAGTATATACCGTAAGTTACATGGTAACACAAAAAGCAACTATCGTTGGAATTATGAATGTATTACGTTTTGTACTTCTTTTTGCACCAATTATTATATTTACTTTACGTTTTGGTTTAAAGGACAGTAAAAAAAATTTTTGAATTTTTAGGAAAATATTGTATTTTTTATTTGCTTTATATAGCTATTTTATATTTTATAAGGGAAAATATAGTGCTGGGACCTTATTCTGTTGATTTGTCAATAATTGGTTTGTATTTTGAGTTAAATAAAAACGCTCTTTCAGATTTCTTGACGACATATATGTATGTATTATTTGATGATAATATTACAGTAACACTTTTTTTCATTCTTTTACCAAGTTATTTTTTAATTTTTACAAAGAATAACAAAGTAAAATTATGCCAATAAGAGGTAATGCATGAAATTATATTGTGAATAAAATTTGCATATTGTTATAATTTTAGTAGACTAAAAATAGAAGTGTTAATTATAACACAGTGGAAAGTCTCCGTATCATATGAAGTGACCACAAAAGTTAGGCAAAATTTAAAATTAAAAATTGTTTAAGGTATATAAATGGCTTGTTGTCTGCGAATAGCAGGTGGCAAGCCATTTATATTTGCATTAATTCGTCTGTTATTGTGGTAATAAAGATAATCAATTAACTCACGCTTAAAGAAGGATTAATATCATATGATTGTGTTAGCTTAAAATACGCATGTGAAGTGTATTGAAAGCCAGGCCAATATGGTTATAGCTCATAAAAATAGACTAGCTGAAAATGAAAAAGAAAAAGCAAGGTTATCTCGTGCCAATATTGGTGCAGAAGAAAGAGCTGAGGAGGCTAAAAAGAAGTTTTTAAGTCTTGCTAAACAAATTCCAGATGAAAATAAGCAGGAAGTTATAAATTTAATGAGAACATATGAAGTGGAGCATGGAAGATACATTTCAATAAAGTTTATTCAAGCTGAAATGATAGCAAAAAGGGAGCTTATGACAGTTATACAACCACCTAAGCTACAAAGACAGCATAAAATTGATAAATCAAGAGATTGGTAAAGATAATTATTAACATATTGTGAAAATGACTATATACTTATTTGGTGTTTTTTAAAATGCAAAAATTCCTAGATATTTTGTAACCTTTTATTGTTTTGAGTTGTATTGTTAGTGAAAGGCTTTTCAATCAATATAAGGGGCATGCTTATGAAATTACCAGTAGAAATACTGATTGAAAAATATAAGAATAACATTTATGCAGTAGCTTTTAATATATGTAAAAATAAACATGATGCTGAAGATGTTGTTCAAGATACATTCATTGAGTATTTATCGCAGAAAAAAGATTTTCAGTCAGAGCAACATATACGTGCATGGATTATCAGAGTGGCAATTAATAAAGCAAAAAATAAAAATAATCTGTTTTTTAGAAGAAATTCATTACCATTAGAAGATTACATAGAGACATTAAAATTTGAGTCAGATGAATCTTATGAATTATTTGAGGCTGTAATGAAACTTCCAAAAAAGTATCGTATTGTCATTCACTTATTCTATTATGAAGATTATTCTGTGCAGGAAATTGCAGATATTTTGAAAATCACGCAAAATAATGTAAAAGTTAGATTATCACGTGGAAGGTTATCACTTCGTAAAACACTAAAGGAGGCATGGGATAATGACGAATCATGAAAAATATAAACAGGCATTTTCTGTTATTCATGCTTCTGATGATTTTTCCTTGGAGGTGGAAAATATGAAACAAGCAAGTAAAAAGAATAGAACTAAAACTTTGGTTGCTTCTGTTGCAGCTTGTATAATTGTTGTGGGAAGTGCTACGGTTGCATATGCTGAAGATATTGGAGGTGTTCAACGTACAGTCCAGTTATGGATTCATGGAGACCAAACCCAAGCTACAATTGAATTTGATGGAGATGGAACTTATAACTTGCATATAAGTGATGATGAAGGAAATATTCATAATAGAAGTGGTGGAGGAGTAGCTTTTAATCCTGATGGCACTGAACGACCATTAACAGAAGAGGAACTTATGAAAGAAATAACAGCTCCAGATGTACAGTATAATGATGATGGCTCAGTTATTGTTTACTGGTTTGACCAAAAAATCGATATTACTGATAAATTTGAAGATGGTGTTTGTTATGTCAAACTTGTAAATGATGATGAAATATTATATATGACTGTAAAATATGGAAATGGACTTGCTACTAGTCCTAGACGATATATACAACCGTTCGAATTTAACTAGAATTTAGGGCAGGAGAATTATTGGTTCTCCTGCCCTATTTGCTGTTTATAAAATGTGAGCTAATAGAAATATATTTATGTGCTTTTGTTTGGATTTTATATGCGTTATTAAAATTTTCATCATTTTTATAATTTAAATGTATCCTATAGACAAATATTTTTTTTAGTGTTATATTTATCAACGGATGGTATTCGAAATGAAACTGTACTGTGATTATTTATTGAACGAGATTTTTTATCTAGATTTTTATACTGTCATGACCTTGAAAGGAGTGAACTGTATGAAAGTAGGATTTATTGGTGCAGGTAAAGTTGGCTTTTCTCTTGGGAAATACTTTAAAGAGCATGGAGTAGATGTAACAGGCTATTACAGTAGATTAGAGAGTTCTGCCCAATCTGCAGCAAACTTTACTAAAACAAAAAAATATATTTCTGTGAAAAAACTTTTAGGAGATAGCGATACTATATTTATCACTGTACCTGATGATGTTATTGAAGAAGTATGGAATAATATTAAAAATCTGGATATAAAAAACAAAAATATTTGTCATTGTAGCGGTTCGATATCATCGACCGCTTTTTTTGATGCTTATGAATATGGTGCATATACATATTCTGTGCACCCATTATGTGCTATAAGTGATAAGTTGACATCCTATAATAAATTGAAAAATACATATTTTACGATTGAAGGATGTAAAGAACATTTAAGTGATATTATACAAATATTTGATTCATTAGGTAATAAAGTAATAACAATTTCTAGTGAAAACAAAAGTTTATATCATTGTGGAGCTGTTATGGCAAGTAATCTGGTTACAGGACTTTTTGCAATAGCCATTGATATGTTAGAAAATTGTGGATTTGAAAAAGAAATTGCTAGAAATGCTCTTATCAGTTTATTTGTTGGAAATTCAAATTCTATAGCTGAAAATGGAGTGGTTAAGGCACTTACAGGTCCAATAGAAAGAAGTGATGTTACTACAATAGAAAAACATATTGCTTCAATTAAAAATAGCAATAACCTTAAGTCTAAAGAAAGTATATTGAATATATATCTTCTCTTGTCAGAAAAACTTGTAGAAATAGCCAAAGAGAAACATTTAAATAGAGATTATTCAAAACTTATAGAGGTAATTAATAATGAAAAACACAGTATCAACCTTTAGAAATAAAAAATCTAACAATGAAAAAATTTCAATGCTAACAGCTTATGATTATTCAACAGCAAAACTTATGGATAATGCTCAAATAGATGGTATTCTTGTAGGTGATTCCCTAGGTATGGTTATGCTGGGCTATGATGATACCTTATCTGTTACAATGGAAGACATGATACACCATATAAAAGCTGTAAGCAAAGGAGCAAAAAATGCCCTTGTAGTTGGTGATATGCCTTTTATGTCATATCAAGTATCTGTAGAAAATGCTGTTTATAACGCTGGAAGGCTGATAAAAGAAGGGGGCTGTCAAGCAGTTAAACTTGAAGGTGGTGCTACTGTTTGCAATCAAATAAAAGCTATAACAAACGCTTCTATCCCTGTTATGGCACATATAGGACTTACTCCACAATCAGTTAATGCTTTTGGTGGATTTAAAGTTCAAGGTAAAAGTGAAGATGATGCTAAAAGACTACTGCAAGAAGCAAAAGCAGTTGAACAAGCAGGAGCATTTGCGGTTGTACTTGAGTGTATACCTGCAAAACTTGCACAATTAATTACAGATTCTATATCTATACCAACTATTGGTATTGGTGCAGGTGCTGGATGTGATGGTCAAATACTTGTTTATCAAGATATGCTTGGTATGTATTCGGATTTTACACCTAAATTTGTGAAAAAATATTCAAATCTGGGTAAAATGATGACAAATGCTTTCAAAGAGTATATAAAAGATGTAAATAATAGCTCTTTTCCATCAGATGAACACATATTTAAAATATCAGATGATATAATAAATAAATTATATTAAGGGGTTTTTAAAATGAAAATAGTAAAAACTATAAAAGAAGTTAAAGATTTTGTGAAAAATTGCAAAAAACAAGATTTATCAATTGGTTTAGTTCCTACAATGGGCTATTTACATGAAGGTCATAAAAGCCTTATAGATAGAGCCTGTAAGGAAAATGATGTTGTAATTGTAAGTGATTTTGTAAATCCTGTACAGTTTGCACCAAATGAAGATTTAGCTACATATCCAAGAGATTTAAAAAGAGATGCTGCTCTTTGTCAAGCTGCTGGTGTAGCTTTACTGTTTAATCCAGAACCTAATGAGATGTATTTTGAAGATTTTCATACATATGTTACAATTCAATCATTATCAGATGAACTTTGTGGAAAAACTCGCCCTGCTCATTTTACAGGTGTTTGTACGGTTGTTTGTAAGCTTTTTAATATTGTTACACCAGATAAAGCTTATTTTGGACAAAAAGATGCTCAACAACTGGCTATTATAAAAAGAATGGTGAGAGATTTAAATTTTGATATTGAGATTATAGGTTGCCCTATTGTTAGAGAATGTGATGGTCTTGCAAAAAGCTCAAGAAATACATATCTAAATTCTGATGAGAGAAAAGCTGCACTTATACTAAGTAAAGCTATAAATTTAGGTATGAATTTAGCTAAAAACGGTGAAAAAGATGCTAATAAAATAGTTGAACAAATGAAATCTTTGATAGATACCGAACCATTAGCTGTTATTGATTATGTAAAAGCAGTTGATGCAAATTCAATACAAATTGTATCAGAAATGAAACCACCAGTTCTTATTGCAATGGCGGTTTATATTGGAAAAACAAGACTTATAGATAATTTTATATATGAGGGTTAATAACTATGAATTTTACAATGTTAAAGGGTAAAATACACCGAGCAACAGTTATTCAAGCTGAACTTGATTATGTTGGAAGTATTACAGTAGATGCTGACCTTTTGGACGCTGCGGGAATTTATGAATATGAAAAAGTTCAAATTGTAGATGTCAATAATGGCAATCGCTTTGAAACCTACACTATAGCTGGTGAAAGAGGAAGTGGTATGATATGTTTAAATGGTGCAGCTGCTAGATGTGTACAGAGTGGAGATAAAATTATTATTATGTGCTATTGTCAAATGACACAAGAAGAAATAAAAGATAATCCTCCTAAAGTTGTATTTGTAGATGAAAATAATAAAATTAGCCGTGTTACAAGATATGAAAAGCACGGAAAATTAGAGAATATGACTTAACATATTAAAGATGTTTCAGAACTTCATCAATCCATACCTACTCATTTTTTAATAAAGTTAATTTAACAGAACTGATAAAAAAATAAAACCACAAGGTTTCCCTTGTGGTTCGTTTTGTTTTATAGTTTTTTAAAATCTTCACTTTGAGAAAATATATCTGGTAAATATCTAACTCTTGATGGTGAACCATTTACAGCCTTGTTATTTTCTTTAATAGACGTGTTATATGTTAGCACTGGTTAGCTTGAGTTGTTGCAAAAAATGCAACTGTTGCTCATTAAAATGAGTACAGCAAAAACACATAATTCTTAGATTTTTATTTTTACCCTATTTTTTGGGGGTTATGCCATTTATATATAGAATTTATACTCTTTTTTTTAAATACTGTACTCACCATTAGATTTATATGGTTATATGGTTTTTATTAACAGGTAGTATAAAATATAATTAGTTTGGTTAAGGTCTATCAATTCCCGCTAGCGGTATGTATTAGTAAATGAAAGCGGTTTTATTTTTTATGAGTACAGTTAAAAGAGCTTACAATATTTTTATATCTATTGCATAGATATTGCAATGCAATACGGTTATAATATAAATATAATAAAGATAAAAGGAGATGACTTCTATGGCAAATACAACTAATTTTAGTGTTCGTATGGATGTTAACCTAAAAAAACAATGTGAGAACTTATATGGCGAATTAGGGATAAATCTTACTACTGCCATAAATGTGTTTCTTCGTCAATCTTTAAGAGTAGGTGGGTTTCCTTTTGATGTGCGTTTAGAGCAACCTAACAAGGAAACAATTTTAGCTATATTAGAAAGTGAAAAACTATCAAGCGACCCTAATGTAAAGCGTTATTCTGATGTAGAAGAAGCTCTAAAGGAACTTAAAAGATGAAAAATTTAGATGTGGTTTGGACTAATAAATTTAAAAAAGATTACAAATTAGCAATAAAACGTAACAAAAATATTGAATTGCTAGACGATATAATACGAATGTTATCAAGAGGTGAAACATTACCTGAAAAAAATCAAGACCATGTATTAAGCGGAAACTAGGCAGGATTTAGAGAATGTCATATAAAACCAAACTGGTTATTGATTTATCGTATTGAAAATGATGTTTTGTTACTAACTTTAGTTCGTTCGGGTTCACATAGTGATTTATTTGATAAATAAGGGAGTGCACTATGGTTCTATGTACTGCACTTTATAATGTGTATTTATATAATCGGAGAAAAGAAATATGAACTTTTTTAACAAAAACCAAAAAGATAATTTTTATTTCCAAGCACATATCACAATAGAAGAATTAAATAACATAGTCGATTATGTTAAATTATGTGAAAAATATAATGTAAAACCTGTTTTAATTAAGCTTGCTAAAGGAAATTTTGTAAACCAGCCAATGTATACACAGCAGATTATTGCAAAAAACCTTGATAATGCGTTGTTTGAAGTCGAGAGAGTCAAAGATATTTTTACAGCCAATGGATTCCATATAATCAGAACAAAAATTGAAATAAATGCAGAAAGTGTTGTGGATTATTTTCAAATTGATGTTGATAAGTGGAAAAATATGCACTATAGAGAAAGCTGTATGTCTAAAATAAAAAGCAGCTATTTTGAAGTACATATTAAGGTAAAATATAATAATATTGATTTACTTAAAGAAATAGCAATAAAAAACAATCTTTATCTTTCACAAAATGACAGAGAGCCTGGTATAAGATTTTTATCTATCAGAAAGAATTTAACAGATGCACTTAATATAGACGATGAAACAGGTTTTTATGTAAAAAAGTTTTATTTACATAAAAAAAATCTATCAAGAGCGTTTGAAAGCGATTTAAAAGCAGCTAATATGGAAATCGTAAAAGAAAAATATGAGTGTTGCATTTATGACAGCAATAAAAATCTTGATTTAAAATGGGGATTTAATGAAAAATAAATTTATGCTATGAAAGGTGATTATTATGAATAATAAAATAATTGATTTGGGAATAAAAGAAGAATTGATGATTTATATTGCAAACAATTTGCCTTTTGTTGTAAAAGGCAGCTTTTTAACAAGTCAATATCATACTGACCCTCAAGCAAGACTTTTAAATGGGGGAGATATTGATTTGATATATGACAATACAAATGGAGCAATACAAACACCTAATATTTTTGATTATGATAGCTACCATCAGTTTCTTCGAGAAATTGAAAAGCTGCTAAAAAATGAACTAATGGATATTTTTTATAAATTAGAAGAGATTATGACAAAAAAACTTAATCTTACTGAAAGACCGAGGTTTATTTTAGAATTTGAAGAGCTTGGCTATGATAAAATATTCAAAGATGGTGGCGACATCTATCTTTTTTTGGTAAACTATGCTGCAGATGGTGATTTTACAACCGTTGGTCTTGAGATTTGTGATATTGAAATTGATATTGCCATTGATATGCCCATTCATTTTCAGCCTGAAACAATTTTATATAAAACGATTACAGGCAAAGAGGTTACATTGAAAAATACCACACCCCTGATTTACCAAACAGCATGGAAAATGCATCAAATTCTTGTAAGACCTCGCTTAAAAGATTTAGATGATGTCATACGTTTCTTAACACACAT
Organism: uncultured Butyricicoccus sp.; assembly: GCA_944376065.1. Classification (GTDB taxonomy): domain Bacteria; phylum Bacillota; class Clostridia; order Oscillospirales; family Butyricicoccaceae; genus Butyricicoccus_B. The sequence goes on along the minus strand of CALWBL010000014.1, from coordinate 26,546 downwards.
AGATTTTAAAGATAAAAATAATTTTCAAATATTTTTTGATGAAATTATCTCAGAATGTAAATTGACAGACAGCAAAACCTGCAAAAACTTAATTGACACTTTAAAAAAATTATTTGTCAAACAGAATGCAATACAAAGCTTGATTGTTGGAAAAATTGTGGTTGACTGGTGTGGGATACAATATTACAGCAATCTGTATGGTATACGTTATAATTATGATTATAATGCTGAAAACTTGAAAAATGAAGTTTGCTCCAGTTTCTTAAAAGCACTACAAAGCAAAATTGATTGTGATGCTGCTTTAGAATATATTGGCAAACATTTCGATGATGATTGTAATATGAAACGTTAGGGTTTATTTAAAATTAGAGTATTTGACAAATTTTTCCAATAGATGAGAAGTCACAATTATTTACCATATTTTTATTTCGAATGGTAATATACTTATTGATATAAACCATCATAAAAATAGGCTGCTTAATCTTATTATGGAGCTTCAAAGCAAGATAAAGCAGCAAATAGAACTTATAGGATATAGAGAAAATGAAACCCAACAAATTGAAGCGTTAAATACAAAATATGAACAAAAACAAGTAAAACAAATGGTATTTGATGTAGAAACTATAGCAAAACAGCTTGAAGAATATAAATCAGCATTTATTATTGCTACATTTCAAAAAGGAGAAAGGACGGATTATCAGGAAAACACAATATATAAGCAACAGGCACAACAAATAGCACAACTTGTAGATATAGTCAAAGTACAAATGCAAGATATAGAGCATTTAACAAAAAAGAAAGATAGTTTAGGTTTATTAAAATTCAAAGAGAAAAAGTCATTACAAGCAAAAATCGATAGTTATTGTCAAGTGCTTAATGAAAATAAAAATAAACTTGAATTATTAGGGATTTCAGACTTATCACAGGCTAATATGGTTATTGCTGATAAAAATAGATTGGCTGAAAATCAAAAACAAAAAGTAAGTTTATCTCGTGCAAATATTGGTGCAGAAGAAAGAGCAGAGTAGGCTAAAAAGAAGTTTTTAAGTCTTGCTAAGCAAGTTCCATATGAAAATAGGCGAGAAGTTATAAATTTAATGAAAAGATATGAAATAGAGCATGGAAGGTATATTTCAATAAAGTTTATTCAGGCTGAAATGATAGCAAAAAGGGGATTGATGACAGTTATACAACCACCTAAACCACAAAGACAACATAAAATTGATAAATCAAGAGATTGGGAAAGATAAAATTTATTTTAAATAAATATGGGATTTTAAGGGGAGAAAATGCTAATTTATCTATCTTTAATAGAAACAGAAGAAGAAAAAAGTAAATTTGAGCAGATTTATATAAATTATAAAAATATGATGTATTATATAGCATTTCAGATTTTAAAAGATACTCATAGTGCAGAAGATGCTGTACATCAGGCTTTTTTACGAGTTATAAATCATTTGGATAAAATAAATATTAAAGATTGTCACAAAACAAAAGCTTTTCTCGTTGTTATAGTAGAGAATATATCAATTGATATGTACAGAAAACGAAAAAGGGAGAATACTATTCCCTTTGATGAGATAACTATTTATGAGGATAAAAGTAACAATATATCTAATTTTGAAGAAACATATTACATATCTGATGCTATAAAAAAACTTCCGATTATTTATTCTTCTGTACTTAGACTTAAATTCTCTCAAGGATATACAGATATCGAAATTTCAAATATTTTAAATATATCAGAAGATAATGTGCGTAAGAGAATATCAAGAGGTAAGAAAATGTTAGAAAAATTATTATCTAAAGGTGATTTAAAATGAAAATAACAGATGATTTTTTATATCAAAATATGCCTAAAGCTGAAAATGAGATTTTAAATCTAATTCCAGATGAACATGAAATTCAGCATAAATTTTCATGGAAATTTAAAAGGAAAATGAAAATTATAATCAAAGAGCAAGCTAGAACACCAGAAACAAAAGCTTTAATAATGCAAATAAAGAAAATAGCAGCTATATTTATTATAACAATTAGCATAGTCTTTAGCGGAATTATGAGTGTAGAAGCATATCGTATAATGTTTTTTAATATGATAAAGGAAGTTTGGTCAGAACTTACTTCAATTGTATTTTGGAGTGATAATAATACAAATATTTACGATTTTGTGCCAGTTTCACCACTATATATTCCAAATGGATATGAAATTTTAGAACAATCAGAGAATGAGTATAAAAATGTAATTATATATTCAGATAGAGATAGAAATGAAATTGTATATACTCAACAAGCCATAACTCAGAGTGAGCATATCTTTGACTCAGAAGATACTCAAACAGAAGTAATAAATATGAACAATATACAAGTAAACATTTTGACAAAGAATAGTGTTACACAAGTTTATTGGACTGATGAAAAAAGTATATTTTTTATATCTGGAAAAGACAAAAATGAGATAATAAAAATGGTAGAAAGTATTATAAAAAAATAAATATTTTTTGTCACAAAATCCTCCTCTCATTCGTTATAGTTTATGTAACGAAAAAGAAAGGAGGATTTGTAATGAAAAGGAATTTAATATCAGTTCTTATATGTGGTTTTGCAGTATTGAGCTTGACACAAGCACAAGCACTAGAAATAGCAGATAGTATGTCCACTTATGATATAGATAATAATTATATATCTCCATATATGGATTATATTTCATATGCTAGTAGCAACATATATATTTCAAATGGAAAAGCTACTATAAGTTGCTCGGTTTACGGCTATCAAGGTATTACAACTCGTGTGAAGATTGATGCAAAATTACAACAATATAAGAATGGAAAATGGGTTATCATTGATACTTTTTCAAAAGAAAGCAACTCATATAGAGTTAGCATTGATGAAACATCAAGTATAACCAAAGGCTATAAGTACAGAGTTCAGGCAACTGTAAAAGCTTATAGTGGTTCATCAGTTGAAACAAGAACTGTGACAAGTAGTGAGGCTGAGTTTTAATATTATTTAAAAAATTTTGATATGGCTTTTTATCAAAATTAAAAAAGAGGTTATTATGAGAGGTTATTATGAAAAAATTTCTAAGTTTAATTTTAATTTGTGCTTTTTTTACATCAATTTATAGCACAGCTTTTGCAAAAAATATAAATGGAACAGAAATAAACATGGGAAAAATAACAAAGTTTTCAATTTTGGGAACTGAATATTATGAAGGAATGGAAGTTATTGAAAAAAAGAACAGTTAGACTATACTCTAAATATTGATGAAATTATTATAACAGAAGAAAACGTCAAGTTAAAAGGTGATGTAGTTGATAAAGAAGGAAATGTTTACACGTTGGAAGATAATGGTGTTGCGTACAAGTCAACTACAGAAAAATTGAAAAAAGTAGGAGGAATAACTATAATATTTCCTAAAAAAGAAAATTGGGAAATTGTAAGTTGCATATTTGAAAAAAACGCTGATATAGGAGAATTATTGCCAGTAAATGAAAATTTGGCTGGAAAGTCAATTGCAAAAATTGCTATAAAAAACGGACAAAAAGTTTTGTATTTTGAAGGTGAATTGCCAACAAATATTGAATATAACAATATATAATTTTACTTTGCAACCTAGCAACGAAAAGGAATTTTTGTTTATAGATGAAAATATTATGAGTAATGGAGAAACATCTATTTCTGAAAAGGAAACTGTTCAACTAAAAGAAGACTGGAAACAATCTCTAATATCAGATGATAAAGAAGTCCAAATTTGGGATGGTACAAGTTATGATGCACAAACAACAATACCAACATCATTAACAGGTATTCCAATTGGTGTATTTACTAAGGAAGGGCGTTGGGCTAGTGTTAATAATCCATCTAATCCATATATGGGGTATTATGCTGTAACTTATCCTGTGTGGGGCTCAAAAAATTTTATTACAAGAGTAATCAAATGGGAATACCTATATAATCCTTGTGATAATTTATCATCAAATTCAGAAGTAGCTACAGATGGTGTTGTAGGTTTTAAAATTATAGATGCAGCTGAATATACTTATTATGCTATTAGGGATAGTGTAGAACTTACCAGTTTTTTTATTCCATTTAGAATTAAAAATGCTAGTATAGCAATGGGTTTACAATCTGAAGAACAAATTTTGAGCTATGTTAACAGAGGTATGCAGGCAGATGGAAAAACTATTTCAGTTAATTGGCGTTCATTACTTGGTCTTTTACCTTTTGGGCAATATTATTCAGCAGCTACTACACTTTTTAGAGCTATAGAGTACAAAGACAATAATATTACAACATCATATGATTATTTTCAATCAACAGCTGCAGGTCAAAAAGCAGTATATGGAAAACTTGTAAGAGGATACAAAATGACTGATAATGGAAAATATTTTATAGAGAATGGTGATACTTTAAACATATCTTTCCAAGTTAGACAACCAAAAGATTTAAATAGAACAGTACGTAAAAATGCAATTGCAAACAAATATTATTTTGAAATTTATGAAAGAAATGGAACTACTTTATTATATTCACAAAAAGTTTATACTGTAGAACAAGTAAGGAATTCATATTATAATGTTTACTAATAACATAAAAAGACTATCTATAATACTTGTTATAATAAATTTTGCTATGATATTTTCTTTAACTTATTCTATATCTAGCAATGCAGAAATAAGAAAGAGTATTGAGGATAGTATATATAGTAATCTTATAGCTGTATCTCAGTCGATAACTGATATAAAAGGATCTGAACAAACTCCAAATACATCTTATGCTAAAGAAAGCAGTATTGCTTTACTATCTAATGTTTCACAATATCAGGTTTTAAATAAAAAAGTAAGTTGTTTTGAGTTTGAAAGGTTAATCAATGGATATCGGCACTTGTTATATAGTATTGATGAGAAAGGATTAGATGAAGTATCAAAGAAAAAACTTGATATGATAAGTAAGTATATAGATAGCTTTCAAAAAGATGAAGCAATTAAGTTAAAGGACAAATTCTTGAATTTTAATAAAGTAGTTTCTGAAGATGAAGAATTTGTTGAAATTGTAAGATGGTGATTCTTATAATGTATAACCAAACTTCATTAAAATTAATATCAGTTATTATTTTTTTCTTCTTAGTGGCTTTGTCTTTTATGTAATAACTTATGAACATAACATTCTTTTCTTTTTATACAAATTTGTTTATGGAGGACTTTTCTTTATAATTCTATATCTTTCATATAAATATTTTGCAGAAAAATACAAATAGTTAAAATATGCATATGAATATAAAAATTTTATATTAACATCAAACAAATTAGATCTTGAAAAAATTATATCATTGTTTTTACATTTAAGAAGTTATGTTGTATTTTGAATTAATTCAAAATTCTGGCTTGGAGAAGATTATAAACAGGAATAGAGTCATATTCTATTCCTGTTTTTTTCATCACTTGTACCCTTAATTCAATCACTTGTACCCAAAGTTCGCACAAAATAAAAAAAAGACTATAATGGGTATGTGGTTAGTTTTAAGTTAAATTTTAGGGAGGAATATCCAATGAAAAAGAAAGAAAAGTTATTATATTTATTAGGAAGTGTGGTTGCTTCATTTGCAGTGATGATAACATCAATAAATGTAAACACCACTTGCATGTTTATTGCACATCAGCCTAAATTACCAAATTCAGCAAAAAAACTTCGTAAATTATAATGTTTGTTACATAAACCCAATGACTTGCAGATGTAATAGTTGAAAAAAGCTTAGCAAAACAAATTATAGAGAAATTATTATTTATGGACTAACCACAGGAATAAAAATAATATTCAATATTTTCACTACAATGATTTTAGGCTTTTTTTATATTAGTGAATATAGTTTTGGATATATAGTTTGCTTATCAATTATGGTAACAGCTTTTCTGATTATTTTTGGAAAGATAGCTAATGTATTATAAGTTTAAAAATAATGTAATTAATGTCAAGTTAGTAGTAATAAAGCAATGGTTATAAATACAGGGTACAGGCAACTATAAAGGCTTATAGTGGTTCAGCAGTTGAAACAAGAACTGTAACAAGTAGCGAAGCTAAGTATTGAGTTGAAGTAATAAATATGAAAGGGTGATGACGTAAATATATGGTTTTGTTTAACTAAACAATACGTTATTTATAAAAGGAGAAAATGTTATGAAAAAATTTGTTAGTGTGCTTATGTCTTGTTGTATGTGTTGTGCCTTATTGGGCGGACAAAGTCTTGCTGTAGATGTGTCCGAAGAGTATCAATCTGTTCTTTCGCAGGCAGAACAATATGCATATATTGATCCAGATACTGTATCACCTGAGCTTAAAGAAAAAATCTTAGAAGCTAGAAATGAAATTATTTTCAGTAAAGATTGGGTTGCTGATGGGCTAAGAGGTTGTATTACTGATGTAGAAACTGGAGAAGTCTTAAAAGAATTGCCAACATTCTCATCAGTATTTCCTGATTGGGAACTTCCTTTCATTGAGCCAGCACCTAAGAGTGAAAATACAATTGATATTTCACCAGCCACATCAGATGAAGAAGTTACACTTTTAGCTGATATTACTAGTTGGTTACGTCTTGGTAGTTATGAGACATATTTAAATGCTGCTTCGTCTGAAAATGCTGACCCATTTATATCTTTTACAATGAATCCATTTTCAATGGGTACTTCGTACGTTCATATGCTACACAACTTACATCAAGTAAAACTTGTAATATAGGATTTAGCAATCCAAATACTGGTGAGTCATATGGCAGCGGTACAAATTTGAGTGTAAATCAAGCTGTTAATTTAGGTGGTTTATATTATACAGATATTGCTGTTCGTGCTAGCACATATAGTACTCCAGGTTGGGCATACATTGCTATTGATTGAGCTAATCGTGTTCAACATCTTCAGATTCTTTTATATCAGTTATCGACTGAGATGCAGCTATAAGATTACTATAGATACTATTCTCAATACTCTTTCTTATTTCTGCATTGCTAGATATAGAATAAGTTAAAGAAAATATCATACCAAAATTTATTATAACAAGTATTATAGATAGTCTTTTTATTTTATTAGTAAACATTATAATATGAATTCCTTATTTGTTCTTCAGATTGTAAACCCATTTCTATGCTAACATTTTTAATTCTAAATGAGATAAAAAATTAGTAAGTTCTACATTATCCCGATGCCCCTCATTAGTTAAATACACCTAATTGGAATACCTGTTAATGATGTTGCTACATCACTCATAATATTTTCATCTATCGACAAAAAATCCTTTTCATTGTTAGGTTTCAAAGCAAAATTATATAATTCATTGGTAATTCACATTCAAAGTGCAAAACTTTTTGTCCGTTTTTTATCGCAATTTTTGCAACTGACTTTCCGGTTAAATTTTCATTTGTCTATCTTGAATTTGTCAAAAAGTAGCTTAGAGTTCAAAACACCTATATGATATTTTGAATTTATTGCCTTAATACAAACAATATCATCAGAATTTTGTTTGATAGAATTTTCAATGAAAATTTGAAAGCCCTTGTCCTGTTCCAATAAATTGAAACATTGTTTTTGTAATATCTGAATTTTTTTAGTCAATATGTGGATAATAAAAACAGAAATGACTATAATTAGACTTTGAAGTATTATAATATATTCCATATTTTCAATTAAAACAGTGCTCTTTTATACCTACAACTCCAGTTATAGTCGCAAGAACCTCACCTAATGCAACCAAAGAACCACTCAACTTTTCAGAAACCATTGTTGTCCCTACAAAAATTGGAATAGGATTATAAACATCTGTTTGACTAAATATTGGTGTTGTCTGCGAATCAATAGAATAAGAAGAATTAATTGACGGTTCGGCTGCAAAAGCTGGTGTAACTGTAGTCAACCTTAGTAAGGTTGAGCCACTTGTAGTATTAAAGCACTTTGGTCCAAATATGAAGAATGTTCCTACTATTGAGGACTAAAAAATAATATTTAGATAGCCTGCCGGAGAAAGCTGGGTCTAACCCACCCCGTCAGGCTATTTTATATAAAAAAGAAAGGCAAGGTTACTTATGTTAAATATTGCAATCTTAGGTGCAGGCACAATTGCCCGTAAAATGGCACTTACAATATCTAAAATGGATACAATAAACGCTTATGCTATCGCTGCAAGAGATTTAGAAAGAGCCAAAGCATTTGCAGCAGAGTTTAATATGCAAAAGGCTTATGGCTGTTATGATGATTTAGTAAATGATGAAAATGTAGATTTAATTTATATTGCAACACCTCATACAATGCATTATGAGCATGCAAAATTATGTTTAGAGCATAATAAAAATGTGCTTTGTGAAAAACCATTTACAGTAAATGCAAATCAGGCAAAGGAGCTTTTTAAACTGGCAGAGGAGAAAAAATGTTTAATTACCGAAGCTATGTGGACTCGTTATATGCCATCAAGAAAAATGATTGATCATATTATTTCAAGCGGTGAAATCGGAGAAATTACAAGCCTTACCGCAAATCTTGGTTATAATATAGAAAATATACCTCGACTTACGGACCCTACACTTGCAGGCGGTGCACTTCTTGATGTTGGTGTTTATATGCCAAACTTTGCTATGATGGTTTTCGGTAATAAAATCAAGAGTTACAGCTCTCATGCTGTTATTTGTGATAATGGTGTGGATGCTATGAACTCTATTACAATGGAGTTTGAAGGTGGAAAAATGGCAGTTATGCATAGCAGTATGCGTGGTGCATTAAGTCTTAAAGGTTCTATTTTTGGAAGAAAGGGTTATATTGAGGTTACTAATACAAATAACCCCGAAAAGATTGAAGTATTTGACGAAAATTTCAAGCTAATTAAAACATTAACCCCTCCAGAGCAGATTACAGGATTTGAATATGAGGTTGAATCATGTCGAAAGGCGATTGAAGATGGTAGATTGGAATGTCCAGAAATGCCACACGCTGAAACTATTCAAGTACTGGAAATGATGGACGAAATGAGAAAAAATTGGGGTATGCCTTACTAATAGGGGTTTTTTAAGCTATGAAAGAAAAAGAAATCAGCATTTTAAAAAAACAAGAAGAAATTCTACAATTTGATAAATTCAACTATGATGAGGCATATAAGCTAGGCACATTCATGGTAGAATATGCAAAAAAACATAATATAACTATTGCTATAAGTATTCGAATGGCAAATGGATTTGTTGTTTTTCAATATGGTTCAGAAGGCACAGGGCTTATGAATCAAAGATGGATGAAGCGTAAATTTAACACTGTTTGGAACTGGCAACAAAGTTCTCTATGCTCCGCATACATGCTTGAAGATTTAGGTGAAGATTTAAATTTCCATGCACTTGATGCAAAAGATTTTGCACTTTGCGGTGGAGGTTTCCCAATTCGCGTTAAAAACTGTACTGGTTTAGCAGGGGCAGTTTTATCATCTAATTTATATCATGTAGCAGACCATGAATTTATTATTGATTGCTTAAAAGAGTACTTAAATAAGCCTCAAGTTCCAACACTAGGCTATAAATAATAATATTTGCTTATTTTGGAGGCAAAACATTATGAAATATTTAATGGGAATTGACAACGGAGGAACTTTTTCAAAAGCTGCCCTTTTTGATGAAACTGGTAAACAAATTTCGGTTGCAAGTTTTCCAACCGTTACTATAACACCTAAATCCGGCTATACTGAAAGAGACATGAATGAGCTTTGGAGGGTAAATGCACAGGCTATAAAAACTGCTATTGAAAGAAGCGGCGTAAATCCTGAAGATATAGCTGGTGTATCTTTTTCTGGTCACGGCAAAGGACTTTATATGGTTGATAAAAACGGAAAACCAGCATATAACGGCATTTTATCAACAGATGCACGTGCATGGGAATATGTTGATAAATGGTCAAAAGATGGTACAAAAGAAAAGGTTTTTGAAAAATCTTTTCAGGAAATCTTAGCCTGTCAACCTGTCAGCATTTTGGCATGGTTTAGAGATAATAAACCAGAAGTTCTCAAAAATACAAAATACATATTTGCAGTAAAAGATTATATTCGTTTTATGCTCACAGGAGAGGCTTATGGAGAATATACAGATTTTTCAGGAGCAAATCTTATAAATTTAACTACTCATACATATGATAAAGAACTTTTAAGTTGTTTTGGATTAGAAGAAATCTATGATAAATTGCCACCTCTTAAATCTTCATCTGATATTTGTGGTTATATCACAAAAGAGGCATCGGAAATTACACTTCTGCCTAAAGGTATTCCAGTGGCTGCCGGAATGTTTGATGTAAATGCATGTGGTATTGCAACTGGTTTGTCTGATGAAGAAAAAATGTGTATGATAGCTGGTACATGGAGTATAAATGAATTTATAAATAAATCCCCTGTAATCAATGGTACAGTTGCACTAAATTCCATGTTCTGTATACCAGAATACTATCTTGTTGAGGAAAGCAGTCCAACTTCTGCTGGCAATCTGGAATGGTTTATCAGAAATTTAATGTCTTATGAAAAAGACGAGACAAAAAATAAATCAGTTTATGATATTGTTAATAAATGGGTAAGTGAAATTGAGCCACAAGACAGCAATATTATTTTCTTGCCATTTTTAAATGGTTCAAATGAAGAGGCCCTTGCAAAGGGCACTTTTGTAGGTCTTACCAGTTATCATAATAAAAAACATATGCTAAGAGCAGTATTTGAAGGTATTGTTTTCTCACATTATACTCACGTTAGAAAACTGCTTGTAAATCATAAAAAGCCACAAAGTATTCGACTTTCTGGTGGCGCTGCAAATTCTGATATTTGGGTGCAAATATTTGCAGATGTACTTCAAATTCCAGTTGATGTTGTGGAAGATAAAGAACTTGGTGCACAAGGTGCAGCAATGGCTGCAGGTATAGCTGCCGGCATTTATAATGATTATAAAACTGCAATTAAAAAAACAGTTAAAATCAGTAAAACTTTATATCCACGTATTGAATATGCTGAAATTTATCAACAAAAATATAAAACATATAGAGCTATTGTTGACTCTTTAAGCCCAGCATGGAAATATTTTAAAAACTAAATTTGTAAATTGGCAGCTATATCATCAAATATGTATCTGCCAATTTTTAAATTAAAATGCAGTCCATAACATAGACAAACACATATATTGTCTGATAAAATATAAAAAAATATTAGAAGATGGTTCAATGAGTAATATTAAAGATGTTGCAAAACATGCTGGGGTATCAATATCCACCGTTTCGCATGTGATAAATAAAACTAAATATGTAAGCCCAGAACTTGCTGAAAAAGTAAAAAAATCAATAGATATTCTAGGTTATGAAGTTAATCCAGTTGCAAGAAGTATGAAAAGTAATAAAACTGGAATTATTGGAATACTAACAGAAGATTTATGTGGCATTTTCTATCCATATATAATAAAAGGTATATCCTCTGTTTTAGAAAAAGCCGGCTATCAGATTATGGTATGTGATATAATGGGGGAAAGCGGAGATAATAATGCCTTAGACCGTGAATTTGAGCTTATAAAAAAACTCATTTCTAATAGGGTTGATGGGATTATATTCACAAGTCTTGTTCCAACCGAAAAACGCAAGCGTTATTGTAACAAATTATTAAAAATGGCTAATAAAGATAAAAAAATACCACTTGTAAGCATAGAACAAAATCTAAGTGAATTTGGAATCGATTCGGTATATTTCGACAATTATGAAAATGCTAAACTCGCTGTAAAACATTTAATGGAGTGTGGATGTAGAAAAATCGCACATATAACAGGACCTATGAACATGGAAGTTGCGGCTCAAAGAACGATTAGTTATGTAGATGCTATTAAAGAATATAATTTATATAATGATAATCTTATATATTATGGCGATTACTCCCATAGAAGCGGATATACTGGAATGAAACAACTCATAGATAATACACCAGATATAGATGGTGTATTCTGTGCCAATGACCAAATCGCCGTTGGTGCATTAAAATTACTAAAACAATATGGTAAAAGAATACCCGAAGATATAAAAGTTATGGGTTATGATGATGTTTTTGTATCAAGTATAGTCGAACCAGCGATTTCGACTATACATATAAAAAAACATGAAACAGGTGTAAGAGCTGCTCAGCTGCTTTTAAAACAAATATCAAATGACAATATATCAGAAAACCTAATTGAAATAAAAATGGAGAGCAGATTAGTTATTAGAAAATCAACCGTTTTAGATGCTCCTGCTGATTGGATACTATCAGATTGGTAAAAATAAAAAGCAAATAAAAAAGCTATTTTATTGAAAAAACCAGTCGTACATTTTCTGCGATAAATATGGAAATATAAAATTTCTTTTTGGCACACAATTATTGCCCATCACTTTTAACTTTATCTCTCTTTAAACCATGAAAAAGAGAGATTTTTTATTATTTACGAACTTTTTATCCGGATAATTTTTGATGACCTTAAAATTCTATATAAAACTTTAATTTTTTAAAAACTGGGCAATAATTGATGATTATGGACACTTTTTAAATTTTCAAAAAAAGCCGCTTTTTTAATAAAAAAATTCAAAAAAATTTTTAAAAAATCGACAGTAAGTACTTTAGATAGACGGTCTAAAGCCTACCAAAAAGGCTTTTATGCCATCTTTCAATAAAACCCATAAGGGCTACAAAGCCTAATGAATTGTCTAAAAATTTTCATGAAAAATTTAAATCTCAACTTCTCAAAATTTTTTTCTTTTACAGGTCTTATTTTTTATCCCCTATGCATACTGTGACGTAAACCTTACCCTGTAGAGGACGAAAATGCCCTAGAATAAACGTTAACCCATTCAGGCATTGTGTTTTATTTCGAGAGGTCTTAGAACGCAATATAAAGCGTCTGAGGCTATTTTAGCGTATATTGCTTAACTGAAATGGAGAGTATGAATTTTTTCTTACAGCGGATATAATTCTTAGACCCACAAAGTGTATGTAAATATTATAAATTACCTTTTAAGTTCAACACTTACAATAAAGTCTGTTTTTGAGGATAACATCTTGTGTTTCTTGGAGTCTTAAAAGCCATATTCTCCATATAGCCTTCTAAAATGCGTTCTAAAGCGTTTTAAGCGGATGGGTATATATCCTCCTTTCTTTCTTGTGTATAACCTATAGCCCTAAAATCGATTCTAGGCCCGTTCTCGCCTTAATACGGGTATATATGCATTTGAGGGCTACCCTTGTAAATATTATTTTTATGTTTTTTCAAAAAAATAACTAATTATATTCAATATGTTATTTTTTATTTATATATATTTATTTTTATATCAGTATAAATATATTTTTTGCCTAAAGATATAATTTAGGTTTAACAAGTTGATGTTTTAATTTTATAAATTTTTAGTACTAAAAATTTATAGTACTTTAATACTAAAAATATTTATTTTCTATATAATTTTAGAGCATCATTTATTATATCAATAACTTGTTTATTTTGCTTTTTTGCCTCAGATTTTATATATAAATAGTCATCATTGCTTAAACCTAAGGCAATATCTATACCCATTCGTGCAATAGCTGATTTATCATTTTCTTTAACTTTCTCCGCGCTTTGAAGTCGTAAATTTTTTGCTTGTTCTTCAGTCATATAGATTGAAACCTGAATTTTCTTTTTATTATCTGGTTTTCGTCCTCTATTTGATATAATCTCAGTTTTATCTATTGTTTTATTATCTATTGTAGAGATTAGGCTTTTAAACATACTATCTGTATCTAAATGATTTTTTTTCATAGTTTATCACCTTTTATCTTGATAAGTATTCTTTTATAAATTGAGAATAATCTGTTGCAACTGTGCTATCTTTTTTATAGCTGAAAATGTCAACTTTTCTAGTCTGTGCTTCTTCAATTACAACAGAATTTCTTATGAAAGATTTATAAACTGGTGCGTCTATATATTCAGCGAGCTTACTTATTAAATTTTTCATATCTTGATTATTATTTGAACGAGGATTAAACTTTGTTATTAATATACCATTTATCTTAACATTAGAATTACAATATTTCTTTACGTTTCTGATAGTATCATAAAGCTGAGTTATACCTGATGCTGAAAAAATACCAGCAGTGGTTGGGATAATAACTTCATCAGATGCTGTGAAAGCATTTATTGTCAAAAGTCCAAGAGCTGGTGGTGTATCGATAATTATATAATCATAATCATTATTTTCTAAAGATTCTTTTAAACGTTGCTCTTTTCCCAGCTCAGCAATTATTTCTTTTTCAAGACCAGCAAGCATTATATTTGATGGTATAATATCAAACTGGTTATTTTTCTGAATAGTATCATTTATAGAAACTTCATTTTTAAGAAGCTCATAAATAGTTGGTTTTTCTAGGTTATCTGCACCAACATTGTCAGATAAATTTCCTTGTGGGTCAAGGTCAATAGCAAGTACTTTATAACCTTTTTGTCTTAAACCGGCAGCAAAAGCAGCACTTGTAGTTGTTTTTGCAACACCGCCTTTTTGATTTGCGATAGTAATAATCATAGCCTTGTTTCTCCATTTATAAATTTTTAGTACTATAGTAATATACATTTATAGTACTAAAAATGTAGCATTAAGTCAATAAAAAAGAGGTCGTTTTTAACGACCTCTTTTTTATTTAGTTATCATTGTCATTTAAAAGATCAAATTTTTGAATAAGATTTTTAAGCATATCCGCTTGAGCAGAAAGTTCTTCACTTGCGGCTGCTGACTGTTCAGCAGTTGCAGAGTTTGTTTGTACCACGCATGAAATTTGGTCAATGCCTTGTGTAATTTGTGAAATAGAAACATGTTGTTGTTGAACTGCATCTGCCACACTAGACATGCTGGAGACCGCTTTAGCTGCTGATTCCAAAACAGTTTCCACCGCTGATGTAACTTGTTTCATCATATTAGCTCCATCTTCGATTGAAACTACTGTTTTTTCAATCATTTCTTTGGTTGCCTTAGCAGCTTGGTCAGATTTTGAAGCTAGATTTCGTACTTCATCAGCTACAACTGCGAATCCCTTGCCGGCTTCACCTGCACGCGCAGCTTCTACTGCAGCGTTTAGGGCTAATATATTTGTTTGGAATGCTATATCCTCAATAGTAGAAATAATTTTACCTACTTCCTTAGAGGAATTTGAAATATCTTGCATAATATCACCAAGATTGTTAATGTGAACACTGCTTTGCGTTAATTCACCACCAGCTTGATTTGAATATAATTGAGCATTTAATGCAAGTTCTGCTGTTTTTTTACTAACTGATTCAATATCATTGATTGTTGCAGATAACTCCTCAACTGAACTTGCCTGCTCAGTTGCACCTTGTGCCAGTGACTGTGCTCCAGAAGAAACCTGCTCTGAACCCATAGAAACCTGTTCTGATGCAACATTAATTTGCGAAAGAGTATTACTTAAATCATCTCTAATTTTATTAATGGAAAGCAATAGAGGCTGATAGTCACCTATATAATATTCTTTATCTTTTGAGTGAACATTGAAGTTTCCATTTGCCATCTCACCAAGGAGATATCTCATATCACCTATTAAATTGTGTAGTGTTTTGACGATGTTTGATGTTTCTTCTACTAAGCGACCAGTTTCATCTTGTGTGTTAACCTGTGGAATCGGGCTGTTAATATCACCTTTAGCTAGCAGTACGATTCTATCAACACAACGCTGAATAGGTACTCCAATTGATTCTGCAAAACGAATTGAAATGAAGATACCAATCAAGATTGTTATTACAATAAGTACCACAGTTGCAATTATAGTTGTGTAAAGCGGACCCATAATATCAGATTTTGGAACACCCATTCCCAAGCTCCAACCATCTGTACTGTTAATTGGTGCATATGCGAGTATTTTATTGACTCCGTGTATTGTATATTCGCCAACACCTGATTCGCCTGCAATCATATTATCATGATAACCAGCAAGTGCCTCTAATGTTTTATCTGTTTTTGCCTCTTCTTGAATATTTTCATTTAATACTTTTGATGGGTCTGGGTCTGCAATAGTGTTGCCGTTTTTATCTATAACATATACAGAAGTATTTTCAGTGATGTGTATTGAATCTACAATGTCATTTAAAAAGTTTTCATCGGGTACAAAATAAACAACACCAATAATTTGGCTATTTTGTTCACCATTAAGCCATAGTGGACCTGAGACAATAATTGATAGTTCGCCAGTTACTTGGCTACGCACTGGAGTTGATACATTACATTCTCCCTGCATTGCGAGTTTGAAATATTCGCGATTTGAATAGTCGTTTCCATCAAATAAGCTAATGCCATCTGTTCCAATTATATTACCTCGAATCATACCATAATTTTGTGCATACTGATTTATTAAATCTTGCTTTTGCTGTATAGAATATGTAGGATCACTTAGTCTAGCTACTGAACCAGTGGCTTGTATAGCATTCATATAAGCTTTTAGTTCTTCTTCAATTCTTGATGCAGTAACCTCTGCGGTAACTTTCATGTCATTTTTTATTATTGAATTAGAGGTGTAAAAGTTCATTAAAATACCTAAAATTCCAAGTATCAGCATACCACCAACAATAGTTGAAATCATAAGAAATAATATTTTACTTTTTATACTTTTCATAAGAATCTCTCCTTAAAATAGACTTAAAAATATATTTTCTTATTACATCGACATATTTCTTCAATAAATAATGTTTGTTAGTTAGATAATACACCAATTTTACCTATAAAGTTAAGAATAATTTAAGTTTTTTATATTTTCTATTTGTAATGTTAAGTATTATTTTTAATTACCGAACAGATTTAATCTATATAATTTTTTACTCAATTAGAGTTAATAAAAATAAACAGTATCCGATTATATACTACACAAAAATAAATGTAAAAAATATAATAACGAGAATTCATTGTTATGGAAAAAACACAAGAACCAATTTTACTGCAAAGCTGTGATAAAATATTAGAAAAAGTAGAAAACAGCAATTTAAGTGATTTGGAAAAAAACAAAATAAAAAAAGGTGAAATGTCACCTTATACAAATAATGAAATTGTATTTGCTATATTTAGTATGTGATAATGATGATAAATATACAAATTCATTATATGGTTTATTAAATGCAATTTCTATAAAAAATGATTATCCTTATAGTAGGAAATTATCAAGAAATCCTCAAATCTGTATATCTATAAAGAATTTTCTTAATTACTTAAATAATAAAGATATAATAACATTTGAATCTAATATTGATGTTTTTTGTAAAAATAGATTTTTAAGATATCCTTTTAAAACAAATTATAAGTCTTATCTAAATCATATAAAATATTTATCTATTAAAAATACTGCCTTAAGTGAAGATGAATGGTTTAATACAAAAATGGTATCATGGGTTTTGAATAAAATTTAAATTTATTTTTAACTATGATTAAGCAAAATAAATTAGACTTTTATTTATAGAATGTCACTATAAATTTTTGTTTTTTTAGGTTTATTTATATATATGCATTATTTTTCGGTGTTCTAATCATTGTTTCTATTATATAATCATTTATGTTACCATCCATATACTAATACAGCAATGCGGAGGCTTAGATGGATTGTCTTATGTCATTTATAATTACTGTTATGGCTGGTGTAGCCTGTCACTATATGATCAAATGGTTATACAGTTATAAATAAGTTGGTAACTAGCCTAGGGCATAAGCACCCTAAAAAAGGAATAGAAAACCCCACGAGTTTGCACCTCGTGGGGTTTTTGTTGTTTGTTTTAGTTGAGATTGATTCACTAGCTTGTATTCTTAAAATAGTCGAACTCTTTTTTTCTTGTGTGTTTTGAGTGGTTGTTATTTGTTGCTGCGTTGTTCCTGCATGAAGAGCTTGTGCAGCTGCTGCGGTTTGCTGAGCTGCTACAAGTGCATCTGTTAGTTTTTCTATTTGAGCATCCATAGTTTTCACCCTTTCTACTATATGCTTTATATTGAGAATAACACTATATGACCACTATAAGTCATACTCAAAGGATAGTAAAGGAGAGAAAAATATGATTTCTTATAAACCATTATGGGAAACCATGAAGAAATAAAATGTTACTACTTACTATCTGAGAAATAAATGTGGAGAATATAATATAAGTGGTTGGCTTAAAAAAATATTTGGTTAAAGTTCAATTGGTGAATAATTCATATCAAACGGTGTAGATTCATCAATCTCCTTAAAGTCACTTTCCGAAAAATAATTAAACATAGGATAGAAAACAAAATTTATTGAAGTACCCTTTTTACCATTTCGATTTTTTAACACTTTAAGCTGAATATCAATTCCTTTGCCTTTTGCTGCACTTTGTTCATAATTTTTTATTAGGCTTCTAATACGTTTAAAACGAGTTTTTTCAGTTTCCCCGTCATCATAATCCATACCACTATATTGCAAGCCCAATAATACATCACTACCATATTCAATAGCACCACTTTCTTTGAAAGCTCTCATGCTTATAGGCTCTGTATAGCTCTCACGGTTCAAGCTTGATACACATAAAACAGGTATATCAAAATCACGACTAAGGCGTTTAAGCTCTAAAACAGCTTTATCAGTGTTTTGCTTGTCGGTTGCTCTAATATCAAAAGGAGCTAAAATCTGCGCATAATCAATTAAAACCAAAGGTTTTCGACCTTTTAAAGAGATATGACGGCTTAATTTTTCTCTAACCTCTTTAACTCCAACATTCCCTACACCTTCAAATATCCATATATTTGGTGCAATCTGATTTTGATATTCATCCATGCTGTTATGTATAAGTTCTTTTTCGGTTTGGCTATAATTTTGCCATCTACGCCCATCAGAAATACCTCGAACAGATTTTGCATTTTTTGAGCTTATATTTTGCTTTTGAGCGTTAATAAAGGTCAATCTTGATACACTTTTAGCCATAAGTTCATCTCTTGCCATCTCCAAAGAGAATATTAACACATCTTGTTTTTGCTTTGCTATCTGGTCTGCAATTTGTAGGCAAAATGTTGTTTTTCCTAGTGATGAAATAGCACCTATAAAATAAAGTCCAGAATACAAACCTCCATCAAGTGCATTATCTAAATCATTAAAACCTGTGCAAATAACTTCTTTACTTTTTTCAATATTATTTGCAAAGCTAGCAAAGTATGAAGCTGCGTTTTGTTGCTCATACTCTTCAAGCTCAGCAGGTAAAATGTTTAATGCTTTACGTTTAGCAATAGCAACAGACTCTATAAAAACACTACGATTTTTTACCAAAGCTTCATTAGCATCTTTGAGTTTTGCGTTTTGATCTATATCATCACAATTTTTTATAATAAAACGTCCGTCGATAAATCTGAGATTTCTATCTTTGAATGCATTTGATAGCTTTTCTGTTGCTTTATCACCTGCTTCATCAGTGTCTAAACAGAGTATAAAAGGCGGTAAACTTTCTAAAGTATCTAACATTTTGACTAATAAATCAACATTGCTTGTGCTGTTAAGTCCTATCGCTTCACAACCTGCTTCTATAATTGACAAGGCATCAATAACACTTTCAGTAATAAAGACAGGTATATCCTGTTGATTTGTTAACTGTTTGCTATTGAAAAGATTGCTTGAAACCCCTTTTGCATTGCTAAACCTTGAACCTTGCTCTATATTACGTTTGATAAAAAAATCTGTTCCAACGGGAATTATCAAAGCAGGGTGTTTTTCATTGTTGGGGAAATATTCATTTTCGCTATAACCCAAGTTAAAACGCTCTGCAACAGCTGAGCTTATACCACGATTGTTTATATAAATTTCAGCTGGACTGCCTTTGAATTTTTTACTAGCCGTTTTCATATACACCCCGTATTTCGCCTCAGATGCGTTGTACGGGGCGCTTTGCTTTAGGGTAGTATTTATATTACTAGTACCGTTTAAATGCATCTGAGGGCGTTCTGAGCCATCTACGGAGGTTATGTCAATTCCGTACTCATTGTATACTGCTTTTATAACCTCAAAATTATGCTTACTGTTGCCGCTTTCAAAACTCATGCCTAATTGTTTTGCTGTGATTTTAAAAGCATCAGCATTTTTAAAACAACCTGCCCAACAAGTAAAGTGATTTGGCTGTTTTGGGTTTTCTGTTATACCTGTTCCGTGTGAACCGGTGCCACTTGTACAGCCTGATATAGGGCAAATATAGCCTTTTCCGCTTCTATCAGGCTTCAAAGTTTGTCTAAATCTATCATAAACCGTTTGTTTTGCTTGTTCTCGGGTCATATTTGTAATCCTCCAGATAATTATTTTAAAAATCTTGTAAGAGAGAAATTTTTATTATTGCTTTTATTTTTACACATATGCTCATAAATCGCCGTAGACGCATTCTAAGCGGCACTTTATTTCAGGGTATAGTTTTACTACCTAAATTCGTAAAATTGATTCTAGGGGCGTTCTGAGCCGTTTACGGCTATTTGTCGGTATGGAATATACTATGCTTTATTTCCAAACTTCTCAAAATGCCTCTCGCATTCCATGTTAATGGGTTTCAAAAAAGTTTTCAAAACCTATAGGAAAAAATCATTGTTTGACTAGCTTGAACTTATTTTGAAAAAGATTACAAAAGCAATTCATAAAGCTTGGTTTAATTTGCGGCTGTTTGAGCTTTAACTTGGGCATGAATAAAAAAAGTTTTTTCCTACAAGGATCTTACTAAAATTTTTTCTTGGAAAAAATTTCTTTTCAAAATTTTTGAGAACCTTGTAAGAAGAGTATTAAGGGAAACCGCCCAACTGGAAATAGGCGGTTTCCCTATTACAGTTACTTACAGTATACTTACAGTAACTTACGGCCGATTTTTGGCAAAAATTTTTTTTGATTTTAAACGCTTAAAAACCGACAAAAACGGCATTTTTCATAACTAAAGTTTGTCAAGTTTGGGCGATTTTTAATCTGTGGACAAGTGTCCATAGTTCCCAAAGTTTGCCCGATGGTACCCATAGTTTGCCCGCATGGTACCCAAAGTTTGCCCGATGGTACCCATAGTTTGCCCACCCGTAATTTTTTGGAAATTTTTATTTTCTAATAATCAAACAAAAAATATGCTAGATTTCTATAAAATATTAGATATATTGCATATAAAATGAATGTTTATAAATGTATTATTTTTACATAATTGGAAGTTGTGAATCTTGAAAGTGCTTTTGGTACCCAAAGTTTGCCCGGACGGTACCCATAGTTTGCCCGCAATTTGGAATATTTAACAAAGATATATTTAATTTGCATTAAAAAACTAGAAATACTGCACGTATCAAAAGTGCTTGTAAATACATTATTTTTGATATATTTTAAATACCTAATTAAGCTACGGATTAAGTTTGTATCTTTAAATTTTGCCACAAATCAAAGTTCTATTTTTATGCCAGAAACTGTTCTTCCCTTCTTTTCAAATTGATAATCTTTTATATATTTACATTCTTTCCAATAGTCTAAATATTTTGCTGCTGCATCTCTAATAGCAATAGTTTCTTTTTTGCTCACATCGTTTTGTTGCAGCACTTGTTCGTATAAGCCTTGCTTATACTTTCCGTTCTTTTGATAGCTATATAGAGAAATAATATTTTGATTTAGAGCATTATTTCCTTTCATTCCTTCTATACGTCTTAATAAACAGTCTTTTAAAATTAAATTTCGTTCGGTATTTTGCTGTATATGTTTGGTATCTAGCAAATAAGATGGTATATTTAAAATCTGTCCACTAATCTTCGAATATTCCAGCATTACAGGTTTTCTCAACAAATGTAAAGCAGTAACTTCATTTCTGTTTGAAACCGCAGAAACCCATTCACACGCTAATAAATATGTATCAAAAAAGAATTTTCCATCTTTGTTTTCTCTAAGCTGGTCACATTCTCCTGCCAAATGTGATTTTTTATAGGCATTAACTTCATCTGTGCAATCGATTTTTATAGTATAAACACGCATTTTATCAATACTTTGTTTTACTTTTTCGACTTGCTGTTTACTAGGTGTTGCACTTCCGTTATCACCGACCATAATACGATAAATGTTTTCTAAAGTGATTAATTTATCAGCTCCAAAATGTTCTGCATATGTAGCAATAGCATTATAAACAAGTGTATCATAAGGGGTTGTTTTCTTTGAAAGGTTTGTTTTATCATTATCAAAAGATATAATACAGTTTGTGTACATTGACTTTTGACTTTCCTTGCTTGCAACATTTAAACTGACACCTCTCATACCAGCTTCAATAATATTATTTAGATTTCGAGTTAGTTTAGATGTTGGGATATATAAATTTTCTGGTTTTTCACTATTACAACGTTGTAAAATTTTTGGCGATATATTTAACTTTTTGTTGGTTTCATCCTTATATATTGCCATCAATCCACGAATAACTTTGCCTAAATCTACAAAATCTTCTAGGGTATTATCTTCAGATATATAAGTTAATAAATCAAAAAAATCTATGTTTTTATTATTGGTGTTTTTTACTGGACTGTTATTATTAAAAAAATCTTCATTTATTTCGGTATTTTCATCTAAAAGATATATTAAACCAGATAAAAATACATAAGTTTTATCTTTTTGAAATAAAATGTTTTGCTTTTCATCATGAATATCTCTTTTTATTTTTAATAATGGATAAGTCTTCTCTTCTGAATTAAGGTTCTTATAATTTGCAGTTAATATGTTAGATAATCCACTGAACAGATTATTAACCGCACTACTATATTTATCAGTCATATTTAATCACCTTTATTATTTTCAGCTTTTTTTGTGTGTCTTTTTTCTCTGCGTAATCGATTTTCAATTAAGTTGTTTATTAAATCTGATACCGTGCAGTTATTATCTTTTGCCCATTGTTCCAGCAGTTGTTTTCGACTTTCTGGAATTCTAACTGTAATTCTAGTGTTTCTGTACACTTTTTATAACCTCTTATCAATATTTATTTTATATATTGATTATATATTTATGTCTGACAAATTTCAATTACAATAAATTATAAATTCAAAATATAATTTTTATTATAGTGTCTAATTTAACAAAAATTTAAAAATATTTTTAATTAAATGTTAGATAATAAAAAACACATTTATTTTACCAAAAATAAATGTGTTGAAAATTGAGTATTATTTATTGATATTGATTTTGAATCAATATAGATAGTTTTATTTAATTAGTATGAGATTTTATAATAATCAAGATATTTTATAAATCTATCTTGACCAGTCAAGCAGGTATCCATTAGATATCCGTTTTCTTTTCCCCATTGACTAATTCCACGATAATAGAATAATTTTAAATCATCTTGGATTATAAATGGAACAATTCCATAATTTAAACATTCTTTAAATATAATTAGTCGTCCTACTCTGCCATTTCCATCTTGAAATGGGTGAATACGCTCAAATTTTACATGAAAATCAATGATATCTTCTAAGTTTTTTTCTTTTTTGTTATTATATTGTATCAATAATTTTTTTAACTCGTCAGATACTTGTTGAGGTGGTGTTGTTTCATGTCCGCCAACTTCATTTGGAAGTTTTTTATATGCTCCAACTGCAAACCAATCAAGTTCACTATCTGAAGTGCCTGTTTTTAAAATTTTATGCAATTTTAAAATTAGATTTTCATTTAACGGTTCAGTGGCTTTTGCTAAAACGTAATCAATACATTTAAAATGATTTTTTGTTTCAATAATATCATCTATTTTTATAACTTCATCAGTTGCATTCATGGAATTAGTCTCATAAATATATCTGGTTTGGTCATGCGTTAGACGACTACCTTCCATATGATTAGAATTATAAGTTAATTCAATTTGAATTTTATGATATATTCCGCCTTTTATTTTTTTTTCTCGTTCTTGATTTAATCTAAGTAATAAAGGGCTGGTTCCTTTTTTTGCCCTATCTGGCTTTACAGTGTCGGCAGGAATTTTCCATGTTTTCCCCTGTAAAACAGCACCATATACACGACCTTGTCTACAATAATTCCGTACACTTCGTTCAGAAATCCCCCATATTTTTGCGATTTCTTGTACAGATTTAAAACTCATATTATCATTCCTTTCTTATAATATATTATATTATTATCGGCAATAATACAATGATTTATTATCATTTTTATTCCTATAAAAAATTTAAGTGGTCAAAATGACCACTTAATAATAAATTATTCACTTATTACTCTTAATTGCTCTTTTTGAAGAACAAGATTTACTAGTTTTATATAAAAATCTTGTTCATCTTTAGTTTTTGCATTTTCAAATAGTTTTTTTAAGTATGAATATGAGTATGTTTTAAAGATTTGATATAAATTTACGTTTTTTATAATATAAATCTCATTTTTAATAAGTATATAAGGTATTGTTTATGTTATAACATTATTTTTTTATATATTTCACAAGTGTTGATACGTTAAAAAGATTAGTCTTAAATTTAACATCATTAAATCTAGTATAAAAACTGTATTTTATTATTTATAAAATATATGAAATTTTGAGTACCGAATTTAACGGTCAAAAAATAATATACATAGTAAATATTTATTTGTATATTTATTGCTGTTATGGTATTTATCTAACTTTTCAGTTAATTATTATTTTTATATGTATAAATAACAAAAAAATTACAAATTTTCAGCAAAATAACCATGTTGTTTTATACAATTTTGATGAAATCATATAGTATTATCTCACTAAACAAGGAGGTATTATATATGAAAAATTTATCTAAAAGAATTTTAAGTGTTTTTATTGCTTCATCCATGATGTTAAGTATGGGTGTTCCTGCTTTTGCTGCTGAAAAAGGTAGTACAAGCTATGTTGAAACTACATATGCTTCTTATATTCTTATTGAAAAAATAGAAACAATGTATGGTACAACTTACTATGTTAAAAAACATGGTGGTATACAAACACGAAATTTTTGGGATGCCGTAGATATTTTAATGGCAGGTGCAAGTTGGGCGGAGTTGTTTGCAAATCCATCTTGGGGCAATTTTGGATGGGCTGTTCTTGATACTGCTGCTTTGTTACCAGCGCTTCCATCAACAGCATATTTTAGAAAAGGTGGTAAAACATTATTAAAAGTTGATGAAGTTGCAAAGTTTGCAAAGACATCTAAAGGGAAAAAAGCTGTTGAAGCAGCCATGAAAACGTTTAAGTATTCAGATGGCATTTCATCAAAAGCAATTAAAGAAATAAATAGAAAATTTAAAGGAGCTGAAGGGAAAAAAGTTTTACAATTGTTTAAAGATGCAGCTGAAAAAGGACTAGTAGGCGCTAAGGGTCAAGCAGGAATTAAAAAAATATCAACTAGTTCAAAAATAGGCAAGCAATATACACACGAGATAAAAATAATTAGCAAACAATATGGTGATTATAGAATATTTGGGTATAAAACAGAATCTGGAGAATGGATATTTGACTTATTTAGGGAGGGATTACATTGATGAAAATACCAATAAAATCCGAAGATTTTAGTAATTTTATTTCTGATAATAATTTATTTGATATAACTCGTGATGAATTGAAAAAATGTTTAAAAAATTGGTGGGACAATGATAGGGTCTCATTTATGGAAGATATGTATTCTGATTTAGAAACTGTTCTTAAGAAATATAGATTTGAAAATGAGGGCGTTTCTTTTAGTAAAAGTTATTCCTATGAACCACCTATGGATTATATTTCAGCTTGGATAAGAATATTTGATGAAGAAGATAATTATGTATGTGAATATACAGCATTTTATGATTATATGTTAAATTGTTTTGATGATAAAATAAAAATTTAATACTAATATACAAAAAGTTATGATTTATCTAAACTTTATTATTTAGCATTTAGTATAATACTTTTTGGAACGTTGTATTTATTTATTGGCTCTTTGGAGAAAAATGATCTAAGTGTATACAATGTACTTATAAATGATTCTATATTACTTATTGTGAATATTACCATGATAATAATTGATGAAAGAATATATAATTCAATTATAATAGGTAATGAAAAAATATTTTAAAACAACAAAGCCTTTTAAATATAGTCATGGTATGGGATTTAACAATATATCAAAGGGTTTAGAAAACCATGGTGGTGAAATAAGAATAGAGCATACAAATAATACTTTTTCGGTAGCTGTTATAATTCCATATGAAGACTATAAACAGGAATAGAGTCATATTCTATTCCTGTTTTTTCATCACTTGTACCCTTAATTCAATCACTTGTACCCAAAGTTCGCACAAAAATAAAAAAAGACTATAATGGGTATGTGGTTAGTTTTAAGTTAAATTTTAGGAAGGAATATCTAATGAAAAAGAAACAAAAGTTATTATATCTATTAGGAGGTGTGGTTGCTTCATTTGCAGTGATGATAACATCACTAAATGTAAACACCACTTGCATGTTTATTGCACATCAGCCTAAATTACCAGATTCAGCAAAAAAACTTCGTAAATTATAATGTTTGTTACATAAACCCAATGACTTGCAGATGTAATAGTTGAAAAAA
>CALWBL010000013.1 GCA_944376065.1 uncultured Butyricicoccus sp. | reverse complement strand
CTTCGGTGGTACTGTTTCTTACTATTATTATACGCTATTTCTCGTCAAAAATCAACCATTTGTTGTGACAGAGCCTTCTTTTATATCATTATTACCAAGCCCTGTAATTAGGATTGTAGGTACATTTTGTTTATTTAAAATAGACATGGCATCTACAACTCTTTTTGTTGTTCCAGAATAAGAAACTATAATAGCACAATCATTTTCTGTTGCAGAAAAAAGTGAGAAAAATAATTCACCTTGATTAGATTCAAGAATTACATTTTTTCCAATACGTTGCATATTTCGTTTAAATAACCATGTGCAATCTAAAGATACACTGACACCTACTAAATATATATTTTTTGATTTCAACAAACAATCTACAGCTTTATATAATTCATCATAATTTAATAAAGCCATTGTATCTTGTATACTTTCCATATGTAAAGTTGCTATTTTATTTGCAATAGTTGTTTGATTATCTAACTTTGAGAAAGGGCAATTTGCATCAATTTTATTAAAATGTCGTTCCAAATATTCACGTTCTTCTAAAAAAGCAGTGAAAAAATCAGTCCAACCTTCAAAACCCAATCTTTGCCCTAATCGAACTAATGTAGCTGGTGTAGTGTATGCTTTTGAAGCAATTTTTCGAGTTGACATTCCTTTTAATTGACTACCTTGTTCTAATATATATTTTGCAACTGCAGCTTCTGCATGAGGAAGATGCAGTTCTTCTATTTGTTGAGATAACAGCATATTAAAACCCTCCCCTCATATCTTATTATTTTTAATTTTAAGTTATTTTGATTTACTTTTCAATAGTTCATATTCAATCAAACTCGAAACATTAAAACAGTTGTTTTAGTTTTTTGAGTATAAAAATATATAAAAATAAAACGTTGTTCCAAGTTTTTGTATATATATTGCATAAAATTTCCTGATATGATATAAAAAAATCAATACAGATGATTTTGTAATAAAACAAAGAGAAAGGAAATTTAATATATGAAATTTAGGACAGATTTTCTTTGGGGTGGAGCAACAGCAGCAAATCAGTTTGAAGGCGGATATCTTGAAGGCGGTAAAGGACTATCAATAGATGATGTATATAAAGGTGGTAGTGCAACTGTACAAAGAGTTATTCATGATAAAGTAATAGATGGTGAATATTACCCTAGCCATGTAGCAGTAGACTTTTATCACCGCTATAAAGAAGATATAGCTTTACTTGCAGAAATGGGGTTTAAGTGCTTTAGATTTAGTATTGCTTGGACACGTATTTTCCCACGTGGTGATGAAAAAAAGCCTAATGAAGCTGGTTTGAAATTCTATGATAATGTTATTGATGAGTTATTAAAATATGGTATAGAGCCTGTGGTAACTATTAGTCATTATGAAATGCCTTTAACTTTAGTAAAAGAATATGACAGTTGGAGAAATAGAAAACTTATTGATTTCTTCCATAATTATTGTAAGGTATTATTTAATAGATACAAAGGTAAAGTGAAATATTGGATGACTTTTAATGAAGTTAATTGTACTTTAGGATTAGTTAGACCTTATTTACAGGCTGGTATTATCTACAGAGATGATGAAAATGTTGCAGATGTAAAACTTCAAGTAAGTCATCATTTATTGGTTGCTAGTGCTTTAGCAGTTAAAGAATGTCATAAAATAGATCCAGATGCTAAAATTGGTTGTATGATTCTTTATCCGACCACTTATCCAGAAACCTGTGACCCTGCTGACCAGATTGTTGCACGTGATGTAATGGCAACTACATATTATTATAGTGATGTCATGGTTAGAGGTCGTTATACTAATGTATGTACTGCTTATCAGCAGTCTATAAATGGTCATTTTACAATGGAAACTGGTGACGAAGCTATATTAAAAGAAGGTGTAGTGGATTACATTGGTTTTAGTTATTACTGTTCTAGGGTTGAGGGTGTTCATGTTACTGAATATACAGGAGGCAATATGCTTCGTGGAGGTAAAAATCCACATTTGGTTGCCACTGAATGGGGCTGGCAGATTGACCCAATTGGACTTCGTATGGCTTTAAATAATCTTTATGATAGATATCAGCTACCTTTATTTATTGTAGAAAATGGTATGGGGGCTGTTGATAATGTTGAATCAGATGGCTCAATTATAGATGATTATAGAATTGAATACTTAGCTGCACATATTAAAGCAATGAAAGACGCGGTCGAAATTGATCATGTTGACCTTATGGGATACACCCCTTGGGGACCAATAGACCTGGTTAGTGCTGGCACTGGAGAAATGAAAAAACGCTATGGTTTTGTTTATGTGGACAAAGATGATTTAGGTAATGGTACTTTAGCTCGTACAAAGAAAAAGAGCTTTGATTGGTATAAAAAAGTCATAGCAACAAACGGAGAAGATCTTTCTAATATTTAAGTGAAAGAGAAGGAGAGAAAGAAAATGGATAAGAAAAAGCTTGCAGCTGATTTGATTCCTTTAGTAGGCGGCAAAGAAAACATTAAAAGTGTTATTCATTGTATGACTCGTCTACGTTTTCAACTGTTTGATATGAAAAAAGCTGATATTTCTAAAATTGAGCAGTTAGATGGTGTTATGGGTGTAAAAGAAGTTGGTGCTCAGACTCAAGTTATTATAGGCCCAAGCGTTGCTGAGGTATATAAAGAAGTAACAGCAATAACCGGAGATTTAAAAGCAACTAATGATGTAAAACAAGATGAAGAAAAGCAAAAATTTAGTGCAAAGCTACTTGATATGATTTCGGGTATATTTGCACCAGTTATTCCATTGATTACTGGTGCAGGTATGATAAAAGCAATTCTTACTATATTAGTTGTATTTGGTTTATCGAACACTTCAAACGAATATTATATCTTAAATTTTATTGCAGACTCAGGATTTTATTTCTTTCCAGTAGTATTAGCTTTTTCATCAGCTACTAAATTCGGTTGTAATCCATATCTAGCAGCGATGATTGGTGGTGTGTTAATTCACCCAAACTGGATAGCACTTGTTTCAGCAGGTGAAACTGTAACATTTTTCGGATTGCCAGTTAAATTATTTTCTTATGCCTCTTCCATATTGCCAACTATTCTAACAGTGTGGTTTATGTCATTTGTAGAAAAATTTGCAGAAAAAGTTTCTCCAAACATGGTTAAGGCAATTTTAAAACCACTAATTACAATGGCTGTTACAGCAATTGTTTCATTAATTGTATTAGCTCCTTTAGGTGCTTATATTGGTGGTATTTTATCAGGTATTATAGCGTTCTTAGACAAAAATATACCTATTTTAGTTCCTACTATTGTTGGTGCAATTCAGCCTTTCCTTATTTTCTTTGGTATGCATCTTGCAATTTTCCCGCCTCTTCAAACATTGCAGTTAGCAGAAATGGGATATGAAACTGTTTGTGGTCCTGGTTTCCTTGCGGCGGTTCTTGCGACATCTGGTGCTACTATCGGATTTGCTCTTCGTACAAAAGATAAAAACGCAAAAGAGCTTGCATTTTCTACTGGATTTACAGCATTTTGCGGTGTAACTGAACCTGCTGTATATGGTATCATAGTAAAATATAAACAAATTATTCCTGCTGTTATGTTAGGTGGTGTATCTGGTGGTTTATTTGCTGGCATATTCCATTTAAAACGCTATGCACTTGCAACTCCTGGTGTACCTGCACTGCCTACATTTATCGGTGAAGATCCTAATAATATATTTATAGCAATAGCTACTGTTTGTATTGCTTTTATTGTTTCCTTAGTTTCATCTTACTTACTAACAGGAACAAAGAAAAAAGCATCAGATATAGAAAATACATATGTTTCAGAACCAAATACTATATATTTCCCTTTGAATGGTAATGTAATACCACTTAAACAAGTACCAGATGAAACATTCTCAACAGGAGTTTTAGGAAGTGGTTTTGCTATTGAACCATCAAACAATAATGTTTATGCTCCATTTGATGGCACAATTATTCAGACAATGGATTCAAAACATGCTATTGGTATTGAATCCAATGATGGTATTGAAGTTTTAATTCATGTTGGAATTGATACTGTAGATATGAATGGTCTAGGTTTTGAACTAAATTGTAAAGAAGGAGATAAAGTTAAACTTGGTCAACTTCTATTAACATTTGACCCAAAAGCTATTGAAACGGCGGGTCACCCTACAGTGACAGTTGTTGTTGTTACAAACAGTGATTCATATAATTCTATTGATATAGAAAAAACAGGTGATATTAACGCAATGGATAAAGTTCTTACAGTAAAATAATCTATATTATTTCAGAAAGTCCAGTTTAGAGATAATCTAAACTGGACTTTATTTGTAAATATTATTTATCAAAATATGTAATTTAGTTGACTATTTAGGTGTTGTTAGGTATTTATAGTAAACTAAATGTTAAAAAATAAAATAATAGTGATATAATACCAGACACATGCTATTACAGCCGTAAGTTATAAATTATACTACAAAGCTTTATAGCATATGGAGTTTTAAAAATTTTATTTACTGTTTTTTTAATTGTTTCTTTATCAAGTCCATCTTCATAAAAGTTGACTAAGAAATCTGCCTCTACTAAAATCTGATAATCAAGGCCATCTATATTATTGTAGGTATGGTGATGTCCTATAAGGTAGCAAATTCTATCAATATCAGATGGCTTAAAATTTAACTCAGTGAGAAGGTCATAAGCATATGTTGGACCCTCTTGTTCTTGAAGTTTACCATTGCATTTGCCATATTTTTGTTCTGCTGGTTTTATTCCAATATCATGTACTAATGATGCACATTCAGTTATAAATTTTGTATGCAAATCTACATTTTCCATTTCACATATAAGTTTTGCAAAGCTATGGACTTTTATCAGATGTTGTATTCTTTTAGGGTCATTATTATTAAATAAAATCATTTTATGTGTAAGAGTATTTATAATATTATTCATGTTAAACCCCTAT
This sequence comes from uncultured Butyricicoccus sp., assembly GCA_944376065.1. Classification (GTDB taxonomy): domain Bacteria; phylum Bacillota; class Clostridia; order Oscillospirales; family Butyricicoccaceae; genus Butyricicoccus_B. The sequence goes on along the minus strand of CALWBL010000013.1, from coordinate 39,184 downwards.
TTTACATGCATAGAATAATCTTTTACCAATTTCGGTTTTAAATAAATATTTGATTTTATATATCCTTTGTTATATTAAAATGATTCATTTCCCAAATCCTTGCATGTCCATGCTCAGGAAGTATAATACCTTTATCATCATTTTCAGGATAATATCTGGTAGAAAGAACTTTTAAACCACCATTTATAAAAATCTCTACTGATGATGTATCGGCTAAAACTCTAATAGAATTTATATTATAAACATCAACTTTCCTTATAGTTCTACCATTTCCACCCTTTATATGGCTTATAGAAAGCAAATCTTCTGACCATTCAATAACAAGTGAATTTCTTATAATTATTCTGCCGCTTTGAGAAAACCTATATTCTAAGTCAAACACAGTAGCATCTTCAGGTTTAATTTCACTACCTCTTAAAAGGTTCATCTCTGCTACTGGGTATCTATAAATTGTACTGCCAGAGCGTTTAAGGGTGCAAAAACTAGTCAAACAGTGTTGCCAATTCTTTGTTGGATTTGTGTAATCAGCATCAGGCATACCTAACCAGCCAAGCATAATTCTTCTTGTGCCATCAAAAAATGTTTGTGGCGCATAAAAATCAAAACCAAAATCCAGTTCTTGAAACTCTCCAAGCGTGTATTCCCCTCTAAAATCACCATAAAGCGGAAAATATCCACAGCTATAAATATTTTGATAATGATTTCCCTGTTTTGTAACCCCCTGAGGTGAACAAACTAAAAACCACATTCCGTCAAGATAGAATAAATCAGGACATTCCCACATATATCCGAAAATTTCTGGTGTGGAAATAGTGTTTATATATTCCCAATTTATTTTGTCATCAGACTGAAATACCAAAAGTACTCCACGGTTTTCTTTTGTTCTGGCACCCTGTATCATATAATATTTATTTTCAAATTTGAAAACTTTAGGGTCACGTACATGGCATGTTAAATTTTCAGGATAATCGGAATTTTTCATCAGTAGTTTTTTATAATCTACCGTTATACCATCAGATGAAACAGCCAAAACCGTGTTATGCTCTCTGCCTGTTAACACATAATCATAATCACCGTCCAATTTTACATTTCCGGTGTAATATAAATACATTTTATGGTTTTCAATCAGTGCAGAGCCGGAATAAACCCCATGCACATCAAAAGGCTGGTCAGGATACATAGCAACGGGCAACTGCTCCCAATTTATTAAATCCTTTGAGCGAAAATGCCCCCAGTGTTTTACCCCACCATTAGAATCAAAAGGTGAATACTGATAAAACACATGATAATATTCATCCATTTTACAAAGACCATTTGGGTCATTGAGCCAACCCACAGGCGGCATAAGATGAAATTTAAGTCTTAAATTATCATTTGAAAAATCTGCGTTTTTTTCAGTTAAAGTTACAAGTTTTTTTAAATCACGGTATAATGCATTACTCATAATATGCTTTATATACTCCTTACTTTAAGGTTAAAATCTTGTTTTGGCATGGTTTTACATCGCCTAGAGCAACTTCAATGTCGGCATAATCATCAGAGTTTGTAATAACAACAGGGGTTATAGTTCTATAACCGGCTTTTTCAATTTCATTTTTATTAAATTCAATTAAAAGGTCACCAGCAGAAACCTTACTTGATTCTGTTACATGAGGGTTATAATGTTTGCCGTTTAGCTCCACTGTATCAATACCGATATGAATTAAAAGCTCCGCACCATTTTCACATAAAAGACCTATCGCATGACCCATTAAAGCGGTAACTTCGGCATTACATGGTGCATATAGTTTGCCTTCGTTTGGAATAATAGCGACACCTTTACCAAGGCTTTCAGATGCAAAAGCAGGGTCATTTGTTTCAGCAAGACTCACTGCTTTACCGCTTAAAGGTGATAAGATTTCATTTTTATTTGCGGTTTTAACTTCAATTTTGTTTTTTTCCTCTTCTCCTGTGCCTAAAATCCAAGAGATAACAAAAGCTACAACGGTTGCAATGCCAATGGTTAAAATGTAATGAATCGGTCTATGTAGATGAAGTAATACACCAAAAATACCAGTTACACCTGTACCAGTTGCACCAAGTCCAACAATTGAAGCATATAACGCACCACAAGCCGCACCAATAGAGCCAGCAATAAATGGGCGGAAGAAACGCATATTTACACCAAATATTGCAGGTTCAGTGATGCCCATAAAAGCAGAAAGAGATGCAGGAAGTGCCATAGCTTTAAGTTTCTTGTTCTTAGTTTTTAAAGCAACTGCTAGTGCTGCACCGCCTTGAGCAACATTTGCGGCACTTGCAAGCGGTAACCAAAAAGTAAGTCCATATGTACTAAGCTGACCCAAATCAATAATGGTATACATATGATGTATGCCGGATACAACGGTAGTTGCATAAATTCCTCCCATGATAAATGAACCAATGCCAAATGGCAGGGCAATTAACATCTGTACACCGCTTATAATAGAGTTTTCAATAGTAGTGAATATTGGTCCAATAGCAGCAAGAGTTAAATAGCCGGTTACAAATACAGAAACAAGAGGTGTTACAAATAAATCTAACATTGGATGAACAATTTTATGTAATTTCTTCTCGATTGTACTCATAAGCCAGACTGCAATAATAACAGGGATTACATGTCCTTGATAAGCAACAAGTGGAATTTCATATAATCCAAAAAATACTGACTGATAAGAGTGCACACCCTCAGAGGCAACTGTCCAAGCGTTTTGAAGATTTGGGTGCAGCATAATCATACCAATAACCGCGCCTAAAAACGGATTTCCACCAAAAACTTTAGCTGCAGAAAATGCAATTAAAATCGGCAGGAATGTATAAGCGACATTGGAAAATAAATCGGCGAATACAAATATAGAACTTGTATTATCGAGAGTTATAAATCCGTTATTTATCATAAACTTTAGTGATTCCATAATACCCATTAGGAAACCCGAAGCCACGATTGCTGGAATAATAGGTACAAAGATATCACCTAAAGTTTTAATAGCACGTTTAAACCAGTGAATATTTTGGGCAGCTTGTTTTTTTGCCTCATCTTTGCTTACAGCAGAAGCACCAGAGATTCTAATAAATTCTTCATAAACCTTGTTTACGGTACCTGTGCCAAAAATCACTTGCAGCTGACCTTGGGCTATAAAAACACCTTGAACGCCATCTACATCTTCAAGCTTTGCTTTATCAACAAGTTCGCTATTTGAAAGCACAAGTCTTAAACGAGTGGCACAGTGAGCTGCTGAGATTACATTGTCTTTTCCACCTATACAGGATAGAGTGTCTGATGCGATTTTTCCATAATCCATAAAATTTCCCTCTTTCAATTTATGAAATCGATTTCAGTTTTTATTCAATAATTATAAGTGTTTGAAAAATATTTGTAAACATAAATCATTTACAAATATAATCACTATTTTTTGCACATTTCGTATAAATAAAAGACTCACCCGTATTATTTACGAGTGAGTAAAATATATTATATTTTGCTGACAGATTCTCTAACACAAATTTCAAAACCAAATTTAGTCTGAATTATATGCTTATTTTCTTTATTTATCATATCTATTATATGTTTAGCAGCTTGTCCGCCACTGTCAGCATAATAATATTTTGCAGTTGTAAGTCTAGGTGAAATGAGTTGACTAAGTTTTGAATCACCAATACTGACAACTGAAATTTGATTTGGAACAGATATATTTTGCTCTTTTAAAAATTTTATTGCACCAATTGCTATGGTATCGGTTGCACAAAATAGACCATTTATATCATTGTTTTTATTCAATAGTCTTTTTGTTGCATTATATCCTCCATCCAAAGAAAAATCACTTAATTCTATACAGTCAGCATTTGTATTGTGGGCCTTTTTAAATCCTGCTAATCTTTCCGCACCAGCTGCTTTATCTTTATTGGTAACGCCTATATAACCTATTTTATCTCTACCATTTTCCAACAGTAATTTTGTCAGCTCATATGCTGCACCAAAATCATCATTATAAATACAGCTTATATCATTCATTTGCTGACCTAAAAGCACAATTGGAACATTACATGATTTTATGGCTTTTTTATGTGCATTTGTTAAAATAGTAGCTATAAAAATAACTGCATCTACATTGCCATTTTTAAAAACATCTAAATATTCAAGTTCTTTTTCTGGACGATTTTGAGTGTTAGCTAGAAGCAGACGATATTTATTTTCTTCTAAAACCTCAGAAATACCAGCAATAATTCTGCTAATAGAATCGGAATCAATTCTAGGCACTATGACGCCAATCATATGGCTTTTGCCTGTTCTAAGGGTCTGTGCCTGACTCGATGGAATGTAACCAGTTTCTTCAATAACCTTTTGAATTATTTCTCGCTTTTTATCACTTATATATCCATTATTAAGGTATCGTGATACAGCAGATTTAGAAACACCTGCTTTTTCAGCTATTTCTGCAATCGTCATAATCTTTCACCGTTAAAAAAATATTAGCTGTATTATAGCATGTTTTTTATTCATATACAACATATATTAAATTTGATGCTCTATATAAAAATATTAAAACTTGATTTAAAGGCTAAAAATTATAGATAAATTTAAATATCAAAATTAACGGTCCTCAAATGAATGACCTTGTCTTTAGATATATTAGTTTCTTTTTTCATAATTTCACCAAACATATTTGTTAAAATTATACTAACACACTATTATATTTTTCATTAATATTGATTATTGTTAAATATTGAAATACATGTTATTATATTAACATGATAAGCGTGATAGTATTGAACCATGTTGAATTACAACCAGATATTTGACATTAAATTTTTAAAATGGAGATGTTTTTATGAATAAGAAAAAACTGTTATTCACAGCAGTAGTTTCAGCTATTACACTATCTTGCACAGCAGGAGCAATAGATTTTTCAAAATCTGAATCCTCAGAAGCAGAGAAAATCATGCAACAGACAGGAATGCAGTTGATATCGCTTACAGATGAACCAGTCCAATATGATAAACAAAAAACAGTTCCATATAATCCAGCAGATGAAATTGAGGCAGTTACTGGAATGCGATTAATTTCACTAACAGATAGTCCAGTTCAATATGTGCCAGTAACTTCATTCAATGGAGATATTGTTCGTGCAACAACTCCACCTACTAAGGAAGCTGAATCCTATCCATATGAACAAAATTGGAGTGGTACTGTAAATTATACATTTACAAAACGTTACTTTAGCACTGGAATTCTCGGAGGAAATTTTGATGCTTATGCTAGTGGAAAATTTTATGCAGATTACTATAAGTCTGATGGTACATATTTAGGAGGTATTGCATCAACAAAAGATGGAAATAGGTATAAAATTATTTCACGTGTGAGGTCTTCTGATTCCGATTATTATTATGTCATTTTAACAAATCAGTCAGGTTCAGCATCTCAGAATGCAACCTATATAGCAGATTTAGCAATGGATTGATTTTGTAATAATTAATTTCTATTCTTACTTTTTAAGAGCTTTCAGAAAATAATCTGAAAGCTCTTTTATATATAGAAAAACCCATTATATAGCTGACACTACATAGTGAATTGTCTTTTATATTACACAATACCTGCCCCTACAGAAGATATAAATAGTAGTATTTCTTCTTCTAAATTTAGTCAAGTAATCTTAAATTACTTGACTACCTTCGGAGAATACAATACACTTTTGATGTGGGCAAAGCCTATGTTGAAAGTGTATTGCGTTACTTTTTTGAAAAGCAACAAAGCCTAACTAGCTGAAAGTAGGTCTAAATCATGCTAAAATGAGCATCTATTGAAAAATTAAACATGATTTGGTGGAGCGCCTAAAAAGGTAACTATCAATCTGAAAAGGAGCTTAGTAATATGTCTATTGGATTTCGTGCTTTTACAGAATTTGAACGTCCAAACTCTGAAATAGTAAAAGAACTAGGTAAAATACCAAGCAGTAATATTGGTGATTGTGTTCGTAGAATGTATTGTATGTTTGGTGGTATTCGACCATTTAATAAAAAATCTTTGTGTGGTGTTGCTTTTACTGTAAAAGTTCCATCTGGAGATAATTTAGTCGCCCAAATGGCATTAGATTATGCAAAAGAGGGTGATATAATCGTCATAGATGGTGCTGGTTATTCAGACCGTGCATTGGTAGGTGGAATGATGCTTACATATGCAGAATCACGAAAACTAGGTGGTTTTATAGTAAATGGTGCCGTAAGAGATGTAGATGATATAAAGGTCAGCAGTTTGCCAGTTTTTGCATTATCAGCAACGCCACTTGGACCATACAGAGAAGGACCAGGAGAAATGAATGTTCCAGTTGTGTGCGGTGGTCAGGTTGTCATGCCTGGAGATATAGTTGTAGGTGATTCTGATGGTGTTGTTGTTATTCCAAGACGTGATGCTGAAAAAGTACTTGAACTTGCACGCGAAAATTTAGCTCATGAAAAGGAAGAAATGAATGAAATTAAAAAAAGCTCTCATTTCACTGAGATACATAAGCAAATATTTGTTGAGGATTTTAAATCTCATGGTGGAGATTTAATTGCTGAATCATTTTAAAAGTTAAAAACATAGGAAGCATCTTTAAAATTATATAATATGGTTTTTTTACTTTAAGCGTGTAAATTATTTTGCAAGCGTTTTAATAAACTCTGTAAAAAGGTTCTAAAGAAATTACAAACTATGAAATATAATATTGCTTTTATCAAAATAAAAAATACCGCCCAAATGGGCGGTATTTTAAGTTAAAACATATCAATTAATGTTTACTCTTTTATAGTTGTTTTAATAAACGAAGCCAAGTATACATAATACAGTTATAATAAGACCCGCAATTAAAGGAATAATAACAGAAGTTACAAACATATGTATATAAGCATCTTTATATGACAGCTTGGTATATGCCATTGTTAGAGAGGCTGTTATGCTGTTTGGAAGAGTGTTCAAACCTGCTCCGGCAAGTGTAGCTATTCTGTGCATTGCAATAGGATTCATACCAAGTTCCAAAAAGCGTTGAGAGAATTGTTCCATAAAAACCGTAATACCAGAAATTGATGAGCCTACTACACCCGCAATAACATTTATTCCTATGTACTCTACAAAGTATGGATGTAAATTGAGATTTGTAATACCATCAATAATATTATTAAATTCTGGACAAAGTGTAACAACACCTGAAAAACCTAAAACAGCAGATGCAGTAGCAAGTGAGAATAAACCGTTTTCCACACCAGAACGAACTAACTGATTTATGGAAGTCAATTTTTTAACATTCAAAGCTATACCAAGTATACAAGCTGTAAACAAAGCTAGAACTACAGCCGTAACAGCTTCTGTATTCATTATATTTTGGGCAATAAGTATAACAACAATGACAGCAACTAGAGGTATTGCAGCTTTCCACAAAGGAGGCCACTGACTGGAATCTTGATTTTCAAACTCAACGCCTGCAAATGTTGCCTCTATTTCTTCATTACTCATTGAAAGCTGAAATTTTTTTGTAGTCCTAATAATATAAATATATCCAAATACAAAAATAATCAAACCGCCAATAATGCCTAAAACAGGACCTGCTCCTAAATCAGTGCCTAAATATTGAGTTGGTATTAAGTTGGTTACATCAACGCTATAAGGCAAAATACCACATGCAGGAATAGTGCCTAAACCAACAATAGCAGGTAACAAAGTGCGAGGTATGCGGTTTTCATACATCATAACCTGAGCTAAAGGCGCGATTACGAACATGATAACAAATCCTGAAATACCAAGTAAAGTAAATATACATTCTACAATGCCAATGGCAAGTAGTGAATATTTTACACCTAACAGCTTTGTCATATAGTGAGCTAAAGCATGTGCTGAACGACTTTCAGACATAATTTTACCAAACAGTGCGCCAAGAACAAGAACAAACAACCAAGATTTAGTAAATCCCACAAATGTGGTCATATAACCGTCCAATAAGGCTTCTTGCCAATCTAAACCATTTGTAAAAATAACAACAAGTGCAGCAATGCTTGTAACGGTAATAAGGTCAAACCCCTTCATTGATAAAACAACAAGAACAACGAGGGCTAAAATAATCCCCAAAATAGCCAAAAAATCACTTCCTTTTAAAATTATATTATAAATTAACCGCTATTCCTCTACAGAAACAATTTTAATCTCTGGAAGAGGACATAAATCTATCTGATTACTAGGCATATAAGTTTGTAAGAATGAAATACAACGTTCCATATTTTCATTACATTTGAATACAATATCTCCATGAACTGCATCTGGGAAAATATCTAGTTGTACACGTTCTGAACCACATTTTTGTCTAATCATATCTGCCATTTGTTCAGACTGCTTGTAGCATATAACTGGGTCTTTTGTACCATGCTGAAGCAGTGCATAAGGAAATGTTTCGTCTACATAATTTATTGGATTCATAGTTTCCACAAAATCTAAATCTTCTGAACTCTTTTTACGCAGCAGTACATCAGTAGCACATAAATACTCGGCATTAAAGACTTTAATCAATTCCTCTCTACTAATCATATTCACTTTGCAAAATAAGTCGATAGGCATACCTCCTCCTATAGCATCTTGTACAAAACTACTTAAACCATAGAAAGAAATAAGCACATCTACTTTACTGGAAAAGTTTTCATTTCCAGTACTCAAGTCTTCAAAGATAGGTTTGCCACCAGTTGCAGCCACAAGTTGAGCTATTGTAGCACCAGCGGAACATCCTGCCACAGCAACACAATCTGTCTTTACATTCAATTTGTCTGCATTTGCTTTGAGATATCTAACAGCAGCTTTAGCATCTAAAATCTGAGCTGGCCAAGGAGCTTCTAATGCCGAACGATAATCAACAGAGGCAACTGCATATCCACGAGCAATCAGTTTAAATATGAAAGAAATAGTGAAACAATTCTTTGAGCCACCAACAAATCCACCTCCATGAAAAAAAATTAATAAAGGAAAAGGACCGTCACCAATTTCTGGATACACAATATCCAGTTTTTGACTCTGAGATTTATTGTCATATACTAAATCATAGATAGCATGAGAAAACTGTTCCTTATCAACATATTGCTTCATATTATAATCCTTTCTATTAAAATAAAATTAAAATCGATTTCATTTATTATACTTGAAAAGTATAATAAAAGCAAATACTTATTCTGAACAAAAACTGCAAGAATAGCTAGTTACAAAACATATATGAGCTGCTAAACAATTAGTAAACGTTGGCTTAATTAAGGTAGATATTAGCAAATATTAAAGGATTTAATGACAAATTATAGGCAATAAGTACTTTTTGTGTGTTTTTAGCTTTGGGAGGCATATGTAGTTTTCTTACAAAAGTACAGTGCAGAATTGAAAAATATCAGTTTTAATGCTTGATTTCCACAAAAAACTTTAGACTTGTTTGATTATAATATCATTTATAAAATTTAAAAAAAATATATAATATCATTCATATATTTACAAGAAAAGTAAATAATATTATACTATAATTAGATATGTAACACAGACAGAAGGAGATGCACATTTGAAAACAATCAACAAAATCTCAATGCTTATCTATGCAACAAATGAGGAACGGGAACGAATAAAAAAAGCTGCAGCAAAAATGAATTTATCAGTCAGTAAATTTATGCTTGAATGTGTAATGGAACAAGTTACATCAATTGAAGAACTCACAAAAAGGAACGATAAACATGATTAAAATTGCATTGATGAACCAAAAGGGCGGCACTGGAAAAACTACATCAGTAATTAACATTAGTGGAGAGCTGATTCGCCATGGGAAAAAAGTTTTAATTATTGATATGGATACACAGGGAAATGCTACATCAAATCTCGAGATTATTCAGGAAGCTGATAAAAATATGACAGATGCAGTTATAGATACTAATGTTACATTGAATGATGTAATCTGTCATACAGTGATTGACGGTCTGGATATTATACAGGGTGGAACATTGCTTGGAGGTGCTTTTGTTGCTCTGCAAAAAATGATGATGGGACGGGAAACCGTATTAAAACGACTACTTACCAAACTCCCTGAAACGGCCTATGATTTTATTCTATTTGATTGTTCTCCTTCGCTGGAATCAATTCTAAATATAAATGTATTAGTCGCTGTTGATTATGTGTTGATTCCTATCCGTGTTGATAAAAATTCTATTGAAGGATATGGAACTATGCTTGAAACCATCCGAGAAGCAAGAGAGATGGTCAATCCCAGTTTGCAAGCCTTAGGTATTTTTATGACTGCAGTAGAAACAGGCTCTTCTTTAGACAGAGAGATGATTAACGAATTTCCAAATATGTTGCCAGATTTAGCATTTCAAACCTATATACGTAGAAATATTGAAGTTCGTAAAGCACCACTTGCTTTGAAACCACTGTGCTTTTATAACCCAAGATGTACTGGAAGTCAAGATTATTCTAATTTGACTAACGAAATTTTAGACCGACTTAAAGCGGAGGGCATAAAATAATGGCAAAGACAAAACCATCTTTATTCAGTACATTGCAAAAAACTGCGGTTATATCTTCAGAAGTAAATGGTGAGCTCATTCGCAAAATTCCAGTAGATAAACTTCTGGACAACCCATTGAATCGTTTTTCAATGCAGGAGGACGAAGCCTTTCAACGCTCTCTTCAATCCATTGAAAAAGATGGTCTGTGGGAAGATATCATTGTAACACCAGCGGAGAATGGATATTATCGCATTATATCAGGACACCGACGCAAACGGATTGCACAAAAAATTGGTCTAACCACATTGCCGTGTAAGGTGCGTACATATCAAACTGAACTCGAAGAAGCTAGAGCACTGATTGGAGAAAATATTCATAGGCGATCAATTACTCCCTTGGATATGGCATACCAATTAGATACACTCTGTCAAGTGCTTGACCGAGCAGGTATGCCAAACAGCGTTCATGAACGGGTTCAGCAACTTATGGAACAGACCGGATTGTCACGAGCTACAATTCTACGTTATCTTGACTTATTACGTCTAAACCAAACTATCGTTTCGTGGATAAACCAAGGACTTCTACCTATGACAGATGCTTATTTCCTCGCCCAGAGAAATAATTGTATTTTACAAGATAGAATGGTACAAGAAGTAGAAAAAATGGGAACTGAGATTCCATTAGAAAAACGGATTCAAATGGCACTAGGCTTAGTAAAGAAAATAAAAAAAGAAAACAAACAACGTTCTGACAATCAAGATTTGAACCCAAAAGTTAATATTGTTCGTACTGTGCGAAAATGCCGCAGTTCTATTCATAATATTCACACACAATTAACCGAATTATGCAATTTATCTGAATCAGACTTATCCAAAGAACAGGACAAAAAAGCATTGAAAAGTGATATAGATGAACTTGCATTAGAACTGACAACTTTGCTAAATACCTGCAATACTCTGAGAGAAACAATCCATGAAAAAAATCTCACGTGAGATTTTTTATATACTATCTCAGTTTCACAAGCAATCATAGAACTTCAATTTAGGTTATATCAAAAAGAGAAGTTCATTGATAAGCGATATCATACTGCTTATTTCAAACGATGAAGCTATAAACCTAGCCAATAATCTCTTATTCTTTGTTATCATTTGGGATAAAAATCGTTATAGTAGTACCCTTATTAGTCTGACTGCTTATTTTTATCCCATAATCATCTCCATATAATAACTTTAGTCTTGCGTCTACATTGTTTATACCTATACCGCTAAAATGTTCCTTTTTACTTGTTGTCAATGAATTTACATCTTTTATACCTATACCATTATCTATAATCTGTATTTTTATATTTTGATTTACTTTTCTTATAAAAATCTTTATATTACCTGACATTTCATATGGAAAAGCGTGAAAAAATGCATTTTCAATAAATGGCTGCAAAATCATTTTAGGTATTTTATATTTATCACAACCAAAAGCTACAAAATAATCAACTTTTATTTTATCACCATATCTTATATTATTTATAAACACATAATTTTTTAAACACTCTATTTCTTTTGAAATAGTTATTGTTTCATCTGTATTACTTATTGTATTTCTTAATAAACAAATAAAAGCATCAATAGTTTTAGTTGATTTATCTACATTGCCTTGATAGATAAGCCATTTTATACTGGCTAATGTATTGTAGATGTAATGAGGATTTATTTGCATTTGCAAGGCTTCAATTTCTGCTTTACGTTTTTCCCTTTGAACTGTCAAAAGCTCATTTATATAATGGTTTAGGTCAGCAAGCATAGTATTATATGTTTTAGATAATTCTTGTATCTCTTTTGAGCCTTTAAGTTCAATGTACTCATTATAATTATTTTTTCTTGCGTGTGACATTTTAAAAATAAGGTCGGATAATGGATCAACTGTTTTTTTAACAATATAACCTATCATAAGGCATACTATAAGACAAATTATAGAACAAATAATCCAAAGTGAAGGCTCATTATAAAAATTACCAAGTGCATTTTGTGAGTTAATAAAACCATAAGCTGTGCAATTATAAAATGGTAATTGTTCTTTTAGAACAATAGCATATTTACTCTTTGGCATTTCTTTTCCCACAGCGCTTTTATTTGAAGAAGAAATAACTATATTATTGTTATCAGTCAGATAAAACTGTGTATATTCAGAGGTAAAATATTCATAATAATGAGAAAAATCTTTTTCTGTAGTTATTGCAATAATTATGCCATAAGGTGTGTCACTTCCAGAAAGTTTCAGTGCTTTTATAGTGAGGATAACAGGTGTGTTTTTGGTATCAACTGTATATCCTTGCTTTTTATAAATGTATTGTATTCTTTCTGGATTTTCTATAGCTTTTTTTACTTCATTTGAGTTTAAAATTTCTTCAGGTGATTTATTTAAAACATACTCTTTATTAAGATATGTTTTTCCATTATTGCTTATAAGTAAAACTCTTGTATTATCAAAATCAAATCCAATTGCTTTTTGCATATCATTTTCAGCTTTGTATGCAACCCTTGACTCTGATTGAGATGTTGTATATATATCCTGCAAAAAGAATTTTAAATTTATACTTGAATTTATTTGATTAAACATAGTAACTAAATCCTCATGATGTGAATTTAGCTCATCTTGTATGCGATAGAAGGCTTTTTCTTGAGCTTTTAAATAAGTGTCTATAAAAATATCTTTTGATATGTTTATAATAATACTAGAAACAACTAAAACAGTAGATAGAATCCCAACTATTACTATAAATAAAATTTTTGTCAGCATATCCTGTCTATAAATTTTATGCTTCATTAGTTTCCCTTTCTGTAAAGACTAGGCGTGATACCTGTTATTTTTTTAAAAACCCTGCAAAAATAACTATGGTCCGAATAGCCAACAGCAAAGCTAACTTCGGCTATTGAATATTTTGAGTCTTTTAACATTTGACAGGCTTTTTGTATTCTGATTTTATTCAAATATTCACTAAACCCTTCATGAGCATATTGGGCAAAATACGCTGACAGATAAGAATAACCAAAGTTAAACTGCTCTGCAAGTGATTGCAAGGTTAAATCTTCTTTGTAATTTTGTTTTATATAGTCTAAAATTTTTTCCATATATTCATCTGTTGCTTGTTTATCCTTTGAGAGAATATTTACTAACTTATCAAGTATACTTTCAACAATTTTTATAAAGTCATCTGAATATTGTGCATTTTCGATTTCATCAAAAGCCTTTATATAAATTTCTTCCACTTCACTTTCATCTGTTTCCCCAACAAGGTTATATAGAAAGTTTTTTGTCTGATTTTTTAGCTTAATAGATGGAATTTGTGCATAAATTGCTTTTAAAATATAGTCATGCATTAAATCTCTAGCATCGCCATATTTTTTATCGTTTACAAAAGTTATAAATTTTCTATAATCAAATTTATCAGGAAATATGTTGTTATTTAAGTTATCTGCTAAATACAAATTACATTTTTTAAAATAGAATCTTTCATATTTAAGAAAATTTGGGTTTTTAAAATCTTGTTTTATGTCTTTTATACTGCTATGCGTTTGTGAAATAACAACAAAGATATTTTCACACATATCTGAAATCTTTTTTATAAATAAATTTATTTCATAAAATATTTCGCTATCTTTTTCTAATGGATAATTTAAAACCGCACATAATTTATCATTATTATAAAGAAAACTCATATTATCACATGCTAGATTTTTTAAAAACTCTGTTATTTTTTCATATAGAACCGAATATAAACTGACACTATTTTTATCACTATACTTTAATGGAAAAACCAAGAGTCTAAAACTATCATAATTAAATTTTGGTATTTGCTCATTTTCATATAAAAGGTATTGCTCTAAAATATTTACTTTATTTATATTTGGTTTAATGTGTAAGCCCGGTATGGTTTTAATCACTCTTTGTAAGATTTTCAGCAGTTCTTCAGGTGTTAAAGTAGGTTTTAAAACATAGTCAACTGCACCGTTTATAAGCGAGTTTCTAACATAATCAAAATTATCATAACCGCTTAAAACAATAATTTTTATATTGGGGTATTGATTTGCTGCAATTTTTATAAAATCTAGACCATTCATAACAGGCATTGCAATATCACACAAAATAATATGTGGTTTTAATTCTGCAATGAGGTTTAAAGCCTCTTTGCCATTTGACGCCTCACCAACAACCTCATACCCATTTTCTTCCCATTTAATCATAAATTTAATGCCTTGACGCATTATAAACTCATCATCGACAATCATAATTTTACAGCTATTATTCATTTTCTTTTCTCTCCTTACATTACAAAGCCTCTCACAGTATAATTATACCATGAGAGGCGATTTGCTTGTTAAGTTTTACCTATTTTTGTGGCTGATTTTAAATGTTAAAGTCATTTTTTCGTTTGCTTTTAATCTGTAACGTTCTTGAACGGGCGCTCCCCAGCTATCATCACCGCCAACACCCATTTGTTTGGCAAGTATTCTAACCCATGTATAGTTTATATTAGGTAATTCGTTTATATGCATAGCATTGTCAAGCTCGAAAGAACTATAAGGTAATACACTCATAGAGAAAGGAGTATTTATAGCCTCAAAATGTAAGCCTTTATTATTATCATCATATACATCAACATAACGAACCTGTTCACGGTTGCCACATTCCTGCGGTATTAAATAACGTGCAAAATTGTCCATTGCTGTGCTTTCAAACACACCGAGTCTTGCGCCGCATTTTCTATCAAGATAATTTTCTTCGCTCCCTAAACCATAATATTTAAACCTATAATTATGTTTTTTAAGTTTAAAATCCATGCCAAAAAGCGGAATATATTCTTCGCAGGAAATTGCAGGATAATGTGCTGTTATGTAAACCTCTCCTAAGCGATTGACTTTATATTCTACTAAACATTTGAACTTCTCTGGATATTTGCTTTCAAATTCAACTGAAAAATATAAATAATTTTCATCATGTGAAATTTTAAAACTATCACTTATAATTTTTAAACCTTTAGATGCAGCCAGCCAACCACTATTATCATAAAAGCCTAACATTCCTTTATCATTATCAGTATAGGCTCTATGGAAAGTTAAATTAGGCGTACGAGTTATATATTCCTCACCATCATAAACAAGTGAAATAATGCCGCCTTCACCCTTGGAGAATAGAACCTCAAAATTTTCGCCCTTAACGCCTATATTTACATCACCATAAGTGATTTTAAACGGTTTATCTTGTGATATTTTGTTTTTTCTTTCACTCCAAGTGTTAATGATAGCCTGTCCAAAAGCGATTTCATAACCAGCATTAGCATATAAAGTATCATTTTTAAGTACTGCTGAAATATTAACAGTGAATTCATCAGATAAATTAGGCAGATATTCGGTTATGGAAATATTTTTTTGCTCTCCAGGGTTTACATTTATATTTAAAATAGCTTTATTTAAAATAATTCCTTCTTTTTCTACAGTCAGAATAAAATTATAATCGCTTAAATCAATAAATAAATTTTTATTTTTTATTTTTGCCTGTGTTTTATCAATATCTATTATAATATTTGAATATAATTTTTTTACTTCCTGCATTTTTGGTGATGGAGTTCTGTCAGCATAAATAATGCCATTTGTACAGAAACAGTAATCTGTTGCACGTTCGTCAAAATCTCCGCCATAAACTAAAGTTTTAACCCCGTTTTCAGTTTTATACACTGCTTGATCGATGTAATCCCAGATAAAACCACCTTGATATTTTTCATATTTATCTTCAAGCTCTGTATAAAGCTCCATACCACCCAAAGAATTACCCATTGCATGCATATATTCACAGCTTATATAAGGTTTTTCGCCGCTATTGTCTAAATACTCGCATATATCCTGTGGTTTTGCATACATACGGCTTTCCATATCGCTTATATGGTCGAAATCTCGGTTCCAAAATACACCTTCATAATGGACAAGTCTTGAATTATCTCTGTTATGGAAAAATTCACTTATAGCGAGTATATCTTCGCCTGCATAAGATTCGTTGCCACATGACCAAATAATGACAGATGGGTGATTTTTATCACGTTCCAGCATAGATTTTGCTCTATCAAGTACAGCTTCTTTCCATTCAGGCAGTGATGCAGGAATATTCCAAGATGGTTCACATTTGCCGAGCTTTTGCCATGAACCATGGCTTTCAAGATTGGTTTCATCAATTACATAAATTCCGTAAATATCACAAAGTTCATACCATAAACTTTGGTTTGGATAGTGTGAAGTTCTAACTGCATTTATATTATTTTGCTTAAAGAATTTAATATCAAACAGCATTTCTTCCTTGGTTATTGCCCTGCCTTTATCTGCACTAAATTCATGCCTGTTTACACCATGAAAAATAATACGTTTTCCATTTATACACATGATATTGTCTATCATTTCAAATGTTCTAAAGCCTATATTTTGAGAAATATATTCGTATGCTTTATTATTTTCATCTTTGACTATAATTTCAAGAGTATACAAATAAGGGTTTTCAGCCGACCACGAATGAACATTTTCAATATTAAAACTTGTATTCACTTCATTTATAAGTGTTTTTTCGGCTTCTATATTGCCATTTTTGTCTTTTAAAGCGAGTTCAAAAACAGCATTTTTATTTTCTAAAAGCTCAAACTCTATATTTAACACGCCATTTTTATAGTTTTCTGTTAAATCAGCATGTATAAACATATCTCTTATATGAATTTCTGGTACTGCATATAGATATACATCTCTGAAAATGCCTGAAAATCGCCAAAAATCTTGGTCTTCAATCCAGCTTGCACTGCTTCTTTTGTAAACTTCAACACAAAGTTTATTTTGACCATTGTTTAAAAATTCTGTTATCTCAAATTCTGAAGGTGTAAAAGTATCCTCAGAGTATCCAACAAATTCACCATTGAGCCACACATAAAAAGCTGTTTCTACACCTTGAAAACTTATAAATACACGTTTGTTTGAAAGGCTTGGTGTTAAATTAAAATATTTTACATAGGAGCCAACCGGATTATATTCTGTTGAAACCTGGGGGGGTCTTAAATCTTCTCTGCCATCCCATGGGTACATAGTGTTTATATATTGACATCTATCATACCCCTCAAGCTGAATGTGTGCAGGCACATTTATTTGATTAAAGTCACTACAATCAAAATCAAGCTTATAAAAATCTTGTTTTCGCTCTGAAGGTTTTTCAGCATAAGAAAACAACCATTTACCATTTAAGCTTTGTATTAAAGATGTTTCTTTTGCCAGAAGCTCCTGTTTTGTTTGATAAAATTTATGATCCGAATGAGCTTTGCACCTGTTAACTTGAAAAACTTCTGGGTTTGATAGCCAATCTAATGTAGGTTGCATCATTTTTCATCTCCTAATTTTTTAATTTAATTCAATAGCTCCCACAAAACATATAAGGAGGAGCTATTTTTATTAACCCTTAACAGAACCTGTCATACCTGCAACAAATTGTTTTTGCATAAAGAAGAATAACAGAGCAGTTGGAAGGGTTGAAATAACAACAGCTGTCATCATCATACCATAATCTGGTGTATAAGATGAACCCATAGCTGAAAGAATTAGTGGAAGAGTTCTCTTTTCTGGAGATTGAAGGGCAATCAGTGGCCAGAGATAATTATTCCAGCTAGTCATAAATGTTACAACAACAGCCGCTGCATATGTGGACTTCATTGTAGGCATATAAATTCTTGCGAAAATTTCAAACTCACCTAAACCGTCTATTCTAGCAGCTTCTATTAAGTCTTTTGGAAATGTTCTTGTGTTCTGTCTGAAGAAGAAAATTAAAAATGCAGTGGCAATTGCGATAATAATAACTGAACCATTTGTATTAAGCCCAATATTTTCAAGCACAGGAACCTTATTAAAATTACTGAATAATCTAAATAACGGAACCATTAACGCTGCAAAAGGCACCATCATGGAAAGAAGCACAAAGTTAAACACTTTATCTCTAGTTTTATTTTTATAAACTTCAAAAGCATAGCCTGCAGCAGATGATACAATCATTGCAAGTGTAGTTGTAATAACTGCAATAAAAAGTGAATTTTTAAATGCATTTATAAACTGTAAATCAGATGATAAAAGTGTTTTTAAGTTTTCGGTGAAGTATGAACCAAAAGTTAAAGTACCTTTAGTAACTTCAACAGATGGGTTAGTAGCTGCAACTATCATCCAAAAAAATGGGAAAACCGAAATGATAGTTAAGATTATAAGCACAATATATTGTACAATATTTAAAATTTTAGCTTGTTTAGTCATTCTTGTCGCCTACTTTCAATTGAATGAATGATAAAACCACAATAAGCACAACAATAACAAAGGAAACAGCGGCCGCATAACCAAAATTAGGCTGATATTTAAATAAAATATTATAAATATATTGAGAAATAGTTATAGTTGAATTAGCAGGTCCGCCTTGAGTTATATTCATGGTTTCATCAAAGAGCTGTAAAGTACCGATTGTAGAGTTAATACTTGTAAATAAAATAATAGGTTTTAGAAGCGGTACAGTCATATAACGGAACTTTTGAAAACCTGTTGCACCGTCAATTTCAGCAGCTTCATAAACAGAATCATCTATACTTTGAAGACCAGCTAAATAGAAAATCATATTATAACCAGTCCATCTCCAGGTAATAGCAATAATAATAAGAATTCTAGCACAAGTTGAGTTTGTAAGCCAGTTAATAGGCTCAGCTATAATATTTAAGTTCATCAGCATTGCATTTACAAAGCCATCACTTGCAAAAAGACTTTTAAATACAATAGAATATGCAACAAGTGATGTTATACAAGGTAAAAATATAGCAGTTCTGAAGAATCCTCTTAATTTAAGACGCTTATTATTTAAAATAGAAGAAATAATAAGTGCAAGTATAATCATAATCGGCACTTGAATAACTAGGAATAAAAGGGTGTTAAAAAGTGCTTTCTGGAAAGTTGTATCAGTTAAAAGCCTTTGATAGTTTGCAAGACCACCAAAAGACAAATTGTTTGCAACACCAGTATAAAATGATGTTATAAACGCTTGAATCATAGGATAAAACACGAATGATACTATAAGAATAAGGCTAGGAATAGTAAAAATCCAAGCTTTCAAATTTACTTTGTTTTTCATCTTTTTTAATCCTCTTTTCCCTACGTGATTAAAATAGAGTATAAAAAAGAGAGCCGACAAAACTTTAATACCCATATGTACATTTTTTGCCGACTCCTGTTTAATTTTACTTATGCGCCAATAGCAGCTTCAATTTGTGCTTGATATTCTGTTAATGTAGAATCCACATCAGCACCACCGACAATCGCTTGAACAGCTTCGGTCATTAAGTCTTCAATAGCATATGTGTTTAAGCCATAGTTTACAGATGGAACTTCACTAGTCCATTTTGCAAGGTCACTAAACAGCTCTTGACCGCCAAAAAATTCATTAGCCTTGGAATAATTTTCCCCCTCTGATGCTGCGTTTAATGTACTTACAAGTGTAATACTATCTGCAAGAGAATTCATTAGCTCGATATTGCTTGCAAATGTATTCTTTAAGAAATCCTTTGCAAGTTCGGTATTACCTACATTTTTAAGAACATACCAACCAGCGCCACCGATAGAAGATGCATTTACAGAATCTTCATTAGCTGCCATCTTAGGAAATTCTGCAACAGCCCATTTACCGCTTTGGTCATCTGCCATCTTAATAGATGGAGCAATCCAGCAACCTGTTACAACAGATGCAACTTCACCATTGTTTAACGCACCTACAAACTGATCCCAATCAGAGATTTGCTTTACGCAGCCAGAATCAACCATATCTTTGTAAATCTTAATAGCATCTTTTAAAGCCTGATTGTTAGAGATAGAAACTTTACCATCTGCATCGGTATACCATGCACCAGCACTTTGCATCATCATACGAATTTGACCGATATCACTAGGGTCAAGGGTGCAAAGGTCTTTGCCAGTCTTTTCTTTTACGGCTTTACCAATTTCAATATACTTTTCCCAAGTCAGATTTTTCATATCTTCGGTCGTATAACCAGCCTGCTCAATTAAATCTGTACGATAGAAAGTTGCTGTAACACCACTGTCAAATGGTATACCATAAACTTTACCATTTATCTGATTTACTGCCGTTTTATAACTTGCAAAGTCATCTTGATTCATTATGTCAGATAACTCTGCAAATTCATCTTCATAAGATGTCAAATATCCCTGTGATTTATAGTCCTCAATTAAAACTATATTTGGCAAACCATCATAAGAGCTTGAAGAAAGACTTGTATTGAGCTTTGCAACAATATCATCTTGTGCCATGGTTACGATGTTAATTTCTGCATCTGGATTTGTCTCAAGATAAATATCCTTAGCCTCCTGAGCAGCTTTTATATTAAAAGCCTCGTCCCATGCCCAAATAGTAATTGAATTTTCATCTGTCGCACTTGCCGAGTTTTTATTATCATCTGTTGAACCACAAGCTGCCACTGACATAAGCATTGTTGATGCTAAAGTAATTGCTAAAAACTTCTTTACTCTCATTTTTCTTTCCTCCTCATTATTTGTTATGAGCTTTGCTGTGCGTTTATTATAACACAACATATTTTCACTGTTTTAGAAAATATTTTTGTAACATTTGTACTAATTCATCTTTAAATTTTCAAAATTTGGATTTTATTTTGATATTTTTATTTTTTTATTTATAATAGCAAAAATATGAGATATTTTTTATACAATTTGATGTGTAAAATATATAAAAAATGTTTTTATCCGATTGTCTATATAACATATTATGTCATTATATCATGTATATGAACTTGCTGATAATGTAATTTTAACAAATTAAAAAGCGATGAGATTCTATAAGTATAGCAGAAGGCTTATTATCAAAATGATAATAAGCCTTTTTAAACTAAATATGTTTATGGATATTTAGTGAGTTATTTATGAGTAAGAAAAAGTAAAGAATTATTTATTTTAATTTCCAAGCAAGGTCATTTAAGAATAGTTGTTGTTCTAAAGACTCAACTGTTGTATTTTTTGTTATATGGATAAATTCAATATCCATCATTGTTGCCCAGTCTTTCATCTGTTCTGCTGTTACATCATAGCTAAGCACGGTATGATGAGCACCACCTGCAGTAATCCAGCATTCAACTCCAGTTGTCAGGCTTGGTTCTGCTTTCCACATAACACGAGCTACTGGCAGATTAGGCATAGGCATAATAGGTTTGACACAATGAATATCTTGGCAGATTAAACGCAATCTACCACCCATATCAACAAGGCTAATTACAATAGCATCGCCTTCCTTGCCCTCAAAGACCAGACGAGCAGGGTCTTCTCTATCTCCGATGCCCAGTGGGTGAACCTCAATTCGTGGGCGGTCTGCTGCACAAGATGGGCAAACCTCCAACATATGTGCACCAAGGCTATATTCTTCGCCTTCTACTAGATGATATGTATAATCTTCCATAAATACAGATGCACCATTGCCATTTTCGCCCATAGCCTTCATAATAGTGGTCATTGCAGCAACCTTCCAGTCGCCTTCACCACTATATCCATAACCTTGAGCCATTAAATGCTGGCTTGCAAGTCCTGGAAGCTGTTTCATTCCATAAAGGTCTTGGAATGTGTTAGAAAACGCCTTGCAGCCCTCTGCGTCCATCATTTTCTTCATTGCGATTTCTTCACGAGCCTGATAACGAACGGTATCAATTTTATCTGTTGCAATATCATAAGATGCTTTATATTCATCCATTAAAGCATCAATTTCTTGTTCAGTTACAGAGTCCATTGTCTCAACCAGCTTACCTACTGGCCAGGTATTTACCTGCCAGCCGAGCTTAGCCTGTACTTCTACTTTATCGCCCTCAGTGACAGCAACTTCACGCATATTATCACCAAAACGCATAACTTTTAGTTCCTTGCTCACTGCAACACCAATAGCAGCACTCATCCAACTGCCAATTCGCTTTTGCACATTTTCGTCCTGCCAGTAACCAGCGATAACCTTACGAGGCATACGAAGTCTAGCGGCAATAAAACCATGTTCTCTATCACCATGAGCAGCCTGATTTAGATTCATAAAATCCATATCAATTTCTTCATTTGGGATTTCACGGTTATATTGGGTTGCAAAATGGCAGTACGGCTTTTGAAGATTTACAAAACCATTTATCCACATTTTAGATGGACTAAATGTATGGCACCAAGTGATAATACCTAAGCAATTATCATCATAATTAGCCTGTTTAACAATATCAGTGATTTCCTTGTTGGTTTTAGCAGTTACTTTATAAACAAGTTTACAAGGTAGATTACCGGATTCATTTAATTTTTCTGTCATTTCAGCTGCTCTAGCTGCAACAGTTTTTAAAACTTCTTCACCATATAAAAACTGACTGCCTACTACAAACCAGAATTCTTTGTTATTCATAATTAGGTACCTCCAAAAATAAAAACATTATTTTAAATTTATAGTTGCTGATTTTTCTATTTCCAGACCTGCAACATAATTTTTCATAAATTTATTAAATCCTTCAATATCGGGATTCTGTGGCTCAATAGTTGTAACTTTTTGACCCGCAAACACTTCGTTATCAAGGTAATTTTCAAGTGTTTCATTATTTTTTTTCTCTATTAAATATGCAGCAAGCAATGCCATACCCCAAGCACCACCTTCGCCTGCGGTTTCCATGACAGATACAGGAGCATTTGTTGCTGCTGCCATTAGTCTTTGGCCAACAACTGGAGTTTTGAAAAATCCTCCATGACCCAAAAGTTTATCAACAGCCACATTTTCATTTATTAAAATATCCATGCCAAGCTTTAAAGTTGCAAGAGCTGAGTAAAGTTGGGCACGCATAAAGTTTGCAAAAGTCAGTTTACCTTCTGGCGTTCTTGCAAACAGTGGTCTGCCTTCTGTAAGCCCTGTAATTGGCTCACCTGATAGGTAATTATAAAGTAAAAGTCCGCCTGCATCAGTTTCGCCATTTAAAGATTCTGTAAACATTGCAGTAAAGATTTTATTCATATCTGGTGTTTGACCCATTGATTTGAGAAAACCTTTAAAAACAGCCGCCCAAGCGTTAATTTCATTGGTACAGTTATTGCAGTGAACCATTGCAACCGGATTACCAGTTGGGGTCGTTACAATATCTATTTCTTCATACACTTTGGACAGGGCATGCTCAAGTACAATCATTCCAAATATAGAAGTACCAGCGGAAACATTGCCCGTTTTTACTGCTACTGTATTTGTTGCTACCATTCCTGTTCCTGCATCACCTTCTGGTGGACAAAGTGGAATACCTGCCTCAAGAGTTCCGGTTGGGTCGAGTAGTTTTGCACCTTCTGCTGTGAGCACACCTGCATTTTCACCTGCATTTAGTACCTTGGGCAAAATATCCTTAATTTTCCATGGCATATCACTTATTAAACCATCGAAAATATCAAGCATTTTATGGTTATAATCATTTATTTCACTATCGATAGGGAACATACCACTTGCCTCACCCACGCCGAGCACTTTTTCGCCAGTCAATAGATAATGTACATAACCTGCAAGTGTAGTCAAATAGCTTATATCTTTAACATGCTCCTCATTATTTAAGATTGCCTGATAAAGATGTGCAATAGACCAACGTTGTGGAATATTAAAATTAAAATACTTAGTAAGTTCGGCTGCTGCTGTACCTGTTGTAGTGTTACGCCAAGTTCTAAATGGTGTAAGCAAATTGTTATTTTTATCAAGCGGTAGATAACCATGCATCATAGCTGAAAAGCCTATTGATGCAACACGCTTTAATATTACATCATACTCTTTCTTAATATTTTTAGAAAGCGATACAAACACTGTTTGTAATCCTGTCCATACATCTTCCATGTGATATGTCCAATATTCATTTTCATAACGGTTTTCCCAAACAAAATCACTTGATGCAATGGTTGTATAATCTGGTGCAATTAAAACAGCTTTAATTCTGGTTGAGCCTAGTTCAATACCTAGGTATGTATTAGCTGTTTCTATTAAATTTTTAATTTCTTGTTTTTCCATTTATAAGAACACCCCTTATATGACTTGTTCTAGGTGTAGTATAGTACCAATTTAAGTGATGTGTCAAGAATTGTTATTATAATTTTGTATTTTTATCAGTATCAACAATACAAATTTTATTTAAAAATTATCATATTAAATACAAATAATTTTAGCACTAAAAAAAGTTGCATTTTTATTTATAATTTAATATATTACTATGTTTAAATTCTTTATGCCTATGTTTTAATAAAATTTTTGCTATAGTCATTTTTTACAAATAAAATATATATCTATATATAAAAGTAGTTTTTTATATTTATATAAAATATAATTTAGCTATTTTCACATAAAAAGAAATATAAATTTGTTATAATAATTATAAATTACTTGTAAAGACAATACAAATATATTATACTGATTTTGTATTTTACATATAGGAAGAAGTGCTTTTTATGTTACCAAAATATAAACAATTAGCTGACACACTAAAAAATAATATATTAAACGGGGTTTATAATGAAAAAAAGTTATTGCCAACCGAACAAACTCTATGTGAAAATTTTAATATAAGCAGGCAGACAGTAAGACAAGCGCTTTCTATACTTGAATCAGAGGGGCTTATTGAGCGTAGACAAGGTAGTGGCTCACATATTTGTAATTTACATAATTCATTAAACATTAAAAGAAAATCTATTGCTGTTGTTACATCATATATAAGTGACTATATCTTCCCTAGTATTCTAAGAGATATTGAAGATGTATTATCTTATAACAACTGTACACCATTATTGTTTGCCACACAAAATCAGGTTTCAAACGAAAGAAAAATACTAAATAACTTACTTTCTCTTGACAATTTAGACGGTGTTTTGGTGGAAGCGACAAAAAGTGGTTTGCCAAATCCAAATATAGACCTTTATAAAAAACTTATAGCAAAAGATATCCCAGTTGTTTTTCTACATAGCAGATATCCAGAATTAGCTGATTGTTACTATGTAATTGATGATAACTATTCAGGCGGACAGATGCTAGTAAAATATTTATACAAAAAAGGACATAAAAAAATAGCTGGCATATTTAAAAGTGATGATATACAAGGTCATCAAAGATATGCTGGTTATATAAACACTTTACACGAGCTAAATTTACCGTTTGAAGACAATCAAATTTTTTGGTACAACACAGAATTTAAAAATCAATTTATAAACAATAATATAGGTGTAGAACAAATAATAAAATCTCTTGAAAACTGTTCGGCTGTTATTTGTTATAATGATGAAATTGCGAGTAAATTAGTAAATCATCTTATAAAATCTGGTATACATATTCCAGATGAAATAAGTGTTGTAAGTTTTGATAATAGCCAATACAGTGAGTTTTCTGTACCAAAAATTACATCTCTTTCTCATGAAAATTATAATATAGGACGTATGGCATCAAAAATTATAATAAATTTACTAAATAAAGAAAAAGTTAATTCTCAAGTTGTTCCATGGTTTTTGGTGGAGAAAGAGAGCAGTAATAATTCTATTTAGTAAAAGTATATGTTAAACGTTTGATTTTAATTGCAGAATATATTATAATTGTAAATAATTATAAAAAGAATAGGTGATGATATGGTTACCATTAAGGAAATAGCAAAGAAATGTAATGTATCAATTGCAACCGTTTCTAATATTTTAAATGGAAAACCTAATGCCAGCGAAGAGACTAAAAGAAAAGTTCTTAAAGCTGTTGAAGAATTAAACTATACCCCAAATATTGTTGCCAAAAATTTAAAAATGAAAAAATCAAAGGCAATAGGGGTTATAGCAGAAGATTTAACCGTTTTCTGTACCCCTGAAATCATTGACGGTATTACAAAGTGTTGTGAAGAATTTGGCTATCACATTCTTTTAACTAATATGCGAATGTATAAAAAATTTAGCGACACATATTATGAAAATGAGGATTTTGAACAAATTGTTGATAAAGAAATCAAAGAATTGCTTTCTAAACAGGTAGATGGGATTATTTATGTAACTGCACATGAAAGAAAGCTAAAATGTTTTCATGATGATTTAAAAATACCAGCTATAATAGCATATGGTTACAGCAAAAATGAACTTATACCATCTGTTGTTGTAGATGACAAAAATGGTGCATATATAATAATTAAACATCTAATTGATAAAGGACATAGAAAAATCGGTGTTATAACAGGTAAAGAAAATAGTATTCATACAAACGATAGATTAGAGGGTTATCAAAAGGCTTTATATGATAGTAATATTTGTTTCAATCCTGATTTTGTTGTAAAAGGTGATTGGACTAGAACAAGTGGTTATAAAAATACCGATTATTTATTAAACAAAGGTGTTACCGCTATTTTTTGTATGAATGATATAATAGCCGGTGGTGTTTATGATAGGTTAGAACAATTAAATAAAAATATAGGTAAAGACATTTCGGTTGTTGGTTTTGATAACAGAGAATTGTCACTTTTTTATCATCCATCGCTTACCACAGTAGCGCTTCCTTTATTTGAGATAGGATATACAGCTTGTAAACTGATAATAAATATGTTAAATAATAAAAATATATCATATAAAAATCAGATTATTGAAGAAAAATGTCACCTAATACAGAGATGCTCCGTAGGCACAAATAAATAGTTATAGGATTAAAATACACAAAGTCCAAAAAATGATTTTGTGTATTTTTTATAAAGTTAAACGTTATACTAATCTTTTAATTGCGTTTTATAACAAAATATGTTATAAAATAATTGTAATACCTGTTTATTTAGAAATTTTTCATTGAAAAATTTCTAATGCACAATCTTTTTTTACATTATTTTTATTAAACGTTTAATTAAAGGAGAGTGGTTTATGATGAAACATGCAAACTCTGATATAAATTTAAAAAATATAATTATTTCAGATAAATTTTGGAATAAATATATAAAACTTGTCAAGGAAGTTATTATACCTTACCAATGGGATATTCTAAATGACCGAATCGAAAATATTGAAACAAGCCATTGTATATCAAACTTCAAAATTGCAGCAGGCGAAGCTGAAGGAGAGTTTCATGGAGCTGTTTTTCAAGATACTGATGTTGCAAAATGGCTTGAAGCTGTTGGGTTCGTTTTGAACTTTGAAAGAGATGAAAATCTGGAAAAAATCGCTGATGAAACCATTGATTTAATTGGCAGAGCACAGCAAAAAGATGGCTATTTAAACACCTATTTTACAATAAAAGAGCCAGATTTACGATGGACAAATCTTATGGAAGGTCATGAACTCTATACCGCGGGTCATATGATTGAAGCGGCGGTGGCTTATTATGAAGCAACTGGAAAAAGAAAATTTCTTGATATAGTTTGCAGGTTTGCAGACCTCATTTGTAATACTTTCGGAAATGATGAAAATAAAATTCATGGTTACCCTGGACATCAAGAAATTGAACTTGCACTTGTTAAACTTTATAGGGTGACAGGCAAAAAAGAATATTTGAACACAGCTAAATATTTTATTGATATTCGTGGTCAGGGTGAAAATTACTTCTTAAAAGAGGAAAAAAGTGAAAAATATAAGCGTATCTTCCCGGAATTCGCCAACTATGACACTAAATATTCTCAATCACATATACCTGTAAGACAGCAAAAAACAGCAGAAGGACATGCGGTTCGTGCAGTATATATGTATAGTGCAATGGCAGACCTTGCAGATGAATTTAATGATACAGAGCTTTTAGAAGTTTGTGATACTCTTTGGAACAATATTGTAAATAAAAGAATGTACATAACAGGCAGCATTGGTTCATCTGGTCTTTTAGAACGTTTTACAACAGATTATGATTTGCCTAATGATTGTAATTACTCTGAAACATGTGCAAGTATTGGTTTATCAATGTTCGGCAAAAGAATGGCGAATATAAAAAAAGATGCATCTTATATGGATACAGTAGAACGAGCTTTATATAATACTTTACTTTCAGGAATTGCAATGGACGGAAAAAGTTTCTTTTATGTGAATCCTCTTGAGGTTTGGCCCGAAAACTGCATGGAGAGAACATCGAAAGAACACGTAAAACCGGTTCGTCAAACTTGGTTTGGTGTTGCTTGTTGCCCACCTAATATAACAAGAACACTAGCTTCACTAGGTCAATATATTTATTTTAAGGAAGAAAATCAAATTTATACAAACTTATTTATTTCAAACACAACTAAAACCCAAATAAATAACATTCATTTTACACTAAATCTTATAACTAATTTCCCTTGGGAAAACAAAATCAAGTTTGAAATTACTGGCGAAGATGAAACAAATGCAATATTTGCTTTCCGTATTCCAAACTATGCTAAAAACTTTCAAGTTAAATTAAATAATAAGAATGTTGAGTATAAAATTGAAAATTCATACGCTAAATTATCAGGTATTTTTAAAAATGATGTTATAGAAATTGAATTTGACGCTCCTGCAACATTTATCTATGCAAACCCGGAAGTTAGAGCAGATTCTGGAAAGGTTGCACTTGTAAAAGGTCCTATTGTTTATTGCTTGGAAGAAGTCGATAATGGTAAAAACCTATCATCTATCTTCATTGATACAACACAAAAAATAAAATGTAATTTTGATAGTGACTTATTCAATGGAAGTGAGGTTTTAGAGCTTTCAGCTCACAAAATTAAGCAAACTGAAAATAACATTTTATATTCTGACGTTAAGCCAGAAAAGCTAAAAACAACTGTGAAAGCTGTTCCATATTGCTATTGGGGAAATAGAAAAACAGGAGAAATGTCAGTTTGGATTAAAGAAATATAAAGCTGTTAGTAGGAGGGAAAAAGTATGAAAAAACTTTTATATTCAAAAAAAGCCGCTCCATATATTTTTATTTTACCGTTTCTTATAACATTTGCGGTATTTTGGCTTGTGCCAATTATAAAATCTGGATATATGAGTACACAAAAGATTCTGCCAGGACAGAGCACCTTTATAGCGCTTGATAATTTTACAAGACTGTTTGGAGATAGAATTTTTAAAATAGCGGTGTTTAATAGTTTTAAATATATGATTTTAACACTTATTTTGCTTATTCCTGTACCCATGTTATTTGCTTGTCTTATAAATTCCAAGCTCGCAGGTCCAAAACTTACAAATTTCTTTAAATCAGCTATGTTTATTCCTGCACTAACTTCAGTTGTTGTTGCTGGTACAATTTTTAGACTGATTTTCGGTGAAATGGACACCGCACTTGCAAACCAATTTATAAGTATATTTGGTGCTGAGCCAGTTAAATGGTTAAAAGAATCATTCACAGGGTTTACAGCTCTTTTATCTCTAGCTTGCTGGAGATGGTGGGGTGTAAATACTATGTATTTTATAGCTGGGCTGCAGAATATACCAGAGGATTATTATGAGGCGGCATCTATTGATGGTGCTAACACATGGCAAAAGTTTATTCATGTTACAATTCCTCAATTAAAACCTACTATTGTTTATGTTTTAACTATCAGTATTTATGGTGGTCTTGCAATGTTTAATGAAAGCTATATGTTATATCAGGGCAATAACTCTCCTAATAATATAGGTTTAACCATTGTGGGATATCTATACCGCCAAGGTATTGAAAAAAATGATATGGGTTATGCATCTGCTGTTGGTATTGTTCTGTTGGCGATTGTTTTAATTATAAATATTCCTCAGCTTATAGCCAGCGGAACATTTAAGAAGGGAGATAGATAACTATGAAATCTTTAAAAAATCAAAAAACCCCTTTAAAAATCTTAGTGACATTATTATTTGTTTTTCTATCCATACTTATTTTGATTCCATTTTGGGCGATTTTTGTAGGCACATTTCAGGAAGGCAGTTTACTTATTAGAAATGGTTTAAACTTGAAACTTGATTTTTCTAATGCAAATTTTGATAACTACATTATGCTCTTTACTGAGTCAGGTGACTACTTTAAGTGGTTTTTCAACAGCGTCATTTTAACCATTGTACAGGTTGTTTTAACACTTTTTATTAGTGCATTTGTAGCTTATGGTTTTGCAGCATATGATTTTAAATTTAAAAATTTACTATTTGTATGTGTACTTATCATTATGTCTGTTCCTTTTGAAATGCTTATGTTGCCACTTTATGTGCAAATAAATGATATGTCACTTGCAGATAATTACGCTGCTATTTTACTTCCGTTCTTGGCTCATGCATCAACAATTTTCTTCTTTAGACAGTACTTAACTGGTATTCCAAAGGAGCTTATAGAAGCCGGACGAATTGATGGTGCATCTGAATTTGGCATTTTCTTTAAACTAATTATGCCTATTATGAAGCCTTCTTTTGCGGCTATGGCAATTTTAAATGGTATGAATAGTTGGAATAACTTCCTATGGCCTCTGCTTGTGCTTCGTTCCGATGAAAAGTATACTCTACCAATCGGTCTTAATACTCTTATTACCCCTTATGGCAATAACTATGATTTATTGATAGTTGGTTCTTTCTTCTCAATTATACCTATTCTAGTTCTATTCTTATGTTTCCAGAAATATTTCATAGAGGGCATGACAGCTGGTGCTGTAAAAGGATAAAATACTGTTTATTAAGAAAGGATTTTCAGTGATGAAAAAGGCAAAAATGATTTTAGATAAAGCATTTAAAGTTGGTGATGTTGATAACCGCCTTTATGGTTCATTTATTGAGCATCTAGGTCGTGCTGTATACAATGGTATATATGAGCCAAACCATCCTTTGGCTGACGAAAATGGATTTAGAACTGATGTTATGGAGCTTGTAAAAGAACTTAATGTTCCTATTATTCGTTATCCGGGCGGAAACTTTGTTTCTAATTTCTTTTGGGAAGATAGCGTGGGACCAATAGAAGAGCGTAAACCGCGTTTAGAGCTTGCTTGGAGAAGTTTAGAGCCTAATACTTTTGGTCTTGGTGAATTTGCAAAATGGACGGATAAGGTTGGTTCTAAACCTATGATGGCGGTAAATCTCGGTACAAGAGGTATTGCTGATGCTTGTAATCTATTAGAGTATTGCAACCACAAGGGCGGCACCAAGTATAGTGATATGCGTATAAAACATGGCAAAAAAGAACCATATGATATAAAACTTTGGTGTCTTGGCAATGAAATGGATGGAGAATGGCAACTAGGCAAAAAAACCATGGATGAATATGGTAGACTTTCGGAAGAAACTGCAAAAGCCATGAAACTTATAGATCCATCTATTGAGCTTGTATCTTGCGGCAGCTCATTTATGGATATGCCAACATTCCCACAGTGGGAGGCTACGACTTTGGAATATAACTATGATTATGTAGATTATATTTCACTGCACCAATATTATGGCAATCTAAATAACGATAGTAGCGATTATTTAGCAAAATCCGATGATATGGAAACATTTATAAAAACAGTTGTTTCCACTTGTGATTTTGTAAAGGCTAAGAAGCGCAGCAAAAAGACTATAAACTTGAGTTTTGATGAATGGAATGTATGGTTTCACTCAAAAGAGGAAGAAAAAGATATCACCACAAATCATCCTTGGCAAGTAGCGCCACCTCTGCTTGAAGACCACTATAATTTTGAAGATGCTCTTATGGTTGGACTTATGATGATTACCTTGCTTAAAAATGCAGATCGTGTGAAAATTGCCTGCCTTGCTCAGCTTGTAAATGTAATTGCTCCAATTATGACTGAAGTTGGTGGTAAATCATGGCGTCAAACTATTTATTATCCTTTCCTACATGCATCAAAATACGGTAGAGGCACAGTGCTACAACCACTGACAGATACTCCTCAACATATGACATGTGAACATGGAATGGTAGACGATATTGTAAGTGTTGCAGTTTTCAATGAAGAAAAAGAGCAAATTACCGTTTTTGCTGTAAATCGCAATTTAGAAGAAGATTTAGAGCTTAATTTAGATATCAGAAGTTTTGATAACTACAAGATAAACGAGCATATTGTTATGACAAATAATGATTTAAAGGCCGTTAACTCTTCAGAAAAAGAAGATGTTTATCCAGTTTCTGTTGATGTACCACAAGCTGATGATGGTAAAACAAGTGTAGTTTTAAAAAAGGCATCATGGAATGTAATTTGTTTTGGGAAAAAATAATATCCTAAACGCATTATAAATAACTATTTATATTTTTCAAAGAATGTTATTTTATATAAAAATTACATATAAGTATATGTATTATCTTACAAAATATATGGTTATTTTATTTGATTCTATTTACAAGTTTCACTATATGTGTTATAAATAACACATAATTTATAAAACGTTTAACAAATTTTACAGGAGGTTTTTTATATGTATAAAAAAAGATTTTTAGCACTGGCTTTAGGTGCTGCAATGCTAACCACCTCTCTTGTAGGCTGTGGCGGAGATTCTCAAAACAATTCTTCTTCCTCTGGTGATGCTTCTCAAACAGATGGTGCCTTAGAATTTTGGACTTTCACTGAAATTCATGGCGACTTCTATGAAGCCATGGCTGAAAAATGGAATTCTGAAAACCCTGACAAGCAGATTAGCATAAATGTTAATGTTATGCCTTATGATGATATGCATAATAAATTGCAAATTGCTTTAAACTCTGGAACAGGTACCCCTGATTTTGTTGATATTGAACAAGGCAAATTCGCAAACTTTACACAAGGTACCCCAGCCTTAATGGATTTAACCGAAGTTGCAGAGCCTTATACTTCAACTGGTAATATTATTCAGTCAAGATTAGACCTTTATAGCAAAGATGGTGCTTTATATGGTCTTCCTACCCATGTAGGTGCGACTGTTGCCTTTTATAACACTGAACTTTTAGAAGCTGCTGGCATTGATTACACAACCATTAAAACCTGGGACGACTTCAAAGAAGCAGGCAGTAAATATTATGAAGCAACTGGGAAATATTTAGGTACAGCAGATACAAGTGCTCTTTGGACAGAAAATCTTTTGATGGCCGAGCTTGGCGGTGAATATGCTGATGAAAATGATAATGTAACCGTAAATAGCCCAGAAATGGTTGAAACCATGACTATTCTAAAGGATTTATTTGATTCTAATGCGATTAGCACTGTACCGGGTGGTAACCCTGATAAGGAGGAGGCTTATGGTGCTTTCAATAATGGTGATTTTGCTTGTGCAATAATGCCTATGTGGCAAATGTCAAGATATACTAGCTATATGCCAGAATTAAAAGGTAAAATTGCGATTGCTCCTGCACCTGTTTTAGAAGAAAACTCCGAAGTTAAATCAGTTGGTGGTGGCGGTACTGGTACTGCTGTTGTAGCTGGAAAACCAAATTCAGAACTTGCCGCTGAGTTTATAGCATATGCTAAGCTTTCTGAAGAAGGTGCTGCTGAAATTTGGAATATGTTAGGTTTTGACCCTTGCAATAAGGCTGTATGGTCTGATGAACCTATTACTAACAATCCTGATAACCAATATGTACAGTATTTCAAGAATAATCCTTTTGATGTTTTAAAGACTATTGAAGATGGTATTGTAGGTCTCGATTCACATGCGTCTTCTTCATATCCATCAATCAATAATATGTTCACAACTGTTACTCTAAATGATATCTTTGAAAATGGTACAGATGTGAAAACAGCTCTTGATCAGACTCAAGAAGATTTAAAAAATGAGTTAGGTCAATAAATACAAAAAACCCGATAACTTATTTGTTATCGGGTTTTTTATTTTCAAACCACATGAGTACATAATATTCAAATTTTTCCTTATCATAATCAGAATATAGAAAAAGCTCATTTTATTTTTAATAATAAAAAAGCTATATACTTTCACTTATAATTCACTAAATATTTAAAATAAAACATGACCACTATACATTTAATGTATAGTGGTCACTTTTTCTAATAATTATAGAGCAATTTACTATTTAATTTTAAGTATAAAGATATAGCTCACAATCTTTGCGTTCAGAACAAGACTTTTTTAGTGCTATATTTATAACCGATAACAACACATTATTTATTTTTCTTCCCAACTGTGGACAGATAGTAACACATCTCATACATGAGATACATTTTTTTGAATCAACATTTTTTGGGTTATTGGAATCAATTGCATTAACAGGACACTTTTTTGCACACAATCCACATTTAATACATTCATTAGTTGCTTTTGGAACTATTCCAATACGGTTAAATTTTTTGTACCGATGATTGCCAGCCAGTTTCAACTGTGTTGTATTCTTTAAATGTATATTTTCTTCAATCTTTTTAGCGAATTCTTGAAGTTGCTTTTTATCTTGTGCATCTGGTCTTCCTTTAGCATATTGATGTGCAATAGAATGTTCTGCAATGGCAGCTACAGCAGCTACAATATAGAAACCTGTTTGAGTTGCAACATCTTGTAGTTCAACAAGTGTATCCTCATATGCACGATTGCCGTAAGCACAAACGAGAATGGTTTTTGCTCCGTGACCATGTAATTGCATAATACGTTTTATTGCAACCTCTGGTACACGACCACCATAAGATGGCACAGCAACTATAGCAATATCATCTGATGTAATTGCAACATCACAAAAAATCGTACTACTATCTGTCAAATCAATAAATTCAACTTCATGACATAATTCCTCAGCTAGAATATCTGCAACTTTTTTAGTTCCTCCCGTAGGACTAAAACAAATGTTATAAATCTTCATCTTGTCTTTCCTCTTTGTGTTGTCATTCATTCAGCAGCTCAAAAAACTATAATACTTCAATTTCTATATTGCATTCAATGGTCATTATAACCTGATAATTCACAATACTGTAAGCAATCTTATTTAACTATCTGCTATTATTGTGAATTCAGCAATTGATATTTTTTTAAAAATATGAAAAAACCTTTGATATGCTTTTATAACAACAAAGGCTCCAATAACTATTCTTTTTTTGATTCCACAAATAAATCTTGATCAGTATAATAATCAAATGATGTAGAAAATTGATTGCCGTATCTATTTTTAACGCAAACTATATCAATCTTTCTAGGATTTTCAAACTCAGCTTTTTTTATAGCCTCAATCTTCTCGTTTTGTTTACCATCAGCTTTAAACAATTTACTTGATTGTACTGCATATTGAAATCCCATCATAACATCCGCTGCATATTCAATATTACCGCTTTCTCTAAAGCTATCTATGGTAACAGGTGAATAATAAGAGGCTCGGTTAAAAGATGAAACTAAAATTGATGTACGCTTTCCATCACTTGTAAAATACTGCAACTTCGAAACTGTTTCATCTACTGCATCTTTTATATTGTTTTTGAGTGATGGTACCTTTTGAATAAAATCAACTATGATAATAGGGCTTGTACCTGTATCATATTCAAATTGTTCTACACGTCTTTGTATTTCCTCTATTGATGGTGAATCTGAATAAATATAAATATTTCTATTACTGTTACAATAACAGTTCATAACTTCAATAATCTTTTGAGGTACATTTCCTTTTAAAATATCATTTGATTTTATTGATAAACCCATTAAATGAGCTAATCTTGCTATTTGTTTAGCTGCAAAATGCAAACGATTTTGTTCATATGAGATAAAAAAAACAGATGTATAGGCTGAAAGCTCATAAGCTATTTGATCCAAAAATGTTGTTTTTCCAACGCCTGGTCTACCACCTAAGATATAAAGTCCTTGAGTAAAACCACCTAATTTATCATCTAAATCTTTAAAACCAGTCAGTCTAACAGCAGCATCTTTTTTTTGTTTTAAAACATCAGATAAAAAAGAATTTTGTATGTATTCTCTAAGTGTGTTAGCTGATGAATTTTCGGTTTTACTTTTCGCTGCTGAGATGCTTTCGTTTAGGTATATTTTAAAAGCATTTGGTTTAACAATAAAAAACTCGTTTGGATCTTTTTCTGCTGGTACAGGATAATTAATATATCTGTACTTTTTATCGTCAAAGATAACAGATATTGTATCTGTCGCTTTTTTTCCACTTGCATCAGTATCAAGTGAGATAATAAGTGGAGGAAGATTTTTACCTCGTTTTTCTAATTCGGATAAGAGATGATTATATCCTAATCCGCCAAGTGCTATTGCATGTCCCCCTTCTTGCCAAATTGTCATAGCACATATTGGAGATTCTACTATAAAAACAGGTTCTTCTATCTGATCAAGTTCTTCTACAAAAAAAATGCTTGTTTGTGAATTTAAAGGTTTATAAAATTTTTTGTTAGTGATAGATCTTGCAATATATGAATCACCGTTTGGAATTATGATAGCAGGACCAAAAGGATAAGAAGATTTTTCACCATCTTTGTTTATATATTCTGCTTGAAAATTTTCAACTTCTTTTATTTTAAAATGCTTGATAGTTGAGGCTTTTAAGCCTCTTGTTGATAAGTAAGGTTTTTTTCTGGGTTTTTTAGTTTTTATTAAATATTTTTCCTTGAGTTTTTTGATTGTATCGCTTTTTGAAATTTTCCAATAATCTGATGCAACACCAACAATGTTTGCGGTGTAACCACAAGCAAAGCATTTGACATAGTGTTCGTCTTTATGATAGCTCATAGATGGATGCTGGTCATCGTGAGCTTTGTTTATGCATTTAAAATTTTTTCTTATGCTTTTTATTCCATAATATTCAGATAAGAAGGATTTCAAATATGGCTTCAGCTCTTCAATCTCACTCAAATTTTTTCTCCTCAAACGTTTGCTGAAAAAAGCATATCACAGATAAGAGAAATAGTCAAGTCAAGGGTAAGTGTAATATATATATAA
The DNA here is from genome assembly GCA_944376065.1 of uncultured Butyricicoccus sp. Taxonomy (GTDB): domain Bacteria; phylum Bacillota; class Clostridia; order Oscillospirales; family Butyricicoccaceae; genus Butyricicoccus_B. The sequence continues at coordinate 1,835 of CALWBL010000013.1, read as the reverse complement.
AGATATATATATATATAGGGCGAAAAAAACGAATTTTAAAATGGCCATTTTTTGAAATTTTTAAAGCGGTTAAGCGTTAAAAATCAAGTAAAATCAGAAAAAAATTAAATTTTTTAAAACAAATAAATTTTTTTCTAAAGGTAGGAGTTTTACTATGCACAGGTAGGAGTTTTACTATGCACAGGTAGGAGTTTTACTATGTACCCCCCTTTTGAGGTAGAAGTTTTACTATGTACCCCTTTTTTTGAGGTAGAAGTTTTACTATGTACTTTTTTGCGTAATCTTAAATAATAGAGCTTTTTTGTCTCTATTTTTATTAAAATTTAGAGAATGTTTATGGATAATATTTATAAATAAGTATAAAATTAACTATTATTATTTTGTATAAAGGTAGAAGTTTTACTATCATATCAGCGAATTATGGAAAAAAATAACACACCTTTAAGGTGTGTTATTTTCAATAAAATTTTCTGGTATCAGAGTGTTATCTAAAAAAAATATATTTATTTTATAAAATCTAATTCTGCCTTTTGATTCTATATTATAGCTATGAATGAATCCTTTTTCAACCCAATAATCAAGTATATTTATTATTGATTCTCTAATTTTCATATATAAAAATTTAGTGTTTTTGTTTGCATATTCCTCGTCAAAAAGGCCATATATTGACTCATACATAATGCATTGTGGCAAAAATGGATTAAGTTTTAACATATTTATTTTTTGAATTAAAAATGTTTGAACTGTGAGTAATGTTTTATTTTTTTGTGTTGGAGTATCCAGTAATTCAGAATTTATGCTTGATATTTGGCTTCTTAGTTTTGCATATTGTAGCAATATAGGTTCTGCTGTAAACGTTATAACAGAAGTTTCAGTGCCATTTAAAATGGTATCTAATCGTCTAAATTCTAAAAATCTGCTCTGTAAGATCGCTTTACTTGAAGTAAATTTGTTTTTTAATTGGGAAAAATGGCTTATTTCTTCGCTTAAATCTATACGAACTTTGATTTTTTCTAATTTATTTATAGTTTCATTTATCTCATTTAGCATATTTTCACTTGGATGATATTGGCTTTTTTTACCCATCATATTTCGTGCAATCATAGCAAGTGATATAGCATTGTTACCAACTTCAAGAAGCGAACAAATTGAGTCAAACACACATTTATCAAAATAGCTAAATCTATAATTTATAGATATATGTTCAGATACTTTTGTTATTTCATCAGGATCAAGGGTTACAACAAGTCTGGTTGTTACAGTATCTTTACTGCCTTGTTTCTCCATTCTAAGGAGTTGTTCACCTTTGTTTATAATATCTTCATCAAGTAGGGTATTAGAGATTTTATCTCTTGTAAGAAGATTAGTTTTAGCAGTTATAGTGTTATTTGATATTGGTGTTTCTGATTGGATAATATCTATAGCATCTATAACACCCATATTATCAAGCCCATTAAATAAGCCTAGATTACCATAAATATATTTGGTTTCTTCTTTTTTTTTCATAAACATCTTTCCTATTTTTCATGAAATACTATGATTTTACTCCATCATAATCTGATTTTTTGATGGTCTGTATTGTTCTACTTGATGAGCGATATAAAGACGCATATTCCAATTTTTTTCATAATTTTCGGCGAAATAACATGAATATAATATATCAAGTATAAGATGAATTGAAACTTCTGTTGTAAAGTTTCCTATTTTTGAAGAAAGCCTTTCTCGAGTTGTCATATAGATAACATGAGAGGCTTTTTCTTTTAGGCTATGTCACAACAAACAGTTGATAAATAGCCATTTTTATAGGGGAGTATCAGAACTCCCCTACAAACTGT
>CALWBL010000012.1 GCA_944376065.1 uncultured Butyricicoccus sp. | reverse complement strand
AATAACCTTTTTCAAAGTTTTTTGACTTTTTTCTGAACTTTTCCAGTAAACTCGCCATCTCTCACAGACAGCTTGATTAGTGTACCAAAAACAGCTTGTCTTGTCAATAGGTTTTTTCATGTTTTTCAAGTTTTTCTGCTTTTGATATCTGCTCCATCTGAGCAGCTTGGTTAGTATACGACATTATACCACTTTTGTCAACAGGTTTTATGATATTTTTTAATAATTTTATTTTACCCATATTTTCGCTTTATATACAAAAAATCCGGTCAGCATTTTACCAACCGGGTTTTATTTAATGTATAGTTTCCACTATCTGACCATCATTAAGAAAATATAGAACAGTTTTGTTTACTTTTTTTCCAAAAATCTGCTCAACTGCTCTAGCATAAGCTAAAAGTTGTGGTTTATATTCCTCAGCACGCTTTAGTGTCATATTTCCGCTTACTCTATCAGTTTTAAAGTCTATAACTGTAAAACCGTCATCGGTTTCAAGCAAACAATCTATAACTCCTTGAAGCAACACCTTTTCTTCAGAGAAATCCATAAGTTGTGGATAATATTGTGAAGCAGGCAAAACTACCGAAAATTTAAACTCACGCTTTACAATCGAGTTTTCAAAATCATTTATATAGAGATTTGACTTAAAGAAATTTTCTATACGTTCAATTTTGATAGCGTAAGCCTGTTCATTAGATAATATATGCATATCACGCAAACGTTTTAGTTCATTTTTAACTCCATTTGGTTTTTCACATTCTTTGAAGTCACAAAACTGCATAAATAGATGATGTGCAGTACCTTTTTCTGCTGGGGTTAAACCCCTTATTTTTTGAGTAAAGTCTGGCTGACGCAAATTTCTATTTGGTCTAACACCTATTGTATCCTCAGCCGTTTCAATAGCTTTAAAACTTGCTTTAAGTCCTGTTGCGGTTAGCTTTGCTGGAATATCTTTTAAAGCGTTACATTTTGGGGACAATTCAAAATTTATTTCTGGCATAGAATATGTAATATTTTCAAAAGATATTATCTGCTCATTTTTTTCTACCTCTTGAGGTTTAACTATTTTAACATCAAATACATCTGGAGCATTTATATCAATAGTTATTGCAGTATTTCCAGCCATTTGTCTGAGTTCATCTGATTTTGGGTGTTTCAATAACGGTAGTAAAAGCCATGGCAAATAAGACCTCATATTAGTTAGTGGGTGAGTTGGAAAAGGTGACATTTGAGCAATAACAGCTAGTTTTTTGAGTTCACTATTAAATTTTGCACTTGATGCAGTTATAATTAGTTTTTCTTTTGCACGTGTCAAAGCAACATATAGCACACGAAGTTCTTCGCTCACGGCCTCACGTCTAGCCCTAATAGCTATTGCCTGACGCCAGATTGTAGGATATTGCACCATTCTTTGTATATCTCTGCATTTTGGACCAAGACCTAGTTCGGGGTGGACAAGGACAGGCGCTCTTAAATCCTGCTCATTAAATGCCTTAGCACAGTCAGCGACTATAACAATAGGAAATTCTAAGCCTTTAGATTTATGAATTGACATAATTTTTACTGTGCCTTCTCCCCTGAGCTGAACAGCCTGCCAATCTTCTCCACGCTCAATCATACCACGAAGAAAGGCTGTAAATTTGAAAAGACCTTGGTATGAATTTTTCTCAAAACTTCTGGCACGCTCAAAAAAAGCTAGCAAATTTTGTTGACGTTGTTTACCATTTGGCATAGCTCCAAATATACCCATAGCATTTGTTTTCTCAAATATCTGTTCTATGAGTGTGCATACAGGCAAATCAGCAGACACTCTGCGAAAATCATCAAGCGTTTTAATAAAATCTATTGCTTTTTGATTTCCATCATCGGCGGACATTTTAATTAAATCATAAAATTGAGCATTTTTATCTATTAACCTAATCTCAGCCAGTTCTTGCTCTGAAAAACCTATCAGCGGACAACGCAAGGCACCGATAAGCTCAACATCTTGCCTTGGGTTATCTATGATATGCAAAATAGATATTATAGAGCTTACTTCACTTGTAGCTAGCAAACCAGTTGTTTCATCAGTTTCGGCAGATAATCCTATTTGTTCAAGGGCTTTTCTAAATATAGCTGCTTTTCTTGTTATGGAGCGTAATAATATCACTATATCTCCTGCGGCAGCAGGTCTTGAAACCTGCCTATCCTTATCATATATAGGAAACTTTTCATCTATTAAATCCTTAATACGTTTTGCAACCATTTGCGCCTCAAGCATAGTTTTTTCTGGAGCATCATCGTCGATATTTTGAGTATCTAATAAAATGACTTCGGTTTTATATCGTTGATTTTCCTTGTCTGGATAATCTGCACCAGTATAAAGAGCCTCTTTATCCGTATAATCCAAGTCGCCTAATTCTTTTCTCATTATATTTTTAAAAATATAATTAGTAGCTTTTAAAACTTGGTCACGAGAGCGGAAGTTACATGTCAGGTTTAATTTTCTTGGCTCACCATCTTTTGCATTTTCTCTATCTGACCATGACTTATATTTCTCAAGAAATATATAAGGGTTAGCAAGTCTAAAACCATAAATACTTTGCTTTACATCGCCAACAAAGAACAGATTTTTTCCATTTTTGCTTACAGCATTAAAAATGGCTTCTTGAACAGCATTGGTGTCTTGATATTCATCTACCATAATTTCATCAAAACCGCTTGCGATTTCAAGAGCTAACGGTGTAGGTCTTCCATTTTTTATAAGAAGTTTTACAGCAAAGTGTTCAAGGTCACTAAAATCAACTGCATTTCTTTTTAGTTTTTCGTCTGCGAATATTTCGGAGAAATTTTTTACAGTATTTATTAAAGCTTGCATTGCTGGAGCTGTTAAAGCTGCGGATATTTTATGCGATTGCAAATCATCACAGAGTAAACGGTTTTTTATTTTCTCATGAGCAAATTTCCACTCATCACGCAAACCTTTTATATAATCCTGAAAATCTTTATCTTCATAACCTCTTATAACTCCAAGACGTGCATGTTTAATATCGTTGGCTTTTTGCACCGCTGCCTGCCAGCCCTCATTTATTGCATTTATAAGACTCATGGCATTATCCAAATCTTGAGTAAATGCATCTTGATAAGCGTTTTGCAAATCAGCATCGGTTTCCAGTTCTGCTAGAGCCATTTTAATACATTCAAGTCCATGTTCAGCAGCATTTTTAGCTTCCTCAAGTAAAACAGAGCAATGTTTCTTTGCACCGTTTTCACTTGTGAACATATCAGCCACTTGATTTAAAAAATCATTTGGGTCCGCATGGCTTTGAATTTTCTCAAAAACCTCCAAAACAACATCACTAAAACGTTTATCATCACGTCCAGCCGAAAGTAAATCGCTTAAAAGAAGAAAACCTTCATCACCGCTTTCATAGCCTTGCTCAAGAGCATTTTCAAGAGCCTCCTGTTTAATTTCAGCAAGTTCTCCTTCATCAGCTATACGGAAATCGGGATTAAGACCAAGAAACGAGAATTGTTCACGTACAATATTTAAGCAAAATGAATGAACGGTGGTTATTTGAGCTTTATGAACTAACATAAGCTGTCTGCGAAGCCTAGCGTTGTCCGGCTCAACAGACAATTTTTTTGTCATAGCAGCAGCGATTTTGCTGCGCATTTCAGCGGCGGCAGCATTAGTATAAGTTACGAGTAAAAATTTATCTATATCCGCTTTATTTTCGGTTAATCGTCTTATAACACGCTCAACTAAAACGGCGGTTTTACCTGAACCTGCGGCTGCCGACACCAATAACGCACCATTATTATCTTTTATAGCACTAAGTTGTTCATGGGTCCATTGTGGCATTACTCTTCACCTCCGATTTTATCCCAAAACTCATCATCTTTGATGTGGTCTAAAGCTCTAATATAGTCACCCATGCTGTCGTCAAATTTACAAGCAGCTTTAAATTCACAGTAATCACAATGAACAGCTTGACCATGTTTACAAGGAGCTGCTGGAATATCACCTGTTTTCAGTTCTTTTGCCATTTCCAGCAGTTTACCCTCTGCAAATCTTGCAAGCCTGCCGAATTGTTCTAGGCTTGCAACAGCAGAGGTCGCGGCAAATTCCGGTGATGGATTAGGATTTTTCTTTGTAGGCTTTACAGCTTTAAATTTAACAGGTAAGAATTTGCCTTGGTCCTCAATACCGTTTTCCATTGCATCTAATATAGACAGGTCATCACTTACAAGACCACTTCTTCTAAGGGCTTTATATCTAAGACTTTTTATTATTTCGTCATCTTTTTCATTTTTGTCAAGGTCAAGAATTTGTTCTTTAGTTGGCACATAAAGCACACCCGCTGGATTTATGCTGAGAATATCTTTATTTAGTTTTTGTTTATAATGATTTAAACCTTTTTGCTCTATAGCATATAAATATAGAATCATCTGGAGATTAAGACCATTCCAAATATCTGATAGCGAGAAAGATTTTGTTCCGCTTTTGTAGTCCATAATCCTTACATATAATCTACCATTTTGTATGTAACCGTCCACTCTGTCAGCCGTACCGGAAAGAGTTGCTTTGTTTTCATTATCCTCACATGTTATAGCTGGTAAATCACCATCAAATCCAAATTTCAGCTCATAATCTATTGGAGCAAAATCGGATACTTTCAGTTCTTCAAGTACATTATTTAGTATTTGCCCTATCATTTTTACAAGCCTGCGGAAAAGATATTTAAATCTAGCTGTTTGTTTTTCAAGATTTCCTCCAAGATAAACCTGAATATAGGACTCAATCCATTTTTGCATTATCTGATGAGCATGCTCGAGTGTTGCGTTTTTAGCTCCACCATTTTCACCAGACAGTTCATTTAAAGTATTTTCAAGCACATAATGAATAAATGTACCTGTTTGAGGTGCTGCAAACTCTGCTTTTTTTCTTGGTTTAGCCTTTAGACCATGACGCATAAAGAAAGCGAATCTACAAGTATTAAATAAATCTATGCGGGATGCTGTAAGACTTGGGTTTTTGCCATAAAGAGCGTTAATTATCTGTTTATTTGAAATTTTTCTGCGTCTGTCTTTAATGTTTTGAACATTTATTAAATCATCATCATTTTTAAAATATTGATAAGCGGATAAAGCTGCCGGAGTGCCACGTCCAGATATAGCCGCACAAGCAAGCTCAAACGCTGGACGTTTTGCACAGAGCCTTGCATTTTCAAGTATATTTTCACCTTGCTCAACTGGCAGACCGGTTAATTTATTTTCTATTGCACCAAGCAAGTATGATGGTCTTGTTTCCTTAGAGTCTGAGCCGGCAGTGTGACAGCATAGCAAAATTTGTTTTGTAGCACATGACAAAAAGCGGTACATAATTTCCTGTTCCATAAGCATACGTTCTGTTGCCGTTGCTGAAAGGTTTAAACCCTCACCCTCTAACAATATTCGTTCATGATCACTGAGTACACCATCACTTTTAGGAGCCTTAGGCAAATTGCCGTCATTAACGCCTAAAACTATCAAATAAGGATAGCGTTTAGCACCACAAACTCTATCTATTGCACCGCATGTCACCCTATCAAGGGATACTGGAATAGAGCTTACATCATACTGACCCAAAACAAGTGAAAAAAGCTCTGAAAAACGCATTGTTGTCATTTCTGATTCGCCGCAAACCCAAACCATTTCTTCCATTGCCTGAATAATAATTTCCCAAAGCTGGCGGTATTCATCTGCTAGCTGTAAATCACCATCGTTTTCATAAGAATCTGAACGTTCTTTCATACGATCAGGGGTTTGCATCATAATAAGGAAATCATATAAAGCCTGCACATGTTGGCTAGTGTTCTTAGCATTTTTAAGCGTTTGTTCAAGGGTTATAAATGGCTCAATTACGGATTTTCTTATATTTTCTATAGTCTGAAGTTTTTGAGCAGCTTCATCGTCTATGGTCTGACCGTATCCGTCGGGATGTGCCTGAAAAGGCTTAGTCCACATATTGCCCCTAATACGCCAACAAAGAGCATAATTTTCGAGTATATCAATTTCATCTGCTGATATATTGCAAAGTCCAGTTTTAAGGCAAGCCAAAACATCTTCAGTTCTAAAGCCATTAGTTACAACTCTAAGGGCTGTTGTAAGAAGTGCAAGAGGTGGACGCGCAAGCAAATCTGTTTTATTGCTGTAAAATATCGGAACTTCATATCGGGCGGCCGCCATACGCAGTGCCGCCTCATAGCTGCTGCCATCACGGGAAACAATGGCAAAATCACGCCATTTAGCGTTTTTGGTCTGCATAGTTTTTCTAATAAACGCCATTGCATATTCACACTCAGCAAAGGGATTAGCCGCATAATAAATCCTAACGCTTTCACCATCTGATTGTTCAGGTTTACCCACAGGTAAAAGAGCCTGCTTTTCAAGCAAATCTAAATCTTTAGGTTTTTGGATTTTACAGTCGCCAAAATCAAGTATTTCCGCTGTTTGACCATTTCTCTGAGCCATTCTCCTAAGCAATTTCAGAGTGTGAGCAGATGATACAAAAATAGACTCATCTTTTTTGTCAAAAGTTAATGCAATAGTTATCTTCATTTTTCTTCTAACAAAGATTTCAATAATTTTCATTTCTTGTGGTGTGAACGATTGGAAAGCGTCTATAAAAAGTTCAACCCCATCAAGCAATTTACAGCTTGGCAAAAGCTCCGCCATACGAGTGAGTGAATCTCTAGGGTCTGGCAAACTGTTTTCGCAAAGGTTCTCATAAGATGCATACACCTGTGATAAATCCAACATTTTTTCTGCCAAAGCTGGAGAAGTTTGTTTTAGCTCTTCAGATACACGGAAAGTATCTTCGGATTTTACACAACAAGTTTTACATTCATCAAAAAGCTCCAATAACTGACTTAAAATGGCTGGTTTATCATAAAGCCCGCGATAGATGCTCAAACCTGCATCAACACGCCTTGCGGCCTCTGTTATGGTTAGTAATCTGCCTGCGGGAGTTAAAGACTTATCAGCAAGACCGCCCATTTCAGCAAATACACGTCCTGTCAATCTTGTAAAGCTGATAACTTCAGCTGTTCTTCCACCTTTATTGTTTGTCACTTCTGCTAATCTGCGTTCATAAGTATGAGAATATAATTCTGGCACAAGCAAAAGCTGTCTGCCTTGGTTTTGTTCAGCTTTGGTCGCTATATTGCGAAAAATGGCATCAGTTTTTCCACTGCCGCCACGACCTATAAATATATACATTAAACTTTCCTCCCTATAATTCGAGGTATGTAAACATGATAGTATATAATATATATTTACGTCAAATAAGACCTTGCAGAAAAATAAAAAAAGACACCGTCTATTGACAGCGTCCTTATAATGGAGCGGATGACGAGGCTCGAACTCGCTACCTCCACCTTGGCAAGGTGGCGCTCTACCAGATGAGCTACATCCGCATATGTGGTGCCTCCGGGCGGAATCGAACCACCGACACGGGGATTTTCAGTCCCCTGCTCTACCGACTGAGCTACAGAGGC
>CALWBL010000011.1 GCA_944376065.1 uncultured Butyricicoccus sp. | reverse complement strand
AATACTTGGCTGGAGACGGCCCGGAAAGATAACTCATCGCTTACACTCGGCAGTAACCGAAAGGTTACTGCTTTTTTTACTTTAAAATAAAAATATATTTTTCGACAAAATTCGACAAGTCATTCGACAAAGCTCTGCTATACTATGAATGGTTCTTTTTATTACACGCTTTGAGGAACCTAGAGCATTATATTATCAGATCCCAACTGATATGCTCGAAAACAAAATTTAATATGGAAACACTTCTATAGTAATAGTATATTATTATAGAGGTGTTTCTTTTTTATAATATTGAAAATAATTAAATATAAATTATAATATATTTAAGGGAGGAATGTAAATGCGTATATTAGTTGCAGAAGATGAGAAAGATTTAAACAAACTTATTTGTCGAACTCTTGAACGCGCTGGTTATAGCGTAGATAATTGTTTTAATGGTGAAGATGCTTTAGATTATGTAAGAAATGCTGATTATGACTGTATTTTATTAGATGTCATGATGCCAAAACTTGATGGTCATGAAGTTTTAAAACATTTGCGAGAGCAAAACAAAAATTTTCCGGTCATATTTTTGACCGCCAAAGATACGATTCAAGACCGCATAACTGGTTTAGATTTAGGTGCAGATGATTATTTAGTTAAACCTTTTGATTTTGATGAACTATTAGCCAGAATACGTGCAGTTACACGAAAATATGGAGTGCAAAAAACAAGTATATATAATTTAGACGATTTAACCGTTGATACAGCCACACATAAAGTCACAAGAGCAAATATAGAAATTAAACTTTCAGCTAAAGAATATTCTATACTTGAATATCTGATACTACATAAAGAAACTATTGTTACAAGAACTCAATTAGAAAATCATATATGGAATTATGACTATGTAGGAGGCTCTAACGTTGTTGATGTATATATAACATATCTTAGAAGAAAAATTGACAATGGTTTCGATAAAAAATTACTACATACTGTTCGTGGAACTGGTTGGATATTAAAGGTGGCAGAATGAATATTCTTTCCGTTAAATTAAAGCTCACATTGTGGATAACAACTTTAATGTTATTTTTAGTGTCTGTGATACTTGCAGTTATGGTTTATATAACAAGTATGGTTGTTACGGAAAATACTTATAATTTGTTATCAAGTACAACTAGACAAAATCTAACAGGAATATCCATAGAAAATGGAAAATTAGTTTTTTCTGAAAATTTTAATTTCACTTATAATGGTGTATATACCTTGATTTATAGTGATGCTAATGCACTTTTGGCAGGTCAGCCGCCAATAAATTTTCCCGAAAATATTACATTTGAAAATGGTGTTACAAAAGAAGTAGAAACCACAGATGGTGGATATTATATTTTGGATTTTTGGCTGCATTTTAATTGGGAAGATGGTGTTTGGGTTCGGGGTGTCGTTACAAAACCAGATGTTGCCGATATTATAGATGATATTAAGTCAATTGCACTTATATTATTGCCTATGGCTATTTTAATAGGTGGCATAGGGGCATATTTACTTGCTAAATCCACTTTTAAGCCGATTGATAGAATTATAAGTGCTGCCAGTGCTATTGGTGAAGGTCGTGACTTATCTCTAAGAATAGGCCTGCCAAAAGGCAGAGATGAAATAAGTAGATTGGCTCAGGCTTTTGATAATATGTTTGCTAGACTTGAAACATCTTTTGAAATAGAAAAACAATTTACATCAGATGCATCACATGAACTTCGCACCCCAACAGCTGTTATATTAGCTCAATGTAATGAGGCAAAACAAAACTACAACTCAATAGAAGAATATAAGCAGGCGATTGAAGTTATAAATAGACAAGCGAGTAAAATGTCCGCCTTAATCCAGCAATTACTTCAAATGACACGCTTAGAACAAGGAACTCAGTTAGCAAATTTTGAAACACAAGATTTAAGCGAGTTTGTAAATATTATTTGCTCTGAACAGCCGGATTTACCTGAAACAATGTCGCTAGATTTAGATATACAAGATAATATTATCGCCGAATTTGATATTGTACTTATGAGCCGATTACTTCAAAATTTAATAAATAATGCCATAAGATATGGTAACCCAAATGGATATATTAAAATTAAACTTTGGAAACAGCTGCAAACTATTTATTTGTCAGTTGAAGATAATGGTATAGGTATATCACAAGACAAGCTTCAAAATATTTGGAAAAGATTTTATCAGATAGATGAGGCTAGAGGTAGTGAAAACGGTGCAGGTTTAGGGCTTACTATGGTAAAACAAATTGCAAATTTACATCATGGTACTGTAAATGTTAGTAGTATAGAAGGAAAAGGTAGTTGTTTTACTTTTTCTTTTCCTGAAAGTCAGCCTTAAAAAATATTTATATAAAATTAAAAAAAACATACTGTTTTAATGGAATTTTAATTTTCATATGGTAACATAATTACATCAAAGGAAACCAACCACTATTTAGAACTGAAAGGTGTGACTTATATGAAAAAATTATTTTCTATTTTAACCGTATCCGCAGTTTCTTTCGCGGCTCTTACAGGCTGTATGCCAAATAAGCTAACTCAACAGGCTAATGTAAACTATATTGGTGTTGATGCAGCAAAGAATTCTGCTCTTTCAGCGGCAAGTATTTCAGCAGATACCGCTGTTTTTACAGAGGCAAAGCTGGATGACAAAAATGGTACTGCCTATTATGAAGTCGATTTCACTGCAAATGGTATAAAATATGAATATGATATCGATGCAATAACCGGAACTGTTATAGAGCAGAGCCAAAAACAGGCTGATACTGCTCAGGTAACTAATAATGCTAACTCTAGCATCAACAATAACACACAAGCTAACAATAACACACAAGCTAACACTAATACACAAGTTAACACTAACACAAATAATTCAGCTAATAGTGCTAGCAACAACACAAACAGTGCAGCTACTAATACCGGTGCTATCAATGAAGCTAAGGCAAAAGAAATTGCTTTAAATCATGCAGGTTTTACCGAAAGTGATACCTCTTTTATCTGGGCGAAACTAGATTTTGATGATGGTAGACAGGTTTATGATGTTGAGTTCTATGTGGCGGCAACAAATAGTGAGTATGATTATGAAATAAATGCTCAAACAGGTGAAATTATCAGCTTTGATTACGATGCTGAAAATTACACACCTAGCACAACAAACAACAGCTCAACTACAAAAACCGAGGAGGAAATAAAAAATATCGCTCTTGCTAAAGTTCCGGGCGCGACTTCAAAAGATATCCGATTGAAACTAGATAGAGATGATGGAAGAATAAAATATGAAGGAACAATCCTGTATCAAAACATGGAGTACGATTTTGAAATAGATGCTTATAGCGGCGCTATTCTTGAATGGGAATCAGAATCTATATTCGATTAAAATGTAAACAATATATAACTTAAATATATTTAAAGAGGTGTTTTATTATGAAAAAATTAGTTTGTGGATTAACAGCAGCGGCTATGCTTTGCAGCAGTATCGCATTTGCAGCAGGTGCTCAGTACAATGTAAATGCAACTCTTACTCCTGATGTAAATGTTAGTATTGATGGCTCTGTGCGTACTTTTTATAATGCACAAGGTCAAGAAGTTTTCCCTATAATATATAATGGTTCAACCTATCTGCCTATCAGAGCAATAGGTGAAATTATGAATAAAAATGTTAACTGGGACAATACTACAAAAACTGCGAGCATTGGAGGAACAAGAGTTACATCTAGTGTTGTAGGTACTCCTAATAATTTAGCACAAAGAACTGGCATTACAATGACATGCTGCCCAGATTATACTATTGTGATTGATGGCACAGCTAGAACATTCAGTGATGTTAATGGTAACGCTGTTCAGCCAATGAACTATAATGGTTCTATCTATCTGCCACTTCGTGCAATAGGTGAAATTATGGGTAAAAGTGTAACTTGGAACGCTGCAACTCAAACAGCAACACTAAGCAGCAGCAGTCAGTCAAGTGGTGAAGTTACTGATTTTGATACAAGCAACCAAAACACACCAGTAACACCTACTAACCCAGTGACACCTACTAACCCAGTAACACCTACTAACCCGGTAACACCTACTAATCCAGTAACGCCTACTAATCCAACAACACCAACTGGAAATATCACTCTTGAACAAGCAAAACAAATTGCACTAAACCATGCAGGTAAAACAGCTTCTCAGGTTCAGTTTGTAAAGGCATATCAGGAATGGGACGACGGTATCCAGCAGTACGAAGTGGAGTTTATAGTTGTATCAAATAACGTTGTGTATGAATATGATTATGAAATCTCTATGAACGGTAATATTATAAGCTATGACTATGATGCTGAAGGTTATGCTCCTAGCACTGGAAACCCATCAACAGGTGTAAATGTTGCTATAACTGCAGACCAAGCAAAACAAATAGCTATTGCTAGAGTGTCTGGTGCAACAACAGCTAATATTTATGAATTTAAGCTGGATAGAGATGATGGAAGATACAAGTACGAAGGTAAGATTATTTATGGTACTTGGGAATATGATTTTGAAATTGATGCCAATACAGGTGCAATCACCGATTGGGAGAGAGAATCCATTTATGACTGATTAAAAATATCAAAACGCACACCTCGAGAGTTTTTCTTGTGGTGTGCGTTTTTTAATATTTATTTTGTGAAAAGTAAAGGCTGAAATTGTTCGTTTTTCAATGCTGAGTTTATAGTTTCGGGTATTAGCTCCATATTTGCAACAAGTGAACGAGGTTTTTCTTTTGGTGCGTCTTGTGCGAAAGGTACAAAATAATAATGTTTTCTATTTAGCAATCTGCCTATATTCTCGGCCGAACCAGACAGACCATCATTTGTGGAAATGGCAAGCACCACAGGACGCTCTTTGCGTAAATGGCTCTTAACTGCCATTGTGACGGTGGTATCTATAATAGAATTACTAAGTTTGGCAAGAGTATTGCCTGTACATGGTGCGACAACAAGTACATCAAATAAACCTTGTGGACCAATAGGTTCAGCTTCTGCTATGCTGTTTATTATAGGTCGTTTTGTTATTTCGCTTAAATGCTCATATAATGCAGATGCCTTACCAAACTTTGTGTCCATAGTGGCTGAATGTTCGGATAGAATAGCAGTTATTTCATATCTATTGCTTTGATTCATATTATCAAGAATAGAAAGCACTCTTTTAAATGTGCAAAATGAACCTGTCATTGCAAAGCCTATACGTATGCGCTCGCTCATAACATTCCTTCCTCCTGTAAAATAGTATAAATTGTATTTTTTATAGCTAAAGCTGATGATACTGGTGCAACTTTACCCGGAAGTGAAAGAGCATGAATGGCTCGTTTGCCAAGATTTTCGGCTGATTTAAAGTCCACACCACCCGGACGAGATGCAAGGTCAATTATAAGCGTATTATCATTTATCTCCACTAATTCCGCCTTTCTCATAACTGGTGCAGGAACAGTATTTATTATTAAATCAAAATATGAAAGTTTACCAGTAAGATAATTTGTGTGTAAATGGTTAAGACCTTGAGCTTTTATTAGCGCAAAATCTTTGGGCGAGCGGGCAGATATTGTAACTTCACAGTGAAGTGATGATAAATGATGGGCAAGCATACTGCCTATGCGTCCATTTCCAATGACAAGAACCTTTGCACCATGAAGTGTTATAGGCATTTCTTCCATTGCAAGCTGGATTGCTCCTTCGCAGGTTGGAATTGCATTTAAAATTGCAAGCTCTTCACGGCTTAAATAATCAAAAAGAAAAATATTATTCTGCTCTGCTTTGATTTTCATATCCTCGGTAACACCACCAGCAAAGACATGTGTTTTTGCTGGAATTGAGTCAAAAATGTTGCTCGTTTTATGAGATGTATTGCAAAGAGGTGCATTCAATATCCCTTTTTCACGCTCTGTGGGCATAGGTAAAATAATTACCTGAGTTTCTGAAAAGTCAGGTATGCTAAGCTGTTTTATATTATCTGGAAATGAATATCTGTCAATGGCAAAGCTAAAAACTTCATGTAAATCCAAAGAAAGTTGTTTTGCAAGAAACACCTGTCTCATATCTCCACCAACAACTGTAAATATTAGTTTTTTGTCCAATGAATTTTCGCCTCCCTTCATGTCAGACTATGCAAAGATTAGGCAAAATGTGAATGTTTAAATGTGTATTATGGAAATATACCCCAATGATACTTGAAGAATATTGTGTTTTTGTGGTATGCTATATAAGGTATCTCCTGCTATACAGTTTTCTCTGTAAGCAATCAGCCGTTTGGGGAAGGCGGCAAAACCTCTATATACTAGAGCATACTTTTTGTTAGAAAGGATTGAATCATTCCATGAACAAACAAGAAATCATGGAGGGCATTGCATTTCAGTTAAAAAGTGATTACCATACCACTCCTCGTGATGCAAAGCCTGAACAGCTTCATATGGCAGTATCTAAGGCGATTATGGCAGAAATCGCTGACCGCTGGCAGGGCAGCCTTGAGAAGCACCATAAACATCGTCGAGCTTACTATTTTTCAGCAGAATTCCTAATGGGACGCATGATTTACAACAACCTTATGTGTCTTGGTATGACAAAGGAAGTTGGAGAGCTGCTTGAAGAAGCAGGTGCATCGCTTGATGAGTTCGAGGACGTTGAAGACTGTGCACTTGGTAATGGCGGTCTGGGTAGACTTGCAGCTTGTTTCCTTGATTCGGCTGCTACTCTCGATTTACCACTTGAGGGATACGGTATTCGTTATAAATACGGTCTGTTTAAACAGAAAATTCAAGGTGGATTCCAAACAGAAACTGCTGATGATTGGACTCGTTATGGCGACCCTTGGGGTTTAAGACGTGAGGACGAAAAGGTTACTGTTCATTTTGCAGACCAAACTATTATTGCTGTGCCTTATGATATGCCAATTATCGGCTATGGTACTGACAATATTGGTACTCTACGCCTATGGCAAGCTGAAACCGAAACACCATTTGACTTTAATCTCTTCAATGATCAGCAATATGATAAATCAGTTGCCGCAGCTAACCGTGCAGAGGATATTTCTCGTGTGCTTTATCCAAATGATTCGACTGATGCTGGTAAAATCCTGCGTCTTAAGCAGCAGTATTTCTTCTGCTCTGCATCTTTACAGGATATCATTAAAAAGTTTAAAATGGTGCATGGCAATGACTTCTCTAAGTTCGCTGACCTAAATGCAATTCAGCTAAACGACACCCACCCAGTTATCGCTATTCCTGAACTTATCCGTCTGCTTACAGATGGTGAAAACTTAACTTTTGATGACGCTCTGGCTATTTGTAAAAAGGTATTCTCTTACACCAACCACACTATTCTCGCCGAGGCTCTGGAAAAATGGAGCAACCATTTAATGATTAACACCATTCCTCGTGTGTATGATATAATTGTTAAGATTGATGAGGCTCTAGGTAAAGAACTTGCAGCTTTGGGTGTTAATGGCGATAAAGCTAACTCAATGCGCATTATACAAAACAACACCGTTCACATGGCTCATATGGCTATCTTTGCATCTCAGTATGTAAATGGTGTTGCTCAGCTCCATACCGATATTCTTATAAATGATGTTCTAAAAGATTGGTATCAGATTTATCCAAACCGTTTCCAAAACAAGACAAATGGTATTACTCAGCGTCGCTGGCTTGCACTATGTAATCCAGAACTGTCTGACCTACTAACCGAACTGCTTGGAAATGAAAGCTGGAAAACTGACCTTTCTCAGCTAAAAAAGCTAGAAAAGTATGTAAGTAATGATGAGGTTATGGAGCGTGTAGCTCAAATAAAAATGAATAACCACAAGCGTCTTGCAGCTTATATCAAAAAGAAAGATAATATTGAAATCGACCCTAATACCTGTTTCGATATTCAGATTAAGCGTTTACATGAATATAAGCGTCAAATGCTTAATATTCTCGCTATCCTTGAGCTGTATTATGAAATCCTTGAGGGCAGCTTAACAGATTTTACGCCAACAACATTTATTTTTGGCGCTAAATCCGCTCCAGGTTATAAGCGTGCTAAGGGTATTATCAAGTTAATTAACGAAGTGGCTCGTGTTATTGACAACGACCCTCGTGTTAATGGAATACTGAAAGTTGTATTTGTTTCAAACTACAATGTTTCCTATGCTGAAAAGTTGGTGGCTGCTGCTGATATTTCTGAGCAGATTTCTACCGCAGGAAAAGAGGCATCGGGTACTGGTAATATGAAACTTATGGCTAATGGTGCGGTTACTATGGGTACCTATGATGGTGCGAACATAGAAATCTTTGAGGAGGCTGGAGAGGAAAATAACTATCGCTTTGGCGCTACTGTTGAAGAAATTCGTGACGTTGAAGAACGCTATAACCCTAATTGGACTTATCACCATGACCATAGAGTTAAGCGCATTCTTGATGCTCTTATCAATGGAACTTTAGATGATGGTGGTTCTGGCATCTTTAGAGAACTGCATGACTCTATTGTTTATGGTACAGGCTGGCATCGTCCTGACCAGTATTTCTTATTGCTCGACCTTGAGCGTTATCTAAATGCTCGTAAAAAGGCAAGTGAAGATTACAAGGATAAGCTGGGCTTTGCTCGCAAATGTTGGATGAATATTTGTAATTCGGGCAAATTCTCATCTGACCGTACCATTGCTGAGTATGCAAAGGATATTTGGCATATTGAAAAAGTTTAATAGCTAGTATTTCTATTTACTGGTGGAAAGGATTATTTATGACTTTACAACAGCTAATTTATGCCGTGACTGTTGCCTCATATGGCTCGGTAAATCAGGCGGCAAAGCAACTGTTTTTATCACAGTCAAGCCTTTCCGCCAGTATTTTAAATTTAGAGCAGGAAATAGGAATAAATCTATTCCATAGAACTAACCGTGGAGTAACTGTGACTCCCGAAGGAGAAGATTTTCTAATCCATGCAAGGCAAATTGTAAACCAATATCGACTTACAGAAGAAAAGTTTATTCTAAAGCGGGAAACCAGAAAGAGTTTTCAAGTATCTTCTCAGCACTATACCTTTGCTGTAAAGGCTTTTATTCAAATGGCTAAACAATTTGAATTAGATAGATACTCTTTCGGTATGCATGAATGTAAAACATGTGAAGTCATTGAAAATGTTAAAAATTATCACAGCGAAATAGGCGTTTTATATATAGATGATTTTAATCAGGATATTTTAATGCGCACATTTAGTGAAAATGATTTAATATTTACTGAGCTTTTCCCATGCAAAATATTTGTTTTTTTGGCTGATTCGCACCCACTGGCAAAGAATAATATATTAAAACTTGAGGATTTAGAGCCTTATCCTTGTTTGTCATTCGACCAAGGCGAAAACAGTGCGTTCTATCTTGCCGAAGAAGTGTATAGCTCAAGAAATTATAGGCATATGATAAATGTTAGCGACAGAGCAACTATGCTCAATCTTATGATTGGACTTAATGGATACACGCTTTGCAGCGGAATTATGTGTGAGGATTTAAACGGAAAAGATTATACTGTTATACCTTTAAATTCTGACAAAATTATGAAAATCGGTTACATAAGACGAAAAGACAGCCAAATAAGCAATATGGCACAGATTTATATTGATGAACTCAAAAAATGCAGTATAAATATAATATAAGCACTATAAAGCAAATTTGCTTTATGGTGTAAATTTTTTGTTTTAGTTATAGTTTAAAACGATAGCTAGTAAACTATTATCGGTATTAACACTTTCAAATAAAACCTAGTATAATAATAGACAAGATAAAAATTATAGAGGTGTGGAAACTATGGCTAGAATTACAAATGAACAAAAAGCAAACTGGAAATTTGAAACTCGTCAGCTACATATAGGTCAAGAAGATTATGACTCTGTCACTGGCGCTCGTGCAGTGCCAATTTATCAGACAACTTCTTTTGTTTTTGATAACTGCCAAGATGCCGCTGATAGATTTGCTCTTAGAAAAGGCGGTAACATATATGGCAGACTTACAAACCCTACTGAAGGGGTGTTTGAACAGAGAATTGCTGAGCTTGAAGGCGGTATTGCTGCTTTGTCAGTTGCATCGGGTGCTGCTGCTGTAACTTATGCAATTCAAAACATTGTTCGTCAAGGCGAACATGTAGTAGCAGCTAAAAATATTTATGGTGGCACTTATAATCTGCTTGCTCACACTTTGCCATCTTATGGCATTACTACAACTTTTGTAGACGCTCTAAATCCACAGAATTTTTCAGATGCTATTAAAGAAAATACTCGTGCTATATATATTGAAACCCTTGGAAATCCTAACAGTGAAGTTACTGATATTGATGCAATAGCTGAAATTGCTCATGCTCACGGTTTGCCACTTATTATTGATAATACTTTTGGTACTCCTTATCTTATTCGTCCAATTGAACATGGTGCGGACATTGTTGTAGAGTCCGCTACCAAATTTATCGGCGGACATGGCACTACTTTAGGTGGTGTAATAGTTGATGCCGGAACTTTTGATTGGAAGGCATACCCTGAAAAATATCCCCAGTTAACTGAGCCAGACCCAAGTTATAATGGTATAAGTTTTGTAGATGCAGCAGGTAAAGCTGCTTTTATAACTCGTATTCGTGCAATTTTACTGCGTGATATGGGAGCAACTCTTTCACCAATCAATAACTGGATTTTACTTCAAGGGTTGGAAACACTATCTTTGCGTGTAGACCGTCATGTTGAAAATGCTCTTAAAGTAGTTAAATATCTTCAAAATGTAGATCAAGTTGAACAGGTAAGCCACCCATCTATCAGCACTGACCCTGAGCAGCAAAGACTTTATAAAGAATATTTCCCTAATGGAGCAGGTTCTATATTCACTTTCCGCATTAAAGGTGGTGAAAAAGAGGCTCATGAATTTATTGATAGACTCCAACTGTTCAGCTTACTTGCAAATGTTGCTGATGCTAAAAGTTTGGTTATTCACCCAGCCAGCACCACTCATGCAGAGCTTACCGAAGCTGAGCAACGTGAGCAGGGAATATATCAAAATACAATTAGATTGTCAATTGGTCTTGAGCATATTGATGATATTATTGCAGACCTTGAGCAGGCTTTTAATGCATAATGCTTTTAGAATCGAGTCGGCAAAGCCGACTCGATTTTTATTAAAAATCTTTTTAAAAACCTATTGACAAGACAAGCTGTTTTTGGTATACTAATCAAGCTGTCTGTGAGAGATGGCGAGTTTGCTGGAAAAGTTCAGAAAAAAGTCAAAAAACTTTGAAAAAGGTTATTGACAAACTGAAACTGATATGGTAAACTAAAT
>CALWBL010000010.1 GCA_944376065.1 uncultured Butyricicoccus sp. | reverse complement strand
AACAGCTTGTCTTGTCAATAGGTTTTTTCATATTTTTCAAGTTTTTCTGCTTTTGACATCTGCTCCATCTGAGCAGCTTGGTTAGTATACGACATTATACCTCATTTGTCAACAGGTTTTTCAATAAATTTTAAATGTTTTTTAAAAGCCTTCCATTCGCCTTTTCCAATACAACAAAACTCCCCTGCTTTTATGATACCCGTTGATGTTTGTGCAAATTCTGCCCCTTGCTCTAATTTTGCAAACTCAGCAAATGAAATCCAAATCATTCTTTGAACCTCATCACCTATTTTAAATATCGGTTGCTTATCCACCCTAACAGCAAACGCATGCACAAGTTCATCATCAAAACCACCATCTGGTCTTGTGTAACTTTGTTCAGTTGTACCTAACACTGCAATATTACTATTAAACAAAACACCAATTTCTTCTGATGCTTCCCTAATTACTGCCTGTACTGGGGTTTCACCTGAGTCTATGTGTCCAGTAGCTGCCAAATCATACATAGAAGGGTTTAATGGTCGGTTATTTGCTCTTTGTTGTAGCCACATTCCTACTACACCGTTTTTTTCTTCAATAAGCCACAAGTGACAAACATGATGCCTTAGCCCCATAGCATGAACCATTTTTCTTGGCAAGTTTCCACAAGGTTTTTCATTTGCATCATATATTGTGAGCATTTCTCCATTTTTTATACTATTAACCAGCTGATATTTTTTACTTCTTGATAATTTTTTTAGTTCTATTTCCCTTTTTAAGGCTGAATTTTTATCTTGGAGCATTTCGCAATAAACAAGACTAACTGGACGGCGGGAGCGAGTGTATTTCGCTCCTCTATTATTTGAATTATGGGCTGCCAGACGTTTTTTTACATTTGTTGTCCAACCTGTGTAGTAAGTATCATCTGCACATTTAAGCATGTAAACATAATTCATTTTCCCATCACCCTTCAAAAAATATAGCTGAAACACATTATAGCAAAACGTATTTAAAATAGCAAATGAAAAAGGGCTTTGCAACCCACACAAAGCCCTTTAAAAATTCAGGATATTTAATTTATATCAGCCGTTTCTGATTTAAAGAATAACTATGCCGATTTGTAGCTAAGCAAAAAACCAACGTCCATCACCAAAAGCGACAAAATAACATAATTCTGCAATCACACAATTTCTATCTTACTAAAAATCTATGAAAACTGGCTGTACGCTGTACCAGAGCAGCGGTGGTTTCCAATTATCGGAAACATAAAGTAGCAATCCATTCTGAGTTTCCGCCACGCAATCACTGCATTGCACCGGCCTAGACTAAAAACATCTATATTTACCAGCACTCCGCACATACTCCGCTCCATACCCATCGGTATGCCCATCGGCAAATCAGAGTCAGACATTCGGGGATACAGCCGACTATGGATTTACCAGCACATGCAGCGAGCCAGTGGCTGAAAACATGATTCTTCAAAGCCCATTGGACTCACTTCCTTTCATACGAAAAATTACCGTTTACGTAAACCGTCCTTTTATTGACCACCCCGTTTCCGGCATTTCTCTCTGTGACATTATAATATCACCTATCTGCCACTGCGTCAATCGGATTATATGCATAAAAATATCAGATTTTTTCTATACTTTTCACTCTTTTAATTTATTTTTGATTTTGATATAATGGTGGTGTATGAGTGTAATTTTATAAAAACGAGGTTTTATTATGAAACATATACTTTTAATTGCAACTGGCGGAACTCTCGCCTGCCGTGAATGTGGCAGAGGGCTTGCCCCGTCGCTTACCGGAGAACAGCTTTTGGAGTTTTTACCTGAAATAAAGAAAATATGTCGAGTTTTTGTAGATAATCCATTCAGCGTTGACTCAACTGATATTACAACAGCACAACGCAGGCAAATCGCAACTCTTATTTGGCAAAATTATGACAGATATGATGGATTTGTTGTTGCGCATGGCACCGATTCCCTTGCATACACATCAGCACTTTTATATCACATGCTTAAAAACCTTAACAAACCTGTCATTATTACTGGTTCACAAAAACCAATCGGCGTTGAAGACTCTGACGCTGAAACAAATTTACTTGATTCATTTAGAGTCGCATGTGCAGGCTGGACAGGCGTAGCTGCCGTTTTGCATGGTCAAATAATAAGAGGAAATCATGTATTCAAAGCACACACTGAAAGTTTGACACCTTTTATGTCTATAAACGCGCCTGTTGCAGGTACAATCGACCAAAATGGCAATGTAAAACTTAACATTCCGCCGATTCGTGGCGGAGAACCAAAATTCGTTGATATTGTTAAGTCTAGTTTTATTGTTCTGCCTATAATCCCAGACCTTGACCCTAGTATTTTTGAATTTTTAAGCAAGTATGACAGGGTTATTTTAAGAGCATATGGTGCTGGCGGCATACCTGTACGATTAGAAAAAGTTGTTCAAAAGCTAATTTCCACTGGAACAAAAGTTTATATTACAACACAATGCCTTGAAGGTGAAGTGAACCTACATAA
Source organism: uncultured Butyricicoccus sp. (assembly GCA_944376065.1). Lineage (GTDB taxonomy): Bacteria > Bacillota > Clostridia > Oscillospirales > Butyricicoccaceae > Butyricicoccus_B. The sequence continues at coordinate 14,719 of CALWBL010000010.1, read as the reverse complement.
ATATGAAGTCGGCAGAAGAGCTGAAGAAATGGGAGCAATTTCACTTGGTCACCGCAGTATAGAAGATTCTATTGCGGCGATTCAATGCGGCGAACTTTAAAAAATAGCTGTTTTCCTTAAAGGAAAACAGCTATTTTTTATAATGCAAACATTTTTACAGCAAACCAAACAGGTGGAACTAATAGTGAAGGCAACATATTCATAGTTTTACAGTCTTTAATTTGCAAAACTGAAAGCCCAGACGCCGCAATCAATATGCCACCTATGATAGAAACTTCTGTCATAAGCGAATCCTGCAAAAAGTTTTGCAAAAATCCCGCTGAAAGATATATACTTCCCTGCCAAAGAAATACTACTGGAGCTATAAGCATCATACCATATCCATATGTTGCCGCTAGTGCGATAGATGTTACAAAGTCAAGAGTTCCATTTGTGAATAAAAATGTATGGTCTCCATATAAAGCGCTGCGAATGGGTCCAAGAATAGATAATGTGCCTATACAAAACAACAAGAATGCTGTTGAAAGTCCTTTTCCAAGCTTTGATTTTTTGTTTCTATTTGCCAAACTTTGAAAACGCCCATCAATATTAAGCAATGTTCCAACAACAGAGCCTATCGCTAAACTGATTATAAATAAGACTGGAAATTCACTTTTAGGCATATTAGCAGCTATAGTATTTATACCAAGTGCAACCGCTGCTAAACCCATAGCGTTTATCATTGCACCCTGACAGTCCTCTCTTATTCCTTTTTTGAGTGTTCCACCTATTGCACAGCCTGCAAGAATTGTACAGACATTAAACATTGTACCAATCATAATTTTTCTATCCTTTTTCTTTAAATCATACCATTGTTGATTATAACATAATATTTTCATGCTATTCAATCGACATTTTACTTAAAATGCCATTTATAAAACACAATTATTTTCTAAATAGTGTTATCTATTTTTATTCTTTTTGTGCTAAAAACCTTCTATGCAGTGTGGATTTCCTGTGTTAAAATAAGTAAGGTACACAGCATATTAAAAAGCGTTTAACATCACTTTTTTGATTGATATAAATACATTTTGAGGTAAATTATACTATGAAACGTTTATTCTTGTTTATCGCTTGTTTATTGCTAACCCTTATAAGTGGCTGTACATTCAAATCGGGTGATGAACTTCTTCAACCTCCTCGCCCAAGTGCAACCTATGAATCCCTGCAAAAGCAAATAAATAACATAACTTCACAAGGAGCTATAGCCGTTTCTCCACAATCCGGCGAAAATCGAAACACTGTACAACTTATGGATTTAGATTTAGATGGAGAAGATGAGGCAGTAGCATTTTTCTGCGAATCGAAAAATCCTGATAGATTCCATGTTTATGTGTTCCAAAAGGAAAATGAAGAATATGTTTCCGTTGGAAGTGTTAGTGGCAATGCTGCACAAATAACATCTGTATCATATCCGTCCTTGTCTGTTGATGGAAAGAAAGCAATTCTTATCTCTTGGAAACTAAGTGGCGATGATTCTACTTCTGGAATAACTGTCTGTGCTTTCTCAAATGCAAAGCTAACAACGTTGCTTGAAACAACATATCAATCCTTTACCACTTCGGATTTAGATAACAATGGAACTGATGACATAATTTTATTTACAAAAGATGAAAGCGGAAGACGCATAGCTCAGCTTTATGTATCAGATGATACAGCAATCAAACTAACTTTAAAGGGCGAGGCAATGCTTTCTCCCGAAACGCAAAGTATTGTGAGCTTAAAGAAAGGTTTGCTCAGAGGCTATCAAGCAGCAATTTTTGCAGAAAGTAAAGTAGAAATAAGCACTGGACTTATGACTGATATATTCGTCTATGACTCTGATGGTTTTCGAAATATTGCCCTTGAAAGCGAAGATGGTATAAAACACAGCACCTACCGCCCTGTTTCTGTGCCATCAACTGATGTCAATAATGACCAAGTTGTTGAAGTTCCTCTCGCTGTGCTTATGCCCATTTCTCCACAAAATAACACCAATTCCAGCAGCACATCAGATGCATCATATATGCTTGATTGGTATGCTTATAGCACAGGTGATGCACCTGTTAGAGTATGTACAACATATCAAAATGTGTCTGAAAATTGGCAATTTATGATTTCAGATGCATGGCGTGGAAAAGTAACTGTAACTAAATCAAACGAGGAAAACCAAACCACAACCACATTTCTACATTATAATTCATTAAATAGACCTATTGAGCTTTTGACTATACACCGTTTAACTGGAGATATGAAAAATTATTACGCCTCGCAAGAGGGCATGATTGAACTAGCTCGAACAACCACAGAAATTTACACCGCATCTATACCTGATAGTGCAAATCAAAGTGAGTTAAAACTAAATGCAGAACAAATAAAAGAACGTTTTTCAATCATTTCACAATCTTGGAATAATTAACTTTTATAAGGCTGAAAGGAGCCAAATATATTATGAAACGCAAAATTTTGGTGCTAGAGGACGAAGAAAGTATCCGTAGCTTTGTAGTGCTTAACTTAAAAAGAGCGGGATATGAAGTAATTGAGGCGGGTTCCGGAGAGCTTGCACTTGAGCTTTATCAGCAAAACTCCGATATCGCTGTTGCAATTTTAGATGTTATGCTACCTGGTATAGATGGTTATGAAGTTTGCCGAACACTTCGCACACAAGGCTATTCAGCAGGTGTAATTATGCTCACCGCAAGAACACAGGAAGCTGATAAAGTAACAGGACTTATGACTGGTGCAGATGACTATGTCACAAAACCTTTCTCTGTTGTTGAATTAGTGGCAAGGGTTGATGCACTATTCAGACGTGTTTCTGGTAACCCATTTGCAGACGATGAAACAATAAAATCTGGGCCATTTAAACTCAATCTTCGAGCAAGAGAGGTGCAAAAAAATGGCATAAAAATAGAACTTACACAGATTGAATATGGTATTTTAAGAGCATTTATGCAGAATATTGGAAAAGCGCTGTCAAGAGATGATATTCTTGAAATGGTTTGGGGGCATCATTATGTGGGCGAACTTAAAATCGTTGATGTAAATATACGTAGACTTAGGCTAAAAATAGAGGATGATCCAGCCAACCCACAGTTTATAACAACTGTTCGTGGCTATGGATATATGTGGCAAGAATGAAATATCGTCTAACACCAATTAAACCGCCTGCTAGTGCCACACAACAAAAAGACCCCCATAAAGAAATGCGTGTACAACATGCCCCAGGTGGACTAAAAGGCAGATGGCTTGTCAATTCACTTAGCTTTGTAGTCATTATCCTTGCAATTATAATTATATTTGTGTCTGTTGGTATATCCAGTTACTATTATTCATCTATAAGAGATAATCTAAAAAATAGAGTGCATAGCACTGTTTCATCTATCCGTGATAATTTCACAAATACATATGACCAATATTTGAGCGGAATAAAGCAATATGCACTTAGTTATGAGGATAAAGATAAAGTTGAATTACAGTTTATTGACACATCAGGAAGAATAATTTTATCAACTTCTGAGCTTACAGCAGATTCTATACCATCAACCGATGATGCAGATAGGGCACTTTGGGAAAATACGGTTTGCAGTTGGTCTGGTGATGACCCTCTGACTGGTGAACGCATAATGAGCCTTAGCGAGCCCATATATTCCTCCCGTGGAGAGCTTATCGGTGCTGTTCGCATGATTTCTTCTCTTGAAATTGCAGAGCGACAAATAACAATAATCATTTTTGCATCAATAGCCGCATGTCTAGTGTTTTTAATTTTGGTTATAGCATCTAATAGCTACTTTATACGTTCTATTTTAATACCTGTAACAAGAATAAATGAAGTTGCCAAAGAAATTGCCGCTGGTCAATATGGTATACGGCTTCATAAAACATATGATGACGAAATAGGTCAACTATGCGACTCAATAAATAATATGTCTGATGAAATTGCCAAAGCTGAAAGAATTAAAAATGAGTTTATATCATCTGTGTCACACGAACTTAGAACACCACTTACAGCTATTGCTGGTTGGAGCGAAACCTTAACTGCAATGGGAGCTCAAAACCCCGAAGATGTTATGCAAGGGCTTGATATAATCCAAAAAGAAAGCCACAGACTAACTCAAATGGTGGAAGAACTTTTGGATTTTGCAAGAATGGAGTCTGGCAGAATGACACTTAATATGGAGGTTTTCGACCTTTCCACTGAGCTTTATGAGGCTATTTATATGTATGAAAATCTGCTGCAAAGTTCTGGAATGACACTGCATTACAAAAAAGAGCCCGATAATTATATTATATCTGGTGACCGCCACCGCATGAAACAGGTATTCTTAAATGTTATAGATAATGCTGCAAAATATGGTGTAACAGGTGGTAAAATTGAAATTTCACTAAGCCGTGATGAAAACATGATTATCACTTGTGTGCGTGACTGGGGTAACGGTATACCAGAAGCTGAACTTCCATTTGTCAAAGAAAAATTCTATAAAGGTTCATCAAAGCAACGTGGCAGTGGTATAGGTCTTGCTGTAACAGATGAAATTGTCAAAATGCATGGAGGTACACTTGATATAACTAGCCGCGTAGGCGCAGGTACAGCCGTTTATATTAGAGTTCCAGCAATTAATCCAGAAATACAGCCACAGTCTACAAATGATAAAGAACTTAATTCCCTATTTCCTGAGGAGCACGAATAATGATAAATCAAACCGAAATGCCGATTTGCAAAAGAAAAACAACTATAGGTGGTCAGGCAATAATTGAGGGTATAACAATGAAAGGGCCAAAACGCACCTGTGTTGTTATTAGAAAGTCTGATGGAAAATTATCTATAAAAGAACGTGATACTAACAATCCAGCTGACAAATATCCTATTTTGAAATTACCGATTTTACGTGGTGCGACTTCGCTTTTCACAGCACTAAAAGATGGACTTGAGGATATAGAATATTCTTCATCTTTTTTTGAAGATGAAGAAGAAAAACCATCTCGCTTTGAGACATGGCTTGAAACCAAGCTAGGCAGTGAGAAACTTGAGAAACTAATAATGAATTTTGCCATGCTTGTTGGTATAATCATTCCTGTTTGTCTATTTATGCTTTTGCCCTCATTTATCGGAGGACTTTTACCACAAAACACTCCTATCTTTGTCAGAAATCTGACCGAAAGTCTAATAAGAATTGTTGTTTTTTTGATTTTCATGTGGACAATTTCTCATATGAAGGATATCGAACGCACTTTTAGATATCATGGTGCAGAACACAAAACCATCTTCTGCTATGAGGCCGAACTTCCGCTCACAGTTGAAAATGTGCGTAAAATGCCTCGTTTTCACCCTCGTTGTGGCACAAGTTTTCTTTTTGTTCTCATTATAGTTGCAACTCTTGTTTCTTGTGTTGTGTTTTCTATTATTGAGGTGACAAATCCATTTTTAAGAGCATTAACTCATTTAATTTTACTTCCATTTGTTGTTGGTATTTCTTATGAGTTTAATCGATATGCTGGCAGACATAACAATATTATTTGTCGTTTACTTCGCTGGCCTGGACTTATGATACAGCATCTTACAGTCTTCGAGCCAGATGACAGTATGATTGAAGTAGCTATTGAAAGTATGAAACGTGTCATTCCGGATGATGATAGCGATAACTGGTAATATAGAAAAAGATAAAAAAGGACTGACATTTTAAATGAGCATTACTATAAATGATCTATATATGGAAATACGCAAAAAATTTAGAGCAGCTAATATTTCTATGGCAGAACTTGAGGCAAGAGAGCTTACAGCTTTCGTCACAAAAACAGATAAACGTATGACGGCTAACTGGGCATATTGTTATCTTGATATGCAAACCGTTGAAACTGCTCGCGAAATGGCAAATCGTAGACTTGCAAATGAACCACTAGCATATATTCTAGGTGAATGGGATTTTTATGGATATACATTTATTGTTAATAAAAATGTACTTATTCCGCGCTCGGACACCGAGCCACTTTGCCAGCTTGCAATAGAAGATGCAAAGACACTTGAAAACCCTAAAATTATTGATTTATGCTGCGGTTCTGGTTGCATAGGTTTAGTTCTTGCAGCCGAAGTGCCTAATGCAAGAGTTGTAGCAGTTGATATTTCAGAAGATGCACTTGTTGTAGCTCGTGAAAATGCCCGTCGATTAGCAGTTACAAATAGATATTCTACTTCTATTGGCAACGCACTTGAGAAGCCAGATGAACATCTTGGAAAATTCGATATTATGCTTTGTAATCCCCCATATATAACCGAACAGGAAATGAAAGAGCTTGATAAAAGTGTTTTGGACTATGAGCCACACCTTGCACTGTTTGGCGGAACAGACGGTCTTGACTTTTATCGTAATATAGCAAAAAATTGGGTTAAGATGATGAATCCAGGCGGAAGAATTTATTTTGAATGTGGATATAAGCAATCAAATGACGTTGCAGATATTTTCAAAACCCTTGGAATGAGCGATATATTTTTAGCTGAAGACCTTTCAGGTATCCAAAGAATAGTGGTTATCAAGGCTAAAATGTAAAATTTTCCATCTATTTTTCTCGAACAAATTTTCGTATATTTTCTTGCAAATAATTTTAACCTGTGCTATGATTTAGTCACTGGGGGCGGTATGCACCGCTCCCCTTTTTTGTATAGGAGGTCTTTTGACATGGCAGATAAAAAGAAACAACCCGAACGAGTTTCTCCAGCTACCGATAAGAAAAAGGCTCTTGAGCAAGCTCTTGGTCTTATTGAAAAGAATTTCGGCAAAGGCTCTGTAATGCGTCTTGGTGAAAACACTGGAATGAACATTGAACATATTCCAACCGGTTCCATCGGTCTCGATACAGCTCTTGGGATTGGTGGACTGCCTAAAGGACGAATTATCGAAATTTATGGACCAGAGTCTTCAGGTAAAACTACTGTTGCACTTCATGCTATTGCACAAGCTCAAAAACTTGGCGGCGAAGCTGCATTTATTGATGCCGAACATGCCCTTGACCCTGTTTATGCCCGTGCTTTAGGTGTTGATATTGATAGCTTACTTGTTTCTCAACCAGATACTGGTGAGCAAGGTCTTGAAATTGCTGAAGCACTTGTTCGCTCTGGTGCGATTGATATTGTAGTAGTGGACTCTGTTGCTGCCCTTGTGCCACGTGCAGAAATTGAAGGCGATATGGGCGATTCATTTGTTGGACTACATGCCCGTATGATGAGCCAAGCTATGAGAAAGCTCGCAGGTTCTATTGCAAAGTCAAACTGTATTGCAATTTTTATCAACCAATTGCGTGAAAAAGTTGGTGTAATTTATGGAAGCCCAGAAGTTACAACTGGCGGTCGTGCATTAAAGTTCTATGCCTCTGTACGAATCGACGTGCGTAGAGTTGAGCATATTAAAAATAATGGAGAGCTTCTTGGCAGCAGAACACGTTGTAAAATCGTTAAAAATAAAGTTGCCCCTCCATTTAAAGAGGCTGAGTTCGATATTATGTATGGTGAAGGTATATCCTTTACTGGTGAACTTGTAGATTTGGGTGTTAAATATGATTTGGTACAAAAGGCTGGTGCATGGTTCTCTATGGGAGATATCCGTCTTGGTCAGGGCAGAGATAATGCAAAGCTCTACTTTAAAGAACACCCTGAGGAGGCAGAGGAGCTTCACAAAAAAATAGTTGAAGCAGTACAAAACGAACAAAAAGAACTCCTTTCAAAGACTGTAAAAAAGTCTGCAAAGGCATCTGCTAAACCTGAAGATAATAGCAATATTGAGCCACCAGCAAAGCCTGCTAAACCTGTAAGTAAATCTGTTTCAATTGATGCAGATGATTTTGATGATGACTTGGAGATGTAAGCTCTAAATGACTCAGGAAGAACTTGAAAAAGCATACGAAAAAGCGGTAAACGATGCAGCAAAACAACTCTCTTATAGGGATTTAAGTAAATCTATCCTTTTTGAAAAACTTGTTTCAAAGGGACATAGTGAAGATGCTGCTGAATATGCAATCGCATATCTTGAGCAGCGAAATCTGCTAGATGATAATCGGTATGCTGAAACTTTACTTCGTTCATACACTCGAAAAGGCTATGGAACTCGCAGAATAAATCAAGAACTTAAAAAACGTGGTATATCAAGCGAATACTGCCAAGAAATTTGCGAAGAATATCAAACCGATTTCTCTATTTTACACTCATTGCTAGATAAAAAGCTAAAAGGTGATATATCTGATAGAAAAGAGATTCAAAAAGCTGTCGCATTTTTACAGCGTCGTGGATTTTCGTGGTCAGAAATCAAACAAGCTCTTGATAGTTATAGCAAAGAATATCAAGAAAACGAATTTTAAAGTTCAAAAAGGACAGCGTTTATGAAAACCAATTTTCTATAACCTGTCCTTTTTTATATATTATGTTTACTTGTTTATGCTGACAATAACATTAAAATGTGATATCATATCTTAATATGAATACATAAAGGGAGGAAAAAACTCAGTGACAAAAGTTGGACTAATTTCGCTAGGTTGTTCAAAAAACCTGGTGGATTCAGAACATATGCTTGCAAAACTTCGTCAGTCAGGCTATGAAATTACCGAAGAAATGGAAAACGCAGATATTGGCATAGTAAATACCTGTGGATTTATTGAGGCTGCTAAAACTGAGGCAATCGAAACTATTTTAGACGTAGCCCGTTATAAGGAAAATGGTAACCTTAAAGGGCTTATTGTAACTGGTTGCCTTGCACAACGTTATCGTGATGAAATGCAAACCGAGCTTCCAGAAGTTGATGCAATTTGTGGCACAGGCAGCTATACAAATATTGTTGATGCCGTTCGTGATGTTTTAGCTGGTAAAAAAGCCGTTTATATGAACGATATATCCTCTGCTGCGCTTGAAGGCAGCCGTGAGCAACTAACCCCATCTTACACCGCATTTTTAAAAATTGCTGAGGGCTGCTCTAATAAATGTGCATATTGTATCATTCCAAAGCTACGTGGTGCTTATCGCAGCCGAGAACTTAATGATGTGTTAAATGAGGCAAAACTGCTGTCTGATTCCGGTGTAAAGGAAATAATTGTTATTGCACAAGATATAACAAAATATGGTCTGGATTTATCACAGCATACTCGCTTGTTGCCCGAACTTCTTAGACAGCTATGCAAAATGGATTTCACATGGATTCGTCTGCATTATCTGTATCCAGACCAGATTACAGATAAACTTATTGAAGTTATTGCAAATGAGCCAAAAATTGTTAAATATCTTGACATTCCTCTTCAGCATGTTTCAAAAAGGATACTTCGTGCAATGCATCGACCCGGTGACCGTGAATCACTCACAGGACTTATTAATAAAATGCGTGAAAAAATTGATGGTCTTGTAATTCGTACAAGTCTTATTGTAGGACTTCCTGGGGAAACTGAGGAAGAATTTTCTGAGCTTTGTGAATTTTTGCAGGAAGTGCAAATTGAACGTGCAGGCGTATTTGAATTTTCACCAGAAGAAGGCACAGAGGCATCAGAAATGCCTAATCAAATTGATGCTGAAACCAAAACAAACCGTCGTTTAATAGTTGAGGAATTACAATCTGGTGTAATTGATGAATACAATTTATCTCGAATGCATCAAACCATGCAGGTTCTTTGCGAAGGCTTTGATGACTCAATGGGTCTTTTCTATGGCAGAACCTATGCTGATTCTGTGGAAGTTGATGGCAAGGTTTATTTTTCTTCTGAAAATGAGCTTAATGCAGGCGATTTTGTGCTTGTAAAAATTGAAAACAGCCTTGGAGCGGACCTAGAGGGCATTGAAGTAGGAGGATAAAAATGACCACAGCAAACAAAATAACAATGGTGCGAATTTTAATGATTCCGTTTTTCATATATTTTGCACTACAAAATGACAAAATTAGCCTTATCATTGCACTTGTACTATTCTGTTTGGCATCTGTAACGGATTTTCTTGATGGATATATTGCAAGAAAATATAATCAAGTTACAGATTTCGGCAAATTTGTAGACCCGCTTGCGGACAAATTACTCGTAACAGCAGCACTGCTTATTTTTATAGAAAAAGGCATCTTCCCTGCTTATATGGTGTTTATTGTGCTTGCTCGTGAGTTTATTATCACATCACTTAGAAATGTGGCAGCGGCAAAGGGTAAAGTGCTTGCAGCCTCATGGACAGGCAAGGTTAAAACGTGCGTACAGATTGCAGGCATAATAATCGATTTCTTTGTGCTGATTTTAAATAGCAGTATTCTGGAAAATATGAATAACAGCCAATATTCTATTGGAATTATCGGCAGTGCTGATAGTCCAACTGCAGTTTTAACAACTGGCTTTTCAATACCAACCATTGTCTCATGGGTAGTAACGCTTGTTACAATTTATGCTGGTGTTGACTATATGGTTAAAAACTGGGAGCTTGTAAAAGACGGAGCTGTTAAGAAGAAATAAAAATCAAAATCTCTGTGGTAAAAATACCACAGAGATTTTTTATAACATAGGTGCAAGTAAGCGTAATATAGATGCCAAAATTGATGAAAGCCATGGAGTATTATGAAACCATATGTCATCAATTATTCTTGATTGCGCCATAATTTCTTGCATATCGTTTTTAATTTCCTCTATTGCCTTGCCGCCATAAAGCACCGTTCCACATTCGAAATGCATAAAGAACGAACGGAAATCCATATTTATTGTGCCAACAACAGCTACATCATCGTCAGACACAATCATTTTAGCATGTAAAAATCCTGGTGTATATTCATAAATTTTTACTCCTGAGCGATAAAGCTGCTGATAAAACGACCTTGTAACCGAATAAACCAGCTTTTTATCTGGTACACCTGGCGTAATAATTCTAACATCAATACCGCTTTGAGCGGCGGTAGTAAGAGCAATTACCATTTCATTATCTAGCACAAGATAAGGTGTAGTGATGTAAACATATCTTCTTGCATTATTTATAATCTGCATGTAAACAGTTTCACCAACGTTAAAATCATCAAGCGGACTATCTCCAAATGGTTGTACATAACCATCACCAGGTCGTTCTATTGTTGGTTTGTATTTTGCATGATTACTTGTAATAGTGCGTGTTGCATATTCCCACATTTCAAGGAACATTTCGGTCATATTAGCAACGCCTGCACCTCTTAACTCCAAACTTGTATCTTTCCAATGACCAAATTTAGAATTTCTATTTATATACTCATCTGCAATATTTGTTCCTCCCATATAACCAACATTACCATCAATAACCGTAATTTTTCTGTGGTCACGATAGTTTAAATACGTATTGAGCGTTGGAACAAATCTATTAAATCTAACCGCCTTAATTCCTAGTGAAATAAGATATTTGTCATAATTAAGTGGAAGTTTTGTTATACACCCCGCATCATCATAAATAACACGCACTTCAACGCCGTTTTTGACTTTCTCACAGAGAATATCAAGTATTGGCTGCCACATTTCACCCGGTTCAATAATAAAATATTCCATAAATATAAATTCTTTTGCTTTTCTAAGTTCAGCACACATAGCATCAAACTGATGTTCACCAACAGAAAAATATCTCGTTGTGGTTTCACCCCAAACAGGCAAACCTGTTATATTTTCTATATATTGTGTGCGTCTTTCATGTCTTGGCATTGCTGCAATAAGTCTATCTTTTGCAGGCGTTGAAATATTTTTAGAGAAATCAGGTTTCATTGGTTCAAACTTATGCTGTGCTCTGCTGCGGTTGAAGGGTGTGTTACCCCATATTAAATAAAACAGTCCGCCAAACAAAGGAAATATAAGTATTAAGATTATCCACGGAATTTTATAAGCTGGATTATCGTATTTTCTAACAATCCAAACAACAATAATTAACGATAATATTGTGCATGCAAAATCGACCCATGGAAATATTGAGAGTAAGTTGCTAAGTCCCCAAATCACAAAAGCTGCCTGCAATATTATTAAGATGCCACCAACTATGCGACGGTCCCCAATTATTCTACCTAATATTTTTTTCATATTGCCTCCACTTCACGTATAAAATGGCATTTTAGATTATAATACCCCTTTTGTCACATCGTGTCAATCAAGGCCACACAACCTATAACATATACAACAGTTTCTTAACATATAATTAAGCAATGTAAAAAATAGGGGGTGTATGAATCATGTCTGAGGTATTGTATTGTGTATGTTTTTTTGTAATTGGACTGATTCTTACCATGCGTGGTGGAGATCAATTTGTAGATTCTGCAGCTAAAATAGCAGAATCCAGCGGCATACCACGCTTTGTTATAGGTGCGACATTAGTTAGCATATGCACAACTGTACCAGAGCTTACAGTATCAACTTTAGCAAGTTTTAGAGGAGCTACTGAACTTGCCGTGGGAAATGCTGTTGGGTCAGTAGCATGTAATACAGGACTTATTTTAGGTATTTCAGCACTTCTTGCGCCATCTGTATTCAACATTAGAGAGGCAAAAACAAAGGGAGCTGTTTTAATTTGTCTTGGTATTTTAACGGGCTGTTTTTCTGCTGATGGAGTTATAAATTCTGGAGAGGCTCTGGGACTTTTTGCACTTTTATTTGCTTTTCTTGCTATGAATTTACAAAGTGCGTCTGTATCAGAAAAAGATACTTCTGATTCTGATATAGTTATCAATAAACTGCAAACCTTTTTATGGTTTTTAATAGGTGCTGGAGCTGTTGTTTTAGGCGCTAAACTTATGGTAGACCATGGCACCAGACTTGCAGCCATGCTAGGAATTCCTGAGAGCATAATTGGTCTTACTCTTGTTGCCCTTGGCACCTCTTTACCTGAACTTATGACCACACTTGCAGCAATACGAAAAGGTCATGGCATGCTATCTGTTGGCAATATAATAGGTGCTAATATTATAAATTTATCCCTTGTTGTGCCTGCAAGCACAGTTGCAAGTGGAGGAGCTTTAATAGTTGAGCCAGCAGTATTTGTTCGAGATTTACCATTTGCAGTGATTTTAATGGGTATTGCATTACTCCCTCCAATGTTCCACGGAAAATTTTTTCGTTTACAAGGTGCATGTTTACTAATCTGTTATTTTATATATGTAGGTATTTTAATGCAAGGCATCTAAGTTATTTGCTTTATAAAACTCCTATATGATATAATATTTTAAAATTTGGATATTCTGATTATAACCGTATTTTTATATTATAATCTACGAAATAAGAGGAGTTTTTGTTAAATGAACTATGATTTTCATGCACCTGTACCAAATCAAGAATTAAAAAATAGACTAAATGCATTAAAAAAAGAGCTTACAAAGCATGACCCTTACTGGTCTATGGTTTTAATTCACAATCCAATAAATTTATATTATTTTACTGGTTGTGTTTCTGATGGTGTACTTACAATTACAAAAAACGAGTGTATTTTATGGGTTCGCAAGGACTTTGACAGAGCAAGGAGCGAAAGCCAATTTGAAGATATTCGCCCAATGAAATCCTTTCGCACACTTGCAGAATATTTTGATAATATTCCAGAAACATTGTATTTTGAATATAAATATGCAACCATACAGTGGTTAAATCTTGTAAACAAATATTTTTTATTTAAAAATCATAAAGATATTACACCAATACTTAACTATATACGTTCATATAAAAGCGATTACGAACTGGAATGTATGAAACAGTCCGGTAAAATTCACTCCTTATGTTTAGAGCAAATTTTACCTACACGCTTGCATGAAGGTATAAGCGAGGCCGAGCTTTGTGGAGAAATATTACTTGAGCTTATCCGTAATGGCTCAATGGGAACATGTCGTTTTGAAAATCCACATGGTGAACCTGTTGGTGGTATGTGTGCATTTAGTGAAAATGCTCTTTCCGGCATTGCCTTTGATAGTCCTGACGGATGTAAAGGAACATATATTCCCATTCAAGCCATTGGTTCACACAACCGAAAACTTAAAAAAGGAGATTTAGTATTTGCAGATATATCTTGTGGCGTTGCAGGCTATCATACAGATAAGTCGGTAGTTTATTTTTATGGTAAATTATCAGAACATAAACACGGAAATGTTATAAAGCGAGCTTACGACTTATGTATAGAAATAGAGAAAAAAGCTGCTAGTATGCTGAAACCCAATACAACACCAAATGATATTTATAATACAGTATATTCAATGCTACCAAATGAATTTAGCTCTGGATTCATGTTTGGCAAAAAATTCATAGGTCATTCCATCGGTCTTGCAATGGACGAATCTCCAGCCATCGCTGCATCATTTAACACTCCTATTATGGAAAATCAAGTTTTTGCAATCGAACCTAAAATTGTATTAGACGATATAGGAATTGTCGGCTCAGAAAACACATATATTGTAAGCAATAATGGCGGTATATGTATAACTGGGGCTCCTCTACCTTTAACTGAAATTTTCTAATCTAAGCTTATTTACAACCACAGGAAATATCTATTATATAGTTCTTGATATGCATTTTCCAAACTTGCCCCACTGTTAGCGAGCTTTTGAGCTTCAAGTTCAGCTTCGGCTTGCTGATAGCCAAAGGCTTTCTGGAGAAGTAACTGGAATTGTTTTAGCTGATTTTCAAGGCTCAAGCCATCTATTGTGTATGAAAGCTGCTGACCTTGCATGGTCTGATTACCGTTTAGGTTTCCTGTAAGCCCTGCCTGTGTGAATATATTGTTGAT
>CALWBL010000009.1 GCA_944376065.1 uncultured Butyricicoccus sp. | reverse complement strand
AATATGGGTAGCAAGACATTGTTTGGTGGCAAGGTTCAACTAACACAAAACGAAGCTATGAATTTAAAAGAGCTTGCCAAAAAAGGTGTTACAGCAAAAGCAAAAATATCTGACTTAGAACAAAAACTTGAGAATGCTAAGAAAGATGCTGATATTTGGAAAAATCGTTATGAGAAGTTAAAAGAACAGACACGAGAATTTCTAGTTGTGATGAAAAAAGCACCAGAAAAAATAAAGGTATTTATCAAACATTTGCTTGAAGAAAAACAATCAGAACAAAAACAAGAGCCAGTGAAAAAACGTCAACCAGTGCGTAAAAAGTCAAAATCTTGGGATATGGAAAGATAAAATCTTGAACGATAAATTTCACCCCGAAGCTTAATGCTTTGGGGTTTTTATATGACAAATAATGTTATAAAAAGTCTTATATTATTATTTTAAACACAGTAAGTATATGTTATACTTGGTATATAATAGAAACAAAAAAATCCGCTTCATGCGGATTTTTACTCACACAATGTGAAGTCGGATAAACCGACGATTTCGGTAGAGCCTTATTTGAACCTGTCGTGTTATCTTAGATGGTAGTCTAAGTATACACATACTCTATCACTAAAAAAAGCAAAAGTCAATATTTTAAGGGGATTTAATGATATGAAGGATTATTTTATTGGATTAGATATTGGTACGGATTCAGTAGGTTGGGCAGTTACAGATATAAACTATAATTTGCTTAAATTCAAAGGAAAAACCCTTTGGGGAGTAAGACTTTTTGATGGTGCAAAATCAGCAGAAGAAAGGAGAGCTCATAGAACTTCAAGACGAAGAATAGAACGCCAACATCAGCGTATAACTTGGTTACAAGAAACATTTTCAGAAGTAATAGGTAGAGTTGACGTTGCTTTTTTTCAAAGATTAAAAGAAAGTAAATTTTTAGAAGAAGATAAAAAAACTTTAAGTAAACACATTATTTTTGCTGATAAGCAATATAATGATGTAGATTATTATAAAGAATACCCAACTATATATCACCTAAGAAAAGCTCTGATAGAAGATAACAAAACATTTGATATACGTGATTTGTATTTGGCAATTCATCATATTTTTAAACATCGTGGACATTTTTTATATGGTGATATATCAATCGACTCAATTTCATTAGAAAATGGTTTACAAAGATTAAAAAGAGCTGTTGAGCAAGAGCTAGAATGTAGTTTTTCTGTTACTAATATCGAAGAATTAAAGAATCTATTGATAGATAGAAAAATAAAGAAGACTGAAAAGAAAAAGCAGTTACAACAATTATTCAATGTAACAGATAAGAAAAGTCCTTTAATACCTGTTTTAGATTTATTAGCTGGTAGCAAGGTTAATTTAGATACACTATATGGGTTTTCAACAGAAGAAAAATTAAGTCTTGAAGATGATTTTTCTATGGTGGAAGATAAACTGGTTGCTGTATTAGGTGATAAAATAGAACTTATTTTAGCAATAAAAGAGATTTATGACTGGGCATTATTAGAAAATATAAGAAGTGGAGAAGAATATATATCTTTTGCTAAGGTTAAAACTTATGAAAAACATAATACAGATTTGAAAAAGCTCAAAATGGCAATTAAACAAACGGAAGATACTGCATTATATAATGAAATCTTTCACAAAATATCAGATAAACTTAATAATTACCCTGCATATTCTGGAAAAGATAGTTTAAATCATAAATGTGGATATGATGATTTTTGCAAATATTTAAAAAATAAAATAAAACCATATATTGATAAAAGTGAGCTGCTAAAAGAAATATATGATGAATTAGAACTAGGAACATTTTTACCAAAACAGGTAAGTAAAAATAATAGTGTTATCCCATATCAATTAAATGAAGCTGAATTATTAAAAATATTAAGCAATGCATCAAAACATTTTCCATTTTTAAATGAAATTGATAATAGTGGGTTAACAAAAGCAGAGCAAATACATAAAATGTTTTGTTTTCGTATTCCTTATTATGTGGGTCCTTTGGATTCACGTTCACAATATAGTTGGATAGAGCGAAAAAATGAAAAAATATATCCATGGAATTTTGAACAAGTAGTAGACTTAGAAAAATGCAGGGAGAATTTTATTTCTCGTATGACTGCAACTTGTAGTTATTTAGGTGAGCCTGTTTTACCTAAAGACTCATTGTTATATAGTAAATTTATGGTGTTAAATGAACTAAATAACCTTAAAATCAATGGAAATGAAATACTTGTATCTTTAAAGCAAGATATTTATAATGATTTATTTTTAAGTGGTAAAAAAGTTACAAAAAAGATGTTAAATAATTACCTTTTAGCCAATGGAATAATTGAAAAAGGTGATGAATTAAGCGGTTTTGATAATGATTTTAAAGCAAATTTAGCTACATGGAAGCACTTTGAATGGCTATTAAAACGTGACAATGGTTATGAGATAGCAGAAGATATAATATGTCATATTGTTTTATTTGGTGATGATAAAAAATTACTGCGTCAGTGGCTTGAAAATACATATTCATTGTCAGATGAAGAACAGAAAAAAGCTCTATCTGTTAGATTTAGTGGTTGGGGAAGATTATCACAAAAGTTTTTAACTGGTATTTTCAATGCAGATAGTAGCACTGGAGAAGCCATGTGCATAATGGATTTACTTTGGAATACAAATCAAAATCTTATGCAGCTTTTAAGCACAAAATATAGTTTTGCACAGGCAGTTGAACAGTATAGAAAAGAAAAATATGGCTCTAATGGTTTAACTCTTAGTGAGTATCTTGATGAAAGCTATGCCTCACCATTAATAAAAAGAGCTATTCATCAAGTTATACGCATAGTAGGAGAACTACAATCAATAATGAAAACAGCTCCTAAACGTATATTTATAGAAATGGCAAGAGAAGATGGTGAAAAAGGTAAGCGTACAATCTCACGCAAACAAGAACTTATAAACCTATATGAGCAGGCAGGCGAAAAGGGTAACAGTCTTTTTGAAGATTTACAAAAAGAAGATAATCTTAGACGAGATAAATTATATCTTTACTATACACAGCTTGGTAAATGTATGTATAGTGGTGAATATATAAACCTTGCAAAGCTCGATAGTGATTATGATATTGAGCATATTTATCCTCAAAGCAAAACCAAAGATGATAGTTTAAATAATCGTATTTTGGTAAAAAGAGTATTAAATGCAGAAAAAAGCGATACATATCCTATTGATATAGATATCAGACAAAAAATGCGTCCATATTGGACTATGCTCAAAGAAAAAAGGTTTATATCAAAGGAAAAATATGAGCGTTTAGTTCGTGCAAAACCTTTTACTATTGATGAACAAGCAGGATTTATAAATAGACAGCTTGTAGAAACAAGACAATCAAGCAAGATAGTAGCTGAACTTCTTGCAAGAAAATTCAAAGATAAGACCGAAATTGTTTATGTAAAAGCAGGAAACGTATCTAATTTTAGACAAGACCAAAGAATTACATCAGATGGAATTCAAAAACAAGCAAGTCAGTGCAAAGGTAAAAATACAGAACAAGACCCTGTATTTATTAAATGTAGAGATATAAATGACTTTCACCATGCAAAAGATGCTTATTTAAACATTGTTGTAGGAAATGTTTATCATGTTAAATTTACAAAAAATCCAGTGCATTTTCTTAAACAGCCTGATGTAAAGTATAGCCTAAATAGAATGTTTGATTTTGATGTTATGCGTGGTAATGAACAAGCATGGTTTGCGAGTGAAAATGGTTCAATATCTATTGTAAGAAAAACCATGAAAAAGAATAATATCCTCTTTACAAGACGAGCTTCTGAAGTTAAAGGGGGGTTATTTGACCAGCTTATTGTTCCAAAAAGTAAAGACAAAGCACCAATTAAAAGTTCAGACTCAAGAATGTTACCAGAAAAGTATGGTGGATATAATAAATTAACTGGTGCATATTTCTGCTTGGTAGAGCATACACAAAAGAAAAAGAGAGTTCGTTCAATAGAAACGGTTATGTTAATGCATAAAAACTGGTATGAAAGCAACCCTGTTTCTTATTGTATTCAATATTTGGGACTTATCGAACCTAAAATTCTTATTCCTAAAATCAAGATTAACTCGTTAATTTCTTATGATGGTTTCAGAATGCATATATCTGGTCGCTCAGATGATAGAATTTTATATAAAAATGCAAATCAACTTGTTATTGCACCAGAATGGCACGCTTATATAAAAAGATGTTCAAAATATTTGGAGCGTTGCCGTATAGCAGGGTATGAATTAGAGTTGACACCATTTGATAAATTAAGTAAAGAAGAAAATCAAACTCTTTACAATATTTTATTAGAAAAGTTAGAAAATACCATCTATAAAACTCAATATAACAATGAAACAAAAACATTAAGGGAAAATATAGAATTATTTTATAATTTATCATGCTATGAGCAAGTTGAAGTTTGTTTGCAAATTCTAAATTTATTCAAATGTAATGCTTCCACAGCAAATTTTAGTTTAATAAATGGAAGTAGTAAGGTTGGAACAATTAGAAATACAAAAAATTTGAATGGAAAAAAACAAGTTTCAATTATAAATCAATCTATTACAGGTGTATTTGAAAAAAGTATTGATTTATTGGAAGTAGGTAAAATATGAGTTGGCGTGTGGTTGTAGTATCTAGTAATGCAAAGGTTGATTACAAAATGGATTATCTTGTGGTTCGCACAGTAGAGAACACAACAAAAATCCATTTAAGTGAAATTGGGGTTTTGATTTTAGAAAGCACATCAATTTCACTTACTGCGTATCTTCTTTGTGAACTAATGCATAGAAAGATAAAAGTTATTATTTGTGACAATACACGAAATCCTTGTGCAGAATTAGTGCCAACACATGGCAGTCATGATAGTAGTGCAAAAATTAGACAGCAACTTGAATGGACAAATGGCACCAAGCAGGAAGTTTGGACGGAAATTGTTAAAGAAAAACTTCGGAAACAGAGAAATCATCTCTGTTTCCGAGGACTTAAACAGGCAGAGCTTTTGACACAATATATTGAGCAAATACAGCTAAACGACAGTACAAATAGAGAAGGACATGCGGCAAAAGTTTATTTTAATGCTCTTTTTGGTTTGGAATTTACTAGAACGGTAGATTGCCCAATAAATGCAGCATTAAACTATGGTTATAGCATGATTTTATCAGTTATAAATAGAGAAATTTCTGGCTCTGGTTATTTAAACCAACTTGGAATATTTCATCAGAATACATACAATCCATATAATTTAGGCTGTGATTTTTTAGAACCATTAAGACCTTTAGTTGATTTTATGGTTTGTGATGGCAATTTTACAGAGTTTAATAAAACAGAAAAGCATATACTTTTGCATTTGTTTCAAGAAGAAGTTAAGATATCAGGTAAAAAACAAGTTTTATTGTATGCAATTAGGCTTTATTGTAAAAGTTTGTTTAGAGCTTTACAAAGTGGTGATTTATCTGAAATAGAGTGGATTGAATATGAATGGTAGATTTATGAGAGTAATAGTATTTTTTGATTTACCAGTTTCAACATTATCTGAGAGGCGAGAATACAACCAGTTTCGCAAAGGATTATTAAAAGATGGATTTCTTATGTTACAAGAATCTGTTTATTGTAAATTGGCATTAAATCCAACGGCAGCACATGCTATTATGGAAGGAGTAAGAGAAAAGAAACCTTCTAATGGTTTAATACAAATGTTGGTTATCACAGAAAAACAATTTTCACGCATGGAATTTGTTTTAGGAGAACGCCATTCTCAAATTATAGATAATGAAGAAAGGTTAATAATTTTATGAAGATTACACACCCAATTTTGTCTGCTCCAATTGAGTGTAAAGAAAATAAAATTCCTATTGTGGTATTAGAATCTACGCTACTTTTTAGACAGTGGGTTTTTATGTTGACTATGCAATCACAAGGAAAGGAAGGGGACTTTATACTATCTGATGGATTATGTGAAATATTAGAATGTGAAAGGCATCTGTTTGTTATAAGAGATTACTATGATTTATCTTTAGAAAATCGAGTGTTCCAAAATAAATTTCAAAGTATGTTGCAATATATTGTTCGTGAAGAATTGGCATGTGAAAGCGATGAATTTAATAGAGCTGTTCAAAAATATTTACAACAAGTTATTATGGCAGTTGATTATCCTATTACTTATTCAGAGGGAGAATATTCTATATCATTTTTAAAATCAATTAAATTTCAACCATGTATAGATGGAGATACACTACTTGAAAGACTTTTGCAATATTTACAGATTATTCAATGGGTTATTCCAAAGCCTTGTTTTGTTTTAGTATCTCCACATATATATTTTTCTGATGATGAGCTTGCAGAGTTATATAGAATGGCATCATATAATAAATATAAACTTTTGATATTAGAAAACCAAACATTTACCAAAATATCAATAGAAGAATATTATATTATAGATGAGCAAATGTGCGAATTAAGAATTGATTTATCAGACAAATTGTTTTAAAATATATTTGACACGATAATACCATCTAAAAGCACAACGCAATGTCGTGGCGTTTTCTCTCAATTTGAGGTTTGAGAGTCGTGTTATTTTAGATGGTAGTCAAACGTATTTCTGCTATCTCCGCGATGGGATAGAGTTTGAGAGTCGTGTTATTTTAGATGGTAGTCAAACTAATCCAGAAGCATACATACTAGCGCTAACGTTTGAGAGTCGTGTTATTTTAGATGGTAGTCAAACCGACGTTTAGAGGGTTAGGTATGGAAATTAGTTTGAGAGTCGTGTTATTTTAGATGGTAGTCAAACCTTGAGGCGGTCTCCAAGGCTGTGCAGTCGGTTTGAGAGTCGTGTTATTTTAGATGGTAGTCAAACGTTTTCAGGTGCTGACTCTGGATATAAAATGTTTGAGAGTCGTGTTATTTTAGATGGTAGTCAAACCAAGCTCAGTCGCCAGATAGCACAACAGCGGTTTGAGAGTCGTGTTATTTTAGATGGTAGTCAATATTGTAAGGTAAATCAAAATTGCCTACTTGTATTCCTCGATAGCCCTGAGCTGCTATGCGTAAGAAACAAGTAGGCAACAAATTATAAATTCTCAGCGTGGTTTTATACTGAATTATGCCATATAAAGTTTGGAAATATGATAGATTTTGATTGAAAAATAGTTTTAAGTATATTAGATAATTTTATATTTAATATTTAAAGCAGCTATCAAAAATTTCTCCAAGAGATAATTTTATACCGTTTCTTTATTGCAATCTTGTGCGATTTATCGCCACTATTTGCAAGAAAAGTACAGTTTTTATCGTCTTGGAATGTGCCTAAATGCAGCTTGACTTTGCTCGTAGGTAACAAAAAAAATATTCACAGGAGATGTTTTTGGCATCTCCTGTTTTTTTATATTCTAAATTTAGTTGATAGCATTTACTAAATTTTCATTATATATAAACAACCAATTATAGGTGAATTATTGTATGCAGGAACATATATTTGGAGTTTTAAAATAATTATAAAAAGTAATTGGTTTTTGTTAATAAAAAAATAGAAGAATATTTGTATAAAACTAATGAAAAAACAATTTTCATTGTTTTTATGTTGCAATAAAATCTTAGGTGTGATATTCTTACAGCAGGAAATATAACGACGTGTTACTGGTAATGCAGGCAAGATCGGATTAAAATGACGCGGACTATTTGTATATTAGTCTGTGATGGGTTCATTTTGGTCTGGTCTTTTTTTGTGCCCTTAAAAGCCAGAATATGTAATACACCAGAAAAGAAAAGAGGAGAAAAAGAATGGACTACAATCGCATTGCCCATGATATAATAAAAAACGTGGGTGGAAAAGAAAATGTAAAAAATGTTACGCACTGTTTTACAAGACTACGTTTTGTTTTGAATGACGAATCAAAAGCAAGAAAAGAGGTTATTGAGCATCTTGAGGGTGTCATTTCCGTAGTCGTTGCTGGAGGACAATTTCAAGTTGTATGTGGTGCAAAGGTAACAAAAATTTATGATGAGGCAGTAAAAATACTTGGTGAACAGACAGCAACTACAAAAGAAAAATTAAGTTTGAATCTTGTTTTACAAAAAATATCTGAGATTTTTACACCACTTGTGCCAGCAATTGCAGCGTCTGGTCTTATAAAGGGTCTGTTATCAGCAGCAAGTCGTTTACCTATGCTTGAGGCATTTACCACTTCTAGTACATACACAATTTTAAATACTGCAAGCAATATTATTTTCTATTTTATGCCGATTTTCCTTGCGTATACTGCGGCTAAAGCATTAAAATGCAGTACAGTAATGGCAATGGTTCTTGGTGCATTTTTATGCCACCCAGCTATTGATATGCTTGTACAAGATGTAGCAAATCCATCAACAATTTTTGGTTTACCAGTGATTAAACAGGCGTTTACAATCGGTGAATCAACAAAGATATTCAGTTATACAGAATCGGTAATACCAATACTTTTAGCGGTTATTGTTTTAAGCATATTAGAGAAGTGGCTTAAAAAGACTATTCCTGAAATATTACAAATTATTTTGGTTCCAGGTATTTCTCTTATTGTAATGGTTCCGATTACACTTGTGGTTGTTGGACCAGTTGGCATTTATGTTGGTTATGTTATCCAGTGGCTATATCAAGCACTATATTCTTTCAGCCCATTATTAGGTGGTACAATCGTAGGCGGTTTATGGGGAGTTTGTGTTATCTTTGGTGCACATCGTGCACTTCTACCTATTGGTTTAAATGATGTTGCAATCTCTGGTACTAATACACTTATGTGTTTTGCAGGCGCTGCAAATTTCTCTCAGGCAGGTGCTGCACTTGGTGTTGCTCTTAAATCTAAAAATGTTGAAACAAAACAGGTTGCAGGAGCCGCTACATTATCCGCATTTATCGTTGGTGTAACAGAGCCAGCAATTTATGGTTGTAATTTAAGACTGAAAAAGCCTATGGTTTGTTCTGTTGTTGCAGGTGCCATAGGCGGTGCAATAATGGGTATTGGAAACGCTGTCAATACAGGTTTTGCTAATAATGGTGTACTGACAATCATGTCTTACTATGGTGAAGGTACAAGTTTAGCCCAATTTGCAGCATATTTGATTGGTATTTGTGTAGCGTTTTTTGGTGCAGCTATACTTACATATATTGTTGGTTTTGACGAAAATGATGGTGTGGATTTACAAGATAAAAAGCAGACTAAGATTTCATCTGGAAATGTAGATATTAAAATCACTGCACCAGTAAAGGGTAAAGCATATGCACTGGAAAAAGTAAATGATGAAGTTTTTGCATCAGGGGCTCTGGGAAAAGGCATTGCAATTTTACCAACTAAGGGCGAAATTATTGCTCCAGAAGACTGTACAGTGTCTGTTTTATATCCTACAATGCATGCGATGGGACTTAAACTTAAAAGCGGTATTGAACTTTTGATTCATATTGGAATGGATACTGTAGAAATGAATGGTGATAGCTTTGCTAAATGTGTTAATGAAGGTGATGAAGTAAAAAAAGGTCAACCTATTGTAAAATTTGATATTGAAAAAATTAAGGCAGCAGGACATGATACAACAGTTTGTATTGTAGTGTCAAATAGTGATGATTTTGCACAGGTTTCTGGTATAGAGTCACAAAATGCTACGGAAAACACAGATGTTATTTTTGTAAAATGTTAATAAGTGAGGAGTTAAATATGGCAAATTTTCCAAAGGATTTTTTATGGGGTGCAGCATCATCTGCATTCCAAATAGAAGGCGGCTGGAACGCTGATGGAAAGGGCATGACAGTTGCAGATTATAATTCGTTTAAACGTTCGGATAAACAAGCAGATAGCAAGGTTGCGAGTGATTTTTATCATCACTGGAAAGAGGATATTTCACTGATGAAAGAAATGGGGATGAAAATTTATCGTTTCTCAATCTCATGGGCAAGAATTATTCCAGATGGTGATGGAGAGATAAATCAAAAGGGTATAGAGTTTTATAATAATGTTATTGATGAATTGCTTAAAAATGATATAATACCGTTTATAACTCTTTATCATTTTGATCTTCCATATGCACTGGTTGAAAAGTATAATGGTTGGGAAAATCGTAAGTGTGCATATGCATTTGAAAAATATGCAAAAGTATGTTTTGAGGCGTTTGGTAATCGTGTAAAATGGTGGCAGGTTCATAATGAACAAAACCTTATGATTCGTGTAGATGAACGCATGAATATCAATGAATCTGACCCATGGAAAGCAGATAAAATTCGTGCACAGATGGACTATCATATGTTTCTTGCACACGCTTTAGCAGTAAATGCTTGTCATGAAATGGTTAAAGACGGTAAAATTGGTCCAGCTGTATCATCTACATGCACATATCCATTGACTAATAAACCAGAAGATGTTTGGGCAGCTAAAATGAATGACTGGTTTAAGACAAATTACTGTCTTGATATGCATTATTATGGTGAATATCCAGGGTATTATATGCGTTATTTAAGAGAGCGTAATATTGTGCCTGTTATGTACTCAGAGGATTCAGAATTATTAAAAAGTGCAAAAATCGACTTTATAGCGGTCAATTATTATCGTACTCTCTGTGCAAGTTATCTGCCGACTGATGAAAATCACCCAATTGGTATGCGTGTATATCGTGGAAATGAAGTTGATTTTGACCAATATGGTTATTGTAGAGATGAGAAAAATTCTAATTTAGAGGCTAGTGAATATGGTGCCCAAATTGACCCCATGGGATTGAGAATAGTGTTAAATGAATATTATAGTCGTTACCATTTACCGCTGATTATTACAGAAAATGGTCTTGGAACCCCAGATATCCTAACGGAAGATGGTAAGGTGCATGATGATTATCGTATTGATTATATTAGAGAGCATTTAAAGGCTATGTCACTTGCTATTGAAGATGGTGTTGAACTTATGGGATATTGTCCATGGTCTGTTGTAGATCTCCTGAGTTCTCATCAAGGATTCCGTAAACGTTATGGTTTTGTCTATATAAATCGTGAAGACATGGATTTAAAGGATTTAAAACGCATTAAAAAAGATAGTTTCTATTGGTATTCCAATGTAATTAAAACCAATGGAGAAGAACTATAAAAGCACACGAAGGGCATGACGGATAACTCTGTCATGCCTAATGGTGTTTTTATCACTATTTTTATGGGAAGGAAGAGTAGAGTAATATGCGAGTAGTAAAAGTTTTGAACAATTCACTTGTACTTGCACTGGATAAATACGGAGCAGAAACTATTCTAATGGGAAAAGGAATAGGATTTCACAAAGCTATTGGATATGAATTTAGTAAAGATGAAGTAGAAAAAGTATTTGTGCTCAAAGATCGTTCCATATCTAAAAGTATAATAAGGCTCGCATCAGAAATAGATAGTGTATATTTTGAAATTGCAAAGACAGTAATAGATTATGCGATTGAAAAATATAGTATGAAGTTACTAGATCATATATATCTTTCACTTACCGACCATATTGCCTTTGCGGTGAAAAGGTTTAAAGAAGAAATAATTGTGCCTAATTTCTATACAATGGAGATGAGAAAATTTAACCCAAATGAATATGATGTGGGTATTTTTGCTGTTAAACATATTTACAAAACTCTTAATTTACAATTACCACAAGATGAAGCTGGAAATATTGCCTTTCATTTTATAAATGCACAGATAGATCACCCTTATAACGAAAAAAATCGTCTTATAAATCGTGTTACAGACGATATTTTAAATATAGTAAGATATTATTTTAAGATAATATACGATGAAGAAAGTGTATGCTACACGAGATATGTAACACATGTAAGATTATTTGCACAAAGACTCGCAAGCAATCAATTATTACCAGAAGAAAGTTCTGCCATGCTGTATTCTCAAATATCTACGGCTTGTGGAAAAGAATTTTTGTGTGTAAATAAGATAGCACTTTATATAAAGGAAACATTTAATGTTGATTTGAGCAATCAGGAAAGCATGTATTTAGCATTACATATTCATCGAATATTGGAACAGGGAGTAGTGTAAATTATATCTTTTGTGAAATCCTCAGTTGTATAAAACAAAGAGGATTTTTTGCTATTATATATTGAGTGATGCGGAAAACTTAGTTGTTTTCACTTCATTTTTATAAATGTAACAAATTTAAAATATAAAAATTTATCATGAAATAAATATTTAACTTGATTTATGTTTATGAATTTAACTCAAAACTATATATTGTTGTATAGATATAAAATATATCTAAATATCATATAAAACATATTAAACAAGTAGGAAAATTAGTGATAAAATAACAAATATTTACTCTAAATTCATTGCGTTATGCACATTGCTAAATCAAAAACAGAGGCGTATAATATGGGACTATAAAAAATAAAATTATTACAGGGTAGTTATAAGTAATGTAGTCTGCTTTGTGCATAGGAAAGGGGAAAAATATGGACACTATGCAAATCCTTTCAGTTGTTGTCTTTTTCGCTGTTGTGGTTGCAATTATCAGCGAAAAAATACACCGTACAGTAGCAGCAATGGCAGGTGGAATAGTGCTTATTTTCCTGCATGTGCTATCTGTTGACCAAGCGATTAGCTATATCGATTTTAATACAATTGGGGTTTTAATCGGTATGATGCTATTTGTTGCCGTGGTTCGTAATTCGGGTTTATTTGAGTATGTAGCAATTAAATCTGCTAAGCTAGCAAAGGGAAATCCGTGGAGAATAATGTTATTTTTCACAATAATTACTGCGCTTTTATCATGTTTTCTTGATAACGTCACCACAGTTCTGCTTGTAGGTCCTATGACAATAGCTATTACTGCTATTTTGGGATTAAATCCTGTGCCATTCCTAATAGCTCAGATTCTGGCATCTAACATAGGTGGTACTGCTACACTTATTGGTGACCCTCCTAATATTATGATTGGCTCACAAGCAGGACTTAGCTTTATGGACTTTGTTTTAAACACAGGATTGGCAGTGCTTATTATTTTACCTATTATTTGTATTTGTTTTTATTTCATGTACGGAAAAAATATGAGCGTGAATCCTGAGCAGATGGAAGAAGTTATGAAACTTGATGAGAATAAGTCAATTAAGAACCATTCATTACTTGTTAAAAGTTTGATTATGATTGTTTTGGTTGTGTTTGGCTTTGTATTTCATAGCTCGCTCGGAGTTGAATCTTGTGCAATAGCACTGGCAAGTGCTACAATAATGTTAATTATAGGAAAGCAGGATATAGAAGAAATTGTACTTGGTGTAGAATGGTCAACAATATTGTTTTTTACAGGTCTTTTTGTTGTAGTTGGCGGTATGGTTGAAACAGGTGTTATAAGTGCTCTTGGTGGTGCTATTGTGGATGTTACTGGTGGTAATACAACAATGCTTGTGCTGCTTATTCTTTGGGGCTCTGCTATATTTTCATCATTCTTAGACAATATTCCATTTGTTGCTACAATGATTCCGCTGATTTTGACAATGAAAGCTGATGGTATGGACGTTACATATCTTTGGTGGGCACTTTCACTTGGTGCTTGCCTTGGAGGTAATGGTACACTTATTGGTGCATCTGCAAATGTTGTCATTAGCGGTATTTCGGCAAAGCACGGCTACCCTATAACATTCGCAAGATACTTGAAAGTCGGTTTCCCGATGATGATTTTATCTATTGTTATTTCTACTGTATATCTGCTGATTCGTTTACATGCGTAAGCCCAATTTTTAGAAAGAGGGGAACCTTAATATGATTATTAATAGTTTTTCAGGAGATTTAATTGGAACCAAATTGCGTCAGCTTGGTGCATCAGAGATAAGAGAAATAAGAAACGGTATTTTGTATATTATCCATTTTGAATTTGATGCAGACCTTCATGTGGTTTATGTTTTGGACGTTACAAAGCGTGATAAGTACTTTTTGCAAAGAGTTTCACCATATCCTATGTCACAGGGAAGATTTTCTAGTGCTGGGGAAGTAGTGAAGTTTATTGAGAGAGACATTAAGAAATTTGAAAATGCTACACATTCCCACAACTTTCAACAGTTCATACAGATTGCAGACAGTGTAACCCGCCTTTCTCATGCGATTGAGCTTTTGTTTTTGGAGCGAAATATTTCAAAAGAAGACATGGACAGTATATCAAAGCATTTAGATGAAAGTATTGGTAAACTCAGAGAAATAAAGGCTCATTCTCCTAAAATTGATAAATAATAAATATAACAGCAAAAAAGAGAGCTTATAAGCTCTCTTTTTTATTCTCCGTCAGCCATTCTATAACCAACACCATTTTCGGTTAAAATATAATGAGGCTCGGCTGGATTTAGTTCAATCTTACGCCGGATATTTGCCATATTAACTCGTAAAATCTGGTTATCATCACCTTTGTATGGACCCCATATATCATGCAATAATGTGGTGTATGTAAGAACTCTGCCTGGCTGCCTTGCGAGACGTTCAACTATTTTATACTCATTTTGAGTTAAATGAATTTCTTTCCCAGAAACTGTCACCGTTCTACGCTCAAAATCAATTTTAAAATCTTTATATTCATATGATGATGATACCATTGCACGTTCTGCGGCGAGCTGATTTGCATGGCGTCGTGCTGCACGAATACGTGCAAGCAGCTCACTCGTTCCAAATGGTTTTGTTATGTAATCATCAGCACCAAGGTCAAAAGCTCGAACTTTTTCATCTTCTTGGTCGCGTGCAGATACAACAAGAATAGGTATACCAGACCACTGTCTTAATTTTTCAATAACCTCAAGTCCATCAATTCCAGGCAGACCAAGATCTAGCAAGATAAGGTCAGGGCAATGTGAGCTTGCCATAGTAAGTGCTTGATGACCGTTTTCGGCTGTTATAACTTGATAGCCGTTTGCTGTTAAGATTGTGCCTAGTACACGAAGAATAGTGGACTCATCCTCTACAATTAAAATTTTTTCACTATTAGGCATAAGAAGAAACCTCCGTTATTGGTAATGTAAAACTGATACATGCCCCACAATCAGGCATATTACGTGCTGAAATTTGACCGCCATGACATTCCACTATTGTTTTGCAAATGGAAAGACCTATTCCAAGTCCACGTGTTGAATCACTGCAATCTTTATCCCTTGAAACAAAGCCTTCAAACAACTTGTCTAAATCATCAGGTGGTATACCTTTGCCATAATCCAGAACAGATATTTCAACATAATCGCTGTTAGTTACAGCAGATAGCTCAACATGGTTATTTCCTCCATGAAGAATGGCATTATCAATAAGATTTATAAGCACTTGAACAATAAGCATTTCGTCCATAGGAACCATGGTGACCTTATCTGGAATATGTATATTAAGATTGATTTGTGGATAGCGTTTTCGTGATTTAGATGCAACCTGTGAAAAAACTTCATCAAGTGGTTCACATACTTTGCGTAATGATGGTGCACCACCTGAAATCCTCGTCACAGAAAGAACATTTTCAACCATTCTAAGCAGCCACTCAGCGTCTTCATTTATACCTGCAAGAAGCTGCTTTCTGCTGATTGAATCAATAAGCTCATCATTATCTATAAGTGCATTAGATGCACCAAGAATACCAGTTAGTGGAGTGCGAAGGTCATGAGATATGGCACGAAGTAAATTGCCGCGCATTTTTTCTTTTTCTGCCTCAATCGCAATTTTTTGACGTTCGTCTGCTAATCTTGAACGTTCTATGGCAAATTCTTTTTGCTTTTTCATTCTGCCACTTAATGCACTGGTAGCGATAGAAACTGTAAGCATTACGAAAAAGGTTACAGGATAACCCTCTAATGTGAAGTTAAAATTTGTGTATGGATATGTGAAAAAATAATTAGCACAAAGCACACCGATAACAGCGCTTAAAATGCCCCAAAAATATCCAGTTGTATTAAGTGAAATAAGAAGCACACTTAATATATATATATCGGAGGCGTTACCTAATGTTGTGAACTTGTCTAAAAGTAAATAATTTATAATTGTGGCTATAATTAAAATAAATGCAGTTTTAATAATATTGACAATAAAAATATTTATCTTTTCGTTTTTATATTGCAATAACAGCACCTCCAATATGCTAACATTATACACGAACAAGTAGTTAAGCGTATATATGTTAAAAAAAATTAACAGTTTCTTAGCGTAATGACTATGTAAACCCCAATATATTAGCAACAAATAAACAGGTTTAAAATTAAAAAAAGTGAAAGAGGTGTTTTATATGGAGTCTTATGATTTTTTACTAAGCCTTGCCATTATTTTATTGGCAACAAAGGTAATGGGATTATTGTCCGAGCGTGTTCATATGCCACAGGTAGTAGGTGCTTTGGTAGCTGGTATTTTACTTGGGCCGTCGATGCTTGGATTTATCGAAGAAACAGATTTTCTTGTTAAAGCATCAGAAATAGGTGTAATAATGCTGATGTTTTTAGCGGGTTTGGATACAGATTTATCAGAACTCAAAAAAACTGGCTTTGCATCATTTATTATAGCATTGATTGGTGCAGCATTACCACTTATAGGTGGTGTCGTTTGTTATGAATGGTTTTTTAAAAACACAACAGACCCGATGGATTTTATAAAAGCGTTGTTTATAGGTGTTATCTTAACAGCTACATCGGTATCTATTACGGTTGAAACCTTGCGTGAAATGGGAAAATTAAAGGGAAAGGTTGGCACTGCTGTGCTTGGTGCAGCAGTTATAGACGATATTTTGGGGATTATAGTGCTTACAGTTATAACAGGATTCTCTGACCCATCAGTAAAGCCAATGCGCATTATGAATAACATTGTTCTATTTTTTGTGTTTGTTGTGGTTATTGGTATCATTTTTCACAAGGTGTTTGTAAAAATGGATGTAATTTGGGCAAACCATCGCAGACTTGCGATTGTATCACTGTCATTTTGCTTTATACTGTCATATATTGCAGAGGTGTTTTTTGGTATAGCTGATATAACAGGTGCATATTTTACAGGACTTATTCTATGCAATATTTTGAATCTTCGTGAATATGTTGCAAAGAAGATAAATATTATGAATTATATGTTTTTTGCACCGGTTTTCTTTTCATCTATAGGAATTAAAACTCAGCTTAATGGTCTTAATTCTGAAATAGCTTCATTTTCAATAGTATTGCTTGTAATCGCTATTTTGAGTAAGGTTATAGGATGTGGACTAGGTGCTAAATTGTTTAAATTCACAAACAATGAAGCGCTGTGTGTTGGTGTGGGAATGGTATCCCGCGGTGAAGTGGCACTTATTGTGGCACAAAAGGGGGATGCAGCGGGACTTATAAACCCTAATATGTTTCCAGCGATTGTGCTTGTAGTTGTTGTTACAACACTTATTACACCGATTTTGTTAAAGCTGGTTATGAATAAAGAACCCATGCCAAAAGGAACATAAAAATAAAGTGTGGTAGTTTGAAAACTACCGCACTTTTTGTATTTTATAATATGTATGGAGAGTTTTTTAGAGTCTCATCCATTAGTTTCTGTTGACTATTTATTAACTCATCGGTATCTTTGCGTTTTATATGACGTAAATGACCATGTGAATTATGGACTCTAGCCTGAGTGTTATCACTCATATATATATCTAGTATATTATGTATTTTCTCTATGCATTTTTTGTCATAAACAGGACAAGCAATTTCAATACGTTTTTCAGTGTTTCTTGTCATCATATCCGCAGAGCCAATATAAATTTTCTCACTATCGCCTATGCCAAAGCAGAAAATTCGAGAATGTTCAAGGAAACGCCCTACAATGGAACGAATAGTTATATTTTCTGTTTTATTAGGTATTCCTGGAACTAAGCAGCAGATACCGCGAATTATAAGCTCTATTGGCACACCAGCACAAGATGCCTCAGATAATTTGTCAATTATATCTCTATCAGTCAGAGAGTTAAATTTCATAATAATTCTGCTTGGTAAACATGCAATTGCTTTTTGAATTTCGCACTCAATAAGCTCTAAAATGCCTGATTTAAGCAGATGTGGAGCAATAAGCAATTCATCTTTTTCGGTTGGAGCTATACCGAGTGCCATGCTTTGGAAGAATCGTGCAGCATCTGCACCAATGCCATCATGTGCGGTGATAAGTGATAAGTCGGTATATTGCTTTGCAGTTTTTTCGTTATAGTTGCCAGTACCAATTTGTGTTATATATTGCGTACCAGAATCAGTTTGACGGGTTATTAGACAGATTTTTGAGTGAACTTTTAGATTTTCAATGCCATAAATAACCCTACAGCCCGCATGTTCTAGCTGTTCGGCAAGAGCTAGATTGTTTTCTTCATCAAATCTTGCACGAAGTTCAACAAGAACAAGCACTTCTTTACCATTTTCTGCGGCATCACATAAATAACTTATAAGCTTGGATTGACTTGCTACGCGATAAAGCGTTATTTTAATAGAAACAGTATTCGGGTCTGCTGATGCCTCACGAATGAGACGTAAAAATGGATTCATACGCTCATATGGATAATGCAAAAGTATATCATGTTCAAGCACTTGAGGCAAAACAGGAAGGCCCGATATAACCATTGGTGATGGCTGTGGTGTCCACGATGGATAGAGCAGGGATTTATCTGCAATCATGCTTTCAAGTGAAAAAACATAACCAAGCTGAAGTGGAATTTGGCTTTCGTATACTTGTTCTGGGTGTAAATTAAGTCTGGAAAGCAGAAAATCACGTGTAGTATTATGCAGTTTCCCTTTATACTCAAGACGAACAGGCGCAAGTCGCATACGCTTTTTCAGCAATTTTTTCATTTTTTGACGCATATCGGGTTCTATATCAATATCATCATCGTCATCATCTGGGTTTATATCAGCATTTCTTGTTACACAAATTATGGATTTGGACTGCACTCTAAATCCTTTGAATAAACTTGACAATTTGCTCAATAGAATATCTTCCGTCAAAACATAGCGAAGGCTATTTTCATCGGGTAAACGCACAAAAGCAGGCAGTGCAGTTGGAACGGGCAAAAGCCCAAACATTGAAAGCTCTTCAAAACGCAGGCGAGCAGCAATATAAAGCTGTCCGCTAGGCAGATGGGGGAATGGATGATGTTGGTCTACAACCTGAGGAGACAAAATAGGCAAAGCTCTTGTTTTATACCAGCGGTCAATATATCTTTTTTCACTGGCGGTTAATTTGCTATAAGAAAGTTGTTCAACACCATATTTTGCAAGTTCTTCACAAATGGACATAAACACTTTGTCACGCCTTTTAACAAGAGGAATACAACTTTCGTAGATATGTTCAAGCTGTTGAGCAGCAGTCCAGCCGCATTTATTGTCTGGCACATCCTTAGAATGAATAGCGGCTATATCTGTAAGTGAACCAACACGTATCATGAAAAATTCATTGAGATTAGAGTCGAAAATAGAAACGAATTTTAATCGTTCAAAAAGGGGAACGGTTTCTGATTCGGCCTCCTCAAGTACACGGCTATTAAATTGCAGCCATGATAGCTCACGACTGCAAGTATAGCTTATATCGCAGGTAAACTGTGAGTGTTTTTTTGGTGATTCATGTTTTTTTGACATGATTATTCTCCTTTATGTATATTGCTGGGGGTATATAAAGCGTATATGGAAAATACGCATAGCAAAACAATATAAGTAAAAAAATACCGCAAACCAAATAAAACTTGGCCGCGGCGAAAAGATTTATTAGAAAACAGATCACAGCCAAAGGGATCTGATTTTAAAAACATAGAAATTTAATAAATTCAAAAAAACCACGCTTTTTGGCGTGGTAAACGCCGGAAATCCAAAATAGATGACCGTTTAATTCTCACTATTTTCTACTGTGTTATCTTCTCCGAAGATTAAATCATCAATATCAGGACGGTCAGGCATTTGTGGTCTTATTCTAAAAAACATAAATCTCACCTCCATATTATTTTGGCTAAAATACCGATTAAGAAAAGTACACATCAGTATCCGCACTTACATTATATCATATAAAAGATGTGAAACAAGGAGATTTTTCTGTGAAAAATTTATAAAAATTATGTAAAATAATAACGAAAGTTGAAAAATAACGCTTTGACTTGTAAAAATTCATTAAATATGCATAAATAAATGTGAAAAATATAACAAATCCATATAAAGTAAAATTTTCGTTAAGATAGCTAAATAAAAAGCAGCAACGATAAATTTGTCGTTGCTGCAAGAAAAGCGTAATAATAAATCCCCACCATTGCCGATGCAACTCCATTGCTAACCTGCACGTTAGAGCAGGTGGGTTTCCTATTCCATACATCTGTGCTTCCAACGTCCACTTTTGATTCGCGGGAGGCCTGCAACTCCGCATGGAAAATAATTATTCGGAATCCCTTATAAGAGATGTGGGTTGAAAAAGAGTTGCTGTCGAACAGGGTAGGGAAACAAAATTATTCTTCTTCGTACATATCTTCGACACGTTCCATAACGATTTCAAAGATTTTGTCTGCTTCAGCTTCATCTTCAACGGTTGCAAGGATTTCCTCGCCGTTTTCCTCAACTACCTTGAGAATAACAACTTCAGCTTCCTCATCAACTGCAAGCTCGGCTGGTATAAATGCCATGTAAGTTTGACCATCGACTTCAACGGTGTCGATATGTTGAAACTCAACTTCATTGCCGTCCTCATCAGTAAGAACAACATAATCGTTGCCAAATGCTTCGCTCATAAAAAGAATCCTTCCTGATTTCAAGTGCGTTTGAATAACACAGTCCTTATTATATAGATAGGATATTACAAAAGGCGTAAAATTTCAACAGTTTTCTTAAAAAATACACCCTTTTGTAACTTTAATAAAAGTATTCCTGTGGTTAAAAACGATACACTATATTATATGTATTTGTCAAGCATCATATACAATAATTTTTTAGTAAATTGTTTTGTTTATTATTTTTGGGAAAAATCCTTGACATATATATAAAAATTTGATAAACTAGTCGAGAAAATAAAGAAGGACATAAGTCCTCACCTGCCGCTGTCGCAATCAGGTCAAGAGCATTGTTTTTCAAAGTTCTCATTTTTGGGGTTCTTTATGTGTTCGCTTGATTGGACGGCTCGGCTGTCCGTTTTTTTATGCCTTGGCATAAGTATACTTGTTAATTACAATTTGGGAGGTGCTTTCGTATTAGCAGCATGGAACATCAGATCAATGAAGATATTCGTGATAAGGAAGTTCGTCTGATTGGCGATGATGGAGAGCAGCTAGGCATTATGTCAAGCAAGGAGGCTCTTGAAACCGCAATCGAGAGGGGCATGGATCTTGTCAAAATCGCACCACAGGCTCAGCCGCCAGTTTGCCGAATTATGGATTACGGCAAGTTCCGTTTTGAACAGGCAAAGCGTGAAAAAGAGGCTCGCAAAAATCAGCGTGTTGTGGAAATTAAAGAAATTCGCCTAACTTCAGGTATAGATGTTGGTGACCTTAACACCAAGGTTAAAAACGCTTGTAAATTCCTCAAGGGCGGAGATAAGGTCAAGGTTTCAGTTCGATTCCGTGGCCGTGAAGTTACTCACTCTTCACTAGGTCTGGATCTGCTCCAGCGTTTTGCAGATCTCTGTGCTGAGGTTGGCACTGTTGAGAAAAATCCCAAGCTGGAAGGTCGCCAAATGCATATGTTCTTGGCACCTAAAAAGGATAAGTAAAATTTTAACGCACGCCTGCTAATATTCAGGCTAAGCAATGAGAGGAGTTTAATAATATGCCTAAGATTAAGACCCATAGCGGTGCTAAGAAGAGATTCAAGGTTACCAAGAGCGGCAAAATCAAGCGTGGCCATGTTGGTCGTCGTCACATTCTGACTAAGAAGAATACTAAGCGTCTTCGTCACCTGCGTAAGGAAGGTTTTGCTGATGCTACTAATGTAGCTCAGGTAAAGCGTCTGATTCCTTATATGTAATTTGGAATTTTCCAATTTGATTTAGTAATTATCTGGAGGTTTTTATAGATGGCTAGAGTTAAGGGCGCAATGATGACCCGTAAAAGAAGAAAGAAGATACTAAAGCGTGCAAAGGGCTATTTTGGTGCTAAGTCCACCCATTTTAGAACTGCCAATCAGGCGGTTATGAAGTCCCTAAAGTATGCTTACATCGGACGTAAACATAAGAAGCGTGACTTCCGTCGCCTGTGGATTACTCGTATCTCTGCAGCTTGTAAGATGAACGGCATTAACTACAGCCGTTTCATGAATGGTCTGAAGAAGGCTGGTATAGAAATCAACCGTAAAATGCTCGCTGAGCTTGCTGTTAACGACCAGACTGCTTTCGCTGCACTAACCGAAAAGGCTAAGGCTGCACTGTAATTTATGTAGATTAAGACCAGATTTTTTAAAATCTGGTCTTTTTTTAATTTAATTGTGTTGTTTTTGTGATGGTTTTGGAAATATATTGAGTTTTGATATTTATAGTGATATAATACCATATGTCCAGCTATATTTTTTAGCTAATTTATATAAAACTGGGAGATTATGAATATGGTTAAAAGCTATGTAAAACGTATTGCTGCAACCGCTGTTATGACAGCCGTTTGTCTTGGTGTAACAGTTCAGTTTGGTTTGCCACAGGTGGCTTATGCAGTGGATACAACTGATAAAGAAGTTATGATGACCATAAACGGCTCTGATGTGCTTAAAGATGAATATGTTGATTACTATAACTATTGTAAAACAATGATGGAGTCGACTTATGGTATGGGTGAGTACCTTTGGTCAATGTATCCAGAGGCTGTACAGCAGCTTGTAGCAGCTACTGATAACAACTGTCTATATGCTCGCGTTATTGTGGATAAGTTTAATGAGCTAGGACTTAATGTAGATAAGGCGCGCGACAAAGCGTGGCGTGGTTCCGCTTGGGATTTAAAACAAACTAAAAACCAAACTATGACAGTACTTGCTGAGCAAGGTCTTACATTCGATGAATGGCTCCAAACTATGGGTATGGACGAAGAAATGTATGATAATATCTTTGCTCAAGGTTATTATCTTGAGGCATTAGATGATTATTACTTTGGGGTAAACGGAGAAAATGCTCCAGATGAAGATGAAATCCGTGCCGAGTTTGATAAATTCTACAAAGCAAAGCACATCTTAATTATGAATACAGATGAATATGGCAATCAGTTGACTGGCGATGATTTGGCTGAAAAAGAGGCTTTATTGGCTGAAATTCAGCAAGAACTAGCAGATGGTGCCGATTTTGATGAGCTGATGAATAAATATAGTGAAGATACAGGGTTGCAAACCAATCCAGATGGTTATATATTCCAAGATGATGGTCGCTTTGTTGATGAGTTTGTAGATGGTACAGCAGCTCTTGAGATTGGAGAAATTTCTTCTGAGCCTGTTGAGTCCGATTATGGTTGGCATATTATAAAGCGTGAGGCTCTTACAAATGATGACTATGAGTTTTATCGTCCACAGCTTGTGTATAATATGACCGGAATGACTATTGATAACCTTGTTGAGCAGTGGATGAGCGAGGCTGATGTTACTTACCCAGATGGGCATGAGGATTTGACAATAGCTGATGTATTGGGTGAAGAAGCTGGCGATATTCCTTCCATGGACGACATACTAGGTGGTGCAAGCACAGAAGAATCCAATACGAATGAAGGAGCATCTTCAAATACTTCTGATAAAACACAAACTAACACTGCTACTGGTGCAGAGCAATAAAAACTATAAAAGAGTTGGTGCATTTGTGCCAGCTCTTTTTTTAAAAAGGAGAGTATTTATGCAGTGTGAAACCTGTATGTATTGTGAGTATGATGACGAATATGATGAATATATATGTGATATGGTATGGGAGGAAGATGTAGCTGCAAGGCAAATGCAGGGATTTTATAGCAAATGTCCATACTATAGAGCTGGTGATGATTATAGTATTGTGAGAAAACAGAATTAAAAAATCCGCCCTTAGGCGGATTTTTTAGTCTTAAAGTGCATTATAGAAATAGTCAATGGGTTTCACCACGATGCATTTAGTAAAGATTTATTAAACATAAAACAGCAAATCGCCATAAGTTGGAAGTGGATAGTCAGATTTTGCAATCTTGCTTTCAAGTCCATCTGCAAGACGTCTAGCGTCGTCCATAGCTGGAATAACTACTTCATGATAGTATTTTGCAGCCTTTTCTGCACCATCTGGAATATTTGAAAGAGTTTCTTCAAGTGCATTACGTTTTTTCATTAAAAGAGAAGTTTTTTCTGCAAGCTCTCTAACAAGAGCTACTTCCATAGGACATTCAATTCCAAGTCTAGCCTTTGAATTAACGCTGTCCGCAACCTTACCAGAATAATTAACTGCTGCTGGAATAATCAGTTTTCCAAGCATATCAAGAGATGTGAGAGCCTCAATTTGAATAGTTTTTGAATATTCCTCAAGCAGAATTTCCTGACGGGATTTCATTTCTTCTTCGGTATAAACACCATGTTTTTTAAATAAATCAATATTCTTTTGAGCTGTATAATGTGGCAATGCATCTGGTGTTGATTTTAGGTTCAGAAGTCCACGCTTTTCAGCCTCGATTGGCCATTCTTCACCATAACCATTGCCATTAAAGATAATTCGGCGGTGTGCCTTGATTTCACGCTGAATCAATGTGCCAAGTGCTGCATCGAAATCATCTGCTTTTTCAAGCTCATCTGCGAATTGGCGCAGAGACTCAGCAACAGCGGTGTTTAGCATAATATTAGGACAAGCTATGTTAAGAGCAGAGCCAAGCATACGGAACTCAAATTTATTACCAGTAAATGCAAATGGAGAAGTTCTATTTCTATCAGTTGTATCCTTTGGAATTGCAGGCAGAACGGCTGCTCCAATGCTCATCATTGTTCTGGATACATCAGTATAATCTGTACCAGATACAATCGAATCAAGAATAGCCTCAAGTTCGTCACCAACA
Organism: uncultured Butyricicoccus sp.; assembly: GCA_944376065.1. Taxonomy (GTDB): domain Bacteria; phylum Bacillota; class Clostridia; order Oscillospirales; family Butyricicoccaceae; genus Butyricicoccus_B. The sequence continues at coordinate 39,143 of CALWBL010000009.1, read as the reverse complement.
AACATTGACATAATAGCTGGTGGAGCCTCGTTTGCACCAAGTCTGTGGTCATTGCCAGCAGATGCAACAGAAATTCGCATAAGGTCTTGATATTCGTCAACAGCTTTTACAACAGCGGTCAAAAATAGCAAGAACTGAACATTTTCAGATGGGCTTTTACCTGGCTCAAGCAGATTTTCACCACTATCCGTGGAGATAGACCAGTTGTTATGTTTACCAGAGCCGTTTATTCCTTCAAATGGCTTTTCATGCAGCAGACACACAAAGCCATGTTTGTCTGCAACTTTTTTCATAATTTCCATTGTAAGCTGGTTATGGTCTGTTGCAATATTGGTTGTTGTGAAAATAGGTGCCATTTCATGTTGACATGGTGCTACTTCATTATGTTCAGTTTTTGAATAAATACCAAGCTCCCACAGCGCCTCATCTAAATCTTCCATAAATGCTTTAACTCGTGGGCGAATAGAGCCAAAATAATGGTCTTCCATTTCCTGTCCTTTTGGAGCTTTTGCACCAAATAGAGTACGACCTGTAAGCACTAAATCAGGACGCTTTGCATAATCGGATTTGTTGATAAGAAAATATTCTTGTTCAGGTCCTACAGTTGTTGTAACTCGTCTGCAATCTTTGCCAAACAGCTTTAAAACTCTGCAAGCCTCATTGCTGATGGCATCCATGGAACGAAGCAAAGGGGTTTTTTTATCAAGCACTTGACCTGTATAAGAACAAAATGCGGTTGGAATACATAATGTATGGTCTTTTATAAATGCATAGGAGGTAGGGTCCCAAGCAGTATAACCTCTTGCCTCAAAAGTAGCACGTAAACCACCAGATGGGAAAGAAGATGCATCTGGTTCGCCCTTGATAAGCTCTTTGCCAGAAAACTCCATAATAACTGTGCCGTCTGTGCTGGGGGATAGGAAAGAATCATGTTTTTCTGCTGTGATGCCTGTCATTGGCTGGAACCAGTGTGTAAAGTGTGTTGCACCTTTTTCAATCGCCCAGTCTTTCATTGCATTTGCAACTACATCTGCAATTTGCGGGTCTAATGCCTTACCCTCTGTCATTGTACGCTTTAAAGCCTTATATACATGCTTTGGAAAGCGTTCTTTCATAGCGGTTTCATTAAATACCATACTGCCAAACATCTCTGGAACCTTACGCATTGTTTTTGCCTCCTATAAAAAAACATAGTGTTTAATAAATAACCAATAAAAAAAGATGCCGAAGCCATATCTGACTTCAGCACCTTTGCTGTTTCTGTGCCAAATTATAGTATGTATTTTTCGGATTGTCAAGCGGATTTTTATAAGTTTTTTGTCTTATTATAACTTTTGAAGTATTTTACAAACGAATGGGTTTATGACAAGCTATGTTTTAGATAATTTGCAAGAAAGTGTTTTTAGCCTTGCATTTTTATGCATTTTTTCTTGACCATTTTAAGTATATGCTATAAAATAAATAATATGAACAAGGGCGTTCATTCAGAGGATAGTGAAATTACCTAGGAATTTTCTTAGTTTTTTACTGTCTTGTGAATGGACGTCTTTTTTTGTATTTCCAGCACTGATGCTGGATTAAGCAGCTCACTATAAGCACAAATGGGCTGCTTTTATATGTAATTTTAAAGGAGGAAAGTACCCATGCTTTTAAAAGAAGGTCAGGTTCGTATCCCTGCTGGTTGTGCAATCACAGGCATTTTCCATAAAGACGGCAAAAAAGAAAACGGTGAAAGAATTATAAAATCTATTGCAACTATGCATGACCGTTCAAACGGTCTGGGTGGTGGTTTTGCAGCTTATGGCATTTATCCAGAATTTAAAGATGATTATGCTTTTCATGTTTTTTATGACTCAAATCGTGCAAAAGACGAGTGTGAGACTTATTTAAAGGAAAACTTCGATATAATTGCTATGGCGAAAATTCCTACAAGGCGTCACCCCAGAATTACCGATGAGCCAATGATTTTCCGCTATTTTGTTCAGCCACTTGCAACAGTTCTTGCATTTTCTCAGCTAGATGAAAAGGAGTTTGTTGTAAGAAAAGTTATTCATGCAAACCATAATATTAAGGGTGCATATATATTCTCATCTGGTAAGAATGTAGGTGTATTCAAGGCAAGCGGTTTCCCAGAAGATGTAGGCGAGTATTATATGTTAGAAAATTATGAGGCTTACTCTTGGACTTGTCATGGTCGTTATCCAACTAATACACCCGGTTGGTGGGGAGGTGCTCACCCATTTGCACTACTTGATACAACGGTTGTACATAACGGTGAAATTTCCTCTTATGATGCAAATAGAAGATTTATTGAAATGTTTGGTTACTCCTGTGACCTTTTAACAGATACAGAGGCTATAACATACATAGTTGATTACTTAAACCGTAGAATCGGTTTAAATTACGGCGAAATTGCAAATGTAATTGCAGCTCCTTTTTGGTCCACCATTGAGAAAAAACCAGAGGAGGAAAGAAGGCGTTTAACATATCTTAGAAATGCTTTTGCATCTCTGCTGGTTACTGGTCCATTTTCTATTTTAGTAGGATTTGAGGGCGGTATGATGGCTCTTAATGATAGATTAAAACTTCGTTCTATGGTAGTGGGCGAAAAAGATGAAACTGTTTATATTGCATCGGAAGAATGTGCAATCAGAATTATTCAGCCAGAGCTAGATAGAATTTATGCCCCACGAGGTGGAGAGCCTGTAATTTTAACTCTGAACAAGGGAGGTAATGCACAATGAATATGTTATATCCACAATTTGAAGTAATTCGTAATCCAAGCCGCTGTATTAACTGTCGTGCTTGTGAGAAACAATGTGCAAATGAAGTGCATGGTTATGACGAAAATTTAAAAATGATGACTTGTGATGAGAGCAAATGTGTAAACTGTCATAGATGCGTTACAATTTGCCCAACTCGTGCATTAAAAATAGTAAAAACTGACCACACATTTAAGGAAAACGCAAACTGGACAGAAAAGGCAATAACTGAAGTTTATCGTCAGGCAGAATCAGGCGGCGTATTGCTTTCTTCCATGGGTAATCCAGAGCCACAACCTATTTACTGGGATAAAATTTTAATAAATGCATCTCAGGTTACAAATCCATCTATTGACCCTTTGCGTGAACCTATGGAAACTAGAACTTTCCTTGGCAAGAAACCGGGCAAAATTGAGCGTGATGAAAATGGTAATTTAATTGACAATTTACCGCCACATATTGAGCTTAATGTACCTGTTATGTTCTCTGCTATGAGTTATGGGTCTATTTCTTACAATGCTCATGCCGCTTTGGCAAAAGCGGCTAAAACATTGGGCATCTGCTATAATACAGGTGAGGGCGGTCTGCATAAGGATTTTTATGAATATGGCGCAAATACCATTGTTCAGGTTGCATCTGGTCGTTTTGGTGTTCACCCTGAGTATTTAGAGGCAGGTGCGGCTATTGAAATCAAAATGGGACAGGGCGCAAAACCGGGTATCGGCGGACACCTTCCAGGCATAAAAGTAGGTGCAGATATATCTAAAACCCGTATGATTCCAGAGGGAACTGATGCTATTTCTCCAGCTCCCCACCATGATATTTATTCTATTGAGGATTTACGTCAGCTTGTTTACTCACTAAAGGAGGCTACAAATTATAAAAAACCTATTATGGTGAAAATTGCTGCTGTTCATAATGTATCTGCTATAGCATCTGGTGTTGCCCGCTCGGGTGCAGATATTATTTGTATTGACGGATACAGAGGCGGCACTGGTGCTGCTCCTACCCGCATACGTGATAGTGTGGGTATTCCAGTTGAGCTTGCTCTGGCAGCGGTCGACCAAAGACTACGTGATGAGGGTATAAGAGACAAGGTTTCTATTGTTGTTGGTGGTTCTATTCGCAACTCAAGTGACCTTATGAAAGCAATTTTGCTTGGTGCTGATGCATGTTATATTGCAACTGCTGCACTTTTAGCTCTTGGCTGTCATCTGTGTCGCACCTGTCAGACAGGTAAATGCAACTGGGGCATTGCAACTCAAAGAGAGGATTTAGTTAAGCGTTTAAATCCAGAAATCGGTGCTAAAAGACTTGTAAACCTTGTTACTGCTTGGAATCATGAACTTGAAGAAATGATGGGCGGTATGGGTATTAACTCGATTGAGGCTTTGAGAGGTAATAGACTGATGCTTCGTGGTCTTGGTCTTACTCAAAAAGAGCTTGATATTTTGGGCATTAAACATGCTGGAGAATAAGTAGGGGAGGACAAAAATATGGAATTTATCGCAAATACTACTTATTATCAAAAACTGCAAAATCAGATTAGAAACTGTGAAGATAAAGAAATAGTTATTAAAGAGCTTTATGGTCAAAGATATATCGGTTGCTCTACATCTGACAAGAATTTTAAGTTATATGGTACGCCCGGAAACGGTTTAGGGCAATATAACAATGGTTCTACGATTGAGGTTTTCGGAAACTGTCAAGAGGCAGTGGGCGACACTATGAATAGCGGTGAGATTATTATTCATGGAAATTGTGGTGACGCTTGCGGTTATGGTATGCGTGGTGGTCGAATTTTTATAGAGGGTGATGTAGGTTATCGTGCTGGCATCCATATGAAAGCATATATGGACAAATTTCCAGTATTGATTGTAGGCGGAAAGGCTGGCTCTTTCCTTGGAGAATATCTTGCAGGCGGGCTAATTGCGATACTTGGCAATGGCTCAGAGGGTAAAATGCCTTGTAGCTACTTCTGCGGAACTGGTATGCATGGTGGTAAAATTATTTTAAGATGTGATGAAAAGCCAACAGGACTTCCGGAACAGGTATTAGTCAGTGAAATAACTGAAGAAGATAGGGCAGAGCTTGCTCCCCATATTGAGGATTATTGTAAATTCTTTGGTGGAAATGCAAAAGAAATTCTCTCAAAGCGTTTTTATGTATTGACTACAAACCCTAATTCGGGTTATAACCAGTTATATACGTTTGAATAAAACTGGAGGTTTGTTATGAGTACATCAATCAGCGATGTTTTGGAGTTCATTGAAGATAACGATGTAAAATTTATCCGACTTGCATTTTGTGATATTTTTGGAATGCAAAAAAATATCTCTATTCTTCCAAATGAGCTTATGAGAGCTTTTTCTGATGGCATTTGCTTTGATGCATCTGCACTTGCAGGGTTTATGAAAGTTGAATCATCAGATTTATTATTATTTCCAGACCCAACAACTCTTTGTGTTCTGCCTTGGCGTCCATCTACTGGCAGGGTTGTACGTTTTTTCTGTGATATTCGATACCCAGATGGTCGTGCGTTTGAGGGTGATGGTCGTCAGATGCTAAGACAAGCAGTGAATCTACTGCATGAGAAAAACTTAACTTGTATGCTTGGAACAGAATGTGAATTTTATCTTTTCGAGCTTGATGAAAGCGGTACGCCTACCCGTATTCCTTATGATAATGCATCTTATTTCGATGTTGCTCCGCTCGATAGAGGCGAAAATGTACGCAGACAAATTTGTATGACACTTGAAGAAATGGGGATTCAGCCAGAGGCATCTCACCATGAGCAAGGACCAGGGCAAAATGAAATTGATTTTAAATATTCAGGCGCTTTGCAAGCAGCTGATAATATGATTACTTTTAAGTGGGTTGTTAAGACTATTGCAAACTCCAGCGGTCTTTTCGCCTCTTTCTTACCAAAACCGTTAGCAGGCGAACCAGGAAGCGGTCTGCATGTAAATCTTTCTCTTTTCAGAAATGGGAAAAATATTTTCTGTGACCCTAGTGTGTCACATTCTGAAACCGCTGAATCTTTTATTGCAGGTATCTTAGCACATTCAAATGAAATGAATTTATTTTTTAATCCACTTGTAAACTCTTACGAGAGAATGGGAGAGTTTGAAGCCCCAAGATACATTACATGGTCACATCAAAATCGCTCTCCCCTTATTCGTATTCCAGCAGCAAGCGGTATACACAGGAGAATGGAATATCGTGCATCTGATGGCACATTAAACCCATATCTTGCATTTACTTTACTTCTTCATGCAGGGCTTGATGGCGTGGAAAAGAAGATGAAACTGCCTGAGCCTTGCAATATAAATTTGTTTACAGCAGACAGGGAAATTTTAAATTCTTATGATGCTTTGCCTAGCTCGCTAGATGAGGCAATCACTGCCGCTGAAAACAGTGATTTTGTTAAAAATATTATTCCTAGCCGTACACTTGAAAATTATCTTGCAGCAAAGCGTCAAGAATGTAGCCAATATTCTCAATATCATTCTCCACATTCGGCTGCATATAAGCTCTATTTTGAAAGATACTAAGTTTAAGGGGAGAGCTTTTTCATTTTTTTATGCTCTTGTAGTAATTCCAAGGAGGGATTGTTCATGGAGCAGATACTTATTGTAACAGCTACACAAAAAAGCTATCAGGCACTAACAAAAGCTATTTTTAGCTGTTATGGAAAGGTTATAAGTGCATGGCTATCAAATGGCACCGATGCCAGACGAAAAATTTCGGATTCTAACTATTCGATGATTATTATAAATGCTCCACTGCCGGATGAATTTGGTGCAGAGCTTTCACAGTTTGCTGTAAGTCAGTCTGGGGCAGGTGTTTTACTGCTTGTAAAATCAGACATATTTGAAGATGTTTCAGACAGTGTTATAGATGATGGTGTGATAGTGCTTCCTAAACCACTTTCACCTGTTAGGCTTTCACTTTCTATCCGTCATGCACTTGCTATCCATCGTAAACTTGATAGTCTTGAGGCCGAAAATAGAAAAATCCGCATAAGACTGGACGATTTGCGAATTATAAATCGTGCAAAATGTGTGCTTATCGAATGTTGTGGTATGACTGAACCAGAGGCACACTCTTATATTGAAAAACGTGCTATGGATACCCGCCAGACTAGGCGTGATGTTGCAAATGAGCTTATCGGTATTCATAAACCAGAGTAAAAATGAAAGGAACTCCTGTTATGACTAAATATATTTTTGTTACCGGTGGCGTTGTTTCCGGTCTTGGTAAAGGCATTACTGCTGCATCTCTTGGCAGACTGCTTAAAAGCAGAGGACTTAAAGTTGCAGCTCAAAAATTAGACCCTTATATCAATGTAGATCCTGGAACAATGAGCCCATTTCAGCATGGTGAGGTTTTTGTAACAGAAGATGGCGCAGAAACCGACCTTGATTTAGGACATTATGAAAGATTTATTGATGAGGATTTAAACAGATATTCAAACCTTACAACTGGTAAGGTTTACTGGAATGTGCTGACTAAAGAGCGTGCTGGTGAATATTTAGGCGAAACTGTTCAGGTTATTCCTCATATAACAGGAGAGATTAAATCATTTATTTATTCTGTGGGTGAAAAAACAAACGCTGATGTTGTTATAACCGAAATCGGCGGAACAACTGGCGATATTGAATCGCAACCATTTTTAGAAGCAATTCGTCAGGTTGCGGCGGAAGTGGGAAGAAGAAATTGCCTGTTTATGCATGTAACTTATGTTCCTTATATCTCGGGTTCTGATGAGCCAAAGAGTAAGCCAACTCAACATTCTGTTAAAGAACTTCGCAGCCTTGGTATTCAGCCAGATTTGATTATATGCCGAACTGATAGACCGCTTGAGCAGGGAATTAGAGATAAAATTTCTCTTTTCTGTAATGTGCGTCCAGATTGTGTTATAGAAAACAGTACAGTTTCTGTGCTCTATCGTGCTCCGCTTATGCTTGAGCAGTCGCATTTATCCGATATTGTGTGCAGGGAGCTTTCAATAGATGCAAAAGAGCCTGATTTATCCGAATGGACTGAAATGCTAAAGCGTATAGACGCAAGAAAGGAACATGTTAAAATTGCTCTTGTTGGAAAATATGTAAAACTGCATGATGCTTATTTATCAGTTGCAGAGGCACTTCAACATGCAGGATATGAAACAGGGCATTTTGTAGATATTTCTTGGGTTGATTCCGAAACAATAAACGATGCAACTGCTGATTGCCTTTTAGGTGATGTAGATGGTATCATTCTTCCAGGTGGATTTGGCGGCAGAGGTATTGATGGTATGATTTATGCCGCTACCTATGCAAGAAAGCATAACATTCCATACTTTGGAATTTGTCTTGGTATGCAGATTGCTGTTATTGCTTATGCTAGAAGTGTATTAGGCTGGACTGATGCAAATTCTACCGAATTTGACCAAAGTACAACTCACCCTGTAATAGGTCTTATGGAGCATCAACAGGATATTTTAGACAAGGGGGGTACTATGCGTTTAGGTGCTTATCCTTGCGTTATAAAGCCGGACACTATTATGGCAAAGGCATATAAAAGCGGGAATATCTCTGAAAGACATCGTCATCGCTATGAGTTTCAGAATGTTTATAGACAGGAGCTTGAAAACGCTGGTCTTACCATTTCGGGAACTTCTCCATCTGGTACGCTTGTCGAAACAGTCGAGATAAAAGACCATCCATTTTACGTTGCAGTTCAGTTTCATCCAGAATTTAAGTCACGCCCAAACCATGCCCACCCGCTATTTTATGCATTTATTTCAGCGGCTTCAGAGAAAAACAAAGATTAAAAATTTTTTGTGATGGGTTATAAAACTCATCACTTTTTTTATGTATATTTTAAATTTATAAAGATTAAATTATATATGAAAGATTGCAATTTTTATACTTTTGTAGTAAACTAAAATCTAAGTGGCATAGCTGCAAAATCAGCAGTTAAAATATGCCCAAAATAAGCTAATTAAAATATAGAAAAATTTATATTTATTTAGCTTGCAATACCATACCATTTAGGTGTATATTAAAGAAAACAAATGATACGCCACAAGGAGGCGACATAATAAATGTCACGTTTCGTTTATGCGGACAATGCGGCTACGACCCCTATGTCCAAAACTGTATATAATGCAATGCAGCCATTTTTGACAGAGAATTATGGAAATCCATCTTCTCTGTATAGATTTGGCAATAAATCTCGTCAGGCTATGCAAAATGCTAGAAAGCAGGTTGCAGCAGCTATTAATGCCGCTGACCCATCAGAGATTATTTTCACTGGCGGTGGCTCTCAGGCGGATAACCTTGCTATAACTGGCTTTGTAAAAGGTCCATCTGCTAAGGGCAGAACCCATATTATAACCTCTTGCATTGAGCATCATGCTGTATTATACACATGTCAGGCTCTTGAAAAAGAGGGTTTTACTGTCACTTATCTAAATGTAGACAAGCTTGGCAGAGTTGACCTTGAGCAACTGAAAAGCGTTATTTCTGACAATACTGCTTTAGTTACTATTATGGCTGCTAATAACGAAATTGGCACTATTCAGCAAATTCGTGAAATTGCAGAAATTGCTCACGCTCATGGTGCTGTCTTCCACACTGACGCCGTACAGGCTGTTGGTCACATGCATATTGATGTGCAGGAAATGGGAATTGACATGCTCAGTCTTTCAGCTCATAAGTTTAGAGGTCCTAAGGGTATTGGTGCTCTATATTGCCGTAAGGGTATTGCACTAAAGCCACTGGTTTATGGTGGCGGTCAGGAAAAAGGTCTTTGCTCTGGTACTGAGAATGTAGCAGGTATGGTCGGCTTGGGTCAGGCTATCACTGATGCTTGCGGAGATAACCTTGATAGAAAGATGAGCTATGTAAAGTCTTTAACTGATAAGCTTGTTAAGGGTATTATGGAAAACGTACCGTATACTCATTTTACAGGTGACCCAGAAAATCGTCTGCCTGGTACTGCATCTTTTGTATTTGAGGCAATCGAGGGCGAAGGTCTGATTTTAAGGCTTGATTTTGCAGGTATCTGCGGTTCTACTGGTTCTGCCTGCTCAACTGGCTCTCTTGACCCTTCTCATGTGTTAATGTCTATTGGTTTGCCTCATGAAATCGCTCATGGCTCTTTGCGTTTAACCCTTGGCGAACAAAACACAGAAGAAGAAGTGGATTATTTAATAGAAAAAGTAACCGAAGTTGTCGCTGGTCTGCGTCAAATGAGTCCTGTTTGGGAAAATGGAAAGCCAAACCTTACAGCGGCAAGCGAACTTCATAATCACTAAAATATTATCTTGATTTTTTACTCATAAAGGAGATTGTTTATTATGGCTATGGAATACAGCGAAAAGGTTTATGACCATTTTTCTAACCCTCGCAATGTTGGTGAAATCCCAGACGCTGATGGTGTTGGTGAAGTAGGTAACGCTAAATGCGGAGATATTATGAAAATCTATCTGAAGGTTTCTGATGATGGTGTTATTGAGGACGTAAAATTTAAAACCTTTGGTTGCGGTGCTGCTATCGCTACAAGCTCTATGGCTACCGAAATGGTAAAGGGCAAGACAATTGAGGAAGCTTTAAGGCTAACTAACAAGGCTGTTGCTGAAGCTCTTGATGGTCTGCCACCAGTAAAGATGCATTGCTCTGTACTGGCTGAGGAGGCATTACGCTCTGCAATCGCTGATTATTATCGTAAGATGGGAAAAGATCCAGAGCCAATTCTGGGTTGTACAACAGATTGCGCTAATTGTCATTGTGAACACCACTAAAATTTTATAAGCAAATTTTAAGGGCAGATTTTTTAAATCTGCCCTTTTATGCCTATATTTTTTTATTTATAATGGTAAAATGGTTTTTAAAGGCGGGTGAAAATAATTTAATGCAAGATATTACTTTAAGTATTTCTAAGATAAAAGAATACAATCAGTTGTTTAATGCTGTTAAATCAAATAAAACACCTATATTATCAGTCGGTTTGCCGCCCGTAAGCAAGGCACAGCTTGCGGCAGCTTTGCATATTGAAACAGGCAGACCTGTGATGATTTTAACCGATGACCAATCATCAGCAAAACGTCTAAGTGATGATATTGCAACTTTCTCAGAAAAAGAAGTTTTGAATATTCCAGAGCGCGATTTTGTTATGCTCGATGTTGAATCATCATCGCATCAATATGACCAAGCTAGAATAACTGCTCTTTGGAGTTTAACCCAAGGCAAAAAACTGATTGTTTCATCTACAAATGCTATAAGTCAGTTTACCATTCCTCCTGAAACACTTAAAAATGCTGTACTAACTATTTTAGAGGGTGGAACATATAAGCTAAATGATATAAGTGAAAAACTTATTGCGTCCGGTTATAGACGTTCGGTGCAAGTAGAGGGTGCGGGTCAGTTTTCAATAAGGGGTGGCATTTTAGATATATTCCCGCCACAACAAAAAACCCCTGTGCGTGTTGAGTTTTGGGGAGATGAAATAGACTCTATAACTTATTTTGATATAGGTTCACAACGTAGAGGTGCGAAAACATCAAGTGTTATTTGTTTGCCTTGTGCGGAAACTTTGCCAAATATGGCTGAGGGCGGTATAAATGGTTTATGTGTAGAGCTTACTATGATTTGTCGAAACCGCAGCCGTAAACACGCTATGCTAGAGCAAAATTTACAGCGTGATATTGAGCTTTTACAACAAAATAAAACACTAGCTGCTGCTGATAAATATTTGCCGCTTATTTACAAAAAAACTGCTACAGCTCTTGATTATTTGCCTGAGGATACAATAATTCTTATTGATGATACTTCCCGTATGCGTGAAAGCTCAAAAGGCTTCGCTATGCGTATTGAAAACGATATTCAATCACTTATTGAGCGTGGAGAACTTCCGCCATCCAGCGGCTATTGTCTATCGTTTATGGAGCTTGCTGATGCTTTACATAAGTTTTCAACCATACGTTTAGATTCTTTTTTAAATACTGTATCTGAGCTTGAGCCAAAGGCGATTTTCCATTTTACTATCCCTCAGATGAACGCTTATGGCGGTCAGCTTGATATGGCTGCAAGTGATATTTCTTCTTATATTGCTGATGGCAGAGGAGTGGTTGTGTTATGTGGCTCGGATTTAAGATGCGAAAATATGTGTCAAATTCTTGATGACCATAATATTACAGCTAAAATAATAGATAAAATGCCAAAAGCAGGTGAAGTTGTAATTAGGCAGGGAACGCTCAGTGCTGGTTTTGATTTGCCAGAAAGTAAACTGACGATTTTAACCGAGGGTCAACTTATTGCAAGGCGTGCCAAGAAAGCCGCTAATAAATCCAATCGTGATAGAGTTAAAAGCTACACAGACCTTACAGTTGGTGATTTGGTAGTCCATGAAAATCACGGCATAGGTCGCTTTGTAGGAATGGAGCGTATAAAGATTGATGGTGCAGAACGTGATTATGTTAAAATTGCTTTTGCTGGAACGGACTTTCTTTATGTGCCAGCTACAAACCTTGATTTAATATCGAAATATATTGGAAGTGGTCAAAAATCTGAACGTACTAAATTAAATAAGCTAGGTGGAACAGATTGGACTAAGGCTAAAAATAGGGCTAAGGCTGCTGCAAAAGATTTGGCTGCTGGACTTATTAAACTATATGCTGAGCGTGCAAGGCAAAAGGGTTTTGCTTTTCCTAAAGATGATGCTTGGCAAGCCGAATTTGAGCAGTCTTTCCCTTATGAAGAAACTGATGACCAACTTAGATGTATTGAGGAAATAAAGTCTGATATGGAATCAGATAGACCAATGGATAGACTGCTTTGCGGTGATGTTGGTTTTGGTAAAACAGAAGTTGCCCTTCGTGCAGTTATGAAGTGTATACTCGCAGGAAAACAGGCCGCTATACTTGTGCCTACTACTGTGCTTGCTCGACAGCATTTTTTGACCGCTCAGAACCGTTTTGCAGGCTATCCTATGAAAATCGAGCTTATTTCGAGATATAAAACCGCAAGCGAACAAAAGAAAATTTTAGAGCAGCTCGAAATAGGTATGATTGATTTAATTATTGGTACTCATAAGCTGTTTAATAAAAATATTAAATTTAAGGATTTAGGTTTGCTTGTAATAGATGAAGAACAACGTTTCGGTGTATCTCATAAGGAAAAACTAAAAGAAATAAGCAAACAAGTTGACACACTAACGCTTTCAGCTACGCCAATCCCACGAACTCTTAATATGGCTTTATCTGGTATTCGTGATATGTCTGCTATTGAAGAACCTCCTCACGACCGCCACCCAGTTCAAACTTATGTGCTTGAATATAATGAGGCTGTAGTTTTTGACGCAATACGTAGAGAACTTGCAAGAGGCGGTCAAGTTTATTACCTTCATAATATAGTTGAAGATATTGATGAAACAGCATCTTACATACAACGTAAAATGCCAAATAGCAGAATTGGTATTGTTCATGGCAAAATGAGTCAACGTGAACTTACAAAAACAATGACCCAAATGGCTGACGGTGAAATTGACATTTTAGTATGCACAACTATTATTGAAACCGGTATTGATATTGCAAATGCCAACACACTTATTATAGAGAATGCTGACCATATGGGGCTGGCACAGCTCCATCAGATTCGTGGTCGTGTGGGTCGTTCATCAAGGCGTGCTTTTGCTTATTTGACTTATCGTAAGGGTAAGATACTAAGTGAAATTTCGCAAAAACGTCTTTCGGCTATAAGAGAATTTGCTGAGTTTGGCTCCGGTTTTAAAATTGCTATGCGTGACCTTGAAATCCGTGGAGCAGGTAATATATTGGGTCCTGAGCAGTCTGGTCATATGATGAGTGTGGGTTATGACTTATATTTGAAACTATTGGAGGAGGCTGTTTTAGAGGAAAAGGGAGAAACGCCAAAGGTTAGAACTGAGTGTTTAGCTGATTTAGCTGTGTCTGCAAACCTGCCTAATAATTATGTGCCTGATGCTGGTCAGCGTGTGGATTTATACCGCAGAATCGCTCTTATTCGTTCAAAGAAATCATATTCTGATATATTAGACGAGCTTATAGACAGATATGGCGAGCCGCCTGTTGAGGCTGTTGCATTGCTCGATATTGCGCTTTTAAGGTCAAAGGCATCAAAAGCGGGTATATCTGAAATACGTCAGCAAAAAGATAGGCTTATTTTTAATTTTGCAAAACCAGATATAATGAAAATGTCGGTTTTGTGTGGTGATGATAAATTTAAGGGCAGATTATTATTAAATGCAGGAAGTAACCCTTACTTATCAATTAAAATTAACCCAGAAGAAACTCCGCTTGAGCTTTCATCTAAGGTGATTGATAAGTATAATTTAATTACCGAAAAAAATTAAAAAATATATTGACAAAAATGTTAGACTATGCTAACATATACTCAGTCAATAAAAGCTCTGTGCGGAAGATATGAAAATATCTTGAGTTTAGATTTGATTAAGTCTTTTTTGTCCCATTTCAATCACCTCTTCTAAAACGGAGTAAGACCACTGGATAAGTCAGTGGTCTTATTTTTTCTTGTAGATATGTGATTTTGGGCGTATAATAAAACTAACAATGTATGGAAGGCAATGTGATTCTATGCTGGATAAATTTAATAGAAAAATTACATATGCTCGTATTTCATTAACAGAAAAATGTAATTTGAAATGCAAATATTGTATGCCCCAGAATGGCTGCAAAATACACATAAATGAGCTTTCAGATAAAGAGGTAGAAAACATAGTAAAAGCTCTTTTAGACGAGGGAATAGAAAAAATTCGCTTTACAGGTGGAGAACCTTTAATGCGTAAAAATGTACTGCCTCTTTTGAAAAGAATATGTTCATTTGCACCGATTGATTGGGCGATAACAACAAATGGAACAACATTAAAGCATGATGCATTGACTTTAAAAAAAGCGGGAATAAAACATATAAATATAAGTCTTGATACGCTTGATGATGAGGATTATAATACTTTAACAGGCGGAAGTTTAAAAAGCGCATTAGACGGACTCGAAAGCGCTTTAGATGCTGGGTTTGAAACAACTAGGATAAATGCTGTTTTGATGCGTGGAATAAGTGAAAAACAAATAGAAAGTCTTGCAAAATTCACTCTAAAACATAACGTTGATGTAAGATTTATTGAGCTTATGCCAATAGGCGGGTGCGCTAAATGGTCAAAAGAATATCTTTTGAAAGCTGATAAAGTATTGGAAATTATGCCAGAGCTTAAAATATCTACACAGGATACCAATGCACCAGCAAAATATTATAAACTCCCAGATGCAAAGGGCAGGGTGGGTATTATAACCCCTATGAGCTGTAATTTTTGCTCAGATTGCAACCGTATAAGAATCACTGCTGATGGCAAGATAAAGCCTTGCCTGCATTCGGATATTGAGGTAAACCTTACTGACGTTTTGCATAATTATGATTTGCTTAGAAAACGTATAAAATATGCCGTTAATATTAAGCCTGAACGCCATTATTTAAATGAAAATCAATTTATAATGCGAAATATGTCTCAAATAGGAGGATAAAAATGCTTTCAAAACCATATAATGGGTGGACTGATTTTATGCTTGAAGGAGTAGAAGTGTTTGGTTTAAGCTATCTTGATGATATTGCATTTGAATGGATAGAGCAAGCAATACATGGTCTCGAAGTGATGCAGCCTTTTTGTGTAAAAGGTTTCCTTGAGCCTAATAGAATGTTATGTACAGTGAGCTTTTGGAATTGTCATGTTATAATAGAAGATGATGATAGATACGCTTTAAAACAAGATGATATTGAAGTAATGTATTCACATACAAGTATGATTGACTTTTGTAAAAAACTTTATAATGATGTAAGTAGTAATATTGATGAATGGGTTTCATTTCTTGATTATACTGATGAGAATTTAGAGCAGAAAAAGCAAAGACTTATTAAAATGCTAGAAAGATTAAAAGAGCTTATAGATTTAAGAGAACAAGATTTTGGTGAAAACAGATGCTTTTTGTGAAATTAGCAATGAAAATAAAAAAGTATAAAAAAACGAACAAAAGACGATTGCTTTTGTTCGTAAAATGACACAATAATGTAAAAAATTTTTTGTTTATAGTTAAATTATATGAAATATCATTGACAAAGTAGTGCTAAAAATGATATAATAAGTCGCTTATATAAATCAATAGATTTTCATTTATAATCACAAACATGATATCATGATTTTTGTGGAAAAGCAAGCACAACATATTGATTTTTACAACGCTACCAAGCGTATCAAAACATTTAGACACTGCAAAGGAGTGATGGGTTCAAAATGATGGTAAAAGACGTACAACACGGCAAAACCACCCGAAAGAGCTTCGCACGAATCGATGAGATTCTTGAAATGCCGAACCTTATCGAAGTTCAAAAGAAGTCATACGAATGGTTTCTAACCGATGGTCTGCGTGAGGTATTTGATGATGTTGCATCAATTACTGACTACACAGGAAACCTTGAGCTGTCTTTCATCGGCTATAAGCTGGAGGATACCCCAAAGTACAGCGTAGAGGAATGTAAGGCTCGTGATGCGACATATGCTTGCCCTCTGAAGGTTAGTATGCGTTTGCACAACAAGGAAACAGGCGAAATAAAAGAACAGGAAATCTTTATGGGCGATTTCCCTCGTATGACCGAGTCTGGTACATTTATCATCAACGGTGCAGAACGCGCTATCGTTTCTCAGATTGTTCGTTCCCCAGGTGTTTACTACGGTCGTGAACTGGACAAGACTGACAAGGCTTTATTATCAGCTACTGTTATCCCTTACCGTGGTGCTTGGCTTGAATATGAAACCGATATGAACGATGTTTTCTATGTTCGTATAGATAAAAATCGTAAAATTCCAATCACTTCCTTTATTCGTGCAATCGGCATCAAGACCGATGCTGAAATCCTGGAAATGTTTGGTGAAGATGAGCGTATCCTTGCAACTCTTGACCGTGACCCTTCTAAGACAGTTGAAGAGGCTTTAATCGAAATTTACAAGAAAATGCGTCCAGGCGAACCACCTTCTGTTGAGTCTGCCACAAGTCTTATGAACTCTATGTTCTTTGATATGCGTCGCTATGATATTTCCGCAGTTGGTCGTTACAAGTATAATAAAAAGCTAAATATTGCTCGCCGTATTGCAGGTCAAAAACTGCTTGAAACTGTTGTTGACCCAATGACAGGAGAAGTTTTAGCTGAAGAAAGCGAAATTTTAACCCGTGAAAAGGCTGTGGAAATTTCTAAGCGTGGCGTTCATGGTGTTATAGTTGAGTCAAGTGAAGGTAAGCCTGTTAAGGTATTCGGCAACGGTATGGTTGACATTGATGACTTCTCTGAACACACAGGATTTACCGCTGAACAGCTTGGTATTAAGGAAAAGGTTCGTTTTGTTGTTCTGAAAGATATTATTGAGTCTGGCGTTACTGGCGATGCTATGAAGAACGCTATTGAGGAGCGTATGCTCGACCTTATCCCTAAGACAATTATCGTTGATGATATGCTTGCATCTATCTGCTATCTTCTCAATATTGGAAATGGTATTGGCAGAGTAGACGATATTGACCACCTTGGAAACCGTCGTCTGCGTTGTGTGGGTGAGCTGCTTCAGAACCAGTTCCGCATTGGTTTCAGCCGTATGGAGCGTGTTATACGTGAACGTATGACAATTCAGGATCTAACATCTGTGACCCCTCAAAGCCTTATCAACATTCGTCCTGTTACTGCTGCAATTAAAGAATTTTTTGGTTCTTCTCCTCTGTCACAGTTTATGGACCAAAATAACCCTTTGGCTGAGCTAACTCATAAACGTCGTATGTCCGCTCTTGGTCCTGGCGGTTTGTCACGTGACCGTGCATCTTTCGAGGTTCGTGACGTTCATTATTCTCACTATGGTCGTCTATGTCCTATAGAAACCCCTGAAGGACCTAATATCGGTCTTATATCCTATCTGGCTACCTATGCTAGAATTAACGATTTTGGATTTATCGAGGCTCCTTATCGTGTAATTGATAAGGAATCAGGTAAGGTTACAAATGAAGTTCGTTATATGACCGCTGATGTGGAAGATGAATTTATCGTTTGTCAGGCTACTGAGCCGCTAGATGAAAATGGCTGTCTGAAAAATGAGCGTATTACTTGCCGTATGCGTGATGAGTTCGTTGAGGTTGACCGCAAAGATGTTGACCTTATGGACGTTTCACCTCGTATGATGGTATCTGTTGCTACAGCTTTCATTCCATTCCTCGAGCATGACGACGCAAACCGTGCGTTAATGGGTGCGAACATGCAGCGTCAGGCTGTGCCGCTTCTGCGCACAGAGGCTCCTATCGTTGCAACTGGTATGGAGTATAAAGCCGCTGTTGACTCTGGAACGATTCCTCTTGCTGAAGATGATGGAACTGTTACCCGTGCTACTGCTCGTGAGGTTTGTGTAAGATATGACAACGGTCTGGAAAAGACATATCAACTGACTAAGTTCTTACGTTCCAACCAGTCTACATGTATTAACATGCGTCCTATTGTTGACCTTGGTGAGCGTGTTAAAAAGGGTGATGTTTTAGCTGATGGTCCATCTACAGATAAGGGCGAAATTGCACTTGGTAAGAACGCACTTATCGGCTTTATGACTTGGGAAGGTTATAACTACGAGGACGCTGTCCTGCTTAACGAGCGTTTAGTTCGTGAAGATATGTACACCTCTATCCACATTGAGGAATATGAATCCGAATCACGTGATACAAAGCTGGGTCCAGAAGAAATCACTCGTGATGTTCCAAACGTTGGCGAAGATGCTCTGCGTGACCTTGATGAGCGTGGTGTTATACGTGTTGGTGCGGAAGTTCATGCTGGTGATATCCTTGTTGGTAAGGTAACTCCTAAGGGCGAAACCGAACTAACAGCAGAAGAACGTTTGCTGCGTGCTATCTTTGGCGAAAAGGCTCGTGAAGTTCGAGATACCTCTTTAAGAGCTCCTCATGGTGAGTCTGGTATTGTTGTCGATGTTAAGGTATTTACCCGTGAAAACGGCGATGAGCTTTCTCCAGGAGTAAACATGGTTGTTCGTGTTTATATCGCTCAAAAGCGTAAAATCTCCGTTGGTGATAAGATGGCGGGTCGACATGGTAACAAGGGTGTCGTTTCCCGTATTTTACCTCAGGAAGATATGCCTTTCCTGGAAGATGGTACCCCTCTTGACATTGTTCTGAACCCTCTGGGCGTTCCTAGCCGTATGAACATTGGTCAGGTTCTTGAAGTGCATCTTGGATTTGCTGCAAAGAAACTCGGCTGGAAGATTGAAACCCCTGTATTCGACGGCGCAACACTTGATGATATTAAGGAAACTCTTGTTGCGGCTGGTGTTTCTCCAGATGGTAAGAGTGTTCTTTATGATGGACGTACTGGTGATAAGTTCGACAACCCTGTAACAGTTGGTTATATGTATTACCTCAAGCTACACCATCTTGTTGATGATAAAATCCATGCTCGTTCTACTGGACCTTACTCACTTGTAACTCAGCAGCCTCTAGGTGGTAAAGCTCAGTTTGGCGGTCAGCGTTTCGGTGAAATGGAAGTTTGGGCTTTAGAGGCTTATGGTGCAGCTTATACACTTCAGGAAATCTTAACTGTTAAATCCGACGACATAACCGGACGTGTTAAGACTTATGAGGCTATTGTTAAGGGACACAATGTTCCGCAGCCTGGTGTTCCTGAATCATTTAAGGTTCTTGTTAAGGAACTTCAGTCGCTTTGTCTTGATATTAAGGTTCTTGATGAGAACATGGAAGTAATTGAGTTGTCTGAAGAAGAGGACGATGAAGAAACAGGTCGCCCAATCGAAGAAACCGCAAATGTTGGCACAGATGAAGAATTTGCTGCTGCTGGATATGGTATCAACGATGCAGAAGAAGGCGATATTGATTTAAGTGCATTTGACGCTGCTTCGGAATTTGAAGGCGAAGATGATTTCTCTGCTGAAGATTCTTATGGCGATGGCGATTTTGATATTGATATGTAATACGGATTAGGGAAGGAGTAATACAATAAGATTATGGGATATAACACATTTAATGCCATTAAAATCGGTTTGGCGTCGCCCGAACTTATCCGTGAATGGTCTTTTGGTGAGGTTAAAAAACCTGAAACCATTAACTACCGTACACTAAAACCAGAAAAAGATGGTCTTTTCTGTGAGCGTATCTTTGGCCCTACAAAAGACTGGGAATGTCATTGTGGTAAGTACAAAAAGGTTAGATACAAAGGCAAGGTTTGTGATAAGTGTGGCGTAGAGGTTACACGTGCAAAGGTTCGTCGCGAACGTATGGGTCATATTGAACTGGCTGCTCCTGTATCTCATATTTGGTATTTTAAGGGTATTCCATCTCGTATGGGTCTGATTCTTGATATCTCTCCAAGAGTTCTTGAGAAGGTGCTATACTTTGCATCTTATATTGTAACTGACCCAGGTGATACACCGCTTATCAAAAAGCAAATTCTCACCGAAGTTGAATATAGAGATATGCAGGAAAAATATGAGGACGATTTCACCGCCGAAATGGGCGCTGAGGCTATACAAAAACTGCTGAGTGAAATCGACCTTGATGCACTCTCTAAAGAGCTGCGTAATGAGCTTAAAGACGCTAGCGGTCAAAAGCGTATTCGCATTATTAAGCGTTTGGAAGTTGTTGAATCTTTCCGTGTTTCTGGAAACAAGCCAGAATGGATGATTATGGACGTTGTGCCTGTAATTCCACCAGAAATTCGTCCTATGGTTCAGCTTGATGGTGGTCGTTTTGCTACAAGCGACCTAAACGACCTTTACCGTCGTGTGATTAACCGCAATAACCGTTTAAAGCGTTTGCTTGAGCTGGGTGCTCCAGATATTATTGTTAGAAATGAAAAACGTATGTTACAGGAGGCTGTTGATGCACTTATTGATAACGGTCGTCGTGGTCGACCTGTAACTGGTCCTAACAATAGAGCATTAAAGAGCCTTTCTGATATGCTCAAGGGTAAACAAGGTCGTTTCCGTCAGAACCTGCTTGGTAAGCGTGTTGACTACTCTGGTCGTTCGGTTATTGTTGTAGGTCCAGACTTAAAGATTTATCAGTGCGGTCTGCCTAAGGAAATGGCCCTTGAGCTGTTTAAACCATTCATTATGAAACGTTTGGTTTCAGATGGTCTTGCATCTAATATTAAATCAGCTAAGAAGATGGTTGAACGCGCTAAAAATGAGGTTTGGGACGTACTGGCTGATATTATTAAGGGTCACCCTGTAATGTTAAACCGTGCTCCTACACTTCACCGTCTGGGTATTCAGGCATTTGAGCCTGTTCTGGTTGAAGGGCGTGCTATCCGTCTGCACCCTCTTGTATGTACTGCGTTTAACGCTGACTTTGACGGTGACCAGATGGCGGTTCATGTTCCTCTATCTGCCGAGGCTCAGGCTGAGGCTCGTCTGCTAATGCTTTCTGCTAACAACCTGCTGAAACCTCAGGACGGTAAGCCTGTTACCGTTCCTTCTCAGGATATGGTTCTTGGTGCTTACTATCTGACTATCGACCGTGATACTGAACCTGGTGCTGGTAAGATATTTACCTCTCCAGATGAGGCTCTTATGGCTTATGATCAAGGTGTTGTTGGTATTCATGCTCCAATTAAGGTTCGTATGACTAAAAACGTTGGCGGCAAAACAATTTCTCGTATTGTTGATGCTACTCCAGGTCGTTTGATTTTCAATGAACGTATTCCTCAAGACCTTGGATTTGTTGAGCGTGATGATGAGCATTGCCTTGACCTTGAGATTATGTTTACTTGCGGAAAAAAGGAACTAGGTAAGATTATTGACCGTTGCATTAGAGTTCATGACTTCAATAAGACTGCTGAAGTTTTGGACGCAATTAAGTCTATGGGTTATAAATATTCTACTCGTGGTGCCTTAACTGTTGCGGTTGCTGATATGCTTGTTCCAGAAGGCAAGGAACAGCTTGTTCGTGAAGCTGAACAAAAAGTTGCTCAAATTGATAGAAAATATAAGCGCGGTTTTATCACGGATGAAGAACGTTACCGCTTGACTGTTGCTGAGTGGGAGGATACAACTAAGAAGGTTACTGCTAAACTGCAGGCAAACATGAAGGCTGAACGTCATAACCCAATCCATATGATGGCGGATTCCGGTGCTCGTGGTAGCATCAACCAGATTCGTCAGCTTGCTGGTATGCGCGGTCTTATGGCATCTACCTCTGGTAAAACCATCGAAATTCCTATTAAGTCCAACTTCCGTGAAGGTCTTTCTGTTTTAGAATACTTTATCGCTGCTCGTGGTGCACGAAAGGGTATGGCGGATACTGCTCTGCGTACCGCTGACTCTGGTTATCTAACACGTCGTCTCGTTGACGTTTCTCAGGACGTTATTATCCGTGAGGAAGATTGTGGTGCAACTAAGGGTATTTGGGTTGAGGATATTAAGGAAGGCAACCAAATAATCGAAACATTCCGTGAGCGTCTGCTTGGTCGTTATCCTGTTGATGATGTTCTGCACCCAGAAACAGGCGAGGTTCTTGTATCAAGAGAAACAATGATTAAGGACGCTGAGGCTGATATTATTGTTGGTGCTGGAATTACTAAGCTGCAAATCCGCTCTGTTCTGGAATGTCGTTCTCGTAAGGGCGTTTGTGCTCACTGTTATGGTATGAACCTTGCTGCGGGTTCCCCTTGCGGAATGGGTGAGGCTGTTGGTATTATCGCCGCTCAGTCTATCGGTGAACCAGGTACTCAGCTTACAATGCGTACTTTCCACACCGGTGGTGTTGCGGGTAGCGATATCACTCAGGGTCTTCCTAGAGTTGAAGAGCTGTTCGAGGCTCGCAAGCCTAAGAAGGTTGCAACTCTTGCCGAAATATCTGGTGTTGTTCGCATTGAGGAGTCACGCCGCTCAACCCTTAAAACTATTAACATTGTTAATCCTGAAAACGGTGATATGCGCTCTTATCAGCTTGCATCTTCCTCAGGTATCAAGGTTGAGGACGGTCAAATGGTTAACAAGGGCGATATGCTAAACGAAGGTGCTTTAAGTCCTCATGATATTCTGCGTATACTCGACCCTCGAGCTGTTCATGATTATGAAATCAAGGAAGTTCAGAAGGTTTATCGTCAACAGGGTGTTGACATCAACGATAAACATATCGAGGTTATCGTTCGTCAGATGATGCGTAAGGTTAAGGTTGAGGACGCTGGCGATGCTGCTGTACTGCCAGGTTCTGTTATCGATATGCTTGAGTTTGAGGACTACAATAACGAAGTTCAAAAGCGCATTGATGCTGGTGAAACTGATCTTAAATTCGCTACTTGCAGTCCAACACTTATGGGCATTACAAAGGCATCTCTTGCTACAGAGTCATTCTTGTCTGCTGCTTCATTCCAAGAAACAACACGTGTTCTTACAGATGCAGCTATTAAGGGTAAGATTGACCCATTGCTCGGTCTGAAAGAAAATGTTATTATCGGTAAGCTGATTCCAGCAGGTTCCGGTATGCAGGAGTATAGAAGTGGTCATTATGAGCAGACAGTAAGTCTTGACTAATAAATATAAATCAGGTTGGTATAATACCGACCTGATTTTTTATATATCTATGTATAAAAGATGCAAATATGTACATAATAAAAACACAAAGTCCATGCAAAAAAGACATATCTGAAAAATTGCACAGTTTATAGAGAATAAAGCAGAGAAAACTCGCCTAAATGGAGAAAAATGAAAAAACACTTGACCTTATGGGGGTAAGTCGTTATACTATTATCGTATGCGGTATAGGAGGGGAATAAAATGCTTTCTCAATTATCAGCGGCGCCCAAAGTAGTGGGCGTAAAACAGTCCGCTAAGGCAATAAAATCTGGCAGGGCTGACCGTGTTTATATTGCACTTGATGCAGAGCAACGTGTGCTGCGTCCAATATGCGAACTGTGCCGTAATATGCAGGTTCCAGTCGAAGAAGTAGCTACTATGGCTGAACTCGGCGATGCCTGTATGATTGATGTCGGTGCGGCTGTTGTTACCGTTCTGGCAGAATGATTTTTATTGCTGATAACCGGCAAAATTCGGTTTATCATAAACTTTTATATTATTCTTTAAAGAAGGAGGAGAAAGAATGCCTACTTTTAATCAGCTCGTACGCAAGGGACGTGAGGTAACTAAGGCAAAGTCCACAGCTCCAGCTCTTCAGGTTGGCTACAACTCTCAGAAGAAAAAGCAGACTGACCAGTCCGCACCACAGAAGCGTGGCGTTTGTACCACTGTTAAGACCATGACCCCTAAAAAGCCTAACTCTGCACTTCGTAAGATTGCCCGTGTTCGTCTGACCAACGGTATGGAAGTTTCCGCTTACATCCCAGGTATCGGTCATAACTTACAGGAACACTCCGTAGTTATGGTTCGTGGCGGTCGTGTAAAGGACCTTCCAGGTGTACGTTATCACATTATTCGTGGTACTCTGGATACCCAGGGTGTTGCAAACCGTAAGCAGGCTCGTTCCAAGTACGGTGCTAAGCGTCCTAAGGCTGGTAAGTAATTTTTAAGCCTTTAAAGACTTTGATTTGAACTTATAACAGTTTCAGCAAAGCAATCGCTCGATTTTTTAAATCGACCCACAGCTTTGTCCTGAGTGTTTTTCATATAGATTTTTTATTTGGGAAACCTCGGACACAACACAGTAAATAAAAATTTACTGAGTACCTATGAAATCATATTAAATAATAATGAAGGAGGGAAGTAAAGTGCCAAGAAGAGGAAATGTTCCCAAGAGAGACGTTCTGCCAGACCCAATGTATAATTCTAAGCTGGTTACTAAGCTGGTAAACTCTATCATGCTAGACGGCAAGAAGGGTGTTGCACAGAAGGTTGTTTATGGTGCTTTTGACATCGTTCGAGATAAGACCGGTCGTGAACCTTTGGAGGTTTTCACCGAAGCAATGGAAAATATTATGCCTAGCCTGGAAGTTAAGGCTCGCCGTGTAGGTGGTGCTACTTACCAGGTGCCAATGGAAGTTCGTCCTGAGCGTCGTCAGACTTTGGGCCTACGTTGGATTACTAAGTACTCCCGTGCTCGTTCTGAAAAGACAATGCGTGCTCGTCTGGCAGGCGAAATTCTGGACGCAGCTAACAATCTGGGTGGCTCTGTTAAGAAGCGTGAGGATACTCACAAGATGGCAGAGGCTAACAAGGCATTCGCTCACTACCGTTATTAATAAATCGGTAGAATATCTGAAAGGAGAGCAACCATGCCTAGAGAATATTCGCTGGAAAATACCAGAAATATCGGCATCATGGCTCACATCGATGCTGGTAAAACTACTACTACTGAGCGTATCCTGTACTATACAGGTGTAAACTATAAAATCGGTGATACCCATGACGGTACTGCTACCATGGACTGGATGGAGCAGGAGCAGGAACGCGGTATTACAATTACCTCTGCTGCTACTACTTGTCACTGGTCTGGCTCCCGTAACCAGTACCCAGAACATCGTATAAATATCATCGACACCCCAGGTCACGTTGACTTTACTATCGAAGTTCAGCGTTCTCTGCGTGTACTTGACGGTTCTGTAACCGTTTTCTGCGCTAAGGGCGGTGTTGAACCTCAGTCTGAAACCGTTTGGCATCAGGCTGACGATTATCATGTACCTCGTATGGCGTTCGTTAACAAAATGGACATCATGGGTGCTGATTTCTTCAATGTTGTTAAGATGATGAAAGACCGTCTAAAGTGTAATGCTGTTCCAATTCAGCTACCAATCGGTTCTGAGGACACATTTAAGGGTATTGTTGATCTTATGACCATGCGTGCTGAGGTTTATTATGATGACCTTGGTAAGGACGTTCGTGATGAGGATATCCCAGAAGATCTGGTTGATATGGCTCAGGAATACCATGACGCAATGGTTGAATCTATCTGTGAGCTGGACGAGGAACTGATGATGAAGTACCTCGAAGGCGAAGAAATCACAGTTGATGAGCTGAAGGCTGCACTGCGTAAGGGCGTTTGTAATGTACAGATTATCCCTGTAATGTGCGGTACTGCATACCGTAACAAGGGCGTTCAGATGCTTCTTGATGCTGTTGTTGATTATATGCCAGCTCCAACAGACGTTCCTATGATTAAGGGCGTTAACCCAGATACCGAAGAAGAGGATTCCCGTCCATCTAGCGATGAGGCTCCATTCTCAGCTCTGGCATTTAAGATTATGACCGATCCTTATGTAGGTCGTTTAACATTCTTCCGTGTATACTCCGGTACTCTTACTGCTGGTTCTTCTGTACTGAATGCAACTAAGGGCAACCGTGAGCGTATGGGTCGTATCTTGCAGATGCATGCTAATGCTCGTAAGGATATTGATATCGTTTACTCTGGTGATATCGCTGCTGCTGTTGGTCTGAAAAATACCACAACTGGTGATACACTGTGTGATGAAAAGCACCCAATTATCCTTGAATCCATGAACTTCCCAGATCCAGTTATTCGTGTTGCTATTGAGCCTAAGACTAAGGCTGGTCAAGAAAAAATGGGTATTGCTCTAACCAAGTTGGCAGAAGAAGACCCAACCTTCCGTACCTGGACTGATGAAGAAACTGGTCAGACTATCATTGCTGGTATGGGTGAACTTCACCTTGAAATCATCGTTGACCGTCTGCTGCGTGAATTTAAGGTAGAGGCTAATGTTGGTGAGCCTCAGGTTGCTTATAAGGAAACTATTCGTCGCTCTGCTGACGTTGACATGAAGTATGCTCGTCAGTCCGGCGGTAAGGGTCAATATGGTCACGTTAAGATTATAGTTGAGCCTAACGAATCCGGTAAGGGTTACGAATTTATCAACAAGATTGTTGGTGGTGCTATTCCTAAGGAATACATCGAGCCAGTAAATCAGGGTATTCAGGGTGCTATGCAGGCCGGTGTACTCGCTGGTTATCCAGTTGTTGATGTTAAGGTTACTCTGTATGATGGTTCTTTCCATGAAGTTGACTCCTCTGAAATGGCGTTTAAGATTGCTGGTTCTATGGCGTTTAAGGAAGCTATGCGTAAGGCTGAGCCAGTACTGATGGAGCCTATCATGCAGGTTGACGTTCTGGTTCCAGAAGACTATATGGGTGATGTTATCGGCGGATTAAATGCTCGTCGTGGTCAAATCCAAGGTATGGAACCTCGTGGCGGCGTTCAGGCAGTAGGTGCTGCTGTGCCTCTATCTGAGATGTTCGGTTATGCTACTGCTCTGCGTTCTAGTACTCAGGGCCGTGGTCAGTACACCATGCAGCCTAGTCACTACACCGAAGTGCCTAAGTCCGTACAGGATAAAATTATTGACGCTCGCACAAAAAATAACGACTAAAAGTTGTTGATTTTTTCGCTAGTATGATTTAAAATAGTTATACAAGTGACTAATATTTGAATTAAAAATTCACTAAATTTAAAATTCCTAAGGAGGATATCCAAAATGGCAAAGGAAAAATTTGACCGCTCCCTGCCACACGTTAACATTGGTACTATCGGCCACGTTGACCATGGCAAGACTACTCTGACTGCTGCAATCACTAAGGTGCTTGCTCTGGCTGGTGCTGCTGAATATCAGGCATACGACGCAATCGACAAGGCTCCAGAAGAAAAGGAGCGTGGTATTACAATCAACACCGCTCACGTTGAGTACCACACTGACAAGCGTCACTACGCTCACGTTGACTGCCCAGGTCACGCTGACTATGTTAAGAACATGATTACTGGTGCTGCTCAGATGGACGGTGCTATCCTTGTTGTATCCGCTGCTGACGGCCCAATGCCTCAGACTCGTGAGCATATTCTGCTGTCCCGTCAGGTAGGCGTTCCTTACATCGTTGTATTCATGAACAAGGCTGACCAGGTTGACGACGAAGAGCTGCTTGACCTAGTTGAGATGGAAATTCGTGACCTGCTGTCCTCTTATGACTTCCCAGGTGACGACGTTCCAGTAATCCGTGGTTCTGCTCTGAACGTTCTGACTTGTGAGTCTAACGACCCAAATGCTCCAGAGTACGCTTGCATTCGTGAGCTGATGGATGCTGTTGACTCTTATATCCCAACTCCAGACCGTGCTGCTGACAAGCCTTTCATCATGCCAGTCGAGGACGTATTCTCTATCACTGGTCGTGGTACTGTTGCTACTGGTCGTGTAGAGCGTGGTCAGCTGAAGCTGAACGAGGAAGTTGAAATCGTAGGTCTGATGGAAGCTCCTCGTAAGACCGTTGTTACTGGTATCGAAATGTTCCGTAAGCTGCTTGATTACGCTGAAGCAGGTGACAACATCGGTGCTCTGCTGCGTGGTGTTCAGAAGACTGACATCGAGCGTGGTCAGGTTCTGGCTAAGCCAGGTTCTATCCACCCACATACTAAGTTCAAGGGTCAGGTTTACGTTCTGAAGAAGGAAGAAGGCGGCCGTCATACCCCATTCTTCAACAACTACCGTCCACAGTTCTATTTCCGTACAACTGACGTTACCGGCGTTATCACTCTGCCAGAAGGCACTGAGATGTGCATGCCAGGTGACAACGTTGAAATGGACGTTGAGCTGATTACTCCAATCGCTATTGAAGAAGGTCTGCGTTTCGCTATCCGTGAGGGTGGCCGTACCGTAGGTTCTGGCGTTGTTGTTAAGATTAACGAGTAATTTTAATATTACTTTTCTTAGATAACATCAAAATCCTGTCCGATTTTCGGACAGGATTTTTTATGTATAAAAAAGCATCACTTTATAAATTAAAGTGACGCTTTTTTTTAATCTGCTAGTTTCTCACCAAGTGTGCCATCTCGGTAAAGTTCAAGCAATTTTTCTAAATCCTCGATTTTTTCTCGATAAATTTCACCTTCATCTGTATCTGCAACTGTCATTCGGCGTGGCATACGCTCAACTATGTGAACAGTGGATGTCATTTCTGCAAGTGGATGTGTATCATCTGCTGGCCTAAATGGCATATGCTCTGCAAGCTCTATATCATGTGAGTTATAGATTAAAGTATAACCTGCAATTCCTGTTTTTGATTGGTATGCTTTAGATATTCCGCCATCTATAACAAACAATCTTCCGCCTGCTTTGATTGGATTTTCTCCATTTTTAACAGGTACATGACCATTGACAATATGTGATTTAGCAGGATCAAGTCCGAATTCACGTATAATCTTTTCACTTTGCTTTGGGTCATCATAATTGTGATAATATGGGTTCATTGGCTCAGATTGCAATGTTTTATCAGCAATAAAACAACGTTCAAACGTTGTCATTCTATCCTTACCAAACACAGGTGATTTTGCACCACACCATAAATACCACATTAAATCGACACAGTTTTCATCACCTGTATAATATGCTTTGCGTACACAGGTATCAAGATAATCAAGCAGTGCCTTGCCTGAATATGATCCACTTGGAAGAATAAGCTTATCAAATTTGCCATTTTCAGTCATAGGAATACAGCCATGATACAATAGATTATTATTTGATACTTTATACATTCCACCATGGGTATAAATATAATCGATATGTCTGCGAAGTTTTGCACTATGTCTAAAAGATGCAAGTGTGTTTTCTACAAGTGACTCTTCAGCATCAGTAAGTTTATATGGGTCAGTAGGGTCAATAGTAGGGAAGTTTGTATCAAGCATAGGATATTGTTTGCCATTAAGAGTGATTATACCTTTTTCAAAGTTTATTTTATCGAGCAAAAGCCTACTGCTCATATTATATTCTGGGTGTCGCTTAATAAGCTGACCCTCCAGTTTAAATAAAATAATTGCCACTGCTTTATGCATTTTTGCTGCGAGCTTAGGGTCTACTGGGTCGTATTTATTCTCATCAAGCACATGAGGCTGGAAACGTTCACATGGGTCATTTTGATAGGTTTCGGCTGCAAACATACTTAGTGGACGTAAATTTACTCCATAGCCATCCTCTAAAACATCAAATGAGTTATAACTAATAGCAATTTTAAGAACATTAAATAAACAAACTCTGTTGCCACTCATAGCACCCATCCAGTTTATATCATGATTGCCCCATTGAATATCAACATCATGATATTTCATAAGCTCATTTATGATTTTATCTGCACGAGGACCTCTATCAAAAATATCACCAATAATATGAAGATGGTCTACTGTCATTTGCTGTATTAGATGACAAAGTGCAATTATAAGTGGATCTGAGCTATCTGATTTAACAAGAGATGCGATTAAAGCTCTAAAATATCTGCGTTTATCTGGGTCTGATTCATAAGTTTGCAGCAGTTCGTCCATAATATATGCATAATTCGGGTCCATTGCCTTATGTACTCGACTGCGTGTATATTTAGCAGACACATCACGACAGACCAAAACAAGTCGGCCAATGGTAAGTTCTGACCATTCCTTAAATCGTGGACAAGAATTTCGTTTATTTACAAGCATTTGTTTTGGATAATAGATAAGGGCTGCAAGTTCTGCTCTATCAGACTCCAAAATGGAATGTGAGAATAAAGTTTCGATTTTTTCACGAATCACACCAGAACCAGACCTTAAAAGATGAATAAAGGCCTCATGTTCACCATGAAGGTCACTAAAAAAATATTCTGTTCCTTTAGGTAGGCAAAGAGTGGCTGTCATACTTACAATTTTACTGGAAACCGATTCAATTGTCGGATATTGTTCACTTAGCAGCTTGTAATATTGTAAATCTTTCATGTGTTACTCTCCTTTTGTATTGATAAACAGACAAAAATATTTTGATTCAATACATACTCTATTTTATCGTAACATATTATTTATAGTGTATGCAAGATTAACTTTGTAAAAGAAGTCAACAAAAAGCTGATAAACAGCTTGAGAATCAAACAAAATCATGATAAAATACTATTTATGAGGGAATCCCACGGGGAGTGTGTCATATACACATTTCAAGATTGAATGACTGAAAGGAAGATACTTAACATGAAAAAACTTTGGTGTGCTTTTCGTCGCAGAGATGCAGTTGGAGAGAAAATTTGTGTAGCGTTAGCCGAAACTGAAGGACGTGTTCGCTTGTGCCCATATCAAACTGAGCCTGAGGCTGTTGAAAAGTGCAGTGATTATGCTTTTAACACCCGTCAAGACGGCGAGGACGAAGGAATCGAATAAGCTTAAATTGGCTCTCAGAAGGCATTCGGTCGTCCGAGAGCTGTTTTATTATAAGAATATATTATATTGAAACAACAATTTAACTTTAAAGTATATATGGGAGATTATTATGTTGTTTAACAAAGATAAAAAACGTAGGCTGACAGTACGTGGTATTTTATCATTATTAGTCTTACTTACTATGATTCGTCAAGGATTCCTACATAACTACGAAGGTATATTCGTAGGTGTTTTGACATTAATACTGTTTTGTGTACCCACTTTTATTGAAAGAAAAACAAACATTGATTTACCGCCAGTTTTGGAAGGTATTATATATTGCTTTATATTTGCAGCCGAAATCTTAGGAGAAGTTAATTCATTTTACACTAAAATTCCTTATTGGGATTCAATGCTGCATACACTTAATGGTTTTTTGATGGCTGCTATTGGTTTTGCACTTGTGGATATATTCAATCGTTCGGGTAGATTCTCGGTTAAATTATCACCACTTTTTTTGGCAATAGTTGCATTTTGTTTCTCAATGACAGTAGGCGTTTTGTGGGAGTTTTTTGAATTTACTATGGACACATATTTTGGAACAGATATGCAGAAAGACTGGATTGTTACAGCAATAAATTCTGTAAAATTCGATCCAAATGGACTTAATATTGTGCATCATGTGCAAATTGACTCTTTAGTAGTGAATGGGGAGGGCTGGATTAGCAAATATGGCGGATATATAGATATAGGTCTTATAGATACAATGAAAGATTTGATTGTAAACTTTATAGGTGCTGTTATATTCTCAATTATTGGATTTTTCTATGTTAAAAGTCGTGGTAAAGGCAAGTTTGCAAGCCAGTTTATTCCTAAAGTTTTAAATAAAAAACAAAAATTAAGCGATGGTTAATTTAACCATCGCTTTTTAAGTTTCCACAGTATATATACGAATGGCCGAAAGTTTTGCACAGATTGTATATAACTTCTTTATCTGAAATTAAATCAAGTTGATTTAAAAATATACGTATCTTGTTAGTTAACATTTTACAGCTTTTAATACCATCTTCTATACACATAATTAAATGAGAAATATCGAAAATTTCATCTGGATTTAGATTGTATAGCTCATATCTATGACAAACATCTTTTATAGGCTTGCCAAGGGCAGATAAACCAATAATCAAAAGTACAATATCAGTATTTTGGTAGATAACAGGTTCACTGATATTATGTAGTTTTGCAGGCATTCTTTTTGAACCATCTGCCTCATATAAAATGGGAATCTTTTTTTGACGCAGTGCTTGAAACTGCTTGTTACTAACCCCAGTACATTTATTTTGCTGATTTGGATAAAGTGCAGCAGTTATTTTGTTTTTTGCAATAGTTAAAAAATCATTTGGCGAAATTATAATATCACATTGACCATTATCAGGTTTCATTATATGTGTGGAAGTGGTTACGAATGCTCCTTGATTTTTGCGCTCTACAGCAAGTCGCCAAAGTGCGGTCGTTTTACCACCTCCGCCTATAATCGCTACAGTATCGTTTTTATTTATATTTAAAATATCATGTAAATATAACATAATATATGCTCCTTAAAATGAAAATCGGGCGTGGTATATAAATACAACACGCCCAACATATTAACTTACTTTGGTGTAACTAATTTTTTGAATAAAGTGGAAACATAGCTGCCAACAGTTTGACCGATTTCACGAGAGGCAACGATTTTGTCTGACAGTGTCACTATCCATGCCTCACAGTTTGTTGGAAAGGAGAAACATACAGGAAACATATGGCTTTTAATGGCTTTAATCTGTCTATCGGTTAGATTAAAATGCTCTTTTGCTCTTTCGGCTGCAATATCTCCATGGACAAATGCATGCATTCGTTTAAAACGCTGCCAGCCAGAATATTGACTGAGATAGTCTTTAAACCAATCATCATGCCAATCATATCCAAAAAAGTCATGGAGTAGGGCAGCGCGTGTTGTAGATTCAACCATATCCTGTGATAAACCCAATTTTTTAGCTATTGAATAGGCTGTAATTGCTGTGGAAAGTGAATGGTCATAAACAGTGTTTCCGTTGCCATGGTGCATAAGACAGCGTGTTTCCATGAACAAGGGGTGGTTTAAAATATCGTCTGTCATTTGCTTAAATTCGCTTTGCATTGGAATCACCTTCTCTATAAATGAAAATTATTAGCACGTGCTAACATATCTGTTTACAGCTATATTTTATGCTTTTTTTAAAGAAAATACAATAGAAAATAAAAATTTCAGTTAAAATAATTTTAAACCCATTTTAAGATATCTTTTTTCATCCTTGCAATAATTCTTTTTTCAAGACGTGATATATATGATTGAGATATTCCAAGCATGTCTGCAACTTCTTTTTGTGTCATACTTTCTTTTCCACAAAGTCCAAATCTAAGTGCGATAATCTCCATTTCACGTTTGGGAAGTTTAGTAAGAGCTTTATGAAGCAGCTCTTTATCAACATCATCTTCAATGGGACGCATAACGCAATCTGGTTCTGTGCCTAAGATATCGGAAAGTAACAGTTCATTTCCGTCCCAATCTGAAGAAAGCGGTTCATCAAATGATACTTCTGTACGCTGAGTAGATACTTTTCTTAAATGCATTAAAATCTCGTTTTCGATACAACGTGATGCATAAGTTGCAAGTTTTACTTTTTTATCTGATTTGAATGTGCTTACGGCCTTTATAAGCCCAATAGTGCCAATAGAAATTAAATCTTCCATACCAACACCAGTGTTTTCAAACTTTTTTGAGATATAAACCACTAAACGTAAGTTGTGCTCAATTAACTTATCTTTTGCCCAGCTTTCACCAGATACAAGTGCATTTAATGCCTCTGTTTCCTCTTCTAAAGACATTGGTGCAGGAAGAACATCACACCCACCTATATAGTAAATATCATCTTGTTTTAAAAGCTGTATACTATTTAAAAATTTAACCAATAACTTAATAAACATAATATCTGCTCCTTTCAAAGTCCAATAAGTCCTTGATATTGTCCGCCACAGATATGTTCTGCATTTATAGCTACAAGTCCGTGCCAAGATTTATCATCTATCATAATGCAATCGGGCTTAAAGGCAAGTAGAAGCCCTGATTTCTTGCCAACAGCGTGAAAGGGTACAAGCCTAAAGCAGTGCTTATAGGATTCGGGAAGATAAGATAAAATATCAGCAGCATTTTCTGTATGTAATCTATTTAAAACGGTTGAAATTGTAACTGGTAATAATTTTGATGCACTGGTTCGGTCTAAAATAATCACAGGTTTTCCGCTTATTGGTTCATGCAATGTGTTTCCAGTGTCTACAAGCAATGTAAACTCTGCTTGATGGTTTTGAAAAATAAATTTGGCTCTAACAGTTTTTCTTGGCGACACTTTATCTGATGCACTTGAACGAAAGATATATCCAGTTACAACCCAGCTTATAACCATAGTAGCTGCAACAACTCTAAAGGGAATATCAATATAATATCCACCACCAGCAAAAAAACTTGTGTCACTGACATTGCCAAGGGCTAAAACCGCTCCAGCAGCAGCAAAACATATACCAAGAAAAAGCATCAAAAGCCTTAAAAATCTGTTTTTACCTAGTCTGCCAAAACTAACAAAAATCATAACACAGCTAATAATTATTTTAGTAGGTAGTGAAATAAAAATCTTATATGGTACAAGGCAACTTAAAGCCGCATATAAAGCACCAACAACACTGCCAAAAAACAACCGCAAGCGTGTGCAATAAATACCAGACATCTTGCTTGTAGCGCATAAAAGCAGATAATCCATTGCCAGATTTACGCCTATTAAAACATCAAGATAGATGACTCGCAATAACGCTGCCCTCCTCTCTGCTTGATTATTATAAAATATAAATTGCAAGGATATTGTCAAAGTAGGGATATGGGAAATATTAGAGATATAGGAAATATAATGTTTTTGTGAAAACAATATGTTTATTTGCTTGATTATGCAACATATTTTGGAATATAATTAAGATGGTGATGTAAATGAATATTTTACTAGTCGAAGATGAAAAAAGTATATTTGAGCGATTCACTTATGAGTTGTGCTTTGTTATTTGAAGTAGTCGCATTTGAAAAAACATATTGAGATGAATATACAAATTGCTCCGAACATATATGTAAAAAATGATGAACAATCTCTTAGACAGCTCATTTCTATACTACTTGATAACACTATAAAATATGCTGATCAAAAAGGAGAAATAAATGTAAAACCATTTAAACAAGATTTAAATGTATTTATACAAGTGTAAAATGCAAGTGAGCCAATACCTGATAGCGAATTACCACATATATTTGAACGCTTTTACAGAGGTGGGCAGACACGCTTAAATGTTAGTTGACATGGTTTGGGGCTTGCAATCGCTTATAAAATAGTACAGATACACAGTGGAAAAATTACAGCTCAAAGCAACAAAACACAATGTACTAAAATCCAGGTTATATTACAAATAATAGAAAACTCTATTTATAAATAAAATCATTATATTAAGGATAGCTATATGGAAAGATTACTAACTAAACATGAACAAGGTGACAAATACCTTGATATTCTTCATTTTTTTAGTGAAGGTTCTGACGATTGCTTTTTTATGTTTGAAATGATGGAACAGAAAATATATTTCTCAAAAAATATAGAAAAAAGATATCCATTTCTAAATATTAAAGACAATGTATGTGATGTATCATATTTGGTTGAGAGAGTATATGATATAGATATTGATATTTTTAAACAAGAAATTGATAAAGTGCGAAAAAAAGAAAAAGATGTATATGATCTTACATATCGTGTGTTAGATGATAAGGATAGAATAATATGGATACATGCAAGAGGTAAAGTGCAATATAATGAGGATGGTTCGCCTTGCAGAATAATAGGTCAATTTTCAGAGCAGTTATTAAAGTATAAGATAGATACCCTTACTGGTGCATTCAATATAAGCCAATTGATAGATGACCTCAATGAGATTTGTAAAACAGATAGGGTTACAACATATTTATTAGCAGTTGGTGTGGATGATATGAAAAATATTAACCTTAAATACGGCAGAGAGTATGGTAATGACCTGCTAAGAAAAATAGTTAAGGTATTTGAAAAAACTGTTTCTGAATATGATAACAGGATATATCGTGTAAATGGTGATAGTTTTGCTGTAATTCTTAACAATATAGATAAATTACGTATTGAACAGATTTACCAAAATATATGCGAACAATTTAATGGAATATGTTCTTTTTCGGGCGGTGCAGTTGAATATGACAGCAATATCATAAAAGATGGCAATACTATGTATCAATGTGCTGAAATAGCTATTGATGAAGTTAAAAATCATGGTAAGAGCCATTTGAGGTTTTTTAAAGAAAAGGATTATGAAAACAAGATATCAATTGTTAGACTTCAAGATAGTTTGAAAAATAGCATTAACAATGATTTTGAAAACTTTTCTTTGAACTATCAGCCGCAGATAGATTTAAAAAATTATAAATTATATGGTGCAGAGGCATTGCTTAGATACAATGACCCAGAAAGGGGAAATGTACCTCCGACAGAGTTTGTGCCGCTGTTAGAAGAAACGGATATGATTTGCGATGTTGGTTCTTGGGTACTAAAAACTGCAATAAAACAATGTAAAATTTGGCGAAAAAAAGTTCCAGACTTCCATATTAGTGTCAATTTGTCATATTCACAGCTAAAACATCCCAATATAGCACAGATGGTCTTAGATGCATTAGATGAAATTGATTTGCCTGGTGAGGCTCTTACACTGGAAGTTACAGAAAGTATGCAGCTACATAATTACAAAAATTTGAACAGTATTTTTGCGTGCTGGAAAGCTGCAGGCATTGAAATATCTGTTGATGATTTTGGAACAGGCTATTCAAGCCTTAATAGACTGCAAAAACTAGATATTGATGAAATTAAAATTGACAGATGTTTTATAACAGAAATTCAAAATAGCGTATATAACTATCAACTTGTAAATAATGTTATCAAACTAGCTGACAATAGAAATATGCGTGTTTGTTGTGAAGGCGTTGAAACAGAAGAAGAGCTTGCTGTGCTTGAAGAACTGGGACCTAAACTGCTGCAAGGTTATTTCTTTGGTAAACCTTTTGATAAAGTGCAATTTCAAGAACGTTATATAGATTCTAATACAATTTTGCAGCTAAAAAGCAAGAGCAAAAAGATTTCAACGAAGAAAGTAAATGGGAATACTCATGAAACAAGAGATGCTCAGTTAGAAAAAATATTAGATGCTCTTGAAGAATGTGTTTATGTTTCTGATATGAAAACGTATGATGTATATTATATGAATAAAGCACATATGAAAATGTTAGGTGTTGATAGCTATAAAGGCAAAAAGTGTTATCAGATTTCAAAAGGTAAAAATGCACCATGTGAATTTTGCAAAAAATGGGATTTGAAAGAAAAAAATATGAATGAGTGGAATATATATGAGCAGAATCCAGATAAAGATTTTATTATAAAAGATAAAATTATAATATGGAATGGAAAAACTGCGAGACTTCAGATTATATATCCGTCCAGCATTCAATAAAAATATAAAATGTTCTTCAAAATAAGACGGGTGTTTTATAAAAATTTTTAATTTTAGTATTTTTAAGGAGCAAAAATAAATTGAAACATTGTGCATATACAACAGAAATTTTAATTCCAAAATCGGGTATTGACTTATCTAAATGGGCTGTTGTGGCTTGTGACCAATACACTTCCCAGCCTGAGTATTGGAGTGAAACAGCTAAAATTGTAGGAGATAATATATCTACATTAAAGCTGATACTGCCAGAGGTTTATTTGGAAAGCGAATATACTTCAAACTATATAAATAAAATTCATAACACTATGCAAGAATATTTGAAAAAAGGTATATTTTATGCTTTGCCAAAAGGAATGATTCTCTTAGCACGCGATACTGGTAAAAATTGTCCTAGAAAAGGAATAATGTTAGCATTTGACCTTGAAGAATATGAATATAAATTAGATTCTAAGTCTAAAATACGTCCAACTGAAAAAACTGTTGAAGAACGTATTCCACCAAGACTTGCGGTTAGAGATGGTGCAAGTATTGAAATTCCTCACATTATGATTATGATTGATGACCCAGATAAAAAGATTATAGAGCCTTTATATGAAAATAGAGAACAATTTTCTAAGCTATATGATGTAGAGCTCATGCAGCAAGGTGGACATGTTACAGGTTGGTTTATACCTGAAAGTTCACAAACAGAAAATATATTAAATATGCTCGACACCCTTTCAGACCCCAAAGTTTTTTCTAATAAATACGGTACATCAAAAGACGCTCCTGTTTTGCCTTTTGCTGTTGGTGATGGAAATCATTCTATGGCAACTGCTAAGGCTTATTGGGAAAATTTAAAACAAACACTTTCAGAAGAAGAAAAATTAAATCACCCCGCAAGATTTGTACTAGCCGAACTTGTTAATATACATGATGAAAGCATAGTAATTGAGCCTATTCATAGAATTTTATTTGATGTAGACCCAAATGATTTGTTAGAAAGCGCAATTAAATTTTTTGAGAACAAACAAGCTAAGTGTCGAATTTTGAATTCATCACAGGAAACACAAAATTGTCATGCATTTCCATTCCAAACTAAAAATAAAAAGGGCGTATTGGCAATAGAGAATTCACCATATGCTCTGCCTGTTGCATCACTACAAACCTTTTTAGATTATTACATGAATCAAAATAGTAATATCAAAATAGATTATATTCATGGTGAGGACGTTTTATCTAATTTGGCATCAAATGATAACAGTATAGGATTCTTATTGCCAACGCCAAAGAAAGATGATTTATTTAGGGGTGTGATTTTTGATGGAGTTCTGCCAAGAAAGACATTTTCTATGGGTGATGCAAGAGAAAAAAGGTTTTATATGGAATCAAAAATGATTATAAAATAACATTTTACATGGATAAATGAGCCGAGATAAAACGGCTCATTTATTTTTTTATAATTTTTTCACAAAACCTGTTGACAAATGAGGTATAATGTCGTATACTAACCAGGCTGCTCAGATGGAGCAGATGTCAAAAGCAGAAAAACTTGAAAAATATGAAAAAACCTATTGACAAGACAAGCTGTT
>CALWBL010000008.1 GCA_944376065.1 uncultured Butyricicoccus sp. | reverse complement strand
TTTTTGACCACTTTTGATAAAGTTTAGCGCTTGCTGAACTGCGGAGCGCGACGGGCAGCCTTGAGGCCGTACTTCTTACGTTCCTTCATACGAGGATCACGAGTTAAGAAACCTGCAGCCTTCAGAGTTGGACGGTACTCATCAGAGTCTGCTTGCAGCAGAGCGCGAGAGATACCATGTCGAATAGCACCAGCCTGACCAGTGAAACCACCACCAGTTACTGTGCACTCGATATCGAACTTACCTAGAGTATTAGTAGCCTCCAGTGGCTGACGAACGATCAGCTTTAGAGTCTCAAGACCAAAGTAGTTGTCAATAGTACGGTTGTTAATCTTAATTTCACCGGTACCACCTGGGAACAGACGAACTCTTGCAACAGAGGACTTTCTTCTGCCAGTACCGTAGAAATATGCTTTCTTAGGTGTATACATTGATTATT
Organism: uncultured Butyricicoccus sp.; assembly: GCA_944376065.1. GTDB lineage: Bacteria > Bacillota > Clostridia > Oscillospirales > Butyricicoccaceae > Butyricicoccus_B. Next base: position 74,060 of record CALWBL010000008.1, on the reverse strand, counting down.
TCCTCCTTACAAGAATTACTTGTCCCAAGCAACAGGCATCTGAGCAGCATGCTTATGCTCAGAACCCTTGAAAATCTTAAGACGGGTAGCAGACTGGCGTCCAATACTGTTCTTTGGCAGCATGCCCTTAACAGCTAACTGCATAGCCAGCTCTGGCTTTTCAGCCATCATGGTGCGGTACTGAACTTCCTTCAGACCACCAACCCAGCCAGTGTGATGACGATAATACTTCTGCTCTAGCTTCTTACCAGTCAGAACAGCTTTCTCAGCGTTAATGATGATTACGAAATCACCGCCGTCAACATGAGGGGTGAATGTAGGTTTGTGCTTACCACGCAGCAGCATAGCAGCAGTAGCAGCTGTACGGCCTAGTGGCTTACCAGCAGCGTCAATGATATACCATTTACGCTCAATGCTATTTGCATTTGCCATAAAAGTAGACATAGTGCATTTCCTCCATAATATATTAAATCTAACGATTTACATATCTAAACTTGGCTCCTATTGAAACCTTAACTATTAAACCACACACTTTGACTAATGTCAACTGATTTTTTAAACATTTTAATTTATCCCCAAACAAACTCTTTTATTCTCTTTTATGCTCTTAAATTCTCTTATTATCTCACTTTCAATTTCAAAATTTTTGTTTGCAGTTTTTCTTATTTTCTGTTATATCTATATAAGTTAGGTATGATATAAAAATTCAAGACTATTTAAGAGGAATTCTTTTATGCAGAAAATGTTATCTTTTGTACGTCGTGCGGTTGACCACTATCATATGATAGAAGAAGGTGACCGCATAGCAGTTGGTTTATCTGGTGGCAAGGACTCACTTACACTTTTAACTGCACTTTCAGAGCTTCGTCGCTTTTATCCGAAAAAGTTCGAGGTGATAGCAATTACACTTGAGATGGGGTATGACGATATGGACTTTTCCCATGTAGATGAGCTATGTCGCAGACTTAAAGTGGAATATATAAAAATTCCAACACAAATTAAACAGATTGTTTTTGATATTCGTAAAGAAGAAAATCCATGTTCACTGTGCGCTAAACTTAGACGAGGTGCACTTCATGATGCAGCAATCAAAGCTGGTTGTCGTAAAATAGCACTTGGTCATCATTTTGATGATGTTGTTGAAACCTATATGCTATCTTTATTTTATGAAGGCAGAATTTCATGTTTTAAGCCTGTTACATACTTGGATAGAATGGACGTTACACTTATTCGCCCGCTTTTATATGTTCCAGAAAAGAGTGTTAAATCCTTTTCAAGAAGATATAATATGCCTATTGTGCATAATCCATGCCCTGCTGACGGAAATACTAAACGCGAAGAAGTCAAGACACTATTAAAAGACCTAGAAAAACAATATCCATCACTTAGAGAGCGTGTTTTTGGTGCAATACAGCGTTATCCATTAGATGGCTGGGAGCCTGACCGCTCACGTTATAAATAACAAACACAAAACGAGCTGAATTTTCACTATTCAGCTCGTCTTTTTTTACGTTCTATTTTCTTGCGTTCTCTTAAATCTTTAAAAAATCTCTTTAAAATATCCGAACATTCTTTCTCCATAATGCCAGAAATAACCTCTGGTTTGTGGTTATATGGCAAATCAAAAAGATTTATAACTGTACCACAAGAACCCGCTTTTTCGTCTTTTGCACCATAATATAAATTTTTAATTCGTGCATTTATAATGGCGCCTGTACACATTGGACAAGGCTCAAGCGTTACATATAAATCGCATTTATGGAGTCGCCAGCCACCCAGTTTTTTGCATGCTTTTTGTATTGCCTCCATTTCTGCATGATGAACTGCATTTTTTTTAGTTTCTCGTCGATTTCTGCCACGACCCACTATTTTACCGTCGCAAACCACAACTGCACCCACAGGAACTTCTCCCTCATCTGCTGCCTTTTGTGCAAGTTTTAGTGCTGCTTTCATATACTTCATTTATTTTCCTCTTCAGTTCTTTCTCCTTCGTTTTAAACATAAGTTTAATCTAAGGAGGATTTTAATTTTATGACTTTACTTAACAGTATTCGTTATACCCTTTGGGGACCATTTACAATTCTTATTATTTTGCTTACGGGTATATATTTAACATATTCATCTAGGCTTGTACAGTTTTGGTGTCTACCAAAATTACTTAAATTTAATAATAAAAATGGTGAAACCGGAATTTCACCATGGCAAGCACTCTGCACATCTCTTGGTGGTACACTTGGAGTTGGAAACCTTGCAGGAGTTGCTATTGCTATTCAACTAGGTGGTGCAGGTGCGGTATTTTTTATGTTGCTTGCAGCGTTTTTTGGCATGGCTACAAAATACTCTGAATTACTTCTTGCCGTATATTATCAAACAAAAGAGGCAAGTCCGCTTGGTGGACCTATGGTCTATCTGTCAAAAGGGGCAGATTTACCTATACTAGCTAAATTTTTTGCTATATTTTGTGTGATTTCAGCAATAGGCACAGGTGCGGCTGCTCAAGGGAGTGCAATAGCTGAAGCTGTAGGCAATGTATTGCCCATTTCTCATGTAACCATTGGCATTATAACAGGTGTTTTACTTTTACCTATATTATATGGTGGTTCACAAAGAATTGCAAAAGTTTCTTCTATAATAGTTCCATTTATGACTGTTTCTTATCTACTAGCTGGTTTGATAGTTCTTATAATTCATAAAGATAATATTCCAAATGCATTTTTAAAAATATTTCATGGTATAACTGAGCCGCTTGCAGCAGGTGGAGGTTTAATAGGTTTCTTAACAAGCAGAGCAATATCAGATGGCTTTTCTAAGGGTGTGTTCTCTAATGAGGCTGGTATGGGTTCCGCACCAATTGCACATGGCTGCACTGTTGGTGCTAAACCTTGTGAGGAGGGTATGCTAGGAGCTGTTGAAGTTTTCATTGATACATTTGTTGTTTGTCTAATGACATCACTTGTAATACTTGTGACAGATGCAGAACAAAGTGGTTTTTATGGACTTTCTATGACAAGTTTTGCTTTTTCTTCGCTTTTTGGATATGTTGCTGCGAATTTTATATCAATAATAGTTATCTTTCTAGCTGTATCAACCGTACTTGGTTGGAGCTTTTATGGCCTTGCCTGCCTTAGATGGCTTAAAGTAAAACGTATCATTCATGCATTCTATCCTATTCTAATTGCAGTTTCTGTTGCTTTCTCCAGTCTCTTTCCACTTGCTGATTTGCTTGTTTTATGCGACATAGCCTCTGCACTTATGGCTCTGCCTAATTTATATGGCTTATGGATTTTAGCGCCAATAGTTAAACATCAAACTAAATTATTCTTAAAATAAGCATAAAATAGCACACTGAGCAAATTCAGTGTGCTTAATTATTTTTAGTTCATCATTTGACGTCTACGGGATAGATTCATAGTACCATCCTGCATTTTATCAAGGTTTTCAAGACAGTTTCCAGTGCCAAGGGCTACACATGAGATTGCATCATCTGCAACACGTGTTGGGATACCTGTTTTAGCTGCGATTAGCTTATCAAAACCCCAAATTAACGCACCGCCACCGGTCATAACAATACCATTTGTGGATATATCACCAGTAAGCTCTGGAGGAGTACGCTCAAGCACACCATGAATAGCCTCAACAATAGTTGAAGAAACCTCATCAAATGCCCCCATAATTTCATGTGATTCTACTGTGAATGTGCGTGGGAGACCTGTCATCAGGCAACGACCTTTAATTTCCATTGAGATTTCTTCGGGACGTGGATAAACGCATCCAATCTCTCTTTTAATAGCTTCAGCAGTGCGGTCGCCAATAAGCACGTTATGCTTTCTGCGAATATATTTAATAATTGCCTCATCGAATTTATCGCCTGCAATTTTAATAGATGTTGACTCTACAATGCCACCCAACGAAATTACAGCGATATCTGTAGTGCCACCACCAATATCAACTATCATATTGCCATTAGCCTTTGAAATATCTATGCCAGCACCAATAGCTGCTGCAACTGGTTCTTCAACCAAAAATACACGCTTTGCACCTGCTTGTGTACCTGCATCAATAACTGCACGTTCTTCAACCTCAGTTATTATTGATGGTACACACATTACAACATTGGGCTTAAATAAACGCATACCAAGCACTTTGCGTATAAACTCCTTAATCATACGTTCGGTCATTTCATAGTCAGAAATAACGCCCTCACGCAGCGGACGAATAGCGATAATATTACCTGGAGTGCGCCCAAGCATTTTTTCCGCCTCATCACCTACTGAAAGGATTTTACCTGTGGTTTTATCAACCGCAACAACAGATGGTTCATTTAAAACTATACCTTTTCCTCGCACATAAACCAGCACCGATGCAGTGCCAAGGTCTATGCCGACATCGCTTGAAAAAAAGTAAAAAGAACTTCTTTTTCTTTTTAGCGTATTTGATGTGCTCATATTATTGTAACCTGCTTTCCAGAACTTTTCCTTTAGATTTATTATACCGTATTCGTGCCGTATTGCAAGAAACAAAACAGTAATATTTTAAATAAGTTTGCACCAACTTTTAATTTTTTTGGTGTTTTACGGGAGTTTTTGTCATACTTACAACAAATACCTTTTCTGCCCCCGATTTATGAAGAACACTTCCACAAGCTGAAATTGTAGCACCTGTTGTAACAACATCATCTATAAGCAAAACTCGACGTTTTTCAAGCCTTACATTTGATTTTATTACGAATGCATTGCTTACATTTTTCACTCGCTGCCTATAATCAGTAATCTCTGATTGTCTTTTTACAAATACGCGTTTTTTAAGAGTGCTTTCACACTTTAATCCAATTTTATTTGCAACAAGTTTTGCCACTAGCTCGGATTGATTATATCCTCTTTTAAACCATCTTCCAAATGACAAAGGAACATAAGTTATAAAATCCGGTTTCCAAATATCCATTTTACTTCTAATGCAATCTTCTGTAAATCTTGCAAACCAATCGGCATAAGCTCTGCGACCGTTAAACTTATATCTGTGCATGGCTTCACGCACAAAATCGCGATAAACAAGTGGTGAATCTGCATCATCTACATAGTCTGCAGTAAACGAATCGTAAAAATAGTAATCGCCCTTTTTAAGACAATCATCACAAAGTATATCAATTCCCTTTGGAAGGTCAGCACCACACATCTTACAGCTATGCGGATAAAGTAAATCAAGCATGGTTTATACCTCCTCAGAGTTCATTCGAGCTTTTAAGGCACTATACCTGCGTGATTTATTATTTGTATGAACCATTGTATTAAGCACATCTTGTGAACCGACTATAACAAGCAGCTTTTTAGCACGGGTTATAGCTGTATACAGTATGTTTCTTGTCAAAAGCCTTTTACTAATTGAATTAGATAAAGCAACTATAACCGCCTCAAATTCGCTGCCTTGTGCCTTATGAACTGTCATTGCATAGGCAAGCTCTAACTCATCAAGCATGTCAAATGTATAAGTTGCAAGTTTATCGTCAAATTTAACTATCAGACATTCTTGTGAGGGAAAAATCTGCAAAATTTCCCCCACATCACCATTAAACATGCCTGTTCCCTGCTCATGATTATCCACCCGCTCCCAGATAATATCATAATTATTACGAATTTGCATAACTCTATCACCTTCACGGAAAATAATATCTCCAAAGCGTTTTTCCTGTTTTTCTGGTGACTCTGGGTTTAATGCCTCTTGCAGTGAACGATTAAGCTGCATTGTTCCTGCACCTTGTCTGCGTGATGGTGAAAGCACCTGAATCTGTGATGGATTTAATCCATAATAACTTGGCAACCTATTTTTACATAGCTCAGTAACTGTTTTAATAACGCTCGCTGGGTCGGCTTTACGAATAATAAAGAAATCACCATCTTTACCTGATGGCACTGGAGACTGACCTTGATTTATAGCATGAGCGTTCATAACAATATCACTCTTTTGTGCCTGTCTAAAAATTTCTGTGAGCTGTGTAACTGGTATTTTGCCAGATAAAATCATATCTCTTAAAAAATTTCCAGGTCCTACTGGTGGGAGCTGGTCTGCATCACCTACTAAAACAAGCCTTGCACCATTTGGCATAGCGGCTAAAAGTGCCTGCATAAGCGAAATATCAACCATTGAAACCTCATCAAGCACAACTACATCACAATCAAGCGGATTTGTAAGTCCACGCTGGAAACTTAATTTTCCACCATTACCATATCCTGCTTCAAGCAATCTGTGTATTGTCTTTGCCTCCATATCGCAAAGTTCAGATAGTCGTTTTGCTGCCCTGCCTGTTGGTGCGGCTAAAACCACTTGCAAACCAAGTGATTCAAATATTCTAAGCATGCCACGAACCGTTGTTGTCTTACCTGTACCAGGACCTCCTGTTAGTATTGAAACACCACACTGAGCCGCCTGAATAATCGCTTTTCTTTGCAGTGGTGCGTATTGTACTTCTATATCCTCGGATAACACATCAAGAAGTTCATCAAGGTTAAAATCATAACTGTAATGCTTTGCTGCTAGGTCTTTAAGAAAACCTGCAAGAAAATCCTCCGCCTCATACATTTGCCTTAAATAAACCGCGTCTCTGCCCGCTATTTGCTCACGAACTATCGTCGCTCGCATTTCTAAGCGGATGATACTGTTTAATACTCTCTCTTGTTCTACTTCAACTTCGTCATCAGATAAAAGTGAACACGCTGCAACAACAAGTTTTTCAATAGGTATAAATGTATGACCGTTTGACAGATTAAATGTCATTGTGTAAATTAAACCTGCATCTATACGCTCATCTGAAAGTCGTGAAAGACCCAAATTTAATGCAAGAGCATCTGCAAGCGAAAAATCAATTTCATAATATTCATCACATAATAAATATGGATTTTCTGTAAGTGCGTCCATAGCAACAACGCCAAGTCGCTTATAAAGCCTAGGTGTAAGCCATACAGGCAAGCCATTTTCAGTCAAAAAATCCATCAAAAGACGCATTTCACTCATTTCAGTGAATTGTTTACCTATACTTCTAGCCTTTTGTGGTGTTATTCCACGGATTTCACCGAGCCTTTCTGGTTCGTTTTGCAATATATCAAAAGTTTGTTCTCCAAAAGTTTCTGCAATTTTTTTTGCAAGTCTTGGACCTATGCCCTTTATAATTCCTGAACCCAAATAATCCGCAATACCTTGGGCAGTTTCGGGCAAATGTCTTTCAAAACTATCAGCTGTAAACTGTTCGCCATATGATGGATGTGTAACCCACTTTCCGCAAAGAGTTAATTCCTCACCCAGCCCGAGTCCTGGTATATATCCTGTTGCAGTTACTTCCTCTCCATCATTTGCGGTTAATCGTATTACAGCGTAACCGTTTTCCTCGTTTTGGAACACAATTTGTGATACTGTGCCACAAATCACTTGGTATTCTGTTTCCTGCATTTTTATTCCTTTCTATCTATATAGAGCATTTGGTATTGCTGAGCCATATATTTCGCTGGCGTTGGCTCATATATATTTTGCACCTGTTCAATAAATACTATTTCCATTTTTGGAAAATATCTTTGACGAATTAAAAGAGCTGTTCTAAGCATCATTTCACTTTTTAATCCATCACCTTTAATCGTCATGACAATATGATTTTCTCCATTTAAGCAATTTATCATAATTATAGCATACACTTCTTTTAAAATGCAAATAGCACCAGTTGCCGCTAATATGCCAACTAAAACATATAAAAATAAATCCATAAAACAATCACTCCTTTTGTCATATATTATGAATTTATATATGAAGTTGACATTTAAAATTAGCTAATATATAATAAATAAGCAGACTAAAATATTTCGAGGTGTGGCTCAGCTTGGTAGAGCACTTCGTTCGGGACGAAGACGCCGCAGGTTCAAATCCTGTCACCTCGACCAAAAAACCGCATGTTCTATACATGTGGTTTTTTTATGCTGTAAATCGACCATACTTGCACTTTTTAATCTTTTTTGATACAATAAGCTAAGATTATTATTTTTTCTTTTTATATAAGGAGCGTAAGTAAATTATGAGTGGACATTCTAAATGGCATAATATTGCAAAGCGTAAGGGTGCAAATGATGCCAAGAAAGCAAAAATCTTCACCAAAATTGGTCGTGAAATGGCAATCGCTATTAAGGAAGGTGGCTCTGCAAACCCTGATAATAACTCTCGTCTGCGTGATGTAATCGCTAAAGCCAAGGCGAACAATATGCCTAATGATAACATCAAGCGTTCTCTTGATAAGTATTCTGGTGCTAACGGTGCTATTGAATACGAAGCAATCACTTATGAGGGTTATGGAGTTGGCGGCGTTGCTGTTATTGTTGAAACATTAACCGATAACCGCAACCGTACTGCATCTGATGTACGCCATCTGCTTGATAAATATGGTGCTGGCATGGGCGCTACCGGCTGTGTTGGCTGGCAGTTTGACCGAAAGGGTGTTATTATTATTGAGCGTGGAGAGCTTGATGAAGATGAAACAATGATGCTTGCACTCGATTCTGGTGCTGATGATTTCCAAGCTGATGAAGAAACTTTCCAGATTTACACCGACCCTACTGAATTTGGTGCTGTTCGTGAGGCTCTTGAAAAGGCTGGTTTAGAATTTGCATCTGCTGAAATTGAAATGGTTCCTCAAAATTATGTATCTCTCTCAAACGAAGATGATATGGCTAAAATGCGTAAACTACTGGACAACCTTGAAGATAACGATGATGTACAGTCAGTTTGGCACAACTGGGAAAACGAGGACGATTATGAAGGTTAAAAAAATCCGCCATACGGCGGATTTTTATTTGTCCCAAAATATGGGCGGATAAGCGCTTCCAAAAGCACCGAAATTTAGCTTCGCCTCATAAAGCGAAAGACCATGATTTTGCTTGCTTGGCATATTAGGATTTTTACATGTTTCATCATCATATTCCCATGAGCAAACAGGGCATATAAAACCATAGAATGGATTTTTAGGGTTTTCTGCCCCACAACATGGACAAGGCTCATATTCACCATTAAATGGGTCAAATTCTAAATATATGTCTTGTTCCTGCTCATATAAAAATAAATCTGGTCGTTCAAATTCTTCATTTTTATCAGTCATCTATTTCAAGCACCACCGGACAATGGTCAGAACCATGAACATCGCTTAAAATATTCGCAGATTTAATATGCTCTTTAAAACGTTCTGACACGATAAAATAATCAATACGCCAACCTGCATTATTCTTACGTGCATTAAAACGATAACTCCACCAAGAATAAATGCCTTCTTTATCTGGATAAAAATATCTGTATGTATCAATAAATCCTTCGCCTAAAAGCTCTGTCATTTTGTTGCGTTCTTCATCAGTAAAACCTGCATTTTTACGGTTAGTTTTAGGATTTTTTAAATCAATTTCCCTATGTGCGACATTCATATCGCCGCATATAATAACAGGTTTAGTTTCATCGAGCTTTTTTACATAGGCTCTAAAATCGTCCTCCCACTGCATACGATAATCAAGTCTTTTTAATCCATCTTGTGAATTTGGAACATAAACAGTCACAAGATAAAATCTATCATATTCAGCAGTTATAACTCTGCCCTCATGGTCATGAATATCTATTCCCATGTCATATTTTATGCTTATAGGTTCAGTTTTTGAAAAAATAGCTGTACCTGAATAGCCTTTCTTATCTGCTGAGTTCCAATAATCATAATAATCTTGAATTTCTGGAGCTTGTTCTGGCTGCAATTTAGTTTCCTGCAAACACATCATGTCCGGACTTTGTGACTTCAAAAATTCAAAAAATCCCTTACCAACACAGGCTCTTAATCCGTTTACGTTCCATGAAATTAACTTCATTTAGAATTTTCTCCTTTTTTAAGTAAATCGCTTTGAGTAATTCTGTTTACAACTTTGGTCATATACTCTGGTGACACAACAGGTGCAAAACTGATATAACCCTTGCCTATTTCTCCAAATCTCTCACTATTTTTTCACTCCAGTTTGCGCCTTGAAAGTTCGTGCATATTTCTTATTATTTTATCATAAGTATATCACAGCAATAATATAAAGACAAATTGTGTGAAAATTTATTGTGTCCATATTGTTGCTTGACTTTTCCACTGTATTCAATTAAAATTCCATATTATAATAGTTTGACAATTTCTAGGACATTTATGTTTTCATCTGCTCGGAGGTTACTATGGAGTTGTTCTCTCGCATACAATCAAGTATTGGCAAAATAACATTTACGGTTGGCTCTATTGCTTGGATTGTCAATAGTTGTTGTTATTATCTATTTGGCACAAATAATCTAAAATATACTTCTGTCATATGCATTTCTTTGTCCACTGTATATATGATAGTCAGTTTGTTGTTTTCTGTATATTGTATACAAAAAACTGAGCGTGCTTACATGATGCTTTCCTTTTTATACTGGGCAGCTATTTTACTGCTTACACTACCTATTGTTTTAGAACTTACAGGTATATTGCCTGCAAGTAATCAATCAAACTCATGGTATTTTTTTATGATGCTTATTGTCAATGCTCCTCTTTTCGGTTTTAATGCTATTGTTCCACAGATTGTACTGCCATTTTTAATTATATTTTATTCTGGTCTACAACTGAGCATGCTCACTTGGGGTATATGTAATATGCTTCCGTAATATATAATCTTTTTGCACTGCTTTTAAAATAAAGCAGTGTATTTTTTTGCATAAAAAACGAGCTGACCCAAAAGTCAGCCCGTTCATAAATTTAAAATTACTTTAGGTTAAACCAAGCGTCACGACCCAGATACTGAGCTACATCACCCAGCTCTTCCTCGATGCGGAGCAACTGATTGTACTTAGCAACACGGTCTGTACGGCTAGGAGCACCAGTCTTAATCTGACCAGCGTTAAGAGCAACAGCCAGGTCAGCAATGGTAGCGTCCTCAGTTTCACCAGAACGGTGAGAAACAACAGCGGTGTAGCCTGCACGGTTAGCCATCTGGATAGCGTCCAGAGTCTCGGTTAAAGAACCAATCTGGTTAACCTTGATAAGGATAGAGTTAGCAACACCCATGTCAATACCCTTCTTTAGGCGGGTTGTGTTAGTAACAAACAGGTCATCACCAACAAGCTGAATCTTGTCGCCAAGAGCCTTGGTCAGCATTTCCCAGCCTTCCCAATCTTCTTCAGCCATACCATCTTCCAGAGAGATGATAGGATACTTCTCAGCAAAGCCCTTCCACATATTAACAAGCTGCTTCTGAGTCATCTTCTTGCCGGACTTAGGCTGAACATAGCACTTCTCCTCGTCGTTCCACCACTCGGAAGATGCAGCATCAATAGCAATCATGAAGTCCTCGCCTGGCTTGTAACCAGCTTCTTCAATAGCCTGAACGATAACCTTTAGAGCGTCCTCATCCTTCTTGAGGTTTGGAGCATAGCCGCCTTCGTCACCTACACCAGCCGCTGGAGTACCATTCTCCTTCAGAGTCTTCTTCAGAGTGTGGAATACTTCTGCACAACGACGTAGAGCCTCACGGAAAGATGGAGCAGAAACAGGCATAATCATGAATTCCTGAATTTCTACGTTGTTAGTAGCATGAGCACCACCATTTAGAATGTTCATCATTGGAACTGGCAGAGTCTTAGCATTGCAACCGCCAATGTAATTGTAAAGAGGCATGCCCAGAGCCTCTGCTGCTGCCTTAGCAACTGCCAGAGATACACCTAGAATAGCATTTGCACCCAGCTTTGTCTTGTTTGGAGTGCCATCAAGAGCAATCATAGCCTTGTCGATAGCCTGCTGGTCAAGAGCATTCATTCCGATGATTTCTTCAGCGATTTCACCGTTTACAGCGTCAACAGCCTTTAGAACGCCCTTACCTAGGTAACGGTCCTTGTCGCCATCACGCAGCTCACAAGCCTCGAAAATACCAGTAGATGCACCAGATGGAACTGCTGCACGACCCATATAAGCACCGGTGTCAGCTTCTACATAAACTTCAACTTCAACAGTTGGATTGCCACGAGAGTCCATAACTTCGCGGCCGATTACGTCAACAATTTCAATGTAACCCTTCATAATTATATCTTCTCCTTTAAATTTATCGTAAATAGTGTGCTATTTTTGCACAGCCAATTACTTCACAAGTAAGCTCTTGCCAGTCATTTCTGCTGGCTTTTCAAGACCAAGCAACTCAAGCATTGTAGGTGCCAGGTCAGCAAGTACACCGCCATCTGCAAGTGCCTTAACATCATCTCTGCCAACCAGAATAAGTGGAACTGGATTGGTGGAGTGTGCAGTAAATGGAGAAACTCCATCATCTTCAAGCATTTGGTCAGCGTTGCCATGGTCAGCGGTAATAAGTGCTGCACCACCCTTTGCAAGGATAGCGTCAACAGTTCTTCCAACACATGTGTCAACAGTTTCAACAGCCTTTACAGCCGCATCAAATACGCCGGTATGACCAACCATATCACAGTTAGCATAGTTTAGAATGATAACATCATATTTACCAGACTCAATACGCTTAACAACTTCATCTGTTACTTCAATAGCAGACATTTCTGGTTTTAAGTCATAAGTTGCAACTGCTGGTGACTTGATAAGTGCACGGTCTTCATTTTTATATTCCTTCTCAACGCCGCCGTTAAAGAAGAAAGTAACATGAGCATATTTTTCGGTTTCAGCAATACGCAGTTGAGTTAGACCCTTTTCTGCAATGTATTCACCGAATGTATTGGTTAAAGATTGTGGTTTAAAAGCAACTTCAACATTAGGCATAGTTGCATCATATTGTGTCATACAGATGTACTTAACCTGTAAGTTACCATTTTCACGAGCAAAACCATCGAAATCTGGGTCAACGATTGCACGAGTGATTTCTCTAGCACGGTCTGGGCGGAAATTAGCGAAGATAATAGCATCATCTTTTTTAACATTTGCACCCTCGGTGATAATCATTGGCTCGATAAATTCGTCTGTTTTGCCATTTGCATAACAAGTCTTAATTGCTTCAACAGCATCAGTATATACTGGAGCATCGCCACGAACAATAGCATTATAAGCACGTTCAACACGGTCCCAGTTCTTATCTCTATCCATTGCATAATAACGACCAGAGATAGTAGAAATACAACCGATTCCCAGCTCGTTAATCTTATTGACAATCTTCTGAACATAGTCTGCACCAGAAGTTGGAGGTGTGTCACGACCATCCATAAAACAGTGTACACAAACTTTAGTAAGACCATTTCTCTTAGCAAGCTCAAGCAGTGCACAGATATGGTCGATGTGTGAATGAACACCACCATCGCTCATTAGACCAAAAATGTGTAAAGTGGAATTAAACCACTTGCACTGGTCAACGGCACTCTTAAAAGCCTCATTTTCAAAGAAATCGCCATCTTGAATTGCTTTTGTAATACGGGTCAGCTCCTGATATACGATGCGACCTGCACCGATATTTGTGTGACCTACTTCGGAGTTGCCCATCTGACCATCTGGCAGACCTACGTCCATACCAGATGCACCAATCAGAACATGTGGACATTCCTTGATATACTTATCCATGTTAGGTGTTTTAGCTGCATGGATTGCATTGCCCTTGTCGCTGTCACGATGACCGAAACCGTCCATAATGATCAGTGCAAGAGGCTTTTTAGCTGAACTAGCTACACTGGTAGTTACAGTTGCAGTTTTAGCTGCTTGAGTCTTTGTGGCAGCGGTTTTACGAGAACGACGAGTTGTTGTCTTATTCTCCACTGCTGCTCCCTCCTGCTTTGTTTTTCTCATACTAAATTAAATCTCCTTTAATGGTAAAAGGGGGATAAAAGCGATATTAGCTTTTTCCCCCTCCTACCCCATAAACGTCTTGTAAAAACGCTAGTTTTAGTTCTGATTTGCTGCCTCTACGATTGCTGCAAAATCTGGAGCCTTTAGGGAAGCACCACCAATAAGACCGCCATCTACATCTGGCTGTGCAAGCAGCTCAGCTGCATTCTTAGCATTCATAGAACCGCCATACTGAATAGTGATTGCACGAGCTGCACGAGCACCATACAGCTCACGCAGGCAATCACGAATCTTTGCACAAACCTCACCAGCCTGCTCGCTAGTTGCGGTCTTGCCTGTACCGATAGCCCAGATTGGCTCGTAAGCGATAACAACCTTCTTAATATCATCAACGGTCACGCCCTGCAGAGCAATCTTAACCTGCTTGCGGATAACTTCCATAGTAACATCCTGCTCACGCTCTGCAAGGCTTTCACCTACACACAGAATTGGACGCAGACCATTTTCGATTGCAACCTTTACCTTCTTGTTGCAAGTCTCATCTGTTTCGTTGAAGTACTGACGACGCTCAGAATGACCAATGATAACATATTTAACGCCCAGTTCCTTTAACATATCAGCAGAAATTTCACCAGTAAAAGCACCAGACTTCTCAAAGTGCATATTTTCTGCACCAATTGCAATCTTAGAGCCCTTAGCAGCCTTTACTGCTGCCTGAATATCGGTGAATGGAACACAAAGAACAACTTCACACCACTTTGTCTTGGAAAGCATGCCCTTCATTTCTTCAATAAGAGCCTTAGCTTCGCTAGGTGTCTTGTTCATCTTCCAGTTACCAGCGATAATCGTCTTACGATATCTGCGATTCATATTGTTAATACCCCTTTCGTCCTTACAGCATATAGCCTATAAGGGCTTTTTAAAAACTATATATTATTTATTTCTTACTTGTCGTTTAGGCAAGCGATACCTGGCAGCTCAAGACCCTCAAGGAACTCAAGAGATGCACCGCCACCGGTAGAGATATGAGTCATTTTATCTGCATAACCCAGCTTTTCAACAGCCGCAGCAGAGTCGCCACCACCGATGATGGAAATTGCATTAGATTCAGCGATTGCCTTAGCAACAGCCTTAGTACCTACTGCGAATGCATCAAATTCAAATACACCCATAGGGCCATTCCATACAACAGTACCAGCGTCCTTAACAGCCTCAGAGAACAGCTCAATAGTCTTAGGACCGATGTCAAGACCCATGAGGTTTGATGGAATCTTGCCAGCCTCGTGAACAACTGGAGTTGCATCAGCTGCAAAACGGTCTGCGCAAACTGTGTCAACTGGCAGCAGCAGCTTAACGCCCTTGTCTGCAGCCTTCTTAAGCAGGTCATTTGCAAGCTCTAGCTTATCTTCCTCGCATAGAGAAGTACCGATTTCGCCACCCTGAGCCTTGCTAAATGTATAAGCCATACCACCACCGATGATGATAGTATCACACTTTTCAATCAGATTATTTATAACGCCAATCTTATCGGAAACCTTAGCACCGCCCAAGATTGCAACGAATGGACGAGCTGGGTTTGCAAGAGCCTTACCCATGATAGAGATTTCCTTGTTGATTAGGTAGCCACAAACAGCTGGCAGATAATCTGCTAAACCAGCAGTAGTAGCATGTGCACGGTGTGCAGTGCCGAATGCATCATTTACATAGATTTCAGCCATAGATGCAAGTTCCTTAGCGAATGCTGGGTCGTTCTTTTCCTCTTCCTTGTGGAAACGAACGTTTTCAAGCAGCATCGCCTGACCTGGCTGAAGAGCTGCTGCCATTGCCTTTGCATCCTCACCAATAACGTCCTTAGCCAGCTTAACTTCCTGACCTAAAAGCTCAGTAAGACGCTCAGCTACTGGAGCTAGAGAATACTTCATTTTAAACTCGCCCTTTGGACGACCCAGATGTGAGCAAAGAATAACTGCTGCATTCTGCTTTAGCAGATACTTAATAGTTGGCAGAGCAGCTACGATACGCTTGTCATCTGTGATTTTGCCGGTTTCGTCCTGTGGCACGTTAAAATCGCAACGTACAATTACCTTCTTACCAGCTACGTCGATGTCTTCTACATTCTTCTTATTGTAATCCATATTGACTCTCCTTTGAGCAAATAATTTTATCAAAACGGACTGAAAGCGGAAGGTTTGTCCGCTTATAGCAGGCATTCTGCACACACTGCTTCCTAAGACAGAATTATACTTGTTTTATCCTTAACAATCAATAGACTTTTTGAAAAAATATCACAAAAAATTAGATTGTTTTGTGTTTTTTCAATTTCACACCTTACAAAAATGTATTTGCAGCGTTTTTTTCATAACTTCTACACAAAAGTATACACAACCATTTATGTTTATTATAACCAATTTTGCATATAAATTACTTTTCAATGCTTCAAACTATCTTTAGTTAAAGTGCAAGTCCAATATCTGCAGGAAAAACCCCCGCCTCCTCAAGACCTTTGAAACCAGTCTGCCTTAAAGCCTCAAAAACGGTTATTGCAACAGAATTTGAAAGGTTAAGACTTCTCGCACCTTCACGCATTGGTATGCGAATGCATCTTTCTGGATTTTTGATAAGCAAGGCTTCAGCAAGTCCTTTTGTTTCCTTACCGAAAAGCAAATAAGCACCATCATTAAACTTTACATCTGTATAACTATGCTGTGCTTTTGTTGTAAGATAGAAATACTGACCATCTGGATTTTTATCGAAGAAATCGTCCAGATTATCATAATATCTAATATCTAAAAGGTGCCAGTAATCAAGTCCTGCACGCTTTAGTTTTTTATCATCAATCTCAAAGCCAAGCGGGCGAACAAGATGAAGTACAGAACCTGTGGCAGCACAGGTGCGGGCTATATTACCGGTGTTTTGAGGAATTTCCGGCTCAACCAAAACGATATTAAACATATATACCCTCTTTTCATGGTCTACACTTTTATTCTATGTGATTTTTTCATCTTTTTCAAGCATTTTTCATGTTTTTATTATAAAAATTTATCCTCAGACTATAAAAATCTGAGGATAAGTTTCTAATTCGATGCGAAATATTCCCTTGTTTGCTCAATATTTTTCATTATTGCAGCTTTAAGTTCCTGTACATTTGTAAATGTTTTTTCAGGACGCAAGAATTTATAAAACTCAATATGAATAAATTTTCCATATAAATCACCCACAAAATCCAACAAATGAGGCTCTATTGTAGGTGTCCCACCATCTTCAAATGTTGGCTTTATACCGATATTTGTAGCAGCAGGGTAGCTTTTGCCATCTATCACAACAAGTGCAGCATAAACACCATAAGGTGGAAGTGCCATTTCTTTTGGAAGTGCCAAATTTAAAGTAGGCACACCTAATGTACGAGTTCCAACCTTTCTTCCATGCTGAACTACTCCCGAAACGGTATATGGGTGACCTAAAAACTTAATTGCCCTTTCCATTTCGCCTTGGGAAATAAGCTGACGAATATATGTTGATGAAACAGTTATACCATCAACTTTAACATCTGGTATACAATCGTAACCTATACCAGCCTTTTTGCATTCCTCTGCCATACCCTCTGGTGTTCCAAGTCCTTTATAGCCAAATCTGTTATTATGCCCAGATATGATATATTTTGCATTGAATTTTTTTATAAGCAGCTCATGAATGAAGTCTTTCCAGTCCATTGTGCGTAAATTATCATCAAAATGCCCTAAAATAACCTCATCAACTTTGCCAAGCTGTTTTATCTCATCTGCTCTTGATGCTTTTGCAGTAAGCATAGGCACTTGTGTGCCGCTCATTACAGATGTTGGGTGCTGGTCAAACGTGAAAACCGATGAAATTCCACCTATTTCTTTTGCTCTTAAAACAGCTTTATCCATAAGTGCTTTATGCCCTAAATGCACACCATCAAAATAGCCAAGTGCTATTGCACGAGGCACCTTCTTATTATTCATCTTTTAAATTCCTTAATTGATTGCAATAAAATATCAGCTTATCTGAAGTTTTTATAAACAAACAGTGCGAGTCCGCCCTTATCAAGTGTACGAATCTGTCCTAACATGCGAAAACCTTGTTTGTCATATACACGATACAGCTCATTTTGCTGCTCTTTAAAACCATTTTGGGTGTGTCTTTGGAATAAAACCGCACCACGAGCAGCTCTTTCTTCACCTTCATCTGTAAGTGACACCGCCGGATAGTTTAAAAACAAGCTATCTGTTGCATGAAGTAAGGCTTGTATTTCCCCCTCATTTGCTGCATTTTGTACGGTCTCAAAATCCACACATTCGTTTAGTTTATATTCACCCGCTCGAGTGCGAACAAGGCTGTTCATTACGGCATAAGTGCCTATATTTTCTCCTAAATCATGTATTATCGTGCGTACATATGTGCCTTTGCTTACAACTAACTGAATCTGTCCGCACTGCATTTGGTCATCAAAAGAAACAAGCTCACTCTTAGCAACAAAAACATCTCTTTCTGGACGCTCCACTTCTTTGCCCTTTCTTGCCAAATCGTAGAGTTTTTGTCCACCGATTTTAACAGCCGAATACATTGGCGGAGTTTGCTTTTGCTGTCCTTTTATAGATTTCACAGCCATATAAATCTCAGTAGGGCTGGCTTTTTTATCAGATTTTTTTAATATTTGACCTGTTGTGTCCTGTGTATCAGTACAAAAACCAAGATTAAACCCCGCAATATATTCTTTTTCCTGAGCTGCTGCAAAATCTGCTGCACGAGTTGCACCACCTATAAATATGGGCAAAACTCCTGTTGCCATGGGGTCAAGTGTACCGCCATGACCGATTTTGCGTGTTCTAAGCATACCTCTTAATTTTGCCACTACATCATGTGAGGTAAATCCCTCAGGCTTATTCATCAGTAAAATTCCATTAAGTTCTGGCATTTGCTTCTCTGTAAACCTCCATAGTAGCACTTAATATTATCTGATGTGCTTTTTCCATATCAATTTCTGGTCCAAAACTTGCACCCGCTGCACGAATATGACCACCACCGCCACATTTTGAACAAATTGCAGATGCGTCAACTTCTTTTGTTGTTCGTACAGATGCCTTAACACTTCCATCTTTATTTTCTGTAAGTGTTATTCCCACTTCCACGCCCTCAAGCTGACGGGTTAATGATGCAATGGAATCAAGGTCGTCCATGTCAGCACCAGTTTTATCAATATCTTTGCGGTAAAGTTTAGCAATGGCAACTTTTCTATCGTTTGCAAACTCCATTGTATCAAAAATAATGCGTTCCATTTGAAATCTTGGCCATGTTTTAACTTCAAATAATGCCCTATTTATTTCACCACCATCTACACCTGCCTCAAGACATTTTGCAGCTCCACGCAAGGTATCTGGGGTTGTATTTGAGAATTTAAAGCAGCCTGTATCTGTGCTGAGTGCAACATAAATGCACTCAGCAATATCAGTTGTAAGAGTTACACCCATATGCTCAATAACATCAAGGACTACTTCACCACAAGCCCCTGCCTGAGGTCTGATTAAATTAGCCTTGCCAAACTCTGAGTTTGACTTATGATGGTCAATGACCAAATCAATTTTACCAATATACTTTTCAGCATTTAGCGTAAATAAATTTGTATCAGCAATATCAGTTGTAACTATAAAATCTGGTGTAAAATTTTCGTTTGGCTTATAAGGCGCAATAAGCGGTGTATATCTTTTTGTTATATCTGGATTTTCCAAAATATAAGCGTTTTTATCAATTTGACGAAGTGCTCTGCATAGTGCACCTGCACAGCCTGTTGTATCTCCATCTGGTCTGCGATGAGTTATAATCAGAATATTATTAGCTTTTAATAAAAGCTCAGCCGCCTTTATAACGCTGATATTACTCATCAGTATTGTCCCCCATTTTGCCATCACGCTCAAGGTCATGAATGACCTGTGAAATATGAGCACCATGAGTCATAGAGCTGTCAAGGTGGAATACAAGCTCAGGAGCATATCTTAGCTGAACCTTGTGGCCTACCTCACGACGCAGCCAGCCAGATGCAGATTTTAATCCTCTCATTACCTCTTTTGCTTGTTCGTCAGAGCCAAACACAGAGATATAAATTTTGGCATATCTTAAATCGCCTGTTACTTCACAATGAGTTACAGAAACAAGACCATTTTGTACTCGTGGGTCCTTTACATTTCTCAAAGCCTCTGCAAGAGCTTTCATAACTTCTTCTGAAATTCTATCAATTCTATTTGATGCCATTTAAAATTTCCCTCCTTTGTTAAAAAGCGAAACAGGACGGGCGAAACGCCCGCCCTATCTAAAAAGCTAATTTATTTTATTATCGTGGAATTTCTTCCATTACAAATGCCTCGAATACATCGCCTTCCTTGATATCGTTGAAGTTTTCAAAACCGCAACCACATTCATAACTTGACGCAACTTCCTTAACATCATCTTTAAATCGCTTGAGTGAGGACAGCACACCTTCATGAACAACAATACCATCACGAACAATACGAACCTGTGCATTACGCTGAATTTTTCCATCTTGTACATAGCAGCCTGCAATAGTACCAACACCAGATACTCTGAATGTTGTACGTACTTCTGCATGACCTAAAATTGCCTCTCTGAACTTTGGTGCAAGCATGCCTTTCATAGCCTGCTCCATTTCCTCAATACAATCATAGATAATGCGATACATACGCATATCAACACCCTGCTGGTCTGCTGATTCAGATGCGGCACGGTCTGGGCGAACATTAAAGCCTACAATAATTGCACCAGATGCACTTGCAAGCATAACATCAGATTCACTAATAGCGCCAACTGCACCATGGATAACCTTAACTCTAACCTCATCATTAGACAGTTTTTCAAGACTTGCACGAAGAGCTTCAACAGAGCCTTGAACATCAGCCTTAACAATGATATTAAGTTCCTTCATCTGACCTTCTTGGATAGATGCGAACAGATTATCAAGTGTAACCTTATGCATTGCCTTATTACGTTCTTCTTTTTCTTTCTCCTTACGCTGCTCTACAAGCTGACGAGCCATACGTTCATCATCAACGGCATAGAAGATATCACCCGCACCAGGAACTTCAGCAAGACCGATAATCTCAACTGGTACAGATGGACCTGCACTCTTGATTTTCTTACCATCATCATCGGTCATTGCACGAACACGACCAACTGCTGTGCCTGCGATAATAATATCACCTGCATGAAGTGTACCATTTTGAACGAGAACAGTTGCAACCGGACCACGACCCTTGTCAAGTTTAGCCTCAATAACAGTACCCTTAGCTTGGCGGTTTGGATTTGCCTTTAGGTCTGCAACTTCTGCTGTAAGCAGAACCATCTCTAGTAGGTTTTCAATACCCTGACCAAACTTAGCTGAGATATTACAAACTATAGTATCGCCGCCCCATTCTTCTGGAACGAGTTCGTATTCTGTAAGCTGCTGCAAAATTCTTTCTGGGTTTGCACCATCCTTATCAATCTTGTTTACAGCTACAATAATTGGCACATTCGCTGCTTTTGCATGATTGATCGCCTCTATTGTCTGTGGCATGATACCATCATCAGCTGCAACAACTAGAATAGCAATATCAGTTACCTGAGCACCTCTTGCACGCATAGAAGTAAATGCTGCGTGACCTGGTGTATCAAGGAATGTAATTGGCTTTCCATTTACATGAACACGGTAAGCACCAATATGCTGAGTAATACCACCTGCTTCGCCTTCTGTAACCTTAGTTTTTCTAATTGCATCAAGCAGAGATGTTTTACCATGGTCAACGTGTCCCATAACAACGACTACTGGGTCACGTGGCTTTAAATCCTCTGCATTATCCTCAGATTCATCAAACAGCTTTTCTTCAATCGTCACATGAACCTCATGTTCGACCTTTGCACCCATTTCTTCGGCAACAAGTGCAGCGGTATCAAAATCGATTGTTTGAGAGATTGATGCCATAACACCCAGTTTCATCAGCTCTTTGATAACATCTGCTGCGGTTCGTTTCATACGCTGAGCGAACTCACCAACATTGATTTCATCTGGAATGGACACTTTAAGTTGTACTTTCTTCACTGTTTGCTGCTGACGCTGCAAACGTTTCATTTTCTCTTGCTCCTCAAGACGGCGTTTGGAGCCATATTGTTGTCTAGCTCTCTGGTCAGATTTCTTTGTTAGTTTTTGCTTTTTCTGACCTGTAGACTGCATTCTTTCCGCTTTCTCAGATACTAGAGAATCAATTCGTTCGTCATATTTATCAAGGTTTACATCTCCGCCGCCTCTTGTATCGATTCTATGAACCTGTTTTACCTTTGTGGAGCGTGGAGCTTCCTGTTGTACATTTTCTGTCTTTTGGGCCACTTTAGTCACCTTCTTTTCTTCTTTTCCGCCCTGTGCATTTAATGCTTTCTCTATATTGTCTACCTGCTGATTTTGTGTGATGGACTCAAAAATAATGCTTAACTCCTTATCATTTAATGCCTGCATATGGTTTTTGGGAGTTGTTGCATATTTGGTCAGAATGTCTGTAATTTCCTTGGTGGTTTTTCCAAAATCCTTCGCTACTTCATGCACTCTATACTTATTTTCAATCGCCATTGGCGTTCACCTCCTAATGAAATTTAACGCAGCTCTGACCGCTGTGTAAAAGAATTTATTTTTTCTTTTTACCCTTTCGGCTATCAATTCTTGCTTTTTTTTCAAAAACACGCTGGGCAGCCTTTGCATTTTTTTCGCTTGCTGACTCTAGTTTTAAAGCTATAGCGTTTGCCATACCAATATCATTTACCGCACAAACTGCACAGCCTTGCATACCGATTGCGTGACCTAAGTCAATTCTTTCAGCTTCAAGTGTAAATACTGGTATCTTTTCATCATGACGCATTACTTTTCTGCGTGTTGCATCGCCTATATCTTTAGCCATAAAAATTGCACGGCATTTACCAGTTGCAACCATTTCATTTACTTGTTCCTCACCCAAAGCAAGCCTGCCCGCTCTGCGGCTTAAACCTAAAAGCCCAAGTGCTGCATCATTAGCCATTGGTTTCGTCCTCCATTTTCTGTTCCAGTGCCTTATAAACTTCTTCTGGCACCTGCATGGAAAATGCCCTTTCAATAGCACAGGATTTCCTTGCTTTTTTAAGACAGTCTGAATTTGGGCAAAGATATGCCCCTCTGCCTGGTGCTTTACCCTTAAAATCAAGGGATAAATCACCCTCTGGAGAACGCACAACGCGAATAAGCTCTTTTTTGGGGAACATTGTGCGGCAGCCTAAACACTGGCGCATAGGAATTTTTTTCTGCATAATGCTTTTATTCCTCTATCTGCTCGGTTTCAGTAATTTCACTAACTTCTTCGATGATTTGGTCATCTGTTTCTTTCTCTGATGCTTTTGCCTGAGATGCTGGTGCAATATCAATCTTGCAGCCTGTCAGCTTTGCAGCCAAACGAGCGTTTTGACCTTCTCTGCCAATAGCGAGTGATAACTGGTCATCTGGAACTACTACATGACAGCTTTTTCCATCCGGCTGCATCTCAGCAGTGATAACGTCTGCTGGAGCAAGTGCTGCAGATACAAACTTTGCCATATCCTCAGACCACTTGATAATGTCAATCTTTTCGCCACCAAGCTCATCTACAATATTACCAACTCTAGCACCACGAGTACCAACACAAGCGCCAATTGGGTCTACATTTTCATCTTGTGAGAAAACAGCAATTTTTGTACGATTGCCTGCCTCACGGGCAATAGACTTAACTTCTACCACACCATCATGAATTTCTGGAACCTCAAGTTCAAACAGACGCTTAACCAATCCAGGGTGAGTGCGAGAAATCATAATCTGAGGACCGCGAGTGCCACGACGCACTTCCATGACATAGACCTTGACACGCTGACCTTCCTTTAGTGTTTCCCCCTTAACCTGTTCAGAAGAAGTGAGTACCGCCTCGGTCTTTTCGCCATGGGAAACAATCTCAAGGATAACGTTGCCAGAGCGTGGGTCAATACGGTTTACAGTTGCATTTAGAATCTCATGTGATTTAGACTCAAACTCGGTTATTGTCATGCCATGTTCTGCCTCACGGATACCTTGAATAATAACCTGCTTTGCAGACTGAGCTGCAATTCTGCCAAAGGACTTAGGTGGAATATCAATGTCAATAATATCACCAAGCATTGCATTTGGTTTATATTCTCTAGCCTCTTCAACAGTCATTTCTTCATATGGTTCATAAACATCATCAACAACTGTCTTACGAACATACATACGGATTTCTTTTCTTTGGCGGTCGGTTTCAACATATACATTATCAGTCATTCCTGCATTCATCTTTTTGTATGCAGCAATAAGAGCCTGACCTACACGCTCTAACATATAATCTACTGAAATACCTTTTTCTTTCTCAAGCTGCTCTAATGCAGCAAAAAATTCTGCGTTCATCTTGCCACAATCACTCCTTAATTAAAATTGTACTGTAAGTCTAACCGCCGCAATGTCCTGCGGCTCATAAATATGGGTTTCACCATCAACATCGAGAGTTACTGCACCCTCATCATAAGCTGTTAGTATACCCTGAATGATTTTTGCACCATTCATAGCCTTATAAAGCTTGAGTTCTACTGGTGAACCCATGAATTTTTCAAAATGTGCTTTCTTTTTAAGTCTACGCTCTAAACCTGCTGAAGATACGCACAGTGTATACGCAGGCATTGACTGAAATTCTTTTGCGTCAAGCATTGGGTCAAGTGTTCGTGAAACCGACTCACAGTGGTCAATATCCACGCCTTCTTCCTTATCAATGGTAACGGTCAGCATATATTGTCCGCCCTCTTTTTCAAATTCAACGTCCCAAAGCTCTACGCCTATGTTCTCACAAATGGGCAGAACCAGCTCTTCTACACGCTTTACAAGGTCTTTAGTGTGCATAAAATCCTCCTTTTTATATGTTTCTGGATTTGGTCAATAAGAAAGAGTGGGTTTCCCCACTCTCGACACTCCATACTAACTTCCTATATGAGTATATCATGCCTACACACAAATTGCAAGGAAAACGCAAATTTTTTCCGATTTCTACCTCTTAAATGTATTTAAAACCATTTATTATATCGGTTTTAACATTTACACAGCTATTAAATTTAAAAAATGCTTTACAAAGTAAATTTATAGAGTTACCATATAGCTATATTCATTTTTTAGGAGATAATTATGTCATTTTTGACCATAAAAGCAAACGGTCATTTTAAAAGACGATTGCTTACTATACGAGCTGTCATTTTATTTTTTGTTGTTTGGCTGGTTTGCGATAGATTTTATCCTGATAATAAAGAATTTGCACCCTTACTTGGTATTTTATGCAGTTTTTGTTCATTTATAACACACCCACTTCAAGGTTTTTGCAAAATATGGTTTCCAAGATTTGTTTTGGTCTTAGGAGCACCTGTTTGCCTGCTTGCAGTTGAAATTTTAAATAATACCAATCCTTTTGATGCTCTAAGCGTTACTCAATGTTTTTTTAATCTTGTTTGGTATTATCTTGTTTTTGGGCTTTTAACTATATTTCTGGGTCGCATTAGAATTGCTTGTGTAATTTCAACTTTATTTTTTACCATAATAGGAATTATAAATCACTATGTTTTAAGTTTTCGTGGACGAGTTATATTCCCTTGTGATATTTTTTCATGGCAAACTGCACTTAATGTGTCCGAAGGATTTGATTTCACACCAGATAAAACTATGCTTGGCGCATGTTTATTCTCTTGTGCCTATCTTATTTTAGTTTTTTGTTTGCCGCATGAGCCTAAAGCAAAAAGACCAAAAAAACGAATTTCACTTACAATTTGTGCATTGTCTATTGTTTACATGTCATTATTCTTTGGCACAGACATGATGAAAAGTTTTGGTATATATTCACAGCAGTGGAAAACTCAATCTAATGGATTTGTGCTTAATTTCACCGTTTCACTAAGATATAGTATTGTTACTGCACCAGAAAATTACTCTGATGAGGCTGTTTTAAATATTATAGAAAATACGCCCAATGTTAATTCAGACAATAATCCACAGCCTGTGCATATAATTGCGATTATGAATGAATCTTTTGCAGATTTTTCTGAATATAATGTGCCATATTCAGCAGACCCAACGCCATTTTTGCATAGTCTTTCAGAAAACACCATAAAAGGCACTATGTATTCACCTGTGACAGGCGGAGGAACTGCAAATGTAGAATTTGAATTTTTAACAGGCAATTCCATTTCTTTTTTGCCTGCAAATTCAGTTGCATATCAGCTTTATCTAAAAGATAACACACCATCACTTGTTTCTCAGCTTAAAAGCCTTGGTTATTCATCTGTTGCATATCACCCATATAAATCATCTGGCTGGAATAGAACATCAGTTTATAATTGGCTTGGCTTTGACAAACAAATGTATCAACAAGATACGATAGACCCATATTATATACGTGGCTATATCTCCGACCAATCTGATTATGAAAATTTATACTATTTAACAGATAACGCTGGTAATGAGCCGCTATTTATTTTCAATGTAACCATGCAAAATCACAGCGGCTATAGAGTGCCTTGGACAAATCTCGATAAAACTATTTGGCTTACTGGCGACATGGAAAATCTATACTCTGATGCAGACCAATTTTTCTCCCTTATGCGTGAATCAGATAATGCACTTAGAAATTTAATTTCACATTATTCAAATACAGATGTTCCCACCATGATAATATTTTTTGGTGACCATCAGCCTCCACTTACAAACTCATTTTATGAAAAAATTACTAATGTTTCAATGAACAATAGAACAACAGAAGAAGTTTTAAAACAATACACAACACCATTTTTCATTTGGACAAATTATGATATTCCTGAACAAGAGGATATTATTTTATCACCTTGGGGACTTGGTGTGCTCGCGATGAAAACAGCAGGTATAGAGCTTACTGGCTATCAAGAATTTTTATATTCACTTATGGAAGAATTGCCTGTTATAACACCAGCAGGATGTATAACTTCTGATGGCACTGTTATAGGTAAAGATGATGCTTTTCCATCTTTTCAGTATTACAGTTTTTATAATAAATATGATTTTTTAATCCATAACTTTCTATTTGATGATGACAGGCAAGATGAATTTTTCTTTTTAAATTAAAAAATACGCCGTATCAAAGGTAATAAAACCTATGGTACGGCGTATTTGTTTACATTATATGCTCCTCTGCACAGTTGTCAACTACTCTCACGCCCATCTCATCACGTTTTGCCACTTCATATTTTGCTATGCTATTCATATCAAATTTAGGGCAAAGTCTTGTTTCTGGATTTATTCTCATATCCATTGCGTGGTTTTTCTTTTGTTCTCTCATAATTCATCACCCATTTATAGTATGATGAATTTTAAAAATTTTATACAAATAAAAAAGAGCATACCCTGAGAAGCACTCCTCAGGATAAGCTCTTTGAAAATAAATCAAACCGTTAAATTAAACAAGCTCGATAATTGCCATTTCAGCACAGTCACCACGACGTGGACCTGTCTTAATGATACGGGTGTAACCGCCATTACGCTCAGCATAGCTTGGAGCAGTTTCAGAGAACAGCTTAGCAACAACAGCTTCCTTAGTGATGTAAGCCATTGCCTGACGACGAGTTGCCAGAGTGTTCTTCTTACCAAGTGTTATCATCTTTTCGCACATTGGAGCAACCTCCTTTGCACGAGCAAGAGTTGTTTCGATACGACCGTTCTCCAGCAGGTAAGTTACCATTGCACGGAGCATTGCACGACGGTGATCGCTGGTTCTGCCCAGCTTACGATTCTTTGCCATAATATTATACCTCCATAGGCTTATATGAAATCGGCGGCAAAGCGGCAAAACTATCCGCCGATAGTGCTTCTAACTTAATACGAAAATATCCCAATTCGGCTATATTTTCGGCTGAAAATTTAATTACTCTTCAGACTTTGCAAGGCCAAGGCCCATTGCCTCCAGCTTACCGATAACCTCTTCCAGAGATTTGCGGCCTAAATTACGAACCTTCATCATATCTTCTTCAGAAGTATTGATTAGGTCTTCCACAGTGTTGATGCCTGCACGCTTTAAGCAGTTGAAAGAACGCACGGAGAAATCAAGTTCTTCGATTGTCATTTCAAGAACCTTATCATGCTGTGCTTCAGCCTTTTCAACCACAGTAGACTTAGAGCCGATTTCTTCAGAAAGGTCAACGAACAAATCGAGATGGTCACGCAGGACTTTTGCACCCAGAGAAACAGCATCCTTGGCTGCAATGGTGCAATCTGTCCATACTTCCAGTGTCAGCTTATCGTAGTCGGTCATATTACCAACACGAGTATTTTCAACGGTGTAGTTAACCTTATATACAGGAGTATAAATTGAGTCTACTGGAATAACACCGATTGCTGTCTGATACTGCTTGTTACGTTCAGCTGGAACATAGCCACGACCAGAAGTCAGGGTGATCTCCATAGAAAGTCTTGCATCACTCATCAGAGTAGCGATATGCAGTTCAGGATTCAGAATTTCTACTTCGCCGTCAGAATGAATATCGCCTGCACGAACCACACCTTCGCCTGCAGCTTCGATATAAACTGTCTTAGGGCCATCACAGTGCAGCTTTGCAACGATTTTCTTAACATTCAGAACGATTTCAGTAACATCTTCCTTCACACCAGGAATGGTGGAAAACTCATGCTGTACACCTGCAATCTTAATAGAGCTTGCAGCAGTACCTGGCAGGGAGGACAACAGGATTCGACGCAGGGAGTTACCCAGCGTTGTGCCATAACCTCTTTCAAGAGGCTCAACAACAAATTTACCGTAGGAACCGTCCTCGGCGAGTTCCTCACAGTCAATGCGTGGCTTTTCGATTTCGATCATTTATAGTACCCTCCTTCATATTTCGGCCAATTACTTTTTAAGATGGAAATCTGTGCAGCGAAATTAGCCGCAGCAGAAATGCCAAGCAAAACCAGCCACAGCAAACGCTGCACAGAATAAAAAATCCAAAATTGCGAATTTGGCTTATTTGGAGTACAACTCGACGATCAAGTGCTCAGCTACTTCGTAGTCGATATCGTCACGAGCTGGCATAGCAATAACTTTGCCTTCAAATGAATCAGCAGCCTTGTCAATCCACTTTGGACAAACCTTCTTGCCCTGCTCTTCGATAAGAGACTTAAACTTAGTAGTTGTGCGGGACTTCTCGCAAACTGCAACAACATCACCTGGCTTAATCTGGTAAGATGGAATGTTTACACGCTTGCCGTTTACAGTGAAGTGACCGTGGTTTACGAGCTGACGAGCTTCACGACGGGTATTTGCAAAGCCCATACGGAAAACTACGTTATCCAGACGACGCTCAAGCTCCTGAAGCAGAATTTCACCAGTGATGCCCTGCTTACGTTCAGCCTTCTCGTAGTAAGCACGGAACTGCTTCTCAAGTACGCCGTAAATGAACTTAACCTTCTGCTTCTCGTTTAGCTGCATACCATATTCGGACTGCTTGCGGCGAGTTTGCTTAGGGTTACGCTTAGTGTATTCCTTGGAGTAACCAAGGACAGCTGGTGAAAGACCCAGCGTTCTGCAACGCTTAGTAATTGGCTGCATATTCTTTGCCATAGTTTTGGTTCCTCCTTAAATTATACTCTTCTTCTCTTTGGTGGGCGACAACCGTTGTGTGGAATTGGGGTAACGTCCTTAATCATAGTTACCTCAAGACCAGTTGCCTGCAATGCACGTATAGCAGCTTCACGACCTGAACCAGGGCCCTTAACGAAAACCTCAACAGTTTTCAGACCGTGCTCCATAGCAGCCTTAGCAGCGGTTTCTGCAGCAGTCTGAGCAGCGAATGGTGTAGACTTACGAGAGCCACGGAAGCCCATTTCACCAGCAGATGCCCAAGAGATTGCGTTACCATGTAAATCAGTGATGGTAACAATAGTATTGTTAAAGGAAGAGCGGATATGAGCTGCACCCTTTTCAATGTTTTTACGCTCACGACGCTTAGTGCGAACCTGAGTGCCCTTTTTCTGTACCTTAGCCATTTATCTCGCTCCCTCCTTACTTCTTCTTATTAGCAATGGTCTTCTTAGGACCCTTGCGAGTACGAGCGTTAGTCTTGGTTCTTTGACCACGAACAGGCAGACCACGACGATGACGCAGACCACGGTAACAACCAATTTCTACCAAACGCTTGATATTAAGACCGATTTCACGACGCAGGTCGCCTTCTACTGTGTAGTCACGTTCGATAACTTCACGCAGCTTAGCAGCCTCGTCTTCGGTCAAATCCTTTACACGGGTATCTGGATTGATACCAGTTTTTGTGAGAATGTCATTAGACAGCTTCCTACCGATGCCGTAGATATAGGTTAAACCAATTTCTACGCGCTTTTCACGAGGAAGGTCAACACCGGCAATACGTGCCATAGTATAATTACCTCCAAAAGTTTAACACTGAGGCGTATTTACAAAACCAGTATAGAAGCCGCCTCCGCTTCTGCAGCGCCGCAAGGTTTGCCCTGTGTGCTTGTCGGTTTCGTTTAAACAACAGAAAAATTTATACACAGCTTATGATACCACAAATATCTACAAGCTGTAAACTAAAAAATTAGCCCTGCTTCTGCTTGTGCTTAGGGTTCTGACAGATAACCATTACACGACCTTTACGGCGAATGATTTTGCACTTTTCACAGATTGGCTTTACTGATGGTCTTACCTTCATTGCTTTTACCTCCATCATTTTTTATTATGGTGAGATGGGACATTGATTTTAGAATCAACGACCACTGGCACTTTAGGTCACAAATGTGCCTCCGCCCGCTTTATTCTTAGCCTTACTTAGAACGCCAAGTTATACGACCACGGGTCAGGTCGTAAGGTGACATTTGAACCGTGACCTTGTCACCAGGTAGAATGCGGATAAAGTTCATGCGGAGCTTGCCGGATATATGGGCAAGAATCTGATGTCCACCCGGAATTTCCACTTTGAACGTCGCATTTGGCAGCGCCTCTATGACGGTACCTTCCAGCTCAATTACATCATCTTTAGCCATAAAAGTAATCTTACCTTCCTCGGTCAATTTGATTGGGGTGATAAATCCCCTTTATCAGGTGCATCTTGCTTAAAAATAGCAAGAGCCTTGCGGATTTCACTATTGGTCAGGCGACCGTTTACAAATAGACGCTGTTTGGTCCACTCATCACACGCACCCTGATACGCAACATGCTTACGCTTTTTACGTTTTGGGTTTTCCGCCCTCCGTCCCTTTCCGTTTGCAAGATAGATATAATCATCGTCTTCTTTAATGACAATCATAATTTCATCTTTATCACGACCGGACAGCGACAAAACAATATCAGAAATATGGGATTGCACTTTTAAAGTACCTCTCCATCGATATTTGTGAGGATTTCCGGCTCTGAGTCGGTAATCGCCACAGTATTTTCATAGTGTGCTGACAGCTTACCATCTTTGGTTTTCACAGTCCAGCCATCTGCAAGGACTTTCACACCATATGTTCCCACATTGACCATGGGTTCAATGGCAAGTGTCATTCCTGGCTGCAAGCGAATTCCATGACCTGGTCTGCCGAAGTTAGGAACTTCAGGGCTTTCATGCAGGTTTTTACCTACACCGTGACCAACAAAATCACGCACAACTGAAAAACCATGTGCTTCAACATAAGCCTGAATTGCACTTGAAATATCAGAAACTCGATTGCCTACACGGGCAAACTTGATACCCTCATAGAAACTCTGTCGAGTTACCTCGATAAGGCGTTTAGCTTCCTCGGTAACCTCACCGCAAGCGATGGTGCAAGCACAATCGCCATGAAAGCCATGTATATAAGCACCGACATCAACTTTAACGATATCGCCCTCATGTACAACACGCTTTTTAGATGGGATACCATGTATAACCTCATCATTTATCGATACACAGGCGCTTGCCGGAAAGCCAGCATAGCCTAAGAAAGATGGAACAGCTCCATGGCTCTTAATAGCTTTGTGGACAGCTCGGTCAATTTCGTCTGTAGTAACTCCCGGAGCCACAGCATCAGCCGCTGCTTTACGAGCGATTGCAGTTATTTTGCAAGCCACTCTCATAAGCTCCAATTCTTTTTCCGTTTTAATTTGAATCATATCGCATCAAAGCCCCAGAGCCTGTTCAGCAAGACGCTTGGTTTCTTCAATGCCCTGTGTTCCGTCAATGCTCTTAACCTTGCCCTGCTTACCGTAGTAATCCTTTAATGGTTCGGTCTGCTCATGGTAAGTAGCAAGACGGTTCTTGACAACATCTGCATGGTCGTCCTTACGAATATGCAGAGCCTCTGCACAGTTATCACAAGTATTTTCTTTCTTTGGTGGGTTTGCCTCAATATGATAAGTCGCACCACACTTTAGGCATACTCGACGACCAGTCATACGACCTTCGATAACCTCATCTGGCACTTCAAGAGACAAAGCACAATCAATGTTTGCAATCTTGTCCAGTTCTTCAGCCTGCGGAATAGTGCGTGGGAAACCATCAAGAATAAAACCATTCTTACAGTCGTCCTGAGCAATACGGTCTTTGAGTAGATCAATAACCAGTTGGTCTGGAACAAGCTGACCTGAGTCCATAAACTGCTTAGCTTTCATGCCAAGTGGTGTATTATTTGCAATTGCTTCACGGAGAATATTGCCGGTGGATACAGACGGCACACCCATTTTTTCGATGAGATATGCCGCTAAAGTACCCTTACCAGCACCCGGAGCACCTAGTAAAATCAAATTCACTGTTATTGCCTCCAGATTTAAACGTGGATATTCTTATTCTAAGAATCCCTTATGGTGACGCATTGTAAGCTGAGCCTCAATTTGCTTAACAGTTTCAAGAGCAACACCAACCAAAATAATAACAGAAGTACCGCCGACAGCGACATTCTGAAGGCTGGTTGAGAATGCACCAACAATAAGTGGTAAAAGAGCTACAACACCTAAGAACAATGCACCAACGAAAACTACCTTGGCTAGAGCCTTGGTAATAAAATCTGAGGTAGGCTTACCAGGACGGAAACCTGGGATAAAGCCACCATTCTTTTTAAGATTATTCGCAATTTCAATCGGATTAAACTGTATCGAAGCGTAAAAATACGAGAAAGCGATAATCATAATTGCATAAAGTACAATATAGAACGGATTGTCCTGAGAGAACAAATCCTTGACGACAGCACCGATACTGCCCGTCTGCGGCGTATAGAACGCAAATACTGTAGACGGAAGTGACAGAATTGATGATGCAAAGATAATTGGCATAACGCCGGTTGCATTAACCTTAATTGGCAGGAAAGTAGACTGACCGCCATACATTTTTCTACCAACAACACGCTTAGCATACTGAATAGGAATTCTACGCTCAGCGTTAGACATATAAACGATGAACACGACCAGAGCCAAACCGATAATAACCATCAATGCAGCTGTCAGTGCGCCCTTGCCGCCAGTTGTGACGAGAGTGTACAGGCTATTTGCCAGTGTAGGACCACGCGAAATAATGCCTGCAAACAGGATGATCGAGATACCATTGCCAACGCCGTTCTGAGTGATATGCTCACCCAGCCACATAATCAGTGCAGTACCTGCGGTAAAAGTCATAACAATAACTACTGCTGCCCAAACGCTAGTATTATTTAGAAGACTTGCGTTACGAAGCATCATGTAGAAAGAGAAGCCCTGAATCAAACCAAGAACAACAGCTAAATAGCGTGTCCAAGATGTGATTTTCTTACGACCTTCCTCACCGCCATCCTTAACCATACGCTCAAGTGCTGGAATTGCAACTGTAAGGAGCTGAAGGATAATGGAAGCGTTAATATACGGAGTAATCGACATTGCAAAAATAGTTGCATTCGACAAACCGCCGCCGGTAAATACGTTGATATAGCTGAGCATTCCACCCGCTGAATCTAGCTGGGCGAAATACGCTGCAAGCAATTCCTTATTGATAAACGGCACCGGAATTGAAGCGCCAAGACGGAATATAAACAGAATAAACAACGTATAAAGAATCTTTTTACGCAATTCTGGAGACCGCCATGCGTTTCTAAGTGTCTCGAACACCTTAGATCACCTCAGCCTTTCCGCCAGCTGCCTCAATCTTCTGCTTAGCGGAAGCGGAGAAAGCTGCTGCCTTAACGGTCAGCTTCTTTGTGATTTCGCCATTACCAAGAATCTTAACACCGTCAAGAGCCTTAGAAATAACACCAGTTTCGATTAACAGCTCAGTAGTAACTTCTGTGCCGTCCTCAAAACGGTTTAGAGCATCTACATTAACTGGAGCGTAAGTTGTACCGAAGATGTTGGTAAAGCCGCGCTTAGGCAGACGACGAGCTAAAGGCATCTGACCGCCTTCAAATCCTGGACGAACGCCACCGCCAGAACGAGCCCACTGACCCTTATGACCACGACCAGCAGTTTTACCGTTGCCGGAACCAGCACCACGACCCTTACGGTATGCAGGGCGGGTAGAACCTACAGATGGTTGTAAATCCTGAAGTTTCATTAGTTTACACCTCCTCTGCGATTTCAAGCAAGTAACTGATCTTAGCAATCTTGCCACGTGTGCAAGCGTTGTCTGGCTGAACAGTTACGTCATTGATTTTCTTTAAACCCAGAGCGTTAGCTGTTGCAATGTGGTTTGCCTTACGACCAACTAAGCTCTTTTTTAGGGTAATCTTGATGTTTGCCATTTTTTATTACCCTCCTATATTATAGTTCATTAACAGCCTTGCCACGAACTGCTGCAACTTCAGCAGCGTCACGCAGGCTCTTTAGACCTTCGATTGTAGCGGTTACAACGTTCTGTGGGTTATTAGAACGCAGGCATTTAGTACGGATATCCTTGATGCCAGCAGCCTCAACAACGGCACGAACTGCACCACCAGCGATAACACCAGTACCAGTAGCAGCAGGCTTTAGAAGCACTCGACCAGCACCGAACTCACCGATTACTTCGTGAGGGATACTTGTGCCCTTTAGTGAAATCTTAACAAGATTCTTCTTAGCGTCCTCAATGCCCTTACGGATTGCGTCTGGAACTTCGGAGGCCTTTCCTAGACCGAAGCCAACAGTACCCTTTCCGTCGCCTACAACCACAAGAGCTGCAAACTTAAAGATACGACCGCCCTTAACAGTCTTGGAAACACGATTTAGGGATACGACGGTTTCTTTGAACTCGTCCTCTCTCTTTTCGTTACGATCAAACTTAGCCATGTTTTACCTCCTCCCGACTTAAAACTGAAGGCCGCCCTCGCGGGCACCTTCTGCGAGTTCCTTCACACGACCATGGTACAGATAACCACCACGGTCAAATACAACGTTTTCAATGCCCTTTGCCTTGCAACGCTCTGCGATAATCAGACCAACCTTCTTAGCTGCGTCCTTGTTACCGCCATACTCAGTGAAGCTCTTCTCTGTGGTAGAAGCGGAGACTAAGGTTACGCCTGCTACATCGTCGATAACCTGTGCATAGATGTTCTTCGCACTTCTAAATACATCAAGGCGTGGACGAATAGCTGTACCAGAAACCTTGCTGCGTACTCTCTTATGGCGCTTAAGACGCGCCTTGTTAGAATCCTTCTTGGAAACCATTTAGCACACTCTCCTTCCTTACTTCTTCTTAGCGCCGGTCTTGCCTTCCTTGCGGCGGATATACTCATCAACGTACTTAATACCCTTGCCCTTATATGGCTCTGGTGGACGCTTTTCACGTATTTCAGCTGCAAACTGGCCAACCTTCTGCTTGTCAGGACCGGAAACGATAATCTTATTAGCTGTTGGACACTCAATAGTGATGCCCTCGATTTCGGTCATAGTAACTGGGTGTGAATAACCCAGGTTCATAACAAGGTCTTTACCCTGCTTCTGTACACGGTAGCCAACGCCGTTAACGTCAAGTTCCTTTTTGAAGCCTTCGCTTACGCCGATTACCATGTTGTTAATAAGGCTGCGAGTTAAGCCGTGAAGTGCACGGTTTTGCTTCTCATCGTTTGGACGAGTTACAATAATCTCATTGCCTTCTACCTTAACAGTCATATTTGGATGCACGTCACGAGTTAGGGTAGCCTTTGCGCCCTTAACAGTAACGGTAGTGCCTTCAACAGTGACATTTACGCCTGCTGGAATGGCAATGGGAGCTCTGCCGATTCTAGACATGATTCATTACCCTCCTTACCATACGAATGCCAGGACTTCGCCACCAACATTCAGCTCACGAGCTTTCTTGTCGGTCATTACGCCCTTGGAAGTTGAAATAATTGCAATACCAAGTCCTCTAAGAACCTTAGGAAGCTCCTGAGCACCTGCGTATACACGCAGACCTGGCTTAGAAACACGCTTTAAGCCGGTGATAGCCTTTTGGCGGTTTGCACCATACTTCAGAGCGATACGGATAATGCCCTGATTGCCATTGTCTACGATTTGGAAATTCTTGATGTAGCCCTCGTCAAGAAGAATTTGAGCGATGGACTTCTTCATCTTAGATGCTGGAACGTCAACAGAGTCGTGACGAGCAGCAGCTGCGTTGCGGATACGGGTCAACATATCTGCAATTGGATCTGTGATCTGCATTCTTTCTTGCTCCTTTCAGAAGTTTGACGGTACTTCGTGACGGAACGCCGTCGGGTTGCCGTCCACTTTTCTTACTACACCGCCGTGACCCTTTCACAGCGGGTTGTGAAGTTAAAAAATCGCTGGCCTGAAACACATCAGACCAGCGGTAATTATATCATGACAAACCAATATCCGCAATATAAAAAACTACTGATTTTTGTACAGAATCGTTTAATTTTGCGGTTATTTTGCTAAAAGCCTTGATATTACGGCAGGTCGGCCGTGTTTCCTTCATTTCAAAGACCACGCCGAAACTATCGGGTAATGGCCAACGAAAGACTTCGCAAAAAACGCTCACCATGCGTTTTGCGGAATATGTCACACTCATGCGTAACTATTATATATTATATCACATATAATATATACATTTCAAGTGTTTTTTACAAAAATCTTTCTGAGATTTTATACAAAAAAGAGAGTGCAAAAAGCACTCTCTTTTTATTTTTCCTTTTACCAGGAAGCCTTACGAACACCTGGAATCTGACCCTTATAAGCCAGCTCACGGAAACAGATACGGCAGATACCAAAATCACGCAGATAAGCGTGTGGACGACCGCAAATTTTACAACGATTGTACTGACGAGTAGAGAACTTAGGAGTCTTCTGCTGCTTGAGTACCATTGCCTTCTTAGCCATTTGAATTCTCCTCCTTCTTACTTAGCAAATGGAGCGCCCATAATGGTGAGCAGCTCACGAGCTTCTTCATCAGTTTTAGCAGTAGTACAGATGATGATATCCATACCACGAATCTTATCAATCTGGTCATACTCGATTTCTGGGAAAATCAGCTGCTCTTTCAGACCGAAAGCATAGTTGCCGCGGCCGTCGAAAGAGTTAGCAGAAATACCACGGAAGTCACGCACACGAGGCAGAGCCACGTTGAACAGACGGTCTAGGAACTCCCACATACGGTCGGAACGAAGAGTAACCTTCGCACCTACTGGCATACCTTCACGGAGCTTAAAGTTAGCAACAGACTTCTTAGCCTGAGTAACAACTGGCTTCTGACCAGTAATAGCAGTCAGGTCACGAACAACAGCTTCGATAACCTTTGCATTGCCGTTTGCTTCCTTGCCACAACCAACGTTGATAACAATCTTATCAAGCTGTGGAATCTGCATTGGGCTCTTATACTCGAACTTCTTCATCAGAGCAGGACGAGCTTCTGCTTCATATTTATCCTTTAATCTAGGCATAGCTTTTCCTCCCCTTAAATTTCAGCGCCACAGTGCTTGCAAACGCAAACCTTTTTGCCGCTGTCTAAAATCTTATGTGCAGGACGTGTTGGCTTGTCACACTTAGGACAAACCTTCATAACCTTACAAGCACGCAGAGCACCCTCGCGCTTTACGATGCCGCCGGTTTCACCCTGACGACGAGGCTTCATATGGCAAGTTACCATATTAACGCCTTCGATTACTACCATACCCTTCTTAGGGTTAACAGATAGTACTTTACCCTTTTTGCCCTTTTCCTTACCAGAAAGAACAACGGCGGTGTCGCCGGTTTTAACATGCAGATTATTCATATTATGGCGACCTCCCTTACAGTACTTCTGGAGCAAGTGACAGAATCTTCATATAATCCTTATCACGCAGCTCTCTTGCAATTGGCCCAAAGATACGGGTACCACGTGGGTTTTTATCTTCTTTAATAATAACTGCCGCATTCTCATCGAAACGGATATAGCTGCCATCTGCGCGACGCAGACCCTTAACAGTACGAACGATAACTGCCTTAACAACATCGCCCTTCTTAACGCCGCCGCCTGGTGTACACTTACGTACAGAGCAAACGATTACGTCGCCGATATTACCGTACTTACGGGTAGAGCCACCGAGAACACGGATACATTTCAGTTCTTTCGCACCGCTGTTGTCAGCCGCACGCAGATAAGTTTCCTGCTGAATCATGTGTTCCCCTCCTTACTTCGCCTTCTCGACAACTTCAACCAAACGCCAACGCTTGTCCTTGGACAGTGGGCGGGTTTCCATTACCTTAACCTTATCGCCTACACGGCACTCGTTGTTTTCGTCGTGTGCCTTGAGCTTATAGGTACGCTTCATAACCTTTTTATACAGAGGATGCTGTACGCTATCCTCGATTGCTACAACGATAGTCTTATCCATCTTATCGGATACTACCTTACCCACACGGGTTTTTCTTAACGCTCTCTCGCTCAACTTCGCTTACCTCCTTACTTTGCCGCAAGCTGAAGCTCGCGGAGAACGGTGTTGACACGTGCAATGTCACGCTTAACTTCTGTTATCTTGTTTACATTGTCAAGCTGATTGGTAGCGTGCTGGAGACGAAGGTTGAAGAGGTCCTTCTTAAGCTCTGCGAGCTTATCCTGCAGCTGTTCAGCACTCAGTGATCTAATCTCTTTTGCCTTCATCATACTTCACCACCATTCTTGGTCTCACGAGTAACAAACTTTGTCTTACAAGGCAGCTTGTGGCTAGCCAGACGAAGTGCCTCACGAGCAACTTCCTCAGAAACACCAGCGATTTCAAAAAGAACACGACCTGGCTTAACTACAGCAACCCAGTACTCTGGAGAACCCTTACCGGAACCCATTCGGGTTTCAGCTGGCTTCTCAGTAATTGGCTTGTCAGGGAAAATTTTAATCCAAACCTTACCGCCACGCTTAGTATAACGAGTCATCGCAATACGGGCAGCCTCAATCTGGTTAGAGGTGATCCAGCATGGCTCTGTAGCCTGAAGACCGAAATCACCATAAGCTACGAAATTACCACGTGATGCCTTGCCCTTAAGACGGCCACGATGCACACGACGGTATTTAACTCTCTTTGGGAGCAGCATTAGCGGTTGCCTCCTTCCTGACGTGGAGCACGACGCTCGCCACGATTATTATTTCTACGGCGACGGTCACCATCACGGCGGTCGCGGCGTTCAGATGCTGGCTTTGGAGCCTCGATTGAACGACCAAGACGAGGACCACCTGTCAGAACCTCACCCTTATAAATCCAAACCTTAACACCGATTTTACCGTAGGTTGTATCAGCCTCAGCAAAACCGTAGTCAATATCAGCACGCAGAGTTTGTAGTGGGATAGTACCCTCATGATAATGCTCAGTACGAGCGATTTCTGCGCCGCCTAGACGACCGGAGCAAGCGGTCTTGATGCCCTTAGCACCCATACGCATTGCGCGGCCCATGCACTGCTTCATTGCACGACGGAAAGAGATACGCTTTTCCAGTTGTGCAGCAATGTTTTCAGCTACCAGAGTTGCATTGGTATCTGGGTTCTTGATTTCAATAATAGAAATCTTAACTGGCTTACCAATCATCTTAGCAACATCAGCCTGTAGCTTTTCAATCTTTTCGCCGCCCTGACCGATAACAAAGCCTGGACGAGCACACTGAATCAGAATCTTAACGTCCTTAGCGGTACGCTCAATCTCAATAGCAGGAACGCCTGCATCCTTGAGAAGATTCTTAAGATACTTACGAATGTTATAGTCTTCCACGAGGAGATCGCCAAAAACATTGTCCTTAGCGAACCAACGGGAATCCCAATTTTTAATTACGCCGACACGAAGACCGTTCGGATTTACTTTCTGGCCCATTGTTTAACCTCCCCTTATTCTTTCTCTGCGAGAACCAGAGTCACATGAGAGGTTCTCTTCAGGATACGGAATGCACGACCCTGTGCACGTGGCATAATACGCTTCATGATAGGACCTGGTGCTACATGAACTTCCTTAACATACAGCTTATCAGTGTTCATGTTGTGATTATTCTCCGCATTAGCAACAGCACTCTTTAGCAGCTTAGCCATAACTTCGCTAGCAGCCTTAGGAGTGTTCATGATGATAGCCATAGCAGTGCCTGCGTCTTTACCACGAATCAGGTCACAGATTAGCTTCATCTTACGAGGGGTCATGCGGACGTTTCTAACGATTGCTCTTGCTTCCATCTGTTCGTCCTCCCTTACTTACCGTTGTTGGAGGTCTTGCTGCCCGCGTGACCCTTATAGGTACGGGTTGGAGCGAACTCACCCAGCTTATGACCTACCATGTCCTCAGTAACATATACTGGAACGTGCTTACGACCGTCATGAACTGCGATAGTATGACCAACGAACTCAGGAAAAATTGTAGATGCACGAGACCAGGTCTTAACAACCTTCTTCTCGCCAGCTTCATTCATAGCAACGACTCTTTTGTAAAGCTCAGGAGCCACAAAAGGGCCCTTCTTAACACTTCTGCCCATATTTCTGTT
Source organism: uncultured Butyricicoccus sp. (assembly GCA_944376065.1). Lineage (GTDB taxonomy): Bacteria > Bacillota > Clostridia > Oscillospirales > Butyricicoccaceae > Butyricicoccus_B. The sequence continues at coordinate 33,299 of CALWBL010000008.1, read as the reverse complement.
CTCCTTTCCTTACTTACCGTTACGACGACGAACAATCTGTTTGTCGGTACGGTGATTCTTCTTACGAGTCTTATAACCCATAGCAGGTTTGCCCCATGGGGTAACAGGTGCTGGACGGCCAATTGGGCTCTTACCTTCACCACCACCATGTGGGTGATCACAAGGGTTCATTACAGAACCACGAACTGTTGGGCGGATACCCATATGACGGCTGCGACCAGCCTTACCAAGCTGAACGTTAGAGTGGTCAGAGTTACCAACTACACCGATTGTAGCCTTGCACTCAAGACGAACATAACGCAGCTCACCAGATGGCAGACGAACCATTGCCTTGCCGTTTTCCTTAGCCATTAGCTGAGCGCCAACGCCTGCAGAACGAACTAGCTGAGCGCCCTTACCTGGGTAAAGCTCAATGTTATGAATCATAGTACCAACTGGAATTGCATGAACTGGCAGGCAGTTGCCAGGCTTGATGTCAGCATTAACAGAGGAAATAACCTTGTCACCGATGTTTAGACCCTCTGGAGCGAGGATATAAGCCTTAACGCCGTCCTCATACTGAATGAGAGCGATGTTAGCGGAACGGTTTGGGTCATATTCCAGAGTCAGAACAGTAGCTGGCATATCCAGCTTCTGACGCTTGAAGTCGATAATACGGTACTTCTGCTTGTTTCCGCCGCCCTTATGGCGCACGGTGATACGGCCGTAGCTATTACGACCAGCGGTCTTTTTCAGCTTTTCGAGAAGGCTCTTCTCTGGCTTTACCTTAGACAGTCCCGCATTAGACAGAGTAGTCATGTTACGGCGGGAAGGTGTCGTAGGGTTGAAAGTTTTGATCGCCATTTTGTTTTTCAACTCCTTAAAATCTGTTCTTATCGGGGTGACATCCCCATACCTGCGACCGATTGTCGCATTTATATATTCACCTTGCGGTAAATTACATCATATTTTCAAAGATTTCAATCTTCTTGGAATCATCAGTCAGGGTAATGACAGCCTTCTTGATGTCCTTGCGCTTACCAGTGTGAACGCCCATACGCTTCCACTTACCTGGCAGCTTAATGGTGTTAACCTTAGCAACTTTAACGCCGAAGATTTCTTCAGCAGCCTTTTTAATTTCAATCTTACCAGCGTTTGGAGCAACCTCGAAAACATACTTGTTTTCAGCTATACCTTCCATAGAACGCTCGGTAATAATAGGCCTAATGATTACGTCATGTGCGAATTTCATTATGCGTAAACCTCCTCGATTTTAGCAACCGCTGCCTTGTCGATGATGAACTTGTCAGCGTTGAGGATATCATAAACATTTAGAGTAGTAGCAATAGTAGTGCGAACACCTGGAATATTTGCAGCACTCTTAATAACATTGGTGCGAGACTCTGGAGTTACAACAAGGCTCTTGCCAGTTGCATCAACAGACTTCAGGAAACCTGCAAAAGTCTTAGTCTTGATTTCACCCATGTTCAGGTCATCAATAACGATGATTTCGCCAGCAGCAGCCTTTGCAGACAGAGCAGACATCATAGCCAGACGACGCAGCTTCTTGTTCAGAGTATAACGGTAAGAACGTGGCTTAGGACCTAAGGCAATACCACCGTGAGTCCACTGTGGAGAGCGGATAGAACCCTGACGAGCACGGCCTGTGCCCTTCTGACGCCATGGCTTAATGCCACCGCCGCGAACCTCTGCACGGGTCAGAGTGGACTGAGTGCCCTGACGCTTGTTAGCGAGATGGTTCTTTACTACTGCATGCATAGCAGACATATTAGGCTCGATGCCGAAGATATCAGCATTAAGCTCGATTGTGCCAGTCTCCTGACCAGCCATATTGTAAACCTTAACTGTAGGCATTAGTATTTCCTCCTCCCCTTACTTTCTTGCAGAAGCCTTCTGTGGGTTCTTACTGATACCAGCAGCAGGACCCTTCTTCTCAGGATTCTTCTTAACAGTGTTCTTCAGGAACACGATGCCGCCCTTAGGACCTGGGATAGCACCGCAAACAGCGATTAAGTTCAGTTCAGCATCAACCTTAACAACATCAAGGTTTTGAACAGTAACCTGCTCGTTGCCGAGGTGACCAGGCATCATCTTACCCTTCATAATCTTAGAAGGGTCAGAACAAGCGCCCATAGAACCCTGATGACGGTGCATAGGACCAGCACCATGGCTCATTGGGGAGCGACCAGCGTTAAAACGCTTGATAACGCCAGCAAAACCTTTACCCTTAGAGATACCAGTTACATCAACATAATCGCCAACCTGGAACATATCAGCGGTGATTACGTCACCAACCTGGAAAGCGGAGCAATCGTCAAAACGGAACTCCTTGAGGTACTTCTTAACAGCCTCGCCAGCCTTCTTTAAATGACCTAGCTCTGGCTTGTTGAGTTTCTTTTCCTTAATGTCCTCGAAACCTAGCTGTACAGCAGCGTAGCCTTCCTTCTCAACGCTCTTTAGCTGAGTTACTACACATGGACCAGCTTCGATTACAGTTACTGGGATAACCTTACCTTCATCGTCGAAGATTTGGGTCATACCAACTTTCTTGCCGATAATTGCTTTGTTCAGCATTTTTGTTTTCCTCCTATTAAAGGTTATTGGTTGACAGAGGTCTCAGCCTGCTGCCAACTTGACCCTGCCACACTGTTGTGGCTAGGTGCAAACCGCTGCATTTGCAACAGATTTGTTAGTTCAGTAAAATTAGAGCTTAATTTCGATTTCAACGCCAGCTGGAAGATCAAGAGTCATAAGGGACTCGACAGTCTTCTGTCCTGGATTAACGATATCGATAAGACGCTTATGAGTACGACGCTCAAACTGCTCACGGCTGTCCTTGTACTTATGAACAGCACGCAGAATAGTGATAATTTCTTTTTCGGTTGGCAGAGGGATTGGTCCAGAAACCTTAGCACCTGTACGCTTAGCGGTTTCAACAATCTTCTCTGCGGACTGATCGATAAGCTCGTGGTCGTATGCCTTCAGGCGGATACGAATCTTTTCAGCATTTGCCATTTTGGTTTTTCCTCCTCGTACATGTCGTACATTTAAAAATGTGTCGACTCGTTACGGAGAGATACTGCAACCCCGCCCGGCGTATCGCCTACGGGCATGAAAATAACCGGCACACTGTCTGTGAAAAATCCGGTCAAAATAACGCAGGAGGTTCGTGCCATCGGCTTTTTGGCAAAGCTGCCAAAAGTCCCGAATTTACGCAAGAACATTGACGTTTTACAATAAGCAGTTGTCTCAACCGCCCGATTGTCGGACCTACTCCATCGAAGTTACCTGACACATGTCAGCAATCTCCGATATCATCGCATTTTGCCTGCCTTTTTGCAGGTCTTGTATAGAATAACTCATTTTTTATTATTTGTCAATATCTTTTATCGAAAAAAACAAAAAAATTCCGATAAAATAATTTTACCGGAATTTACATACATTTTCTTATTGGTTTACAACCAAAATAAGCAAACCTTCAGATGCATTTGTATCTATTTTAACGTCCAAATCTGTACGCATAGTTGTTTCAAAACCATTTTCTTTCAAAGCAGCAACAGTGTTATCAAAATCACTTATAACACCTGTCACTTTAAAATAATATATATTATCATCTTTTTCTACAAGGTTTGAATTTTCAATTACAGGCACCTCACCGGAGCCAACTGCAACACAACAAAAAGCAAAGCTAGATGTTTGCATATAAGATGGAATTTTTACCGATTGATTTTCAGCGGCATTTCTTGGCAACTGTTGCTGACCCTCAACCGAAAATGCGGCTGGTGATTGCATCACAGTCTGTTCACTATCTTGTTTTCCCTGCTCGTTAGATGCAACTGCTGGTATTTGCTCTTGTTTGGTTTGTGGCTGCTCATCAACAACTCTAGGCAAAACCTCATAATGCTGTTCCACCTGTGGTTGCTCCTGCTCATATTCAGTCTCAGGCGTCTGCTGAGTTTCAGGCTGCGTCTGCTCATTCTGCTCCGGCTGGCTAGGTTCTTCAATGTTTTCCTTTGTTTCTTCAATTGTTTTCTCCATAACAAGCTGACCGGTTGGCTGATTACCTTCCGTTTCATTATTTTCATTATTTGAAACAATACTAATTATATCACCAACTGCACCAGATAAAGCAATCATTACACATGCAGCGACCGCTGATATAACTGTAAAAACGGGGAACTGACTCTTTGCACTTTTTTGTCTATGTGTTTGTTTTTCTGTCTCCAACACAATATTTTTCATAATTTTCTCATGCAAATCATCTGGCAGTGGCTGTTTTATATCCTCCCATGCATTTTGCATTTGACGAATATCTTCAAGATACTCTGCACAGGCGGGACATTCTGACAAATGCTCTAAAAGTTCTTTTTCTTCAATTTCTGATAACTGACCGTCAATACTTGATGAGCAAAGCTCACGGTATTTTTCACAGTTTGGCATTTTCCCGCCTCCTTTCCGACTGTTTAGACGTAGATGGTAAGGAAATGTTCCCTCTTTCTATTAGAATTTTTCTAAGAGCCGACCTTGCCCTTGCAAGACGAGATTTCACTGTTCCCTCTTCAACCTCAAGCGTTTTAGCTATATCAGAGTATTTCATACCAACAACATCTCGCATTATAACCACTGCTCGATGTTCTTGTGATACCATATCAAGAGCAGTGTCAAGTTCTTTTCTTAGCTCACTTTTTTCAAGAGAGTGTTCTGGTTGATTGCTTTCTTTTGTGTCTGGCAACTGTAACAAGTTGTCATCATCTATTGATTGGACGGTTATATTTTTTTTACGCCTTGCAAAGTCAACACACTGGTTCATAGTGATTCTATAAAGCCATGTAGAAAATCCGCTATCTCCTCTAAATGACGATATTGACTTATAAGCCTTTAAAAAAACCTCTTGAGTTATATCAAGTGCATCTTCATGTGAATTTGTTGAACGAATTGCAAGAGTATACACTCGACGTTCATAAGCTGACACTAATGCCTCAAATGCAGCCACTTCACCATTTTTAGCACGTTTAATCAGCACATCTTCTGTCATCGGTGAAGCCCCCTTTTTTACATCTGAGCCTTTATTTCCTCACACAACTTGTAAAGCTCATCTATTTTATTAAATGCACATACACGCTTTTTAAATTCTTTAAGACCTGATGAACCTTTTAAATACCAGTTAACATGTTTTCTAGCCTCAAGCATAGCTATATGCTCACCTTTATCCTCTAACGCAAGCTCTATTTGTCTAACTGCTGTATCAAGTCTTTTGCAAAGGGTTGGTTCATCTGGAAGTATACCTGTTTCTATGAGCGCATTACTCCTTGAAAACAGCCACGGGTCACCCAAAGCTCCTCTGCCAATCATAACAAAATCAGCACCAGTATAGTTTATTATTTTAACAGCATCTTTTGGAGTAAAAACATCTCCGTTTGCAGCAACCGGAATTTTAACCGCTTGTTTCACATTTTTTATAGCGTCCCAATCTGCATGTCCTGAATATTGTTGTGCTCTTGTTCTGCCGTGAATGGCAATCATATCGGCACCTGACTGCTCGCACATTTTAGCAAACTCTATGCAGTTTATACTTTTCTCATCCCAACCCTTTCTAAATTTAACTGTAACAGTGCAATTAACGGCTTTTTTAACCGCACAAATAATCTTTTCGGCAAGTTTAATATCTTTCATCAGTGCAGACCCATCACCATTATTCACAATCTTAGGTGCAGGACAACCCATATTTATATCTATTATATCACAACCAGAAATTTCTTTTGCAATAATAGCACCTTCCGCCATACTTTCTGGCTCTGAGCCAAAAATTTGAACTGATGCAGGGTGTTCGTTTTCTGACAAACCCAGCAGTCTAGGTGTTTTTTTATCTTTAAAGCAAAGTGCCTTTGCAGATACCATCTCAGTTACTGTAAGGGCGGCACCATGTTCTCTGCAAATCTGTCTGAATGCTTTATCTGTAACACCTGCCATAGGTGCAAGTATAAGTCTGCCATTTACCTCCACCTTTCCAATATTCATATATATCCTCCATAAGATTTTAATAAAATTTGATTTCAGTCTATTCTAGCATATCCAAACATACAATGCAAACAACACATAATAGCGTTTTATTTCCATTGTTTTCCCTGCATTTCCTATTATTTTTCCTCATTTTGCTATATTTCCGATTGCAAGAATGCATAAAAAATATGATTTTGATATTTCCATGCTTATTTTCCAACAAAACACGCACAGCGTAGCACATATACTGAAACCCAAGGAGGTTTCACCATGGACAAGCAAACACTAGAACGCAAAAGTTTTGAGGCAGCCGCACATACAGCCGCTGTTTGGACACGACTTACGCGCACCGACGCCGCCCGAAGGCTTATAAATGGCATAAGGCGGTTTTTGCTCGGTGTAATTTTATCTCAAGGCATATTTTTTGGCACATACTCCCCTCTTGGCATAGCATTCACATCAGCTTGCACAGTAAGCAGAAATGGAATATATGCTCTTTTAGGTTCTGTTTTAGGTTCTGTTTTTGTACGTGGCGGAATGGTTGGCATTTCGTCTGCGGCAGCAAGCATACTTACATTTGTATGTGCTTATATTTTCAGAGAACATTTAAAAAAAGGCTGGTTTATGCCTCTTGCTTGTTCTCTTATGACAGCCGTCTGTACATTTATACTTTTACCTGCTCCGCCTTTTCTAACCATTTGGGATATTTTTAAATTTTTCACTATGTGCATCATAACAGGAAGTCTATGCTGGTGTTATATGCAGGCATTTTCAACCCCTAAACGACTCGGTGACTTGCGAAAACCCGCTGGACTGCTTGCTATAACAGCAAGCGTACTTATCTCGACAGGGAATATCACCCTTTTTAATGTTATTTCTCCTGCAAGAATTGCAGCATATATTTTAGCGCTTGCTGGAGCATATCTTGGTTCAAGTGCAAGCGGAGCAACTTTTGGTGTTATCTTTGGCGTTACAATGGATTTATCCAGCGGGAGCGGAGCATTTTTCACGTGTGTATATAGTTTATCCGCCCTTTTGTCCGGAGCATTTCGGTCTATGGGCAAAATTCCATTTTTGTTTAGTGCAGCTATGACATCAAGTGCAGCTTGTCTGCTGGCAGTAGATAACCCGTTCTTTATTTCCTGTGTATATGAGTGTTGTTTATCTGCATTTGCATTTTGGTTTATCCCTGAAACTCTTTGGCAATACATAAAAGACTCTCTTATTCCTGCACCTGAAAACACGCTTGATAAACTTTTAAGAATGAAACACAGTGCAGGAAAATATGCAAGCGAGGCATCTGATGCATTTTATGAAATGTATCTTGCCATGATGAGCGGAATACAAACCGGACGTGCAAGTGCCGATGAAGATATACATGCAATTTTTGATTGTGCAGCTGATTCTGTGTGTCGCACTTGCAGAATATGCAATCAATGCTGGCAAAAGGATTATGTTTCCACGCTTTCAGCCTTAAATGATGTATCTGTACCAATGCTTAAACGCGGACGAGCAGAGGCAAGCGATTTCCCAAAACATTTTTCCGAACGCTGCATACATTTTCCAGAGCTATTAACATCAATAAACCGAGCATTATTTTCCCTTAGAGAGCGTCAGCAATACCGCAGACGCTGTGAAGAAAACTGTTCGCTTATAGCTCAACAATATGCTGGACTTACTGGCATATTAAGACAAATAAGCAGCACCCTTGGCTGCGAGCAAGCCGAACTTCCAGCAAGAGAGCGACAAGTCAGAAGCTATGCCTCTGCATTTGGAAATATAGATAAAGTGGCTGTTTTCCGTGATGGCACTGGGCATTTAAGGGTTGAACTGGACGGCGATGCAATGGAAAATATATTACATGAACGCCGTGGCTTTGCAGCCGGACTTTCAGCAGTGCTTTCTGTGTGCCTTACTGAGCCGGAACGCATATCTGATGAATTAGGCACACGTTTAATTTTAAAAGAACAAGCACCCTTTAGGGCAGTTGTTGGAATTGGTCAGCGTCAAAAACAAAGTGAACATGTTTCTGGTGACACTGCTAGGTCGTTTGTAACCGATAGTGGCCAAGCGTGTTTGCTTCTTGCTGATGGTATGGGGACAGGTGAACCTGCTGCAAAAGACAGCCGCATGATTTTATCCCTTATGGAGCGATTTCTTAGGGCAGGTATACCACCCGATGATGCACTTAGAACGGTATCCCCTGCTTTCAGATTAAAATGCGACAGCACACGAGGAGTTACACTTGATTTACTTATGCTTGATTTATTTACTGGAAGAGGAAGTTGTCTAAAGTGCGGAGCAGCATCGAGTTATATTGTAAGCGAAAATAAAATAACCAGTATCGCTGGTGGAAATTTGCCTGTGGGACTATCTGATGACACCGCAGCAGACCAAAGCATACCCATAAAACTTCAAAGAGGCGATTTATTTGTCATGGTATCCGATGGCATATGTGACAGCACAGACGATAAATGGCTTAAATCCTTGATATATGAGCATAAAAAAGACAGTCCAAAAGAAATTGCAGCGCAACTCGTTGTAGCTGCTGCAAAACGTGGAATATCCGATGACTTGTCTGCTTTAGTTTTCAGACTTGAACAAAGACCATTGCCTGTATAAAACTCCATATAAAGGGCATAATGGTAGAGCAAACAAAAAGCTCTAAAGGAGAACAGTTATGGTCAAAGGAATTTCCAGAAGAATAGTTGTTGTGCAGCCGTCTGACTCGACTGCCTTTGAACAAGCAATTTTTATTATTAAAGACCAAAACAAAAAAACAAATGACATTATGCATGAGGCTTGTCAAATAGCTAATCAATATCTTGGTAAACCCCATGTAAAACGATATGTACGCAAACGATGGACAAATGCACATTTATTTTTAGCCGGTTTAACTGGTGCAGGAGTGGTAAGTGCATTGTGGGTGGTAAGCACTATTTTCTCCATACCATTATTTTAATATTTAATATATAAATATGAATTGTTTTTAAATTTCAGGCGATAGCTATTGCGTGGGCTGTCGCCTGTTGCTATTATTAAATAAAAAATATAAGGACGGCGAAATATATAGATGAGCAGTATACAGAGCGTAATTTCACTTTTTGAGCAGTATGGTCTGCCAATGATGGCGGCTGTTTTCTTTTGTGAATATCTAAATCTTCCTGGACTTCCTGCTGGTATTATAATGCCTGCTGTTGGCGTGCTTATAGCACAAAGCGGGCACAATCTTATTTTATGTATAGTTGTTTCTGTTCTTGCAGGAATTGCTGGTTCCATCGTCATGTATGCAATATGTTATTTTGGCGGTGCACCGCTTTTAAACAAACTTTTTGGCAAGAGCAAAAAATTCCACGAGTTTGTAGAGCAGTGTCATAAACGTTTGGAGCATGGCGGCGGTAAAGCACTTATGATATGTAGAATCATTCCCATGCTTAGAACCATTGTTTCCATTCCAGCTGGTCTTTTGCAAATGCCAATCAGAGAATATATTAGTTGGTCTGCAGCAGGAATAACAATATGGAACACATTTTTAATTTGCTGTGGTTATTTTTTCAGCGAGGCATTTTTAGCTGGTTCATTTTCACTTTGGGGGTAATTCCCCAATTTTTATTTATATAAACAAAAAACACGCATTTTAATGCGTGTTTTCTTTGGTGGAAGTTAACGGGCTCGAACCGCTGACCCTCTGCTTGTAAGGCAGATGCTCTCCCAGCTGAGCTAAACTTCCAAATGGTGACCCGTACGGGAATCGAACCCGTGTTACCGCCGTGAAAGGGCGGTGTCTTAGCCGCTTGACCAACGGGCCAAATGGTAGCGGTAATCGGACTTGAACCAATGACCTTTCGGGTATGAACCGAACGCTCTAGCCAACTAAGCTATACCGCCATCTTATTAAGTTATCATCGCCTTGGCTTTGGTTTATTTGCCGTCACTCATCAGCGACATGATTTATTATATACGCTTATACCCCATTTGTCAACACTTTTTTCATATTTTTTATAAGTTTTTTAAATCCTTTTTAAAGTTCAATTTTACTCTATTTTCCGTATATTTCAGTTATTAAATCCTCATAAAAATCACGATCCCATGTATGAGTTTTTTCTAGCTCATCACCTGTTTTCAAAAAATATTCACGAATTATTTTTTCACCTTGGTCTGGAATAGGGTCATCAAAGGTACAGTCTATGTAGAAAATCTCACCATCAATCATTACAGCATTCCAGCTATGATTCATCTGAGAATCTGAAATATAAATTGTATCAAGTCCAACTGCCCTGCACATCATCATAAATGCTCTAGCATATCCGGAGCAGACTGCTTTGCCATTGACTAACGCCCCATAAGCGGTGAATGGAGCACTTGTGCCATCTAGATTATCTTGCTCAACTGTTTGTGTATCATACTGACAATGTGTTGTTAAATAATCATGCAAAGCTGCAAACATATCCTCTTGTGTTTGTAAGCCTTCAACTTGTTGTTTAGCTATTTGTTCTGCTAATAATTTAGCCTGCATTTGTTGTGCATGATTTTGTATATCAACCGTTATTTCCGTTATTCGAATTGGATAATATATAAATTCCATTGAAAAAGCATATGGATATATGGACTCTAAGCTTTGAAACACTTCATCTCCGTCCATTTTTTCGCTTATAAATATTGCATGATTTTCATTATTATTTAGTGTCTGCTGCATTTGTGTTGCAGTCTCAAGCGATGAATCAACTTTTTTTATTATGGGCTTACAGCCGCAAAGCATTAAAAGTGATAAACACAAACAAACAATACGTTTCATTAAAACACCTCTAAAGATTAAAGCGGACAGCCAAATAGCTATCCGCTTATATTTTACATTAGTTTCACAGTATAGTATACAGCTGTGACAAATAAATATGCCGCTACTACAATAATAGCATAAAAACCTATTGTCACACTTGTAGCCGCACCTAATGCAACCAGTGCAGTCATAACAAGTGGAGTCAAAAACATCATAGTATACGCGTTTTTAGAGAAAGCAAAATCATATTCTTTTGCTCCAACCTTTAGTTTACCATCGTTAGACTTTATTTTAGCCACAATAACCGCCTGAACAATTAGTATAACCGCCATAATAGCGACCGCTGCCCATGCTATCTTCATTTGGGAACTGGCAACCGCTCTACGCACAATAAATAAAAGTACACCAGCCACACCACCATCAACAGCAATAACAAAAAACTCTCTCTGATATGAGTGAAAAATCAGATAATAAACGGCTAATGCTGGCAAAGCCACATAAAATATATTAAATACCAAAAACAGGTATTTATAGGTTAAAGTAAATACTATTAAAGATACAAAAGATACAATAAATATATTCTTTCCTGTTAGGATACGCATTGCAGTGCTTATTTTGCTCTGTTTTTCACGAATCATCTTAATTATGCCTATTATCACACATAACGCCGAAACACCGATTAAAACTCTAATAAGCATCATACCTGTCAGGTATGATGAGCCATAATTGACCATATTTTTTATGCCCATAAGGACTAACACACCGAGCAAACAAAGGCTAAAAACAACTAAAACCTTATTGGTAGTATATTCTTCTTCCCTTTTTTTAGGCACATTATTTGCCGCCAAAAAAATCAACTCCAGTCTAAATTTTTAATCATCAGAAACTTCCGCTTTCATACATAACAATGCTTAATGCTGCAATAGGCGCAGTTTCGCAGCGTAATATTCTAGAACCAAGTGATACGCTTTGCATTTTTCCTTGTATGGCTGTATTAACTTCTTCGTCAGCAAAACCACCCTCTGGACCTATCATAATTGCAACCGAAGAAAATATTTTGTCCTCAAGTACACTGTGAATACTTGTTTCTTTTTCATTTTCATAAAGAAATATAGCGAGTTCATGTTCACCAGCCTCATCAACAGCCTGTTTATAATTTAAAACATCTGAAACTTGTGGCACAGCTCCACGTTCGCTTTGCATAGCTGCTTCTTTGGCAATTTTTCGCCATCTATCGCATTTTTTGTAAAGCGACTTTTCATCTGGGCGGGATACACTGCGTTTTGCTATAAATGGTACAATCCTTTTTGCTCCAAGCTCAACTGCTTTTTGAACAATAAAATCCATTTTATCGCCTTTGGGCAGCGCCATATAAATAGTTATGTCAACTGATGGCTCACCAACCGAAGGAATTGTTTTCAAAATTTTACAGGTTACATTATTTTTTTCTGAGCTTTCAAGCTCACATATATAATCATTACCCCGTGAGTCGCAAAGAGTGAGCATCTCACCCGCTTTCATACGCAGCACTCTTGTTATGTGGTGTGCATCTTCACCGGTTATATTAACCGATACACCATTTGGTACATCATCAATAAAAAATCTTGGCATTTTATACCTCTCTGCCTTTTTATACCATAAACGGTTACTTACTATTGTAACAAAAACCTATTCTGATGTCCAGATTTTTTGGTTATATACCTTATTTTACTTCACTTTTTTGCAGTAAATGCAGTCCAGTCATCGCTTGATGAACGTTTACAAATTGTAAATCCAGCACTTACAAGTGCATTTTCGACTTCATCTGCGCGCTCATTTAGAATACCAGAACAGATTAAAGTACCGTTATTTTTTAGTTTGTCCCAAAACATATTGCTCATACCAATTATTACATCAGCAACTATATTAGCAACAATAATATCATAATCCACTCCGATTTGCTCGGCTAATTGAGGATTTTTAAGCGCATCACCATGCAGCTTTCTGCCAAGTGTTACACCATTTCTCTGTGCATTTTCATCAGCACATGTCAGACAATGTTCATCAATATCAACTATTGTATGAGGATTTGCACCGAGCATACCAGCAGCTACTGCCAAAATACCTGAACCTGTGCCCATATCAAGCAGTTTTTCTCCACCTTTTATAGTCTGTTCAAGTGCAGTAATGCAAAGCTGAGTTGTATCATGTGTACCGGTTCCGAAACTAGATGCAGGGTCGATTTCAAGTATAGTTCTTCCCTGTGTGTCCTCAACGGTTTCCCATGAAGGCTTAATCATAAAAGTTTCACCAACTGGAAATGGTTTAAAATACTGTTTCCAACCCCATTCCCAGTCCTCCTGGCGTGTAAGGCTTGTCTGTGTAACAAGTCTGCCATAAGCATTATTTTCATCTTGAGCTTTAAGTTCATTCAGTTTTGAGCAAAGGATATTATACTGTGTTCTGCCTTCTTCATCATCAGAAAGATAAATCTTTATTTTTGTTTCTTGGTTAGACAGTTTTTGTTTAAGGTCTTCATCTACATAATCCCAATAAATTTCTGTATCCTGCAAGAATTCTTGAAAATCAGCAGCATCTTCAAGTGCATAACCCTCAATGCCTTGATTTTCAAGTAAATCTGTCACAGGCATAATTCCCTCTGTTGAGGTAAATATAGTAACTTCAGTCCAATCCAATTTTATACCTCTTTTCATTAAAATAGCTTTAATTACAGCCAAATCATTCCGTATTTTTCAGAAAAATATTTTATAACTTCTGGTTTTAATTCCCATGTTCCATCATAAATTGCAAGTCCTGAGTAAATCCTGAGCGCTTTTTCAAGCAGCTCCGGTGTTTGTGCACAAAGGCAGACCGGACGAGTTAGCATATAAAGGTCTTCTTCAAGATTATAAAGGTCATCTTCCTCACATAGCACAAGTTTAAGTGCTGCTGCCTCCTCGTCCTCTATCTCAAGCAAACGTTCCTGCAATCTATGATCACACTCTATTTCGTCAGAAATTCCGGTAACAGCATCGATAAAATGGGCATCTCTACCGTCTGGTGCTAAAATATAGTCATCATGGTCACGGCTTGCGGTTCTGCCTGCCTTATATTTCTTTAATACACCCCAAAGTTGCGATGCATTTTCTCCGCTATAAGGCATTAAAATTTCAACATTTGTGAGTTTAATGCCATTCTCAAGCCACTTGGCAGGTATACGTACGCCAATAGAAATTCTCGCATATGGTGCGACTCTTTCTAGTGTATCTTCTAATTGTTCTGGAGTATTTGCCGTAAAAATTATAGTTGATACGCCTATACGTTGCAATACACCCATAGCCGCAAGGCAATCTGTATTATCTTGCATTCTTGCATCTTCACCTGCATGAATTTCTGTTATAATTGTTCTTCCGCAAAGGTCTGTCATAGAAATAACTGCTGCTCTAAGAGATTGAAAATCATCCAACCCACGCAAATAATAAAATGTTGCATCGTTGCTCATTTGAGATTTAAAATGCTTTTTACAAAGTGCAATATACTGTTCTGTAATAGGGAACTCAAGGTTATCTGGCATTTTAGGGCAATCCAAAATTATTCCATATGGCAATTGCTTTAATTTTTGGGTTTGCATGAATTGCTCTTTTGAGCTTGTAAGCACAGCCGCAACATTATCAGAATGTTTTTCAGCAAATCCAGTATCTTTTTTCGACGAAACAATTATTTGACGAGTACATAAAGGACTGGGTTCCATATTTCCTCCCATTTTATCATATGTTTTTAAATTTATGCTACTTTATAACTTCCATCTGATAACGAAACATAACGAAGTGGTTCAGATGCTGCCTTTTGACATATTTCAACGGCAGTGTCATATACTGCATCACCAGAACTTCCAACATTTTTTAGTTTATTTATTTTTTCTTCTAGCTTTTCAAATGTTTTCTGACCTGCAAATATTCCTGTTGTTAGACCTTCATCTTTCTGGAAGGCTCTGAGTGCTGACAACATATTTGTATCAAATACATCTTGAATAGTATCCATATAACCTAAAAGGTACAATCTACCCGAAAGTGCCTGTACTTGCTCAGACTTATCACCATAACTTATAGTTGCATTGCTGTCTATAGCTGGCAGTTGATTTAATGCAGTATCTATAACATTATTATTTTGTGAAGGTTCAACGGTTGGTGTAATACCTTTTCCCTCCCAACAGCCTGTCTGCGGAAGGTTCATTTCCATACATGTTACAATCAGCCTATACTGACCACCCAAAACATCAAAATGATACTGTCCCTGACCCTTACCATAAGTAGTAGTGCCTACGATTTCTGCTGTACCTGTTTCTTTTAATATACCCGCTAAAAGTTCAGCCGCAGATGCTGTATTTTCATCTACAAGTACACAAATTTCATTTAATGGTAAACCAGTGCCTCTTGAATAGAATTTTTCAAATCCACCATTATCTTCACGCCACTGAATACCACCCATATATGTTCCATCATCTTCCAGAATAATATCTGCCATTTCTAAAGCGACATCTACAAGTCCGCCACCGTTAGAACGGAGGTCAAGAATAACTGCTTTAGTGCTTTTTTCATCCAGACCGTTCCAGATTTCATCAAAATCTCTCAAATCACTTTCTGAACCCATAGCTTCTATGCGAATATATTCAATTCCTTCATCAACGGTATAGCTGGATACATAACTTGGTCTTATATATGCTCTTGTTAAGGTGTAATCGATTGTTTGACCATTTCTAAGTACTGTAACTTTAACCTGAGAGCCTGTTTCACCCCTTAGCAGTTCTCCCATTTGTGAAATTTCCATATTCTCTATGGAAACGCCATCTATTTTTTTAATCTCGTCCCCTATTGTAAGCCCCGTCTGTGCTGCTGGACTGGCCTTTTCAATATCAATTATTATAACCTTATCACCCTGTTTTTGAATTGTAACACCAATACCACTTGTTTCAACTAATGTAGAAAATCCTTTTTCATATTCCTCTTTAGTTAAAAACATAGAGTGTGTATCCAATGTTTGCAAATACTCATTGATAACTTCTTGAAGTTTATCCGGATTTTGCTCAATATAGGCATTTTTTTCTGCGACTTGCTCGCTTGGCATTTCATTATTTTGTGTATACAAGCTGCTTTGCTCTATTTTTTGCAGAATATAGTCAAATTGTGTTGTTGGTGTTCCTGTAAATGCTGCCGCACTTGTAAAAGTAATGGCGGATGATAAAACAAGTGCTGCAAGTTTTTTCATGTGGCGAAACATCGAAAACGCCTCCTTTTTATGTATAGGTTTTGGGACTCATATTGTATTACATATGCTCTGGAGCATCTACACCAATGATACCAAGCACATTTTTAATGGCTTGTGCAGCAGCCTGGCACAATACCAAACGAGCATCGCGAATATTAGGCTGTGCATCGTTAATACGACATGAGTTATAGAATCTGTGGAACTGAGCCGCAAGATGCACGCCATACTTATTCATCTGAGATGGGTCACGGTCATTTGCAGCACTGATAATTTCTTCTGGCAGCTGTGCTATAACACGAATAAGTGCCTTTTCATCTGGTTCACAAAGCACGGTTAAATCAACATCATCAGCCTTTGGCAGCTCTTTACCGTCCTGCATAGCACCATTCAGCACTGAACAAATACGAGCATGAGCATACTGAACATAGTAAAGTGGGTTTTCACTGTCCTGCTTTACAGCCAGGTCTAGGTCAAACTCCATCTGAGTTTCTGCTGCACGAGAGTTAAAGAAGAAACGAGCAGCATCAACTGGGATTTCATCAAGTAAATCAGAGAGAGTAAGGCTCTTGCCAGTACGCTTAGACATACGAACAACTTCGCCGCCTTGCATCATACGCACAAGCTGCATAAGCACAATTTCAAGACGTTCAGAGCCGTTTAAGCCTATAGCATCTAATGCTCTTTGCAAACGAGCAACATGACCATGGTGGTCAGCTCCCCATATGTTAATTACTCTGTCAAAATGACGTGTTTCAAATTTATTTCTATGGTATGCAATATCAGCAGCAAAATAAGTGTAGAAACCATTTGCACGGCGAAGAACATCGTCCTTTTCTGCACCAAAATCGGTAGAACGCAGCCATAATGCACCATCTTGTTCATAAGTTACACCAGCATCAGTGAGCATTTTAACAGTTTCCTCAACTGCACCCGACTTATGAAGTGTACTTTCTCTAAACCATACATCATAAGTAATTTTATAACGTGCTAGGTCACGCTGCATTTTCTCAATATTATGTGGCAGACCAAAACCAACTATGGCATCAAAACGCTCTTGTTCGCTCATATCGAGCAGCTTATCACCATGAGCATCTACAAGCATCTGAGCCAGTTCTTTGATATCTGCACCTTGATACCAAGAAGGGTCAAACTCAATAGCGTCCTCACCCTTAATAATTTGGATATATCTGCCTTCAACAGAGTGGGCGAACTTGTCCACCTGGTTGCCAGCATCATTTATATAAAATTCTCTTGTTACATCATGACCCGCCCAGCTTAAAACCTCAGCTAGACAATCGCCTAGTACACCACCACGAGCATTACCCATGTGCATAGGACCAGTTGGGTTTGCGGATACAAACTCAACCATGATTTTTTCTGGATTTTGGAGCTTTGTTTTGCCATAATCTTTACCTTCTAAAACTGCTGCTTTAAGTGCATCTTTATACCAGTCCATGTTATATGTAAAGTTGATAAAGCCGGGACCAGCAATATCTACTTTTTCAAAACAAGTGCCGTTAAGCTCCATATTTTCCACTAATACCTCGGCAATCTTTCTTGGTGGCATACTAAGCAGCTTTGTGCACTGCATGGCAATCGGACTAGCCCAGTCACCATTTGAAGAATCTTTTGGTGTTTCAACAGCTACTTTAGGCAGTTGAGCCTGTGGTAAAACGCCTGCTACATTTGCTTTCTCATATGCAACTTTAACAATATTTGCAGCTTGAATCTTTGCATTTTCCATTAAGTTCATTTTTACACTCTCCGTTTTTTATTTATTCTCATCTAAATCTTCTCCGATTGGCTTTACCACCATTTTAAAGTTATGATGACCAACCATTGACTGGTCTACCTCAACCGTATAATCAATTTCAAGTTGTCCACCATCTTTATTTATGGTGCTTTTAAGCTCATTTGTATGGGTTGAAATAGTCATTGCGCCAAATTCTGTATGATAAAGTCCCACATGACGTTGATTTTTGCCAAAAAGCATTTCTGATGAATATGTACCAGTACGCATCATTGTTATTGTATCACCATCTATTTTGACCGTTGTGCGTGTACCTACAAGACCAGTTAACTCGCTTTCTTCATATGAAATATAAAATTTTCCGCCACGTTCATAAAGTCTGGCCTCTGTCATGAGGTCGATTTTTTCCTCATCACAGCCCTCAAATTGTTGTGTCGAGCGAATCGACAGCATTATATCTCGTTTCATATCTTCCTCATTTTTTTAATATGTTGCAATTTCCACATTTCCAACATTTTCAGCAATCTCGCCATTTAAGAAAATATGTGAAAGTGCTTTAAATGAATCTGGGTCATCAGATACAAAATATTTTGTTTCAGCGTTTTTATTATCTGATAAAGTTAGAATACGCTTTGCATAATCTGCTGCTGCTGCACCAGAATCAATAAGTTCCACATCTTCGCCCATAAAATCAGCGATAACTTCCCTAATCAGTGGAAAATGTGTACAGCCCAAAATTAGAGTATCTATTTTTTGCTCTTTAAGTTCGGTTAAATACTCTTTTACTACTGTTTCTATCACTATATCGCCTTTATTTACCCTGCCATTTTCAACCAAAGGAACAAAAAGCGGACAAGCCTTTGTAAATATATTGAGTTTATTATCTTTTTCATGCAAAAAACGCTCATAAGAGCACGATTTTATTGTGCCTGCTGTGCCAATAACACCAATTCGACCATTTTTGGTTTTTTCCAGTGCTTTCAAACTTGCTGGCTCAACAACACCAATCATAGGTATATTTTGCTCACGAGCTACTATATTTAATGCAACCGAAGAAACTGTGCCACAAGCTACAACAATAGCTTTTATATCAAATGAACGCAAAAAAGCGACATCTTGCCTTGTGTAATGCAAAATTGTCTGAGCCGAGCGTGTGCCATAAGGAACTCTGCTAGTATCACCAAAATAAATAATGCTTTCATTAGGCATTATTTCATGCATACGACGAACAGCTGTAAGTCCACCTACACCTGAATCAAAAACACCAATGGGTCTATTATCCATTATGCTCCTCCAGTGCTAATGCTATCAGCTTATCAATAAGCTGTGAATAAGCTATGCCGCCATGACCGAAAAGTTTTGGATACATGCTTATCGAAGTAAACCCTGGAATTGTGTTAATCTCATTAAATATTATTTCCTCTGTATCTGTACAAAAGAAATCCACACGGGAAAGTCCACGACAGCTCATAGCAGTATAGACACGCAGGGCATTTTCTCTAATCTTATTTATGGCTTTATCAGAAATTCTGGCAGGTATATAAAGTGCAGAAGATTCGTCTTTGTATTTAGCATCATATGTGTAAAACTCCTGAGTTGGGGCGATTTCACCAGCGATAGATGCAATTGGTTCTAAGTTACCCATGACAGCAACCTCTACCTCTCTGCCCTTGATAAATTCCTCTATTAAAACCTTATTATCCCAATTAAACGCCTCATCAAGACCTTCTTTTAGACTTTGCATATTGGTCGCTTTATGTACGCCAACAGATGAACCCGATGAACAAGGTTTGATAAATACAGGGAATTTTTTTAGCTTTTGCATAGCATTTTGCATAACCTGCTCTGGATTTTTGTTATAATCATGTTTAATGGCAAGTGCATATACTGCTTGAGGCACACCAGATGTGTCAACAATAATTTTAGTAAGGCTTTTATCCATGCAGTTTGCACTAGAAGCCACACCACAGCCAACATAAGGAATACCCGCAAGCTCCAAAAGACCCTGTATAGTTCCATCCTCACCACCTGATCCATGCAGCACAGGGAAACAGCAATCGATTTTAATTTTTTCTGTTTTTCCTTCTCTTATAACTACTATGCCATGAATAGAGCGGTCTGGAACTATCATCGCTTGAACAGCATCAACATTTTCCCATTCACCAGACTCTATTTCATATGGATTTATATTTTCGATTAAACGCCAAGCACCCTGTTTTGTGATGCCAATAGCATAAATTTCATATTTTTCCTTGTCTACATTTCGAACAATAGATGCTGCTGAAATGCATGATACTTCATGTTCGCTTGAAATGCCACCGAATAATATCAAAAGTCTCATATTGACTCAAATGCTCCTTCTACAGATTGCCACATATATTCAGTATTAAGTATACGCTAAAATTTTAAAAAACACAAACAATTACACAAAAAATACAGAACAAATAGTTATAATATACACTGTTAAATCTGTGCAAAATGTTGTTATACCTTGACATATAACAGTTTTCTATAATATAGTTATGCTTAAAGGGAGGGAAAAATCAATGAACAAAGAAGAATTTCTTTCCATACTTGAAAAAGAATTAGAATCTTTGCCAGAAGATAAACGTGAAAAATATATGGTTTATTACAAAGCGTGTTTTGATGGAATTGACGAGGTGAGCGAAAAAGCTATAATTTTCAAACTGGGAAATCCTAAGATTATAGCCAATAATATAATAAAAGAGCATCAAAAAAGTCTAAAAAGAGCGAACTTATCCGATGGAAAACGAAAATTTTTCGATTTCTTTGATAAAATTAAAACAGGAAGTATAATAAAAGATTATAAATTTAATTTTAAAAATATAGTAATAGCTATAATTCTAATTTTGGCGTTTATACTTATTATTCTCCCACTTCTTGGCAATGCAAGCGCTATAATTTTTGCTATTTTATCTATCGTTTTTGGAGTTATATTTATCATTTTTTTGATGCCTATTATTATTTTTTCCATTGGTGTTGGGTTGATATTTGTATCAATATTCAGGATTTGGGATATAAAAAGTGCATCTTTATCTCTTATCTTGGGTGTTATATGCATTATATCTAGTTTTTTTCTTGGAAAGTTTATGTACAAGGGAATTAAAAAAGCATATTCAAAATTAAA
The DNA here is from genome assembly GCA_944376065.1 of uncultured Butyricicoccus sp. Lineage (GTDB taxonomy): Bacteria > Bacillota > Clostridia > Oscillospirales > Butyricicoccaceae > Butyricicoccus_B. Next base: position 12,380 of record CALWBL010000008.1, on the reverse strand, counting down.
AAGCAAGGTCTAAGGATTTTATATTTCCTCAGACCTTTTTATTTTATATGATTTATTAAGTAAAAAAGCAAAATCACTATCATAATCCAAATAGCAAAATTTAATAATATCTTACGAATTGATAATAAACAATGGTCACGTTTTGCAAACGCCTGACCCAATTTTTTTGCATCACCCATTAAACATATAGCTTGTTCAACTGCCTTTTCATAACTCAAACCATCATTTTCAAGCTGACGTATTCTGTCATTTATATGCCCTTCAAGCTCTTTTCTAACGTTTTTCTTATAAGAAGGTCTTAAAATGTGTGCACATACCTCATCTAACCATTCATTTATTTTCTGACTTGGCACACGCACCACCTCCGACTTTGTTTGGAATATGATTCGGGTATAGCTTTCTTAAATATGATAAAAAATGCATTCCTTGCTTTCTTACCTTATAAAATCGCCTTATTCCCACTTCGGTTTGCTTTTCATAGCTTGTTATAAGTCCACGCTGCTGCATTTCATGTAAAATCGGATAAATCATAGCTTCTTCTGATAAAAAGGCAAATTCTCGTCTTAACTCCATCATACGAATAAGTGCAAAGCCTGTCTGCTCTCCCTGCTCAAGCAGTGATAAAACAAGCAGCATTTTGGTTCTTTCTGATGACTCTGGGTGTGCCATGAAAATTCACCTCTTTTTTTAGTTTATATAAGTTTTAAATACTCACAGAAATCAGAAACTGCTCCTTCATGTGCATCGCAGCATATATATCCCGCATGTTTCTTCGCATCTTCGGTTGCATCACCTGGACAAGCGGAAAAAGATGCTGCTTCAAAAAGCTCAATATCATTTTGATTGTCACCAATTGCTGCTGTTTGGCTTAAATCAATATTCAAATGTTTGCAAAGAATTTTTAATGCTGTGCCTTTATTTATTCCTGCGGCATAACAATCTATATATTTTGCTTGGCTTCTGCAAATTGTAAGGCGTGGGTCTGTGTCTTTACTCATAACTTCTATTGTTTTATCAATTTGCTCACTTGTGCCAAAAAACAAAAATTTAGGATTTGGAATATCAAGCACTTCTGTCATATCATCATAAACTTTGATTTGCGAACCTAAAAGCTCACTCTCCTTTACAAGTTCATCAGATATTCGGTTTGTATGGAAAACATTATCCCGCGGAATTACGACCGCTGCTGGCATATTATTATAGCGATTGTAAATATCATGCATACATTCTGGGCTTAACTCACCTACTATTTGTATCTTTTTAGCTTTTACATCATAAATCTGGCTGCCACCACACATTATAAAATAATCAACCAAGTCCCAAAGCTCCAGTCTATCTAATGCCGGTGTTATGACTTCAAATTCCCTGCCGGTTGCAAAACATATTATACACCCTTTTTCTTTTAATTTTTTGAGTGTGTTTCTATCACGGTCTGTAATATTTGTGCGGTCATAAAACAGTGTTCCATCTAAATCTGTGGCAAATAAAGCTATTTTTTCCATAAGTCCTCCCAATAATAAGCATTTCCTGATTTTATCTTCAGTATACCATAGCAAGATTAAAATTTGAATATCATATTGCCTATGAAAAACAAATGAATATAATTATAAATATAAAAAACTTAAAGTGAGGACTTTAAAAATGGCACAAACAAAAACTAATGTTATGCGTATTTTAGAACAAAATAAAATAACATATACAGCTCATACTTATCCACATGGCAAGGAGGCTCCAGATGGCGTTTCAGTTGCAAATCTTTTAAATCAAAACCCAGATTATGTTTTTAAAACCCTAGTTGCAAGGGGTAAAAGTTCAGAAATTTATGTGTTTGTAATTCCTGTTGCAAAAGAGCTTGACCTAAAAAAAGCCGCAAAAGCGGTATCTGAAAAATCAATTGAACTCACAGCGGTAAAAGAACTCTTGAGTCTTACTGGTTATGTTCGTGGTGGCTGCTCACCTGTTGGACTTAAAAAACCATATAAAATAACAATCCATGAAACAGCAAACAATATACCCACAATTATCGTCAGTGCTGGTAAGATAGGTATGCAAATAGAACTTAATCCATCAGATTTAATAAAACTTGTTAATGCACAAACTTATGATTTAATCTCTTAATAATTTTTCTATATCTGGATATAAAGCGAAAATCTTTTTGACTGGCAAATTGTTTAATATTTCAATTTTAGCAGATATTGTTCCTAAATCATCGAAAAGCACAAAATGACCTTGATCGCTTTCGTCCATATAAGTAAAATATTTTGCACATAATTCGCGGGAAAAAAATGCTCCTGCATTATATTTCTGCATTTTTTCTTGTTTTTCTCTGTGTGAAATCGGTGTTCCTTCACTGTTTTCTGATGGCAAAATAAAGTCTGTGCATATAGGTCTTATAGATACCGCTATCCTATCTTTATATTTTTTATCAAGCCCTAGTATATACTCTTCTAAACTTCCGCCGCTTAATGCAGATTGTGTAACAAGTGTTGCATATTTTACCGCTCTTTCATTGCAAACGGGTACATAAAATGGTATATTTTCCTTATTTGTCATTTCATCAAGCTCTGAAAGAAGTGAGCATACCGCCTTGTCTTTTCGCTCAAAATCCGCAAATATACCAGCAAATTCTCCTCTTTTTACTTCATGCAGAATTGATTTTACACAAAAATTTGTTTCTCCATCTGTTATTCCTATATCACTAAGACCTAGTATATCACCCTTAGTTTTTGCCGGAATATATAACCTGTTTAAACTCATGCCTTTTCCCACTGAAATACATAATTGTAAAAGCTGAATATTATATGTAGATGCCTTTAATGTATCCTTTCCAGCACATACTATAACTAGCCCATTTGTCGAAAGCATATCAATGTTCTCCTTTTTTCTGGACTTTTTTGCTTTGATAGCATACAATATTATATGCAAGTAGTGTGAATTTTAGAAGAAACGGAGTAGATTTTATTAACTATGTTAAGATATTTAACACCAGACTGTGTTTTTGACAGTATATATGAGATTACACCCGAATTTTTGCTTTCAAGAGGTATAAAGGGTGCTTTAATTGACATTGATGGCACTGTTGCATCTCATAAAATCAAAAATCCCTCATCTGAACTATGCGAATATATCAAGACATTAACCAATACAGGTATTAAGGTTATATTTTTATCTAATAATAAACGTGAACGTGTTGGTGTCTTTAGCGAACAAGTTGGAATTAAATGGGTGAGCAGAGCCACAAAACCCCTCAGCAGAGGGTTTAAAAAAGGTGCAGAGATACTTGATTTACCTATGAATCAAATCGCCGTTATCGGTGATCAAATTTTTACTGATGTCTTAGGTGGAAACCGCTTAGGTGCTTTAACATGTCAAGTTAAATCCATTGATATTGGTGAATTTTGGATTGGTGTTCGTTATCGTCTTGAAAGCGGATTTATAAAACGCGGACGCAAAAAAATGCAGGAGGATATGAAACGTGGAAATTAAATTCGGGCCAGCAGGTAATTCAGATTCATTTGCAAAGGCAGGATTTAAGGCAACTGTAGACGCACCTAAATGGCTCTCTGAAATGGGGCTTAATGCATATGAATATCAATGTGGCAGAGGCGTAAATATAGGTGAAGAAACAGCAAAAAAAATAGGGCTTGAAGCTGAAAAGTATAACATTTCACTATCACTCCATACGCCTTATTATATAAATTTATCATCAATAGAGCCTGAAAGACTAGAGAAAAATGTGGGTTATATAATAAAAAGCTGTGTGATAGCCACAGCAATGGGTGCTACCAGGCTTGTAGTTCATACAGGTGGACTTGGCAAGCAAACCCGCATTAAAGCCATGGAAAACACAGTTATAAATATAAAAAACATATTAAATGCGGTGGAACAACATGGATTTAAACAAACTATATGTCTTGAAACCATGGGTAAACAAAATGTTATTGGCAGTGCAGAGGAAATTTGTGAACTTGTAGCACTTGATGACAGACTTCTTCCTTGTATAGATTTTGGACATTTAAATGCCAGAATGGGTGGCAGATGTAATTCTTACGAGGATTTTAATGCACTATTTAATCTCTTTGAAAATAAAATTGGCAAAGAACGTACAAAAATATTCCATGCTCATTTTTCAAAGATTGAATACAGCGATAAAGGTGAAGTCAGACATCTTACTTTTGATGATAAAATATATGGTCCAGAATTTGAGCCACTAGCAAAAGTTCTTGTTGAAAGAGATTATAAACCTACTATAATTTGTGAATCTGCTGGCACTCAAGCGGAGGATGCAAAAACAATGCAAACACTTTATCTTGAGGCAAAAAAACTTGCAAATAAAAATTCACTGTGATATACTATATAGGCTATAAATTATAGTCTATATAAATGGAGACGTATCGAAGTGGTCATAACGAGAACGACTCGAAATCGTTTGGCGGGTAACACCGTCCGTGGGTTCGAATCCCACCGTCTCCGCCACACAAAAAAAGCACTTGTGAAACAAGTGCTTTTTTTATTTACCATTGATATTTTTCCATGTTAATACTACCATTTTCTTCAAATTCAATGCCTTCAGCCTCCAATAATGCTTTTTGAGCGTCACCACCGCCAAATGCAAATGAATTAGCAACTTTTCCATCTTTTGTAACCACTCTATAACATGGTATTTCTTCTGGGTCTGGATTTTGGTGTAAAGCATAACCAACCACCCTTGCCCATCGTGGGTTGCCCGCAAGTAATGCTACTTGTCCATAGCTTGCTACCTTTCCATATGGAATCTGTTTTACTACTTCATATATTTTTTCAAATACACTCATTTTATATTAAATCCTTTCAAAAATATATAAAACTGCGGCAGATGTCAAAACCTACCGCAGTCCATGAAAAAAGAAAGAAAAAAATGAAAAAGAAAACCAGGTTTATTTATCAATATCAGTATCCAAAGAAATACTGGAATGGGTCAATATATGTGCTTCCACCATTGCTCTGACCATAATTATACTGTTGTTGCTGCTCCAGTGCAGGATCTGTGCCTTCAAGGTCATGAGCATCAGTTAATGTAATTGTAATATCCATACTCTTTTGCTGTGATGGACGATATACAGTAAGCTTGAGCTTATCGCCAGCTTTCATATCCTGCTTAATCTCGTTGATTTCGTCCATTGTGGTGATTGTTTGACCATTTACAGCGGTAATTACATCTCCAACCATTAACCCCTCAGATGCAGCTTTTGCACGTGAATCAATAGACGCAATCTGTACACCCATAGGCAGATTTCTAAACTGTGCCATTTGTTGAGTGATTACACCACCTGTAATGCCAATGGATGGACGACCCGCAATATAACCATTTACAATCAGCTCATCTACTATTTCCTTTGCAGAGTTAATAGGTATTGCAAAACCAAGACCTTCATAGTAGCTAATACCAAGTTTTGCGGATGTAATACCTATTACTTGACCATATTGGTTAATTAGCGCACCACCAGAGTTACCAGGGTTAATAGTAACATCTGTTTGGATAAGGCTCATAACTCTATCATTTACGGTAACATCACGGTTAATAGCAGATATAATGCCTGTTGTCATTGTATTTGCAAGCTGTATGCCTCCAGGAGAGCCAATCGCATAAGCGTTTTCACCTACTTGCAGGCTATCTGAATCGCCAAATTCAGCCGGTGTCAGTTCTTTCGCAGGCTCGACTTTTATAACCGCTAAATCGGTTTGAGTATCTGTTCCGATAACGCTAGCGGTCATCTGTGAACCATCAGAGAATAAAACGGATATACTCGGCATTACAGCATTAGTATCTTCATCACAAATAACATGAGCATTGGTTACAATATAGCCATCTTTACTCATTACAACGCCTGAGCCAGATGACGCTATTTGACCAGTTGAGTCCATACTTTGAATTGCTACTACTGACTGGTCGACTTTATCAAAAATCTGCTTACCTGTTAAAATTTCACCATCTGCTGCTGTTGATTCATCTTTTGGTGTACTCGAAATTGTCAGTGTTGGCAGATTTGAATTACTTGTGCTAACTGAATTTGAATTGGTCGCCGATGTAAAGACATTATAGCCGATTGAAATACCACCAATAAAGATTGCAGCAGCAGCTGCCACACAGCCCACAGCTATAAATGGCTTTTTGCTTATTTTACGGGTTTTTTTATTTATATTCATAGCATTTTGAGCTTGCCACTGCTCATATGTGGTATAGCTTTGTGTGTGTTGCCCAAATGGATTCGTGCTTTGCTTATCAGAGTTAAACTGCTCAAAATTTGGGGTTTCATTTGATGCACGATATTGTGTTTGGTATTGAGTTTGCTGCTCATTGATAATAGGCTGTGTATCCTGCTGATGAATATTTTCTTGGTTATTATTTGCTTGTTCTTGCTCTTCTTGAGGATTATTATTAAAATTTGTATTCATATAAAACAGCGTCCTTTCTACAAATACGATGTTTGTTTTTCTTTGATGGTGTTATTGTATCGCTTTCATGTGCATGTTTATTGTTCGCTTTGTGAAGAATTTATGAAATTAGTGACAGCTTTTTTATCCATCAGCGGAAGTGATAGAGAGAACTCTGTTTCACCTCCATCAGACCTTACAGAAATATCGCCACCATGTAGGTTTATTATATTTTTTACTATATAAAGCCCTAAGCCTGCACCAGACCTATCAAGGCTGCGTGAACGGTCTGTTTTATAAAATCTATCAAATATATGAGGAATATCCTCTGGCGATATGCCAGCACCAGTATTTTTTATAGAAAATTCGCAGAAATTTCCGCTTGCATATGCTCTCATAGTGAGTTTACCATTTTCATTTACAAATTTAACAGCATTATCAACCAAATTATAAACGGCTCTAAAAATATGGTCTCTATCACCATTAACCATAAGGTTATCCTCAAAATCAATATCTACATTCAGGTTTTTATGCACTATTTTCTGCTCGAAAGATAAAGCAATTTGACTTGTCATTTCTGTAAAGTCAAATGGTGCGGTATTTAAAATAAGCTCTCCCGATTGTATTTTTGCAGCATCAAGCATACGAATAACCATTCTGCTAAGACGTTTTACTTCTTCGGAAATAATACGAAGATATTTTTCCTGTTGGTCTTTTGGTATGGTTCCATCAAGCATGCCATCAACAAATCCGCCAATTGTTGTCATAGGGGTTTTAAACTCATGTGATACATTTCCAATAAATCCACGAGTAAGTTCATCAAGCTGTGCCAAATCCCTTGCCATATTGTTAAATGATACAGCAAGTTCATCTATTTCTGTACAGTGATTATCTTCTGGAACCCTTATATCAAAGTTACCTGCGGCATATTCTTTAGCTGCTATTGCCATGATTTTAAGTGGTTGTGTCATTCTTGCAGAAATAAAATATGATAAAACCAATGCTCCAGCCAATGCACAAAGAAGAATTATAACAAACATATGAGAAACATTGTCCATCATATATTTTACTGCACTATAAGGTGAGCTTACATATACTAGTGCAATTACATTTTGGCTGTCGTCTTTGCAAACTGCACCCGAAATATAACTTTCTTCAGGCAGGATATTTCCCAATCTACCTTTTGCAGAAAATTGACCTGTCTGTTTTAGTTGCTCAACACTTATTTTATCAACTTTTGTGGATAATAAACTTTTTGCATTACTTGGAGCCGCATCAAAAAGAGTATTTCCAGATAAATCTGTAACCAATATACGTACATCATCACTATTCGCTATTTGATTTATATATACACTATAGAGTTCTTTAACTAGTTTATTTTCTGGTTCGGAGGCTGTAACTTCGGTTTGACTTGCAACATAAACCACTGTTGATTGCAGTTGTTTTTGTTTTTCTGCCTGAATATATAAACCAAATTGCCGAGTAAATACGCTACCTGCTATCAAAAATGCGAATAATATAAGCAGTGCATGTGCTATGTAATTGCGAAAGAAGAAACTCTGTCTATCCATTTATATATTACCCCTTGGTTTCAAACTTATAGCCAACACCCCAAACGGTTTTAAGCTCCCATTTATCTGAAACACCTTCAAGTTTCTCTCTTAAACGTTTTACATGCACATCAACTGTGCGTGTATCACCATAGTAATCAAACCCCCAAACATCATCAAGAAGTTGTGCCCGAGTAAATACTCTATTTGGGCTTTGGGCAAGGAAATAAAGCAATTCTATTTCTTTTGGTGGTGCATCTACACGCTTGCCATTTATCACAAGGTCATATGCTTGCTTATCAATAGTTAATTTATCAAAAGTTAATTTTCCGGTGTCATCACCAGCAAATCTTCTGAAAACAGCACGAACACGCGCAATAACTTCACGCATTTCAAGTGGTTTTACAATATAATCATCTGCTCCAAGCTCTAAACCTGAAACTTTATCCATTGTTTCACCCTTAGCAGTAATCATAATTATAGGCATAGTAGAGCCAGATGCACGGATTTCTTTACACACCTGCCAACCGTCCATAACAGGCATCATAACATCGAGCAGCATCATATCAGGATTTTCTGCTTTCCATGTTGACAGACCAACTGCGCCATTTTCCGCCTCTGAAATTTCAAAACCCTCTCGCTCAAGATATAAACGAAGCAATTCACGGATATTATTATCATCTTCTACAATAAGAATTTTTTTGGACATATACAGTTCATTCCTTTTATTTAAAGTATACATATTTATTATACTTCAAATTACATGTTTTGGGGTGAATTTTTTGTTAATTGCTTTCTTTTAAAAAAAATATATCTTTTTTATCAAATGAAAATATTGTATTAGTATATAGTTGTGGTATTGCAATATCCTTTGGCAAACTACAAAAAATATCTTTTTTGCTATACTCCATATTTATAACAAGTGTAACTTCGTACGGTGAACGGATTATTCGTATAATACTGCCGTAAAACTTATATTCTCCATTATCATCTGGGTGTATTGCATTTGCTTGCAATCCGATTGATACTATATCATTTGAGTTTTCTTTATCAATAATAATTCCAAGGCTAGAAACAATTAAACTACTTTCTTGAGCTCTTACAGGCAGAATATTTTCACAGCCTATAAGTTTTGCTGCTGTAACTGTTTCTGGGTCTTTAAATAAAGATACCCTATCTTTATGAACCGTTATTTTGCCCTTTTCCATAATTGCGATTTTGTGGCATAATCTGAAAGCCTCTGCACAGTCATGAGATACAACAATAGCTGAACCATCATAACTTTCCAATACATCACCTACCATTTGACCAAGTTGTCTTCTCAAATGTGTATCCAGTGCAGAAAATGGTTCATCAAAAAGTAAAAGCCTAGGATTTGCTGCAAGCATTCTTGCAAGTGCTACCCTTTGCTGTTGACCTCCAGATAATTTCGCTGGATAAATATTTTCAAGCCCTTCTAAGCCAAATTTTGTAATAATCTCCATCGCATGAGCTTTTCTTATTTTTCTTGGAATTTGATTACAGCCAGATATTACATTTTGCATTACTGTCATCATTGGAAATAGAGCATAATTTTGAAATAACAAGCCTATTCTTCTTTTTTGTGGCGGCAAACATATACCAAGTGCAGAATCATATAAAACTTCACCATCAAGAGTTATTTTACCACTATCTGGTTTTTCAACACCTGCAATACATTTTAGTGTCATAGATTTGCCCGAACCAGATTCACCAAGTAGAGCAAGGGCATCATTATCTGCTTTAAAGTCTACATCTAATGTAAATGATCTAAGTTTTTTTGTAATATTCACTTCAAGCATTTTAATTCTCCATTTTCTGATTTTTTTCAAGCAAATTAACAGAAAGTAATACCACAAGAGATATAAGTAAATTTATTAGCACCCATTTATAAGCCAAAATATCATTAGACTCACGCCAGAGCTGATAAACTGTTGTTGAGATGGTGGCTGTACGGTTAGGTGTATAGCCTGCTACCATACTTGTTGCGCCATATTCTCCAAGACATCGTGCAAAAGCAAGAACCACACCAGCTAAAATTCCTTGCTTACAGGTTGGTATCATAACACGCCAAAATATATATGCATTAGATAGTCCTAATGTCTTTCCTGCATATAGTAGTGTTTTATCAAAACTTTCAAAGGCTCCTCTAGCTGTACGATACATAAGTGGAAATGCGACTATTGAAGTGGAAAATATAGCAGCATACCAAGTCATTGTTATTCTTAAATTATACCACTGAAATATATATTTTCCAATTATTCCATTGGGTGAAATTATCAGTAGTAGAAAAAATCCTACAACTGTCGGCGGAAGTACCATTGGAAGGGTTAAAATACAATCTAAAATACCCTTTAATATTTTTGGTGCTTTAGCAATATAATATGCGGAAAAAATTCCTAAAAAAAATGTAATTGCAGTTGAAATAAAAGCTATTCTAAGTGAATTATATAAAGGAAATAAGTCCATAAAATATTCTCCTTATAGACAAAAGCACAGACAGCTTCTTCTGCCTGTGCTTATTTTTTTATTTAACTCAATGGAGTGAATCCAGCATCAGTGAAAATAGTTTTGCACTCATCTTCATACAAAAAATCAAGGAATTTCTGTGCCTCTTCTTGATTTTCGCTTGTTTTAATCACTGCAGCAGGGTAAACCGCTGGGTCACAACTGCCTTCTGGTGCATTTGCTACAATTTTTACTTTGCTGTCCTTTGTAACATCAGTTGCATAAACAACACCACAATCAACAGATGCACTTGCAACCTGTGAAACAACCTCCTTAACGTTTGATGCAAAACTTATTTTATTTGATGAATTTAATTCATCCCATAAACCAATGGATTTAAAAATCTGCTCAGAATATTGTCCAACCGGAACATCTGAATTTCCAAGCGAAATAAGGTTAATCAAATTTGCATCTTCAAATGAATCTATATCAGTATTAGAATTTTCTGAAACAATCATTACTACTTTATTTTCAAGCAAATCGACTCTTGAATCATTTTTTATAAAATCTTCTCCAAGTTCGTCCATTTGTTTTTGGGCTGCTGATATAAATATATCACACACTGCACCTTGTTCAATTTGAGTTTTTAGAGTGCCTGAAGAATCAAAATTAAACTGAATCTCTATATTCTTATTGTTTTCTTTATAAATATCCGCTATTTCTTCCATGGTTTCTGTCATAGATGCTGCTGCGAAAACTGTTAAAGTAGTCTTATCGCTAGATGAATAGCTATTGGAACTGCATGCAGAAATATTTAAACATAAAATAAACGCACAAGCTGTGGATAATAATTTTGATACTTTCATAATTTCACTTCATTTCGGTTTAGTTCAGTTTTATTAAGTTTTGTTTATTATACTAAATGATAAACTATTTGTCAACCCACTCACAATTATGATAAAATAATAATGCAAATAGGAGGGATTTTTGATGACAGAGCACTATTTGACAGTTCAAGAAGTTGCACAAAAACTAAAAATAAAGAAAACAACCGTATATGATATGATACGCAGAGGAAATATTAAGGCAATTAAGATTGGCAAGCAATTTCGAGTATGTGCAGATGAAATAAATCATGTTTTGGGAGTAAATAATAATATAACTTGTTCAAATAATAAATTTATAATCTGTGGTCAAGATATATTGTTAGATTTACTATGTGAACAGGCTAATAATCTATGCGATGAGCCTTATTTTGTTCGTGCTCACTTAGGTAGTTATAACGGATTATATGCCATGTATCTGGGCAAAGCTGATGCAGCTAGTGCACATTTGTGGGACTTAGAAACTAATACATATAATATACCCTTTTTTAAGAGACTCCTTCCAGGTAATGATATATGTGCATTTCATATAGCAGAAAGACAAATTGGATTTTATGTACAAAAAGGCAATCCCAAAAACATATTCCAATTTATGGATTTATTCAACAACGATGTGAGATTTATTGCACGAGAGAAAGGCAGTGGCATTAGAGTATTGACTGATAGTTTGTTATGTAAACATTCAATAAATCCAGATTCAAAATCATTTGAAATAGCCAGTTCTCACTTTGAAGCAGCAGCAGCAGTCGCATGTGGAAATTTCGATTGTGCTATAGGCAATGAAAAAACAGCCAAGCAGACAGAAGATATAGATTTTATTCCTTTTAAATCTGAGAGATATGATATCGTATTCAGAAAAATAGATATGGAAAAAACACAAGTCAAAACTCTTATTTCTGTATTAAGATCAGAACATTTTTCAAATATGTTAAGTTCTATCGGAGGATATAATATTACAAACATTGGTATGCAAATTTTATAAATCTAAAAAACCCCAGTCTAATACTAGACTGGGGTTTGTATTGGAGCTGTTAAACAGATTCGAACTGTCGACCTCTTCCTTACC
>CALWBL010000007.1 GCA_944376065.1 uncultured Butyricicoccus sp. | reverse complement strand
TAACAGTTTGTAGGGGAGTTCTGATACTCCCCTATAAAAATGGCTATTTATCAACTGTTTGTTGTGACATAGCCTTATTTTTTGTATATTTTATGTGTAAAATATATTTATATTATGTTATACTTGTTCTATAAATAATTTAAAGCATTGATTTTTAGGACGGTGTAAGATTATGTATAAAAAAATCACACTTCCAAACGGAGTTAGAATAGTTACTGAAAAAGTAGATTATGTGCGTTCTGCCTCAATTGGAATTTGGGTGGGAAATGGCAGCAGACATGAGCCAAAAGAGCTGGGCGGAATTTCTCATTTTATAGAACATATGATATTTAAAGGAACTGAAACACGTTCAGCACAGGATATAGCGGTAAATATGGACGCATTGGGTGGTCAATTCAATGCGTTTACCACAAAAGAATGTACTTGCTACTATATGAAAGTTTTAAATACTCATATAAAAGATGGTATGGAAATTTTAGCAGATATGTTTCTAAATTCTAAATTTGATCAGAAAGATATTGACCTTGAGCGTGGAGTGGTGCTTGAAGAAATAGGAATGTATGAGGATAGTCCGGAAGATTTGGCAACAGAAAAATTGTTTGAAAACTGTTTTGAATCTAGCCCGCTTGGAAGCCCTGTGCTTGGTACACAAACAACTTTATCTCAAATGACAACAAAAAAACTTCATGACTATATGAAAAGCTCCTATCGCCCACAAGATACTGTTATCGCTATTTCAGGTATGTATGAACAAAGCGATTTGGATTTTATATGTGAATTGTTTTCTAAGATGAGCGGAGAAGGCAAAAACACAACAACTCCAGCAATATATATTCCTAAATCCAAGGTTTATAAAAAGGATATTGAGCAAAATCACATATGTATTGGTTTTCCTAGTATTTCTTTGTTATCAGATAAAAGATATGCAATGCAGATTTTATCATCTATGCTTGGAGGTGGTATGTCATCAAGACTTTTCCAAACTGTAAGAGAGAAAAACGGACTTTGTTACTGCATATATTCATTTAATGCAAGCCACCAAGATTCTGGAATGTTATCTATCTACACAGCACTTGGAAAGGAAACAGAAGAAAAAGCGGTTAAACTTATAAAAGATGTTATTGATGATTTTTGTGAAAATGGAATTAAAGAGGATGAGCTTTTGAGATGCAGAGAGCAGTTAAAATCAAATGTTCTTATGGGTCTTGAAAATACAAGCGTGAGAATGCATCAAATGGGACGTGCAGAGCTTTATTTTGAACGAGTTATAGAAACCGATGAGATTATAGAGCGATATGATGCAGTAACAACCGAAGATGTTTTAAATCTTGCTCGCAATGTACTAAATTTTGAAAACGTTGCAGTAAGTGCGGTTGGTGATGTATCAAGTGCAGAATATTACCTTTCCATGCTAAAATAAAAAACTTTCATTTTTTGCAGAAATATGTTGACACCGCAAAAACTGTGTGATATTATATATAGGCAGTCAGCGGTCAAAGCTCTGCAAAATGCGCCGATAGCTCAGCTGGATAGAGTGTTTGGCTACGAACCAAAAGGTCGGGGGTTCGAATCCCTTTCGGCGTACCAGAAAACATGTTGCTTTGCAGCATGTTTTCTTTTTATCTATTTATAATCTTTTTAAAGATAAACTTAAAATTTTTCTTGACATAATATTTTCTATGTGATATTATATATAGGCAATCGATTGACGGTTGCGAAATGCGCCGATAGCTCAGCTGGATAGAGTGTTTGGCTACGAACCAAAAGGTCGGGGGTTCGAATCCCTTTCGGCGTACCAATAAATCTGGACTTTCATTATGATGGTCCAGATTTTTTGTTTTATAACGCTTTTGTATTGTAATATAACTAAGTTTTAAAACAAATATAAATTAAATTTACAACTTTATAAATAGCAGAAAATAATATTAAAAGACTTGTAATTTATATATTAAATAGATATAATAGTAGTACTATGTAAATTTGTAAGGAGGTAATTAAAATGGTATTGCTTGCAACACAGCCTACAGCACAAGACTATATGAGCATCCTTGGAAGTGTAGCTCCGCTGATTTTACTATTTGTAGTATTTTATTTTTTCCTTATTCGCCCACAGAAAAAGCGTGATAAGGCGGAAAAGGAAATGCGTGATTCTATCAAGGTGGGTGACGAAATCTCTACCATTGGTGGTTTTATAGGCAAGGTAGTCAGCATCAAGGAAGATACTTTGGTTATCGAATCTTCTTCTGACCGCACTAAGCTCAAGGTTTATCGTTGGGCTATTCGTGGCAAGGAAGCTGCTCCTGCTGATAAGATTGAAGAACCTAAGGAAACTAAGTAATATATTGTTTTTCGGTATACTTCTTCCTGCAATAGAATAAATTGCTTTAGGTAATCATTTTAGCAGGAGGGGACTCGAATATGAAAAAATATGAAACAAGTTCTGTTGTACAAGTGCTTGCATTACCTGTACTTGTTGGTCTGATTGCAACACTAATACTCATGGCTATATGCTCAGTTATAATATGGCTTGGGAAGATAAGTAGTACGCAAATTTCAACGCTATCGCTTGTATGCTTGGGTATAGGCAGCTTTTTCACCGCTTGGATAGCTGCACAGCGTGCACAACAGAAAAGGCTCATATGGGGACTTGCGGCAGGTTTATGCCTTTTTGCGTGCATGGCTATTGTGAGTCTTGCTTGGCTTGGACAAACTGTGGATTTTATGCGTGTTATAATAAATTTTGCAGTGTCCGCTATAACAGCTGTTCTTGGCTCTGTGCTCGGTGCGAGCATGAAGCATAAGAGATATAAACTTAAAAAATGAATGGAGGAATTGTGCCATGAAACACATTAAAACCTTAACTTCTGCAACTCTAAAGCAGACTGCGGCACATGGTGGTTGTGGCGAGTGCCAGACTTCTTGTCAATCAGCTTGCAAGACTTCTTGCACTGTTGCAAACCAGAAGTGTGAGCACAATAAGTAATTTTAAACTTTAATGAAATACTGCGAGGTGCATAAACTTGTGCCTCGCAGTTTTCTGCGTTTTAAAATGTACACTAAAATTTATACAGCTTATAAATTATGCTGTTTTAAATGATATATTTTTAAAAATATTCACAAATGAAAGGATAAGTTATGATTCATCGTTATTCAAAAAATGGAATCAATTTTCTACTAGATGTAAATAGTGGCTCTGTTCATGTGCTTGATGATATAAGCTATGCAGTTGCTGGTCTTATTGATGACAATATGACAGAAACTTGCCCAGAAAACATAGTAAAAGAGCTTTCAAAATTTAGTGTAGAGGACATAAAGGCTGCTTATGATGAGCTTTATGAGCTTAAAAAGGCAGGTCAGCTTTTTGCCGATGATGATTATATTGATGTAAGCCGTTATATCCCAACAGATGCGCCTGTAAAGGCTCTTTGTCTACATGTTGCACATGACTGCAACCTTCGTTGCAAGTATTGCTTTGCATCAACCGGAGATTTCGGCAAGGGTAGAAAGATTATGCCATTTGAAGTGGCTAAAAAAGCTATTGATTTTGTTATCGAGCGTTCAAAGGGAAGAAAAAATATCGAGCTTGATTTCTTTGGCGGAGAACCCTTAATGGCTTGGGATACAGTTACTAAAACTGTGGATTACGCCCGTTCTCGTGAGGCTGAAACCGGTAAAAAGTTCCGTTTTACCATCACAACTAATGGTTTGCTGCTTGATTCTGATAAGATTGATTATATAAATGAAAATATGGATAATGTTGTATTATCTCTTGATGGCAGAGAAGGCGTAAACGATGAGTTTAGAAAAACTGTAAACGGCGGAGGTTGTTATGATATAATCGTTCCTAAGTTCAAGGAGCTTGTTGACAAGCGTGGAGATAAGGATTATTATGCACGTGGTACTTTTACAGCTAAAAACCTAGATTTTGCTGAAGATGTTGTACATATTGCAGATGCAGGCTTCCCAAGTCTGTCTGTTGAGCCAGTTTCTGCTGATGATGGCTGTGGCTATGAGCTAACCGAGGAACAACTTCCAGCAATTTTTGCAGAGTATGACCGCCTTGCAGAAATTATGCTTGAGCGTAGAAAGAATGGCAACAGATTTACATTTTTCCACTTTATGGTAGATTTAAACCAAGGACCATGTGTTGTAAAGCGTCTGCGTGGCTGTGGTGCAGGTTATGAATATGTTGCTATTACTCCAGATGGTGACATTTATCCATGCCATCAGTTTGTTGGTAAGGACGAATTTAAACAGGGTAATGTGTTAGATGGTACATTTAATCTTGATATTGCTCACCAGTTTGCAGGTATGAATATTTATACCCGTGAAAAGTGTAAAGACTGTTGGGCAAAGTTTTATTGCAGCGGCGGTTGCAGTGCGGCAAATCACAACTCAAACGCTGATATGAATGTGCCTTATGAGCTTGGCTGTAAAATGGAGCGTAAGCGTCTTGAGTGTGCAATCTATCTGAAAGCAATGGAACAAATGCAGGAAGAATTGTAAAAACAAACAAATGTTTGTAAAAAGCCCAATTTTGTTTGCAAATAACGCTTATTCGGTCTTATAATATACACAGTTATATATCTTTTGAGAGAGGAGGAGTATCAATGGCACACAAAATCCGAGTTTCCTTCTTGGGCGAGGGCGAACTTCTCCCGGCCATTGTTGATTCGGTTTTAGAGAACTGCATAATTCCGCCCGAAAATATCTTTTTGTCTGATAAAGATGTGGCTGTGAAAGAAAAAATTTCCGAACAAAATGTTGTATTTTGTCCAGATGATATGGACGTTGTTGTTAAGGGTGAAATAGTGGTTGTTGTAGCTCCTAAAAAGGGCGAACTAGCATCTACACTAGCTCCAATAAGTGGTTGCACTCGTGGCAGGATTGTAATTGCAATTTGCCCAGATATTACTTGCGATTATGTTTTGGAACGTGTATCAGGCGGCACAACGGTATTGGCTGTAAAACCAGTGTTAGACAATAACGGAAGGCCAATAGCCACTTTAGAATTTACAGAGCAGTTTCCTTCATATATGCGTACACCATGTATGGATATTGTTGCAAGTTTGTTTGAAATTCTATAAAATAGCATAAAAACTTAAAGCCGAGAATATCCTGTAATATGCTTTATTAGTTGCGATGCAGCATTAAGGAGGAGCGTATGAAAAAAAGGAATGTTCTCGGTTTTGCTTTATTCTCAAGGCTTTGGAGTATGCCAATTTTTATTGTTTTTGTGGCTTTGTTTATATGTGGTGCAATCGCTGGAAGTATAACAGGTCAATTAACGTCAATGAGTGATGCATATATAATAAAATCTCTTGCAGATTCTATTGAGGTTAATGCACAACTTGCTCCAACATTTTTAGATGCTGTAAAAGCCATGCTTAGTGCATTATCATGGCAGATGTTAATTATTTTTTTGGGGCTTATAAAGCCTGCTGGACTATTTATATGCATAGCCTTAACTTTTAGAGGCTTTATAATTGCATTTTCTGCTTCAGCTTTATTTGGAGCTTTAGGCACGAAAGGAATTTTAATAAGCCTATGTTCTAGCGGGCTAACAGCAGTCATAACCGTACCATGTTTAATAACAAGTGCAGCGGCTTGTTATTTCGCGTCGAAACAAGCACCAAAAGGGAAAAAATTTGCATATTTTTATGTACTTAAAAGTCAAAGAGCAGTGCTATTTATTTGTATTTTAATTTCTATGTGGGCAAGTGCTTTAAGGCTTCCTATTGCTTATCTAATTTTACATATATAAAAAAACTCCTCGATTTGACTCGAGGAGTTTAAAATTTATTTATTTTGTTGTTTTTTATATATAATATAGCTATAAACACTTGTTACAATACAAGCTGCCATTAAAGCAGCCATCACAGCACCAAAACGGAAATATTCATTAGGTACAAATGAGGATAACAAAATAATAATTCCAGCTATAAAGAAAATACGACCGCCTAAACGGTGAGTTTTAGTCCAGTTTTCTTCGCTGGACATAGTCCAAGGGGTTCGGATACCACAAAACCAGTTTGTGCGAAAACGTGGCATCATATTTCCTAAAAAAATAAATAATGCACCTACAATAATACATATTAGCATAGATACATTAAGTGTGTTAGGTCTAAGGGCTTCAATAACGCAAATAGATGTCATAAATAGCATAAATAGCATCATAAATATCTGAAAATATTGATAAGATGAGCTAAATTTATCGTAGTTTTTCTTTTTTGGGTCAATTTTAGGTAGCAATGGGAATAAAACTGCAAAGAATATAGTTAAAAAACATAGTACAAATAATTTATTTTTGCTATCATATTCAACTGTGCCGCTAAAATCCCAGTGCATTGGAACTTTATCAGGGAGTTTTGAATAAACTGCTATAACCAAAATAAGTGGTAAAACTGATAGAGTGGAAATAAGAATTTGTATTTTAGTTGTTTTTTTCATTAAAATCGCCGCCTTTAAGAGTATAAAACCAACCGAGTATTTCATCGACAACGGTCATATTAAGCTCATATGTTATATATTTTCCTTGTTTTTCATCCAAAACAAGTCCGGCATCTTTTAATATTGAAAGATGATGTGAGATTGTCGCATTAGATACCGAAAAATGCGTAGCAATTTCACCGGCAGTCAAGGGAGAAATGCGTAAAAGCTGTAAAATTTCACGCCTTATTGGGTCTGACAGAGCTTTAAATGTACGCTGAAATCCCATAATTATCACCTCCGCAAAACATTTAGACGTCTATCTAAATATAATATAAAGTAATATAATATATTTGTCAACCCTTATTTAGATAAATATCTAAATATTATAAAAGGCGGATTCTCCGCCATTGTAATATGAATTAGTCTAATAATTTATTATATTTTTATCAATAAACGGCTTGCAAAGCCAATTAAATATTTCTGTTTGGTCTATTTTTGTATCCATACAAAGCCCTTTAATCATACGTTCTGGATGCCATTGTATACCTAAAATCGGGAGTTTATCATGCATAATTGCCTCTATAACCCCATCTTTTGAGTATGCAAGGGCGGAAAAACCATATGCAAGTTTGCCTATTGCTTGATGATGATAACTATTTACTGTGATTTCATTGCCATAAGTTTTATTTAAAAAGCTATCAGGCATAAGTTTTATAATGTGAGAATTATTATTATGGTTTGGAATATCTTGCACTAAATCGCCGCCAAAAAATACATTTAAAACCTGAATACCTCTACAAATACCCAAAATCGGTTTGCGTTTGGCACAAAAAGCCTGAATTAAGCTAAATTCTTCGGTATCTCGTCTTATATCTGGCTCAGATGATTTTTCATGTTTTTTTTGACCGAATAAATCACCAGACAAATCTCCTCCACCAGAAAGCAATAAACCATCAAAACGGTTAGCGAGCAGTTTTTCATCTCCGTTTAAATGCGAGCAAGCTGTTATACCCAATGTATTTAGAGCATCACTATAAAGTATAGAAACAGCTTTTCTTTCAGACATAGGATTTGTTTGAGCACCACTACTTATAAGTATAGCATAATTTTTTTGCATTAAAAATCCCCCTAATGAGAGTTATATATTAAGAATATCATAAACTGTTTGGCAGGTTTAGCAGAAATAAGGTAAAAACATTTGCTTTTATCGGAAAAAGTGATAAAATATATATAATCTTATCATCTAAAGAGAAGGGAATGATTTTTTATGCTTAATGAAACTGCGCTTGAATTAGGTAAAACGCGCTCTACAATTAGAGAAATTTTTGAGTATGGAAATAAAAGAGCGGCTGAAGTGGGCAGAGAGAATATTTTTGATTTTTCTATTGGAAACCCAAATGTTCCAGCTCCAAATGCTGTACAAGATGTAATTGCTGAGCTAATTAAAACCGAAAATCCCGCAAAACTTCACGGTTATACATCAGCACAAGGTGCTCCAGAAAACAGAAAAGCCATTGCAGATGATTTAAACAAGCGATTCGGTACACATTATAATGAAAATCAGCTTTATCTGACAGCGGGCGCAGCGGCATCACTCACCATTTCTTTAAATGCACTCACTGCATCAAAAGATGATGAGTTTATTGTCTTCGCACCATATTTCCCAGAATACCTAGTGTTTATTGAAAAGGGAGCAGGGGCTAAAAGCGTTGTTATTCCTCCAAGAGAGCAGGATTTTCAAATTGATTTTGATACATTTATTTCAAAAATTACGCCAAATACTAAAGGTGTAATTATAAATTCTCCATCAAACCCAAGCGGTGTTGTGTACACAGATGAAACAATAAAAAAACTTGCTGAAATTTTAAAACAAAAATCAAATGAGTATAACCACCCAATTTATCTTTTATCTGATGAGCCTTATCGAGAAATTGTATATAATGTAGGTGTTCCTTTTGTTGCCAAGGAATATGATAGAACGATTGTATGCTATTCATATTCAAAATCCCTTTCACTTGCAGGCGAGCGTATAGGATATATTTTAGTGCCGCAGGTCGAAGAATTTTCTGAGCTTTATGCGGCAGTTTGTGGTGCGGGTAGAATGTTAGGTTATGTAAATGCACCTAGTTTGTTTCAAAAAGTAATAGCTAAATGCACTGGTATGACATCAGATTTATCTATTTATGATGAAAACCGTAGACTATTACTTGAGGGTTTTGAAAAAATGGGCTATTCATGTGTAAAACCAGATGGTGCATTTTACATGTTCCCTAAGAGCTTAGAACCAGATGACAGAGCTTTTTGTGAACGCGCGAAAAAATATGATTTACTTCTTGTTCCAGGTTCAGATTTTGGTGCGAGGGGTTATGTTAGAATTTCATATTGTGTGCAAACAGAGACAATCAAAAGGGCATTGCCTTTATTTGAAAAATTAGCACAGGAATATAAATAAGAAAAAGACCATTTCATTTGAAATGGTCTTTTGGTTTATGAGAATATGACTTCAGAAACAGACGATTTGTTTATAAGATTCATCTGCTGGGCAGCCTTAGAAAGTTCATCATTTAGCATATCAACACGAGTTTTTTCTTTATCAGAACCAAAAGCAATTGTACTTTCAGTGTTTTGTGGTATATTCACATCATTAAGGTTATTTGCTCTTGTATCGCTAGCAGTTTTTAGTAAGGAACGCTCATCTAAGTCAGAGCTTCTATCAGTGTTTACTGATAGATTACTGGGAGCTACCTTTGCAGCCTCTTGCTCAGGAATCTCATAAAGCATACCGCTTACAGGCTTATTTACTTCACTACTAACATTATTTACATTTGAATACGCCTGTTTATCCGTTTCTGGTACTGTATTTGCATATATAGTCTGAGTTGGTGCATCAAAAGATATAGTACGACTACCGTTTTTATCTGTCACAGGCTCGTAGATTCCAGCAGATGGCATACGCTCCGATGGTTCATATGTATCAAATCTTAAACGTTCGGGTTTTGCTTGTGATACATCAGAATCAGATAAACCAGATTGAGATACTTGAGATGTAGACGTGACAGAGCCAATGGAATCCACAGAAGACGCGTCATTGGCAACTACTGTATTATTATTAAGATTATTAAGCTCAAGATTTTTTTCTAGCTCTTCACGCTCAGTTTCAGTTTTATTTGAAGGAATTTCCCTAAGCTGTACAGGCTGAACTCTCTGCATAGATGTATATACATTAGAATTATTCAGTGTAACCAGTGGCAACATTTTAATCACATCCTTTCATATAGATGTTATCGACCAAAGTCTATATATAAATAAGAAAGAGGATAAATTTTTTTAGGTGAAGTTGCAAACGGCAATGCTCTTTACAATTATATAGAATTTAGATATAATAATAAATTAGATAGCAATAAAGAAAAGGAGCATTTTTTGTATGCTGCAATTTGAAGAATACAAAGTTAAATTAAATAATATGCAGCCAGCACTTGAGCAGCTGCGAGGGAACTTAAATCTTGAGCAGGCAGCAAGAGAGGTTGAAGAATTGGAAATGAAATCCTCTCAGCCTGGTTTCTGGGATAATCCAGAAGAAAGCCAAAAGGTTGTATCAAAAATGGGTGCTTTAAAGAGTAAAATTGAGGCATTCCATGAGCTTTATACACATTGGGAGGATTTAATCACCCTTTGTGAAATGGCAATAGAAGAAAATGATGAATCTATGCTTGAAGAACTCGAAACAGGTTTTGCACATGTTCAGGAGGAAATGGAAAAGCAAAAGATGTCAACATTGCTTACAGGAGAATATGATAGAAATAATGCACTTGTTTCTTTCCATGCAGGTGCAGGCGGAACAGAGGCTCAGGACTGGTGTTCTATGCTTTACCGTATGTATACACGATGGGCTGAAAGACATGGTTTTACCTATAAAATTATGGACTATCAGGACGGTGAAGAGGCCGGCCTAAAATCAGCTGATATTATTATTGAGGGCGAAAACGCTTATGGCTTCTTAAAGGGTGAGTCTGGTGTTCATAGATTAGTTCGTATTTCTCCATTTGACTCATCAGGGCGTCGCCATACTTCTTTCTCTGCAGTTGAAGTTATTCCAGATATTCCAGACGATTCTGACGATGTTGAAATCCGTCCAGAAGATTATGAAATGCAGGTTTTCCGTTCTTCTGGTGCAGGTGGTCAGCATATCAATAAAACATCTTCTGCTGTTCGCCTTATCCATAAAGCGACTGGTATTGTTGTTTCATGTCAAACAGAGCGTAGCCAGTTCCAGAATAAGGATAACTGTTTGCGTATGCTCCGTGCAAAGCTGGTTGAAATAAAGGAAAGAGAACACCTTGATAAGATTTCCGATATTAAGGGCGATCAGAAAAAGATTGAATGGGGCAGCCAGATTCGTTCTTATGTATTTATGCCTTACACAATGGCAAAGGATACTCGTACAGCATTTGAAAATACAAATATAAATGCAGTAATGGACGGAGATATTGACGGATTTATTAATGCATATTTAACAGCACTTGCAACAGGTGAATGGGCAAGCAAAACTTAAAAATTTAAGCTGCTGTGACGGTCATAGCAGCTTTTGTTTTTTTAGAATAAAAAACTCTTTTTGTGCAAAACTAAAAGCAAAAGGAGGTAGTAAAAATGGATAAAAAATCAAGCCCACAAACAAGTCCTCGTTATGATGATATAAAACATATAGATTCTACCGCTATTGACCATAAACAAAAGCAAATTAAGGACTATACAGTAGATTATCTTAAACAAACCCAAGAGTAATAAATATCAAATAAAAGGGGTATTCTGTAAAAAGAACACCTCTTTTGTTTGTAGGAGTGATTGTTTTTGCAAAGGAATTTTTATCTTGACCAAATGCGAGTTATTTCGTGCATTATGGTTGTTGCAATCCATGTTTGTAATATTTATAACAGAGCTTTTCCAGACATATCGCAAATAGACTATGGTGTAGCCGCGCTTATAAATTCATTTTCAAGAATTTCTGTGCCTGTTTTCTTTATGATAAACGGTGCCTTAATGGCAGGACGTGAACCTAATCTCCAAAAAAGCCTAAGGAGATTTTTTAAATATCTTATTATCACAATTTTCTGGTTTATATTTTATTTTTTATGGACTAGATTATATTTGAACAAAACATATGATTTTCATGACATACTTACAGTGCCTACAAGTAAACATTTATGGTTTTTATATGCATTTTTATCTATTTATTTAGCTTTGCCACTTATACAAACGCTAATTATAAATTTATCTGATAAAATAATTTATTATATGTTCGTTTTATTTGCAGTTTCGGTTTTTGGTGGATACATACTGGATTTTGTAAAAGTTTCTGTAAAATATCCAATAGCCATTATTTCGGAAAATCAATATTTATTCTTTTTTATTCTAGGATATGTATTATATAATAAAAAAGATAAAATAAATATAAAAACAAGAAATATAATTTTAATATTTGTTTTATGCTGTATAGCGGTAGCATTTTTAACAATGGCGATATCATTTGCTCAAAATACACATGAAGAGGTATTATTTCAGTATAGAAATCCAATGTTAGTTTTAGCGTCTATGAGTGCATTTATTATAATGCTTAGGATTCCAAAAAGTATTCCACAGGCTTGGGAAAAATTTGTGTGTCATGTTTCAGATAATTCTTTTGGAATTTATGTATTTCATGCTGTGTTTTTAAATATTTTAGATAAAAAAATAAATATGCCAAATATACCTGCATGGTTTGGTATTTTGCTATTTGCAGCGATAATATTTATATTAAGTGATATTTCTGTACATATATTCAGAAAAATTAAATATGTAAACTATTTTTTTAAATAAAAAATCCGATGAAATTCACTCATCGGATTTATTTTTTACTTAGTGCCAAAAATACGGTCGCCAGCGTCTCCAAGACCTGGAACAATATAGCCATGCTCGTTAAGACCTTGGTCAATAGCAGCAACGAAGATATCAACATCATCATGAGACTTCTGCACAGTTTCAATGCCAGTAGGGGTGGAAAGCAGACACATCAGTTTGATATTTTTCACGCATTTATCCTTTAGCATTTGTATTGCAGCAGCAGCAGAACCGCCAGTAGCAACCATTGGGTCAATTACAATAACATCACGTTCAGCAATATCAACAGGCAGCTTGCAGTAATAGTCAATAGGCTTTAACGTTTCTGGGTCACGATAAAGACCAAGATGACCTACTTTAGCATTAGGGATAAGTTCAAGCATGCCATCAACCATGCCAAGACCAGCACGAAGAATAGGAACAAATGCGAGTTTTTTACCAGAAATGACTCTAGCATTTGAATGGGCAAGTGGTGTTTCAATCTGGATTGTTTTTAGTGGAAGGTCACGAGTTGCCTCATAACACATAAGCATTGCAATTTCTCTTGCAGCCTCACGAAATTCTTTTACACCCGTCTGACGGTCACGCATCAAGCTGAGTTTGTGCAAAATCAGCGGGTGATCCATAACATGAACTTTTGCCATAATGAAAACTCCTTAAAAATACTAAATTTTTATCTTTTTAGTTTGTGCAATATATGGTGGGCGCAGATAAAAAGCGTCAAGCTCACTTGCACATACACCTTTGCCATTATTTAAAGCGGGTAAAGCAATTCTTGCAACTCCATAGGCTGATGGGTAGCGTAAATGCTCTGGTGCAAGTTGCAAATTAGGACATATAGCGACAAGTTTAGTATAACATAAATTGGCCCCATCTCCAACTAAAATTTGTGAAGTTTCCCCAATTTCTTTGGAGAGTTCATCGAGTTTAATTGCTCTATCTTCACAAAGGCGGGTTAATGTATTTGCTTCTCTTTTAAAAAAAGCCTGATATACCTGACCAGCTCGGGCGTCCATAACGCAGCATATATTTCCGTTAATACCGCAAAGATTTTCAGCCATTGCCTCAAGTGTGGACACACCAATACAAGGTTTATTTGTAGCAAAAGCAAGTCCTTTAACGGTTGCTACACCTATTCTAAGACCAGTAAAAGAGCCGGGACCAGCAGCAATAGCAAAAGCATCAACATCATCAAGGCTATGGTCACAGCCATTAAGAAGGCTTTCAGCCATAGGAAGAAGTGTACGGCTATGAGTCAGTCCGCAGTTTTGGAAAGATTGAGCGATTATTTTTTCATCATCTGTTAGGCATACACTTGCAGAAACAGCAGAAGATTCAAAACTTAAAATTCTCATTATACATGAACCTCCTTAATAGTTATAATTCTGTCATCTGGTTCAGCACCATATTTGATAGACACCAGTTTATGGTCTGGTAGGGCATCGGTAATATTTTCGCTCCACTCAATTAAAATAATACGTTTTGAATCTAAATACTCGTCAAATCCAAGTTCAAAAAGTGTCTCAGGTTCTAAAATGCGATACATATCAAAATGCACCACATCAAATAAATCTGTATGATATTCATTTGCAACAGCAAAAGTTGGACTTGTAACACGACCTTTATACCCAAGACCATTTAGTATACCACGTGAAAAAGCGGTTTTGCCTGCACCTAAATCACCAGTAAAAGCGATAACATCGCCTTTCTTTAGTGTTTTTGCAAATTCTGAACCGATTTTTTCTGTATCTTCTGGGCTGTGGGAAATGTATTCAATCATAGAATATAATCCCTTTCATTTTTTGAAATTCTATACACAATATATAATATCATGTGATAATAAAAAAGGCAAGTTTGGCGGATATTTGCTAGTAAAAAGGGAAAAATAAACTATAAACTTAAATAAAAGGAGAAAGTAAAAATATGAAACTAGATTTTATTTGCGGTGGAGTACTGGAATATACAAGAACTTATAGACAAATAGGTGATATTGAGGGGGTAAATATAGACAATCTTGATTTAAGCAATAAAACCCTTAGTGTAAGTGGGGTTAGTTTTAAAAATCATGATGAAGTTTGCACAAAACTTCAAGAAATAGGTTGGAGAAAACTCATATAAACATCTTAAAATTTTGTTTAATGTACCAAAGAATTTTATAATTAGACAAAATAATTGCATAACCGATTAAAATACTGTATAATCATAAAGGCTATTTAAAATTTTAGTGTAAAAGAAAGAAGGGAAGCTATGGCATTTTTTAAGGAATTTGAAACGGTATTCAATGGATTTATGGGTGTGCTAAACGAAGTTTTATGCAGTAAATTGCTTATCTTTTTACTGATTATAGCAGGCCTTTATTTTACCATACGCACAGGTTTTGTACAGCTGCGCAGTATGGGCGATGTAATGAAAATTTTAGGCGAACGTGGAGAGGAAAAAGACGGAAAAAAACAAATTTCTTCTTTCCAAGCTCTTATGATTTCAACAGCGTCAAGAGTAGGAACGGGCAATATTGCAGGCATTGCTTCTGCTATTGCAATCGGTGGTGAAGGTGCAGTATTTTGGATGTGGCTTATGGCTATTATTGGCGGTGCATCTGCCTTTATAGAATCTACACTTGCACAGATATACAAAGTTCCTGATGGCAACTCTTTTAGAGGTGGTCCTGCTTATTATATTCAGAAAGGACTGGGAAAACGCTGGTTAGGCTGTGTGTTCTCTGTGCTTCTTATCTTGTGTTTTGCCTATGGCTTTAATGGACTTCAGGCATTTAATATTTCATCTGCTATTAAATATTATGTGCCAAATTATGACCAAACAAGTATTCCTATGATTATAGGTTTGATTTTAGCAGTGCTGACAGGTGCTATTATTTTCGGTGGTGTGCATCGAATTAGCTTTATTACATCTATTATTGTGCCTGTCATGGCTTGTGGTTATATTTTAATCGGTCTTGTTATGTTCTTTAGCAATATTTCTATTGTTCCTGATGTGTTTGCGACCATTTTTACAAAAGCATTTGATTTTAAGGCATTTGTAGGTGGTTTTGCTGGTAGTGCAGTGGTTCAGGGTATTAAACGTGGTTTGTTCTCTAATGAGGCTGGTATGGGTTCTGCACCTAATGCAGCAGCAACTGCTGTGGTATCTCACCCAGTTAAGCAAGGAATTATTCAGACTTTATCAGTATTTATTGATACACTTGTTATTTGCTCTACAACCGCAATTATTTTACTTACATCTGGAGTAGAAAAGTCACAGGATATTTCATATGTACAGCGTGCAGTATCAACTGTATTTGGTGATGTTGGTATTTTATTTATTACTATTGCAATTTTCTTCTTTGCATTCACCAGTCTTGTAGGCAATTATTATTACACAGAGTCAAATTTATTATTTATTAAAAATAATAAGACCTTGTTAAATGCATTCAGAATCACTTGTCTTATTGCCATTTTCCTTGGTGCACAGGCTGATTTTTCAACTGTATGGAATTTAGCTGATGTTTTAATGGGATTCATGTCAATCGTTAATATATTTGCTATTGTACTGCTTGGAAATATTGCTGTAAATGCGCTTAGAGATTATGATAAACAACGTTCTGAAGGTGTAGACCCCGTATTTAAAGCAAAAAATATAGGTATTAAAGATTTGGACACATGGGATTAAAATTTAAAGGACTGCATACGCAGTCCTTTTTTGTTAGTAGTTAAATGGAAGAATACCAAGTTTATCAAGTGCATAGGCTACACCATCTTCATCAACATGCTTTGTAATAAAATCTGCTGCTTGTTTAACATTATCCATAGCATTGCCCATTGCAACACCTATATTAGCATGGGAAATCATTTCGATATCATTTCCGCCATCTCCAAAAGCTATACTTTCCTCTAGTGGTATGTTGTAATACTCTAAAATTTTGTCCATACCAATATGTTTACCACCATCACTAGGAATAACATCAGCAAATAATGGGTGCCAACGTGTGCAGCGACAATTTGGGAGATGAGCCAAAAATTCTTCTTCCTGCTCAACAGACATAAATGCACCAAGCTGATATACATCGTTATGTAATGCTCTTGATGGGTCTTGTGCATAACCAAGAATACTTTCATCACCAAGCATTTTATTGAAATGGTCGGTAAGCTCGTTTTCAAGATTTAAGTATATATGTTCACGCTCTATAAAATCACAAGCGATTTTCTTTTCCTCTATATATGGAAGCAGCATTTCAATGGAACTTTTAGGAATATGATGGCTGTGAATAACCTTGTTATCAGCAAAGCATAATTGACCATTCAGGTTTATATAACCATCAAACTCAAAATCGAAAACTTCACGCAGATAAGTTGCAGTTTGTGGGGCACGACCAGTTGCAACGAAAAGTTTAATACCCATTTCACGCAGGGAATAAAGGGCTTTTTTAGTAGAATCAGGCACTTGATGAGTGTTAAAACTTAAAAGAGTTCCATCAATATCAAAAAAAGCAGCACGAATCATATTGTTATATCCTTTCTGTTTGCCTATTTAGTCAACAACAGTATAACACAATCTATAAAAGAAAAAAAGCCTTAGACGAATTAACGCCTAAGGCTTTAAAAGCTAGTAAATTACTTACCACCAGCCATGGAAGCAACTTCTGCCGCGAAGTCGTCAACCTTCTTTTCAATACCCTCGCCCTTTTCAAAGCGGGTGTAAGAAGCCAGCTTGATTTCGCCGCCCAGCTCCTTAGCAACAGCTGCGATATGCTGCTCAACAGAAACCTTATTCTCCTTAACGAAAGCCTGCTGAAGTAAGCAGTTTTCCTCATAGTACTTGCCAATACGGCCATCAACCATCTTGTGGATAATCTGCTCTGGCTTTGGCTTAGCAGCAGTTTTGTTTTCCTCAAGAGCCTGAGCTAGAAGGATTTCTCTCTCCTTAGACAGGGTAGCCTCGTCAACATCGGACTTGTCCATGAAAGATGGGTTCATAGCAGCAGCCTGCATGCCGATATCCTTACCAAGAACAAGAACATCAGCATTGCCCTTTAGGTTCTCAGAAACTTCCAGAGCAACCAGAACACCAATAACACCGCCCATGTGGTTGTAAGCAACGTTTACAGTGTTAGCGTCGTAACGAGCAAAACGACGAATCTGAATGTTCTCACCAATGGTCAGAATCTTTTCCTGAAGAGCTGCCTCAACAGTCATACCGTCCATATCGCAAGCCTTTAGAGCATCAATGTCAGCAGGATTAGACTTGATAACAACAGTAGCAAGGTCATTTACAAACTTCTGGAAGTCAGCGTTTTTAGCAACAAAGTCAGTTTCAGAGTTAACTTCGATGATAGCACCGATACCACACTCGTCACAAACCTTAGCACAAACCATACCCTCAGCAGCGATACGGTCAGCCTTCTTAGCAGCCTTAGCAAGACCCTTCTCACGCAGAATTTCGATAGCCTTATCGAAATCACCATCAGCCTCGGTCAGAGCCTTCTTACAGTCCATCATACCTACGCTAGTCATCTCACGTAGCTTTTTTACGTCAGCAGCAGTAAAAGCCATTTTTATATTCCTCCAAAAAAATAAATTTTTAAATAAAAGTAGGGCGGAAGGCTCCGGCGACCGCTAATGAAAGCGATGCAAGCCGAAAACCGGCACGCCAAAGGAGCTTTCGCACCCTACATAAAAAATCAATCTAAACAAGGGAAAAAATAGTCCCTAAAAAGTTTTAGCTTAAGCCTCAGCAGTAGCAGCAGCCTCTTCTTCCTTAGCCTCAACCTCTAACTGCTCACCCTGCTTGCCCTCGATTACAGCGTTAGCCATAGTCTGAGAGATTAGCTTGATAGCACGGATAGCATCGTCGTTACCAGGGATAACGTAGTCGATTTCGTCTGGGTCACAGTTGGTGTCAACGATAGCAACAACTGGAATACCTAGCTTCTTAGCCTCAGCGATAGCATTCTTCTCCTTGCGAGGGTCAACAACGAACATAGCACCTGGGAGCTTCTTCATATCCTTAACACCGCCAAGATACTTTTCGAGCTTAGCGATTTCAAGCTGTAGCTTGATAACTTCCTTCTTTGGCAGAAGGTCGAAAGTGCCGTCCTCTTCCATTTTCTTGAGCTGGTTTAGACGAGCGATACGGGTGCGCATGGTTTTGAAGTTAGTAAGCATACCGCCCAGCCAACGAGCATTTACAAAGTATTGACCAGAACGTTCAGCTTCCTCACGAATAGCATCTTGAGCCTGCTTCTTAGTACCAACAAACAGTATAGAATCACCATTTGCAGCGATGTCGCGAATGAAGAAGTAAGCCTCCTCCAGCTTCTTAACAGTCTTTTGCAGGTCGATGATATAGATACCGTTGCGTTCGGTAAAGATGTATGGAGCCATTTTTGGGTTCCAACGACGGGTCTGATGACCAAAGTGTACGCCAGCTTCGAGCAGCTGTTTCATAGAGATTACGCCCATTTTATATTTCCTCCTTGGTTTTTACCTCCATCTCAGATCATCTGTCAGCGGAAGTATTTTTAATACCACCAGCCGCTTGCATCACGAGATGTGCGTAATATTCATACTTAATTATCTTATCATACAAAATTATCTTTGTCAAAGGGTTTTAAAATTTTTTATCTTATATTGGACCACCATTTTTTTCTTTCTTTTCTTGCAATAGTATGTTCATATCTGACTAAAATTATATCATCACCAATTTTTTCTATTTGTTCCCAAGCGATAACATAATCTTCATCACGACCTAAAAGACCAAAAAAGTGACATCTTCCTGGAACAACAATAGAAACAACTCTTCCGCAGAGTGTATCAACCTCAACATCTCCTACATAACCCATTCTGCACCCATCATAGAGATTTATAACTTCTTTGCATCTTAAATCGGTTATACGACAGCATTGAGCCATTTTAAAAAGCCTCCTCTAACTAATTTTTTTGAAAAACTCCTCGCTGATTATACCTGAAGGACGATTAAATCTGCCAAGTTTAAATAAACATTCAGGATTTCTTGTAAGTGTATTTACACGTTCCTCACAAGTGAGTGTGCATAAAAAGCCAAGGCTTTCTATTATTTCTTCGCTTTCAGAGCTGTAAAATCCATAAGGATAAGTATAACAAGTTGGGGCGGATATTCCTGCATCGGTAAGCATTTTTTGTAGTTTTTCAGTGTCAGAAACAATAATATTTTGATAATCTTCTTTGCTTTCGCCACGCATACGTGTGCAGCCTTTTCTTGGGCTTTGTTCATGCATATCATATGAGTGGTTTTGAATTTCAAAAACATCAGTCATTTCTTTTAATCTATCAATATTTAGATAAGACCAATATGCATTTTCATCTCCGCTCTGAGTAAATTTATCGGTTTCAGAGCCAATAACTGAAATTACAGCTTTCATATCACGTTCTTTAAGTAGGGGATAGGCATATAGATAATTATTAAAATGACCATCATCAAAAGTTATCATAACAGGTTTTTCTGGAAGATTTTCAAGTCCATCAACATATAGTATTAAATCGCTTACAGTTACTGTTTGATATCCATTTTCTTTTAAATAGTCCAAATCACTGGCTAAAGTATCAGGTGACACAACATAATCACCAGCTCTGGCAGTGTCTCTTAAAATGCTGTGATACATAATAATTGGAAGTTTAACTTTATCTTGAGTATAGGCAGTTTCAGATGTAATAGTCTTTGAAATTACAAGCTCATTGGCAAAGTATATGCCAAAAAGCAAAACAAAAGCAGTAAATATTTTAAATAGATTTTTTTTCATGCTGATTCTCCTCTCACAAAACAGCATTTTTGCTCATTGCTTTATTTTATGGGAATAAAACTTATATTAGAACAAAAAAATAGACAGTGGAGAATCCACCGTCTATAAATGTTTTATTCAGCAGGCTCAGCCTGAATTTGTGCTGTAACAGATGCAACATCTGTCAACTGTGAAGTATCCTCTGTAGTTTCTCCATAAGAGAAGAAACTATGTAAAGTGTTTTGATAGTCTACAGTATGATTTATTGTTAAATCTTGATAATCCCTAATTTCGGGGTAAAGCTCAACAAGATCGCTGGCAGGATAATAATTACCCTCAGCATCATAAGCACCCTTTGCACAGATAACAGGCCACTGCTTGCTTTGTTCAAGTAGATGGCTTTGATAATCACTCATAGGCATATCAACAGCATCAAGTGTCATAGAAGCTAGATAGTTCAGGCTTGTGCGAACATCTGTTTTTTGCTCTATATCATAGTTAGCCCAAATGAAGAATGGAACCATATACTTTTTCATAAGCTCATTTATGTCTTTTGTAAGATTAGGATTTACCCATTGATAAAAATCAGAATCAAGAGAAGGCTGATGGTCGCCAAAGAATACAACAACAGTTGGTTCGTCATAATTTTCAAGAGCAGTGATAAATTCCTGTAAAGCTCTATCGCTTTCATGCTGTTCGGATAGATAAAGCTCAGTTTTTGGGAAGTTGCCCTCTTGACCTACTATGGATACGGTTTGCTCATAGCCGTTTCCGCCGCCTTCATAACCACTATGGTTTTGCATAGTGATGTTCATAATAAATAGCTTTTCATCGTCTTCTTTGTTTTCAAGACGGTTTAAAACTTGATTAAAGCTATATTCATCACTTGGATACAGGCGATAATAGTCAACATCTTTCATATCTTCAACGAAATATGATTCATCAAAGCCCATTTTGCTGTAAACTGCTGGACGGTTCCAGCCAGCACGCAGCCAAGGGTGTATTGCAACAGTTGTGTAATCTTGGTTTTTAAGTACAGACACCAGTGAGTCATAGTTTTCAACATCATCAAAATAATGTAGATAAACCATAGTATCTGGAATAAACAGAATAGAGTCGCCTGATAAGAACTCAAATTCAGAGTTAGCAGTTTTTGAGCCAAAGATGGAGGCATAGGCATAGCCTGTTATTGCATTTTCATTGGTTTTTAGTGAGTCTATAAATGGTGTGACTTCGATATTGGTTTCAAAGTCGCCAAGAACTCGTAAATCGCCATAAGATTCACTCATAATTGCAATTATATTAGGTTTCACATCAGAACCAGCGGTGATTTGGGTGCTTTCTGTACGCTGTGCAGCGGTTTCATTTGCAATGGTTTCAACCGCCTGTGCAGAATAATATTCAGGAATATCGCTACCGCTTTTCTGGCAAAGAGTAGCTAAATTGCTTGCAAAATACAAATCGTAGTTAAAAGCGTTAGAGTTTTCTTTGTAGTAATCGCCATAACCCACAAAAGGCAATGATGCGAACAGCATAACAGATGCTAATGCTGCACATTGTTTAAAACGAACTTTGCGACCTCTTACATATTCGTCACCGCCCATACGGTACATTGTAATAGCCCAAAGAAGAATAAATAAACCAAGTAAAATAATATATTTATCTGGTGTATAGTCATAATTTTCTGCAACACCAAAGGCAGTTGTAATAGATGAGATATCTTCAACTGTTATAGGTGAGCCTCTAAACAACCATACATAATGGTTAGCAATACCAAGAACGCCAAAAATACTGCAACCGATAACAACAGCTTTGCGCAAAGAGTCGGTTGATACAAACAGCAGAATAAACACAGCTGTATGAAACAGAACATTCAGCAGACCAATAAACTTCATGCGTTCATAATATGCACCGGAGGAAATAAGACTTAGGTAAAAATGTGTAATGAATCCACAAAACAGCAAGGATACAATCCAGCGTATATGACGCACACCAGTCACACCAGTCCAAGGTATTAAACGGCTAATAACAAGAACAATGCCAGAAAATATAAATGGCGTAAAAGTTTGATTATTTATAATGCGTTCAACTGATAGATAGTTGAGCAATACTGCCGTATAAAGCATGGAAATAAACAGCATACCATACTTTTTCCAGAAGTTCTTGTCGATTTTCCAGAAGTTCTTATCCATAGTATTTTCCTGTTTCCTTCTTTCAAAAAATTTTTCTTGTTTCTCGTTATACCACAAAAACGGTGAAAACTCAATCACTTTGAAAGAGCTTTCACCGTTTTGTCACAAAGTTTGTCAATCATTACAAATTTACAGTATCTTTACATGGTTTTGCTTATCACAAACACATCAAATATTGACCGTAAAGAGTTTGTTTAAGCTTATCAGCAAGTATATTTAGATATTCACCATTTATGTAGCCACGCCTATATGCTATTTCTTCAAGGCAAGCAATATAGCGTCCAGAGACGTCTTGAACTCTTTTGACAGCTTGTGCAGCGGATAGAAGATTGTCTGCTGTACCAGCATCTAGCCAAGTAAAATCATCTTCTAGTTTTATAACATGGAGTTGACCACGCTTTAAGTATTCAATATTTACATCTGTAATTTCAAGCTCGCCCCTTGCAGATGGTTTTAATGAATGGGCGATTTCTATAACTTGGTTATCATAAAAATATATGCCTGGTACAATATAATTAGACTTTGGAAAGCGTGGCTTCTCCTCAATAGAAAGAGCATTGCCTTTATCATCAAATTCAATAACACCAAAAGAACGAGGGTCATCTACATAATAACCAAATACAGTAGCACCTTTTTCATTTATTTGACCTGCGTTTGCCATAATCTGCTCAATATCTGGGCTGTGGAAAATATTATCACCCAGAACAAGGCATACCGAATCATCACCAACAAAGCGCTCACCAACAAGAAAAGCGTCAGCAATGCCGCGAGGAACTTCTTGAACTTCGTAAGAAATATTAACTCCCCATTTGCTTCCATTACCCAAAAGTCGGTAAAATGGCCCTTCTTCTCCTAGTGGAATGATTATCATAATATCACGAATGCCTGCCTGCATAAGCACTGCAAGGGGATAGTAAATCATAGGCTTATCGTATACTGGTAAGAGTGGTTTACATACTGGAAGAGTCATTGGATAAAGCCTAGAACCACGGCCAGCGGCAAGAATAATTCCCTTCATATTTTTTACTCCTGACAAGACTAAATAAGTCCATAATAAATATTTTTAACGATTATCTTCTATTCTACCATGCTTGGAGTATAAAGTATATAGCAAGAAATGACAGAATATACAATAAAAATTTGAATAATCAATATATAAAATACAAAAATATGGAAAATATATTATTAGATACTGTTAGATATGCATAAAAACAGCACCAAAGTAATCAACCTTGGTGCTTAAAATAAAAATTTATTTTAACCAGTTGGGTTTTTCTCTCATTCTCACACCAGCAGCAATGCCAAGAGCTATATACATTGTTATTACTGATGAACCACCATATGAAAATAGTGGTAAAGTGATACCAACAACAGGAAACATACCAATGCACATAAGTATGTTTTCAAAAGTTTGGCTTAGGAACATGCCTGCAATACCAATTATCATTAAAGCAGAGAATGTGCTGTTTGCAGTATAGCTTACATAAAATAGTCTTAAAATAAGCAAGCACAGCAAAGCAAGTACAATAATACAGCCAACAAGACCAAACTCCTCACCAGCTACAGAAAAGATAAAGTCAGTATGTTTGCCAGGGAAATTTGAATGTTGCATTTGGCTGCCATTTAGAAAACCAGAACCGAATATTTGCCCAGCACCTATAGCAACTTTGCTTTTTTCTGTTTGCCATGCCACATTTTCGTTTATAGTTGGGTCAAATAATACTAAAATTCGGTCTAATCGGAAACCAGAAATGACCTGCCATATAAATGGTATAGATGCAACTGCAATTATTGTACCACCTGCAAACCATTTCATGCTAAGACCAGCACCAAAAAGCATGATAATGAAAATAAATACATATGAAAGACCAACACCAACATCAGATGATGGAATAATAACAGAACCAATTACAATAAGTAGATGCAAAGCAAGACCAATTAGTGTTCTCCAGTGGTTCATTCGGTCAAATTCCTGTGCAAGATGTGCTGCAAATGTGAAAATGAATATTACTTTTCCGACCTCACCAGGCTGAATACCAACAGAGCCAAATCTAAGCCAGCTATTGTTACCGCCCTCACTATAACCTAGAGGGGTAAAAAGCAGCATCTGAAACAATATGTTTATCACAAAAAATACTTTCCAGTAGCGTGAAAGCTCCTCTAAATCAAATAAGCTAACAACTACAAAAGCCACTATGCCAATAAGCACTGATACAAGCTGAGTAATTATATATCTATTTGAGTCCATACTATATGTTGCTGAATAAACTAAAATGCCTCCATAAACCGAGCAACAAAGCGCAACTATAAGCAAATAAAGGTCTGTATGCTTTAAATAATGTCCCAGGGAACGAAAACTATACAAAGTGTCACCTCCATAAAAAATAAATAATGCTTAGTAAATATCATAACATATTATATAAATAATTTAAACATCAAATTAAAATATATATCAAGACTTCATTTTTATATTAAAACTATGATATAATAATTAAAAATGCTATATTAAAAGCAAAATTCGTTGATTAAATAGTAAAAGAAAGGGTGTCTGTTGAGTGCTTACTGATATTGAAATTGCGCAGGCATGTAAAATGCAGCCAATAGTGGAGGTTGCAAAGAAAGCGGGTCTTGAATCTGATGATTTAGAGCTTTATGGAAAATATAAAGCTAAAATTTCTGATGACGTTTGGAAACGCTTAGAAAATAAAAAAGAGGGTAAACTTGTTCTTGTTACCGCAATAAACCCAACTCCAGCAGGTGAGGGTAAAACCACAACAACTGTTGGCTTAGGTCAGGCAATGCACAAAATCGGCAAAAATGCAATCATTGCACTTCGTGAGCCATCTTTAGGTCCAGTGTTTGGTATAAAAGGCGGTGCCGCTGGTGGTGGTTATGCACAGGTTGTACCAATGGAAGATATTAACCTTCATTTTACTGGTGATATGCATGCCATTACAGCCGCAAATAACCTTTTATGTGCTATGCTTGATAATCATATGCAGCAGGGTAACAGTTTAAATATTGACCCAAGACGTGTTATCTTTACACGTGTTATGGATATGAACGACCGCACACTTAGAAATATCACAATAGGCTTAGGCGGTAAGGCAAATGGTATTCCAAGAGAAGACCATTTTATGATTACAGTTGCAAGTGAAGTAATGGCTATTTTATGTCTTGCATCTGATATACAAGACCTTAAAAAGCGTTTTGGTGATATTTTAGTGGCTTATACATATTCCGGTGAGCCAGTTTATGCTAGGGATTTAAATGCTCACGGTGCAATGGCTGCTCTTATGAAAGATGCTATTAAGCCAAATCTTATTCAAACTCTTGAGGGGACACCTTGCTTAATGCATGGCGGACCATTTGCAAATATTGCTCACGGCTGTAACTCCGTACAGGCTACACGAATGGCAGCACGTCTTGCAGATATTGCTATTACTGAGGCTGGTTTTGGTGCGGATTTAGGTGCAGAAAAGTTTATTGATATTAAATGTCGTAAAACAGGTTTAGCTCCTAGTTGTGTTGTGCTTGTTGCAACAGTTAGAGCATTAAAATATAATGGCGGAGTTGCAAAGACTGACCTTAATACACCTAATGTAGAAGCACTGAAAAATGGTATTTGTAACCTTGATGCACATCTAGATAATATTGCAAAGTTTGGTGTGCCATGTGTTGTAGCTATTAATGAATTTCCAAGCGACACATCAGAGGAAATGGAATTTATTAGACAGCATTGTGCAGGGCGTGGAGTAAGAGTTGCTCTAAGTGAAGTATTTGCAAAGGGCGGCGAAGGTGGCATTGAGCTTGCTGAAAAAGTAATTGACGTTTTAGAAAATGAGCCAGCAAATCTTAAAATGCTGTATGAAGATGAAATACCACTTGTAGAGAAGATAGAAGCGGTAGCAAAAAATATTTATGGTGCGGATAAAGTTAATATTATGCCAGCGGCTGCTAAAGAGCTGGATAATATTACAAAGCTAGGTTTTGGAAATCTGCCAGTATGTATGGCAAAGACACAATACTCACTATCTGATGATCAGACAAGACTTGGCAGACCAACTGGTTTTGATATTACAGTGCGTTCTGTTAGACTTGCGGCAGGTGCCGGTTTTGTAGTTTGTGAAACAGGTGCCATCATGACAATGCCTGGACTTCCAAAATTGCCAGCAGCGGAAAAAATTGATATTGATGAAACTGGAAAAATCGTAGGATTATTCTAAAATATGCATAATAGAAGGCGAGCGTTTAGCTCGCCTTTTTAAATTAACCAAGTTTTGCACCTGCTGGAACAGAGTCATCAAGCATTAGAAGATGAAGTTGTTCATTGCCATCAACCTCACAAATAGCAGAGATAATCATGCCATTAGATTCAAGTCCCATCATTTTACGAGGTGGGAGATTTGTACAAGCGACAACTGTCTTACCAACTAAATCAGCAGCATTATAGAATTTAGCGATGCCCGAAAGAATTTGACGGTTTACACCAGAGCCATCATCAAGCTGGAATTTTAATAGTTTTTCACTCTTTTCAACGTTTTCACAAGAGAGAACCTTACAAACAGTCATTTCAACCTTTGCAAATTCATCAATAGAAATGCAGCCCTCTGGAATCTCTGCTTTTTTAGCTTTTTTTTCGGCTTTTTTAGCAGCTTTTTCAGCGTCTTTAGCCTGTTTTTTAGCAGCTTTTTCAGACTCTGGGTCAATACCAGTGATTTCGGTCAGCTTTTTAGCAATATCAATACGAGCAAACAGAATTTCAGCCCCAGAAACCTTATGACCTGACTTAATTGCACCAAATATATTTAGAGATTGAACACCAGTGTTTTCCAGGTTTAACTGTGCAAAAATTTTGTCTGACGTTTCTGGAAGATATGGTTTTAACATAGTGGCTGCAAAACGGATAGATTCAAGTAGATTATAAAGCACCGTGCCAAGGCGAGCTTTTTTGCTTTCGTCTTTGGCAAGTGCCCAAGGCATTGTTTCGTCAATGTATTTATTAGAGCGACGAAGTAAAGTGAAAATTTCGTCGATAGCATCAGCAACATGCAAACCAGCCATACAAGCCTCCACTTTTTCAGGCATAGCAAGAGCAACAGCTTTTAATTCATCGTCAACAGGTTCGCACTCAGATGGAGTTTGTACAACGCCATCAAAATATTTCTGGGTCATAGCGATTGTGCGGTTTACAAGATTACCTAGCACATTTGCAAGGTCGCTGTTGATGCGTTCCATAAGCATCTCATAAGTCATAACACCATCATTTGCAAATGGTATTTCATGAAGTACATAGTAGCGTACAGCATCAACACCAAACAACTTAACAAGGTCGTCGGCATAGATAACATTACCAGTTGATTTAGACATTTTACCATCGCCAACCAAGAGCCAAGGATGTCCAAATACCTGCTTTGGCAGCTCCTCACCAAGAGCCATTAGGAAGATAGGCCAATAAATAGTATGGAAACGGATAATATCTTTGCCAATTAAGTGTACATCAGCAGGCCAGAACTTTTTGTAATGCTCATCATGGTTGCCGTCGGGGTCATAGCCACAGAAAGTGATATAGTTAGTAAGGGCATCAAGCCATACATAAACAACATGCTTCTCGTCAAAAGTTACGGGGATACCCCAGCTAAAAGAGGTACGGGAAACACACAAATCTTGTAAACCTGGCTTTAAGAAGTTATTTACCATTTCATTCTTACGGCTTTCAGGCTGAATAAATTCAGGATGCTCCTCAATGTGTTTCATTAGACGGTCGGCATATTTGCTCATTTTGAAGAAATATGCTTCTTCTTCAGCGTCGGTTACTGGACGACCACAGTCGGGACAGCAACCATCAACTAACTGGCTCTCAGTCCAGAAAGATTCACAAGGTGTGCAGTATTTACCCTTATAGCTGCCTTTATAAATATCACCTTGGTCATATAATTTTTTAAATATTTTCTGCACTTTTTCAACGTGCATAGGGTCGGTTGTGCGAACAAATTTATCATAAGTTGTGTTCATCATATCCCATATATCATGAATCTGTTTTGCAACACCATCTACATAAGCCTGTGGAGTTATACCAGCAGCCGCTGCTTTGTCCTGAATTTTCTGACCATGCTCATCAGTACCAGTCTGAAAATATACATCATATCCGGTCATACGCTTATATCTTGCAATAGCATCAGCAAGAACGATTTCATAAGTATTACCAATATGAGGTTTTGCCGAAGTATAAGCGATTGCAGTGGATATATAATAAGGTTTTTTATCCATTTTTATGGCTCCTTTCTAAAAATCCCTTTATTCCTTATTGTATCCAAAAATTTTCTTTAAATCAATAGTTTATATCTTATTTGCACAGAAAAAGGTATTTAATCAGAATAAACTGAAAAAATACCTTTTAATATAGTTTAGTTTAATTTGACGTCAATAACATCACCATTTGGAATATAGGCTGGAGTTTTGCTGGAATCAGATTTCTGAGCGGACAATGTAAAATTAATGTCGAGTTTTTTTGCACCTGTCATAGAAAGAGAAAAGTCGCAGCTACTTGTAGTTTCGTGTAATGTTATTTTACTTGTAATACCATTATTTACGCTAGTACCGGTTAAAACAGCATCGAACAACTTATTATTCTCATCATATTTTAGTGCAAGATTATAGTTGTTTGAACCATTTGACTGGCTTAGTGAAACTATGCCATCTTCAGAAACTGTAAAACTTTTATCACCGTAGAGTTTTTTTGCATTATCAAGATAGTTTTTAACAGTGCTTATAGTGTTGTTTGGATTTGTATTAAGTACAAGTGATTGCGCAGAGTTTGAAATATAATCTGCAAAGTTATCACTAGAGCCAATATTCACAAAATTATTGCCAAACGAATCAAGAGATATTGCTGCCCAAGTTCCATACTCCAGACCAATAGGAGTAAATGCAGAACCAGATAAATATAGTTTATTATCAGCATTGTTTATCATAGCTTGATAAGAAGTATTTGAAATATTACTTAGTATGGATTCAACTTCTGAGTTTATAGCGTTTTCGCCCTCATTTTGAATTATGGCAGACTTGATTGTCTCTGTATCAGCAAAAGCAGTGCCAGATATTTCGGTGGATACATTATTTTTATTTCCTGTTAATGTTCCTTGCACTGAAACAGGGATATTTCCCATGGCGGTTTTATATTGCATTAAAAGGTTAAATGTACCATCAAGTCCAGTGTTTTTCTCACTAGAAATAAGTGAGATATAGTTATCAATATTTGTAAACTTATTTTCATATTCAGTCATAAGTTTATCAACATCGACAATAAGTACAGTTCTTGTGTCAGAATCCCAGTCAACACATGCACCCAAAGCCTCAGA
Organism: uncultured Butyricicoccus sp.; assembly: GCA_944376065.1. GTDB lineage: Bacteria > Bacillota > Clostridia > Oscillospirales > Butyricicoccaceae > Butyricicoccus_B. Next base: position 46,466 of record CALWBL010000007.1, on the reverse strand, counting down.
CGCAAATCTAATAGGTACATATGTTCTACTGTTTTGGATAAATGGTGCAGCATCAATAACCTTGGTTGTTGTTTCATCGTTTTCGGTTATGCTTACCTCTTGCTTGCCAATGGTAAAGCGAACAGTGATATCATCACGCACCGCAGTTATTCTTCTTTCATCTTCATTCCATGAAACATCGGCGTTCATTTGCTCGAAGATTGCACGAAATGGCACAAATGTGCGGTCATTTTCTATGACAGGTTTTACATCGGTAAATTCCACCAGTTTATCATCGATTTTGACCGAAATATCATTTTCCACAGCAAAGGCGTTGTAGGTAAGAACACCAGCAAGTATTGCAGAGCAAAAAGCAGTGCCTATAAATCGCAAAAAATTTTTTTTCATAGCTATTCCTTTCACAGTAGATTTAACGGATTATAATAAAATATCCACTTTTTTGTCGATATAAGAGTACCACAAACTAAAATAAAACACAATATAAAACAATATAAAAAAGACTGTGCATAAAAAATACACAGTCCCCAAATAATATATACTTGATTATTATTAACCGCCAAAAACTTTAATCATGAAGCCTGCTGCAACAGCAGAACCAATAACACCAGCAACATTAGGTCCCATAGCGTGCATCAGCAAAAAGTTGGCAGGGTTAGCCTTTTGACCCTCAACCTGAGAAACACGAGCGGCCATAGGCACCGCAGAAACACCGGCTGAACCAATAAGAGGATTGATTTTACCACCGGAAAGTTTATACATAATCTTACCAAACAGCAAACCACCTACAGTAGATAGCATAAATGCAAGCAGACCAAGAATGATAATTTTGATTGTTTCTAATGTTAAAAAGTTTTCTGCAACAGCCTTACAGCCAACAGACAAACCAAGGAAAATAGTTACAATGTTAATCAATGCATTTTGAGCGGTGTCAGATAATCGGTCAACAACACCACATTCACGAAACAGATTGCCAAGCATCAGCATACCAATTAAAGGAGCAGTATCTGGAAGCAGCAGGATTACAAAAACAGTAACTGCGATTGGAAATACAATTTTTTCAGCCTTAGTAACAACTCTTAATTGTTCCATTTTAACTTCACGCTCTTTTTGGGTGGTCATAAGACGCATAATAGGTGGCTGAATAAGTGGAATAAGTGCCATATAGGAATAAGCAGCGATTGCAATGGCAGGCAGATAATTTTCAGCAAGTTTAGATGCGGTTAAGATGGCGGTAGGACCATCAGCACCACCAATGACACCAATAGCTGCTGCAACTGCTGGTTCAAAGCCAAGGGCAAGAGCAAGCAGAAAAGCAGTAAATATACCAAGCTGAGCTGCTGCACCAAGCAATAAAGATGATGGTCTAGCAATCAATGGACCAAAGTCAGTCATAGCACCAATGCCAAGAAAAATGATTGATGGATAAATGGCATGTTGAACACCTTGATAAATCACCCATAAAAATCCAGGGCTTTGGGTTACACCATCCACAACAACTGGTTCATTTAACATTCCTGTAAGCGGAAAGTTTGCAAGCAAAATACCAAAAGCAATCGGAACGAGTAGAAGTGGCTCAAACTTTTTAACTATTCCTAAATATAAAAGCACAAAAGACACAATAATCATAATAAGGCTTCGTGGATCTTCAGCAAATGCTGCAAAACCAGATTCCATAAGTATTCTTTGCAGTGTTCCTATAAAGGAGAAGTCATTCATGGTAATTCTCCTTTCTTATAAGAGCGTACAAAGTATAGCACCGGTTTCAACAGCGGCACCTTTGCTTGTGCAAACAGAAGTTATTGTGCCGTCTTTAGGTGCAAAAATTTCATTTTCCATCTTCATAGCCTCAAGAATAAACAGGATTTCACCTTTTTTAACTTGCTGACCATTTGAGCAGCGTACATCTAAAATAGTGCCAGGCATGGGAGAGGTTACAGGGTCTCCTGAGCCAGCAGCGTCGGAGACAGGAGCAGCGGGAGCAACAGGAGCAGCAGGGGTTGCTGCTGGATTTATCACTTGGGCGTTAGCTTCACCTGCATAAACTGCGGTAGCCGCACCTTTTTCGACTTCTACTTCATATTTTTTTCCATTGAGTGTTACAACATATTTCATTTTTGAATCCCCCATAAATCAAATAGCCTTAATGCTTTTGAAAATAAGTTCAGAAAGTGGAATACCTGTTTCATGGCTTACAATCGCCATTATACAAGCGGCAGTTTTTTCATCTACATCAATAAGTGAAACTTCACCAGCCACACCAGTTGGAGCTGGATTTACTGTTTCAGATGGTTTTGGTCTAGTGGTTTCAGCTACACGGTTGTTTATAACCGGTTTTTGAACTGCAAGGACCACTTTGGATATAATCGGAATCATTGCACATAAAACAGACAGCATTATAAATACAATTACCATACCGCTTAATGCAACTAGAAAGGAACTGGCAGTAAGATTTCCCATAATCAGCCAACCTCCTCAATAGTGTACTTGCAAACAAGAGCTTTTTTAAGCTCACGCTGTTCAAAGAATTTTATAGCTTGCTCAGGGAAACAGATATAACTTAACACATCTAATTCATTTTGAGCTTTATCACCAACTTCAGCTTTAGCTTTTTCAAATTCAGGTTCTAATGTGTCTGCATATCTACCAGTTATAGGCTGCTCATCACAAAGAACTTTTTTAATAAGCTCTGGATTTATTTCACCAGGAGCTTTGCCATATTCACCATGAATATATGCTTTAATTTCCTTTCCGATATTTTTATAACGTTCACCAACAAGAACATTTATAGTAGCTTGAACGCCTACCATCTGAGAAAGTGGCGTTACAAGTGGAGGATAGCCTAAATCAGCGCGAACTTTAGGAGTTTCCTCCAAAACCTCATCAAGACGGTCTAAAGCACCTTGAGCTTTAAGCTGTGCCATAAGGTTGGAAAGCATGCCGCCTGGAATTTGATATAAAAGAACATCAGCTTTAACAGCCAAGACAGTTGGGTCAAAAACACCATTATCTATAAATTTTCGCGCCTCAGGAATAAAGAAATCATTGATTTTCTTTAATATTTTTGAATTTACGCCGCAATCAAAGCCGAACTGACTTAAAGTATAAGCCATGGTTTCGGTTGCGGGTTGGCTTGTACCACCTGCAAAAGAGGATATAGCACAGTCGATACCATCTGCACCAGCCTCAGCAGCTTTCAGATAAGTCATAAAACCGAGACCGGTTGTTTGGTGAGTATGTACATAAATGGGTATTTTAATTTCTTTTTTAAGAGCAGAAACGAGGTCGAAACATTCTTTAGGACTCATAATGCCCGCCATATCCTTAATACAAAGTGACTGACAACCCATTTGCTCGATTTGCTTTCCAAGCGCGATATACATTTCAAGATTGTGTATAGGTGACAGGGTATAACATATTGCGCCTTGAGCGTGACCGCCAGCCTCAAGACAAGCCTCAACAGCGGTTTTGATGTTTCTAAGGTCGTTTAAAGCATCAAAAATTCGTATAATATCTATACCATTTTCCACGGCTGCATGAACAAAACGACGCACCATATCATCGGAATAATGACGATAACCCAAAAGGTTCTGACCACGAAGCAGCATTTGAAGTTTTGTGTTTTTCATATGGCTTTTTATTGTGCGTAAACGCTCCCATGGGTCTTCACAAAGGTAGCGAAGACATGAGTCAAATGTTGCACCGCCCCAACATTCTATGGAGTGATAACCTGCTTTGTCGATGTCATCAAGTATTGATTTGAATTCTTCAAGAGGCAAACGTGTTGCCATTAGAGATTGGTTTGCATCACGAAGAACGGTTTCTGTGATTGAGATTTTTTTCATAACTGCTCCCATTCCTTTTACAGTCATTTGAGTTATTTAAGTTAACACATCAAATATATAAATTTCATATGCTATTGACTTTATCAATATGATAACATACACTGTTCATATAATAAACATTTTTTTCACAAACTTTTTCTTAAATGGGATTTTTTTAACCGTCTCTTTATACAAAAATTTTATAGTAAATTATAATATATCTCTTTAGAACTCATATAGCATGTGAATAAAGAACAATAAGCGTTAAAAAACAAGTTGTATAAGCACCATATAAATGATTGTTCCAAGCCCTATTGAAAGCAGATTATTTCGTTGCCATATATGTAAAAGTCCCACACACAAAACAGCTATGATTTCAGGAAGTCCAAATGGAAAAGATACTGGATTTATACCTTTTAAGCAATATACAACTAAAATTGCGATAATTGCAGGCGGTAAAACTTTTCCAAGATATTTTACTGAACTGGGAACTTCTCGTTTGCCGCCCAAAAGTAAAAATGCAGCCGCTCTAGTAAAATATGTACATATAGAAACAACTACAATTATCATAACAGAATGACCAAATGAAATAGGCATTTTTGCACCTCGACCTAACATAAATTATGATTGTTTTTCCATGTTTGCCCTGTAAAATAGCAACATTAAAACTGTTACAAGCAGAGCGGGAGGAAGAAAATTGTCTGAACCAAATACTAAAAGTGAAATAATAGCACAGCCACCGCCTATAATTGCAGGTAAATGTTGTTTGGATTCTTTCCATTGCTCAACCAAAATCACAACAAAAAGTGCAGTCATCGCAAAGTCAATTCCGGTTGTGTCAAAGGATATAATTTGTCCGACCAAAGCACCAAGCACACATCCTATAATCCAATAAACATGGTCTAAAATAGAGATATAAAGCATAAGTTTTTTGTCCTGCATCCCTTCTTTTGGCTTTACAAGGCAGAGAAGTGAATAGGTTTCATCTGTCAGTGCATGGATAAGATAAAATTTTGTTTTTCCAGCTTCTTTGAATCGCTCGATTAGGCTTAAACCATAAAATATGTGTCTAAAGTTAATCATAAGTGTCATAAATGCCGAATGAATAGCACTTGCACCACCTGTAAGCAGTGTTATAAGCACAAACTGCATAGAGCCAGCATAACAGATAAGGCTTACAAAAAATGCCCAGATAAAATTATATCCTGCTTTTTCAAACAAAATGCCAAAAGCAAACCCCATAAATAAATATCCAAATAGCACAGGCAAAGTTTGTATAAATGCATATTTAAATGTTTTTTTCATAAAAATCCTCAATTTCCTTTTCTAAGTGTCGAATTTAATTATAGATTGTCAAATCATTAAAGTCAAATGTACTCGAAAAATCTTTGTAGAAAATACATATATTCTCAAAAGTTCCATAAATGTTGATGCAGTTTTGATGCAAGCTCATGATAAAATATCATGCATTTAAGAGTATATAAAAACAAATATTTGACATAATTTTCCATGAAAGGACAAGAATAAAATGATACAAAACGATTTTTCTACAAACAATAATGAAAATCAGCAAAATCAAGAACCTGAAACAACCCAATCTGAGCAGGAAATTCAAGAATTTGAAAACACTCAGCCGGAGCCTGAGAATCAAGAATATCAGTTAGATGATATGGGTCAACGCAATCGCTACGCTGATATCATGAATAAAAGAAAGACAAAAATCCCAAAGCCTATAAAAATTGGCATAACATTGCTTGTAATAGGCGGTCTTGTCGCTGGTGGTGTTTATATGGTAAATCGTACCCGTCAGCCAGTAGAATCTGAGCAGTCAGAAATAGCTTTTGCAGAGCGAGGCATGCTTGAAACATATATAGAGGGTGACGGCTCGATAGCAGCGAGAAAACAGGTGGAGCTTGGCAAAGACCTTAAAGGCAAGGTCACAGAAGTTGCAGTTCAGCCAGGTCAAAATGTAAAAGCTGGTGATTTACTATTTTCTGTTGACCCAGCCGAAACTAAAAATGAAATAGAAAACGCAAAAAAAGACTTAATGGAGACACAAAGAGCAATAGATGAGGCAGCATCCGCTGTAAATGCAGCACAGAAAAACGTGTCTGAGCTTACAACAACTGCACCATTTTCAGGGAAATTTATACCGCAAAGTGTGGCTGAAGGCGAAACTGTAAAGACATACCGCAATGGAGATGAAATTTCAGGCGGAACAGTGCTTGGAACCATGGTTGATGATACGGTTATGCGTTTGCCGCTTTATTTTAGTTATGCTTATGTTGACTCCATTTCAAAAGGTGCAGCAGCAAATGTATCTATTCCAGCTAGTATGTCGCAGATAAGTGGCTGGGTAGAGTCGGTCGAACCAGTTGAGAAAATCTCTTCAAGCGGTACAAGATTATTTAAGGTTGTTATTGCTATGAATAACCCAGGAACTCTTACAAGTGGAATGGTTGCAAGTGCAGAAATTCCATCTTCAAATGGCAGCATTATGCCAGCAGAATCGGGCAAATTGGAGTATTCAAGAGAAGAAACCGTGGCGGTAAAGCAGTCAGGCGAAATTACAAGTATTGGAACTCTTGATTATTATAGATTTACAGCAGGCTCTGTGCTTGTAAGACAGAAAAACGATGAGCTTGTTAGTGCGGTTGAAACTGCTCAAAGAACTCTTGCAAATCAGCAGCAGGCCATGGCAGAAAAACAAAAGAATATTCAAACGCTTGAGGCTCAAGTGGCAAACGCAAATGTAACATCGCCTATTGATGGCGTTGTGCTTAAAATGGATACAGCAGTTGACGCAGAGCTTGTGGGTGGAAACGCCCCATGTGTTGTTGCGGATATGTCATCACTTGTTGTCAATGCGCAAATTTCTATGAATGATATAAATTCTGTTGCGGCTGGTCAACCAGCAGTTATCACGCTGCATACAGGTGCAGAGGATATGTCGCTTACTGGTACAGTTGAAAGTGTAGCATTACAGGCTAATGAAAATACTGGCAATGGCAGTATGCCAACATATACAGCGGTTATTGTGCTGGATCCCTTGCCAGAAAATGTTTCCGTGTCTATGGGCTATTATGTAAGCTATAAAATTACAACCGCATCTGTTGACGATTGTGTTACAATTCCAGCAAAGGCGCTTGTAAACACAGCTGAGGGAACAGCCGTTTTTGCAAAGCCTATGGAGGGACAGACTTTTGAAAATACTATGCCTATACCAGAAGGCACAGAAGGCGTGCCAGAAGGTTTTGAGCTTGTTTTGGTTGAGGTTGGCCTATCAGACACCACAAGTGTACAAATTATAAGCGGTATAGATGAGGGAACTGAAGTGTTTATGGCAGGACCGCAAGATATGTACGAGCAGTTTGACAGTAATGCTGTTATGATAGGTTAAGGAGGTAGACACGATGTTTTTTAAGAAAAAGCGTGTCATAGAGCCTCAAGCACCAGCGAATAAAAGCCTTTTAATAGAAGTAAGAAATTTAAGCAAGATATATAATGAAGGCAAGGAAAATGAGGTTAGGGCGTTAGATAGAATATCGCTCGAAGTACCTTGGGGACAATTTTTATGTATTCTTGGTCAGTCTGGTTCGGGTAAATCCACACTTATGAATATATTAGGCTGTTTGGATATACCAACATACGGTACATATTACCTAGATGGTCATGAAGTAAGTTCTATGAAACCATCCGTGCTTTCTACAATTAGAAATAAAGAAATTGGGTTTATATTTCAGGGATTCAATCTTATTCCAGCACTGACAGCTATCGAAAATGTCGAACTTCCTCTTATTTACAGAGGTATGCCTGCAAACCAGCGCAGAGAGCTTGCAATTAAGGCGTTATGCTCAGTAGGGCTTGAAAAAAGACTTGACCATAGACCAAGTGAAATGTCAGGCGGTCAGCAGCAAAGAGTTGCAATCGCTCGTGCAATAGCCGCAAAACCGCCTATCATTATGGCTGACGAACCAACCGGCAACTTGGATTCAAGGTCGGGTGCAGAAATTATGCAGCAGCTAATAGCACTAAATAAGCAAGGTACATCAATTATACTTATCACTCACGACAACAAATTAGCAGAAGTGGCTCAAAGAGTTATAACAATCCAAGATGGACATATTATTTCTGATAGAGCAGGTAAAGGAGGCGTATTTTAAATGAATTGGATGCAAACCGTTCGTATGGCTGTAAAGTCTATTATGGATAACAAAGTACGTTCACTGCTTACTATGCTTGGTATAATTATTGGTGTAGCGGCAGTTATAACACTGGTCGCCTCTATTCAAAGTAAGGCTACGCTCACAAGACTTCAGTTTGAGGCTATGGGAACAAACAGAATATCAGTTATGGGTTATGGTGCCAAAACTCAGGACTGGAAGCAAATGGAGGAACTTTTAGATACAACCCTTAAAAATAGAATAAATGGTTGGTCGCCACAAAGTCAGTATTATGACTGGTCAAATAAGGGTCTGCAATATCGCACAACCAAGCTCGATGGTCAAAAATACACAACTTATATGTATTATGGCAATGAAAATTACGGCAAAGTAACAAATAATGTTATAACGGCAGGCAGAGATATAACAAAAGACGATTGTGAAAGACAAGCAAGAGTTTGTGTTATAGGTGAAACAATAAGAAAATACTTTTTTGGTGCTATGAGTCCAATAGGTCAGCAAATACGTATTGGTGGTAAAAGTTTTGAGATTATCGGCGTTTATAAGGGAAAATTTAAAGGTAAACTAAACACAGAGGACCAAATGGTGCTTATGCCATATACACTTCAAAGCACTATGATGTCTATTGACAGAAATGCAGATAAGCAGTATATAATTCAGGCGGCATCTAAAGAAGATATTGAGCCAATACTTACTGAGATTACAAGTTTAATGGACCCTAAATGCACAGCGGGTGGTGGCTGGTTTAATGCTGATTCAGAAGCTCGTTATCAGGATCAACAGGAGGCAGCAGCTCAACAAGATGCTTTGCTAATGGGCGGAGTAGCTATGATTTCGCTTTTGGTAGGCGGTATAGGTATTATGAATATCATGTTGGTATCAGTTACTGAGCGAACACGTGAAATTGGTATTCGAATGGCAATCGGCGCAAAAAGACGAGATATTATCTCTCAGTTTTTAATTGAAGCAGCGTCAGTTTCGTGTTGTGGTGGTATAATAGGAATTATAGTAGGCTGCTTTGGCTCAGCAATAATGGGCAATATAATGCTTGCAAAGCAGTTAGAAGAGCAAATATGGATGCCAGAGGTAGAACAGTTTACAGTTTTACCGAGTGCGATGCTCATTGTGGGTGCATTTTTATTTTCAGCATTGCTTGGAATAATATTTGGTATTTATCCAGCAAACAAAGCATCAAAATTACAGCCAGTTGAGGCACTTCGTACACAATAAAGGAGAGGTTACTGTGAAAAAACAAATATTCAGCGGTATTCTTGCAGCTACCATACTATCTAGCTATGCGAATGCCGCGTTTACAGATATTTCATCTCAAGAGCTTTTACAAACAGCTAATATACTAAAATCATTAAAAATAATGCAAGGTGATAGCAGCACTACGTTCGCACCATCACGAAATTTAACCCGTGCAGAGTTTTCTAAGCTGCTTGTAACAATGCTTGGTATAACAGATGTGAGTGCATATAGAAATTATACTATTTTTCCAGATGTACCAAGTACACACTGGGCAGCAGGATATATAAATGCAGCAGTTCGTCACCCAGATTTACAAAAAAAGAATATAATAAAAGGTTATGCAGATGGAACTTTTAAGCCAAACAATACAATAAATTATGGCGAGGCATGTACAATGCTTTTATTAGCCCTTGGTTATACGGTAGATGAAATTGGTCCAATGTGGCCTAATGATTATGTATCAAGAGCAGAATCATTAGGTTTAAAGCCAGATAACAAATCATTTGCATCAAGCACAATAATGAGCCGAGAGGATGCAGCATATATGCTGTTTAATGCGATTATGGCTCAGGGTAAGGACGGAAAAATTATAGATTCTCTAACGTCATCATCTGATAGTGATGGTGCGATTTTAATGGCAACAAGTAAAACAGATTCTGAGCTTAAAGAAAATCAGGCTAAATTCTATGTTAATGGTGAGATTATTACTAAAAACACAGAAGGAACAATTGATGAAAGCATGATTGGTATGCGTGGTACATTGTACTACAGCAAGCAAAACTCAGGTTCAGTCATTACAATTGTACCAGATAACACAGCTAGAACAGAAACATATAATGTTACAAGTGTTCAAGCTAATAAAATAGAAACAAAAGAAGGCAAAACAATAAAACCATCTAATGATACAATGGTATATCTAAATGGTTCTGTTGGTAAGTTTGGAGAGAACTGGTTTAATCTTTTGCCGGATGATGAAATTACCTTGCATTATGATTCTTCTGGAAGCCTCACACTTATTCGCACAAGCGCAAGACAAAGCTCCAATACAAGTTTTGTTTATGGAACAAAGTCCGAAAGACCTATACCAGAAGGCTATAAAATTATCAAAAATGGTTATGAAATTAGCCGTGACAAGCTCAAGCAGTATGATGTTGTTATTCTTGAAATGGACACAAAGACAGCAAAAGTGTCAGATGATAAATTGACTGGTATATATGAAAATGCAGCGCCGTCTTATCAAAATCCATCTAAGATAACAGTGCTTGGAAAAGAGTTCAACATTTCACAAAATGCAGCATCTTATTTTAGTTCGCTTGCTCAGTCCAGTAAGATAACACTTTTGCTTGACAGCTATGGTTCAGTCGCAGCAGCATATCCAAGCTCCACAGTAAGCACAAGTATGATTGGTATGTTCCAGTCAGTTAATGACGGAAAAGCTCAAATACGCCTTTTAAATGGTATTACTGTAAAGGTTGATATAAGTGATAATAGCAAGCAATATGTAGGTAGAATGGTTTCTATCACCCAAAATGAAAATGGTAGAACATATATATCAGAGTGGAATACAAACTCTAGCAAACCATCTGGCAACTGGAATATTAAATCAGGTCAGTTAGGCGGCAGACAGGTTTCTCCAAATGTAACAGTTTGGGAGAAAATATCGGATTATTCTCCTCTGTATCAAACTGATATTAAGGATTTGCCATTTGATGAGATTAAATCAAGTGATATAAAAAATGTGGTTATAGATAGCTCAGGAGTAATAACAGGAATTATAATTGGTGATGTAACTGGCGATGCATGGAATTATGGATTAGGCGATGTTTTTACAGAGGGTACAGAAGAAACAGAGGGCGAACCAGAAATTTCTGCTTTTCTTAGATACTATGATTATACAGCGGGTGCAGAATCAAGGCTAACATATAAAGTTTATTATCGTCCTAGTGGAGCAAATGGTCAGCCTATTGGTTTCCCGAAAAGTGCAGAGAATAGTTTTGAAAAGCAATATTTGGACAGTATAGTGCTGAAAAATATTGCAAATGTTAAATTAACCGATTTTGATGGCTCAGAAGGGGTTCGCACAAATAACGGTTATTATAAAATCTCTGACGAAGTTCAGATTTACGTAAGAAGTTTGCGTAAATTTATAACACTAAACCAAGCAAAAGCTGATTATACAAATTTTGAACTATACGCAGAGCGTACAGCAGACCAAGGCGGTAAAATCCGTATGATTATCGTATCATAAAAATAAAAAGCGTGATGCAATGCATCACGCTTTTTGTAATTTTTAGAGCAGGACAGCAGAAGTATATTCTACTTTGATGCCCTCGTCTTTTGTTCGGCTGAATTTTGCCTTGTTGCCACTGCCATCATCAATCATCATTTTTTCAAGTTTATAGCCTGTAAAAAAGTCAGCAGCAGGACCTTCTACAAAAGCAGACCATTTTCTGCGCTTTGCTGCCATTGGATTTTCTTCTTCCAAGATGGCATCTTCCATAGAAACAGGACTTTCGGTGTTTTCAGCAGCTTCCAAAGCCTCGGTATTTTCAACATTTTGAGTTGTTTCATTTTCAGTGATTTCAGATTCAATCATTTCATTTACTTGGTTATTTTCGTTCATTATTATGTATCCTTTGCTATATATTTTAGTAAGATTATTATAACATACCACATCAAGAAAAAGAAGTAAAATTTAGGTGGTTAGTTATATGTACACTCTTTAAGGCATAAAATTATAGCATGAAAGTAAAAGGGGTGGAAATTGTTATGAAAAAACAGCTTTGCCTTATAATGGCTTTAGCTTTGTTTTGCGGCTCAACAGCATATGCACTCCCACAAATGGGCGAAATAAAAGCTAAATCAGCTGCACTCTATGATAGCAATGGGCAAATGCTCTATGAAATGAACGCATCTGAGCCACTTCAGCCTGCTTCAGTAACTAAAATAATGACTATGCTGCTTGCTATGGAGGCACTTGAGCGCGGAGAGGTCTCACTTGATACAATGATTACAGGTTCAGCACATGCTGAGTCAATGGGCGGAACTCAAATTTGGTTAAAACAGGGTGAACAGTTAACGCTTGACGAAATGTTGAAAGCTATCGCCATAGGTTCTGCAAATGATTGTGCGGTTGCAGTTGCAGAGCATTTAGCTGGTACTGAGGAGGCTTTTGTTGAGAGGATGAATGAAAGGGCAAAAGAGTTAGGCTGTAAATCTACAACATTTGTAAATGCAAACGGTCTTGATGCAGACTCGCAAAAAACGCTCACATCTGCAAGAGACCTTGCAATAATATCGGCAGAGCTGTTAAAACACCCACAGATAATAACATACACAAGCACATGGATGGACACTGTTAGAAATGGGGAATTTTCTCTTGCAAATACTAATAAAATGTTAAAAACATACGATGGTATGATTGGTTTAAAAACCGGATATATATCCGAGGCAGGTTATTGCATTTCTGCTGCTGCAACAAGAGATGATATGACATTTATTGCTACTGTTATGGGTGCTGAAACAAAAGATGACAGAACAAATGCAGTTAAAACACTGCTTGATTATGGTTTCACAAATTATACTGCGTATACACCAGATTTAACCGAGGCAATAAAACCAATATCGGTTGAGTTAGGGAAAAAACAAAGTGTAAACATAAAGGCAAAACAAACGCAGCCTGTTATAATTCCAAAAGAGTCAAATGGTAATATAACTATTGAAATAGAGAGACAGGAGCTTTTAAATGCACCAGTTAAAGAAGGTCAGCTTATTGGCACAGCAACAGTAAGAGATGGTACACGAACACTTATGCAGATAGAGCTTGAAGCAGCGGAAAATGTAGAAAAACTAAGTTTTTCAGATATATATATAGAATTTATGCGATTTGCGCTTATGAAAAATAATTAGAATAGTGAAACATAATTTGATGCATAAATATGGAAACGGAAAAAGATTCATAAAAATTGTGATAAATATGATTGAATTTTTGTTTGTTATATGGTAATATAAAGACAACCTCAAAGGTTAGGAGGAATTATAATGGTTAAACTCATCGTTGGCGGTACTGGTACCGGTAAAACAAAGACAATCATCGAGCTGGTAAACACTGCTGTTCAAGAAGAAAAAGGCAGCGTTGTTTGCATAGCAAAGGGCGATAAGCTCAAGTTCGATATTTCCCATGGTGCTCGCCTTGTAAATGTAAGCGACTACATGGTTGAAGGCTATAAGGGTCTGCTCGGTTTTGTTTCTGGCGTTCATGCTGGTAACTACGATATTAGTAAGGTATATATCGACAGCCTTTATAAGCTGCTAGATAGCAAAGACCCAGCTGTTGCAGAGACTTTCTTAAAAGAGCTTGACGCTTTCTCTGCAAAGCATAGTGTTGACTTCACAGTTGCGCTCAGTGAGTCTGAGACTGCAATTACTGAGGCTATGAAAAAGTACATCTGATATTAGAAAGAATTATCTAATGTCAAAAAACACCAGGTGTGGCAAATTAGCTGCATCTGGTGTTTTGTTTGATTTCCAAATATTAAATTTTTGTAAAAAATTGCTTGAGTAGGTATGAAAAAACTTTTTTATTTTGTTAATAAAGCTGTTTTGCAAGATGAAAAAATTATGTATAATAGATGTATGATGTTTGGCACTGACTGGGAGGTGATAATGTGGAAAAGTTATCTGCATTAAAGTATCTCGTTTGGGTGTCAGCTCTCAGTGCATCTATAGTCACCCCAATAGTAATTTGTGTTCTTGGGGCGTATTATCTTAAAGAGCATTTTTCATTAGGTGGCTGGGTGATGATTGTTTCAATTATCGTTGGACTTTTGTCTGCCGGTGTTAATGTAATGAAGTTTTTTAGGTTTGTGCAAAGCCAAGCCGATAAAAACAGCGATGAGGAGGGGCATAATGGACGCTTTTGAAGTTGTAAATCAGGAAACAAAGCGTATGTTTCGTCGATTTGTTCCACTTGCTCTTGTTTTGTATGCAGGCTTTAGTCTGTTTGGTTACTATCAGATTATAGTTTTATTAAGCATCGTAGTTGGAACGGCATATTCGCTGTTTCTATTCTATAATATGGCGGTCAGTGCGGCTCAAGCGGCACTGGTCGGAGATGAAAAACGGGCAAGCCGTATTCAAATAAGTCGATACCTGATGCGGTATTTGCTTACAGGTGCGGTTTTGGTGGGTGTTATTAAACTAACGCCGCTCAATCCTGTGGCTGTAGCTATTCCGCTTTTCTTTCCGAAGATTATTCTAATCGCATCGGGCATAATTAATAAGAGGAAAGGAGGTTGAACCTATGGTAGAAGTAAATGGCCCTAAGGTCTATACCTATCTCTTTGGAAATAAGGCACTACCAATAACTGAAACCATGGTAAACTATTGGATTGTAATGGTTTTCATCCTGTTGTTGTGTCTGTTTTTGACAAGTAAGATGGAAAAGATACCTAAGGCAAAACAAGCTGTTGCAGAAAAAATAGTGATGATAGTTGATGGTCTTGTAGACCAGAATATGGGTAAAAACTGCCGTCAATATTCACCTTTTATTGTAACACTTATGTTTTCATCTGTATTTGGCTCGCTTGCATCCATGTTCACACTTCGTTCTGTGACAGGCGATCTTAACACAACCCTTGGTTGGGCACTTATTGTGTCTGGTATGATTATCTATAATAAAATCAAAACAAACGGATTTGTTGGTTTCCTGAAGGGATTTACAGAGCCTATTTGGATTATGACACCGCTTAATATTTTAAGCGAAGTCTCAACTCCGGTTTCGATGAGCTTCCGTCATTTCGGTAACATCGCAGGCGGTCTTGTTATTTCTACGCTGATGCTTAGTGCTTTGTCTGCACTTTCATCTGCACTTAATTTGCCTATTCCGCTGTTCCAGCTTGGTATTCCAGGTGTGACAGGTCTTTATTTTGATTTGTTTTCAGCATGTATTCAGGCATTTATCTTTAGTATGCTTACCATGGCATATGTCGGTTCAGCAAAAGAATAAATGCGTTTGACCGATAAAAATGGTTAAAATAATATTTATGTTTAATTTTAGGAGGAAAAAAATTATGGATCCAAAAGCATTTGTAGCAGGTATGTCCGCTCTGGGTGCCGGAATGGCAATGATTGGTGGTCTTGGACCTGGTATCGGTGAAGGTTATATTGCAGGTCAGGCTTGTTCTGCAATTGCTCGTCAGCCAGAGTCACAGGCAAATGTTACTCGTACTATGATTCTTGGTATCGCTATGGCGGAATCTAGTGCTATTTACTCACTGGTTATCGCTCTGCTCCTGATTTTCGCAAATCCACTGTTAAATAAGGTTTAATTAACTTTTGCAAAGCAGGACTCCACTTAGGAAGGAGGGAACCCAGTGGGATTTCAGGAATTTGTAAATATTGGTGGTTGGGAAGTGTTTGTAACACTATTTAATACACTGATAACATTTTTAATAGTCAAAATATTGCTATTTAAACCAGTAAGAAAAGTTCTTGCAGCTCGTGCTGAAGAAGTTAAGGCAATGTATGATGAAGCAGAGGCTGACCGTAATGAGGCAGAAGCAATGAAAAAGGATTACACAGAATCCATTGCCAATGCTAAACAAAAAGCTAATGAAATCACTCAGTCTGCTACTCGCCGTGCAACTGTTCGTTCTGAGGAAATCCTCGCAGAAGCTAACCGCCAGGTTCAGGATATGAAGAAAAGAGCTGAACAGTCTATTGAGCAGGAACGTAAGAAGGCTATTAACGAAATTAAAGATGAAATTGCCAGTCTTTCTGTTATGATTGCATCTAAAGTTGTTGAAAAAGACATCAAGGAAGATGACCATAAACGAATGATTGAAGACTTCATTGATAAGGTGGGGTAAGTTATGGCATCAATCGTTAGTGAACGCTATGCACTTAGCCTTTATGAGGTGGCAAAAGAGGCAAATAAGGCTGAGGAGCTTATGAATGAGCTTAATGCCGTTTGCGATATTTTTTCACAAAATCCAGATTTGATGAAGATTTTGAAAACTCCATCAATTCAGCTTGCTGAAAAGAAAAGCACTCTTTCAGCTGTTTTTGAGGGTAGAATAGACCCTTATCTGCTTAATTTCTTGATGCTAATTACAGAAAAATGCAGAATTTCGCTTGTTTTTGAAATGGCAGAAAGTTATAAGCAGCAATATTACTTTGAAGAAGGCATTTGTGAGGTTACTGCTATCACAGCGGTGCCTATGGATGATGATCTTACTGAAAAGTTAAAGAATAAAATGTGTGCTGTGATAGGTAAAAAGGTTGTTTTAAAGACTATCGTTGATGAGTCCATTTTGGGCGGTATTGTTATCAAGGTCGATAATAAACAAATTGACACATCTGTTAAAACAAGACTTAGTGAGCTTGCACAGCAACTCACGCATATTATTGCGTAAGGAAGTAGGTGACTTTATGGAATTACGCCCTGATGAAATAAGTACAATCATCAAGCAGCAGATTACAAACTACCAAAACCAGATTAAACTCACAAATGTAGGCACTGTTGTTACAGTTGGTGACGGCATTGCACATATTCATGGTCTGGAAGAATGTATGTCTGGTGAGCTTTTAGAGTTTCCAGGCGGCGTTTATGGTATGGCTCAAAACCTTGAAGAAGATTTAGTTGGTGCGGTTATCCTTGGTTCTGACCAGAATATCCGTGAAGGCGATACCGTAAAGCGTACCCAGCGTATTGTTGAAGTGCCAGTTGGTGAGGCAATGCTGGGTCGTGTAGTTGATGCTCTTGGTGCTCCAATTGATGGTAAGGGCCCAATAAATACAACTGAAGCTCGTCCAATTGAAATGCCAGCTCCTGGTATTATCGAGCGTTCTCCAGTTAATGTACCTCTGCAAACAGGTATCAAGGCTATTGACTCTATGATTCCAATCGGCAGAGGTCAGCGTGAACTGATTATCGGTGACCGTCAGACCGGTAAAACCCAAATCGGTCTGGATACTATTATTAACCAGAAAAATACAGGTGTTATCTGTATTTATGTGGCAATCGGTCAGAAACGTTCTACTGTTGCTCAGGTTGCGGAAACTTTAGCTGCTAATGGTGCTATGGATTATACAATCATCGTTTCTGCTACTGCATCTGAATCCGCTCCGCTTCAGTATATTGCTCCATACTCTGGCTGCTCTATTGGCGAATACTTTATGCACAAAGGTAAGGACGTGCTAGTTATTTATGATGACCTAAGTAAGCATGCGGTTGCTTATCGTGCACTTTCCTTGTTACTTCATCGTCCACCTGGACGTGAGGCATATCCAGGTGATGTATTCTATCTACACTCTCGTCTGCTTGAACGTGCGGCGAATATTGTTAATGGTGGCTCTTTAACCGCACTGCCAATTATCGAAACACAAGCCGGCGACGTTTCTGCATACATTCCAACCAATGTAATTTCTATTACAGATGGTCAGATATTCCTTGAAACTGAGCTGTTTAACGCTGGTGTACGTCCAGCGGTTAACCCTGGTATTTCTGTATCCCGTGTAGGTGGTAATGCACAGACTAAGGCTATGAAGAAGGTTTCAGGTACTCTTAAACTTGCATATTCTCAGTATCGTGAACTTCAAGCGTTTGCACAGTTCGGCTCAGACCTTGATGCTGATACAAAGGCTCGTCTGACACAGGGTGAACGTATCGTTGAGGTACTGAAACAGCCTCAAAACAGCCCGATTCCTGTTGAAAAGCAGGTTATCATTATTTTCGCAGTTGTTAATCGTTTCTTGATTGACATTCCTTGTGAGAAAGTAAGCGATTTCCAAAATGAACTTTTTGCATATCTTGATGCAAACCACCCAGAAATCGCAAACACCATTCGTGACACTAAGGTCATTGATGATGTTAAGGACGCACTGATGAGTGCAATTACTGAGTTTAAAGCCAAGTTCATATCCGAGCTTTAATTTCTGATAAATTTCGGAAGAAGGGAGGATTTAAAACATGGCTTCAGGCAATATGAAGGACATTAAACGCCGGATGAAGAGCGTTCAGTCAACAATGCAGATTACAAAAGCAATGGAACTGGTTGCATCTTCAAAGCTGCGTCATGCCCGTGAGCGTGTTGTGAAATCACGCCCATACTTTAATACCATCTATCAAACTATGTTACGAATTGCAAAAGACACAAAGCCTGGTGACTCTATTTATACAAAGCCACATGAGGTTAAAAAGAGTCTATTTGTTGTTATTGCAGGTGACAGAGGTCTTGCAGGTGGCTATAACTCAAATGTACTAAAGTTAGCCGCATCAGAAATGAAGGATAAAAATCCATGTGTTGTTACAATCGGCAGAAAAACACAGGAATACTATGCTAAAAGAGATGTGGAAGTTATTAAAAATTATCCAAATGTTGCGGAAACAATGGAAATTCAGGATACACACCCAATTATAAATGATATACTTTCACGTTATGAATCAGGTGAAATAGATGAAGTTTATATTATATACACTGAGTTTGTTTCCCCTATGGTACAGGAGGCTCGCTGTAAAAAAGTTTTGCCGCTTTCTTTCGAGGAAGAAACTTCACAAGAGGCAAAAAGTCTTACAGAGTATGACCCTTCACCACAGGCAGTATTTTCTGCTGTTATTCCAGAATATTTAAACAGCATGCTTTATGGTGCAGTTATAGAAAGCTATGCTTCCGAGCAGTCCTCCAGACGCATGGCAATGGAGTCCGCTTCGGATAATGCAAGCGAAATGATTGAAAACCTGAATCTGTCTTATAACCGAGCAAGACAGGCTGCAATTACTCAGGAAATCACTGAAATTGTCGCTGGCTCTGGTCAGGTGGGTTCATAAGTTTTCTAAAACATTAAGGGAGTTTTGCTAATGAGTGAGCATAATATTGGTACTGTTGTCCAGATTATTGGACCAGTACTTGATATCAAATTTGATGCAGATTCGCTTCCTAGGCTCCTTAATGCTATCACTATCAAGGCTCAAGACGGACATGTTGTGACAGTCGAAGTTGCACAACATATCGGTCAGGACACAGTTCGATGCATTGCAATGCAGTCAACTGACGGTCTTGTACGTGGTATGCAGGCTGTGGACACTGGTGCACCTATTTCTGTACCAGTTGGTCCACAAAATTTGGGACGAATCTTTAACCTTTTAGGTCAGCCTGTGGATGATAAGCCAGAGGTTGAAGCTAAAGAGCGTTGGCCTATTCACCGTCCAGCACCAAGCTATGAAGACCAACAGTCTACAACCGAAATTCTGGAAACAGGTATCAAGGTTGTTGACCTTATCGCACCTTATGCAAAGGGTGGTAAAATCGGTCTGTTTGGTGGTGCAGGTGTAGGTAAAACAGTTATTATTATGGAGCTGATTAACAATATTGCTAAACAGCATGGTGGTATTTCTGTATTTACAGGTGTAGGTGAGCGTACCCGTGAGGGTAACGACCTTTACAGTGAAATGCAGGAGTCAGGCGTTATTGATAAGACCGTTTTAGTTTACGGTCAGATGAATGAGCCACCTGGAGCTCGTATGCGTGTTGCTCTATCAGGTCTAACAATGGCTGAATATTTCCGTGACGAAGAAGGTCAGGACGTACTTCTGTTTATTGATAATATTTTCCGTTTCACACAGGCAGGTTCTGAGGTTTCTGCGCTTCTTGGTCGTATGCCTTCTGCGGTAGGCTATCAGCCAACACTTGCAACCGAAATGGGTGCATTACAGGAGCGTATTACTTCAACAAAGAAAGGCTCTATCACCTCTATTCAGGCTGTTTATGTGCCAGCGGACGACTTAACTGACCCAGCTCCAGCTACTACTTTCGCACACCTTGATGCAACTACAACTCTTTCGCGTGAAATTGCATCAGCAGGTATTTATCCAGCGGTTGACCCTCTGGATTCAACCTCTCGTATTTTGACAAAGGAAGTTGTTGGTATTGAGCATTATGAAGTAGCTCGTGCAGTTCAGTCAATTCTTCAGCGTTATAAGGAACTTCAGGATATTATCGCAATTTTGGGTATGGACGAGCTTTCTGATGAGGATAAGCTGACAGTTACTCGTGCGAGAAAGATTCAGAACTTCCTGTCTCAGCCTTTCCATGTAGCAGAACAGTTTACTGGTATGGCTGGTAAGTATGTTCCAGTTAAGGAAACCATTCGTGGATTTAAAGAAATTCTGGAAGGAAAACATGATAACCTGCCAGAATCTGCATTCCTCTTTGTAGGCACGATTGATGAAGCAGTGGAGAAGGCAAAGAAGGAGGCGTAATTTATGTCTACCTTTCATTTAAAAGTATTAACTATTGACCGAGTGTTCTTTGAAGGCGATGTTGAACGCGTTGTTGTTCGTACAACTGAAGGTGATATTGGTATTTTGCCAAACCATATAAAATATCTTGCAGCATTGGGAATAGGTGGTCTGACTATTATTGCGGACGGCAAAAGCCGCACAGCAGCAGTTGCAGGCGGTTTTGTAGACGTATCTGATGAGCAGACCGTAATCTTAGCCCGTACATGTGAATGGGCAGATGAGATTGACTTAAGTCGTGCAGAAAAGGCTGAAGAACGTGCAAAGGCAAGACTTCAGCAGCAGCTTAGCGACCGTGAGCAAGATATTGCAAGTATCAAGCTCAAAAAGGCGATTAACCGTATAAGTATCGCAAAGAAATAATGAAAAAGAAAGTCAGTTTTCTGGCTTTCTTTTTTTCATAATTTTTTCATAAATTTTTATATTTTAGTTGACAATATGAGGACTAGCTGATATAATAATCACATGCCGCCATGGCGGAACTGGTAGACGCAAGGGACTTAAAATCCCTCGGTAGCGATACCGTGCCGGTTCGATTCCGGCTGGCGGCACCAAGTGAACCTCGTACAAACTGTACGGGGTTTTTTATTTGTAAAAATTATTATATAAAAATACAATCAACACAATGAAAAACGACGGCTTAAAAGCCGTCGTTTTTCGTTACATACTTGGGGAGTGGGAATTAACCCTGAAAAGAAAAAGAGAAAAAAGAGAAAAAGGAATATATAGAAAAGATATGAGCTAGATAAAAGGGGGAGAAGCGCGGAAGATGACAAAGGGGGATTAAACCTCCCGCACTTCAAAAGAAATAGGGAAAAAAAGAGGGGTTTTTAAAGTAAAGAAAATCAACAATGCACTGCCATGTCGAATAATCAAAAAGGGGAAATATTATCCGATGCATTTATAAATGCGGCATTTTGATAGTTTGCGAAAATTTTAATTCGTAATGCAATCGATTGAATCTCTTGTGCTTTACGAGTATTAGTATAACATGCATTTTCCTTAAATTGTGAACACATTATGAATGGACTGTGAAACAATTTTAAAGAAAGGATAAATTTGGTTCAAAATTTATTCATATATAAAAATCATGTAAAAAAAAGTCGATAAAATATCAATTTTCGCTTATTCCAAGCTCCTCTAGTGCATTCATAAGAGGAAGAACCATTTGTTTTTTACGGCTTACTACACCTGGAAGAACAACACAATTTCCATGAATATCATCAATGGAAAAGGCGGTTCGTACCAGTTTATCGGAATTTTTGCCAACGAATAATAAACGAGTCGTTTCGTCTATAATATCAGTGAGCATAACAAACATCATAACAAGACCAGATGATGGCAAACAGCTTTGCATATAAGATAACATTCTAGGTTCAAGTGACGCAAGCTCATCACCACTGACACTTGTAACCTGAGAAATGGCAATCTTTCTACCTTTTGCTTGATAATATTTGTAATCAGTGTGGAATATCTCGTCTGTGGAGCGATTATCAAGTTTAGGGCCGGAGCGGAACATTTCAATAGCATGTGAGCGAATGTCAATATCTGCGATTTCTGCAAGCCACTCTGCTGTATGCTGGTCGCATGGTGTGCAAGTTGGTGAACGGAACATAAGGGTATCAGAAATAATTGCAGAGCAAAGCAAACCTGCAATTTGCTTAGAAATTTCAATGCCATTTTCTTGATACATTTGTGTCACAATAGTTGCGGTACAGCCCAATGGCTGATTCCTAAAGTAAATTGGACCACCTGTTTCCATTGTATCTATTCTATGATGGTCAATAATTTCGGTTATGTGTGCCGATGTTATACCGTCAACTGACTGGTCTTTTTCATTATGGTCAACTAAGATGACCTCTTGTTTGTCAAGGTCAAGCAAGTTACGTTGTGAAACCATGCCTATATATTTTCCATCATCATCTAAGATAGGATAGTATGGTATACGTTTTTTGGATACAATAGACTTCACATCGGATACAAAATCAGTATGCTGAAAAGTAATAATTCCATTTGTAAGCATAATATGACTAACTGGAATTGCCTGATTTAACATTCTAACACATGTGTATGCGTCCATACTTGTTCTTATTATTACGCAGCCAAGTTGCTCTGTAAGCATTAAAATTTCTTCAGATACCTCAGCATCCATATTTATAATAACACAAGAGGCTCTCAGTGCTGCCATATGTAAACAAGATGCATTAGTTAAAATAACAAGGTCTTGTGTGTGAATTAAATCTTGTTCATCCTCAGAAAGAACTATTACACGACCCTCGGAAAAATATTGATTTGGGCTTCCCGCAACAAATACACCATTTAAAACATCAGCTATATTTTGATATTTAATTTTTGCACGCGAAAGGGCGGTCGAGTCTTGTCCCTCCATATGAAAACGTGCAATATCAGTAAATGTGAGCATACCTTTTAGATATTTTTGTTCATTTACAATTGGAATAGTTGGAATATTATGCTCAGTCATATAATCCCATGCACGATGAAGCGACATATCGGCACCAATGCCGCTTATTTTACGATATTGAACATTTGAAAGCCTTGGATAAAGTGAATCTAAAAATCTAGGTGGTTCAATATTAAAACATTGAAGAACATATTGAGTTTCGGGGTTTATCTGACCCGCACGACAAGGAATATGCGGTTTGCCAGTGATAATTTGCTTTAGTTTGGCATAACAAATTGCAGAACATATAGAGTCTGTATCGGGATTTTTATGACCAATTACAAAAACTTCTTTCATATTATTTACTCTCCTTTTGGTTTATAAGTTCAATTTATCCAATTTATATTGATTTGTCAACTAAATTTGCTTTCTAAAATTGATTTTAAATTGCATAATTTGCGCTATTGACATTTTTATAGTCAATAGTTAAACTTATACTCATAGTAAATACTGAGCGTATAAGCCATATACGCCAAAAGGAGTTATAATAATGAAAAATTCTGAAAAAACCATGGACAAAATCGTTGCACTGTGTAAAGGTAGAGGTTTCGTTTATAGCGGCTCTGAAATCTACGGTGGTCTAGCTAACACTTGGGATTATGGCCCTCTTGGTGTTGAGTTTAAAAACAACGTAAAAGCAGCATGGCGCAAAAAGTTTGTACAGGAAAGCCCTTGGAATGTAGGTCTTGACTCTGCAATCCTTATGAACCCTACAACATGGGTTGCATCTGGTCATGTTGGCGGTTTCTCTGACCCTCTTATGGACTGTAAGGATTGTAAAACCCGTCATCGTGCCGACCAGCTCATCGAGGAGCAAGGAAACGAAAACCCTGCTGGCTGGTCAAATGAAGAAATGATGAATTACATCATCGAACATGGTCTGACCTGTCCAAACTGTGGCGGTAAGAATTTTACAGATATTCGTCAGTTTAACCTGATGTTTAAAACATTCCAAGGTGTAACTGAAAATGCAAAGAATGAGATTTTCCTGCGTCCAGAAACCGCACAGGGTATTTTCGTAAACTTCCAGAATATCCAGCGAACAACCCGTCGTAAGATTCCTTTTGGAGTGGGTCAGGTTGGTAAGTCTTTCCGTAATGAAATTACACCTGGTAACTTTACTTTCCGTACTCGTGAATTTGAGCAGATGGAGCTTGAATTTTTCTGCAAGCCTGGTACTGACTTAGAATGGTTTAAATATTGGAAGGATTATTGCAAAAACTTCCTCATCTCCCTTGGTATGAAAGAGGAAAATATGCGTTTGCGCGACCATGAGCAGGAGGAGCTTTCTCATTACTCTAATGCTACAACCGATATTGAATTTCTGTTCCCATTTGGCTGGGGTGAGCTTTGGGGCATTGCTGACCGCACAGACTTCGATTTGAAACAGCACCAGAACACTTCTGGGGTATCTATGGAATATTTTGACCAGGAGACAAATGAAAAGTACATTCCATATGTTATTGAGCCATCTCTTGGTGCTGACCGTGTAGCACTTGCATTCCTTTGCGATGCTTATGATGAAGAAGTTGTGGGTCAAGATAAAAATGGTAAGGATGATATCAGAACTGTACTTCGTCTGCACCCAGCATTAGCACCATTTAAGGCTGCTGTACTTCCTCTATCAAAGAAACTTACAGATAAGGCACAGCCAATTTGGGATACATTATCCAAGCATTTTAATGTTGACTTTGATGAGGCTGGCTCCATTGGAAAGCGCTATCGCCGTGAAGACGAAATTGGTACTCCTTTCTGTATTACAGTTGACTTTGAAACCGAACAGGACGGATGCGTAACCGTTCGTGACCGTGATACAATGGAGCAGGAACGTATCCCAGTAACCGAACTTGTAAACTATCTATCTAAGAAGATTGAGTTCTAATTTTCTGGAGGCAATAATGATATGAAATCCATTCTACTCATTGGACTTGGCAGATTTGGTAAGCACTGTGCGATTAAACTAAATGAACTGCGTCATGAAGTTCTAGCGATTGACATTGACGAAAACCGCGTAAATGAAGTTTTACCATATGTTACAAGTGCACAGATTGGCGACAGTACAAATGAACAGTTTATTGCATCGCTTGGTGTGCGTAATTTCGATGTATGTATAGTTGCAATCGGTGATAAATTCCAAAGCTCATTGGAAACAACTTCACTTTTAAAGGATTATGGTGCCAAACTGGTAGTAGCACGTGCAAATAGAGATGTTCACGCAAAATTCCTGCTTAGAAATGGTGCAGATAATGTTGTTTATCCTGAAAAGCAGATGGCATCATGGGCGGCTGTTCGTTTTAGTGAGAATAATATTTTTGATTATGTTCAAATTACAAGTGATTATTCAATATATGAAACAAAAGTTCCTTCAAACTGGATTGGCAAAACAATCGTCGATTTGAGGGTTAGACAAGAGCATCACATAAATATTCTGGCAGTGAAATATCAAGGAAAATTAGAACCACTACCAGGTCCGGATCATGTATTTAGAGATGATGAAACTATTTTGGTAATGGGTAGCAATAAACATCTTTCAAAATTTTTGAGAGCTTAATGAAAAATCGCTGTTTGTTTTAAAAGCAAGCAGCGTTTTTTTATATATTTGTTGTTTAATAGGCGTTTTTATGATATATTTGTTCTAAGAGATGTTAAATTTGTCTGAAAATTATTTAGGGAGGTAGCCGTTTAATAATGAAACAGGAAATCTGTATGGTTACAAATAGACAAGAGTATGGAAATGGTCTTTTTGCACTCACATTACATGCTCCAAACATTGCTGCTGAGGCAAAATGCGGTCAGTTTGTTCATATCACTTGTGGAGAGGGTAATTTACTTCGTAGACCAATCTCTATTTGCGATGTAGAAGGCGAAACGCTTAAAATTGTATTTCAGGTAAAGGGCGAAGGAACAAAGTGGCTTTCTCGCAGAAGCGCAAAGCATACAGTAGATGTGCTCGGCCCGCTTGGCCATGGTTTTGATTTAAATGCTCTTGGTGAGCGTCCGGTTATGATTGGTGGTGGTATAGGTGTGCCTCCAATGCTCTATACAATGAAGAATGCAAAGGCTAACAGTGCAAGCCCAACCGCTATTTTAGGTTTTAGAAATAAAGATGCAGTCATTTTAACAGAGGATTTTGAAAAAGTAGGTGATACACATATCTGTACCGATGATGGTTCTTTTGGCACACATGGATTTGTAACTAATGTGCTTGAGCAGCATATTTCTAAGTTCACTGGTATTTGTGCCTGTGGCCCTAAGCTAATGCTCAAGGCAATAGCACAGCTTGCCGAGAAAGCTGGGCTGCCATGTCAGGTATCTATGGAGGAGCGTATGGGCTGCGGTATTGGTGCCTGCCTTGTGTGTGCTTGTGAGCTTAAACTGCGTGATGGTGAGCAAGGTGTGCGTTATGGTCATGTTTGTAAAGATGGTCCTGTATTTGATGCTAAGGAGGTTGTTTGGTAATGGATTTAAGTGTAAATATTTGCGGGGTTGAGCTTAAAAACCCAATAACAACTGCCTCTGGTACTTTTGGCTTTGGGCATGAATATGGTGAGTTTTTTGATTTATCTATGCTTGGCGGAATAGGCGTAAAGGGACTTACCCCAACCGAGCGACTTGGCAATCCTGCACCTAGAATTGCAGAAACTCCAATGGGCATTTTAAACTGTGTTGGTCTGCAAAATCCTGGCATTGATAAGTTTATTGAGGAACAAATTCCATTTTTGCGACAATATGATACAAAAATTATCGCTAATGTATCTGGTAATACAGTGGAAGAATATTGCGGCATGATTGAAAAAATCTCTGATTCAGATATAGATTTAATCGAAATGAATATCTCATGCCCTAATGTAAAATGCGGTGGTATGGCATTCGGTACACAGGTTAATATGGTTGAAGAAGTTGTTTCAGCGGCTAAAAAATATGCTAAAAAGCCACTTATTGTGAAACTGTCTCCAAATGTTACTGATATTTCAGAAATTGCTCGTGCGGCTGTTGCTTCTGGTGCTGATGCACTTAGCCTAATTAACACACTTTTAGGTATGAGAATTGATGTAGATTCAAGAAAACCTATCTTGTCTAATATTATGGGAGGTATGTCAGGTCCTGCTGTATTCCCAGTTGCCGTTCGCATGGTGTATCAGGTTCGTAAGGCTGTTGATGTACCTATTATTGGTATGGGCGGCATCAGAAATGGTCGTGACATTGTTGAAATGATGCTGGCTGGTGCTGATGCTGTTGCTATGGGAACGGTTATGTTTGCAGATCCAATGGCACCTGTAAAGGCTCTTGATGAGTTAAAGGAGTACATGCAAAAGCATGGCATTGAAAAGGTAACAGAGCTTACTGGAGCAGTTCAAATATGAGCACAACTATTTATTTAATCCGTCATGCAGAGGCCGAAGGTAATGTTTATCGCCGATGTCATGGCATATATGATGCACTGTTGACAGAAAAAGCATTTGACCAACTTCTATATCTGGCTAAACGCTTTGAAAATGTTCAGCTTGAGGCGGTTTATGCATCTTACCTTTACCGTGCAAGACATACTGCAAAGGCTATTGCTCAAACTAAGGGTATGAAAGTAACCTTGCGTAAAGATTTACATGAAATAGATATGGGTCAGTGGGAAGATTATCCATGGGCAGAGCTTGAGGTTAGATATCCAAAAGAGTTTGAACTTTGGCGTAGCCGTCCATGGGACTGCAAAATACCAGATGGTGAAACTGTGACCGAGGCAGGGGATAGAGTGCTTTCAGACCTTTATGAAATTGCAAAGCGGCATGATAAAAAACAAGTTGCAGTTGTTTCGCATGGCTCAGCTATAAGGAGTATTTTGTGCAGAGTATTAAAATTAAATCCGGAGCAAGTCAATGACATTGGCTGGGGTGATAATACATGTGTTGCAAAGCTGATTTTTGACGGTGACGAAGTGAAGGCAGAATACTGGAATGATGCCTCACATTTACCAGAGGAGCTTTCAACATTTGCATCTATCGGCTGGAAAGATAACAAAGGGATGCCGACGACTGTTCAAGTTTGGTTCAGAGAATATAACCCAGATGATAAAAACGATAATGAACTTTTAATGCATTTTGCCCGTGAACAGTTTATTTATGGTTTACTTGATAATCTCGACGAAGAAACAATTCTAAATAAAGCAAGAAAGGCGAGTGAGAAAAGCAAGCGGGCAGTATCTTTTGCTATGCTCAATGACAAACCAATTTCACTTATATTCCTAGATGCAACAGATAACACCAACGAAAACACAGGTGTAGTTGGCTGTTGCTACATAGATAAAGAGTACAGAGGTCATGGAGTATCAGGACAGCTTATAGGACAATCTATGTCTGTTTATCGCTCACTTAAAAAAGATTTTCTTTGTGCATATGTAGATGAAGCCAATGAAATGGCGTTAGCATTTTATAAAAAATTTGGTTTTGATGAAGTTAAAACAGTACAAAATGAGCATGGCAGATTCATTTTAATGCGTAAAAAAATCGCCATTCCAAGTGTAAACGAGGAAAAGCAGTGGTTTGAAGTTCAAACATAAAAAAACGATTACAGTAAAACCTATAATCGTTAAAAAGTTATACTAAGCGTGTTATAGCATAAAAGCTATAACACGTTTTTTTAAAGCTATTTTGTATCAAATAAACCAGCTATATTCATTCAGACAAGCGGCTGTAAGTTTGGTTCATAAACGCCAACTTCACCTTTAGCATCAGTAGAGATTATACATTATTATTCTATTCACAAGCGTTACTACAAATAATAAGACATTCTTCATAGACAGGTTGCAAAAGCCTTTGAAAATGCTCTAAATTATCACATAGAGTCTTTATTTGATGAAGTTCATCAAGCATTTGGGCATAGGTATTTATTTTCTCTTGCTCTTTGTTTTCCTTTGGATAAGTATTGGGTTCAAAATAATCAGCTATTATAAATCACCTCCATTTTGTAGATGAGTATGCAAAAACGACATTTTTCGCCTTGACGTATACGCTAGTATGTAATATAATAAAAAATAATATATAGATTTTAATAGTAAACAAATTATAAAAAACAAATTACGCTTTTGCATCTTATAAATGGATTATATTACGCTATTACATAAAAGTCAACCCCTTTATTTGATGCTTATACGTAAAATTTTAAGGGAGTGATTTTTCACATGTCAAATTTGTATAATAATATTGAGGACTTGTGCAGGAGCAAAAAGATAACAATAACAGAAATGTGCAGAAATGCAAATGTAAGCCGGGCATCACTTACAGACTTGAAAATGGGACGAAAACAAAGCCTTTCAACCGAAACTGTTTCAAAAATTGCAGCATTTTTTAATGTTACAGTGGATTATTTGCTGGGAAATCAAACCAGCGAAGATGGTGATTTAACATTTGATAGCTTTACTTATGCAATGCATAACGCAAGCAAAGAACTAACAGAAAAGGATAAAGAAATTCTTCTAGGAATGGCACAACAGCTTAGAAAGGCAAATATAAAAACAGCAGGAGGTGATTGATACGAGTAAACTTGTTGAACTATATCAAGAATTAATTGAAAATAATATACTATTAGCTAGCGGAAGATATAATTTTGACTGCGGCGCCGATGCGACTATTATTTGCATGGCAGGAAAGTATGGCTTTTTTTTAGATATAGATAAAATTCGCACTGTTACAGATGAAAATATGGCGGTGGGACATGAATGGGGGCATTTTGTAACTGGAAGTACATATTTGGTTGGTGCTAGTGATGAGCTTGCAGACTGGTGCGAAAGAAAGGCACATAGAGCTCAAATTAACAAGCTAATGCCATTTGATGAGCTTAAACAGGCAATAATTAGCGGAAAAACATATGCTTTTGAGCTTGCAGAACATTTTGATGTAACAGAGGAGTTTGTAAAAGATGCAATAAGTTATTATACACAGGAAAAAGGCTATTCCTTTTCCAATATTTATTGCTAAGAAACTATAATGTAAATAAAAAAAGCAAGGCGGTTTAATTTATCGTCTTGCTTTGGCTTATTTATGAGCGTTCGGCTATCTGTTTTTTATATTCATTAAGAACATTGCTTTCCAAATATTCACGCATTTTTTGACCTATTGGGTGAACTATATCACGGTATTTGCCATCTGGGGTAAGGCGAGAAGGCATAGCTAAAAATAATCGGTCATTTCCTGCTATGATTTTTATATCATGAACAGCAAAAGCATTGTCAAATGTTATTGATACCAATGCTTTTAATTTTCCGTCTTCATGAAAATGTCTGAATTTAATGTCGGTAATTTCCATAACTAGAAGCTCCTTATAAATCGTCAAATCGGGAAATTTGCTATTTATATTTTGCACAGTTTAGAATATAATAATACAAGTGCCGGAAAAATTTTTTCCGGCTTTTTGCAAGAATATATGAGAATTTATTTATTATATGTATTAAAACGGAGGAATAACAGATGAAAGTATCTTTAAAAGAGTATATATCAAATAAGAAACCCATACATATAATTGGAATTGGCGGTGTGTCAATGAGTGCACTTGCAGAGCTTTTGCTATCTTTTGGAGTACCCATTACAGGCTCTGACCGCTCACATTCTAAGGTTGCAGAGCGTCTTGAAAGGCTTGGAGCAAAAATAACTTACGCCCATCTTCCACAAAATGTGGAAAATACTGCTCTTGTAGTGCGTACAGCGGCTGTACATGACGATAATCCAGAGATAATTCGTGCCAGAGAAAAAAATATCCCAGTTATGGAACGCGCAGAGGCATGGGGCAATTTAATGACCGATTATGAGAATGTAATTTGCATGTCAGGCACACATGGAAAAACCACAACAACATCTATGATGACACTTATTGCTATGCAAGCCGGTGCGGATCCAACTGTTATGGTTGGCAGTCATCTTCCAGCCATTGATGGCACACTTCGTATAGGCTCAAAAGGATGTTTTGTAGCTGAATCTTGTGAATATTGCAATTCATTTTTAAATTTTGCACCAACTATTGCCGTTGTGCTTAATATTGAGGCAGACCATCTTGATTTCTTTAAGGATTTGGATGATATAATACATTCTTTCCGTATGTTTGCGCTTCGTACACCGCAAAACGGTCTTGTAATAGTAAATGGTGATGACCAAAATGCAATGAAGGCAGTTGAGGGAATAGATAGACGAGTTATGACTTTTGGTCTTAATAAAAATTGTGATGTCTATGCGGAAAATATCACAACTAAAAATGGATATTATGCATTTGATATTATAATAGATGGTGAAAAATATACAAATGTAACACTTTCTGTTCCTGGTAAGCATAATATGCTTAATGCACTTGCAGCAGTTGCGGCAGCTTATGAGCTTAAAATGGATAGTGATAAAGTCGCAAAGGGACTAGAAATGTTTACAGGTTCATCAAGAAGATTTCAGAAACTAGGCACTATGGAATGTGGTGCAGTAGTTGTAGATGATTATGCTCATCATCCAAGTGAAATGAGAGCAACCCTTGAAACGGCTAGGGCTATGAATTTTAACAGGATTATATGTGCATTCCAGCCTCACACTTATACAAGAACAAAAGCATTATTTAACGAGTTTGTAGATGCATTAAGGCTGTGTGATAAGGCAATTTTAGCACCTATTTATGCTGCAAGAGAGCAAAACACAATCGGTATTTATTCGTCTGATATTGCAAAAGAGGTTTCAGGTGCGGTTTCACTTGACTCATTTGAAGAAATTGAGAAATATCTTCGTGAAAATGCAAAAAATGGGGATTTAATTATCACAATGGGTGCAGGAAATATCAATAGCATTGGTTATTCACTTGTCGAAAAATAAATATAATATATGGCAATTTAAAAAATTATAGAGCTACTTGACAAAACATACGAAATGAGCGATAATAATATCAAGATAAGTTGTATATTTTGTATAACATAAATGAAACGGAGGGATTACAATGACAGATAACCTCATTATTACAATCAGTAGACAGTACGGCACAGGCGGACGTGAAATTGGGCGAAAGCTGGCTCAGCGTCTGGGAATTAAGTTTCTTGACCGTGAGCTGATTGCTCGTGCAGCTAAAAAATCTGGTTTTAGCGAGGAGCTGTTCGATCAACTTGATAAGCGTGCAACAAATAGCTTTTTGTATTCTCTCACAATGTTTGGTTCTACTGGGTTAAACGGAATGAGCCTTACAGACCAGTTATATCTTGCACAGGCTAAAGTCATTCGTGAGTCCTCTGAGGATAGCCCTTGTGTTATCGTTGGACGCTGTGCAGACCATGTATTGCGTGAATGTACTAACAAGTTTGATTTCTTTATCCATGGAAGTATTGAAGATAGAGTTCATAGAATACAGACATGTGGCGATTATGAAATCACCGGAAAAACACCTCAAGCAGCCTTGGAAAAAATGGATAAACAGCGTTCGACATACTATAACTACTATACTGGCAAGGCATGGGGTAAATGTGACCACTATGACCTTTGTGTAAACGCTGGAAGGCTTGGTGTAGAAAAGAGTGTCGAAATACTTGTGCAGTATGTTGATGCACTTAAAAAGTAAAAAATTAGCCTTGGAGCAGTAGGTTCCAAGGCTTTTCATTTATTTTTTTGATTGTTTTCCTGCATTTGCAGCAGTAATAATTGTGCTTGATAAAGTTTTGGCAATAGACAATAATTGTTTATTATCAATATTATCAACAACATCTAATAAAACTGCATCACGCCAAAGGGTAGCACTTATATTATTTTGTGATTGCAACCATTGTTGATAACCTTTTAACTGGGCAGCTTGTCTAACTCCTTTTTGCGTGAATATTGGACGTTGTTCTTCTAAAAATCCAAAGTGACGGCGCTTTTTTTCGGATTGCATTTGACCGGTAGCTCTAAGACCATGTTTTCCTTGAATTATAAATTGCTCCATTCGCTGAAAAACAAGATTATATTTACTTCTTGATAGCTGATAAAGCTCGCTTTTCTGTAATATTTTGGTTTCATCAGTCCAATTTAGAAGCATCTGGAAAAGCATTTGTTCAGCACCATTTAAGCCTTTGGGTTCATAAGAAATAAATCGTATACTTTCTTGAATATCGTCTCCAAAACTTTTTAAGCGCTTTTTTGGTGTCATTTCAAGAGCAATAAAACCTTTTTGAGTCCAAGACATTAAAAGGGCCGCGATTGTGCGTTCATATGGGATATAATCTTCAAGTACAGCAGCCATCATCCTCATTTTGCAGAAATCATCAGAAAATGGATTGCTGTCTGTGGTTTTTACAATACGTTTTATTTCATTACGCAAACGTCTTGCAGTCATAGGTTGGCGTTTTTTCCATATAAAAACACAAACAAGGATAATTAAAAGAGATATAATATTTACTAAAACAACAAAAATAATATCATTTATTTTCATTTAATACCCCATTTGACCATCAAGAAGTTCATCATATTCAATCCATTTGCTAACTGCAATTTCTTCATACTCGTCATTTGTTCTTCTAACAACCACCTTTTCAATGCCTGCATTTATAATCATACGTTTACACATAGTGCAGCAATTAGCATCTTTTATAAGCTCACCAGTATCGACTTCACGACCGCAAAGGTAAAGAGTTGAGCCAAGCATCTGTTCTCTTGAGGCAGCAATTATAGCGTTTTGTTCAGCATGTACAGAGCGACAAAATTCATATCGCTCACCACGAGGGATATTTAATTTTTGACGCATACAATAGCCTAAATCAATACAGTTAGCTCGCCCTCTAGGAGCTCCAGAATAACCAGTGGAAACTATTGTATCATTTTTTACTATTACAGCACCATAAGTACGTCTAAGGCATGTGCTGCGTTCTCTCGCCACATCTGCCATGTCGAGGTAATAATTTGTTTTATCTCTACGCATAAAATTCACGCTCCTATAAAATATATTTTCCTTCTTATCTTAACTGCATAATGGAAAAACTTCAAGTATAAAAAAACAGTACACCTATAGTAGATGTACTGTTTTAATCAAATTAAACAAACTGACCTACTGCACCGAGAACGCCATGAGTTCCAATAGTCATAAGTAAACCAGCTATAACAACACCAAGAGCGATGGAAACAAATGCCTTTTTAAGAGGCATATTTAGCAGAGCGGCTATAACAGCACCAGACCAGGCACCAGTTCCGGGCAGAGGAACGGCAACAAAAAGGAGCAAACCAATTTTAGCATATTTTGTTACTTGACTGGATTTGCTTATTAGTTTTTGTTTGTAGCTGGTTGCAATTTTACGGAAAGGTTTTAAGCCAGAGAGCCAATCTATAAGTTTTACACCGAACATCAATACAAAAGGTATTGGAAATAAGTTTCCTATATAGCATATCGGCAGAACTTCATACCATGGCATACCGGTGGCAAGACCGATAGGTACAGATCCACGAAGCTCAACCAATGGCATCATAGAAATAACAAATAATGCAAATTCCTTACCTGCACCAAGCAGCCAGTTAAAAAGTTCTTGTATCATTAAAATCCTCACTCTCGTTTTCTACAATTTTATAATTTATTCTATGATAGTAAAAACAAAATATAAAGTCAAGCAATTATGAGTAAATAATCCGTTAAATATATAATACATTGTAAATACACTTAAAATACATTATATGCTTGTATAATAAAATCTGTATGAAATTTTTACATTGATTTGACATAAGATTGACAAATATAAACTTATGTATATAATATTGTTTATATTTAAGCAAAAAAGATAGATTTTTGGTATATTTTGCATATATAGAAGGGATTGTGTTATGTTTTTATCGGATATCTTAGAGATATTTTCAAGAAATAAACTATTTAATATTATTTTACTTTTTATTTCATCAATTATCTTGGGAATTATTTCGCTTTATTTTGCAAGTATTACAGTAGGCAATGAGCTATTTCAATCTTATTTTAAAACGCCAATTATACCAATTTTAAATATATTGCCATGCATATGGCTTGTTTTTTTGTTTTGGTTTAT
This sequence comes from uncultured Butyricicoccus sp., assembly GCA_944376065.1. Lineage (GTDB taxonomy): Bacteria > Bacillota > Clostridia > Oscillospirales > Butyricicoccaceae > Butyricicoccus_B. The sequence continues at coordinate 11,449 of CALWBL010000007.1, read as the reverse complement.
AACAAGACGGGCGGCGGTGTCTTTTGCAATTTCATCTCTTATAGTTTTTGGGCTTTCAATAGCTAACTTTTTTAAATTACAATTTAGAAATGATGCCGTGCTTTTTGGTGATTTATTTCTAATCAAAGAGGCAACCAATATGTCAGAGCGATATAAGCTATATATAACACCGGCAATGGTTATAGCTTTGGTTGTAATTATTGTTATTATTGTGCTGCTTAGTTTTCTTGCCCATTCAGAGGTGCCAGTTACAGCCAGGGTAATCGGAGTTATATCATGTTTAGTGCTTATAATACCACTAAAAATAGTATATTTAGATGATAATATATATGATGAAAAAACAAACAATACAGAGTATATAAACGAATGGATAAGTACAGAGGTTTACATATCTAAAGGATTTGTTTATCCATTTATCCATAGCATAAAAGAATCTATTAAGTCCCCACCGGATAATTATGACGCAGATAAAGCATCAGCTTTGATTTCGCAGTATGAAGATGCAAATATACCAGAGAATGAAAAAGTTGATATAATAGGTATAATGTTGGAGGCTTATGCAGATTTTTCTGTATATGACCAAATAGAATTTGAAAATGACCCATATGAATTTTATCATGAACTTGAAACCGAAAGTATTTCAGGAAATTTATATACTAACATATTCGCAGGAGGCACAATAGATTCAGAACATGGTTTTGTAACCGGATATTGTGACCAAGGCTCGTTTAGGGCTAAAACAAACTCATATCCATGGTATTTTAGAAGTCAAGGGTATACAGTAACAGGCAGTCACCCTAGTTATGATTGGTTTTATAATCGGGTGAATATAAATGAAAATTTAGGTTACGAAAGCTATAATTTTATTTCCAACTATTATAATCAGTTTACAGATGGTACAACGGCAATGGACAGAATATTGATGCCAGAAATTATCAATCTACATGAAAAACATAAACAGGAAAGCGACAGTCCATATTTTTCATTTAGTGTGTCATATCAAGGGCATGGACCTTATGGAACAGACCAAAATTATTATGGAACTGATTATGTAAAATCGGGCATTTATAGCGAGCAAACAGAAAATATTTTGAACAACTATTTTGGTTCTATTGCAGATACCAACGTTCATTTAGAAGAACTTGTAAATCATTATAAAGAGTCAGATGACCCTGTTATTTTAGTGCTGTTTGGTGACCATAAACCATGGCTTGGTGATAATAGCTCTGTTTATACCGAGCTTGGTATAGACTTAAATTATACTGACACAGAGGGCGAAGGATTTAAAAATTATTATGCTACACGCTATCTAATCTGGGCAAACGATGCTGCAAAGGAAGCTCTTGATAATGATTTTATTGGACATGGACCAGATATAGGACCATATTTCCTAATGAATTTATTATTTAGAGAGTGTGGCTGGAAAGGTCCAGCGTATATGCAAGCAATAGATGAAGTAAGCCAGCAAGTTCCAGTTATAAGTGTTTCTGGTCTTTATATGCAAGATGGTGTTTTAACCGATGAGCTTACAAAGGAAAATCAACAGCTTGTTGATAACTACAAGTTTATGGAATATTATGAACAGAATAACTTCCATTATAATAATTTAAAATAAAACGAAAAATGTGTTTCTAAGAATAAAGTCTCAGAAACACATTTTTTTTACTTCCAGCGTAAACCCTTTGGAAAATGATTTTTGAGTATGCCATTTGAAATTTTGCCCCAACCAAGAGCAAAGCCATCAACACACACAACAGTCCAGCCAGAATTATTATTAGTATTTAGGCTTTCGCCTTTTAAATATTTAATAACCTCTGGTGAGTCTGCTGAAAAATTCACTTTTCGTGGCATATATTCGGGTTTCCATGCCAGTGCAAATGCATGAGCAGGCTCAAATCTACCTTTTTTTAGTGTGCCAAGCTCTAGACCATTTCTTAAAACTTTTAAACCTGTTAAGTCGAGTGGTTTTTTTGTAAGCCAAATTCTATCGCCTGCTTGAATAAACTTCATATCATTGCTTATGCCGTCTATATCTTCTATAAAATTGGTTAGAGTGTTGGGCAGTTTTTTTAATATATCGCTCATTTTAGGCTCATTTCTAGGCTCATTACCTTTACGTTTAAGCAATGCACAAAAATGACCTTCGCCGTTTATCTTATGTGGAAATAATCTAAATGAATACTTAACGCTTTCATGGGCATTTTTATACCATTCTGGTTTTCCACTTTCAAACATAGGGAAAATATCTGTTTTAACTATTTCAAAATCAGGGTGACGAGCTAAAAGTCTTGTTAATGTGCCTTCATTTTCCTCGGGTGCAAACGTGCATGTAGAATAAACAAGTCTGCCACCTTTTCTGACCATTTTTACAGCATCATCGAGAATTTCGTCTTGCCTGTCTGCACATATTTGAGGGCTTTCAGGGGTCCATTCACTTGTGGCGATTTCATCTTTTCTGAACATACCCTCACCAGAGCATGGAGCATCTACAACAACACAATCAAACGTTTCTGGGAATTTTTTTGCTAGTTTTGATGGGGTTTCGTTTGTCACAATGCTGTTCTCAATACCTGCTCGTTCTATATTTTGGGAGAGAATTTTGGCTCTTGTAGGGTGTATTTCATTGCATATAATAAGGTCTGCATTTGGTGCTAAATGTGTGCTTTTACCGCCGGGAGCAGCGCATAAATCAAGAACCCATTCGCCTTTTTGAATATCTGCAAGAGTTCCAACCGCCATTGCGCTAGGTTCTTGAATATAATAAAGTCCTGCTTCATAATATGGGTGTTTGCCAGGCTTTTCATCACTGGGATAATAAAAACCCTGTTTGCACCATGGCACAGGTGTTAAAGTAAAAACATTTTTAGCAGGAAAATTGTCTAAATTACAGCGTTTTTCATTTATACGAAGTCCATAACACCTGGGTTTTAATAAACTTTGTTCAAAATCGGCGTATTCATCGCCTAATAGCTTTTTCATTCTTTCACAAAACTGTATTGGAAGTGACATTTATTTCTCCTTATACACAAGGCGGTGTGTTTAAATTCAACACACCGCCTTTATTTTTATTATACATAGAATAACATCTGACCATAAGTTGGGAAAGGCCAATTCTTTTCGCCAACCATAGTTTCAAGATTATCTGCAATATTTCTTAAAGCTTCCATGTTTGGAATAACATTATCTCTAAAATATTCTGCACGCTCAAGAATATGAACATTTTCTGGAGCAGTGTTTACAGATTGCTTCAACTCATTTATAGCATTTAGCATTTGAGCCATACCATCAGTGATTTCCTTAGCCAATTCAAGTTCAGCAGGGGAGTCAAGACCAATACTCTTTTTAACAGCCACATTATTTGAAACTTGACCAGAGTAATCAACACAAGCGGGCATAATCTGTCGTGTAGCCATATCGACCATAGTTAGAGCCTCAATGTTGATTGTTTTGCAGTACTCTTCGAGTAGAATTTCCTCACGGGATTCAAGCTCGGTTGCAGTACAAATGCCATGACGAGCAAGCAGTTTAACATTCTTTTCGTCTGTGTAATGTTTGAGTGCATCAGGAGTGGTTTTAAGGTTCATAAGACCACGCTGAGCGGCTGCTTCTTGCCATTCATCGCTGTAACCATTGCCATTAAATATAATTTGACGATGATTTTTAAGTTCACGCTGAATAAGAGCCGCAAGTGCCTTATCAAAGTTTGCACTGCCAGCGGCCTCAAGTTCATCAGCAAATTGACGCAGAGAATCAGCAACAGCGGCATTTAAAATAAAGTTAGTACAAGCGATATTGAAAGAAGAGCCGGGCATACGGAATTCGAACTTATTGCCTGTAAATGCAAAAGGAGATGTTCTATTTCTGTCGGTTGTATCTTTTGGAATTGGTGGTAAAGCGGATACACCAATATTCATCATGGTCTTTTCAACATCAGTGTAATCTATTTCACGAACGATAGCATCTAAAATTGCCTCAAGCTCATCTCCAACAAACATAGATATAATAGCAGGGGGAGCTTCAGATGCGCCTAAACGGTGATCATTACCAGCAGATGCAGCAGAGATGCGAAGTAAATCTTGATATTCGTCAACTGCTTTAATAACAGCGGTTAGGAACAGTATAAACTGTGCATTAGCATGGGGTGTGGAACCAGGCTCAAGCAGATTTTCTCCTTTATCTGTGGATATAGACCAGTTATTATGCTTACCAGAGCCGTTAATGCCTGCAAATGGCTTTTCATGCAAAAGACATACAAAACCATGCTTATCTGCAACACGTTTCATAACTTCCATTGTAAGCTGATTATGGTCGGTTGCAACATTTGTTGTTTCAAATACAGGAGCCATTTCATGCTGACAAGGTGCAACTTCATTATGTTCGGTTTTAGATGTTATGCCAAGTTTCCATAGCTCGTTGTCAAGTTCTTCCATAAATGATTTAACTCGTGGGCGAATGGAGCCAAAATAATGGTCTTCCATTTCCTGACCCTTTGGAGCTTTTGCACCGAAAAGAGTTCTGCCGGTGAAAATAAGGTCTTGACGCTTAGCATAATCGGATTTATTGATTAGGAAATATTCCTGTTCAGCACCGACGGTTGTATTTACTCGGCGGCAGTCTTTGCCAAACATTTTAAGTACTCTGCAAGCCTGACGGCTGATAGCGTCCATCGAGCGCAGCAAAGGTGTTTTTTTATCAAGAATTTCACCTGTATAAGAGCAGAAAGCAGTAGGGATACATAATGTATCATCTTTAATAAATGCATAGCTAGTAGGGTCCCATGCAGTATAACCTCTTGCTTCAAAAGTGGCTCTCAGACCGCCAGAAGGGAAAGAAGATGCATCAGGTTCACCTTTGATAAGCTCCTTGCCAGAAAACTCCATAATAACGCTACAGTTATCCACAGGTGTGATGAAGCTATCATGTTTTTCGGCTGTAAAACCAGTCATCGGTTGAAACCAATGGGTATAATGTGTTGCACCCTTAGAGATAGCCCAATCTTTCATTGCATTTGCAACAACATTTGCAATTTCAGGGTTGATAGCAGTACCTTCATCTGCTGTGCGGATAAGAGCTTTATAAACCTCCTTAGGCAAACGTTCTTTCATAACCTTTTCATTAAAAACCATACTGCCAAACATTTCAGGCACACGTTTCATTTCACAAGATTCCATCGGCTACGAACCTCCATATTTTCTGTTAGACTAAATTTATGCAGTTACAACTAATTATATGGCAAAAGCCATTAAATTCAAAACTACTTTACATTATAGGATTTTTTTTCTATTTTCGTCAAGTATGCAAAGGCTAATAATTAACTATTTTTGAATATTTCACGCATTTCACTAAGATATATACACAGCGTATAGCTAATCTATGCAAATTGTGTACATTTAGCAGTTAAAAATAATGAAAGTCTGTTTGTAATGTAAAAATCTTCTTGATTAGATGATAAAATGCTTTATTTATTTGAAAACTACCCATTCACTGTGCTATAATAACTGCATATTGTATCGTGAAAAAATATGCATATTAAGTGAATTTTATTAAATAACTATTTACGAAGGGAGCAAGGAAATCTATGAAGCTGTCATTTACAAAAATGCATGGCTGTGGTAATGATTATATCTACTTTAACTGTTTTTCCGGTGAAGTTCCAAACCCAGAAAAATTAGCTGTTAGTTTATCAGACCACCATTTTGGTATTGGTGGCGATGGTATAATTTTAATCTGTCCATCTGATGTAGCAGATGCGAAAATGCGTATGTTTAATGCGGACGGCTCTGAGGGCAAAATGTGTGGAAACGGTATACGCTGCGTTGGTAAATATCTATATGATTATGGTATGGTTTGCAATAAAACCGAAATCACAGTTGAAACTCTAAGTGGCATTAAAACATTACAGCTTTACCCAGAAAATGGTAAGATAAAGACTGTTCGCGTGGATATGGGTGCTGCAATGCTAAACCCTAAAGACATTCCAGTGTATTTAGATGGTGAGCGTGTTGTGGATGCTCCGCTTGTAATTGATGAAAAGGTTTATCACATAACATGTGTGTCAATGGGTAATCCTCATTGTGTTGTTTTTGTCAAAGAGGACGTTGACACTTTAGACCTTGAAAGAATTGGCCCTAAATTTGAAAATAATCCATTATTCCCAGAAAGAGTAAATACAGAGTTTGTAAATATTCTGTCTGATGGCACACTTAAAATGCGTGTTTGGGAGCGTGGCAGCGGCGAAACTTGGGCTTGTGGCACTGGTGCTTGTGCGGTTGGTGTTACAGCAGTGCTTTATGGACTGTTCAAAAAGGGTGAAGATATAACCGTTCATCTTCGAGGCGGGGACCTTACTATTAACTATACAGATAAAACTATTTTAATGACAGGTCCTGCTGTAACTGTTTTTGAGGGAACGGTTGAAGTTTAATTTTATATTGCTAAATTTGTCTATTTAGAAAGGATTGTTAATATGAAACTTAATGAGAATTATAAGCAATTAGAAGATAGCTATTTATTTTCTACTATTTCACGCAAGGTTGCAGAATATGGTGAAAGTCACCCAGATGCAAAAATTATCCGTCTGGGTATTGGCGATGTAACACTACCGCTTGCCCCTGCTGTTGTTAAGGCAATGCAAGATGCATTATGTGAAATGAGTGTTCAAGAGTCTTTTCGCGGCTATGGTCCAGAACAGGGCTACGGATTTTTTAAAAATGTTATTCAGGAATATTATGCTCATCGTGGTACACAGCTAGAGTCTGACGAAATTTTTATTTCCGATGGTGCAAAGAGTGATTTAGGTAATATCCTCGATTTATTTGATGCAGATAATACTGTACTTATTCCGGATCCAGTTTATCCTGTATATGTTGACACTAACACAATGGCAGGTAGAAACATTGTATTTATGGACGCAAATGAAGAAAATGGTTTCTTGCCTATGCCAGATGAGTCGGTTGATGCAGATATTATTTATCTTTGTTCTCCAAATAACCCAACAGGTGCGGTTTACAATCGTGAGGGATTAAAGGCTTGGGTTGATTATGCTAATCGTAAGAATGCAGTTATTCTATTTGATGCAGCTTATGAATGTTTTATTGTAGAAAATGACCTGCCACGCTCTATTTATGAGATTGAAGGAGCTAAAACTTGTGCGATTGAATTCTGCTCACTGTCTAAAACAGCAGGTTTCACTGGTACTCGTTGTGGCTATACCGTTGTACCATTTGATTTAGAGCGTAATGGCATGAGCCTTCACAAAATGTGGCTGCGTCGTCAAACAACAAAGTTTAATGGTGTTCCATATGTTGTGCAGCGTGGTGCGGCTGCTGTATTTACTGAAGAAGGTCAGGCTCAAATTCAGGAAACTCTTGCATATTATAAGGAAAACGCTAAGGTTTTGGCTAAAACTCTTGATGAGCTTGGTATCTGGTATACTGGTGGTAAAAATAGCCCATACCTATGGTTGAAGTGTCCAAATAATATGGATTCTTGGACATTCTTTGATTATCTTTTGGAAAATGCTAATGTTGTTGGTACTCCAGGCGCTGGTTTTGGCAAGAATGGTGATAAATTTTTCCGTCTGACAGCTTTTGGTGACAAACAAAAGACTATTGAGGCTGCTGAGAGAATTAAAAATCTGCTTGGTAAGTAAAAATAAAAGCTGTGGCAAAATCTTGTCACAGCTTTTTCTATAAAAAGGAGATTAAATTATGTATTTACTGTTTGATTTAGATGGTACACTTACAGATTCACAGCTTGGAATAACCCGTTCAGTTGACCATGCACTTAGAACAGTTATGAATATAAAAACTGACGATTTATCAACGCTTACAAATTATATAGGTCCGCCACTTATAAATGGTTTTATGGAAAATCATCACGCAGATTTAGAAACCTCTAAAAAATGTGTAAAAGCATACCGTGAGCGTTATGAAAAAATCGGACTTTTAGAGCTTGAAGTATATAAAGGCATAAAACAAATGTTGGAAACACTTCATAAAGCAGGCTTTAAACTTGCAGTTGCTACATCTAAACCGGAAGTTTTTGCAAGGCAGATACTGAAAAATATAAATTTAGCAGATTATTTTGAAACAATTTGCGGTGCAACTATTGATGGAAAGATAGACACAAAAGATGAAGTTATAGCCGAAGTGTTAAATCGTCTTACAGATTTAAATAAAGATGAATGTTTAATGATAGGTGATAGAAAGCACGATATAGAGGGAGCTAAAAAACATAATATAAAAGGAATAGGAGTGCTTTGGGGCTTTGGCTCAAAAAATGAGCTTGAAACGGCTGGAGCATATAAAATCTTTGAAAATCCAAATGAGCTTACAAATTGGATAATATCAAAAAAGGACTGCTGAAAAGCAGTCCTTTTAAAAAGCTAAATAATATCTATTATTCTGCAGTGAAAGGCAGAAGAGCAACGTGACGAGCACGCTTGATAGCTTCAGTTAGCTGACGCTGATGCTTAGCACAAGTGCCAGTCATACGACGAGGCAGAATTTTGCCACGCTCAGACATGTAACGCTTTAGCTTTGCAACGTCTTTATAATCAATGCACTCCACTTTGTCCACACAGAAAGTACAAACCTTTCTGCGACGACGACCGCCACGCTGACGGTCTGGACGAGGAGCAAATTCCTTTTTGGTTTCTTCCATTGCCAAGTACCTCCTTTATAGAATGAACAGCACAGCTGTAAGTTCAGGATAAAAAGCTATTTTAGAATGGCACATCGCCATCATCATCGCCAAGCTCTGCGAAATCTGAATCACCATCAGGTAAATCAAATGCAGGAGCGGAATAGCTATTATTCTCTGGACGGATTTGCGAACCACTATCATAACCGGAGTTATAACCAGTGTCATAACCGCCGTTTGCCTCACGAGATTTTTTAGTTTCACCAAAAGAAATCTCATCGACATTTATTTCGATGGTTGTACGCTTACTTCCGTTTTTGTCCTCCCAATTACGGGACTGAATACGACCCACAACGATTGCCATTACACCTTTAGCAAACCACTGCTTTACAAATTCGCCTTGACGACCCCATGCAACACAGTCGATGAAATCGGTTTGACGCTCTCCGTTAGAACCTTTTCTTCTATCAATAGCTAGAGTGAAAGAGGCAACAGGGGTATTGTTTTGGGTGTGACGCAACTCTGGGTCACGAGTCAAACGACCCATGAGAATTGCTTTATTCAGCATTTCACTTCACCAGCCTTAGTCGAGAGTAACGATTATTGAACGCATAACGCCATCAGTAATCTTGAACACACGGTCAAGCTCAGCTGGGAAAGACGGAGCAGAAGTGAACTGAATCAGGGTGTAGTAGCCCTCAGTCAGATCGTTTATAGCGTAAGCCATGCGACGCTTGCCCCAATCCTCAACCTTGTCAACAGTACCATTAGCTTCAACAAGAGACTTGAACTTGTTTACAACTGCAGCAGTCTCATCATCACCCAGAGTTGGGTTAACGATAAAGAGAGTCTCGTATTTACCAGTTACCTTTGCCATTTTAGCACCTCCTTTTGGACTTTTAAGGCCCACATTTCTTTATGTGAGCAAGGATACCTTTACTATTATATATATTTTGCGATAAATGTCAATAGATGAAAGTTAATTTTTCTCAAAATTTTATTGACGTTGCCAACAAAATATGCTAGAATAAATGCGTTTGAATATTGTATTTTGCTACTGTAGCTCAGTTGGTAGAGCATCTCACTCGTAATAAAACAGTCAGAAATGGATATTTATGCATTAAGGCATATTATTATGAACATATAAATACAAACTTTTATAACACTAAACCCCTATGTTTATTGATTAACATAGGGGTTTTTAATATTTCTAACACATATAAACCATAAGTACAATATTGTAATATAACAGCATTATGCAATCAATTTGCATATATTCATTACATAACAGGTTTGCCACTGTTTGCCACTTACATATTACTTACAATATTAGCCATTCTATTTTTTAGTATAGTGTTTGATTTCAATACTTTATCACGTTCTACATTTGCATAATATTTTAATATTACATCAGATGTACTATCTCCCATTATTATTTGAACACTTTTTAAATCCACACGATTTAGAAGTAATTCAGTACATACAGTATGACGAAATCTATATGGATTCATTGCCTTATAATCAATATTATACTTTTTAAGTATACGTTCATATTTCTGTTTATAATCTTCATATAACCATAAGTTTCCTTTAGGTCCTGTAAATATAAATCTATCTGTACAGTATTCTTTACGTCTATCTATGAACTTTTTATCCTTTTCTACCATGCTTTTCCATCTTATAATACTCTGTAAAGTTGTATCACTTATAGCCATACATCGGCTATGGTAATTATTTTTAGTATTATTTTTAAGATCCTTTATTATAGGTCTAAACTTTTCAATACGCTTACAAGTATGAATATCATAATCAGACTCTTTACCAAGTGCCTTAGAAATGTATATAGTCTTATTATCAAAATCTATATCATCCCAAGTAAGAGCAAGGGCTTCACTAGGACGCATACCACACTCACTCATAAGGTGTACCCAACATGAAATCATAGGATTTTCCTTAACAGCATTTAAAATGTCATATATATCCTTATGGGATAAAGGTTTGATTTCACTAGCCATTAAAGATTTTGACTTAGGCTTTTTCATATTATGCATAAAGTCAGAGGCAAAAATATTCATTGTATCATCGGCATTTTCAGAGTAGTACCTTATAAACCCATGAATTAGGTTAAACACTTTGTTTATATAGTCTTGACTATAATATTTTGGTTGCATCTTAGAACTTTTGTTATATTTCATATTTACTAACTCATTAAAAAAATCCTCTATGATATTCTTGTTAATATCATATACCTTGATGTTTCCCAACTTATTTAATATGATTTTAGACAAATTTACATACCCAGAATATGTTCTATTTGTAATGTTACTCTCAAGGCTTTTTAAATATTTCTTATAAACATCAGAGAACAGAATATCATAATTACATTTATGTACATTTACTGTATCCAGACCAACACTATTTACTCTAGGTTGCACATCATTATTATTCGTACCGAGATAAGCCTTATAAGCCTCCCACACTTCGACTTGGGTTTTGCCACATATGATTTTTCTAATACGCTTACCATTCTCATTGTATCCTAAGCTTAATGCTATACACCATTTATTTCTATTACGATCATAATATGGCTTAGGCTCCTTTAATCCATTTATTATCATTTCCTCAATCTCCTTATCACTAACATATTCAACTTCAATTGAAACAGAATTTAATACATTGGAACGCTGATTTCCCCAAAAGTCAATAGGTTCATCAGTCAAGGAATTGCCACCCATAAACTTATACAAATCAATCCTCTTAATCTTATCTTTATTACTACCTATGGCAACTAAATCATTAGAGTTTA
>CALWBL010000006.1 GCA_944376065.1 uncultured Butyricicoccus sp. | reverse complement strand
GGTAAGGAAGAGGTCGACAGTTCGAATCTGTTTAACAGCTCCAATACAAACCCCAGTCTAGTATTAGACTGGGGTTTGTATTTTGTATTTTGGAGGTAATATAATTGAGAAAATTTTGGGGAACTTGCAATAATGAGAAATACTTAATAGGTTGTAATGGAAGCACTATATATGTTTATGATAAAGCTGAAAATGAATTAGCAAAATTTAAAGATGCTAATTATGTTTATAGAGCAAAATTTATTCCTAAAACAAATATTTTAGTTGCAAAATCAACTGCTGGATTGTTGGTTATTTATGATTTAGATAAATTGAAGCTGATAAAGAAAATTACTGTTACTCGAAGAGGTGCACAGGATGAAGGATTTTTAATTACTCCAGATGGAAAATATCTATATAACATTGAAAAACCTTTATATTCTACTAAAACTCAATTAACAATATATGATACTTTAAATTTTAATGCTATAAAAACATTATTTAATAGTGATGATAAATTTGTATTACAAAATTTAGAGTTTGATAAAGATGATAATATTTGTTATGTTATAGGATTTATAAGGAATCAACAAGGTGTTTTTGATTATGGTTTCATTGGAAAATTGATAGATGATGAAATAGTTGCAATGAAAAAACTTGAAAATGAAAAGTATGAATTTTTAAAATCATATAAAGATTGGGAAGATTGTGGTTTTACCGACAAAAAATTAGAGTGGATTTCTTTAAAAAGACAAGAAAATATAGAAAAAGTATCATTAGTAGAAACTTACAAATTAAGTTAGTATTAAAATGAATTTAAAGAAAAAACATATAATATGTCAATAAAAAAGGAACACACAATTTTTTACACAGCCTGTGGATAAGTCCTGTTAATAAATGCTAGACAAATCAAGTAAAAAAATGTTATAGTAAAATCAAAGTTTTACATTTAAAGGAGTTATATAACAATGTCAATTCGTGTTGGTATTTTAGGTTATGGTAACCTTGGTAAAGGTGTTGAAGCATCTATCGCACAAAATCCAGATATGGAGTTAAAGGCAGTATTTACTCGTCGAAATCCAGAGAGTTTAAAAATTGCAACACAAGCTGCAAAGGTTTTACATATTGATGAGGCTAAGAATATGACAAATGATATTGATGTTCTTATTCTTTGTGGTGGAAGTGCAACCGATTTACCAGAGCAAACTCCAGAGTTTGCAAGCCTATTTAATGTAATTGATAGCTTTGATACTCATGCAAATATCCCCACACATTTTGCAAACGTTGATACAGCAGCTAAAAAGGCTGGTAAAATTGGCATTATCTCTTGTGGTTGGGACCCTGGTATGTTCTCATTAAATCGCTTATATGCTGGTTGTATTCTACCACAGGGAGTAGATTATACTTTTTGGGGCCGTGGTGTGAGTCAGGGTCATTCAGATGCGGTAAGACGCATTGATGGTGTTTTAGATGCTCGTCAGTATACTATTCCGGTTGAGGCTGCATTAGAGGCTGTTCGCGCTGGCAAGAACCCAGAACTAACCACCCGCCAAAAGCACATACGTGAAGTTTTTGTTGTAGCGGCAGAAGGTGCAGATACAACAAAGATTGAAAATGAAATTAAGCAAATGCCTAACTATTTCTCCGATTATGATACAACTGTACATTTTATTGACGCGGAAACAATGAAAAAAGACCATGCAGGTTTACCTCATGGTGGCTTTGTAATTCGTACAGGTCAAACAAAAAACGGCAATAAACATTTGATTGAATATCGTTTACAGCTTGATTCAAACCCAGAATTCACAGGATCTGTGCTTGTTGCATATGCTCGTGCTGCTTATCGTATGTCACAAGAAGGAATGACTGGTGCAAAAACTGTATTTGATGTTGCACCCGCATATTTATCTCCATTATCTGGAGAAGAGCTTAGAGCACATATGTTGTAAGTTAATATAACAAATAGTAATTTTAAAATAAAAGTATAAAACCGAACTGTATTAACAGTTCGGTTTTAATTTTGAAGATTAAACTCTTATAAAATTAGTATTATATTTTTATGTTCATCTTTCAATAAAAACCAAAATACATGTAACTCCAATTAGTACTTTAATAAACAGGTTAGTTTCAAAACCATATAAACTTATACTGAGTAAAAGAAAATAAGCTGTACTCAATTTAGATTTTAATAAAAATAAATACTCAAGGAAAACAATTATAATAAAGCATATACTTTGCCAATACTATAAAATGTTATAAACAAATAAAAATTAAAAAAGTGTTGACAAGCTTAACAATGTGTGATATTATAATTAAGCACCATAAATGTGTTTATATATCGCAGGGTAGAGCAGCTGGTAGCTCGTCGGGCTCATAACCCGGAGGTCGCAGGTTCAAGTCCTGTCCCTGCACCCATTAAAAAGACCGTATTCTTTTGAATATGGTCTTTTCTCTTTAATATTTGTAGTGAGAGTAATTTCTATGGAGCTGAAATAGTGATACAAGCTCGGTTATCTATCTGGTGGTTACAAAACATTGTGCGTGACAAATCGACAAGTTTCTGATATACTAAATGTGATTATCCGCGCAGGCGGTGTCTTTGCGTAATACGTAGAGACAGAATACCTGATTCTGATGTGCTGCCTGTCTCTGGGGATTCGGCGCGGCATTTATTCAGATAGAAAGAACGGAGGAAACATATTGATTGATCAAATGAAAGTTCTGAAAAACTGTTCGATTATCGTTGGAGCTTCAATGGTGCTGTATGCGATGATCTACGGTCTGTCCGGAAATTGGACGCTGGTTGTTGTGATGTTGGCAATGGGGTTGGCGCTGCTGATACCGTGCCGCGTCCTCGCCCGACCAGAGAATATGAATGCACTGAGTACATTTATGGTGATTTGGGTCAATTTCATAATCTTTGTAACACAGATGTTCTCGCAGGAGCTGGCACCAGGCGCGGCACTATATGCCTGTTCAATTGCGCTCTCAGCTCTCTTTATGTCACGCCATCTAGTGCGGCTGTGCTGTGTCAGCGGCGTGGTGCTGTTTGCAGCTGAGTGTGCTATGCTCAGTTTAATGAAAAACCAACTGGTTGAATCTCCTATGGTTTTGGGAGAGTGTATGCTGGCAATTCTTGTGGCATACGTTTTGCTGGACCAGGCGGTTAAAAGCAGCAACCATTATCTGTCTGAGGCTCATGAACAGAAGGAGGCGTCAAACCAACTGTTGACAGAGCTAGATGAGAAGCAGAAGCAGAACGAACAGGTTCTGAGTCGCCAGCACCAGTTGCTCTCACAGATTGCCCAGGTGTCGGCGCAAGTATCAAATGAGGCTAATAGCTTGGCAGGTCAGTCCGACAGCCTGGCAGCAGGCTCCACAAGTCAGGCAGAGTCCATTTCCAATGTGTCAACGACTGTTGAGCAGATATTTCATCAGATATCTGATACGGCCAACCAGGCATCCGAGGTTCGAGGTGCTTCAGAGACCATGCGCTGCCATGCAAGTGACGGCGACGCACAGATGCAGATTCTGCTCTCGTCCATTGGTGACATAGAGTCCAGCGTCCAGTCCATCGAGGCCACGATAAACGCAATCCAGTCTCTTGCTTTCCAGACAAATATCCTAGCCTTGAATGCCGCTGTGGAGGCAGCCCGTGCGGGTTCAGCCGGCAAGGGGTTTGCAGTTGTGGCAGATGAGGTGCGTACCCTTGCCAGCCACAGCAGCGTTGCTGCACAGGAGATTATCCAAGTTCTTGCACGTTGCCGCGAAGCCGTAAACCGCGGAAGCAGCGTTGCCGCAGAGACATCTACAGCCATGGGACGCATTAAGGAGAGTGTAGAGGATGTGGCAGCACGTGCCATCCGCATTTCCGACCGAACCGCATCGCAGCTAAGTGCAGTCAACGGAATTAAGGAAGACCTGGAGCAGGTTTCTGGTATTATTCAGTCGAACGCTGCAGCTTCGCAGGAGTGCTCGGCCATGGTTCGTGAGCTTTCGGAGCAGGCTCAGCGGCTAGACCGACTGAGCAAGGGCTAAACCCGCAGTGGTGATATCCAAAGACTAAATATAGCCCGCTTGGGCTTGAATCTTGCAAAGTCATTTGATAAAATTAGTAAACAGCAGAGACAGCAGGTTAAAGTTCTGTCACTGAACCTATTAAAAAGACCGTATTCTAAATGAATATGGTCTTTTTCTTATAACAAAAACAAATCCTTGCATACACTGTAAGAATTATGTATACTAAAAATAATAAAAATATCTGTTTTTTCATCAGGTTATCGGTTTTGCTCAAGTAACCATAATGTAGAGGACGAACAAAATGGCAACTCTTAAAGAATTATCTGAATACACTGGCTTTTCAATAACTACTATTTCGCGAGTGCTTAACAATGACCCAACTATGAATGTCAGTGATGCAACTCGAAGTAAAATTTTGCAGGCAGCGGGTGAACTGCACTACAAAAAACCTAATATAAAAACACGTGCAAACAAAGAAAATAATATGTGTTTTGCAGTTGCAGAAATGCTATCTCCTGCTGAGCAGCTTCAAGACCCATACTACTTATATCTTAAAAATCATGCAGCCCAACGTATGCAGGATACAGGCTGTATTATGGTTCAAACGGTTTTTTCAGATTCAAAGTATAGTATTCTAGGTGCAGAAAAAATAAATGGTGTGCTTGCAATAGGCATTTTTTCTCAAATACAGATAGAAATGTTGCAACATTTACATAAAAATATTGTGTTTTTAGACTCATCTCCAGATGAGTTAAGATTCGATTCCATAGTTTTAAATTATCGCTTGGGAGTGGAACAGGCAGTTGACGCACTAATTGCAGCAGGTCACACACAAATTGGATTTTTAGGTCCAAACAGTAAACTAGACCAGCTTAAACGTCCAGCACCAGAGGTAAGACGACAGTATTTTATTGACTATATGAAGCAGCAAGGGATATTCAACCCGGATTTATTGCTTGAGGCTAAAATGACAGCTGCCGAGGCACATGAAACCGTTATAAATCATTTAAAATCAGGAAAACAAATGCCAACAGCTATTATAACAGCAAATGAGGAGGCTGCATTCGGTGCAATGAGGGCTTTTCGTGAGTTTGGTATCAAAGTTCCAAAGGATATATCAATTATAAGTTTTAATGACACACCGCTTTCAGAGCTTACTGAACCACCTCTTACAAGCATAAGCACTCATGTTGAGGCTATGGGCCAAACAGCAGTTGATTTGCTTATCCGCCGTGCTAAGGAACCAGAAAAAGTTATACCAATTAAAATTGTAGTACCATCTAGTCTGGTTGAGCGTGAAAGCGTTAGTAAAATAAAATAATGATTATATAAAATGCATTCACTTTATTTTTGGTGTATGCATTTTTTTTGGTGTATGCATTTTTTTATTGATTAAAAAACAAAGCAATGGTTAAATTGCATAAATATCCAATTTATTTTTTTGAAAACTATTTTAGTGAAATATATTGAAGTTTTACTAAAAAGATGATATTCTTTCCTTGAGCAAACCCGATAGCATCAATTAAAAACTTTTTATGGGAGAGATATATTTATGATGCAGTTAAGTGTTTTAAAAGAAAAAATTTTAAATGGTGAACTCGATACCCGTTTCTATGAAGTGTATGGTGCAAAAACAGATATAGATAAATTGAAAACACGCCTTGATGAGCTTATAAACAGCTATGCAGATGTGTTTGGTAAAGATTCAGAGGTGGGATTATTCACAGGTCCCGGGCGAACAGAAATTGGAGGAAATCATACCGACCATCAGCATGGCAGTGTGCTTGCAGCAGCGATTGACCTTGATGCAATCGCTTGTGCAGCCCCAAATGGTACAAATACTGTGCGTATTCAGTCAAAAGGATATCCAGAAATAAATATTGATGTAACCGATTTTGAAATTAAGGATGATGAAAAAGAAACATCAGCAGCTTTGGTTCGTGGCGTTGCGGCTAGAATTACTGAGTTAGGTCACAGAGTTAAGGGTTTTAATGCTGTTATTAACTCAACCGTTTTAGGTGGATCCGGACTTTCTTCTTCAGCGGCTTATGAAGTGCTAATTGGTGTTATTTTTAATTCTCTTTACTGTGAGGGAAAACTTACACCAGTTCAAATTGCTCAAATAGGTCAATATGCAGAAAATGTTTACTTTGGCAAGCCATGTGGACTTATGGACCAGCTTGCAAGCTCTGTTGGCGGTATGGTTTCTATTGATTTTGAGGATACTGAAAATCCGGTTGTTAAAAAGATTGATTATGATTTTGCAAAGTCTGGTTATTCATTGTGTATTATTGATTCTGGTGCAGACCATGCAGATTTGACCGATGAATATGCAGCTATTCCAAGGGAAATGAAAGCTGTTGCTGCATATTTTGGTAAGGATTATTTAAGACAGGTAGATGAGAATAATTTCTGGAGTGAGCTTGCAAATATACGCAAGCAGACTGGAGATAGAGCTATAATGCGTGCAATTCACTTCTTTGCGGACCATAAACATGTAGCTCAGCAGACAGCAGCACTTGACAATAAAGATTTTGATACATTTTTATCTTATGTGACCAGTTCGGGTCATTCTTCTGCCGAGCGTTTACAAAATATTTATTGTATTGTTCACCCAGAGCAGCAGGCGGTAAATTTAACTATTGAAACCGCTCGCAGATTATTAGATGGTAAAGGTGCAGTGCGTGTGCATGGTGGCGGATTTGCAGGTACTGTTCAGGCTTATGTTCCAAACGGCACTGAGGAACAGTTTAAAAAGGGCATGGAGTCTGCTTTAGGTGAAGGTTGTTGTCATTTCTTAAATATTCGTCCGCAGGGCGGCGTAGCTTTGGTTTAATTATTATTAGGAGGTACTATAAAAATGGCTATTTTGGTTTTAGGTGGAGCAGGATATATAGGTTCTCATACAGCTTTGGCTCTTTGTGATGCTGGTCGTGATGTAGTAGTGGCAGATAATCTGGAAACAGGTTTTAAGGCATCTGTGCCAGAAAAGGCTAGATTTTATCAGGGGGATATTCGTGACAGAGAGTTTTTGGATAAACTCTTTGAAACAGAAAAAATCGAAGGTGTAATTCACTTTGCCGCTAACTCTCAAGTCGGCGAAAGCATGAAAAATCCTTTAAAATATTATGATAATAACCTATGTGGCACAAAGGTTTTATTAGATAGCATGGTGGCTCATGGGGTAAACAAGATTGTGTTCTCATCTACTGCTGCAACTTATGGCGAGCCTGAAAGAGTGCCAATCTTAGAAGATGATAAGACAGACCCTACAAACTGTTATGGAGAAACCAAACTTGCTATGGAGCATATGATGAAGTGGGTTTCTGGTGCACATGATTTAAAATTTGTTGCACTGCGTTATTTTAATGCTTGCGGTGCTCACCCAAGTGCAAAGATTGGTGAGGCTCACAACCCAGAAACACATTTAATTCCACTTATTCTGCAAGTGCCAATGGGCAAGCGTGAGCAAATTTCTATTTTTGGCGATGATTATGCCACACCAGATGGAACTTGTATTCGTGACTATATTCATGTATGTGACCTTGCACAGGCTCATATTCTTGCACTTGATTACCTTGTAAACGGTGGAGAGAACAATGTGTTTAACCTTGGTAATGGTGTAGGTTTCTCAGTTAAGGAAGTTATTGAGGAGGCTAGAAGTGTAACAGGTCATCCAATTCCTGCAAAGACTGAGGCGCGCCGTGCCGGTGACCCTGCACAGCTAATTGCATCTAGCGACAAGGCAAAAACTATTCTTGGTTGGAAGCCAGAATATAATGACCTACATACAATTATTGATACCGCTTGGAAGTGGCATCAATCACACCCAAATGGCTATGAGGAGGTGTAAAAATGATTGATACAGCGATTTCAAATCTTATACGCTATGCACTTGAAAAAGGTTTAATTGAGCCAGAGGACACTGTTTGTGCTGCAAACTCATTGCTTGAAGTGCTTAAAAAAGATAGCTATGAGCCAGTACAAACCGAGGGAGAAGTAGACCTTGCAAAAACTCTTGATGAGCTTTGCGATTATGCCGCTGAAAATGGTCTTTTGGAAAATAACTCTGTTGTTTATCGTGATTTATTTGACACCGCTTTAATGGGCAGGTTAACACCTATGCCACGAGAGGTTATTTCAAGGTTTAAAAATCTATATGCTCAGTCGCCTAAAGACGCAACCGATTGGTATTATGATTTAAGCCAAAATACAAATTATATCCGCCGTGATAGAATTGCAAAGGATATGCAGTGGAAAACAGAAACCGATTACGGCACATTGGATATAACAATTAACCTGTCTAAGCCGGAGAAGGACCCAAAGGCGATTGCAGCAGCTCGTAATATGCCAGCATCATCTTATCCAAAATGTTTGCTTTGTAAAGAAAATGAGGGCTATGCGGGAAGAGTAAACCACCCTGCAAGACAAAACCATCGTGTTGTTCCGGTAACTATTGATAATACGCCTTGGTTTATGCAGTATTCACCTTATGTTTATTACCCAGAACATTGTATTGTGTTTAACTCTGTGCATACCCCAATGAAGATTGACCGAGCTTGTTTTCGCAAATTATTGGATTTTGTAGGTCAATTTCCTCATTATTTTGTTGGTTCTAATGCAGATTTACCGATTGTAGGCGGTTCTATTCTAGCACATGACCACTTCCAGGGCGGTCACTATACATTTGCAATGGAAACTGCACCTATTGAAACCGAAATTTCTTTTAAAGGATTTGAAGATATAAAGGCGGGTATTGTAAAGTGGCCAATGTCAGTTATTAGACTTACTGCAAAAGACCCAGAACGCCTTATTGAGTTAGGTGACAGGA
Organism: uncultured Butyricicoccus sp.; assembly: GCA_944376065.1. Taxonomy (GTDB): domain Bacteria; phylum Bacillota; class Clostridia; order Oscillospirales; family Butyricicoccaceae; genus Butyricicoccus_B. The sequence continues at coordinate 71,102 of CALWBL010000006.1, read as the reverse complement.
TTCTGCAAAGCTGGAGAAATTATTCTGATGAGCAGGCTATGATTTTAGCTTTTACAAATGATACACCACATAACACAATCACTCCTATTGCACGTCGTCGAGGTGAGGATTTTGAGCTTGATTTAGTTCTTAGAAATAACATTACAACTGAAGAACACCCTATGGGCTTATATCACCCGCATGAGCATTTGCACCATATCAAGAAAGAAAATATTGGTCTTATTGAGGTAATGGGACTAGCAGTTTTGCCAGCAAGACTAAAACAGGAGCTTGCAGCTTTAGCCGATAAGATGGTAAAGGGTGAAGATTTAACTGCTGATGAACTGACCGCATCTCATGCAGGGTGGGCTTATGAGATTATGAAAAATAATCAGATAACAGCCGAAAACGTAACTTCAATTATCCAACAAGAAGTTGGTAAAGTGTTTGCTGAGGTTCTTGAACATGCAGGAGTTTATAAGCGAAATGAGAACGGAAAACAGGCATTTTTACGCTTTATATCACAGGTAAAGTGATAAAAAGTTTTAAGTGGATATTTAGATAAAAAATTATATTTGCTAAAGAAAATAAAAAATAAAAATTTAGTGTTGACAAAACGCCCACCACACGCATATAATGCTAGACATAAGGTATAAACCGTTGACGAAGAGTAGTAGTTCGGAATTCAGCCTTTCAGAGAGCCGCAGGTGGTGTGATTGTGGTGGGTGTTTAGAGCCGATATGAATGGACTTCTAAGGGCAAGGTGAACAGGATTTTTCCTAAGTAGCTAAGACGGGATTCCCATCCGTTACCAAGGGGAGCGTATATTTGTAGTACGTTTGCTTGAGTGGGTGCATTTTATTGCATCAATTTGGGTGGTACCGCAGAAGTGAGTTTTCAGACTTCTGTCCCATGTAGTGGGACAGAAGTCTTTTTTGTTACCTAAAATTAAAAATTTTTTATTTTATTATATAAAGGAGCGATTGTTATGCCTAAGATTCCACACAGACTTTATTTAACTGAAGACCAGATGCCAAAACAGTGGTATAACCTTCGTGCGGATATGAAAGAGCAACCAGACGCAATGTTAAATCCGCAAACAGGTAAGCCGGTCACAGAGCAAGAGCTTTATCCAATTTTTTGTGAAGAACTCGCTCGTCAGGAACTAGATGCAACCAATCGTTATATTGATATTCCAGAAGAAATTTTGGAAGAGTATATGATTTATCGTCCATCACCACTAATTAGAGCTTATAATTTGGAAAAAGCACTCGATACACCGGCAAAGATTTACTATAAGTTTGAGGGCAATAATACATCAGGCAGTCATAAATTAAACTCTGCTATTGCTCAGGCTTACTATGCTAAAAAGCAGGGTATTAAACGACTTACAACAGAAACTGGTGCAGGTCAGTGGGGAACAGCCCTTGCAGAGGCTTGTGCATATTTCGGACTGGAGCTTGATGTATTTCAGGTTAAATGCTCTTATGAGCAAAAGCCTTTTAGACGTGCAATTATGGAGGTGTTTGATGCAACTGTAACACCATCTCCATCAATAACAACCGAGGCAGGAAGAAAAATTTTAGCCGAAAATCCTAATACAACTGGTTCACTAGGCTGTGCAATTTCTGAGGCGGTTGAAAAGGCTGTAACTACAGAATCTTGTCGCTATGTACTAGGTTCTGTATTGAATCAGGTGCTGCTGCACCAATCTATTATCGGTATTGAATCTAAAACCGCAATGGAGATTTTAGGTGAATATCCAGATGTGGTTATTGGCTGTGCAGGCGGCGGTTCAAACCTTGGCGGCTTAATTGCACCATTTATGCAGGATAAACTAACAGGCAAGGCTAACCCTAGAATTTTAGCTGTTGAGCCAGCATCTTGCCCATCACTTACCCGTGGCCGTTATGCATATGACTTCTGTGATACAGGCAAGGTAACACCAATGGCTAGAATGTACACATTAGGTGCAGACTTTATTCCAGCAGCAAATCATGCGGGAGGTTTGAGATACCATGGCATGAGCCCAATCGTATCTAAACTTTATCATGATGGCTATATTGATGCCACGGCTGTGCAGCAAACAGATGTATTTGATGCAGCAGTATACTTCGCAAAGAAAGAAACCATTCTGCCAGCACCAGAGTCAGCTCATGCAATCCGTGCAGCTATTGATGAGGCTATTAAGTGCAGAGAATCTGGTGAGAGCAAAACAATTCTCTTTGGTCTTACCGGCACAGGTTATTTTGACATGACTGCATATTCATCTTATAGAGCAAAGACAATGGAAAATTATATTCCAACAGATGAGGAACTAGAAAAAGGCTTTGCATCTCTGCCAAAAATCCCAGGTATTCAGGAGTAAAAAAATAATCCTCTCGTAAAAATACGGGAGGATTTGTTCTTTATAGCTTAAATACAATGCCTGCAACTGCTGCAATTAAAATATAAAAAGCAGGGTGTAAATTTACTTTATTTACTATTATAAGCAGTGCAACGCCCAAAATTAAATGTGGAATTTGAACACTTATACCACTAGCAGAAATCACAAAAAATGCATTTTGAATAACAAGCACACCAGCAGAGGCAATCAGTGCAGTAGATGCAGGACGCAAACCATAAAATAAATTTTGAACTAAGGAACTTTTCTGGAATTTTTCAAGAACACGACTTATTATCAAAATTATAATGATGGCAGGAGTCATAAGACCAAGAGTAGCAACTATTGCACCTATTAAGCCATCAGTCAAAAAGCCAACATATGTGGCAGCATTGATACCAATAGGACCAGGGGTGGATTCGCTTATAGCTATAAGGTTAGTTACATCAGCATGTGTAAACCAGCCTGTTTTATCCGCAGCATCATATAAAAATGGAAGAGTTGCTAAACCACCACCTATAGAAAATAAACCTATCTTAAAAAATTCGAAAAATAATTGAAGTAAAATCATATCACTTTACCTCTTTATTTTTACTTTCAAGTGTTTTTATGATAACACCAGCGGCACCTGATAAAGCCACTAATATAATCGGGGAAATACTAAAAACAGCAGATAAAATAAACACAAAGCCAAAGATTACAGTTGTGCTTTTACTAATTACAGTATTTTTCCACAGTTTACGCACAGAATCGAAAATAAGAACACAAACACATACACTAACGCCAGAAAAAGCATGTTGAATAATAGCATAATCAGCAAAGTTTTGAAGAAAAGCAGCGATAATAGTTATAATGACAAGCGAAGGGAAAGCAACACCCAAAGCTGCAAATATACCACCTAAAACACCAGACTTTTTAAAACCAATAAATGTAGCGGTATTGATTGCAATAACTCCAGGGGTGCATTGAGAGATTGCATAATAGTCTGCAAGCTCGCTTTCAGTTACCCAGCTATGCCTTTCTACAATTTCACGTTGCAACATAGGAAGCATGGAATAACCACCACCAAAAGTCAATCCGCCTATTCTCATAAACGTCAGGAATAATGTTAGATATATTTTCATTTTTCCTCCTAAAAAATAAATATATTATTTGGTCTATTGCAGTTGTTATTATATATCATATTGCTAACAAATACCAGATAAAATTTGATTAGCATAGACTAACAATGACACATAACATTGCGAAAATAGTAGTATTAGGTTATACTATAAATACTGCGTATTAAGCGAAGGAGATGTTTAAAAATGGGTTGTTCCCATAACTGTGAATCTTGCAGCTCTAACTGCGGTCAACCAAAAAGTTTATTGGTTGAGCCAAATAAGCTGTCTAAAATTGGCAAAGTAATCGCTGTTGTATCTGGTAAGGGTGGTGTAGGCAAAAGCCTTGCAACATCTATGTTAGCTGTGGGAATGAACCGTAAAGGATATCATACTGCTATTTTAGATGCTGATATTACAGGCCCATCTATTCCAAAAGCTTTCGGTGTGTCCGGTAAACTGGAGGGCTGCGAAGAGGGTATATTACCAAAAACTTCAGATACTGGTATCGATATGGTGTCTATTAACTTTGTTTTAGACCATGTAGATGATCCTGTTATTTATCGTGGTCCTATCATCGCCGAAACTGTAAAGCAGTTTTGGGCAGATGTTATTTGGGACGATGTAGATTATATGTTTGTTGATATGCCTCCGGGAACAGGTGATGTTCCGTTGACAGTTTTCCAATCTATTCCTGTTGATGGCATTGTTATTATGACTTCGCCCCAGGATTTAGTATCTATGATTGTTGGTAAAGCTGTAAAAATGGCTAAAATGATGAATATTCCAATTTTAGGAATTATTGAAAATTATAGCTATTTAGAATGTCCAGACTGTGGCAAAAAGATAGAATTGTTTGGCAAGAGCAAGCTTGATGAAGTGGCAAAAAGTTATGATATTCCAGTGCTCGCAAAACTGCCACTTGACCCAAAACTTGCAGCAGCGGTTGATGCAGGCTGCATTGAAGATGCAAAGCTACCAGATGCACTTCATGGTGCAATGAAAGCTTTAGAGGCACTAAGAGATTAAAAAATAAAGGGGATTTCGCAATAAAGAGGTGAAATCCCTTTTTATATTTAAACAAACAGGTGAAAAAATGGCAATTAGTTTAAGACTAAAGGATATTAGAAAGAAGTCAAAAATGACACAGACAGATATAGCTAAAATATTAGGTATAACACGAGAGGCTTATGGAATGTATGAATCAGGCAAAAGACAGGTCAGTATTGAGGTACTGGATAAGCTCTCTGAATATTATGGTTTATCTATTGATTACCTTGTGGGCAGGGTGAGAGCAGATGAAACTATTGAAAGCCTTACAAATGATGAAAGGCAGCTTTTAATTAAATATCAGAAACTTGATGAGCGTGGCAAACAGACTATATTATCGCTTGCACAAATAGAAATGCAGCTTTCCAGCGATTAAAAGGAAAGCTGCATTATTTTTATTTTGTTTCGGCTGCATGTTTATAAAGACTTGTAGATGCTAGTGCTTTGTGCAAAACAGGGGTCAAAATCTGTGATACCACAATAGCAAATATAATATTAAATGCTGATGCAGGAAGCAAAGTAGCAACTGCACCAAGAGCAGGGACAAGTTCTGAACCGCCTAGCATTAAAGTTATAATTTTTTCAGAATAGTACATAATATACATTAAAAATGCACCTGATAGAGCTGCAAGCACATTTAATTTTTTATTATTACCATTTGCACCGCCAATATGAGCGATTTTGCCACAAACAAAAGCCATCAAAAAGAATTTTATAAATGTAAACCATGCCATTGGGGCATAAGCCGGGTCAGTTAGGTCGAAAATAGCAGAACCTATGCCAGCTGCAAGTCCGCCCGGAACACCACCAAACAAAATACCGAAAAGCAGGCAAAGGGCATTTGCCGTTTTAAGCATAGTTTTTCCGGCTGGTGTCACAATTGGAATAGATAAAAAACGCGTGCTAATGAAGATAAATGCGGCAAGCATACCTATTAACACTATTTTTTGCACGCTCCACTTTTTGTTTTGCTGCATAATAAATTCCCTCCTCTAATTTAATAAAACATAAAAACTGCTTTATCAAATTAACTTTTTTAATTTATATATACTTTATCGCATAAGTGACATTTTTAAAAGTGCCAATTTTAAATATTTTTATAATACCAGATTTAAATGGGATAGAAAAATTTTTTTTGGCAATACTATGTTGTAATAGAATGTATAATTAAAATTAAATGACAGGAGAAATGTTGTTTATGAAACTAAATAAAACCGAATATGCATATCTTGTAAAAAAGGAAAGTCCTAATTCACCGCTTTTGCGTGATTGTCTATGGGCGTTTTTTGTCGGGGGAATAATATGCACAATAGGTCAAGTTTTTTCTAATTTTTATAAGCTTAGAGGATTAAACACTGAGCAAACAGCAACTGCAACAGCAATTACAATGGTGTTTTTAGGTGCATTGCTGACAGGTTTGCACATATATGATAAAATCGCAAAAAAGGCGGGAGCAGGTACAATAGTTCCAATAACAGGCTTTGCAAATTCTATTGTTTCACCAGCGATGGAGTTTAAAAGTGAGGGTTTAATACTTGGTATGGCAGCAAAATTATTTGCTATAGCAGGACCAGTTTTAGTTTATGGAATTTCTGCTAGTGTTATTTATGGGCTTATTTTAGTATTAACAGGGGCATAAAAAATAAAAGTCCGCCGCTTCGATGACTCAAAGACTTTATGCGGATGATGGCAAGAACACGTCCGGTATCCATCAGCACGATATCGGCGTTTATTCTTCGCCCACAGGCGGTCAGACGATACTTCCAGAACGCCGCACCGCGTTGTCTTGAAAACGGAAATAATCTGGATGGTGGCGGGACTGGGTGTATTCAAACATCACACCGTCGCCGTTATATGTCTGACTGCTGACAACTGCAAGGCAGTTACAGTCTCCCATTGCCAGATACTGAAGGTCGAGCGGCGTGGCCTTTTCCACCGTCACCACCCGCTTGCTGTTAATTATATGGATGTGCAGCTCACCCTCCAGATAGCGATAGATGGATTCCTCCGCAATCTCACGGGTTAGCCCATGCGCCACGTCTTGCCGGAAATAGCTGTGGTTCATGATGAGCGGATGTTCGTTTAAGTAATGCAGGCGCCAGACATAGTATAGCAGCGTGCCTGGCGCAAAGCCGGTCATGTGAGCTAGCGTGTCGTCAGCCGTGACCTTTGCAAAGTCCAGGATTTTGCTTGTGCCGTGCCAATGATTGCGTGCGGCAGATTCCGCGAATGACTCGATTGTGCCGAGGGTGAACGTGGCCTGGCGGGCAGGCTCAAATATGTTGCGCATGCCCTTGCCTTGCATAGTCTGCACATAGCCCGCACGCACCAGTTCAGCCACCGCACGGCGCAGCGTGTTACGTGAGCAGTTTAGCTCAGCGATAAGCATATGTTCACTTGGTAACAGCTCATGTGGGGGATATTCTCCGGACTCTATTTTATTTTTAAGGATATGATAAAGCTGTTCATATTTTGCCTTTGGCATGTAGCACCTCTCTATATATTATCAGCGTGGCAGACGCGTTTGTATTGAAAAATGGTAATAATCCATTTGAAAATAGTATAACACAGTGCATGGCAGTTTTAAAAGCTCGGTTCAGACAAGTTTCGGTTTTTGTTAAGCCTAATAGGACAAGGTTTACGAACCGTTTGCTTAAAGTGGATAAGTGGCAGTCAAAACCGCCAAAAAATCGTACAGATTTTTGTTTAAGAATAACCTTGCTTTCGCCATGTAAAAGAGATACTATATCTTCAGAAGATAACTTGTTTAAACAAGTTTGATACATAAAAATGTATGGGAGGAACAAGCATGGCTAAATACCAAGAAGATGTCAAGGCATTGTTCGAGCAGATTGGCGGAAAGGCTAACATCCAAGCGGTGTCGCACTGCATGACGCGCATGCGCTTTGTGCTGGTTGACCCCAAAAAGGCGAACGAGAAAGCAATCGAAAATATCCCTTCAGTCAAAGGTACGTTCACTCAGGCGGGGCAGTATCAGGTCATTATCGGAAACGATGTGGCCAATTTCTATCAGGAATTTACCAAATATGCGGGCATTGAGGGCGTAAGCAAGGACGCGGTCAAGAGTGCCGCAAAAACCAATCAGAATCCGCTGCAGCGTATCATGGGTGCACTAGGCGAAATCTTCGCCCCGATTATCCCTGCATTGATTTGTGGCGGTCTGGTACTTGGATTCCGCAATATCATTGGTGAGGTTGACCTGCTGAATGGCCGTACCCAGTCGCTGGCGGATGTGTCCCAGTTTTGGGCAGGCATGTACAGCTTCCTGTGGCTGATTGGTGAGGCAATCTTCCACTTCCTCCCAGTCGGCATCACATGGTCAATCACCAAAAAGATGGGTACGACACAGATTCTTGGTATCGTCCTAGGTCTGACACTGATTTCACCTCAGCTGTTAAACGGCTTTTCGGTCGCCACGACTGCAGCGGCCGATATCCCAGTATGGGATTTCGGCTTTGCTCAGGTGCAGATGATCGGCTATCAAGGTCAGGTTGTCGCGGCGATTCTAGCGGGCTTTGTGCTGGTCTACTTAGAGAAATTCTTTAAAAAGATTTGTCCCGAGGTCATCAGCATGGTGGTTGTGCCGTTCTGTGCGCTCGTTCCCGCAGTGTTGATTGCGCACACAGTCGTAGGCCCAATCGGTTGGCAGATTGGAGACTTTATCGCAAACATTGTTAACATGGGTCTAAACTCTAGCTTTAAGCTGCTGTTTGCCGCACTGTTCGGTCTGTTTTATGCACCAATCGTTATGACTGGTCTGCACCATATGACCAATGCCATAGACTCTCAGCTTGTCAACACTTATGATGGCACTAACCTCTGGCCAATGATAGCGCTGTCAAACATCGCACAGGGTTCAGCAGTGCTAGCTATGTCAATCTTGCAAAAGCGCAATGAGCGTGCACAGCAGGTCAATATTCCAGCATGTATTTCCTGCTATCTGGGCGTTACTGAGCCTGCTCTGTTCGGTGTCAACATGAAGTATGGATTCCCGCTGGTCTGTGGTATGATAGGTTCGGCGTGCGCTGCGATTATCTCAATCGGAACTAACGTCACCGCCATTAGCATTGGTGTGGGCGGCCTGCCGGGAATACTGTCCATCTATCCAGAATACTGGCTCAACTTTCTGCTCGCTATGGCGGTTGCTATAGTTGTGCCGTTTGTTCTGACCTTTATCATTGGCAGCCGCAAGCTAGCAAAAGAGGAGCGCATATTTGAACCCAAGCATACCAACACTGTTGCAGAACCGGATAATCTAGCAGCAGTTCAAGCGCAGCAATCCATGCAGGCGGCTGCACCGTGCCTTGTAGAGCTCAAGGCGATTTGCGATGGCCGAACCTTGCCACTTTCTGAGGTGCCAGATGAGGTGTTCTCGCAGGGTGTGATGGGCGAAGGCATGGCGTTTGAGCCGTCCGGCGACACGATTTACGCCCCGACTGACGCAGATGTCTCCATCGTAATGGAGGACAGCCGCCATGCCTGTGGCCTTGCACTAGCCGACGGCACCGAACTGCTCATACACATCGGCATCGACACTGTGGACATGAACGGCGACGGCTTTACCCTGTTCGTCTACGAGGGCGACCATGTGAAGGCGGGCGACAAGCTTATTACATTCTCGCCCGATAAAATTGCGGCGGCGGGACATCCTAAGACGACCGTGCTTGTTGTCACTGAGCCATCTGGCCACAAGAAAATGAATTTCAATACGGGCATCGACGTAAAACACAGCGAAACAGTCGCTGCAGTACTTGAATAAACCCAGGAGGGAGTAACAATGACTGATTTTCACAAAAGTGTTGTCTATCAGTGCTATTTTAAGTCCTTTTATGACACAAATGGCGACGGCGTGGGCGATTTGCGCGGAGTTATCGCCAAGCTGGATTATCTGCAAAAGCTGGGCGTGGATTATATCTGGCTCAACCCATTTTTTGTATCGCCCCAGCGCGACAACGGCTATGACATAGCCGACTACTGTGCGGTTGACCCGCGATTTGGTACAATGGCAGATTTCGAAGAGCTTTCCAGTGAAGCGGAAAAGCGTGGCATCCGTCTGATGCTTGATATGGTGTTTAACCACACCTCGACAGAACACGAGTGGTTCCAAAAGGCGCTTGCGGGAGACCCCGATTATGAGGATTACTACATCTGGCGCGATGGTGGCCCAGACGGCACTCCCCCAAACAACTGGGAGAGCAAGTTTGGCGGTAATGCGTGGGAGTATGTGCCTGCCAAGGGCAAGTGGTACCTGCACCTATTCGACCGCACACAGGCTGACCTCAACTGGGAGAACCCGTGCGTGCGTAAGGAGTTGCAGAACGTCATACGTTTCTGGATGGATAAAGGCGCTAAAGGCTTCCGGTTCGACGTAGTGAACCTGATAAGCAAGGGTTCATACGAATCAGATGATAAGGGAGACGGCCGCCGTTTCTATACGGACGGTCCACGTGTGCACGAGTTTCTGCGTGAGCTTAATAAGACGACTTTTGGCTCAGACGCGGAGTTCCTGACCGTTGGAGAAATGTCGAGTACATCTATGGAAAACTGCTATAAATATGCGGGAGCAGAGACTGGTGAGCTTAGTATGGTATTCTCGTTCCATCACCTAAAGGTGGACTTTGTAGGAAACGAGAAGTGGGTGCTTGTTCCGTTTGACTTCCAAAGACTCAAGGATATTCTGTTTTCATGGCAGACTGGTATGAGCGACCACAACGCATGGAACGCGGTGTTCTGGTGCAACCATGACCAGCCGCGCGTGGTCTCGCGCTTTGGTGATGAGGGAGAATATTGGAAGCCCTCAGCCAAGATGTTGGGTACAGTAATCCACTGTTTGCGTGGCACGCCTTATATTTATCAGGGCGAGGAGATAGGCATGACCAACCCAGGCTTTACATCGCTCGACCAGTACCGCGATGTCGAGAGCATAAATCATTTCAACATCTTGCGCGACCGTGGTCTGCATGAGGATAGTGCATATGACATTCTGCGTGTCCACTCGCGCGACAACAGCCGCACCCCGATGCAGTGGGATGCGAGCGAGGGAGGTGGATTTTCCACTGCTGAACCGTGGATAGGCATGAACCCCAACTATAAAACAATCAACGTGACCAGTCAGGTGGATGACCCAGATTCGGTTTTCGCACACTACCAAAAGCTTATTGCGCTGCGCAAGCAGTATGATGTAATCGCAAATGGCGACTTTGCACCGCTCGATATGGCGCATCTGTCCGTATTGGCCTATACCCGACGCACGGACAGTGAAGAACTGGTCGTTATCAATAACTTCTACCGCAAAGAAGTTGACTGGAATTGCCCAGTTGACCTTACAGGATTCACCTGCCTGCTGTCCAACTATTCGGATAGCAGCGTACAGACTAGGCTGCATCTGCGGCCATATGAGTCGCTTGTGCTGTACCGCACAAAATAACCATTATGAAAAGAAAAGGCCGCGCTGAAAACGCGGTCTTTTCTTAATTACAGTTAATATTGTGACTATGATAAGCACACCTTTTGCGGACTTTTAAAATATTTATGAAATAATTTGTTTTGCAGCATCAAACATATTTTCAGAAGTTACATCACTAAAAGTGAATACACTATAAACCAAACCATCTTGTTCCCATGAAACAGATGTAAAAACTTGCTCTTCACGGCTGTCACTGCCATATGATATAACGATTTCGTTGTTTTCTTGCATTTGTTTTTCTTCATCTGTTAACTTATAATCGGCTGGTACAAACAAATATTTATCCGTGCGATAAGAAACACTGACTCCGTTTATATCCTTGCTTTGAGGGTTTTGACCTTGCTGTAAAGGATATTCGACTTCATCGATTTCAGCATCGTATTTGTGAACTGTTACGGTTAAATCACCGTATTGAGCATATAATTCCGAATATTCACCGATTTTATTCATACTGTTGTCAACTTTATTAACATTTTGAATATTGCCACTGGTGAAATCATATCCATTTAATTTATCAGGAAGTGAAATTTTACCAGAAATCTTGTCAGCGTCATCGTTAAGCTCACTTATGCTATAAATTTGCTTCGTAAGGTCGGTGCTGCTTATAAGTCCTGCAATTTGCCCCCTTGCCACAGCGCCAACCGTTGCAAGACATGCAGCAGCGATAATTCCAACACATATTCTTTTCCATGTATTTTTTCTTTTTGGTTGCTGAATCATAAAATCAATCCTTTCTTTCATAAGGTCATCTGCTTGTAAATGCTCTATACACTCATGTAGGGTTTTACGAAGTTCATTATCAAGTTCAAAATCTGTCATAATAAAACGCCCTCCTTTTCTGAATGTGCGCAATCAATGTTTTTTTGTAAATTTCGTCTTGCTGCAAAAAGTCTTGATTTGACCGTGCCTTCTCTGCAAGATAAAATTTTTGCTATTTCTTTTATTGACATTTGATTATAATAGTATAAAATAATGACAGTTTTTTGTTTTTCTTCAAGTCTTTGAACATATGAATACAGCAAGCGACTTTGCTCATTGCGAAGAACGGTATCAAGTGCAGATTCCTCAGAAATTTGGGCATCATCAAAAAATTCATCAACTGGTTGAACCTTGCGCTTATATCTATTACTTTGCCATGCTATTCTTGTCAAAATCCGAAAAAACCAACCTTTAAAACATTTTGCATCTTTAAGCTGATTTATGGTTTGATAACATTGTACAAATGCTTGCTGAACAACATCTTCGCTGTCCATAAGGTTTCCCGTAATAAGAAAAGAAGTTCGCAGGGCCTCATTTTTATACATATTATATAGTTCATCAAATGCAGAACGGTCGCCATTCTGCAATCTTTTTACAATAATTTCATCTTCCATTCTGCATCGTCTCCTTTTGCAGCATTTTCGGTACGTCTACCATTTGTCTTATTTGATGCATCACATATATAAGAGTAATTAACTAGTGGTTTGGTTCACTGAATTTAAAAAAATTTTTCAAATAATAAAAAACGCTCGTTTCAAAATGAAACGAGCGTTTTTTATTATGTTAGACTTACTTAGATGCCTTAGCTTCCTTAATAGCGTCAATCATCAGAGGAACAACCTTAAACAGGTCGCCACAGATACCATAATCAGCACATTCAAAGATTGGGGCAGCATCAGCCTTGTTTACAGCCACTATGCACTCAGAATCCTGCATACCAGCCTTATGTTGGATAGCGCCAGAGATGCCAAGAGCGATGTAGAGACGAGGGCGTACAGTCTTACCGGTCTGACCTACCTGATGGTCAGCAGTCAGCCAGCCAGCATCAACAGCAGCACGAGAACCAGCAACAATACCGCCAAGCTCATCAGCTAGCTGTTTAGCTAGATTGATACCGCCTTCAACGTCCTTGGAAATACCACGACCAACAGATACAATAACTTCAGCACCAGTAAGGTCAACCATTTCCTTAGCTTCCTTAACGATTTCTGTTACCTTAGTCTTGATATCAGCATCAGTGAGGTTAGCAGCAATGTTTTCAACAACAACTGCATTAGCCTTAGCCTCGTTGTATTCGCCCTTCTTCAGAACGCCTGGACGAACAGTAGCCATTTGAGGACGGAAACGAGGGCAGATAATAGTAGCCATCAAGTGACCACCAAATGCAGGACGAGTCATCTTGAGGTTACGGTCTTCACGGTTTAAAGCGTCAAGCTGAGCTTGTGGCAGGGTGGAGGACTCCTTCAGGAATGAAACATACTTTTCAACATCTACATCAAGATGTGTACAGTCAGCAGTAAGACCAGTGTGCAGACGAGCAGCACAACGTGGACCAAGGTCACGACCGATGTTGGTAGCAGCGATTAACATAATCTCAGGTTTCCTATCCATAACAGTGTCACAGATAACCTTTGCATAAGCATCAGTGGTGAAAGTTTCAAGCTTGTCATCTTCGCAAACGATAACCTTATCAGCACCATAAGCACCGAGTTCCTTTGCCATCTTTTCGCCTACGCCCTTACCGCCAAGCAGAAGACCGCAAACTTCAACGCCCATGTCGTCAGCCAGCTTACGAGCCTCAGAAATCAGCTCAAGCACAGTTGGCTGGAGCTCACCCTGACGCTGCTCACAGAATACCCATACGCCAGAAAAATCAGCCAGGTTTGTGTTATTAAATTCAGCCATTTGTATGTTCTCCTTTCAATTAGATAATGTGCTTTTTAAGCAGCTCTGCAGCCAGCTCAGCACAAGTGTTCTTGTCTGCACCTTCCAGCATACGGCCAACGCCCTTCTGTGGAGGAGTGAAAGACTTAAAGATATTTGTTGGAGAACCCTTTAGACCGATTGTATCAACTTCAATCAGCGGATCGTCCTTTAGAGTGTTGTAATCATATACATCAACAGGCTTCTTGTAGCAATCGAAAATGCCGCCAACGGACATATAACGAGGCTCGTTAAGCTCCTTGATACATGTAACCAGACATGGGGTCTGAGTTTCAATGGTCATATGACCATCTTCAAGCATACGCTTGACGGTAACCTTAGTGCCTTCAACCTTGATATCAGCAGCGTAAGAAATCTGTGGAATATCCAGCTTTTCAGCAATCTGAGAACCTACCTGAGCGGTATCACCGTCGATAGCCTGACGACCACACAGAACGATGTCATCAGCTTCAAGACCAATCTTCTTAATAGCAGCAGCTAGAATTTGAGATGTAGCAAATGTATCAGAACCGCCGAACTCACGACCAGAAACCAGAACGCCACGGTCAGCGCCCATAGCGATAAGCTCACGGAGCATACCTTCTGCTGGTGGTGGTCCCATTGTTACAACAACAACTTCACAGCCGGTATTGTCTTTTAAAGTCAGAGCAGCTTCAACTGCGTTTTTGTCGTCCGGATTAATAATGGTTGCCATAGATGCACGGTTAAGAGTGCCGTCTGGATTAACTGCAACCTTACCGGAGGTATCAGGAACCTGCTTTACACAAACGATAACTTTCATGATTTACCTTTCCTCCTCGATTACTTCTTGAAAATCTGACCAGCGATAACCATACGCTGTACTTCTGAAGTGCCTTCGTAGATTTCAGTGATTTTAGCGTCACGCATCATACGCTCCATTGGATATTCACGGATATAACCGTAACCACCATAGATTTGTACGCACTTGGTAGTAACTTCCATAGCAGTTTCAGCGGCGAACAGCTTAGCCATTGCAGCTTCCTTAGTGTATGGCAGACCATTGTCCTTATTGAAAGCGGCACGACGAACGAGCAGGCGAGCAGCCTCAATCTTAGTAGCCATATCAGCTACCATCCACTGCAGACCTTGGAACTTGTCAAGGCTCTTGCCGAACTGTACACGTTCCTTCATGTACTGAACAGCCTTATCAAGAGCACCCTGAGCAATACCAAGAGCCTGAGATGCGATACCGATACGACCGCCATCAAGAGTCATCATAGCGATTTTAAATCCGCCATTTTCTTTGCCAAGCAGACGGTCTGCTGGAAGAACCATATCTTCAAAGATAAGCTCAGAGGTTTGAGAACCACGAATACCCATCTTATGTTCAATTTTACCAATAGAGAAACCAGCATCATCTTTATCAACTATAAAAGCAGAAATGCCATGGTTGCCCTTAGTTTTGTCGGTCATTGCAAAGATAACATAAGTGTCAGCAACACCGCCGCCGGTGATAAATACCTTAGAACCGTTAACAAGCCAGCTTCCATCTTCCAGCTTTTCTGCTGTTGTCTGTTGAGCAGACGCATCAGTGCCGGCATTTGGCTCAGTCAGACCAAAAGCACCAGTCTTAGTGCCATCAATCAGAGGACGCAGCCACTTTTCTTTCTGCTCTGGGGTACCAAACTTAAAGATTGGCCAAGCACCCAGAGTAGCGTGTGCAGAGATAATACAACCAGTAGTACCACAGAACTTAGATGCTTCTTCAATAGCGATAGAGTAGCAAATAGTGTCTCCGCCGGAGCCGCCCAGTTCCTTAGGGTACTGAATACCCATCATACCATACTTACGCAGCTTTTCAACGGTCTCAAACGGATAGCGTTCTTGCTCGTCGATTTCTGCTGCGATTGGCTCAATCTCGTTTACCGCAAACTCACGGCAGAGCTTTTGCATCATTTCCTGCTCTTTTGTAAGCCTAAAATCCATGCTGTGAAACCTCCCAAAAAATATTCAATCAAAAATTGCTTTAAATACACCGGTCGAGCTTTCTTTATAGTAAGCCGCCGGCAATTTACCCAGCTATGGGCTCACCCTTCTTCTCAAAAAAACTGGTGAAGTCCTTGTAATCCCACTATAAAGCAACCTAGTATTTCGGACTTTCTTTTTGGTGTCCATGATTATTATTATAACGAATCAGCAGACTTTGTCAAGAATTTAACGGCTTATTTTGCAATGGTTCACACAAATTAAACACTGTAAAAAGCGATATAATCTATCATTTTAAACTAAAATGTGTAATGTTAATAAATAAAACTGCATATAAAAGAAAATCATAGTCAAAATTCATAAATTATCACTTAAAATATAGTATTGACAATTATGGGTAATAGTTGTATTATTGTATTACATACTTAATACAATAATACAATAGTGAAACAACTTAGAAGGGAGGATAAATCCATGGCATGGAAATTTTCAAATGACAGACCTATATGGCTACAGCTTTCTGAACAAATAACGCTTGAAATTATATCCGGCATTTATGAACCTGGTTCGGCTTTGCCATCTGTAAGAGCGTTGGCCGCTAAGGCAGGAGTAAACCCGAATACCGTTCAAAGAGCTATGTCAGAGCTTGAAAATCAAGGGCTTATTGAAACTAGGCGTACAGCTGGAAGAATAGTAACAGAGGATATGCATCTTATATCTGAAAAACGTAATAAACTCGCCTTAGAGCGAATAAATGAGTTTATGCAGTCGATGAAAGCATTGGGATACACAGAAGAGGATATAAAACAGTTAATGGGTAAATGGGAGTGAAAATTATGAGTAATATACTTGTTTCTGCAAGGTCGCTGACAAAAGTATATCAGCAAACAACAGCGCTCAATAATGTAAATCTCGAAATAGGTTCGGGAAAAATTGTGGGTTTGCTAGGACCAAACGGCTCTGGAAAAACAACATTTATAAAGCTGTTATGCGGTCTTTTACAACCCACAAGCGGAATGCTAACGGTTGATGGTCAAAATGTTGGAACGCAAACAAAAAGTGTAATTTCCTATCTGCCAGACCGTATGTTTATTGCAGATTGGTTCAAAGCCTGTGATTTAATGGAGTTCTTCTCAGATTTTTATAGCGATTTTGATAGAAATAAAGCTATGGAAATGTTATCCGCACTGGGCATTGCTCCAAATGATAAAATTAAAACAATGAGCAAAGGCACAAAAGAGAAGATTCAGCTTGCAATGATTATGAGCCGCAAAGCAAAGCTATATTTGCTTGATGAGCCTATCGCCGGAGTGGACCCAGCAGCAAGAGATTTTATTTTAAACACTATTCTCACAAATTATAATGAAGAAGGGACAGTAATTATATCAACTCATTTAATTTCGGATATTGAAAGGGTATTAGATGAGGCAATTTTTCTTCAAAATGGTAATGTTGTTAGACATGATACGGTTGATAGTATCAGGGAGCAAGAGGGTAAATCAGTAGACCAGCTCTTTAGAGAGATTTTCGCATACGGTGTGTGATAAAAGGGGTGTGTAAGTTATGCTAAAAAAGTTGTGTAAATATGAGTTTAGGTCAATAGGCCGCACTCTTATTCCTATTTATATTGCAGTTATAGCAGTTTCTATTATAGCGTCTATTTCATTAGCTATGAATGTTGACTATGGTCGTTATTATGGTAATTGGGCAGTGCAGTGGGCAGTGGAAATGAATTTCCCATACCAATTGCAGCGAATATTTACATTTGTTATGTCACTTGCATATTTTGCTGTGATGGTTGCGCTTTTTGTACTTACAGTTGTTATAATTTTGCAAAGGTTTTATAAAGGTCTTTTGTGTGATGAAGGCTATTTGATGTTTACATTACCAGTAAAACCATGGCAACTTATCACAGCAAAAGGGATAACAGCATTTGTTATGTCCGCTTTAAGCTGCATAGTATCATGTATTTCTATATTTATAATGCTACTTGGTTCAACGCCGTATCCTCTACGAATGTTAACAGAGCTTTTTAGCTTTAAAAATTGGAGTATACTTTTTACTCAACTAAATAACTCTGTTCCTATGTGGGGAGTTTACGTTTTTGAGTTTATCATTTTAGCTATTGTTGGCTCTCTTGCATCGCTTTATCAGATTTATGCTTCCATGGCAATAGGACATCTTGCAAAAAAGAACAGAATACTTATGTCAGTTGTGGCATATATTGCAATTTCAATGATTTTAAGTTTTATAGCTGGCTTTTTAAGTGTTTTTGGTATCATTATGATTGAAAACACAGCATATATGCTTATAAATGCGGGAGAAGTCTTTTTACATGGTCTGATGGTTTTTTCTATCATGGCATCAGTGATACAACTGGTGGTGTTCTTTGTTATAACAGAAAGAATACTGTCTAAAAAATTGAATTTAGAGTAAAAAACATAGGTCTGGAGAAAAGCTCTCCAGACCTAAATTTATATGGTTTATTGTTGCAGAGACTTGCAAATAATATTATAATATAAGAGCAGATTCAAATTTGTTTTCGGAGGTCTTTTGTTTTATGAAAGACGGATTTTTAAAAGTTGCGGTTGCAACACCAAAGGTGCGTGTTGCAGATTGTGATTATAACGCCTCGCGCATTATATCTATGACCGAGGAGGCGGCAGAAAATGGCACTGCACTTATAGTTTTTCCAGAGCTTTGTATAACAGCTTATACTTGTGGAGATTTATTTTTGCAAGATTCACTTTTAAATGGTGCTGAAAATGCTCTTTCTCGTATTTTAAAAGCGTCATCATATCATTCAGTTATTATGGTTGTTGGTTTGCCGTTTAGATTTAAAGGTGCATTATATAATGTGGCAGCGATTATAAACAGGGGCAAAATTTTAGGTCTTGTGCCAAAAATAAATATACCAAATTATAGTGAATTTTATGAGGCAAGACATTTTACTTCTGGTAAAAACATAAAGCCTGTAAGCGTTAATATTTGCGGTCAGCAAACCACTTTTGGCGAAAATTTACTGTTTAAATGCCTTAACTTTCCAGAACTTGTTATCGGTTGCGAGATTTGTGAAGATTTATGGGTAACTTGTCCGCCAAGTGTGACTTTGGTAAGCGCAGGAGCAACTGTTATTGTAAATCCATCTGCATCAGATGAAACAATAGGTAAGGCACAGTACAGAAAACAACTTGTTTCCAGCCACTCAGCTAGACTTCTATGCGGTTATTTATATGCTGATGCAGGCATGGGAGAATCTACACAGGATTTAATCTTTTCTGGGCATGATTTCATTGCAGAAAATGGTGAAGTTTTAGCAGAAAGCAAACTGTTTACAACCGGTATTATTTATTCTGAGCTTGATTTATCTCGTTTAATGCATGAACGAAGAAGAATGAACACATTTGAAAATAATCATAACTTATGCATTGAAATAGAGTTTGAAATTCCAAATCGCGACACAAGACTAACAAGAACTTTTGCACAGACACCATTTGTGCCTAAAAATAAAAATGAACTCGATAGTCGATGTGAGGAAATCATAACAATGCAGGCAAAGGGACTTGCAACACGTATGCAACATACACGTTGTAAAACAGCAGTTATAGGTCTTTCAGGTGGATTGGATTCAACTTTAGCACTTATAGTAACTGTTCATGCGTTTGATATGCTCGGAATTGATAGAAAGGGAATACATGCAGTTACAATGCCATGTTTTGGCACGACAACAAGAACAAAATCTAATGCATTAAGGCTTGCTGAGTGTTATGGCGCAACGCTTCATACAGTTGATATAAAAGCGGCAGTAAATCAGCATTTTTTAGATATAGGTCACTCATGGGATAATCATGATGTAACATTTGAAAATGCTCAGGCAAGAACCAGAACGCTTGTTTTAATGGATTTAGCCAATAAAATGGGCGGTATGGTTATAGGTACGGGCGATTTATCCGAGCTTGCTCTTGGCTGGGCAACTTATAATGGCGACCATATGTCAATGTATGGAGTAAATGCGTCAATTCCAAAAACGCTTGTTAGGTATCTAACCGCCTATGAGGCATCAAAAGTTACGGGTGAGCTGCAAAAAACACTGCAAGATGTGCTTGATACACCAGTATCGCCAGAGCTTTTGCCACCAGAAAACGGTGAAATCAGTCAAAAAACCGAAGAATTGGTTGGGCCATATGAACTGCACGACTTTTTCTTATATTATATGGTGCGTTTAGGTTTCAGACCGCGCAAAATCTTTAGAATTGCAAGATATTCATTTGATGGCGTTTATGACGATGAAACTATTAAAAAATGGCTTATAACATTTATTCGAAGGTTCTTTATGCAGCAATTTAAGCGTTCATGTCTGCCAGATGGTCCAAAAGTTGGCTCTGTCACCCTTTCTCCTCGTGGCGATTGGCGTATGCCATCTGATGCAGTAAGTGAATTATGGCTTAGTGAGGCAGAAAATCTATAAAAAGGAGTTTTTAAAAATGAATGTAATCAATATTACAAAAGAAAATTTTCAGAAAGAAGTATTAGAGTCAGATAAACCAGTGCTTATAGACTTCTGGGCAGCATGGTGTGGACCATGTCGTATGCTTTCACCGATTGTCGACGAAATCGCAAGCGAACAAACAGAGGTAAAAGTTGGCAAAATAAATGTTGATGAGCAACAAGAACTTGCTGCTCAGTTTGGTGTTATGAGCATACCAACATTAGTTTTTATCAGAGACGGCAAGGTAGAAAATCAAACTGTTGGAGTCCAGAGCAAAGAAAATATTTTGCAAATGATAAAGTAAATTCCAAAATGGCGTGTTTACAAATTTATGTGAACACGCCATTGTTATGCTTGAAAACAGTTTAAATGTTCGATAAAAATGTTCAAAATATTGCAGAAAACTACAATATTATGCAAACAATAGATTCCAATTTGGTTAAAAAAATAAAAATTGCTTTTCATGGGGTTTGAATTTTGATATACTAATAGAGCATTATAGGTGATAGCTTGTAAAATCTTAGAGAAATAATAACCTGTTTGCATAAAACTGAGAAAGGAGGCAGAGAGGTGTTTTGTGGTCATTGTGGAAAGCAAAATTCAGATAACGCAAAAAGATGTTCAAACTGCGGCAAACAGTTTGATAAAACACAGTTCACAAGGGAAAATACCGAACGTATTAGGCTAAATAACACTCAAAGGATACAAAAACAGAATCTTACGGAAAAAATAGTTCCAGCCGTTCCTGCATCTCCAAAGCCAAAAACCAGTTTAATTGCTATAATTGCAGGTGCAGTGGTATTGTTTTGTCTGGTTTTGTTAGTTGCAATATTCCATTTTAAACCATGGCTTGGCAGACAAGAGCAGAACGGACTTGTTAAATTAGAACCAGCATCGTCATTTGATGCATCATCTTATGAGGATAAAGAGCCACCAAAGCAGCAGATTATTACGACAAGCGATTGGGCTATATATAATGGCAACTGGTCGGCTGGGGGTTATACGTTTTCGCTTGAGCTCGACGGCGATGAGATGAAATGCACAATGCGTAAAGATGATGAAGTTTGGAAGTCATATGGCGAAATACACATTGGTGAGGAAAGGGTAACTATTGAGTTTGATGAAAAAGAGGTAGAACTTGTCGCATTGAGCGGCAGAAAACTTCGCATAATAATGGACGGTAAACAATATGATGCAATTCCAACCAATATCCTTCCACCAGACTCAGAAAAGAATACAAACACATATATTACTAATGATAATGCATATCTATTCTATTCATCATCAAGCGGAACCAGAACAACAAATGATATATTTGAGATTAAAAACAACTCACAGCAATTTTGGCCATTAGATAAATTTGCAATATCTACTGATGACCTTGACCGATTAACTCAAAAGGAGATAGAGATAATTAAAAATGAGGCATTTGCTCGTCATGGTTATATCTTTATAAATGAAAACTGGTCAGAATTTTTTAAGCAATTTGACTGGTATAAACCAGATGAAACATTCACTGAAAGCGAATTTACAAAACTTGAACGCCAAAATGTAGATACAATAATACTATATGAGCGTGAAAAAGGCTGGATATCATAAATAAAGAGGATAATTTATAATGAATGAAAAATTAAATGGTGTTATTCACAGGTTTGAAGAAATAGAGGCTAGACTTTCTGCCCCTAATCTATATGATAACCCTGAGCAGGCGGCAAAACTGCTTAAAGAGCGTGGGGACATGGAGCCAATAGTTACAGCTGCAAGAGAATATCTAAATGCACAAAAAATGTTAAGTGATGCAGAGGAAATGATTAACGACCCAGAAATGCGTGAGCTTGCACAAGAAGAATTAAAACAGGCTAAAGAAGATATTGAAAGACTAGAGCAGGAGCTCAAAATTTTAATGCTGCCAAAAGACCCAAATGATGATAAGAATATCATGGTGGAAATTCGCGGTGGTGCAGGTGGTGAGGAATCAGCACTTTTCGCACACTCACTATATAGAATGTATTCTATGTATGCAGAAAAACGTGGTTGGAAGGTAGAGCAGTTGAGCATAAATGAAACCGAACTTGGTGGCTGTAAAGAGGTTGTTTTCCAGATTTCGGGCGACCATGTATATTCAAGAATGAAGTTTGAATCAGGAGTTCATAGGGTTCAGCGTGTGCCGGAAACCGAAAGTCAAGGAAGAGTTCACACATCTACAGTAACAGTTGCGGTTCTGCCAGAGGCTGAAGAAGTCGATTTTCAAATAAATCCATCAGACCTTAAAATAGATACATTTAGGGCATCAGGTGCAGGTGGACAGCACATTAACAAAACAGAATCTGCCATTCGTATCACACATTTACCAACTGGTATGGTTGTAGAGTGCCAAGATGAGCGAAGTCAGCACAAAAACCGCGATAAAGCAATGAGAGTGCTTAGAACTAGACTTTATGAGGCAGAACTTGAACGCCAAAATGCAGCTATTGCAGCTGATAGAAAAAGCCAAGTGGGTACTGGTGATAGAGCAGAACGCATTAGAACATATAATTTCCCAGAAAATCGTGTATCTGATCATAGAATAAAGCTCACACTTTATAAATTAGGTCAGTTTATGGATGGAGATTTAGATGATATAATTGATGCATTGCTTTCGGCTGATGCGGCTGAAAAGCTACAAGCACAAGAAAACTAAAACAAAAAGGAGTCCTTTGTGGACTCCTTTTCGCTTTTTAAGGAAAAACCATATCTCAAAGCATATTGCTTAGGATTTGTGCAAATTGAGCTCGTGTAAGTGTATCATTAGGACTTATAAGTCCATCACTTCCAACAATAAATTTTTGGCTTACACATATAGCTGCTGCTGCTTTTCTTTCATCAGGAATTTGTTCATAATCAGAGAAAGAAGAAAGTGTTTCAGTTATTTCTTCATCGGTCATAGGTTCTAGTTCTTCTGATGAAAGCATATTCATAATTATTTGCATAGTATCAGCACGGGTTATATTTTTTGTGAGAGTTTCTTCAGAAATGCCGTCTAAGATACCATTATTTTTAGCAGCAGTAACTTCTTTATAGTACCAAGGCGAACCATCAGGTACTAAAATAGTGCTTGTGTCGATTTTTAGCAAACGCACCATAACAGATGCAGCTTCAACGCCTGTTATGGTTTTATCTGGTGAAAAGTTATTGCTGTCACCCTGCATAAGTTCAACTTTTGTAACTTGTTTAATGGCGTTATATGCCCAATGGCTTTCTGGTACATCGGAATAATCAATATATTGGTTTATATCTTCCATGCCATTTCCAAGCAGAGCCTGATAACATTCACTATCGGTTTGTATAGCTTTTTTTAAAGAGCTATATGGCAGGTTATATTCTGTACTTGATGGAGAATAGCGTTCGGACTTGTTATCTTGCGATAGATTGTAGAAAAAGCTAATCCCGTTAGAAGTAACCCTAGGAGAACTAAACATGTAAATAGGGATTTCCTTAGGCAAAAGTCCGCGAATAATATCAGTATAATTATTATTAAATAAATCTGTCAACAAATTATATTGTGTACCATCGGAAAGGTCAATAGTTATGCTGTCATTCCAAATGGCACTTCCGTTGCCTGTGCCATATACGCAGTCAGCCCAAACAATAAGAAGTCTACCAACCTGAGATATGCCAAATGAGCCTGTAAGCGATTGGTCAACAAGTGGCATTGCTGGTCCTTCCATGAAAAATGATTGAATTTGAGAGTTTATTTTATCTTGAACCACTTTATTTGACATGCCATAAATGACAGGATATGTTAAAACCCATTCGTTATCATTGCCATTATTATCAACACCAAGATATTTTTCATAGGTTGCTGTGCTTACTTTAAAATAATCAAATGAAAATTCGCGTTCGGGTATATAGATTATATTGCCTGTTTTGATATTTACATATTGTATTTTTCCACCAACAGTTATTTTTGCAACCTTCTCTGTTAAAATTTCAGGATTTTCGGCATTTTCAAAACTGCTTAAAAAACTGCCGTTTTTTGATAGAAACAGAATTTGATTGCTTAAAGTTCCATGCCAAAAAACCCCATAAGAAACATTATTAAATCCGCCAGCATAAACATCAGTACGATAAACAAGGTTGCCAGATGTATCAATTATCGAGCAAGTGCCAGTCGGGGTAGAGTTGCCACGTGCAGAGTAAAGACCATCACCCATATAGGATAAATCATAGTATTCAAAAGCAACGGCTTGTCTGCCGCTTGTGTCTATAATACCCCACATATTGTTCATTCGGGCAATAGCATAGCCATTTTCAAACTCGGTGATTTCCTGATATATGAAATCACTTAAAAATTCGCCAGTTGAAAGAGAATATAGGGCGAAACGCTCGGAATTTGATGCAATAATAATATCCTCGTTCCAAATTCTTAAATATTTAACCCCAATATTTTCTGGTAAAAGGCAGACCATATAATCTTTTTTATTTAAAATGCCGTAGCAGTTTAGGTCACTTAATTGTACTACAGCATAACTGCCTTCAAAATTGCCAGCACTCTTATAAATTGGCTCAACTTCAAATTCACCATTTAAGTTTAAATAACCCCAAAGACCATCTTTTTGTGCTGGTATTAAACCTTCAGAAAAGAATCCTGATGTTACAGGGAAAGTTCCAACAGATGTGCCATCAAGATTAAAATATACAGAGCTGTCCTTATATCTAAAAGCTATCATGTCTGTACCAAAATCGACAGAAATCGGTGCTGTTTGAGGTGTGATAATGGTTTCTAGTTGGTCGTTTATTACAGAAACAAAGCCATATATATCTGTAACAGTTGCAAGACCTTGCTCATTAAAGGCTGATGCATTGGAATATTGGAAAGAGGTTGCAAGTGAGCCGCTTTCGTCCATATATGCCCAAAGAGATGTATTGTTAAAAGGCTGCTTGACCGGAAATAAATGAGCGGCTTGCGCTGGCACAACAAAAACCATAGCTGCAAACAGTAACGACAGAAGGTATTTTTTCATTTTAATATTTCCTCCATGTCAAAATATTTTGCTAGAAATACAAAATATACATATTAAACCTATCATCTATTATACCTATTTAAGTATATATAGGCAAGTGATGCAAGCAAAGTGAAATATTACATTTATGCTACAAATATAAAACATTTAATTAAATAAAATCCCCTGTATTGGAAAATACAGGGGAAAGATAAGTTTTTTTGTTTTCTAGTCAGCATATGCTGCAACGATTTCGCCAACGTACATTGTGTGTATATCTCTTGTTGGATAACATTTCTCAAACAAAGCATCATCAATGAAGTTTTCACGAGGTAAATCCCCATGATAAAGCTTACGGCAAACCAGAGTAAGTTCAGCCTCTGCAAATGTTGGGCAGCCTTCTTCGGTAAATACAGGGGTTAAACCGGAGTCGGTCATTTTGTTCATATCTCTTCCTGATTTTGTGCCAAGGGTTTGCATAGCTGATTTATTGCCATCTTTTAGGAAAATAAGTGTGTAATAATCATTGTTTTCCATAAATTCGTGGGTGAGTCGGCTTTTACGAACATATATAGTTGTAACTTCTTTAAACCATAGTTCACCCATACCACCCCAACTAACAGTCATCATATTGAAGTTTTCCTTGTTTCCACAGGCAACCAAAGCCCATTGGTCACGAATTTTGAAAAATGGGTTAAAAGATAGGGTAGAAAGTTCGATTTTTTTCATACAAAAATAACCTCCTTGAAATATAATATATTTTAAATATATTAAAAATATATCTTATAATTGACGGCGCAATTTCATTTCTTTCCAGTCATCTTTTGAAATGAGTATTTGACGTGGTTTAGAGCCTTCAAATGGCCCTACAATGCCGCGTTCTTCCATCTGGTCAACAATACGAGCAGCACGGGCATAGCCAAGTTTTAAGCGTCTTTGCAGCATAGATACAGATGCCTGACCACAATCGACAACAATTTCGATAGCATCCATAAGCATTTCATCTTCATCACCAGAAACACCACCAGAGCCGCCGCTGGAAGCATTTTCAGAGGCCTCAGCAGATTTTTCAATATGCTCCAGTATCTCCTCATTATATTCAGCACAGCCAGTAGATTTGATAAATTCGATTACATTTTCAATTTCATCATTTGAAATGAAACAGCCTTGTATACGCTGAGGTTTACCCTCTCCAAGTGGGGCATAAAGCATATCGCCCTTACCAATCAGTTTTTCCGCACCAGTTGTATCAAGAATAATACGGCTTTCAATTTGGCTTGCAACTGCAAACGCAATACGTGAAGGGATATTTGCTTTCATTATACCAGTTATAACATCAGCAGAAGGTCTTTGTGTTGCAACAATTAAATACATTCCCGCAGCACGTGCCTTTTGTGCTATACGACAAATGGAGGTTTCTACTTCTTTTGCAGCAACCATCATAAGGTCAGCAAGCTCATCAATTACAATAACAATTTCGGGTAGCGGCTGGAAACTATCGGTCGAAGTACCTTCTTCATTCTCAGCCTGATTACGTTTTTTATTCATAAGTTCATTATAATCTTCCAATTTTCTAACCTGATTGTCAGCAAAGACTTTATATCTGCGTTCCATTTCGCCAACTGCCCAATTTAAAGCTCCAGCAGCTTTTCTAGGGTCGGTAACAACAGGGATAAGAAGATGTGGTATTCCGTTGTAGTTTCCAAGTTCAACCATTTTAGGGTCAATCATAATGAGCCTTACTTCCTCAGGGGTTGATTTATAAAGAAGGGAAATAAGCATAGAGTTTACACACACTGACTTACCGGAACCAGTGGTACCAGCGATAAGAAGGTGAGGCATCTTGCCAATATTTCCGACAACCGGAGCACCAGTTATATCTTTACCTACGCAGAAAGCTACATGGCTTTTATTGTTTTTAAATGCGTCAGAGTCCAAAACTTCATAAATAGGAACCATTGTATTAGTTTTATTAGGAACCTCAATACCAATGGCAACTTTTTCTGGAATGGGTGCAATACGCACGGACATTGCACCGAGAGAGAGGGCTATATCATCAGAAAGTCCGGTTATACGGCTGAATTTTGTTCCGGGTGGTATTGTAACTTCAAAGCGGGTTACAGTAGGTCCACGGACAATGCCAACTATTTGAGCCTCAATATTAAATGATTGCAAAGTATCAATAAGGCGATGACTATATTCGGTAAGCTCAGCTTGATAGTTGTTATTTACAGATTTTTTAGGTGGATTTAATAAATCAAGCTGTGGATAACTATAAACAGGCAGAGGAGCGTTTTGGTTTGCGTCCATTTGTGCTGCCATTTTAGCTTGTTCCATTTCCTCATGTTTTTTAAGTTCTGATTTGGACATATTTTTTTCGTCAAGCGGCAAAGGCTCGTCTGAAATCGTTTCAGGTTTATCTTTAGGATTATTATTTAAAAGTGAGAGAATATCATCAAATGGGTCATCATTTGTATGGGAAACGCTATCTTTGTGCTCTGCTATTATTTCATCTGCTGAAAAATCCATAATTGGTTCGGGTTCAGTCTCATTTTTAGACACAGAAATTGGCAATATAGCAGAATCGGACTGGTTTTCTTCTTCGTCATCTAGTTGTATATCAAATGATGCACGTTTAGCATTACGTTTAGCCTTTTTAGCGGCGGCAAACTCATGAACATTTGGTAAAACGGTTGGGGATTCATATTTTATGCGTTCTTCTTCGTCCTCATATTCATATTCGATAGGGCGTAGTGCGTCATATATGCTTTGTGGAGTTATTTTAAAGATAAGCATTATATTTGCTATTAAAAGTATAAGACAAAGTAAAAATCCGCCAACTGATGAAAAAGCCCATGAAAGCAAATGGGAAAGACCACCTGCAATCAAACCACCTGATTTAATTTCAGAACCGCTAGTGACAAGTGCGGAAAACACAGAAGTATTTTTTGGTGGAAAATTTGAACCGTTTAAAAGTGAGTGTATAAGAGCGGATAAAAATAATGGAAAAAGTGCAACTGCACTGGCTCTAAGCCGTACAGGACCTTTTCTTTGAGATATAAGCAGTGCTGAAAGCACAAAAAGTGCGACCGGGAGCATATAAAGCCCATAGCCTATGAGGCCGCCTATAAACGAGCGGGTCAGCTTTAAAAGTGCGCCGTCAAGACCAAAAACAACCAGTAAGGAAAACACACCAAGAACGCCATATATAATGCCCCACACAGGGCGAGGCAATGAATACTCTATATTTAGTTCAAGCGGTTTGCTTTTTTTCGCTCTTTTTGGAGCAGTTTTATTTGTGGATTTACGTCCATCTTGTGCCAAAAAAATCACCTCATCTGGTGGCAAAAAATAAAAAATCAATATTTAATAATATTGCATAATAAGCATACCACAAATATTATAGGATTTCCATAGAGAAATGACGAAAAAACGAACACTTGTGCGTATATAAATACTTAAATTAAAAATCCCCCACCATAAGTTATATGGATAGGGGATAGAAAACAAAGTTTATCGTTTGTTAGAGCGTTTCCAAATATTCATCTTTTGAGCATCAGCAATAAGTTGCTCACGGAAATCAGGGTGAGCGATAGAAATAAGAGCTTCTGCACGCTGCCAAGAGCTTAGGCCCTTGAGGCAAACTTTACCATATTCAGTAACAACAAAGTGAGTATTTGCACGGGTATCTGTTACAATAGAACCTTCAGTAAGTGTTGGACGAATACGAGATGCAACAGAGCCATCTTTCTGCTTAAAGGTAGATGACAGACAGATAAAGCTCTTACCACCCTTGGAAAGGTATGCACCCATTACAAAATCAAGCTGTCCGCCAGCTCCAGAAATTTGTTTAAGACCAGCAGACTCAGAGTTTACCTGACCAAACAGGTCAATATCTACAGCATTGTTAATGGATATAAAATTATCAATTTGAGAGATAACACGCACATCATTTGTGTAATCCACTGGCATGGATGCACACTGTGGGTTATCATTTAGGAAGTCATATAGCTTTTGAGTACCAGCAGCGAAAGCAAAAGCCTGTCTGCCACGGTCAATGGTTTTTCTTGAGCCGTTAATCTTACCAGCCATTGTTATATCAACAAATGCATCAACATACATTTCGGTATGTACACCAAGGTCTTTAAGGTCGGATTCTGCAATAAGAGAACCAACGGCATTAGGCATACCGCCTATACCAAGCTGTAAACAAGCACCATTTGGAATTTCTTCAACGATAAGTTCAGCAACTTTCTTATCAACATCGGTTGCGGCTGCAGAGCCAAGTTCACGCATGGCTGGATTGTTGCCTTCAACAATCATATCAACCTCAGAAATATGGATACAATCCTCCATGCCGCCAAGACAACGAGGCATATTCTGGTTAACCTCAACAATGATAATATCTGCTACATCACACGCAGCACGCAAATGAGATGCTTGTGGACCAAAGCTAAAGTAACCATGGTTGTCCATAGGAGCTACTTGCATCATAGCTACATTTACATGACCGATATTTTCACGATAGTAGCGTGGCAGCTCGGAATAACGGATAGCACCATAAAAGCCAGCACCAGTTGCAATAAACTTACGCTCAATACCAGACATATGCCAAGAATTCCAAGTCATGTGTTCTGCTGGGTTTTCAATTTTATAAATTTCTGGAACTTGTAGCAGAATACCGCCTCTGAAATTTACATCCTTCATTTCAGGCAGACGCTTTGCCATCGCAGTGTCCAAAGCATCAGGTGTGCTCACACACCAGCCGAAATCGACCCAATCGCCATCTTTAACACATTCGACTGCTTTGTCAGCAGTTGTAAGTTTTTGGCTGTAAAGTGCTTTATAATCCATGATTAAACAACCTCCTCGAATTTTAGACAAAAGCCTATTTGTTAATATTATATCAATCTTTTTATATAGCGTCAAGTATATAGATTATAAAGTATAGGTTTATTATTAAAGGCAAGCCGAAAAGCTCGGCTTGCCTAAGTGTTTTTATGGGAGAATTGTATAGCCTTCTTTGCGAAGTTTGTCAAGAAGTCGTTTTCCATGTTCTGTTCCGCCAACTTCACATACAACATGAATAATAGCATCGCCGATATCAAGGTCAGCTTGTACACGGTCGTGATTAAATAGAATTACATTTGCATTTTGCTCTGCCACAATATGTGCAAATCTTTCAAGAGAACCAGGGGCATCAGGCATAATAGTAGAAAACTTCATATGTCTGCCGCGAGTGATAAGACCACGCTCTACAACTTTATGTATAAATGACACGTCAATATTACCACCAGAAAGCACACAACATACTTTTTTGCCCTTAATGTCAATTTTGTGGTTTAGCACTGCTGCAAGAGCTGCTGCACCAGATGGTTCAACAACTTGCTTGCAACGCTCAAGAAGCAGCAAAATAGCAGAAGAAATTTCAGAATCTGTTACAGTAACAAACTTATCAACATATTGATTGATATATTCCATAGTTTTTGTGCCTGGTGTCTTAACTGCGATGCCGTCTGCTATGGTGTGAACAGAAGCGGCAGGAGTTATTTTGTCCTTATGGAACGAGGTCACAATGGAGTTTGCCCCCTGAGCTTGTACACCAATAATTTGGATTCTAGGGTTAATCTGTTTTATGCAAGCTGAAATACCAGAGATAAGTCCGCCACCACCAGCAGGAACAAAAATCATATCAACAGTAGGCAAATCAGAAAGTATTTCCAGAGCAATAGTGCCTTGACCAGCCATTACATCTTCATCATCAAATGGATGAATAAACTCTGCTCCCTCTTTTTCGACAATTTCGCAAGCCTTTGCATAAGCCTCATCATAAATTGCACCATGAAGAACTACTTTAGCACCATATCCTTCGGTTGCAGATACTTTTGCGATTGGTGTGGAGCGTGGCATAACAATAGTGGCAGGAACGCCGATTCTTGATGCAGCAAATGCAACGCCTTGTGCATGGTTGCCAGCAGATGATGCAACAACCGCTGTCAGCCCGCCTTCTTCATAACGTTTCATAATTTTGTTATATGCACCACGAACCTTAAAAGAGCCTGTTTTTTGCTGGTTTTCATATTTTAAATAAACTTCTGCACCAGTCATTTCAGAAAATGTCTTGGAAGACGACAGCTCGATTGTATGAATCACGCTGCTCAGTCTTTTTTCTGCTGCTTGGAAGTCATTTACGCTTAACATTTGGTATCTCCCCTTCATTTACGGTTATATTACATTTAATTTTAAATATAGCACGTATGCACAAGAAATGCAATGTAATTTAACACTTTTATCTATTGTTATCTATTGTGTTTTTGTCATAGCATTGTTATAATAGGTTTGACAGAAAATAAACAAACATTTGGGAAGGTGGCTTTCACATGAACGACGCAGATATGGGTTTTAGAACTGCTCTTGTTGGTGGATTTCAACGTGATGATGTGTTAGGTTACATAACAAAGCAAGCACAAGACAATGCAAAGCAAATTGATGAATTAAATAAAATAAATGATGACCTTACTGAGCGGCTCGAACAGCAAAAAGAACAAACCGAAAGTTTGCGTGAGGAAAACACAAAGCTCACACAAAAAAATGCAGAGCTTTTAGAGCGTATTTCAAAGATGACAGCCAAAATAGATGAATTAAAAGCAGAAATATTTGATAGAGATAACCTTGTAAAGCTAGCTGATAAAGAAACAGTCGAGCAAAACAAACTATATAATGAAATGCTCGATAAATTTAAGGAATTTAAAGGTAAATATCAGGAGCTTGAAAATCAGAAAAATACACTATCTAATAGGGTAAATGAACTTGAACAAAAAGCACGACAGTTCGATAAAGACCGTGCGTATATTGCAGATATCGAGCTTAATGCACACAAAAGAGCTGAGGAGATTGAGCAAAAAGCACAAAAGAAAGCACAGCATATTGTTTATGAGGCAGAGCAAAAGGCAGAGAGCATAAAATCCCAAATGGAAAAAACTCGTCATGAATATTGTCAAACCCTGAGAAAAACACAATCAGCTATGGAAGATATAAAACGACGCACAGATGAAATAATAAATCAGCTCGATGAACCAAAGCAGGAAAATAATAAAAACCATGCTTTAAATGATATGCTTAGCAATATTAGAAAAGCGGAGGTATGATATGGCACATTATGACATAAGAACAGATGAACTAAAACAAATTGCCCCAAAGTTAAGAGCAGGTGATACAGTTACACTAACTGGTACATTATATACCGCACGAGATGCCGCACATAAACGTATCACCGAGGCTATGGAAAAGGGTGAGGATTTGCCTTTTGACCTAAATGGTGCAGCAATTTATTATGCAGGTCCAACACCAGCAAAGCCAGGTCAGGTTATAGGTTCTGTCGGTCCAACAACTTCGGGCAGAATGGACCCTTATTCACCAAAGTTGCTCGATGCTGGTCTTTGCTGTATGATAGGCAAGGGCGTAAGAACTCAGCCAGTTGTAGACGCTATGAAACGTAACGGCGGTGTATATATGGTTGCAATAGGTGGAGCCGGTGCAGTGAAAGCTGACTCTATTAAAGACGTTGAGGTTATAGCCTATGAAGAACTCGGTTGTGAATCAGTAAAGCGTCTTACAGTTGAAGGATTTACTGCTATTGTTTCTATGGACTGCGAAGGTGGAAACCTTTATAAGCAGGGCGTGGAAATGTATAAAAACAAGGCATAAAAGATTAGATGATTGAAATTAAATCCAAAAATAATCGGATTTATATTATATAGCTTACAATATGTACTCAAATTAGAAAAGCTAATAAGAGAGATTGGAGAAGTCTAAATATGAGAAATTTTGAAACAGATGTTCAACTGCTCAAGTACAGAGTTTTGAAAGAAGTTGCAATTCGTGCTTATGAGGGCAATCTAATGGATTCATACTATGAAATTCCGCAGATTATATCTCCAGGCCCGAAGGCTACTATGCGTTGCTGCATCTATAAGGAACGTGCAATAGCACAAGAGCGTGTTCGTTTAGCTATGGGTGGTGACCGTCGCAACCCTAACATTATTGAGGTTATTCAAATTGCATGTGATGAATGTCCAGTTGAACGCTATACTGTGTCAGAGTCATGCCGTGGATGCATCTCTCAGCGTTGTATTAAAAATTGCCCTAAAGATGCTATAAAAAAGAACACCAAGGGCAAGGCTGAAATCGACCTTGATACATGTATCGAATGTGGTCGCTGTGCAAGGGTTTGCCCTTATGGTGCGATTGTTGAGCATGTTCGCCCTTGTGAGCGCAGCTGTAAAATCAATGCTATATCTATGAATGAAGAAAAAAAGGCTGAAATCAACCCAGATAAATGTATTTCTTGTGGTGCTTGTGCGTCCGCTTGCCCATTTGGTGCTATTGAAGATAAATCATTTATGGTTGATGCTATAAATATAATCAAAAATGCAAAAGACGCATTTGGTGAGCAAAATTACAAGGTTGCTGCAATTATAGCTCCTGCAATCGCTGCACAGTTTGATAACTGTTCATTGGCTCAGGTTGCTACTGGTATTCGGAGACTTGGTTTTGATTATGTAGTAGAGGCAGCTATGGGTGCGGATATGGTTGCAGATAAGGAGGCTCAGGAGCTTGCAGAGAAGGGCTTTTTAACCTCTTCTTGTTGCCCTGCATTTGTGTCTTATATTCAAAAGCATGTTCCAGCTATGGCAGAGCATATTTCACACAACCTTTCCCCAATGGCTGAAATTGGTCGTTTTATTAAGGAAAATTCTGAAACCCCGATTAAGACAATTTTCATTGGCCCTTGCACAGCTAAAAAGGAAGAAAAATTCAAGCCAACTGTGGATATGTGGATAGACTGTGTAATTACTTTTGAAGAATTTCAGGCAATGATTGACGCTAAGGAGATTGACCTTACTGCAATGGACGAAACATCTGTAAATGACGCATCTTATTTTGGTCGTGTGTTTGGTCGTTCTGGCGGTCTTACAGAGGCTGTTCTTCAGGTTGCAAAAGAGAGAGAGCTTCCATTTGAAGTTAAGGCTGAAGTTTGCAGCGGTATTGAAGAATGTAAAATGGCACTTTTAAAGGCCAAAGCAGGTAAATTGGACAAAAACTTTATCGAAGGCATGGCTTGTGTTGGTGGTTGCGTGAGCGGTGCAGGCAGTCTGGTGCACGAACTAAAGAGCAAGGTAAAGGTTGACCAATACGGCAAAAAGAGCGATAAGGAAGGCGTTGCAGACGCAATTAAAAATTATAAAGTGGATATGTAAAAAAATTAAAAGCTCGCTAATTAGCGAGCTTTTTGTTATATTACAAAGAAAAACACCATAAAATAATGGGATAGGCTACCAGCAAGAACAAATAAATGAAATAACTCATGAAAACCAAGTTTTCCAAAGTTAGGTTTTTTAATAATATATATGATTCCACCGATTGTGTAGCAAATTCCGCCAATAGCAAGCAGCCATATGGCTTTAATGGGCATTGACAGCACAATGCCAAAATCAGTCACTATCGCCCAACCTAAAAGCAGATATAAAATTGTTCCTAAAAAACGGGGAGCATCAATCCATAAAAGTTTTATTGCAATTCCAGCAAGTGCTATTGCCCATATAACACCAAGAAAATAAAAAGCCTTTGGTCTTTCCATAAATCTTAATACGATTGGGGTATAACTTCCAGCAATAAGCACATAAATCATACTATGGTCTAGTTTTTTTAGCAGTTTTATTACATTTTCACCCCTCAAAGAGAAATGATATATACTGCTTGCAGAATATAATGCAATAAGTGAAATACAAAATAGGCAAACCGAAATAAATGTCAATATATCCGAGCCTTGCAAAATCATTTTCAAAATCATACTTGCAAGACCTAAACCTGATAAAACTGCACCAATGAAGTGAGAGTAACTGGAAAACGGCTCTCTTGCATGAAGAAAGGTATGTGGCATAGAAAACACCTCCATATAGTTTTTAATACTATGTTACACATATTATAACACGATTTTTGCAAAATACAATAACCACTTGAAAAAGTATTATATATCACTTAAAATAATATGGACAGGAGTG
The DNA here is from genome assembly GCA_944376065.1 of uncultured Butyricicoccus sp. Lineage (GTDB taxonomy): Bacteria > Bacillota > Clostridia > Oscillospirales > Butyricicoccaceae > Butyricicoccus_B. The sequence goes on along the minus strand of CALWBL010000006.1, from coordinate 35,918 downwards.
AACATGGTGAAAGAATTAGAGCAAATAATGCGAGAGGTTTTTTCAGATAACGATTTAACCCCAAATCAAATTCCATCTATTGATTTGTATATGGACCAAGTCTTAACACTTATAAATGATGGTCTTTCAGACAATAAACGTGATGAAGATGAAAAACTTTTCACAAAAACAATGATAAATAACTATTCTAAAGAAAAGCTGATTTTGCCAGTTAAAGGTAAAAAATATACTTATCAGCATATTATGCAAATGCTTTGTGTTTATCAGCTCAAGCAAATGTTGGCTCTTTCTGATGTAAAGCAGTTAACTGGTCGTGATGATGTCAATTTTGAGAGTTGTTGGAGCAGTTATTTAGAAATGAAAGATAGAATGAGGAAAAGTATACCAGAACAAATTGCACAAAATATGCATGTTGACTTGAATGAGCCAGAAAAACGTCTGAGTTTATGCTTAGCCCTTTCTGCTGTTTCAACTTATATGCGTAGACTTGCTGAAAGTATAATAGATGAAAACAACTCTTTAGAAGGTTAAATGACATGAGCTTAAAAATCATAGGTAGATTTGCACCTTCGCCAAGTGGAAGAATGCACCTTGGAAATGTGCTTTGCGCCATGCTTGGATATCTAAGTGCTAAAAGTCAGGGTGGGCATTATATAATTAGAATAGAAGATTTAGATACTCTTCGCTGTCCAAGAAGCAATGCTGAACAAATTTTTGATGATTTAGACTGGTTGGGTATTAAGTTTGATAATCCAAAATTTATTTTTCCCGAAAATGAGCAAATCAAAACCGAGCTTTTAAAAATTCATAAAGATATTATAAATTCCATATATCAAAGCGAACGGACACAAATTTATGAATGTTTTGAGCGTTTTCTTAAAAATAAAGCATTGGTTTATCCTTGTTATTGTTCCTGTTCAGAACTTCATGCAGCATCAGCACCACATCTGTCAGACGGCAGAATTATTTACGCTGGAACTTGTAAAAATTTAACCGACAATGAGCGAAAGCAAAAAGAACGTAAGCCCGCTATGCGTTTAGCCGTTCCAGATAAAAAAATGACATTTATAGATGGCTGTATTGGAAAGTATACAGAAAATTTAACCATTGAGTGTGGAGATTTTATCATAAAACGCTCTGATGGTGTATTTGCATATCAGCTTGCAGTAACTGTTGATGACGGGCTTATGGGTATAAATGAAGTTGTAAGAGGAAATGACCTTATAGGTTCAACCGCAAGACAAATTTGGCTGCATAATGAATTGGGGTTTAAACCACCTAAATTTTATCATATGCCGCTTTTGGTTGCACATGATGGCAGACGACTTAGCAAAAGAGATAAAGATTTAGATTTAAGCAAAATTAGAAAATATATGAAACCAGAAAAACTGATTGGAATCTTAGCTTGTTCCGCAGGGCTTATAGAAAAACCAGAAGATATTTCGCTCAATGAGCTTATAAAAACATTTTCATGGGATAAAATACCAAATAAGGATTTAATCTTGCCTGATTGTTTCAAGGCTAATATATAAAAAAATTCATATAAAGTTTACTTAGGGGGATTGAAATTTACCCCTTAGTAGTTGTATGATAAATGTTAGGTTAGACTAACTAAAAGCGTTAAACGCTATAAATAGGAAGGAAGTTAATTTAAAATGACAAAAATTGATATTATCTCCGGTTTTCTTGGTGCTGGTAAAACAACACTTATTAAAAAGCTGATTGGTGAGGCATTAAATGGTCAAAAAATCGTGCTTATTGAAAATGAATTTGGTGAAATCGGTATTGATGGCGGTTTTTTGAAAGATGCTGGTATTGAGATTACAGAAATGAATTCTGGTTGTATCTGCTGTTCTCTTGTTGGAGATTTTGGCAAGGCATTGACCGAAGTTATACAAAAGTATCACCCAGATAGAATTATTATTGAGCCTTCAGGAGTTGGCAAGCTGTCCGATGTTATAAAGGCTGTTAAGGACGTTGCAGAACATGAGCCAGTTGTGCTTAATAGCTTTGTTACCGTTGCTGATGCTGTTAAATATAAAATGTATTCTAAAAACTTTGGAGAGTTCTTCTTAAATCAGATTGAAAATGCAGGAGCGATTTTCCTATCACGTACACAGAATTTAAAGGAAGAAAAGTTGGCCGAGTGTGTGCATACATTGCAGCACCATAATCCAAAGGCGAAGATTGTAACAACCCCTTGGGATAGCCTTACAGGTCAGCAGCTTTTGAGTGTTATGGAGGATAGCCATACACTAGCTCAGCAAATGCTGGAGCAAATGCATCATGAACATGATGAACACTGTGACTGCTCACATAATCACGAGCATCATCACCATGAGCATGACGAAACCTGTTCTTGCGGACACCACCATCACCATGGTCATCATCACCATGAGCATGGCGAAACCTGCTCTTGTGGACACCACCATCACAACCATGAACACCACCATCATCACCATGCAGATGAAGTGTTCCAGAGCTGGGGCATTGAAACTCCTAAAAAATTCACCGAACAACAGCTAAAGGACTGCTTAAACGCCCTTGGAGATATAACTCTTGGAACTGTACTTCGTGCAAAGGGTATAGTGCCTTGTACAGACTCTACAACATGGTTACACTTTGATTATGTTCCAGGAGCGCCCGAAATACGCTATGGTGCTGCTGATTACACAGGTAGACTTTGCATTATTGGTGCAGAACTTGACGAGGAACGTTTAGCTGAAATTTTTGGCGTTTAATTTGGAGGCGAAAATATTGGGTATTTCTGTATATATTTTTACTGGTCTGTTAGAGGGCGGTAAGACAACATTTATAAAAGAAGTTTTATCAGACCCAAACTTCACAGAAAATGAAAAAACTCTTATTGTTCAGCTTGAAGAAGGTATTGAAGAATTTGATGAGGATTTTTTAAAGAAATGTAATTCGTCACTTGTAGCTTTTGAAGATAATGACCAAGTGACCATTCCGGCACTGAAAAAGGCTGTAAATGAACACAAGCCGGATAGAATTATGGTAGAGCTAAACGGTATGTGGGATTTAGCTGGGTTCGTCGACGAATGTATGCCGGCAGATTGGGAGCTTTATCAGGTTGTTGCAGCTATAAACGGCGCGACTTTTGAGCTTTATTCTGCAAATTTAGGTCAAAGAATGTTTGAGCATATAACAAATGCCGATTTAATAGTGTTTAATAGATGTACTCAAAAAGATAAGGATTATCTTCATAGCCGAAATATTAGGGCGATGAATCCACGAGCTACAATTTTCCTTGATGATGTTGATGGAAATTCTGAAGATTATCGTGATAATATGGTAATGCCATTTGATTTAGATGCAGATGAAATTGATATTTCTGACGAGGATTTTGGTCTGTGGTATATAGATGCAAGCAGCGAACCAGATAAATATGATGGAAAAATTGTTAAATTTAAGGCTCATGTGCTTGTAACAGACCAACTTCCAAAGGGATGGATTGTTCCAGGCAGACATGGTATGGTTTGTTGTGCTGATGATATAGCATTTTTAGGTTTTGCTTGCTATGCAGGAGATAAATTCGGAAAAATTGAGAATAAGGCATGGTATAATATTAAAGCTAAAATCCACATTGAGGAGCTTGCGCAGTATAAGGGAGCAGGTCCAGTTTTAACACTTATGCAGCTTGAGAAAGCAAACCCACCAAAAGAAGAAATAGTATATTTTAATTAAAAAAACAAAACCTCTAGCTTTAGCTAGAGGTTTTGTTTATCCCATTTTTTCTACTATTGCATTTAAAACCTGACTTGCAACTTCACCAGCGACGCTCGAACCGCCACCGCCATTTTCAACCAGCACAATAAATGCGTATGGGTGTGCAGGGTCATCAATAAAACCAGCAAACCATGCATTTGGTGTAAGTCCTCCACCTACTTCAGCAGTGCCAGATTTTGCACAAGTGCCATCTGGAAAACGGCTTGCACCATAAGTTTGTTCAACATTATTACGCATCATTGCATGTATTGCCTGTGCGGTGCTTGAGTTTATAAGATTACCAGTTTTTTTATTGGTGGAAATAGCAGGAATAATAGAACCTTCAACCGATTTAATAAGTTTAGGAACGGCTGCACTGCCATTAGACGCAATAGCCCCCATATAGGTCATCATTGTGCAAGGATTTAAAGCGTCTTTGCCTTGACCTACACCAGACCATGCCACTTGACCAGAGTCCTCACCTACAAAGGAGAATGTACCTTTGGCTGTGTTTATCCCATCAACTGAAATGCTGGAAGTAAGACCAGCAGAATCAACATATTTTTGCATTGTATCTCCGCCTACTTCAGCGGCAAGTAAACCAAAAACACCATTACATGAGTTTGCAAATGCTGATTGAATATCAAGCGTTCCATGTGCGTGAGGGCAGGTTATTTCAATACCGCCTACCGTTGTGCTGCCAGTACAAGTCCATGTTCTATCATATATATCAGATATATTTTCTAAGGCTGCATTTAAGGTGACAATCTTAAAAATTGAACCTGGTACAATAGCAGAAGAAAGAAAACGGTTCACATATGCACCATCATACTCATCACTATCCATGTTTTGTGGTGGATTTTCTGGGTCATATGTTGGAGTTGATACCATACAGAGGATTTCACCAGTTGTATAATCATAAACGCCTACAGTGCCTTTATGACCGCCTAAAGCCTTATATGCTGTAACATTAAAAGCCGCATCAATGGTCAGAGATAGCGTTTTTTCACCAGAAAATGGTGATGTACTGCCAGTAAGTATATTATAACCAGACAGTTTATCTGAAAATGCGTGAATGGCACCTGTACCTATATTTCCTTGTTCATCGCCAACAGCATGAAGTGTAGCTTTCCTAACAGTTTCATCTGGGTAATAGGTTCGCCCTGAGTCGCCAGCACTGGAAAGCACATCTCCATCTCTGTCTGTTATAGTGCCGGTGCTTGTATATAAGTGCTTGTTTGCAGGAAAAGATGCCCACTCACCACCATAACGCACAAAACGATAACCGAAAGTGCATATACCTATAAACAGACCAAATGCTAAGATAAGACAAATCATAGCTCGTCTTTCAATCTTTCTCATAATCGTCCTCCGTGTAGTCATCATAATCGCCAGTATAATCGGTGTAATTATCTATTTCATCTTCGTGCTTCAACTCTTTTCGGCTAGGAAGTTTTACAGCAAAGCTTGCATTTTGTCTAGTATCAGTTGCCTTTAAAAACGCAAGAAGTCCCCAGGCTGAAAGCATAGCTGAACCGCCATTTGATACAAATGGGAATGTAACACCAGTAAGAGGCAGAATGTCCACTGCACCAAATACATTTAAACAGGTCTGAACCACCATCATAGATGATGCCGCACAAGCAGCGATTGTATAAAAACTGGAACGACCAGCCCTACAAGCACGAACAGAAAAGACTGCAAGGGTTATTATACAAAAGATAGCAAGTAGAGCTATAATAAAACCAAATTCTTCACAGAGCATGCCAAATACAAGGTCAGTATCAGCAGCAAATACATTTTTAAGCCAGCCATTGCCAGCACCAACACCTATAAGACCACCAGATGCAGAAGCCGACATAGTACGAACTTGCTGGAAACCAGAATCAGATGCATGTTCCCAAGCGTGTCCCCAAACAGCAAAACGTGCGGCAACATGGGCTTTAAGTTTTAAAAGCATCATTCCGCCAATACCACAGCCAGAGCAGATAAGTGCAAGGGTTGCCCAGTCACCAGAGCGCATAAAAGCAATTACCAAAAATGTTACAAAGAAAATAAGTGCTGTACCAAAGTCATTCATAAGTGCAAGACAACCGCCACACATACCAGTAAGCACAATGAAAAGTGTTAGATTTCGCTTTTTAAACAGTCGGTCAAGGGTCGCCGCACCAGCAAAGATATAGCAGATTTTTGCAATTTCTGATGGCTGAATGGAAATAGGACCAAGTTTTAGCCAAAGCTTAGCACCATAAGCACCGGTGCCTGCAACAAGTGTTATTGCAAGCAAACCTATTGCACCAGCAGCCATTATCCAGCGTATTTTTTGTGCTGTTTCAAGATTTCTTAAAATAAAGCATAGCGCCATAAAGCCAAACAAACCGCCAAGCATGGTTAAGAATATTTTAAGTAAATCATCGGGGTTTGTTGAGGCTGTGACAGATAAGCCAAGTGTACAAAGGAAAAAGGCAATGAGCTCCATTTCAAAGCCCACACGACGCATTGCCCTAAAGGTCAAGCAATAAATCCACATTGTAGCTGTTATACCCAAAAACACAAGCGGGATATTTACAGTAGCCTTTTCACCCATGCTTACAATTAGCTGAATGGCTGTGAAAACCTGAAACATGGTTAAAAGCACAAGAAGACCCCAGGGAGATACAGGGCGTGTTTCCTCAGCTCTTATTTGACGCTGACTGCGTTTTTCGCTGACTGTAAGCGGTAAAAATACGGTTTCAACGCCGCCGAATGAAACTACATCACCTTCTTCAAGTATAGCATCACCGTCCACTATATAGCCATTTACAGTCGTCCCGCCAGTCGAGTCCAAGTCGTAAAGCGTCCATTCACCTTTGTCATTTCGATTTATTGCCGCATGAGTTCGGGAGATAGATGGATAGCTTAAAATAATATCATTATTTTTGGCTCTGCCAATTAGATTTTCCCAGTGGGTGAGGGGCATTCTATCACCATTTGGCAGACTTATATAAGCCCAAGTTTCTGGTATATGTGGAACGGTTAAAAGCGAACGAATAACAGTTAAAAGAATAAGCAGTGCAAGCACAGGCAAAACAAAGCGAATAACTGTTGTATACCATATGCCAAGCATAGGATATTGTGCGGCCGCACTTGTTATTGAATCAAGAACAGTTTGAAGTGCATTTGTAATAGTTTGCATTGATTTCCTCCATGTTATTTAACGATCATCAGGGAAAAGCTGGTCTATATTAGCAGTGGTAACGGGTACATATTCTTGCCACTGTATGCTGTCATTATCAACATTTGGCGGTTGACCACCAAGCATATCCATAATTTCATTTATTGCACCGGCGCCCTGTTTTTCTGGGTCTTGATATACAGTAAAATCTATCCTGCCATCTCTAACGGCTGCTCTACCTTGATAGGTTGCATCAATCCCTACTATTGGAATTTCAGAAAGAGCATAACCAGCTTGAGCGAGTGCATCAGCCGCACCAATAGCCATGTCATCATTAGCAGCTAAAACAGCATCTATTACAGGTTTATCTTTTAAAAACTGAGCAAAATCGGTTTGAGTTTTGTTTTTGTCCCAACCACCAGAGCTTTCATATACATAAAATGGCATTAAACCTGCCTCAGACATAGCATCTTTTGCAGAATCTATCCTTATACTTGAGGCATAGTTATTATCATCGCCAGTTATAATAGCTATTGTTGGTGCAGTATTATTTAATGAAAGGAAATAATCACTTAAAAATTCGCCTTGTAATCTTCCAGCATCGCTTTCTCTGCCGCCTATATATATTACATTTTGTTTGCTTTGTAAAACAGAATGGTCGGCTGGGCAACGATTTACAAACACAATAGGCATAACACCAGCATTATCAAGTATATCTTGTGCAGTAGTATCATCACATAAAACAACAATAGCAGCAGCATATCCATCTTCTGCCCATGTTTTTATTTGTAGTGCTTGTTTTTTTGGGTCATTATCCTCTGAAACGATTTCAAGCTGTGCATCATTTTGTAAAGCGGCTTTTTGTGCAGCTTGGCAAACACTTTCTAAAAAAGTGCTATTTGATGAAATGCTCATACCGATTTTAATTTTATGGTAACTTTGCAGATTTATTATGTTTTCACAGCCGCAAAGACAGAATATAGTCATAAAAAGAGTTAAAATTTTAAGAAATTTTCGCATCTATTACACCTCTTTTCTATATTATTAAGTAATTATTATTTAGTTGTAGAAAAACAAATATATTTTTTGTATATTATAGCATATTCACAGGAGTATGCATATCGTATATAATGAAAAAATAAGTAATTCAACGGCTTTATCAACCTTTGGTTTTCCCCTATAAAGCAAACCCGACAGCTTTTTTGTGAGCTGCCGGGTTTGCTAATTTTATTTGCGCAGACGTTTTCTTAGATACTGTAGAGTTTCATCAAATTTTGTTGATTTAAGAGTAGGATTGCCTTTTATCATACTTTTTCGTAAGAAGTGCATTTGCTCCACCGTTTTATCTATTTTCTGCTCGGCTAAAGCAATGGCTTTTTTAAGCTGCTCTATACCTTGTTCGGCGGAGTCACTGAGCTGACTTCGTCCCTGATGAACAAATGTAGAAAGTTCATCACGTTTTTGTTCTGCTTGGTCCGCAAGCACTTTACGCATTCTACGCACTTCAATGCGCATTTTGTCAAGTTCTGCAAGGCTCTTGCTTAAATCGAATGCTGTCTTTACAGATGCAACAACATCGGTTACAAAATACACACTTAAAATGATAACAGTAAATAAAAGCGGAATAGTTGTAAATTGTTCCAATAAAGAGTTAATAGGCGGCTGAAACACAAATATTAACAGCACACTAAGTACGCCCCATGCAAGCGAGGACTGAAGGCATATTCTTCCCTGAAATTGAAACCTATGCTCAGAATAGTCCCAATACTTTACATGAAAAATAGCCTCCATTAAAACACCAACGACATATTCAAATATGGTTGCAACGACCAAACCAGCAAAATAAACTTTTATAGGGTTACCATTAAGCGGCAATGCAGTATAAAGCATAATAATCGCCCCAAAACCATAAATAGGCAGCATCGGTCCACGTAAAAATCCACGGTTTACAGGGTGCTTTTGCTGAATAGATACAACACAACATTCAAAAATCCAACCGGCAAATGCATATATATAAAATATCAGTAACCACTGAATAAAACTATAATCATGCATTTAATAAATCCTCCTAAAATCCTTCGGCTAAACGACAAAGACCTGCATATACACCATCTTTTTTCATCAGTTCTTCGTGTGTACCTTTTTCGGATATACCATTTTCAGTTAAAACAACAATTAAATCCGCAGCTCTTACAGTTGAAAGCCTGTGGGCAATGGTTAAAACTGTTCTTCCGTGGCTTAATCTGCTAAGGCTTTCTTGTACCAGTCTTTCGGATTCATTATCAAGTGCAGATGTAGCTTCGTCAAGTATGAGTATTGGCGGATTTTTTAAAAATACTCGTGCGATAGATATGCGCTGCTTTTGTCCACCTGAAAGCCTTACACCTCGTTCACCAACAAATGTATTATATCCATCCGGGGTTTTCATTATAAAATCATGTGCTCCAGCTTGCTTTGCAGCCTCTATAACATCTTCCTTAGTGGCATCAGGTCTGCCATAAAGAATATTCTCGTAAATAGTACCAGAAAACAGATAAACATCTTGTTGAACCATGCCAATTTGTTTTCTTAAATCTGCCTGCTTAACTGTGCGAACATCAACTCCGTCAATAGTAACACTGCCACCAGTTACATCATAAAATCTTGGAATAAGATTACATATTGTAGATTTACCACCGCCACTTGGTCCTACAAGTGCAACATTTTGCCCTGCGTGTATGGTTAAATTCACATTTTCCAAAACCTCAGTGTCTGGGTCATCAGCATATGCAAAGGATACATTTTTCAGCTCTATTTCGCCCTTTACATTTTTCAAAGGCTTTGCATCTTTGCGGTCAGAAACATCAGGCTCAACGTCCATAATTTCAAAAAATCTATCTATGCCAGTAAGTCCACGCTGAAATTGTTCGGCAAACTCTACAATTCTTCGGATTGTAGCCATAAGTGTGGAAATATAAAGTATATATGCCATAAAATCAGCTGGAGTTATTATGCTGTTAAGCACAAAAAATCCACCAGCAAGTATAACTGCAAGATATAAAAGTCCATCAAATGCTCGGTTTGTGGCGCTAAATGTACCCATTAAACGATAGTTTTCCTGTTTTATTTCAAACCAATCATCATTGCCTTTTTTAAACTTATCAATTTCCATCTGTTCACCAGTAAAAGATTTTACAACTCTGATTCCAAGCAAGCTGTCTTCTACTTGTGCATTTATTTCGCCTACTTGAACACGGTTTTTTCTAAATGTTGCTCGCATTTTATGGTTGAATTTTGCGGAAAAATAAATCATAAATGGAACAATTATAAAGATAATCAGAGTAAGCGGTATATTTATGGTGCAAAGAATTATAAAAGATATAAAAATTTTCAGTCCAGCGATAAAAAATTCCTCTGGGCAGTGGTGGGCAAATTCTGTAACATCAAATAAATCTGATGTTATTCTAGCCATTAACTGACCAACTTTTGTATCTGCATAATATCTAAAAGATAGCTTTTGCAAATGGGTGAAAAGTGCTGCTCTCATATCTGTTTCTATTCTAGCACCCATAATATGACCAATATTTGCCATAAAATATGTTGCAGCAACATCTATTATTCTAAGAAGCAGATATATTCCGGCAAGTTTTAAAACAAATTGGGCAGTCATACCGGATAAATCATCAATGCCTTTTTGTGCAAGCGAACGCACAAGCAGGGGAAGAACTATATCACAAGCTGATGTAAGACCTGCACAGAATAAATCAAATAATAGCACATGACGGTATGGCTTGAAATATGGCGCAAACCGCTTGATTAGTGTACTTGTTTTCATAAAATTAAACCTCCTAACAATGGAAAATATAATTTCCAGACTTTATTACTCGCTTATTGTACCATATATACACCATATCTAAAATATGATATTATATATTTAAAGAAATAATTTGAAAAATTTAAGGGGTTTCTAAATGAATACAGATTTTTTACACCCACAAATGTCAGATGCTGAGCTTTTGCAGGTTTCATCATTAGGGCTTGCACATATTGGAGATGCTGTTTATGAAATAATGACTCGTTCATATCTTGTTTGCCATGGTATGCAAACAGCCAAAGGTTTGCATACTAAAACGGTATCATTAGTTCGTGCATCTGCTCAGTATCAGGCGGCACAGAAAATTATGCCTATACTAAATGAAGAGGAACAAGATATTTTCCGTAGGGCAAGAAATACAAAACTACATGGAGTGCCAAAAGCGGCATCTAGGGCAGAGTATTCGCATGCAACTGCTTTGGAGGCTCTTTTTGGGTGGCTATATCTTAAAAAACGCTATGAAAGATTAAATGAGCTTTATGGCATAATTTCTAATGATTTTACCATTTAAAAATGAAAAAAGCACCGAGTTTGCGATTTGATTCACAGATTCGGTGCTTTTCTGCTCTTTTGCCACCCTATTGGACAGCCGATTTTAAAAAATTAGTCACACTTATTCATAGCGTCATTAGACTGCTGATTCTGTGCAGAGGTGCCGTTCTTCTTGTTCTGAGAAGTCATACCATTTTTCTGGTTTTGTGAGTCATTCTTCTTTGACATGGTGTTCACCTGCCTTTCTCCCTTTGGGGTACAAGCATAGTATCACCATTTTTAAAAAGCTTATACTTAAAAAATTAAAAATTATTTACTGCCAAAAACTTGCTCCTTGAGTTTAATCCCTGTTGGAGTTATTGCAAGACCACCATTGGACGTTTCTCTAAGTGAGCATGGAAGTGATGCTCCTACCTGTTTCATTGCAATTATACATTCATCAGCGGGAATCTTGCTTTCAATGCCTGCAAGGGCCATTTCAGCAGATGAAAACGCAATCATTGTGCCAGATACATTTCGCTTTATACATGGGATTTCTACAAGCCCTGCAACAGGGTCACATACTAACCCTAATTGATTCTTTATTGCCATAGCACATGCATGGGCAGACTGAACAGGTGTTCCGCCATAAAGCTCCACAAGCACAGCCGCTGCCATTGCACTTGCTGAACCACATTCTGCTTGACAACCACCCTCAGCACCAGCAACACTTGCGTTTTGTGCTATGACCATACCAAACGCTCCAGCGGTGAATAAGCTCATTATAGCTTGTTTTTTGTCACATTTTCCTGCATCTAACATGGAGATTATGCATGCAGGCAAAATTCCGCAGGAGCCAGCAGTAGGTGCTGCCACAATTTTACCCATAGCGGCATTATATTCTGATACAGCAATGGCTCTCATAATAGCTAAATTTAAGAAACTTCCACATAAACCGCCCGTTTGTGAATATTTTTCCATTTTTGCTGCATCTCCACCTGTAAGACCAGATGCAGAGCGTAAATCAGGCTGCTTTCCAGCATTTACAGCCTCACACATTATTTTAAAATTTTCAGCCATTCTGCTGAAAAGCTCATCTTCACTTTGTTCCATTTGTAAAGCCTCATCGCTTAAAACAATTTCTGAAATTTTCTTCTTTTCTTCAGTGGCTTTTCTGCAAAGTTCATCTATGCTTTTGTAGGATAACATTTATTTACACCTCTTAAACAGCTTTAATCAGTATTACATTTATTATATTAGGCAAAATCTGAAGATTTTGTATTAAATAATCAGGTACTTCTCCATCTACTTCAATCGTCATAACAGCTTCGCCGCCTTTTTTAGGACGTGAAAGCCTGAAATTTCCAATATTTAGACCAGAATATGCCATAAAGTTTGTAACCGCTGCAATGGTACCCGGTTTATCATGATGCAGTACCAAAAGTGTGTTATATTGCCCAGTAAATGAAACCTCAAGTGAGTTGATTTCAGTGACAAGTATGTTTCCTCCGCCAATGCTGGAGCCTTGAATAGTGCAGCTAGCACCATTTTCACCAGTTAAAGTAATTCTTGCTGTGTTTGGGTGCGAATCTGGAATATCCATAAGGCTAAAATTAAAATTTAAACAATTTTCTTTGGCAAGCGTTAAAGCATTTCGGATTCGCTCATCATGTGAATGCATTCCCATTATTCCAGCAATAATAGCTTTATCCGTGCCATGACCTTTATATGTCTGCGCAAATGAGCCAGAAAGCACTATATCAGCTTTAACAGCTTTTTGACCAAGGATTTTCCACGCAACTCTGCCAAGTCTTACAGCACCGGCTGTATGTGAACTAGATGGTCCTATCATAACAGGTCCAATTATATCAAAAACATTCATCAAATTATGCCGTCCTTTCCATATATGAATTTATAATATCGTTTTTTAATTGTAAAAGCAAACTATTTTATATGCTTTCTATTGTACCGAATAGGGGAAAGCGTGTATAATATAAGGTAGACCTTGAAAATAAACTGTATCTGACAGGGAATACAGATGGAGGAATATAATGCGAATATTACAGATGATGGGCGGAGGCGATGTCGGAGGAGCTAAAACCCATATCATGACGCTTGTGCAGGCACTAAGCAAGGAAAATGATGTGTGTCTGGTTAGCTTTCGTGATGGAGATTTTCCAAGAGAGGCTATCTCACGGGGGCTTAATGTTAAAGTGTTCCAATATGTAAATCCTTATACATGCAGAAATAAGGTGCTTAAACTGATAGAAGAATTTAAACCCGAAATCATGCATTGTCATGGCTCAAAAGCCAACCTTGTCGGTGCAATGGTTAGAGCAAAAAAACATAGTCTGCCGCTTATGACAACTGTACATTCAGATTATCGTTTGGATTATATGGAAAATGCATTAAAACAATACACTTATGGCACTTTAAATGCAATAGCACTCAGATTTATGGACTTTTATCAGCCGGTTGCCGACAGAATGGCGCGCACGCTTATAACACGCGGATTTGACCCGCAAAAAATGTGTGTTATATATAATGGTATGGATTTTAAAGACCCCATAAAAAATTTTGATAGAATATCGTATATAAAAGAGCAATGGGGCGTAGATATAGCACCAGATGATGTGCTTTGTGGTATTGCTGCAAGACTTACAGCGGTAAAAGATATTTTTACATGTATTCGTGGCTTTGCAGGAGCGGTGAAAGAGCAACCTAATTTAAGGCTGTTTTTAGCAGGCGACGGCGAGGACGAAAAAGCACTGAAAAAACTTTCACAAACCCTTGGTATCGCGGATAGAGTTACATTTTGCGGCTGGGTTACTTCAATGGACAAGTTTTTCGCCTCAATGGATATAAATTTGCTAACATCAGTATCTGAAACTTTTCCTTATTCTATTCTTGAGGGCGTGAGAGAAGGCTGCGCAACAATCTGTTCTGATGTTGGCGGAATGAGCGAGCTTATAGACAGCGGTGAAAACGGATTTATATTTAAACCAAAGGATATACAATCTTTGACAAAATATATTTTGTCTTTTGCACAAAGTAAGGAAAAACGTGAACTATTTTCAAAACGCCTTTATGAAAAAGCAGATTGTCAATTTTCTCTTAGAGCTATGTGTAAAACACAGCTTGAAAATTATGAGCTGGTAATAAGACGATTTAAACGTGCCAAAAAATGTAAACGTGATGAAATCGTTATCTGTGGTGCTTATGGCAAGGGTAATTCAGGCGATGACGCAATACTAAAGGCAATAGTTCAAGAAATGCGTGAAATTGACCCAGACCGTAGAATAACGGTAATGTCAAGGAGACCCCTTGAAACAAAACTTGTTTACCGTACGGATGCCGTTTATACATTTAGAATTGACCAGATTCTCAGAAGGCTCCATAAATCTGCACTATATATAAATGGTGGGGGAAGTCTTATGCAGGACGTGACCTCAACTCGCTCGTTAAGATACTATCTTCTAACATTAGACCAAGCAAAACGTATGGGCTGTAAGGTAATAATGTATGGTTGTGGTATTGGTCCAATAAATAAGCCAAGCAATAGAAAATATGCAACTAAAACTATAAACCGCTCGGTTGATATTATAACTTTGCGTGATGATTTATCCCGTGGAGAACTAAACAGCATGGGCATTGTAAAGCCAGATATCAGACTTTCTGCTGACCCTACTATTATACTAAAGCCTGCAAGTGATTTGCTTGTAAATCAAGCGTTTGAAGAATGTAATATACCGCTTGACAAAAACTATATAGGTCTGGGCATTAGAAAATGGAAAGGTCTTGACGATGTAATGGACGAAATCGTTAAGGCTTCTGAATACGCTTATAAAAAGTATGAGCTTATTCCGCTTTTTGTGCCTATTGAATATCCAGCAGACCTAGAGCCCGCAGAGCAGATAGGAAGCAAACTAAAATGTCCATACTATATTGTCACAAAACGCCAATCTATTGAAACTACTATCGGTATTCTAGCTCGCATGAAAACTGTTATTGGTATAAGACTTCATTCGCTTATGTTTTCAGCTGCTGCTGGTGTTCCTGTCATCGGAATGAGCTACGATATAAAAGTAGATGGATTTCTTAAATATATTGGAAGTCGAACCTGTATACAGCTTAGTGATGTAACGGCTGACAAGCTTTTACCGCTCATTGATGAATGTGTGTCTGGTGCTTTAGATGATGAAGTGCGCCAAACAGCCGAGATGCTTAGAAAACGTGAACGCCAAAACGTCGACTCTGCATGTGAATTACTAGAAAAATATGAAAGACAAGAGTAGAACACGACAAACCTTGTGATAATTGCCCCTTTCCTTTTGGGCAAGTATACGATTTTTGAAAACACAAATAAAAATGCTTGAAACAATAAACATTACTAGATAAAATAAAGGATATGGATAACACATTGACTGCATAAGGAGGCATTATCATGCTCGGTTCAGGCGTTTTTTTACTAAGCCAGACATATGTTTACAAGCATGGCACTTTTGCAGGCATTTTTATAACCAAATAACCAAAATGCAGGGTACAGTTGTATCCTGCATTTATTTTTTGGTCAACCAGTATATTTTAGGTTTTGGAGGATTTTCGCAATGAAAAAGGTATGTATTGTAATGGGTTCTGATAGTGATTTGAAAGTTATGAGCAAATGTATAGACAAACTTAAAACATTTGAAATTCCGTTTGAAGTGCGTATCGTTTCTGCACATCGTACCCCGCTGGCAGCGGAAACCCTTGCAAAAAATGCAAAAAATGATGGTTTCGGCGTTATTATCGCTGCCGCTGGCAAGGCTGCTCATCTTGGAGGTGTGCTTGCAGCTTATACAACTTTACCTGTTATTGGTGTGCCTATGGGTACAAGTGTTATGGGTGGTATGGATAGTTTGCTTTCTATGGTTCAGATGCCCAAAGGTATTCCAGTAGCTTGTGTTGCTATTGATGGTGCGGAAAACGCTGCAATTTTAGCAGCTCAAATGATAGCTCTGTCTGATGATGCTCTTGCACAAAAGTTGGAGCAGTTTAAAAAAGATATGGCTGATGAAGTTTGTGCTAAGGACGCTAAAATTAAGGCTGAATATCAAGCCTAATTTAAATATATATCAAAAGGAGAATGTTTAAAATGCAAAAGCTAGAGCAGTTATACGAGGGAAAGGCAAAGAAAGTCTTCGCAACCGACGACGCGAATTTATATATTGTAGATTATAAGGACGATGCAACCGCTTTTAATGGTGAGAAAAAAGGCACTATCGCTGGTAAGGGTGCTATCAATAATATCATGAGCAACCATATGTTCCAGCTGCTTGAAAAGCAGGGTGTTTCTACCCACTTTGTTGAGCAGCTTTCCGAGCGTGAAACCGTTGTTAAAAAGGTTACCATTGTTCCACTTGAGGTTATTATTCGTAATATCTCCGCCGGCTCTTTCGCTAAGCGTTATGGTGTTGATGAAGGTATTGTTTTCGAGCAGCCAACTGTTGAGTTTTCATATAAAAATGATGACCTCGGCGACCCACTGATTAACGATTACCATGCTATGGCTCTTAAACTTGCTACTGCTGAGGAAATCGAAACAATTAAGAAGATGGCATTTAAGGTAAATGAAGTTATGAAGGCTTATTTTGATACTTTAAATGTAACATTGGTTGATTTTAAACTTGAGTTTGGCAAGCTGGACGATGGAACTATTATTTTAGCCGATGAAATCTCTCCGGATACCTGCCGTTTGTGGGATAAAGACACAGGCGAGAAACTCGACAAAGACCGTTTCCGTCGTGACCTTGGAAATGTTGAGGAGGCTTATGAAGAAATCCTTCGCCGTTTAACAGGTAAGTAACTATTAAAAGAGGATATTTTAAATATTATGAAATATAAAATGAAAAAACTTAATAACACCCCATTTGATTCTGATGCTGTGCATGAGGAATGTGGTGTATTTGGTATCTATATTCCCGAAGGCTGTAATTTAAGTCCTGCTCATGAGGCTTACACTGCTCTTTTTGCACTTCAGCACAGAGGTCAAGAGGCTTGCGGCATTGCGGTAAATAACCGCGGCGTTATCAGGTGCCATAAGGATATTGGTCTTGTAAATGACGTTTTTGACCAGCAAATTCTTGATAGCATGGCAGGTCAAATGGCTATCGGTCATGTTCGTTATTCCACAACAGGCGACCCACATCGTGAAAATGCCCAGCCTCTTTCTATTACTCATATTAAGGGTAATCTTGCAGTTGCACATAATGGCAACTTGGTTAATGCTGGTGAGCTTCGCAAGGAAATCGAAACCACTGGTGGTATTTTCCGCTCAACATCAGATACCGAAGTTTTAGTTTATACTATAGTTCGTGAGCGTCTAAAGTGTGGCTCTATTGAGGAGGCTGTGCTTAATACCATGAAAGTGGTTCAAGGTGCATACTCCCTATGTATTATGTCACCTCGTAAGCTGATTGCAGCTCGTGACCCTCGTGGTATGCGTCCGCTTTGTATGGGTAAAACATCAGATGGAGCTATAATTTTTGCATCTGAATCGTGTGCATTAGATGCTCTGGGTGCTCAGTTTGTGCGTGATATTGAGCCAGGTGAAATTGTTATCGTTGAAAACGGTGAAATTCGTTCACTGCACAGTGAAATTAAATGCAAATCTGCTGCTTGTGTATTTGAATATATTTACTTTGCTCGTCCTGATTCTGTAATCGATGGTGCATCTGTTGAACTTGCTCGTCAAGAGGCTGGTAAATATCTGTCTATTGAACATCCAGTAGGTGCTGATGTTGTTATTGGTGTGCCAGATTCTGGTATCCCCGCCGCTATTGGCTATGCTAAATGCTCTGGTATCCCTTATGGTGTAGGTCTTATCAAAAACCGTTATATTGGCAGAACTTTTATTCAGCCCGGACAATCTAAGCGTGAACGCTCGGTTCGTCTCAAGTTAAACGCTCTTAGAGAGGCTGTAAATGGTAAGCGCGTTATTATGGTTGATGACTCTATTGTCCGCGGTACAACATGTGCAAGACTTGTAAAACTTGTTCGTGATGCAGGAGCTAAAGAAGTACATATGCGAATTTCTGCTCCGCCTTTCCGTCACCCTTGTTTCTTTGGAACTGATATTCCAGAGCGTACTCAGTTATTAGCACATGAGCGCACTGTTGAAGAAATGCGTGAGATTATCGGCGTTGATAGCTTAGGTTTCTTATCTGTTGAGGCTACAAGACGTATTGCATTAAATTGTAAGCTAGGTTTCTGCGATGCGTGTTTTACTGGTGAGTATCCTATGCAAGTTCCAAATCAAGTGGACAAAAATATGTTTGAAAGTGAGATTGAATTATGAGTGAGAGCCGTTCAGAAAGCTACAAGGCAGCAGGCGTAGACGTTGTTGCTGGATATGAATCTGTAAAACTTATAAAACCCATGGTTGAAAGCACTTTCATTCCAGGGGTTATTGGCAGCCTTGGCGGTTTTGGTGGTCTGTTCCAGCCGGATTTTAAGGGCATGGAAGAGCCTGTTTTGGTATCTGGCACTGATGGTGTGGGAACTAAACTAAAGCTAGCTTTTTTAATGGATAAGCATGATACTATTGGTATTGATGCGGTTGCTATGTGTGTAAATGATATCGCTTGCTGTGGTGCAAAGCCTTTGTTTTTCCTTGATTATATCGCTGTGGGTAAAAATATTCCTGAGCGTGTGGCAAGCATTGTTTCTGGTGTTACTGAGGGTTGCCGTCAAGCGGGTTGTGCTTTAATCGGCGGAGAAACTGCCGAGATGCCTGGTTTTTATCCAGAAGATGAATATGATGTTGCAGGTTTCTCCGTTGGTATGGTTGATAAGAAAAAAATGATTGATGGCAGCAGACTGATTGCAGGCGATGTTTTAATTGGTGTTGCATCTTCTGGTGTACACTCAAATGGTTATTCCCTTGTTCGTAAAACTCTTGGCATTGATGAAAACTCTGTAAAGAAATATATAGAAGAGCTAGGAAAAACCCTTGGTGAAGAACTTTTAACCCCAACTAAGATTTATGTAAAGGCAATTCAAAATCTTATTGCTAGTGCTGATGTTAAAGCCATCAGTCATATTACAGGCGGCGGTTTCTATGAAAATATACCTCGTATGTTGGGGGATAACACTCACGCGGTTATCCGCAAGAGTGCCGCTCCTGTACTGCCTATTTTTGATGTTATTGCAAAAGCTGGAAATATTCCAGAGCGTGATATGTATAACACATTTAATATGGGCATTGGTCTTATGGTCGCTGTTAGTGCCAGTGATGCTGATAAGGCTATCAAAGCTTTAAATGAAACTGGTGAAACCGCTTATATTATGGGCGAAATCACAACAGGCGAAAAAGGTATTACTTTAGTTTAAGAGGTTTTTAACTGTGAATATAGCTGTATTGGTTTCAGGCGGCGGAACAAATTTACAGGCACTTATTGACGCAGAGCAAAACGGAGATATTCATGGCGGCACTATTGCCGCTGTGATTTCTTCTAATCCTGATGCTTATGCTCTAGAACGTGCTAAAAAAGCATTTATTCCGTCATATATCTTAAAACGAAAAGATTATGAAACAACAGAATTTTATGGCGCAGCACTTGACACAATGCTTTGTCAGATTAAAATAGACTTAGTAGTACTTGCAGGCTTCATGACTGTTCTGCCCGAATCTTTTTGCAAGAAATGGGAAAACAAAATTATAAATGTTCACCCGTCACTTATTCCGTCTTTCTGCGGAGAAGGATTTTATGGTCTTCACGTGCATAAGGCAGCACTTGCTAAGGGTGTAAAAGTAACAGGTGCAACTGTACATTTTGTTTCCGAAATAGTCGATGGTGGTGCTATAATTTTACAAAAGGCTGTTGAAGTTATGCCAGATGATACTCCAGAAATTTTGCAAAGACGTGTTATGGAGCAGGCGGAATGGCATATCCTTCCTCGGGCTGTGTCACTATTTTGTGAAAATCGTTTGCAAATAGACGGTCAAACAGTTAGAATCTTGCCTGAAAACTAAGAAAAGAGGTTTTATTTTATGTTTCGTAATTTTGTATACAATATCGAGGAGGAGCTGCAAAGCAATGCTTATCCAGGTCGTGGTATAATCCTAGGCAGAACTAAGGATAACAAAAAGAATGTTATAGCTTACTTTATTATGGGTCGCTCAGAAAATAGCCGTAATCGTGTTTTTGTTGAAACTGAGGACGGTATACGTACACAGGCTTTTGATGAGTCTAAAATGACCGACCCATCACTTATTATTTATCACCCTGTTCGCGTTTGTCAGGGCAAAACTGTTGTTACTAACGGCGACCAGACAGACACAATCTGTGAATACTTAAAGCAGGGTAAAAGCTATATTGAGGCTTTACGCACTCGTCAGTTTGAGCCAGATGCTCCAAATTATACTTCTCGTATTTCTGCTGTTGTAAATGAGGACGGTTCTTATGATATTTCTATCTTAAAGAACTTCACATCTGACCGTGCAGCAAACAAACGTTTCTTTTATGAGTATGATAAGCCAGTCGCTGGTCTTGGTCATTTTATTCATACTTATATGTGTGATGGTGACCCACTGCCACCATTTAGAGGTGAGCCTAAATGTATTGAAATTGATTATGATATCACCGATTTTGCAAATATGCTCTGGGAGTCGATGAATGAAATAAACAAGATTTCCCTATTTGTCCGTTATATTGACCTTGAAACAGGGGAAACTGAAACTATTATCAAGAATAAATACCAGAAGTAAGGTGAATTTATGAACGAATTAACTCTTAAATATGGTTGCAACCCAAACCAAAAGCCTTCTCGTATTTTTATGACTGAGGGTGAGCTTCCGATAGAGGTTTTAAATGGTAAACCTGGTTATATAAATTTCCTAGATGCCTTTAACGCCTATCAATTAGTCAGACAGCTCAAGGAGGCTACTGGTCATGCAGCCGCTGCATCTTTTAAGCATGTATCCCCAGCGGGTGCGGCTCTAGGCTATCCTCTGACCGAAATAGAAAAACAGATGTATTTTATAGAGGCTGAAAATCTTTCACCTATTGCTTCAGCTTATGCTCGTGCAAGAGGTGCTGACCGTCTCTGTTCTTATGGAGATTTTGTGGCTTTGAGTGATACATGTGATGCTGATACCGCAAACCTCCTTTTAAATGAAGTTTCTGATGGCATTATTGCACCAGACTTCACCGATGAGGCCATTGAAATACTTAAAAGAAAGCGCAAAGGCAGCTATAATGTAATTAAAATTGATGAAAATTATCAGCCTAAGCCTATTGAGCAGCGGGATGTTTTTGGCGTTACATTCGAACAGGGCTATAATGATTTTAAAATCACCAAAGATTTACTAAATAATATTGTAACAGATAACAAAAATTTAACAGATACAGTAGCTCTTGATATGATTGTTGCGCTTATTACTCTAAAATACACCCAGTCTAACTCGGTTTGCTATGTTAAAAATGGTCAGACTATCGGAGTGGGTGCAGGTCAGCAAAGCCGTATACATTGTACACGTCTTGCAGGTGGTAAGGCTGATAACTGGTTCTTACGTCAGCACCCTAAAGTTTTAGGTTTACAGTTTGTTGATGGTATCCGCAGACCAGATAGAGATAATGCAATAGATTTATATATCTCTGATGAGTATGAAGATATCCTTGCAGAGGGCGTTTGGGAGCAGACATTCAAAGTTAAACCTGAAATCCTTACGCCAGAGGAGAAAAAGGCTTGGATTGCTAAAAACACGGGCGTGACAGTTGGCTCTGATGCATTCTTCCCATTCGGTGATAATGTTGAACGTGCCAGAAAATCTGGAGCAGAATATATTGTTCAGCCAGGCGGCTCTATTCGTGATGACCATGTAATTATGACTGCAAATAAATATAATATGGTTATGAGCTTTACAGGAATGCGTCTATTCCATCACTAAAAAATTTCAGCGTGTCGCACAAATCTGCGGCACGCTTTAGAATTTCGCTTGCTGCGAAAAAGACCAGAGACTTCGCCTTTGGTCCTCCGCCACTATTTTAAAAGCGTGGACGGAAACTTTGAGTTTTAGATAAAACCTTTTTTAAAAGGTTTCTAGAGTTTGGGGCAAAACCCCATAAAAAAGGAGGTAATTTATGAAAGTTCTAGTTGTAGGTGGCGGCGGTCGTGAACATGCTATCTGTCACGCTCTTAGTAAAAGTAAAAAAGTAGATAAAATTTGGTGTGCTCCAGGCAATGGTGGTATTGCAAGTATTGCTGAATGTGTGGATATAACTGCAACTGACATAGAAAAAATGGTGGCTTTCGCTAAGGAAAATAAGCCAGATTTGGTTATGGTTGCTCCTGATGACCCTCTAGCACTTGGCATGGTTGATGCTATGGAGCAGGCTGGTATTCGTGCTTTTGGTCCGCATAAAAATGCTGCTATCATTGAAGGCTCTAAGTCTTTTGCTAAAGATTTAATGAAAAAATATAACATACCAACTGCATGCTACGCTGTTTTTGAGGATTCGTCTAAGGCTATAGAATATATCAAAGAACATGGTGCACCTATTGTTGTAAAAGCTGATGGCTTAGCTCTTGGTAAGGGTGTTACTGTTGCTATGACCGAAGAAGATGCTATAAATGCGGTTAAAGATGCCATGGACGGCGGTGCTTTTGGAAGCGCTGGTGCTAGGGTTGTTATTGAAGAATTTTTGACTGGTCCTGAGGTTTCAGTTTTGGCTTTCACTGATGGCAAGACAATCAAGACTATGCCTTCCGCTCAAGACCATAAACGTGCTTATGACCATGATAAAGGTCCTAACACTGGTGGTATGGGTGCTTTTTCTCCATCAAGAGTGTATACCAATGAAATCGCTAAAACTTGTATGGACACTATTTTCCGCCCAACCATTGACGCTATGGCGAAAGAGGGCAGAACATTTAAGGGCGTTATATACTTCGGTCTTATGCTCACACCTAAGGGTCCTAAGGTTATTGAATATAATGCTCGTTTTGGCGACCCAGAAACTCAGGCTGTGCTATCTCGTCTGGAAACTGATATTTTTGATATATTTAATGCTGTTATTGATGACACCCTTGAAAATATTGACATTAAATGGTCTGATAATGCTGCCTGCTGTGTTTGTATGGCATCTGGTGGTTATCCAGGAAGCTATGAAAAGGGTAAAGTAATAACTGGTCTTGACAATGTAACAGATTCTATGGTTTATCATGCAGGCACAAAGTTATCTGATGGCAGTATGCTCACTAATGGAGGTCGCGTGCTTGGTGTCACTGCTAATGCAAAAACTCTTGACGAGGCAATACAAAAAGCGTATGCTGATGTTAAGAAAATTCATTTTGATGGTGTGCATTTCCGTACAGATATTGGAATGAAATAAAAGGAGTTATTATAAAAATATATGAAAGCAGAAAAACAAGAGCAAATTTTAACTTGTATGGCCGATGTTTTAAACCAAAATGGTTTTAGGGCGGAGGCTGTTAAACCAGAAAATGCACCAATGATTCTTCGCGCTGAGCCGCCTAAACAAGGAAAGGCTCAAATGGATATTACTGTTGAGTGTTGTTTTATTCCACTGCCTCTTCCAAGCGAAGATGATGGTATGTTACAATTTTTTGTGACTTTATATCAAAATGCACCAAAGGAGAATTTTGGTCATCTGCGCGCATCTTGCAACTATTGCAATAATTTTTGTGCTTTAGGTTATTTTGGTCTTTTTGAGGAGGCTGGACAGCTATTTTTAAAGCATAATACTTTGATTGATTGCTCTAAGGAACTTCAAGATATTATCACTTTCTTTGCTGATAATATGTCTATGATTATGTCAACTATCAACCGTTTTGTTGATGGAATGGCGGCTGTTGGTTTCTCAGGTGTGTCACTTGAGGCAGCTATTGAGCAAGAATTATTTCCCAAGATATAAAACAAAAAAGCCCGTCAAACGACGGGCTTTTTGGTTATCTTTTTAATTTTGCAAGTATCCACTGAACTTCTTCTTTTGCCTCTCCAGATGCTACTATACAGAATGTGTAGACAGCACCACCTGCGACTATTGCAAAAACAAGGCGCAAAAGCTCATGAACTTGTAAAAGTGTGCAAAAATAAGCTGCTGCACCACAAAGAATAGCTGAAACCAAAATTCTAATAAATGAGCCAAGTGGTACACGCCACATAAAATATTTACGAACTCTAATAGATGTTAAAATAAAATACGTTGCAAAGGCGATGAGGGAACCCATTGCACCACCCGTAAAACCAAGCGCATGAACACAAGCAATACTGGAAATTATCTTTACTATCATTGCTATCATGCAGTTTGTTAAAACAGGCTTTGTGTCTTGCTCAAGCTCATAACCCTTATTTGCATACTCAGTAAGACCCATAAAAACCATTGCAAAGGCTGTTGCGCCTATGACTGATGCACCAGCCTCATAGCCATCAGCAAAGAAGACAGAACAGAATGCATTGGATACTGCTGCAAGTCCAAACGCTGCTGGAAAGGCTACAAGCATATATAATCTTACACCCGAACCAAGCAGTATTTTGGCTTCATCTTTACTTCGCTCATTCCATGCCCTTAAAATTGCTGGATATACCCCTCTAAGCACACCAACAGATAACATAGTAAAAACTGAGTTTGGAATAGAGCTGTTATAATAATAAATAGCCCCAGTGGCATTTCCAAAAACACCATATATATAGAATCTATCAAAAAGGGTTAAAAGTCCAGAACAAAGTGCAACTCCCATAAGAGGTACGCCATAAGTGAGCATTTTATTTAATATTTCTCTGCTTGCAAACTTAAATCGCACAACTTTTGGCATTTTCAGGGCGAAAACTGCACCGATTGCCCCTAAACCATCTGCGGCTATATTTGCAACAAAGGCTGGAGTTGGGTCTGGGAAATTATTCTTTCCACCAACTAAAATAATGGCAATAGCTAATTTCAATACGGCTGAAATAAGCGAAAATAAAATTGCTGGCTTTACTTTATCAAGCTGAACAAGTGTGTTTATCAAAATTGTAAATGCAGTATATGTGCAGAACATGATAGCTCCAAATATAAAACTGCTGCTTTTCCAAAATACACCTATGCCAGTACAAGCAATAACTGCTACAACGCCCATGACTAAATAAACTGCTGTCATTGTTGAAAGAAGTCCGCTTGCCATATCTTTTTTATATTCTTCGGCTGCATAACGCGTGCTTGCGTTTGCCATCCATGCAGCAACTAATAAATATGAAAAATTTATTGTTTGCTGGACAAATCCAAACGCTCCCGCTGCATCTTCTGTGAATATATGCGTATAAAGTGAGGACATCATTAAAAGAAGTACGCCCTCTAAAATCTTTGCCGGAAGAAATAAAACTGCATTTCGTGTCATTGTATTTTTTTCTGACATAAAAACTCCTTAACCGAAAGTATTCGGTAAATATTAGTCTATCACAACATTTTTTAAATTGCAATGCAAGTAAATTGCCAATACAGCTATATTAAAAACCCTTTTCAAATACAGCACATAGGGGTATACTATGAAATGGTATAAAAACATATGCAATATATGCAAAAAGGAGGAAAATTTGTGAATTATCTAAGAGAACTTGGGATTATACTGGCTGTTTGTGTATTGGGTGAGGTAATATCCGTTTTAATAGGTGGGGTATTGCCGGCTAACATTTTAGGTATGATTTTATTGCTTATTTTGCTTGCAAGCCGCTTAATAAAAGCTCGTCAGGTGGAACATGCAGCTGATTTCTTTCTTAAAAATATGGCAATTTTCTTTTTGCCTGTAAGCCTTGGAATTTTAGAACTTTACAACCAGCTTAAAAGTCAACTTGTGGCTATTATTGCAGTTTGTGTTATAACAACTTTTTTAACAGCGCTTGCAACTGCTGCAACTGTTCACTTTATTCTAGTTCTTCAAAATCGTGATAAGAAAGGGGAAAACCAAAATGTATGAGGTTTTAACCTCTCCAATAGCTTTTTTAGCCTTTTCGTTGCTAGCTTACTCATTGGGTCTATGGATAAATGAGAAAACTGGTTCGCCTTTTGCAAACCCGCTTTTAATATCTTGCTTAATCGTAGGTGCAGTGCTTGTTGTTTTTAAAATACCGCTTGAAACATATAGCAAGGGCGGGGGAGTGCTGACTCTTTGCCTTACTCCAGCGACTATCGCTTTAGCTGTTCCAATTTATAGACAGCTTGAAACACTAAAAAAATATCTTTTCCCAATTATGGCAGGAGCTTTGGTTGGCTCCGTTGTTTCAATAGCAAGTGTTTATATTTTGGGTAATCTTTTTGGGCTAGACTCTCAAATAGTCAAATCATTACTGCCTAAGTCGGTTACTACTCCTATTGGCGTAGCTCTTAGCACTTCATTAGGTGGGCTTACAGCTGTGACTTCTCTTGCTATTATTATAACCGGTATTATAGGTGCTGTATGCCTCCCAGCTCTCCTTAAATTATTTGGTTTTAAACACCCTGTTGCAACTGGTATTTCAATCGGTACAGCCTCACATGCTGTTGGTACTTCAAGAGCTTTACAACTCGGAGAAGTAGAGGGTGCCATGAGCGGTCTTGCAATAGGTATTGCAGGACTTATAACAGCTATAATTATTTCTGTCGGTTCGGCTGTACTATTGTAAATTTATGTGTTATTATGATGTTAAATTATGTTTTGTATAAAGGGGTATGATAAAAATGAACCCGCAAACTCTAATTTTATATGCAATTACTGATAGAGCTTGGCTTGCTGGTCGCTCTTTGGGTGAGGTTGTTGAGCAGGCGATTTTAGGCGGTGCTACTATAGTTCAAATTCGTGAAAAGAATATTTCAGATGATGAATATATAAAAAGAGGAGAAGAAGTTCTTATAATATGCCAAAAATATAATGTGCCTTTAATTGTAAACGATAAAGTTTCCGTGGCTAAGGCCTTGGGGTGTGGTGTGCATCTCGGTGCGTCAGACGGTGACATTAAAGCAGCTAGAGAGATACTAGGTAAACATGCTATAATAGGTGCCACAGCTAAAACCACAGAGCAGGCTAAAAAAGCTGAACAAGCTGGTGTGGATTATATAGGTTCAGGCGCTGTTTTTGGTTCAAAAACTAAAACAGATGCAAAGCCAATGGATTTAAAATTATTTAGCGAAATTTGCAGGTGTGTTAATATTCCAGTTGTCGCTATTGGTGGAGTTGATGAAAGCAATGCATTAAAACTTAAAAACACTGGTCTTTCTGGAATTTGTGCTGTTTCAGGTATATTTGCACAGAATGATATTAAAAAAGCAGCTCAAGCGCTTTATAAAATTGCTCAAGAGGTCACAAAAAAATGATTCGTGGTGTTATTTTTGATATGGACGGAACCCTTATTGATTCCATGGCAGTTTGGGACAAGGTCGTAGAAGAATCAGTTGCAAG
Organism: uncultured Butyricicoccus sp.; assembly: GCA_944376065.1. Lineage (GTDB taxonomy): Bacteria > Bacillota > Clostridia > Oscillospirales > Butyricicoccaceae > Butyricicoccus_B. Next base: position 8,301 of record CALWBL010000006.1, on the reverse strand, counting down.
ATTTGGAGTTATACTTACAAAAGAAGATTATATTGTAATGGACCCTATGAGCCAGGCTCAAGTTTTAGAATATCTTTGCAGCAAATATAAACAGATACCTCTTACACCTAAACAAATGTCAGATGATATGGATGCTGTTGTACTCGACAGATATAAAAGACTTGCCAAAGCAAGACATGGTGCATTGGACCTTATGCAAAAATTATATGATGCAAATATTAAAATGTCAGTAGCTACACTTACAGCAAAACATCAAGCAGAAAAAGTTTTAGAATATCAAGGTATGAGAAAATATTTAACAGATATAATAACTGTTGATGAAGTAGGCAGCAGCAAAGAAAATCCTAAAATATATTTAACTGTTGCAAAGAAAATGGGAGTTTTACCAAACGAATGTATGGTATGTGAGGACGCTCCTTATGCGGCTGCTGCTGCTAAAAAAGGCGGATTTATAGTTTGTGGTATAGCAGAAAAATGGTATTCAGACCAAAAAGCTCAGCTTAATATATCAAGCGATATTGTCATAGAAAACAGCTTTGATGAATTATTGCCATTTTTAGAAAAATATATTTAACAAAGAGAAAAAATCACAAAAATGCTTGAAAAATAAACTTTTTTTGGTTAAAATAAAAAATACACACGGTGTTAAATAACGGCTGCATGGGGATAAGTTTTCTATGCAGCTATTTTTCACTTTTAAATAGGTGAATCATATTCATCATTAAAATTGGAGGAAACAAAATGGTTTTGCGTACAATCGTTTGGTTTGCATATTTTTGGGCTTATTTGCTTATAACATTGCCTATAAGTGGATATATAACATTTCTTGAAAATAAGAACCCACAAAAAGCTGATAAATTTGTGGCTCATTTTGTGAAAAATTGGGCAAGACGTCTTATCCATTTAGCAGGTGGCAAGATAACCGTAACAGGTCAAGAAAATTTGCCTAAAGATACTGCTTATATGGTAGTGGCTAATCATCAAGGTTATTTTGATATACCAATAATGCTTAGTATGGTTGGTGATGTCCGTGGATTAGTGGCTAAACAAGAATTACATCGCATACCCGGTGTGCGTACATGGATGCGTCATCTTCATTGTTTATTTGTAAACCGCAGCAGCATAAGAGCAGGTGCAGAAATCATTATAAATGGTACAAAGATGCTAAAAGAGGGGCATAGTTTGACTATATTTCCAGAAGGCACTAGGTCAAGGGGTGGTCCTGTGAAAGCATTTAAAGCGGGTGCTTTTCGTATAGCATCTCAAGCAGGTAAGCCCATAGTTCCAGTTACTATTGATGGTTCATATAAGCTGCTAGAAGCAAATCCTCATTTTTTTATAAATGGCGCGAATGTTAGAGTTACTATACACAAGCCAATAGAAACAAAAGATATGAATAGAGATGAAATTCATAAATTGCCTGAAAAGGTTAGACAAATAATTATAAATGATTTAGAACAAAATTGTGACTAACATGTGCCGCTTATATTACTATTGTATAAGAAGGTTTGCTATATAAAAATATTTTTCAAAAATATGAAAAAAGTTATTGACATATTATTATGCATTTGTTAAAATATATTTGCTTGTCAGATGGAGATACGGAGAGGTATCGAAGTGGTCATAACGAGGCGGTCTTGAAAACCGTTTGTCCGAAAGGGCGCGTGGGTTCGAATCCCACCCTCTCCGCCATAAATAAACTTAATATTTGGAGAAATACCCAAGTGGTGAAGGGGCTCCCCTGCTAAGGGAGTAGGGCGCGAAAGTGTCGCGAGGGTTCAAATCCCTCTTTCTCCGCCAAAAAACACCGTAACATTGCGTTACGGTGTTTTTTTATTTTATAAATGGTTAGCTTTTTTGTTTTCACACAGGATATTATAAAGCTCTGGAAGCTCTTTATGTAATCTTACAATCTTACCATTTGTATCTATAAAACAGTGAGTACTTTGACCAGTAAAAACAAGATTTCCATTTTTGGTCATCTTATAACCAACAATAAATTTTGCAGATGTGCAGGATAATACATAGGATTCAATTTCAATTATGTCATCAAACGTTGTGCTTGCTTTATAATCACACTGAACACCTATAACTGGTGAAGACAGCCCTCTTGATTCCATATCTGCATAATTAAAACCGATTCTATCCAAAAAATCTGTTCTTGCCTCCTCCATCCAACGGATATAATTGGAGTGATGAGTTATCCCCATTCTGTCTGTTTCATAATACTGCACCTTGTGTTTATATGTTATCAAAGTACACCCTCCTTTATGCATTTTTCGCTTATATTGTAACATATATTTATGCAGAAATGTAAACAAAAAAGTAAGCTAAAAAATTAGTTTACTTTCTAGTTATATTATTAAATTGTTTGTAAATTGCAACTTTTCAAACAACCAGTAAATTTATGGGATTTTAATAGCTATAAAATAACAAAAACAGCTTGTTTAAAAAGCACATGTTTTTTATAAAAATAATTTTATGTAAAAACGTAAAAATAATACTTGACATTTTAATTATAACGTAATATTATAATAACATCAAATGCGAAAGCGTAAAATAAATTACGCTAAAATGCAGTGAGGAGATGGTTAATTTGGTGTGAGTTGATTTATTTAGCTAGAGTATGAGGAGGTGATATAGCTGAATAAAATTGATTTCTGGCAATCTGAGGATAACCTCAAGAAAATAAAAAAATGGGTTGATGAGGGTTTTTCTAAAAAGGAGATTGTACAGAAAATGGAGATAAGCGTTAGTACACTCTCTAATTGGTGCAAAAATAATGATGAGTTTGCTAAAATCTTTTTTAACATGCCAAATGACGCAAGCACAAGATGCAAGCGTCAAAATTTATCAAGAAATATTACGCAAAGACGAAAAAAAGAAAATGTAGTATCATATGATAATAATTTAGAGAAATATATGTTGGAAACTATCGAATCTCTTAAAAAAGATGCTAAAAAAGGTGATTTGGCAAGTGCAGTTGAATATTCTCTGTTGAAAAGGGCATTAGGATATAATTACACAGAAGAACGCACAGAATACACTGAAAAAACAGGTAAAAAAACAGTTATAACAAAAAAACATGCTCCCCCAGACACTACCGCTCAAATGCTTTGGTTGAAAAATCATAAACCAGATATTTGGAAAGAAAAAAAGGATTCGAGCGACCAAGAAAAACTATTTGAAATAAAAATCAGTTTGGTAGATAACGGAGGAGATAATGGAAATTAAAATTACGCAAAAACAAAAGCAGTTTTTGCAGGCGACTGAACAAGAAGTCCTTTTCGGGGGAGCGGCTGGCGGCGGTAAAAGCTATGGACAGCTTATAGATGCTCTTTTATTCGCTGTGAAATATCAAAAAAGCAAACAGCTTATCTTGCGTCGTACATATCCAGAGCTTGAAAAGTCTATTATTCGTACAAGTCTTGAACTATATCCAAGAGAGATAGCTACTTATCAATCAACGGGGCATATATGGAAGTTTCAAAACGGCTCTGTAATCGAATTTGGTAACTGTGACACCGAACAAGATGTTTATAAATATCAATCGGCTGAATATGACATAATCCGATTTGATGAATTAACTCATTTTACAAAGGAAATGTATACATATCTTATAAGCCGTGTTCGTGGCACTAATGGATATCCTAAACAGGTTAAAAGCTCAACAAACCCCGGTGGTGTTGGTCATCATTGGGTTAAAGAAAGATTTATAGACCCTATGCCACCACTTACTGTTTATAACTCCAGTGCGGGCTCAAGAATATTTATTCCATCTAAGGTTAATGACAATGTGTTTTTGATGAAAAATGACCCGGAATACAGCAAAAGATTGAAAAATTTATCTAAACAAGACCAAAAAGCTCTGCTATATGGTGATTGGAATTTAGACGAGGGTGCTTACTTTGATGAGTTTAAACCCGAAGTTCATGTAATTAAACCTCATAAATTAAATGATAGTGATAGACTTTATATGTCACTTGACTATGGTTTAGACATGCTTGCTTGCTACTGGTACAGCGTGGACACTCAAGGATATGTAACCGTTTATCGTGAGCTTTATCAGCCTAACCTTATCATAGATGATGCGGCAAAAGCTATAAAACGTGCAATGAAACAACATGAGCTTGAACGTATAACAAGTATTTTTGCACCAAAAGACCTTTGGAATAGACGACAAGAAACTGGTAAATCTGTTATGCAGCGTTTTGCGGAGCTAGGCATTTATTTAGAGCGTGTTTCTAATGGCAGGGAAGCAGGATGGTATGAAGTAAAACGTTACCTTAGACCTCAAGGTGATGTTTTTGGAAATAATAGACCTAAACTTCAGATATTTAACACATGTCGCAATCTTATTCGCACCTTGCCTGCTGTTAGACATGATGATAAAAACCCTAATGATATTGCAAACACTCCACATGAGCTAACCCATGCTCCTGATGCTCTTAGGTATTTTTGTGATGGTTTGCCTCTGCCTGCTGAGCCTTTGTTGGATAACAAAACCAATATGCTAAGCTTTGATGATGAAATGGAGGAATTTAATGATTTTAACGGCTTTTGAGTGCTTGGTTATTATGGTTGGTGCTGTACTCATATTTAAGCTAGGGTTTGAGTGCGGAAAATGCAATGAGAGATTATCTTTTTTAGAGCGTTTTGAGCAAAAAGGAGAGGAAAACTCTAAAAACACCCAAAACACAAGCATAAAAGAAGATGTTTTTCAATCGGATTTGCAAAAAATTATGATGTATACAGGAGAGCAACATCATGAATGATAATATTTCAGCACAAAAAGTGCAATCTGAATTTGCAAAAGGCAAACAATTTAAAGAAAATTTAAACCTTTTTGAGCAAGTAAGGCAAAACGAGAAGTTTTATTTAGGTCAGCAGTGGGACGGACTTAAAACAACTAAAATTCAGCCAGTGACATTCAATATTTTAAGGCGTGTTACTTCGCTTTTTCAGTCACAAGTAGTTTCTGATGATATCTCATGGAACATTACACCGTTTAACTCCAATGACCAAACGAGCATTGAAGGACAGGCTCTTGATGCGGTTGTAGAGCGTGTATTTGAGCGACAGGCAATCAAAACCAAAAACAGAAAAGTTTTAAGAAATGGTGTGGTTGATGGAGATTTATGTATGTATTTCAGTTTTAATCCTAAAATCAACACAGGTCAGCTTGTAAAAGGGGATATTGTTGCAGAACCTATTATGAATACTAATGTTTTCTTTGGAAACCCACATTCTCAAGATGTACAGGGACAGCCTTATATAATTATTGCTAGGCGTAGACCTGTAAGCGAAGTTAGAAAAGAGGCAAAACAAAACGGCATTAAAAATTGGCAGGAAATACTACCAGATTATGGTTCTGAGTTTGTTGGTGAGGAACAAATGACAAGTGATGAGCTAGTAACAGAGCTAACTAGACTTTGGAAGGTTCAAAATGAAGTATCAGAAGATATATTTTCCATACCAGAGATGGTAGAAAACGTGTATTTTATGAAGGTTTGCGGCGATGTTATAACCTATCCAGAAACCAAAACAGATATGACGCTTTATCCTCTTGCGTGGGCTAGTTGGATTGAAAGAAATAACTGTATGCACGGGGTAAGCCCTATAACCGAGATGATACCAACTCAAATAGCTATCAATAAACAGGCTACTTATATTGGCGCTTACACTCAAAATTTAGCTATGCCAAAACTCGTTTATAACATTAACAGATTGCCAAATGGTTGGAACGGCGACCCGTCAAAGGCTATTGGTGTGACTGGGGACCCAAGAGAGGTTATTGCAAACCCTATAAATGGAGTTCAGATGCCTAATGGTGTTTTCTCCAGCATTGAAATGTATCAAAGCATGATGAAAGACTGCATGGGTGCATCAGATACAGCACTTGGCAACATAAGCAATCCAGATAATACTTCCGCTATACTTGCAACTCAAAAGGCTAGCAATGCACCGCTTGAACTTCAAAAGCGTATGTTTGAGCAATTTAATGAGGACTGTATAAGAATTATTGTTGATATGGCGTGTGCTTACTATGGTATGCGTAATGTTAGCGTAAATGTAAAGCAAACTCAGCCCGATGGCTCGCAAACCGAACAGAAAATGGACGTTTTACTCGATTTTGATACGCTTTCTATCGGTGCTATGGATATAAATGTGGAAGTTGGTGCTGCTAGTTACTGGTCTGAAATAGTTGCTATGACCAATATGGACAAGCTAATGCAAGCGGGTATGATTCCAGACCCTGTATTATATCTTGAATCAATACCTAACAGCTATATACCTAATAAACAGGAAATTATTGAAGCTCTTAGAGGTCAACAAAAAAATTTATCACAACAAAATAGTAATAAAGGAGTGAACCAAAATTGAATTTACAAAACAAAAATATGAGTTCTGCACCTCAAAACAATATGATGCAATGTCAAGAGCTAATTAAACCTTGGCTAGAACTGCTCAAAATGAATCCTCAGCTTACAAAAGAGCAGCTTACACCAGAACTCGCTCAAATGATTAAAAATGGCATGTCACCTGCTGCTGCTTACTCCCAAAGAAAGGAATTAGAACTTAATAATAAAATAGCTCAACTGCAAGATATTATTCGTGCTATGCAAACCAATGAAAAAAATAAACTTACCAGTATAGGTGGTTTGTCAGGCGATGCTATAAATTCGGATGCTTTTATAAGCGGACTTTCTAATTGAAAATTATATTTTAAAAGGAGATTTTAAATTATGGCTATAAATTTAGCAACGAAATACTCAAAACAAATTGAAAGTGTATTTACTCATGACAGCTATGTCAAGGCTCACTGTAAAGCTAAAGTCGACTTCACTGGTGCGAAAACTGTGAGAGTGTATATGTTGCATACAACCCCTCTTGTGGATTATCAGCGCAGTGGTACAAGCCGTTATGGTCAGATTAAAGATATACAGGACACAGTAATTGAATATACAATGAGTCAAGATAAATCTTTCACTGGCGTGGTGGATAAGGGCGATGAAAGCGAACAAACTATAACTAACAAAGCCGGTCAGTGGCTGCGTCAGCAGATGCGTGAACAGGTCGTTCCAATGGCTGATGAGTATGCTTTAGGTAAAATCGTAAATTATGGTCATATCGATTGCATAGATGAAAAGCCGACTGCTCAAAATATTATAACCGAAATTTTTAAGGCTCGTACATGGTTTAATAACCATCGTGTCCCTAGAGAGGGTAGATTTATCTACATACCTGCATCTATGACACCAGATATTATGCTTTCTAAAGAATGGTGCGGTTTAGATAACCTCGCAGGTAAACAACTGCCAACCGGTGTAATCGGTACAGTTGCTGGTTTTACTATAATTGAAATACCTGATTATATGTTTGGTGAAAACCATTTCTTTACTGCTATGCATGAGCAAGCAGTTGCATTCCCTTATAAAATCAATGCCGCTAAAATTCATACTGACCCTGTTGGTATAAATGGTGCTGTTATTGAAGGAAGACAGCTTTATGATGTGTTTGTACTTGGCTCTAAGGCTGATGCCGTTTATTCGCTGATTAAAACTGAAAGCAGACTTTCTAAGCCAACTATTACTGACTCGGTTAAAACCGCTGTAACATTACAATCATCAGACAGTGCGAAAATTTATTATACATTAGATGGAACTGACCCTCGTTTTTCAATGACACGAGAGCTGTATACAGCTCCATTTGATGCAACTGATATGACTGTTAGTGTGGTTGCTATGGATATAAGTGATAAATTTACATCTGAAATTGTACAGAAAGAAGTTGCAGGTAAGTAAAAGGAGGGGTTTTGTGACTGTAAGAGAACTATATGAACAAGGCTGTTTGCTGGTTTACGAAATTCCAGATGATGATGAGGATATTAAAGATGCTTTTCCAACTATATTAAATCATTTAATGAACATCTGTTTGCCCTATGAAAATCAATTTCGCAAGATTCGGGGACAGGATAGACTTTTAAATCTGCCTATCTGTAAATCGGCAGATGAGCAGTTTGAAATTCCATTTTGTGAGGAGATAGCCCGAATGGCTATGCCTTATGCTGTGCAAAGTAAGTTTTTAGAAGCTGACGATGACAAAAAGGCGGAATCTGTTTTAGCTTACAACAAATTTACTGAGATGCTTGGTAATATTACTCCTGCGGTTGAAACAGAAATGGAGTGGTATGACGATGCTTGAACCGATTACTGTCCCCTCATTTACTCAGCCCGCACAAGGATACAAGGTTTATCAGCAGTTTAGAGGGATTGACCTTTTAACTGATGACACTCAAAT
>CALWBL010000005.1 GCA_944376065.1 uncultured Butyricicoccus sp. | reverse complement strand
GGGCCGTGTCTCAGTCCCAATGTGGCCGTTCAACCTCTCAGTCCGGCTACTGATCGTCGCCTTGGTGAGCCGTTACCCCACCAACTAGCTAATCAGACGCGAGCTCATCTCAGAGCAGCAAGCCTTTGGCATTCCGACCATGCGACCAGAATGCATTATGCGGTATTAGCAGCCGTTTCCGGCTGTTATCCCCCACTCCGAGGCAGATTGCTCACGCGTTACTCACCCGTCCGCCACTAACTTATAGATTCCAGTTCCGAAGAACTTTCCAAAATAAGTCCGTTCGACTTGCATGTGTTAGGCACGCCGCCAGCGTTCATCCTGAGCCAGGATCAAACTCTCTAAAAATTGTATTTAAACAGTCTAACCTGTTAAAATCGACTTTAGAGTCTGACGTTCGTCGGTTTTACTTTTAAAGCAGAGTTCCGACTTCTGCTTGGATTCTTTTGAGTATAAACTCAAGCGAATTTTCAGGTTCGTCACATACTATTTAAAGTAAGCATTTCGTTGTTTAATTTGCAAAGTACAATATTTACGATGTTTTTCAATCGCTTTACTCTCGTTAAAGAGCTTATTTAGTTTACCATACTCATTTCAGCTTGTCAAGAACTTTTTCCAAAGTTTTTTGACTTTTTTCGTAAGCTTTCTAGTAAACTCGCCATCTCTCAAAGACAGCTTAATTATTATATCAAAAGAGTTTTTACTTGTCAACATCTTTTTCGAAGTTTTTCAAGTTTTTTCTTTTGACCAGTCGCCCTCAACAGACAGCTTGATTAGTATACGACATCAAACACCATTTATCAACAGGTTTTTTCATTAAATTAATTCTTATTATATTATTTTTAATTTATCTTATGACGATATTTGTAAATGATAAAGGAGGTTCAAATATATGAATTTAAAATCATTTATATCCTTAGCGATTAGTTTAGGTCTTACTTTATCTTGTACTGGCTGTTCTAATACCCAAAAATCAACAGTAAAAAACAATAACAATTCATCTGTTTCATTTACCACAAAAGAAAATAAAGATGACTCAACAAAAGAAGCTTATCCAAAACCTGATTGGGAAACACAAATCTACGAAGGAAAATATTTAAAATACAAAATACCTAAAAACTGGTCTAAAAACGAAGCTCACTCCATTGAAAAAATGAACTTAGATTTTTTTACTCCAACAGATACAACTTCAAACATGCCCTCTAATGTAAACATACAGATTTCAAGTTTGCAATCAAACAGTAAAAATATAGATTACTCTGATGAAAAAATAAAAGAAGATTTCCATAAATTTTTACTTTCATCTGGTCAGTTGCCAGAAGAAGCACAAAGCGGAAAATATTTTACAGAAGAAATAAATGGCATTTGGGTTTATTATTTAACTTTTGACAGAAAAATCCAAGATGGTTTATCTGCAAAACAGACTATATATCTTCCAATGGGACTTGATTATTCTATTATCATTTGGGCTACTGATTTTAATGATGGTTCTACTCCAAAAGTTGACGATATTGCAAAATATATCTGTGCTACACTAGAAATCATATAAAGGGTTGATTAAAATGAAAATAGTATCCAACACTAGTATTGCACCATACCAAATAACAAAAAATGAAACACAATCAAAAGAATTAGAAAAAGCCCAATCTAGCAATTATGATACTATTGAAGTATCATCAAAACAAGAAGAAACTGTAATTGATGATAATGCGTCCTATACTACTTTTTTTAAAGAGTTTATAAAAAATAACAATAAAACCTCAGCATTAGCTGAAATAATAAAAAACACTTCGACCCCCAAAAAAGATGAACCTTCACCAGAAGAAATTCGTAGAATTTGTATGAAGATAGCTGAACGCATTAGAAAAGGCGACAAAGTACCAATAAAAGACCTTAAATATCTTTTAAAGAAAGACCCTCAACTATACCAAATGGCAATGATAAATAAAAAACCTAATGATAACCCAAAGAAATGGAAGCAGCTATCACCTGACGAAGATGATATTGCTTTGTCCAATAAAGGTAATGAAAACAATTCTTCTGAAACTTCTGGAGTTTGTCAATCTCCATCTATAAGTATATCAGCATCATCTTGTGAAACAAATTGAAAGGTCGCTAAATTAGCGACCTTTTTTATCAATTTAAATTTTGTATATAATAAAAAAGACAGTCAATTTAATGACTGTCTTTTATAATAGACTAAATTAAACTTCAGCCTTAATCTTCTTGAGGTTAGCGAACTTAGGCAGACCATTCACCTTAGGGCCATTGTTCTCGCCAGCGATTAGAGGCATAGCGTAATCTACGAAGCCCTGAGTGATACCGTTACCCTCTTCGTTAATCCATTCACGAGGAACTTTCTTCTCAGTGTTAGCAACAGTAGCAAGTGGAAGAAGCTCGATTTCGCACTTGTAGCCGTTTTCGTCACGGGTGCACTTAAAGCCTGGCATATAGTCAGTCTTACCAGCAACAGCATTTTCAACAGCAGCCTTACCAGCCATATAAGACTCATCAACGTCAGTCTTAGAAGCACAGTGAGCAGCACAACGCTGAAGTAGGCTCAGCTCGATACCACGAACCTTAGCACCAGTTTCACTCTTAACCTTTTCAGCCAGCATAGCAGCCAGACCGCCAAGCTGAGCATGACCAAAACCATCAGTAGCAGAAGTCTTAGCTTCGGAAACGAAAGAACCGTCAGCATAGTGGATACCCTCAGAAACAGCAACTAAGCAGTTACCCTTCTCAGCGTAAACCTTCTTAACGTCAGCGATGAACTTATCCATATCGAAATCGGTTTCTGGTAGATAGATAAGGTCTGGACCAGCACCCATAGCGGTAGCAAGACCAGCAGCAGCAGTCAGCCAACCAGCATGACGACCCATGATTTCAACTACACAAATCATACCAGTGTCGTATACACGAGCGTCCTGATAGATTTCCATACAAGAAGTAGCGATGTACTTAGCAGCGGAAGCAAAACCTGGGCAGTGGTCAGTGCCAAACAGGTCGTTATCGATAGTCTTAGGGATACCCATTACACGGCACTCATAACCAGATTTCATCATGTACTTAGAAACCTTGTTACAAGTATCCATAGAGTCGTTACCACCATTATAGAAGAAGTAACGGATATCATATTTCTTGAACATTTCAAGGATACGCTTGTAATCTGTGTCATCAACATCTGGGTCAGCCAGCTTATAACGGCAAGAACCAAGAGCAGAAGATGGAGTATAACGCAGTAGAGCTAGCTCATCACGGTCTTCCTTATCAATATCATATAGATTATCATCAAGCAGACCACGGATACCGTGAGCCATACCAAATACACGGGTAATGGAATCTGAGTCAAGAGCAGCCTCCATAGCACCTAGGACAGAAGTGTTGATTACTGAAGTTGGGCCACCGGACTGACCGATGACACAAGCGCCTTTTAATTCGCTCATTTTTATAATACCTCCTAATAAACTCATCATCTTTTTAAAAGACGTTTCAAGTCATTAAAATGATAACATAAAGCCGCATAAAAATCAATTTTTTTTGCTTAATTTCCTCAAAAAACAGCTTTGTTAAAAAACCAACAACAAAATGCTTGATTTTGGGTGATTATACTGGTAATATAATGATAGAATTGCTCGAAACGTGAGCAATCCAATAATTTTATATTCGAAAGGAAGTTATTAAGAATGCCATTAGTAACTACTACCGAAATGTTTAAGAAAGCATACGAAGGCGGCTACGCTGTTGGTGCTTTCAATGTAAACAACATGGAAATCGTTCAGGGTATCACCGAGGCTTGTCAGGAGCAGAAGGCTCCTGTAATCCTACAGGTATCCAAAGGTGCGCGTGCATACGCAAACCACACCTATCTTGTAAAGATGGTGGAAGCAGCAGTTCAGGAGTGTCCAGACGTTCCAATGGCACTACACCTTGACCACGGCGATGACTTTGAAATATGTAAGTCTTGCATCGATGGCGGCTTTACATCTGTAATGTTTGACGGCTCTCACATGGACTACGAGGACAACGTAAAAGTTGCAAAGCAGGTTGCTGAGTACGCTCATGCACATGGCGTTGTAGTTGAGGCCGAGCTTGGCCGTCTGGCTGGTGTGGAAGATGACGTTTCTTCTGACGAGCATCAGTATACAGACCCAGCACAGGTTGAAGATTTTGTAACCCGTACAGGTGTTGACTCTCTAGCAATCGCTATCGGTACTTCTCATGGTGCTTACAAGTTTAAGCCAGGTCAGAAACCACAGCTGCGTTTCGACATTCTGGAAGACGTATCCCGTCGTCTGCCTAACTTCCCAATCGTTCTTCATGGTGCATCTTCTGTTCCACAAGAGTTTGTAAAGAAGGTAAACGAGTTCGGCGGCAAGATGCCAGATGCTATCGGTATCCCAGAAGAAATGCTGCGTGAGGCTGCTAAGAGCGCTGTATGTAAGATTAACATCGACTCTGACATTCGTCTAGCAATCACAGCTGCTATTCGTGAGCACTTTGCTACAAAGCCAGCTGACTTTGACCCACGTCAGTATCTAAAACCAGCTCGTCAGGCAGTTAAGGACATGGTTACTCACAAGCTGATTAACGTTCTAGGTTGCAACGGTAAGGCATAAGAAATTTTAAAATTTTTTGATTTTTCTTAAACTAACAGACTTCGGAAGTCTCCGAAGTCTGTTTTTTATGCCAAAAAAGAAGCAAAAAAACATAATTTTTTGCTTCTTTTTCATTTGTTTTAAATTTTTTTGTTTTTTTCGATTTTTTTCAAAAAAACTGTTGACATATGCGTTAATATGCTATATAATAAACATCGTCGCTGAGAGATACGGCGGCGAACGAAATAACAAGCTGGTGTAGCTCAGTTGGTAGAGCAGCTGATTTGTAATCAGCAGGTCGGGGGTTCGAGTCCGTCCACCAGCTCCACTTAAAATCTTTCCTATGGAAAGATTTTTTAATGAAATGAATATGGGAGGTTTCCCGAGTGGCCAAAGGGAACAGACTGTAAATCTGTCGTCTTCGACTTCGGTGGTTCGAATCCACCACCTCCCACCACTCATTTACACTACAATTTTATATGGGAGGTTTCCCGAGTGGCCAAAGGGAACAGACTGTAAATCTGTCGTCTTCGACTTCGGTGGTTCGAATCCACCACCTCCCACCAACAGACCTGGTTTAGTAAATCGGGTCTTTTTACTTTTAAATTTAACTCCCCGATTCTTTAATATCGGGGAGTTTTCGTTTTATCTATTTATAAATGCCCAAGGCTCTGTGAAATCTTCTTCATCATCTATATCAAATAGCGATTCTCCCTCAGCTTTCTTTTTTTCTTCAGCCGTCTTCCGAGCAATCTCTGTGCCATCCATAAGCGTTTCAACATTGCTTGCAGCCTCATCAAGTTCAGTTTGTAAACGTTGTTGTTCTTCATTCATACGCTTGACTTTGGTATCAAGTTCAAGTTCAAGTTGTTTTTCATTTTCTAATTTTTCTCTAAGTTTTACTAGTTGCTTTTCACGCTCATCACAACTTTGCTTAAGAACACGTATTTGTTCTTGCATTTGCTCAAGCAGCATATTGTCTTGCTCAATTTGCTTTGATAGAACGGATACTCTTGAGCGGCACTCATCAAGACTTATTTCCAGCCTATGCTGTTCTTTTTCGTGGTCACGGATATAATGCCCAGCATTTTCCCATAAAACAACACTTTTACGGAGTTTTTCCTCTAGCTGCAAAACCTCAGCTATTGGTTCTAGCTTTTCCAGACACAGCAGCCCAGCGATTGAAACATCATCACCATTCCCCTTTTTACTAAGAGCAGGGAGTATTTGCTCCATTGACTTATTAAGCCCATTTTTACCTTTTTCAAGATATGTTGATGCCAATTCTTGAACAAAACCATATGTGCTATCCATATCTGGAAATGCAGCCTCAACTCCATCGGTGCAAGCAAAAACAGCCGCTGGAAATTGTTCACTAAAAGAATATCTAAACTCTTTTATAGCATCTTTATCACAAACTGAAGTTGTAAGATTATTCTGGCATCGTTCATCTACACGCACAGGTTGTTCACAAGAACCGTCAGCTCTAATAGCTATACAACGACCATCACCCAACTGAATAGCAAGCCAATATTTTTCTGTGATAATTATAGCTATAAGAGTAGTGCCATAGGCATTTTCCACACCTTCACCTGCTAAATAATGTTCTCTTACCTTTGGGTTTACATTTTCCATTTTACTTTCGGAAAATGGGTCATCAAAAACATCTGCCTCAATCTGCTCTTTCCATCTGTTAAGTATTCTATCAAATAACTTATACATAAGCTGTTGACGCTCTGATGCGCCGCGTAGCTGTAAAGCTGTAGTTTCAGCAACGAAATCCATAAGTTCTGCGGCAGCAGCTTGAGTAATAAATTTAGCTCCTCTATCACTTCTAAAGTAATCATCACCACCGTGACCATCGGCAACTACTATAACAGAACAATTAGGAGCCGCATCGCTTGCAAGAGCATAATCTTGACAAACGGAACCGTTTTTAATATGTCTATGTCCCCTAACAATATGTGAAAAAGCTCTATATTTATGCATAATATTCTCCTTTGCAAACAGGTAATCAAATAGGCATATCTGCAATGGTTATTTTACGTGTTTCAACATTATTGACCTGAAAATCTCTAAGCACAAGTGTTACAGCCGCATTAGTTGATTTTTGGTGATGAAAACTTATAACACAAGTTTGAGTTGTTCCATCAAGCACTGTTAATATATTTTGTGAAACTCTGCTTGCATTATATTTCTCATCTTGAGCATTTATTGTAACATTCCAAATGCAATATCCTGCATTTTCAATCACAGCATTATCAACATTCTGTGTAATATTGCTGTTTATATTAACAATTCGGCTCATAATCCCTGTTGACTCAAATAGCCTTTGATTAGCTTTATTAAGTGATGAAATTATATCTTCCTCATCTTGCACTAACCAACCAATGCTATGTCCCTGAACTATAGCTTTACGAATAAAATCATCATTCCACTTATCGTCTAATGGCAAAAAGAATGTGGCATTAGTTGAATATATCTGTAATGTATCTAAAAGGTCATCAGAAAATTCATTTGTTTCTCCTAAAAAAGCCAAATAAACGAGTTCTGGTCTTACCGTTGCCGGGGTTATAGGTTGCTCTGGCGGAACTGGTTCCGGCTCATTAGTATCCTCCGGCTCTGGCTTAGGTGTAACAATTTCTGGTTTTGAGGAATTATTTTCATTTTTATAATCGTCCACTATTTGCTCAGAATTTTGGTTATTACTATTTACAAATGCACTATCAGATAATGTGGCATACTGGTCACAAATACGAACTATAAGATTTTCACCAGTAATAACAGAAAAAGACAGCCCAAACTGTGCACACATAAGTTTAATTGGCAGATATATTGTATCATTTATATAGTAAGCTGGCTGAGATAGAGTGTTTGAGTCTTTGTCATAAGTATACCCTTGCGATAGTGAAAATGTTATGGTCTGGTTTTGGTTTTGCATGACCAATGAATCACCATTATCTTGCGTATAAGAGATTATGCCAAAATTATTAAACACATTGTAAGGAATATACCACTCTCCACTTTTTTTAGTTGGCATAGTATTTGTTTCGAGGGTCAAAAATTCATCATTTACAGCTGTTAAAACTATTGAACCCGCATTTGCTGATATAAATGAGAAAAAGCAAACTATTAAAATCAAAATAGAAAAAATTTGCTTTGCTCTTTTCATATTTGTTCTCCTGTTAAATATATTTTATATTTTTAAGTATATCATATCAGCATAAAAAAGGCAAAGGCATGGACATTTTTGACATTTTTCCTTGAGATAAAGAAAATCAAGGAAATAAAATTCAAAAAAATGAATAATAATGTATAAAAATACTTGAAAAACACTCACATGAGGTCTAAAATAAAAGTAATTTAAGTAATAACTGGGAAAGAGGGTCTTATTTATGTTAAACATCAAATATGAACTTGCAACAGACAAAAAACAAAAACCAGACGAAAACAATCTTGGCTTTGGTGTCTATTATACAGACCATATGTTTATTATTGACCATACCGAAGGCATTGGCTGGCATGATGCACGTATTGTGCCTTATCAGCCCCTTACACTTGACCCTGCCGCTATGGTATTGCATTATGCAATGGAGTCTTTTGAAGGCTTAAAGGCATATCGACTGCCTGATAATTCAATCCAGCTTTTCAGACCAGAGAAGAATGCTGAAAGAATGATAAATACAA
Organism: uncultured Butyricicoccus sp.; assembly: GCA_944376065.1. Classification (GTDB taxonomy): domain Bacteria; phylum Bacillota; class Clostridia; order Oscillospirales; family Butyricicoccaceae; genus Butyricicoccus_B. The sequence continues at coordinate 112,459 of CALWBL010000005.1, read as the reverse complement.
ATAAACGTATGTGCTTGCCTTCTTTATCAGTTGAAGACTTTATTCAGGCCGTAAAAGCCATTGTAAAAACTGATAGTGACTGGGTTCCACATAAAGATGGCACAAGTCTTTATATTCGTCCATTTGTAATTGCAACCGAACCACATCTTGGTGTACGTACATCAAAACATCATCAGTTTATTATAATATGTTCGCCTGTTGGTGCATATTATTCCACTGGCATAAATCCTGTAAAAATCTTTGTAGAAGATGAGTATACACGAGCTTGCCCTGGTGGTACAGGCTTTACAAAATGTGGTGGTAATTATGCAGCATCTTTAGTATCACAGGTTAAAGCACATGATTTAGGCTATGAGCAAACTCTATGGCTTGATGGTGTTGAGCATAAATACGTAGAAGAAGTTGGGTCTATGAACTGTTTCTTTAAAATTGATGGTACAGTGTATACCGCACCATGTGTAGGCACAGTGCTTCCTGGTGTAACACGTATTAGCTGTATTGAGCTTATGAAGAAATGGGGATATGAGGTATCCGAGGAGCGACTACCTATTAGTAAGGTTATGGAAGCATCTAAAGAAGGTAAGCTCGAAGAAGTATTTGGCACAGGTACAGCGGCTGTTATCTCACCTGTTGGTGAACTTCGCTATGAGGACGAAGTTGCATATATCAATGATGGCAAGATTGGAGAGTTAACACACAAACTATATGACACTCTCACTGGAATCCAGTGGGGCAAATTACCAGATGATATGGGCTGGACTACAAAAGTTTGTGACTAATTATATTTATAAAAAAAACTGTGGCAGAATTGCCACAGTTTTTTTGTTCATGACAAGGATTCTCTTATTATGTTGTCCATTATACATCGTATGTGTAAATGACATTCTCACCATATATGCTGCAACCATTTTTTGCATTATTTTTAACGGAATATAATGCTTTATCAGCGTTTTGGTAAAGCTCATTAAATGTTCTACCATTTTTAGGGAATAAGGCAACGCCAATTGATGCTGCTATTTGTACAGTATCGCCTGAGTTTTCATATTTTAGATTAAGTGCTTTCAAAAGACGCTTCATAAAATTAGGAATCATGTCAGCTGTTTTTATATTTTTCATAAAAATTACGAATTCATCACCACCAAGACGACCTACTAAATCACTGTTTCTAAAATTATCTTTCAATATTTTAGCTACATCTTTAAGTGCTGCATCTCCGGTGGTATGGCCAAGTATGTCGTTAACATTTTTAAAATTATCCAAATCCAACAATATAAACGCCGAAATATAACTATCAAGAGAAGGAATGCATTCTTTAAATTTTTTCTCCAGACCAAACCTGTTATATATACCTGTAAGATAGTCGGTTACAACATCTTTTTTCATTTTACGATGTTCTTCTAAGTTCAGTGTATAGCTTGCAGTAATATCTGAACTCATTAAAAGGATTGTATTATTTTCTTTATCATAATACTGAAACTGCACAAATTTTCTTCTATACTCACCATCTTCATCTATTATACCATATGATAAATTGCAAAATCCATGCTTTTCTAAATCGGATAAAACACATATAGGCAACATTTTCTGTCTGAAAATTTCTTGATCTTCTTCCACAACAAAACGGTCTGCATATCTTTGGACTTGTGCAATATAATCATTACCTTGTTTAGGGGTATTATTTCCACCAAATTTTTTGCCTGAAAATTTCAAAAAACCATTAGTATTGCAGTCAATGTAATAAAGGTCCTCACAATTTTTTGATATATACTGATTCATAAGAATATCCAGCATATAATCACTGCTTGTGTTTTTAATAAGAATAAATACTCTGTCAAATAAATCCCTTGTGCCTATTGCAGAGACTCTAAGCCAACCATATCCAAATATATCGGTTCTAAGCTGAACATCACAATCAATTTTGGTATTATTAAGTGCTATATTTCTAAGGTTTTCCATAGATAAAAATTCTAAGATTTTCTTGGAATCTGAATTTTGGACATAGTAATTAGTGAGATTATCTATCATTTTCTCAAAATCTGACATTTCCACATAACTCATTGACTGGTCTTTAAGTACATTTATTTTACCTGTGTTGAGGTCTATATCAAGAACTGCTGTATGGTCAGCAACTATTGCCGAAACAATAGCCTCTTTTTCTTTTTTAATTTCTTGCATTTGTTTTCTATCTTGAAAACTATAACCATACATTAGTATATTTTTTTTACCATTCAATATTACAAGAACACAGTTCATTCTAATCCACTCATACCCGCCTGATTTTGTCTTAGATCTAAACTCTATGTGTTTTGCATTATTATTTTTTTCCATATTTAATATGCTCTTAGACATAAATATATTGGCAAGGATATGCCTATCCTCTGGGTGAATATGCTTTTCAATAATATCAAAAATATAACCATCTTCTTCTATAGTTTTATTTTTGCTTTTTCTAAAGAAAATAGTTTTAAGGTTATATGTTTCAAGGTCAACCTCATAAACCTCGTCATATATATCTATATGTGAATTAGCATATTTTTTAAACTTATAAGGGTCTCTAATATTGTGTACTTTTTCATCAATATCTTTTCTTTCAAATAAATCTGTTATATCCTGCTGATAACCCTCTATTTCAATTAAGTTTTTATTATCTTCTATAGCTTTTCCATTAAGTCTAAGGTATATCCATTCTCCGTCAGGGTGTTTCCATGGATATTCTATTTCAATTTGCTTATTACCTGCACTTTTCTCAAAAACATCATCAATGTATTCTTTATAATCATGGTTTACACCATTGATCCAGTGCAGATATAATTCTTCTGGAGATTTATCACCACTAACACATAATAATGACAGTAAAATATCATTACAATACATTTGAGGTTTTTTATTATTTTCTAATGGAATTATAATTTTAAATACTCCAATTTTATTATTTTCCAATATCTCTGTTGTAGATACATCATTCATTTTCTGTTCTCCTAGTAGTATTATAAGTGAACTTAAAAATCAAAAGATTATATATCCCTATAAAACAAGCAATATAAATTATGCAGCTATCTGACCTATATATTCATTTTACGCTAAAATATTATGACGATCAATTAAATCCTTGTTTAGCTTTTGCATAATTTGTTTGTTTTCACTAGCTTATGAAAGTGCCTTATCATCAATTAACTCAAATCTGCTTTCCACCTGTGGAGTAAGATTTACCATAAGCATAGGCATATAATTATAGCTTTTGACTTGGGTTTTACCTGTTTGTCCATCTTTTTCAAGCTGAATATTTAAACCAACAGTTGTGTCCATATAATCTATCCTTACTCCCTAAAACTATACAACCAGACATGGCTATCATAACTATAATTGAAAAAATGTCTTTTTCATTTTATCGCCCAAATAATCTTTACATTACCTTAACATTATAACACTTTTTATTTTCATTGGAAATATTTTTTGGTATCAATATATGTAGAATAAACGCAAATTTGATATTACCTAGTTTATAATTAAATCATTGTTATAAAATTTATGCTTTTATACTTATTTCAAAAAACGGTCTGCTTAAATTAGCAGACCGTTTAAACTCAATATATTAAATCTCAATTAGTAACAAACTTGCCACGAAAAGCAAGTATCACAGCTTTACATACTCCAGCTGTTAATATTGCAGCGATAATTGCCTCAACAACACCATTAGTGCCTATAACACCTATTATAACGCCTAATAATAGCTGTGGGTCTTTTCCTCCAGCAATAGCGTACTGTTCACCAAATAGAATATAAATAAGTCCCATAACACCAATAGTGTTTGTCATGGCACCAGAAACACCTGCAAGCATAAGGCTTATAGTATCATTATTTATAATTTTCTTAAAAATTATAAATACATAACCAGATACTAAACCTATAAGTATTCTAGGTACCATTGCAACAACTATACTGGATATTCCACCACTAAACTGTTCGTTAAAGCTATAAAATGGCGTAAAAACAAAAGATGTGATGTTAGGACTTATTGTATTTACAACAATACTTGTAAGACCAAATAAAGCACCTAAACCAGCACCAACCCTAGGGCCTAGCAAACATGCACCAACAATAACTGGAATATGCATGATAGTTGCTTTCATAAACGGCAAAGGAATATAACCAAGCGGGGTTACACTCATAACCATCATAATTGCCGCAAGAAGTGCGATTTGAACCATACGTGTTAAATTTTTTTTCTGTTTTCGCATAATTTTCCTCCTGCTGCCGTCTTGCCACAATGCAAGTACAGTGCATAAAATATTTAGGAAATTAGCCTTTTTGGTTTTTGTTCCAGATGTCGATAAGACCTTTAAGCGTTACATTAGGGTCGCAAACGATATCGTTTTTTATATATGGTGCTAAAAACTCACCCGTTCCGCCACATAACAGCACATAAGGCTTTTGACCAAGCTCATCACTTATACGGTCAATCATACCATCAACCATAGCAGCAGCACCAAAAATGGTTCCAGATTTCATTGCATCAACAGTATTTCGTCCAAGAATACCATTTTTAGGTACTTCCATACGAATTGCAGGCAGTTGAGCTCCCACATGACGCAAAGTGTCCATTGAGCTTTTAACACCCGATGCAATAGCTGTACCTATTAACGTACCATTTTCATCAAGTACAGTGAACGTTGTTACTGTACCCATATCTACAACTATACACGGCAGATTTTTATTTTTGAGTGCAAAAACAGCGTTTGCAACTAAATCACTGCCTAATGCACGAGGCTGATCCATTTTAATTTTCAGACCGGTTTTGAGACCCGATGCAACATTTAGAGGCATTATCCCCGTTAGCATATTTATAGCTTGCTGCACTGCCGTTGTCACTGCTGGAACCACTGAACAAAGCACCGCACCCTTGATTTTGCTTGTGTTGACATTGTAAAGCTGTAAGACCTCTCGAATCTGACATGCATATTGCTCTTTTGTCATTCTCTCGTCGGTCGCTATCGAGGCGACAAATTGAATTTCGTCCCCGTAGGCTACTCCGATTCTCACATGACTGTTTCCTATGTCTAAAGCAATAAGCATAAATTCCAAACCCCTTTTTAGGCTTTTTCCCATAGCTTTTATTATATCTTGCTTTTCTATAATATGCAAGCTGTTTTGTGGTCATATAAGCAGCAGGCATAGCCACTATGCAAATCAAAAACCAATAAAAAGTATATTTAGGACAAATCTGACCATAAATATTGCCCCATTCATCGGAATAATCCCAAACATTTAGTTTTAAAAATATATTTACACTTATCCCGACAAGAAGTTCAGCCATTGTTACAAAGCAAGCACCTATTAACCATCTTACTGGCAAAAACTTATCTGACATATTTTCTTCTATAACAGAAAGACCAACAAAAACCAGTCCTCCTGTTAAAAACATAGTCCAATGAGTGAATCCACGCCATAAAATCTCTATAACTGCATAACCTAATCCACCCAAACAAAAAAGCTCCGCTGAATGTTTACCTTTCTCCATAACATCACCGTAGCTTATTTTGTCTTAAATTATATTATATTATCCATAATAGAAAATGGTATTTTTTATTTTTTTAAGAAAATAACATAAATCCATTCGATGCAAAATGGAATAAACATAATAAAAAACAGTATTATTCTGGCGTTTTCGGTCAATGCATCTTTAATCCTAATTAAAAGCGGCTGAATAAAATATACTATTATCAGTCCACCTAAACCGAACCGAACACTTGCACTAAGGCAAATTCTACCCTCAAACTGAATTTTATAGGAAGTATAGTCCCAAAGCCAATAACCTATTGTATATTCCAGTGCATAACTAACTATTAGTTCTACAACCGTAGTTACAATAACTATAACTACAAAAGCAATAACAGGAGTTATATTTATTTTTCCAAGTTTTATTTTTTTATGTAACCATGAATTTGTACATAATAAAATCAACAAAGCACCTGTACCATAAATGGGCAAATATGGACCAAAAAGCAAACCTCTGTTTGAAAATCCCCATCTATATACCACAACTTCAAGAAAAACTTCATAGAACCAACCAAGAACACAATACACCATAAAATATAAAAAATATGTGCGAAATCGTTCAAATGGTATTTTTTTATCTGTATTTTTCATTCATGATCCCCCAATTATATTTTATATTATTGTACTATATAAACAAAAAAAGTCCAGTAAAAAACTGGACTTTTCTTTAATATACTTTATTCGCCTAAACGAGCTTCAAGCTCCTTACGAAGTTCCTCAAAACCTGGCTTGCCAAGCAGAGCAAACATGTTCTTTTTATAGGACTCAACACCTGGCTGGTCAAATGGATTGATTCCAAGCATATAACCAGAAATACCACAAGCCTTCTCAAAGAAATAAACAATATAACCGAAGTTGTAAGAGTCAGCCTTTTCAATTTCAAGTACAATATTTGGAGCACCACCATCCATATGAGCCATCAGAGTGCCCGCATATGCCTTAGAGTTTACAAATTGAACGTCCTTACCTGCAAGATAATTTAAGCCGTCAACATTGCCTTCCATTTCTTCGATAACACAATCACTACGCTGATTTTTAACCCAAAGAACCGTTTCAAATAGGTTTCGTGTTCCGTCCTGAATAAATTGACCGATAGAGTGGAGGTCGGTGGAGAAGTTTGCAGAGGTCGCAAAAATACCCTTATGATCTTTACCCTCAGACTCGTCAAATAGCTGCTTAAACCACTCACCCATCATAACAAGAGATGGCTCATAGTTTACGAGAATCTCCATACCCTTGCCCTTGCGGTATAGAATATTACGCAAAGCAGCATATTCAAAGCAGATATTATCTTCCTTATTAAACTCCTCACGAGCGTCAGCAGCACCTTTCATAGCAGCCTCGATATCAATACCGGCAACAGCCATAGGCAGCAGACCAACAGCAGTTAAAACAGAGAAACGACCGCCAACATCATCTGGAACAACGAAAGTTTCATAACCTTCCGCATCTGATAGGCTCTTTAATGCTCCACGAGCCTTATCAGTTGTAGCAAATATATGGTCTTTAGCACCATCCTTGCCATACTTCTCCTCCGCCAGCTTCTTAAACACACGGAAAGCGATTGCAGGCTCAGTAGTGGTACCAGATTTAGAAATTACATTGATGCTAAAATCTCTATCACCAATAATCTTAATAACATCGTTGATATAAGAGGAAGAAATATTATTTCCTACAAAATAGATTTCTGGAATACCTTCCTTACGAGTTTGATTGTAAAATTGACCATTTACAAACTCAATAGCAGCTCTGGCACCAAGATAAGAACCACCAATACCAATGACAACTAAAACATCACAGTTGCCCTGAATCTTTTTAGCCGCAGCCTGAATACGAGCAAATTCTTCCTTATCATAATTAACTGGCAAATCAACCCAACCATGAAAGTCATTACCCACACCAGTATGATTTACAAGCATTTCATTAGCCTGCTTAACCATTGGTTTCATAAGTTCGGTTTCGTGTGCAGCCACAAATCCATTAAGACCTGTTTTTTTCAGCTCCATTACCATTTTGAAACACCTCATTTTTAAATATCCATATATAATAAGACCCATTTAAAGCCTTATTTGCATTTATTAGCAGTAAATTGGGAAACGATTGCACATTTCTTTTACATTTTCACGAATTTCATTTGCCCTTGCATCGAAATCAGTTGCAGTCTGCCAAATGAACTCAGCTATTCTTAGCATCTCAGGCTCACCGAATCCACGAGTAGTTACAGCTGGAGTGCCAACACGCAAACCAGAAGTTACAAATGGACTTTCTGGGTCATTGGGAATTGCGTTTTTATTTGCTGTGATATAAACTTCGTCAAGACGATTCTGAAGAACCTTGCCAGTAACGCCGGCTTTACGCAGGTCAACTAGCATTAAGTGGTTATCTGTGCCGCCTGAGATAAGGTCAAATCCTTGATTTAGAAGTGCCTGTGCAAGAGCCTTTGAGTTACGAATAACATTAGACTGATAAGCCTTAAATTCAGGCTGTAAAGCCTCACCAAAGCAAACAGCCTTAGCAGCGATAATATGCATTAATGGGCCGCCTTGAGTGCCTGGGAAAATAGCCTTGTTAAATTTCTTAGCAAGCTCCTCATTGTTAGTAAGAATAGTTCCACCACGTGGACCACGCAGAGTTTTATGAGTTGTGGTTGTAACAACATCGGCATAAGGCATTGGGTTCATATGCAGCCCAGCAGCAACCAAACCTGCGATATGAGCCATATCAACAAAAAGGTAAGCACCAACGCTGTGAGCAATCTCAGCAAACTTTTCAAAATCAATTTCACGAGGATAAGCAGATGCACCAGCGATAATCATTTTTGGCTTTACTTCTTTGGCAATTTTTTCAACTTCATTATAATCAATATAACCGTTTTCGTCCACACCATATGAAACAATGTTATAAAGCAGACCAGACTGGTTTACAGGAGAACCATGTGTTAAATGCCCGCCATTATCAAGGCTCATACCTAATATAGTATCACCTGGCTTTACAAGCGCCTGATAAACTGCCATATTAGCCTGAGCACCAGAATGTGGCTGAACATTTGCAAACTTTGCGCCAAACAGCTTGCAAACTCTATCAATAGCTAAATTTTCAACTTCATCTACACATTCACAGCCGCCATAGTAACGCTTTGCTGGATAACCTTCAGCATATTTATTTGTTAAAACAGAACCCATAGCTGCCATAACAGCCTCACTTACAATATTCTCAGATGCGATTAGTTCGATGTTACGGCACTGGCGGTCGAACTCCTTGCGAATCATGCTGCCAACTTCAGCATCATAACGACTAACAAAATCCATAGCCTGTCTAGTAATCATAATGAAAAGCCCTCCTAAATGCAGAATCATACTTTTTCTGCTTAAATTGCAAAATACCTATAACAAAATTAAAACATATTTTTATAATTTTGCAACGACTTAATAATAACTTTTTTATTTTTCAGCACACTATACTTTTTTTAAGTAATGCGATAATTTTTTTTGGTAATACCGCATATTTTTTTTGCTTGACATTTTGCTTTTTTTATTATATTCATATTTATGTATGTGTATGTGCTTATACCTAATATAAAAATTTATAAAACTTTTAATGGTTTATTATAATAGAAGGATTGTGATTTAATTATGACAAAAAAAGAACGTGCATTAGCAGTTGTTTCTGCTTTAAAAAAAGAATATCCAAATCCAGAATGTGCATTAAAGTACACCCATGATTATGAGCTTTTGTTTGCCACTAGACTTTCTGCACAGTGTACTGATGTTAGAGTAAATATTGTTACAAAGGATTTATTTGTGGATTTTCCTACACTTGAGAGCTTTGCCAACGCACCAATAGAAAAAATAGAACAAGGAATAAGAACATGTGGACTTTTTCGCACCAAAGCTAAGGATTTAAAAGCATGTGCCAACATGCTTTTAAATGAATATAATGGAAAAGTGCCTGATAAAATGGAGCATTTGCTTAAACTCCCTGGAATAGGCAGAAAAACTGCAAATTTAATTTTAGGTGACATATATGGACAGCCCGCTATTGTGGCTGACACCCACTGCATAAGGCTATCCAATAGGCTTGGATTTGTTAAGGATACCAAAGACCCTGTAAAAGTAGAAAATGAGCTTAAAAAGATTATTCCACCAGAAGAATCGTCAGATTTTTGTCATCGTTTAGTTCTTCATGGCAGAGAGGTTTGTTCTGCAAGAAGTCCTAAATGTCAAAATTGCTGTTTAGCGTTGGTATGTCCATCATACCCACTAGGATAAAAAAGGACGTGTATTATACACGTCCTAAATTTTTATGCTCTCGACCACTGAACACCTTGACGAGTGTCCTTAATTGTAATACCCATCTGAGCTAGTTCATCGCGAATCTGGTCAGCTCTTGCAAAGTCCTTAGCCTTTTTAGCTTCTGTACGCTGTTGAATAAGAGCCTCAATTTTTTCAGCCTCTGGGTCTACTGTATCATCATGCTTTTGCACAATATTGAGTACGCCAGTCAGTTCCATAAATAATCCATAAGCCTTGGTTAAAAACGCCTTGCTTGTATTATCATGCTTTGACATATAACCATTAATTTCACGAACAAGCTCGAAAATAGCAGAAAGTGCATCAGCAGTGTTCATATCATCGTCCATAGCATCAACAAACTTCTGCTTATAAGTTTCAAGCTGAGTCATCTTTTCTGTCTCCTCTGCTGTCATAGCATCGCCAACAGCCTTTTCAATACGAAATTCCATATTATTACGGCTTTCATATAAACGATTAAGAGATGCCTTATTCATTTCAAGGCTTTCAGCCGAATAATTTAGCGGAGAACGATAATGCGCAGAAAGCATAAACATACGAATTGTTTCGTAACCAAATTCTTTAGCAGCATCACGCACCATAAAGAAGTTTCCCTTTGATTTACTCATTTTCTCATTATCAATAGTAAGGAAACCATTATGCAGCCAGTAATTAGCAAAAGTGCAGCCGTTAGCACATTCAGACTGAGCAATTTCATTTTCATGATGAGGAAAAATTAAATCAAGACCACCAGAGTGAATATCAATGGTTTCACCAAGGTACTTGCAAGCCATAGCAGAGCATTCAATATGCCAACCTGGTCTGCCCTTGCTTCCCCATGGTGTGTCCCATGCAGGTTCATTTGGCTTTGCAGCTTTCCAAATTGCAAAATCCATAGGGTCTTCTTTAACTTCACCCACACTAATTCTAGCACCAGCCTGAAGCTCTTCCATTGGTTGATGACATAGTTTACCATAATCTGGGTCAGATTTTGTGCGGAAATAAACATCACCATTTTCAGCAATATAAGCATGACCTTTATCAAGCAGTTTTTGAACTATATCAATAATAGCGTCCATAGTTTCGGTAGCTCTTGGGTGGAAAGTAGCTTTTCCAACACCTAAACCCTCAGCATCAACATAATATTCTTTGATATAGCGTTCAGCAATCGTGTTAAAGTCTACACCTTCGTCATTTGCCTTGTTGATTACCTTATCATCAATGTCTGTAAAATTTTGCACAAAAGTTACTTTGTAACCACGATATTCAAAATAACGACGCAATAAATCGAACATAATAAATGGTCTAGCATTACCTATATGGAAATAATTATAGACAGTTGGACCACAGGAGTACATTTTTACTTCTCCTGCTTTTAATGGCACAAATTCATCTTTCTGGCGTGTAAGTGTGTTAAATAATCTCATTTGTTTAATGTCTCCTTATTAAAAAATAAAAAAGCCAACTCATTTGGAATTTATCCAAAAGAGGCGGCATCAAAAATATGTGACGGTTCCACTCTAATTTTATCTTAAATGCTTGCTATAATGTGCAAACCATTGGCAGGACATTACTCCTGATGCTCCCAGACGCACTTTCACCACAAATCATAATAAAACCCCTTTCAGGCTATGGGATTTCTCTTTGTAGTATGATTAAAACTGGTTACTCTTTCTGTTCATTGCAAATAAATCCTATTTGAGTATGATGGTATCATATTTATAAGTCAGTTGTCAAGGCTTTATATATCTCTTTGGTATCAATATCAATCATTTGATTTTCCGGCACATTTTCAAATAAAACATCATCTATATTTTGCTGCCAAATCACACGTCCCCCATTTTCTCCCTCTAACCTGCTAAGACTAGAAAAATATTTCTTTGGGAAAACACATGGGCTTGTTGGCTTGTTTTGTGCCATTGGAACAATAATTTTATTTGTTTTCTTAGCGGTTTTGATTAGCTTTTTGACTGTATCTGGACATATAAATGGTTGGTCTGCATTTAAAAATACAGCATGAGTTATATTATCATCTAATGCTTTTACACCCTCAGCAACCGAGTAACCCATTCCTTTTTGTGAATTTGGACTTTTCACACTCAAAAAGCCACATTCCACAGCTCTGATAGCTATTTTATCATTATTTGTAACAACAATGCAGCTATCAGCTTTAATTTCCTGTGCCAATTTAATGGTATATTCATACATAGGCTTTGAGTTTACATTTAAAAATAATTTATCAACTCCATTCATTCTTTTGCTTTCACCGGCTGCAAGCACAATAGTTGCAATCATTTTTAAATCACCTCAAATAATACATCTATTTGACCACCACAAATCATACCTGATTTACCCGCCTCACCATTTGACATATTAAAATGATGTATTGAATTATCTCCATTTTTAAAGTTTTGCATTATTTTTATTGCCTCAAACTCTGCAAGACCTCCGCCAATCGTGCCAATAATTTCTCCTGATTTAAGCCTTAACATTCTTGCACCAATACCACGAGGGGCAGAACCACTTTTATTTATAACCGTTGCCATAACAGAGCCTTTATTTTGCTCATCACAAAGAGCATTAAGCATATTTTCAGAAAGCACACTATCAGTATTTTGACTTCGTGTTTGTATAAGCTGACCTGCTATTGCAATAGCTATTTCTTCCGGAGTTTTTGCACCGATTTTAAGCCCTATTGGAGCAAAAACTTTTTTAATATTTTGCTCATTTACGCCCTCTTTTCTTAAAAGGTCAAATACAGCGGCATTTTTTTTATAGCTTCCAATCATACCGATATAAGGCAAATCTTTATTTATAACTTCACGCAAGCAAACTGTATCGGCAACATGTCCACGAGTTACTATCACAACTGAAGTGTCTGGCTGTTTTTTCCAGTCATATTCAGAAAGGAGTTTGTTAAAATCACCACATATAACCAAATCAGCATTAGGAAAACGGGTTTTGTCTGCAAAATCCTGTCTATCTTCAAAAACAATAACTTGATAACCCAGCATTTTAGCAAGCACACAAACTGGAACAGAAATATGTCCCCCACCGCAGATAATAAGCGATTTAGTTCCTGAAAAGCGTTCATATAAAACCCGCTCACCCTGTTCATTAAAAATACATGACAAATTTATATTATATAAATTTTCAAGATTTTCTGCGCTTGCAGGCACTCTATCAATATATGTTTTTCTATATACTGTTTTACCTTTTTTTATATCTTTAGCAAGGGACATATAACTATTCATAAGTTTTAACCTCTTTTATAGTGTTAGCAAAACTAATTGTTCATATTCTATACATTTATCATCAAGGCATTTTTTAATTTCAGCTTGCTTTTCTTTTTCATCTCGCCATGCAAGTCCACAGCCCGCTGAAATCTCTCTTGGAACAGGAATTATTCTTCCCCCAAAGCCCATATCTTTAGCTGCTCTCTCCATTTGAAATGCAGCCACAGTTGTATGAAAGGTAACAATAAGCCATTCTTTTTTATTACGTTTTATCATATTAGTTCTAGGTAGTGGTCCCCATTTTTTTCACTTATATTAACTCTTCTGCCATGTTCTTCAGCCATATTGGCAACATTATCCCTTGAAACAGTTTGAAGTATTGCATGTTTTTCTCCTTTTTATTTAAAACTTTATGGTAAAAGCTGCTTTATAGCTTCAATAACCTGTCTTACCTCATCTTCGGTATTTTGGTGGGAGAATGAAAAACGCACCATACCCTGCTTTGTTGTTCCAAATGCCTTATGAATAAGTGGTGCACAATGAGCCCCCGCCCTTGTGCATATTCCAAAATCTTGATAGAGTGCATCTGAAACCATACCCGCATCTTCATTTGCTATATTTATAGAAACAATAGCTCCATGATTTTTAGATAATACATCACCATAAATTTTAATTTCTGGAATTTTACAAATCTCACTATAAAATATTTTAGCAAGATTAGTTTCTTTTTCCCTTAAACCAGCAAATCCATTTTCATTAAGCCACGAAACAGAGGCATTAAGTCCAGCCAAACTATGAGCATTAAGCGTACCTGCCTCAAGTCTTGTCGGATATTCGTCTGGTTGTGTGTGTGAAAAACTATGAATACCACTTCCACCCACTACAAGCGGATTTATTTCCACTTCTTTTGCAACGCATAAACCGCCTGTACCTTGAACACCAAGCAAACCTTTATGACCTGTAAAGCACAAAACGGAGATATTCATTTTTTTCATATCAATATCAAACACACCAGCCGATTGGGCGGCATCAACTATGAAATACAGATTATTTTCCTTGCATAATTTGCCCACACGCTCAATATCAATAACATTGCCTGTAACGTTTGAAACATGGCTTAAAACAACCGCCTTGGTGTTAGATTTGAGATTTTTGCAAAGCATATCTATTTTAGTATTACCTTTTCCATCAATAGGTAAAAATGTTAAATCCGCACCTGTTTTATAAAGAGGACGAAGTACAGAATTATGCTCCTGAACGGTTGTAATAACATGGTCATTTTGATTTATCAGTCCTAAAATTGCGGTATTAAGCGCCATAGTAGCATTTAGTGTAAAACAAACTCTCGTAGGTTCAGCATTAAATAATTTTGCTATATTTTCACGACAGCTATAAACTATTCTTGATGCACGAAGTGTCATCTCATGAGCTCCCCTGCCATCAGAGCCTATGCTATCAATAGCATCAATTACCGCCTGTTTTACAAAATCAGGTTTAGGAAAACTTGTTGCAGCATTATCAAAATAAATCAAAACAGTTTCACTCCCTGCTCTTTTGAAAGGTGAATAAGAGCCTCGAGTACACCGCCAGCAATACAGCGAGCTTTATCTGAAATTGTAACACAATTTTCTTTTTCTTCTTTTCTGGGGTCAATATCCGCAATTTTCATACCCCTAGTCACTGGGTAACCTTCACGAATAAGTCCACGAAGTAGTCCATCAAGTGTAGCTATTACAGGTGTATCACCTATCATAGCAATTTTTTCACCTTCGCTCACTATTTCACCTATATTTACCAAGTGTTTAATTTCACCGCTTGCTGGTGCATGAATTACACGTTTTATACTTTCGCCCGCAATAACACCTGGAATACCTGTGTTAGGTGCTGCTGAGCCAGTATAAAAAACACGTCCTAAATTATGACCTCTTTGTGTTTCGATAACTGCATCTACATCGTTACCCGCAACAAACCCTGGACCAACAGCAATAATTACAAGTGCCATATCCCTTTTTGTACCTAAGTTCTTCTTAGCTAATATAGCATCTATAACTGCAACCGGTTTAATTTTTTCTAAACAATCCAGTTTTTCATCTATCAGTAAAGGGACTTCACACCTATCAAAACAGCGTTCAATTTCATCTATGTCTTCTATTTTTCTACATATAACACCTTCAACCGTTGCACTTCCATTATAAACAGCCTCACAGAGAGCTGCTTGTCTGCGGATTGCACTGGGTCTTTGACATTCAGTTACTAAAACTTTTATGCCACTTTTATGAAGCTTGACAATAGTACCTGTTGCAATATCGCCTGCACCACGCACTAAAACAAATGGAAAACTCATGGGCGAATCACCTTTCCAGCCTCGGAGAGTTTTTCGGCTATTACATACATATTGGTTACTTCACCAACAGCCAGCTTGTTTGTTAAACCATAATGATTTAAACAAGTACCACAAGTGAGTATTTCTGTACCATTTTCTTCTAATATTTTGAGGTCTTGTACGGTTTCTGCACCCTCAACAGATAATTTTGCACCGCCATTATATAAAAGCACAGTATCTGGAGCATTGTCAAGCTGACTAAGTGCATAAACAAAGCCTTTCATCAGAGCGGCACCCAGAGTGTCATCACCACTTCCCATACAATTAGATGATAATACAACAACAGTCTTGCCATTAGATACAGGCATACAAGGCACGCAATCCACCGCTGGCATACTATCAAGCATACTGGATAGCCTATCACCTGAATCATTTAAAACCGCACCTAAAACCTCGCTTCTCACCTGCTGAATAAGCACACGAAAAGCTCCATCTTCAGTTATATCAGTTTGAGCGGATAAATTTAATTGAGCTGCCATTTTTTCAACGTTCTGCCTTGCTATATCATTATCAACAAGCACAATAACTGGTGCTCCATGCTCCTTTAGTGCGTTTTTAGCATCAATTACTGGCTGAGGACAAGCCTTTCCTCTTGCATCTACGATAGTTGCCATTTTTTATTTCCTCCTTTAGATTTTTCCTTCTATAATAATTTCAACATCTATTTGTGGCATAATCTCGCCAACAATAGCACTGTTTAAACCTAAATTTATAAGTTTTTGCTCCAATAGTTGAGCATGCTCAGCCTTGATAGCAAATAACAAACCTCCCGAAGTTTGTGGGTCAAAAATCAGTTCTTCAGTTGCAAAGTCAGATTTAATAAATTTAATTCTTCCTTCTGCTGCATTGCGGTTTCGCTGAGCTGCAGCAGTTAAATAAAATTCCTCTGCAAAAAATCTAGCCTTGTCTATTTTAGGCAAACTTTCAGCATAAATTCTTGCAGACAAATCTGGTCTCAGCATTTCATGCAAATGCCCTGCAAAACCAAACCCTGTTATATCTGTACATGCGTGAATTTCAAATTCATCTGCCGCCTCAGCAGCATATTTATTAAGTGTTGTCATGCTTTTTATAGCCTCATCTAGTGAATCTTCAGCATTTTCACCCGCTCTAATCGCTGCGCAAGTAAGACCAACACCTAACGGTTTTGTTAAAATGAGCTTATCACCGACATGGGCGGTGTTATTTGCACGAACTTTCTTAGGATTTATAAGACCTGTTACCGAAAGACCATATTTTACTTCGCTGTCAGCGATTGAATGTCCACCAACAAGTGATGCCCCTGCTTCTGTAATTTTTTTCTGACCACCCTGCAATATTTTACCTAAAATATTCATATCCCAGTTTTCAGGAAAACATACAAGGTTTAAAGCAGTTATTGGTCTTCCCCCCATAGCATAAACATCACTTAAAGCATTAGCTGCTGCTATTTGACCGAATATATAAGGGTCTTCAACCATTGGTGGAAAAAAATCCACTGTTTGAACCATAGCTAGTTCATCATTTAGCTTATAAACCGCGGCATCATCACTTGATTCTGTGCCAATCAAAAGATTTGGGTCAGTTGGTTTTGGCAGCTTTTCTAATATGCGAGAAAGCACAGCAGAGCCTAATTTTGCTGTACAGCCTCCTCCTGTGCAAAATTTAATTTCCTCTTGCATTTTAACTCCTCCTCACAAAAATGCTGTTTTTATATTATTTTATCAAACACACAAACTTATTGCAATAAATCATATTTATAACTATATAATTTTAATTTATACTGTGTTATAATGAACTGTAATAAAAAATATGGAGGTCTTTATGGGACTTTGTGATATTCACGTTATAAAAGAAGTGCTTTCAAGGCATGGTTTTCACTTTTCAAAATCACTAGGACAGAACTTTTTAACAGCACAGTGGGTGCCAGAGCGTATAGCTTCTGAATGTGGTGTAGATAAGAATAGCTGCGCTTTAGAAGTTGGACCTGGAATGGGTTGTCTTACTAATGAGCTTTCAAAAAAGGCTGAAAAGGTCGTGGCGATTGAGCTTGATAGAGCATTATTTCCTGTGCTTGAAGAAACACTGGCTGGTTGTGATAACGTCGAGGTTGTCCATGGTGATGTGCTAAAAACCAACCTTTCAGCAATTTGCAAAGAGAAATTTAATGAAAAAAAGGTTTATGCATGTGCAAACCTCCCTTATTACATAACAACACCTGCAATTTCTGCTCTTTTGGATAGCAAAATATTTTCTGGTATAACTGTTATGGTTCAAAAGGAGGTTGCGAAACGTATATGTGCAAAGGCTGGTTCATCAGATTACAGTGCATTTTCAATTTATGTACAATATTATGCAGATGCAAAGATTCTATTTGATGTGCCTGCTGGTTGTTTTGTGCCACAGCCAAAGGTTGATTCTGCTGTAATTAGAATAGACCCGCTTAATGAGCCTAGTGTATCAGTTCAGAATGAGAAATTATTTTTTGCTATTGTTCGAGCAGCCTTTAACCAACGCCGCAAAACGCTTGTTAATGCGATTTCCCCAGCGTTTGGCGGCAAGCTGGATAAGGCTGATATATTATCACTGATGAAAACCTGTGAGCTTGATGAGCGTATTCGTGGTGAAAAATTAACTCCCAAAGAATATGCTGCTCTTTCAGATGCCGCAAACGAGCTATTAAAAACAAAATCATAACCCCATAAAAAGCAGTATTCCAAGGACTACTAAAAGCTCGGTATCAATTTCGGTTTCACCATTTTCTTGAAGTATAAACCAAATTATTGCAATTAAAATTAATGTATCTGTATCTAGTTTTACTTTGCCCATACGTTTTGTGAGCCCATCTAGCAATCCACCACCTGTATTTTCATTACAAGTGCTCTGTCTTTGCTCATTTACAGGATTTATATTTGCTATCGGCTCGGTCTCATCGGGTTTAAATTGCTCCAAATATCTGTTATACATCAGTTAAACCCCCGTTATTATTAGAGCCACCAAACTGATAAAGTGCTGCTTTTGCCATTTTTGCCATACCCACTAATTTTATAGCATGGTCAATTTGACTTTGAATTGGTTCAGAAACAAACGGCTTTACAGCATGTAAAAGCTGACGCTTTTCATAGCTTACAGCACTTTGACCGCTTCTGGCAATTTGAGATATAATAGGCATAGCTCTTTGCATAAGCATCAGTGATGGGTCATCAAAATCGGTGTTCATATTTGTATTTGCGTTTGTATTATTGTTTTGCTCATCATTATTGTTTTCTGTTTCACCTCCTAAAAACGATGATGCAACAGAAATTGCCTGCTGTAGTTTTTCTGGGTCTGAAAGCAAAGATGATAACATATCTTGTGTTTCCATATTTTCCCCCTTTATTTTCCGATTATATTTTTTAGCTGCATTGCAAGATTTCTTCCCTCATTTGTGGAAAGAATTTGACTTAATGCAGCATTAGCGGCTGTTTTATCGCCTTTTTGCATGGCTTCTGCCGCTTTTTCAATCTGTTTTGCGGTATCCTGACTTATATTGCTTGCCAGATTCTTACCCTGAGCTGTATCCATAAAAGACCTGAGGTTTTTTATTTTTTGTGCTGCTTTGGGGTCATTTTGTGATATTTTAAGCTGTTTCATCAGTTCATTTGCATCAAACATTGTTGTTTGCCCTCCCTATTTAATCTATCAGTTTAATATATGCAGCTTAAATCCAAATAGTAACAAATTCTTTGTTAAAAATTTTTCAAATACACTTTACATATCTTTACTTTTAATGTATAGTGTTCATGTTATGCGAGAATGAGGCTTTTCAATTATGAATATTCTTGTTTTTTCTGATTCGCACGGTAGAGTGTTGAATATGTTTAATTTAGTTGAAAATATTTCACCAGATGCAGTCATTCATCTGGGGGACTATGATGAAGATGCACATGATTTACGCAGAAGCTATCCAAATATCGATGTATATTCTGTGCGTGGTAATAACGATTATGGCTCTGATTGTCCATTGTTTTCTGTTATAACCCTTGATGGAGTTAAAATGTATTTAACACATGGTCATCGTGAAGGCGTTGTTTGGACAAGCAGTGGAGATGTTGGCAAATGTGCAGAAAAATACAACTGCTCTGTTGCACTTTATGGACATACTCACTGTGCAAACGCCTGCTGCTATAATAATATACATATTTTTAACCCTGGAAGTATAAGCCTTCCACGTCAAGGGGCAGCAAGTTGTCTTTCACTTGAAATTCAAAATGGTGCGCTTTTAAATGCTGTTTTTCTAAATACTGATGGAGAGCCGATTTCACTTACAAAACAAAAAAATAAATTTAAGTTTAGGTGGTTCTGATCAATGTTACTTGCAATTGATGTAGGCAATACCAATATGGTATTTGGTATATATGACAACGAAACTTTAATAGGCTCTTTTAGAATATCCACCTCAGATACATCAACGTCTGATGAAATCGGTATGCAGATTTTACAATATTATAGCTTTAAAGGCATTGACCCACAAAAGACAAGTGCCGTGATTATTGCATCTGTTGTGCCTCCAGTTATGTATTCGCTTAAAAATGCCATTCGTAAATATTTATCACTTCGCCCACTAATAGTTGGTCGAGATGTTGACGCTGGAATGGTGAACTTATATAATAACCCCCGTGAAGTTGGTATTGATAGACTTGTCAATGGTGTTTCCGCAGTTAAACGTTATGGTTCACCACTGATTATAGTGGATATTGGCACAGCTATCACTTTTGACGCAATAGACAAAAATGGTGCATATTTGGGTGGTGCTATCTTCCCTGGAATTAAAGTTGCAATGGAGGCTCTGTTTATGAAAGCCTCTAAACTGCCTAGAGTTGATATTGCTGCAACCGAAACCGCAATTGGCCGCACTACTGTGCAAAGTATGCAGTCCGGTGCTGTTCGCGGATATGTTGGGGCTTTAACCGGAATAATAGAAGATATGAAACAAGAGCTATCTGGAAATGTAAAAGTAGTTGCAACGGGCGGTATGGGTCGAATGATGGCGGAACACTGCAAGCTCATTGATGTCGTCGACTCAAACCTTACACTTGATGGTCTGCGTATGATTTATCAAAATAACCGTGCTTTATTTAAAGAGAAAGGCGTATGTAAAGTAGGTTCTGTAATTGAGGCAACCGAAGAATCATAAAAAATAAATCGAGTTAGAGTTTTTCTAGCTCGATTTTTTATATTTTCTAACTTTTCTGCACATAATAAAATTGAGGTGATTTTATTATGATAGATTACACTACTATGAATAATGAGCTTGGTGAATATTTCCGTTCGCTGCCTGATGAGTTAAAACAAAGCATATTAACTAGCGGCGTAGTATTTCGTACCAAAACGGATATGAGCAGAGCTTTAACACATTTCAATGAAAATATTATATAAATCCAGCTTTATTATAATAATATCTTTTATAATTTTAATTATTCTTATAATTTTAGGAGAGCATCAGTCATATACAAAACCACAAATAGCACCTGTTGACATTACAAACATTCTAAAAAAAGAAAACTGGTCTTATGATGACTATAATATATTAACTATTCAAACAGGCCTTACTCAAATTTCACTTGACATTCTAAAAGAAAATGATATCACTGAGATATTAGACGTACAAAAAGCCTATCTTTCACCTGTGAATATAGTTTGTACGCCAAATATGATGCTTTCAAGAACCGAAAGACTAACCTCTGCCTTTTCGCCTATAACCGCACTTGAAAATGGTGATGTTTTAATAACCCCATCCTCCCATGTGCTTGGATTTAGAAATGGTCACTGCGCAATAGTTGTTGATGCTGAAAATGGTATAACGCTTGAAGCTGCATTTATTGGCAGAAATTCAGAATTTAACACAGTTGACAGATTTAAAAAATACTCATCGGTTGCTGTTTATCGTTTAAGAGATACAGACGCTGAAACACGCTCACAAATAGCACAAACTGCTGCTGAAACGCTTATCAATAAGCCTTATTCACTGTTTTCTGGCATTTTAGATAGTGATTCAACACACTGTTCATATCTTGTATGGTCGGCATTTAACGCTTTTGGTTATGATTTAGACTCAAATGGTGGAAAAATTGTCACACCGTCTGATATTGCAAAAAGCCCTCTTTTAGAGCTTAAACAGGTTTATGGTCTGCCTTTGACTTTCAAATAGTATTTGTGATAAAATCAAGAAAAAATACTATGATGGTGGAAAAAATGACAAATTTTAAGCTGATTATACAGTATGATGGTTCACGCTACCAAGGCTGGCAGAGGCTCGGCAATACAGATAACACTATACAGGGTAAAATTGAGTCCGTTTTAAGCAAAATGTGTTGTCATTCAGTAGAAATTCATGGAGCTGGGCGTACAGATGCGGGTGTTCATGCTATGGCACAGGTTGCAAATTTTAAAATAAACACTGATAAAAAAGCAAATGAAATTAAAGAGTATATAAACACATATCTACCACAAGATATTGGTATTTTATCCTGTGAAGTGGTTCATGAGAGATTTCATGCAAGACTTAATGCAAAATCTAAGCATTATAGTTATCGTTTATGGGATTCAAAAGACAAAAATGTATTTGAACGAAAATATATAACCTCTCTTGATTGTCAATTAAATGTAAATAAAATGCAAGATGCTGCAAAGCTATTATGCGGCACACATGATTTTCGTGCGTTTAGCTCAGTTAATAAACGCTTTAAAAAATCAACCATTAGAACCATTGAAAAGATTGATATAAAGCGTTTGGGTAGCGAAGTTAGACTTGATTTTTATGGTGACGGCTTTTTATATAATATGGTAAGAATCTTAACAGGTACGCTTATGGAAATAGGTACTGGAGAGCGAAACAAAAAGAGCATATTAAAAGCTCTTGAAAGCCTTGACAGACAAGATGCCGGAATTACAATGCCGCCACAAGGACTAATTTTACAAGAAATATTTTATTAAACGAAAAAACGAGCCATTTGGCTCGTTTTTCTTATGTACCAAAGTATGAAAAATGCATATAGTCACGCTTGCTTGTCCATGCATCTCCACCCCATGCAAATCCATATTTTGCAAAAGCTCTTACTACATCTCCGTCTGCAGGAATTGAATATGGATCCTCCTCTGGCTGCCAATAAGACCCTGTTGTAATCTGTGTTACATTTCCAAGCTCATCTATATAACATTCCATATTTTCGTTCCAGTTTAAATCAATCGCTGTTCCCCAACGATGTTCAGAACGTGTATTTGTCCTCCATGCATAACTTCCACCGTCTTTTATTGGGAACTGTTCATTTCCACTGAAAATTTCCTCAAAAATTGCCTGATATACAAGTGCAAGATTTGCATTTACATTTAATGTCATCTGACCTACTCTTTTACTTCCATCAGACTGTAAACGCCATACAGGAACCGTGATTTCTGTCATTGCAGACTCTGCTTGCTCCTGTGACTCAAAACCAATTTCATCTTTACCAAATAATCTTATAAGGCGTTCTTCTTTTGTTAGTGATGCAGCCTCCTCGGGCAAAATTGGATTATATGGAATTTCATAATCTTGCATTTCATCTTCTGGTGTTTCATAGTCATGATTTCCGTTTTCTGGAGTTTCTATATCGTTATCTGGTGACTGAGTCATATCATCTTCTTCCGGTATTATATAGTCATTATCTGTTTCTTGCTGACCATCGTTTTGCACGCCATAATGATCTGCAAAACGAACCGCCATAACCATAGCTTGTTCTCTTGATGTAGTAGCTAGGGGTTTTAATCTTGTAACACCATCTAAATCCAATATACCCGTCATAATTTCATCATGAATAATAGTTTCAACATCTGCTCTTGCCCATGACTCTACCATATCGCCATCTGGAAAGTTTGCAATCAAGTTTGTTTCTACTATATTGCTCTTTCCATCAATAGCACGGGTTACATTACAAAGCATAACGCAAAATTCTTGTCTTGTTATTGTGCTATATGGGTCAAATAAACCATTACCTCTGCCGCTTACAATTCCTAACGCACTTGCAGCTGCTATCACTTCATTATCGGTGTCTGTAAATGGGCTTACTGTATTAGTTGACGCAGTTTGTCCGCTGATGCTTTCATAAAGCCCTACTGCTACCTCACAAAATTCCGCTCTTGAAATTGCCTTTGATGCCTGTGTGTCTTGCAAACTATCCGGAACAATTCCCATTGCTATCGCCTGGTTTACAGAAGGCTTTGCCCAATCTGATACACCTGTGAAAGCTGCTGCTGGTATGGTTGCCGCTCCAAATATAGCCGCTGCTAAAAATGCACTATATATTTTCTTCATATTTTCCCTCTCTATTAACCGTTTGAAAGCCCTAATCTATCTAACTGACGATATTGAATAGCTTCTGCTATATGCACAGCCTCTATAATATCAGACATATCTAAATCCGCAATAGTTCGTGATACTCTTAAAATTCTGTCATATGCCCTTGCAGTCATACCTAAACGCTCAAATGCTTGCTCAAGCATTTTCTGTGCTGAATTAGTCATCTGGCAATCTTTTGCAAGCCTATCAATAGGAAGTTCTGAATTAGATGAAATATCTGTATTTTTATAACGCTGTTTTTGCATTTCTCTAGCTTTAAGCACCCTCTCTCTTATTTGTTTTGAGCTTTCCTGCTCCGTTTTTCCTCTCAAAGCAAGTGCCTCATATTGTACAGGCTGCACAGCAACTTGTAAATCAATTCTATCCATAAGCGGGCCAGATAGTTTTCTTAAATACTTTTTCACACTTTCTTGAGAACATTTACATCGTGATGTGCCATACCAGCCGCATTTGCAGGGATTCATTGCTGCAAGGAGCTGAAATTTTGCTGGATAAGTTACTTTTCCAGAAACTCGTGAGATTGTAACCTTACCATCCTCAATAGGCTGACGAAGCGTTTCAAGCACATCGCTTCTAAACTCCGGAAGTTCATCAAGAAACAAAACTCCTCTATGTGCAAGAGAAATTTCCCCTGGAGTTGGTATTCGTCCCGCACCTCCTCCACCGGTCATAGATGCAGCCGAAACTGTGTGATGTGGCGCTCTAAAAGGTCTGCCTGCCATTCTAGCTGCCTCAGTACCCGCTCCATCAACCGACCATATACGTATTACCTCAAGACGTTCATCTGGTGTCATAGGCGGCAAAATGGTAGAGAAGCACTTAGCTACAAGGCTTTTACCTGAACCTGGAGGTCCGCTTAAAAGCACCGAATGTGAACCAGCTGCTGCTATTTCTAAAGCTCTACGCACGGCATTTTGACCAAGTACATTGGCAAAATCAATACCACTAGCAAAATCTTCTACCGGCTCCGGTGGTGGACATGGTTTTATTTTCTCTATATTCATTAGGTGCTCTATAACCTGTTTTACATTTTGAGCAGGGTAAACCTTTATCCCTTCTGCATAAGCTGCTTCCTCTGCATTTTGATAAGGCACAAAAACCTCTTTTTTACCTGCATCTCTAAGAGCAAGCAGCATGGAAAGCACGCCCTTTATCGGTCTAAGCTCACCAGAAAGCGAAAGCTCACCCAAAAAAGCATGGTCTTTAGATGGTGCTAAAATTTGATTTGTGGCAGTTAAAATTGCAATAAGAATAGGCAAATCATAAACTGCACCTTCTTTCTTTGTATCTGCTGGGGCAAGATTTACAGTCAGCCTGCAAGCTGGCCATTCAAAATCACAGATTTTCATAACTGCACGCACTCGCTCAGCCGATTCGCTAACCGCTCTGCTTGGTAGTCCAACTATGTCAAGCCTTGGAAGTCCTTTCGAGTTAAAACATTCTACAGTTACGGGATAACCGGCAATACCTATTATTCCCGCTGAATGGCATATTGCAACCATATTTTACATACTCCTGTCTATTTTTCCAAAATATCTTCTATTTAGTTATAATATTTAATTATAAAACAATTTCCGAGTTATGACAATTGTATTGTTATTTTTCATAAATATCCAAAAGATTTCTTTGAATTTAGTTTACATTTGCTGTGTAAATATGTTAGAATAGGAACGACAAGAGGTGTCTTTCTGTAAAAGGCAGGGATAAGCCTGCTTTTTACCTTTTTGTTCATTTAATTTAATTTCATATCTCCATAAGCGAGATTGAAGGAGGACTTAGAAAACATGGCAAGAAAGATGAAATCCATGGACGGTAATACGGCCGCTGCACACGTGTCGTATGCTTTTACTGAGGTTGCTGGTATTTACCCAATCACTCCGTCCAGCCCAATGGCTGACAGTGTAGACCAGTGGTCTGCACAAGGCATGAAGAACATTTTCGGTACAACTGTAAAGGTTGTGGAAATGCAGTCTGAGGCAGGTGCTGCAGGTACTGTTCACGGCTCTCTGGCAGCCGGTGCACTGACCACTACTTACACCGCTTCTCAGGGTCTTCTTCTGATGATTCCTAATATGTACAAGATTGCAGGCGAGCTGCTTCCTTGTGTGTTCCACGTTTCCGCTCGTACAGTTGCGTCTCATGCACTGAATATTTTCGGTGACCATTCCGACGTTATGGCTTGCCGTCAGACCGGTTTTGCTATGCTTGCTGAAACCAACCCACAGGAAGTTATGGACTTGTCTGCTGTTGCTCATCTATCAACTATCAAGTCCCGTGTTCCTTTCATCAACTTCTTCGATGGTTTCCGTACTTCTCACGAAATACAGAAAATTGAAGTTTGGGATTTCGAGGACTTAAAGGAAATGTGCGACATGGACGCTGTTGAGGCATTCCGTGCTCGTGCGCTAAATCCAGAGCACCCTGTAATGCGCGGTTCTCACGAAAATGGTGACGTATTCTTCCAGCACCGTGAGGCTTGTAACCCATACTACGATGCTGTTCCAGCTATCGTTGAAGAATATATGGGCAAGGTTAACGCTAAGCTCGGCACAAACTACCAGCTATTTAATTACTATGGTGCTGACGATGCTGACCGTGTAATCATTGCAATGGGCTCTATCTGTGACGTTGCTGAAGAAGTTATTGACTACCTGACCGCTAAGGGTGAGAAGGTTGGTCTTGTAAAGGTTCGTCTGTATCGTCCATTTGCTGCTGATAAACTGGTTGCTGCTATCCCTACAACCGCAAAGAAGATTGCAGTTCTTGACCGTACTAAGGAGCCAGGTGCTCAGGGTGAGCCTCTGTATCTTGATGTTGTTACTGCTCTTGCTAACGCTGGAGTAACTGATAAGACTATCATTGGCGGTCGTTACGGTCTTGGTTCTAAGGATACTCCTCCAGCATCTGTATTTGCTGTATATGATGAACTGGCTAAGGACGCTCCTAAGCATCAGTTTACTCTAGGCATCGTCGATGACGTTACCAATATGTCACTTGAAGAAAAGCCAGCTCCAAACACTGCTGCTGAAGGCACTACAGAATGTAAGTTCTGGGGTCTTGGTGGCGATGGTACTGTTGGTGCTAACAAGAACTCCATTAAGATTATCGGTGACCACACTGATAAGTTTGTACAGGCTTACTTCCAGTATGACTCTAAGAAAACCGGTGGTGTAACCGTTTCTCACCTGCGTTTTGGTGACAAGCCAATCCGTTCCCCTTACTACATCAATAAGGCTGACTTTGTTGCTTGTCATAACCCATCTTACATAACCAAGGGGTTCCCAATCGTTCGTGACGTTAAGCCAGGTGGTGTATTCCTTATTAACTGCCAGTGGAATGCTGAAGAGCTGGACCACCATCTTGCTGCTTCTGAAAAGCGTTACATTGCTAAAAATAATATTCAGCTTTACACTATTAACGCTATTGACCTTGCTATTGAAATTGGTATGGGCAAGCGTACAAATACCATTCTTCAGTCTGCATTCTTTGCTCTTGCAAAGGTTATGCCATCTGAAGACGCTCTGCGTTTCATGAAAGAAGCTGCTACTAAGTCTTACCTGAAGAAGGGTCAGGACGTAGTTGACATGAACCATAAGGCTATTGATGTTGGTGCTACTGCATTTAAGAAGATTGACGTTCCAGCTTCTTGGGCTGATGCTCAGGATAAGGCTGATGATGCTAATCTTGTTGGTCGTGAAAAGACCGTTAAAATGGTTAAGGAGTTGCTTGACCCTATCGCTCGTATGGACGGCGACAGCCTGCCTGTATCCGCATTCAGCGATTACGTTGATGGTACTTTCGAACATGGTGCTGCTGCTTACGAAAAGCGTGGCGTAGCTGTTACTGTTCCATCTTGGAATCAGGTTACTTGTGTACAGTGTAACCAGTGTTCTTACGTATGTCCACATGCTACTATCCGTCCATTCGCTCTGACAGAAGAAGAAGCATCTTCCGCTCCAGATTCTGCTAAGATTGTTGATGTTAAGGCTGGTAAGGGCAAGGGCGTTTACAAGTATTCTCTAGCTATATCTCCACTTGACTGTATGGGTTGCGGCGTATGTGTTGGCGTATGTCCAACTAATTCACTAACCATGGTTCCACAGGAGCATGAAGCTGCTCAGCAGGACGTTTTCGATTACATGGTTGCAAAGGTAAGCGAGAAAGCAGACATGGTTGGCTCTGGTTCTGTAAAGGATTCCCAGTTCAAGGCTCCACTGCTCGAGTTCTCTGGTTCCTGTGCAGGTTGTGCTGAAACTGCTTATGCTCGTCTGATTACTCAGGTTTGTGGCGACCGTATGTATATCTCTAACGCAACTGGTTGTTCCTCTATCTGGGGCGGTCCAGCAGCTACTTCTCCATATACTGTTACTAACGAAGGCAAGGGTCCAGCTTGGGCTAACTCTCTGTTTGAAGATAACGCTGAGCATGGTCTTGGTATGTACTATGGTCAGAAAGCTATTCGTGACCGTCTGATTGCTAAGTTAGAAGCTATGTCTGATGCTCCAGCAGAAGCTAAGGCTGCTATTGATGAGTTCCTTGCTACTAAGGACGATGGTGAAAAGAATCAGGCTGCTACTAAGGCTCTGATTGCTGAACTTGAAAAGGGTGCTGCTGCTGGTTGTGAGGACTGTAAGTATGTTCTTTCTCATAAGGATTACCTAAACAAGAAGTCAGTTTGGATTTTTGGTGGCGACGGTTGGGCTTACGACATCGGTTTCGGTGGTCTTGACCATGTTCTTGCATCTGGTGAGGACGTAAACGTTATGGTATTTGATACTGAGGTTTACTCTAACACCGGCGGTCAGGCTTCTAAGGCTACTAATATCGGTGCTGTTGCACAGTTTGCTGCTGCTGGTAAGGCTATTGGCAAGAAGTCACTGTCTGAAATCGCTATGAGCTATGGCTATATATATGTTGCTCAGATTGCTATGGGTGCAAATATGCAGCAGACTCTAAAGGCTATTGCTGAGGCTGAGGCTTATCCAGGCCCATCTCTAATTATCGCTTACTCTCCATGTGAAATGCACTCTATTAAGGGTGGTATGGTTAACTGCCAGAGCGAAATGAAGAAGGCTGTTGATTGCGGTTACTGGAATATGTTCCGTTTCAATCCTGCTCTGAAGGCTGAAGGCAAGAATCCATTCATTCTGGATAGTAAGGAGCCAAAGACAGAGGATTATCGTGGCTTTATCATGAACGAAGCTCGTTACTCTGCTCTGACACGTTCTTTCCCAGAGCGTGCTGAGGAACTGTTCCAGAAGTCCGAACAGGCTTCTGTAGAGCGTTATGCTCATCTGAAGAAGCTGATAGCTTTGTACAGCAACGAAGGCTAATTAGTTTAATAGTTAAATAAAAAAACAGACGCTCGTTTTGAGCGTCTGTTTTTTTTGAGTAAAAATAGCTCCAGAACCTAAAAGTTTTGGAGCTATTTTTTATTTAGTTTGTTTCATTTTTCATACAATCTGAACATATTCCCTTTGCTACCAGACTATATTGTTTTACATGCATACCAGAAACTTCTTCAATCTGCTTGTCTAATACCTCAGGCAAAGTAAAATCAAAAACCCTGCCACACTTTTCACAATACAGATGGTCGTGTACAGTCACACGCCAATCAAATCTATCTGGCATATCTGGCATTTCAATTTTTTTTATTATTCCATCACTGGATAACATATTAAGATTTCTGTAAACAGTGGCAAGACTGATTGTTGGTAATTGAATGCGAATCTCTTGGAAAAGCTCATCAGCGGTTGGGTGAGTATTACTCTCCATAATTGCATTTAAAATTAACTCTCTTTGCTTTGTACGAATCAAGGGCCTTTCCTCCTCCAAATAGTAAAGATTATCATTCTTGATATGTCTATTATAACAGAGCAGTTACCCATTGTAAACATATTACAAAGAAAACGTCATTTTTCATTATTTTTTACAATAATTATATAATTAAATATTGTTATTTCTAAGCGTTTTCATCTATTTTATCGGTTTTGTTATGTTCATAATCGTTAATTTTCTGCTCATTTGCGTAAATACGCTTTTCAAGCTGACATAATTGCTGTGCAACTGGGTCTGGTATATTTACTTGGTCAAGGTCAAATGATGGCACTCTATGGCCACCAATTTTAACAACCCTAGCTTTTACGCCTACAACAGTAGAATCTGGTGGAACTTCCTGCAAAACAACTGCATTTGCGCCAATTCGAGAGTTATCCCCTACGGTGAAAGGACCTAAAACCTTTGCTCCCGTGGAAATTAGAACATTATTTCCGATTGTTGGGTGACGTTTTCCACTGTCTTTACCAGTACCTCCCAAGGTCACTCCATGATAAATTGTACAATAATCCCCTATTTCTGCCGTTTCACCAATTACAATTCCCATACCATGGTCAATAAATAAACCTTTTCCTATTTTTGCCCCCGGATGAATTTCTACACCTGTCATTGCTCTGGCAAATTGAGAAATCATTCTAGCCAGGAAAAATCTTTTATGATTATATAGCCAATGTGTTAATTTGTGATAAATTACCGCATGAAATCCTGGATAAAGCAAAAACACTTCTATTGTTGAACGTGCAGCAGGGTCACGCTCACGAATTAAGCGAGCGTCCTCGATTAAATCTTTTAGCAACATATATCTATCGCCTCTTTCAATATTTTTCACACTGAAATATAAAAGCGTCCAAATTCATTTTACGCTATACAGTTTAATTTGTCAAAGTTTTTGATATAATTTGACATAATCTATACTTTTTGCTATCATCATATTATATTTTTAATGTTTTCGTGATTATAAAGGAGTTTTTTCTTATGCAATCAATAGAAAGGTTACCTAATGGCTTAGACTTAATACAAGATGATGCTTTTTTCAAACTTGGACAGGACTCCACCTTGCTATCTTATTTTGCAAAGCCTAGAAGATTTGCAAATATGCTTGATTTAGGTGCTGGAGTTGGAACTCTTTCATTGCTTTGCTGGAGGGCTGACCTTAAAATCACAGGTTTAGAACTACAAGAAGGAGCAATAGAAATTTTTTGTAAATCTATCGAGTATAATAAACTTGAAAATGTTAAAGCTGTGCAAGGCGATTTAAAGCAGATTAGAAACTATTTTTCACACAGCAGTATGGATTATGTTGTATGTAATCCTCCATATTTTAAATCTGGCAGCGGAAAGGTTAAAGCACTTGATGCACATGCACTTGCACGAATGGACGGAGAGGCAACTATTGAAGATATTTCGGTTGCAATCTCTTATGTACTTAAAAGCGGTGGAAAATGTGCCATGGTTTTTCGTCCTGAAAGGCTTATAACGCTAATCACAGCTCTTGGACGTGTAAGGCTGACCCCTAAAAGATTAAGATTAGTGCATCAAACAACAGAAAAAGCTCCTTCTGCTGTGCTTATTGAATGTCGTAAGGGTGGCTCTAGCGATGGTCTTGTTATTGAGCCTCCACTTATTATAAATAATCAAGATGGTACATTTACCGATGAATATTTAAAAATTTATAACAAATAAATTTAAAAGTTCGCCATCTGGCGAACTTTTTTATTATGTATTATGGTCTGACACATGAAATTTCTTTAAATTTCCGATTTTTTCTGCTCTCAAATCCATTTCCTTGCAAATATCTTCAAGGGTCACCCCACATTCATTCATCATAACCATCATATGATAAAAAACATCGTTTATTTCACCGATAAGCTCGGTTTTATCACCATTTTTTGCAGCAATAATAGTTTCTGCACATTCTTCTCCAACTTTTTTTAGGATTTTATCTAAACCTTTATCAAAAAGATAGCAAGTATATGATTTTTCCTGTGGTTCTTTTCTGCGAAGTTCAATAACAGCTTCCATTTGCTCAAATGAATTCA
The DNA here is from genome assembly GCA_944376065.1 of uncultured Butyricicoccus sp. Classification (GTDB taxonomy): domain Bacteria; phylum Bacillota; class Clostridia; order Oscillospirales; family Butyricicoccaceae; genus Butyricicoccus_B. Next base: position 80,768 of record CALWBL010000005.1, on the reverse strand, counting down.
TAATTATTTATTCCTTTCCAGCTTGCCAAAGTGTTGTGTAAAAACAATTAGGAGCTCCTGTATGACAAACAGAACCTTTTGGAGTTCCCAAATAAATCAGCGTATCATCATCACAATCCGATAGAATTTTACTTACAAAAATAAAATTTCCTGATGTTTCGCCCTTATTCCATAGTTTTTGTCTTGAACGTGAGAAAAACCAAGCTGTTTTAGTTTCTATTGTTTTTTTTAATGCCTCTTGATTGGCATAACCAAGCATTAAAACATCTTTTGTTTTTTCGTCCTGACATATAACAGGAATCAATTCGCTTTTTTTAAAGAATTTTGATAAATCCATGTTAAAACCCCCCTTATCTAACGCTTATATTACACTCTTTTAGATAATTTTTAACCTGTGAAATAGTAAGTTCACCATAATGAAATAAACTTGCGGCAAGTGCAGCTGTGGCATTGGTTTTTTGAAAAACCTCTGCAAAATGCTCAAGATTTCCACAACCACCTGAGGCTATAACAGGAATTTTAGCGACTTCACATACCTTGTTGGTCAAATCCAAATCAAAACCTGATTTTGTACCATCTTTATCCATAGAAGTTAGCAAAATCTCTCCTGCTCCACGCTGATAAACCTCTTTTGCCCAAGCCACTGCATCAATACCTGTTGCTTTTCTGCCACCCGCAACAAAAATCTCATAACCAGACGGCATATTAGTGTTTACTCTTGCGTCCATTGCTACTACAACACACTGGCTACCATAACGGCTTGCAGCATCATTTATTAAATCTGGTGTTTTTACAGCAGATGAATTTATTGATATTTTATCTGCACCAGCACGAAGAATATCTTTGAAGTCCTCTATTGTGCGAATACCGCCACCAACGGTTAAAGGCACAAAAACCTCTCTACATGTTCTTGCAACTACATCTGCAATAGTATCACGCTCATCACTTGTTGCAGTTATATCAAGAAACACTATTTCATCTGCACCCTGCTCGGAATAAAATTTTGCAAGCTCCACAGGGTCGCCTGCATCTCTTAAACCCACAAAATTTACGCCTTTAACCACTCGACCATCTTTAACATCTAAACAAGGGATAATCCTTTTTGCAAGCATTTATTTATCCTCCCCCACTTGTATAGCTTTAACGAGGTCTAATGCACCTGTATAAACAGCCTTTCCTGCGATTGCAGCATTTATTTTAAGGTCACGAAGTTTTGCAATATCTTCAAGTGTTGTAACACCACCAGAGGCCACAATTTCACATTTAACAGCATTTCTAAGTTTTAAAAGCTGGTCAAAATTTGGACCTTCAAGCATACCATCTTTATCAATATCGGTAAAGATAATGGTTTTAACTCCTATACTTTCCATTTTCTTTGCGAAAGTTATGTAATCTTCACCTGAATCATTTAACCAGCCATGAGTGCGAACTGTACCGCCTAAAGCATCAATACCAACTGCTATTTTTTCGCCATATTTATCCACAGCCTGTTTAACAAGCTCTGTATTTTTTACAGCAGCCGAACCTATAATAACACGACTTACACCCAATGCCAAAACAGCATCAATATCGTCCATTGAGCGAATACCGCCGCCGAGTTCCACCTTTGCACCTGTTTTCTCAATAACTTCACGCACCACATTATAATTAGCATGGCTGCCATCTTTTGCACCATCTAAATCAACCATATGAATTAGTGTTGCACCAGCATCAAGAAATCCTTTTGCAGTTGTTAAAGCATCTTCTGCAACCTTGTGAGCGGTTTCATAATCGCCCTTTTTAAGTCTAACGCATTGACCATCTTTTAAATCGATGGCAGGTAAGATTTTCATTGTTTCACCTCGGTAAGCTCTACGAAATTTTTTATAATTTTCAGTCCTATCTCTCCACTTTTTTCTGGGTGGAATTGACAACCAAAAAGATTGTCTTTTGCAACCATAGCTGGAACTTTTGCACCGTAATCGGTAACACAAGCTAAATCTTCTGCATTTTTAGGATTTGCCATAAATGAATGAACAAAATACACATGGTCACCGTTTTTTAAACCTTTAGTCAGTACATTTGGTCTTAATATTTCAAGCTCATTCCAGCCTATTTGCGGTAAAATCAAATCGGTTTCTATTCTTGAGATATTACCAGAAAGCAATCCTAAGCCCTCACACTCTCTAACCTCATTAGATGAATCAAAAAGCATTTGCATACCAAGGCAAATACCTAGAAATGGTTTTGTTTTTGCAGCGGTTTTAACAGCATTGGTTAAACCACTTTCGGATAGTGCTTTCATAGCATCTGGAAAAGCTCCAACTCCCGGAAGAACTACACCCGCAGCATTTTCTATTGTTTGAGTGTCCTGTGCAATTTTGCTTTCATAGCCAAGATATTTTAAAGTGTTCGCAACACTCATAAGATTGCCTGCACCATAATCTACAACAGCAATATAACTCACTTTGCTTTGCCCTCCCTTACTTATAGCACACCCTTTGCGCTTAAAACCTCTCCGCCTGTTTGCTCTACCGCTTGTTTTAATGCTCTGGCAAGAGCTTTAAATAATGCCTCTGTGATGTGGTGTGCATTATCACCATAAATGCTCTTTAAATGCAAAGTAATGCCTGCATGAGTTGCAAAAGCCCTCATAAATTCAACAGTTAAACATGTATCATAAGTTCCGCACATAGGCTGCGGCATAGATGCATCAAACACTAAATAAGGTCTACCCGAAATATCAAGGGTACAAAAGCCCAAAGCCTCGTCCATAGGCACATAAGCTGTACCAAAACGAGCTATACCAGACCTATCACCTAAAATATTAGCAAAAGCCTGACCGAGTACAATACCAACATCTTCAACGGTGTGATGACCATCAACTTCTAAATCACCTTTGCAGCTTACAGCCAAGCCAAAACCGCTATGAACTGCAAAAGAATTAAGCATATGGTCAAAAAAACCTATGCCTGTTTCGATTTTTCGCTCTCCGCCATCGAGATTTAAGTATAATGCAATCTGTGTTTCTTTGGTTTCACGACATTTTGTGCATTGTCTGATTTCTGTTCTAATATTTGGCATTTTTACTTATCCTCCCCTACTTCGGCAAAGCGAACTGCAACGCTATTTGCATGAGCATTTAGTTTCTCAGCATTAGCAAGTGCAATAATATCTTGAGATACTGCTTTTAACTGCTCACATGAATACTCAATAATACTTGTTTTCTTTAAAAATGTATCAGTAGATAGTGGTGAGAAAAATCTTGCAGTTCCAGAAGTAGGCAGTACATGACAAGGGCCTGCCATATAATCTCCAAGCGGCTCTGGAGAATATGAACCAAGGAAAATTGCACCTGCATTATTAAGCATAGGAAGTAATTCTCTAGGTGCTGTTGTGCAAACCTCTAAATGCTCTGGAGCAATTTGGTCTGCAAGTTTGCAAGCGTCTGTCAATTCCTCTACAACAATAGCACAGCCATAATTTTTTACACTCTCCTGAATAATATCCCAACGTGGCATTTGTTTGCCCATACGCTCCATTTCGCATGAAATTGCCTGAGCCTGTGCCATAGAGTCGGTTAAAAGCACACAAGATGCTAATTTATCATGCTCCGCCTGGCTAAGTAAATCAGCTGCAACATAGGTCGGATTTGCTGTGTAGTCAGCAATTACCAAAACCTCTGATGGACCTGCAATCATATCAATATCAACTGTACCAAAAGCCATTTTTTTAGCAGCTGCTACAAATGCATTTCCTGGTCCTACAATCTTATCCACTTGTGGGATAAATCCTGCACCATAAGTCAGTGCAGCGATTGCCTGAGTTCCGCCAACTGCGATTACCTTATCAACACCTGCTATTTTTGCAGCGGTCAAAACCTCGATAGACAGATTTTCTGTTGGAGGTGTCACCATAATAAGTTCACCAACACCAGCTACTTTTGCTGGAATTGCATTCATTAAAACACTTGATGGGTACGCAGCAGTTCCACCCGGAACATATAAACCAACTTTATGAAGTCCTCTAACCGTTTGACCTAAAACAGCACCTTTTGCACGCTCATACTCCCAGGTTTTAACCATCATTTGCTCATGATAGTCACGAATATTTTCAGCAGCACGTTCTAAAGCAGTACGAAGTTCTGATTTACAATCGTTGTAAGCCTTATCAATTATTGATTGCTCAATGATATAAGGTCTAGCTTTATCAAACTGCATAGAATATTTTTCTACTGCCTCTAAACCATTTTTGCGAACATCGTCCATAATGTTTTTAACAATATTCTCTATATCTCCACGAGTTTCACTTGCTCGCTTCTGCATTTGCTTTAAAATTTCCTGTTCTTTCTTGCCATCTGCAACTACAGTTTGCAAAAACATTTATTTATCCTCACTTTCTGCCGTTTTCAAGTGCATCTATAATCTGTTCTATTGCACTTTTCTTCATTTTAGCACTTGCGATATTTACAATAACACGTGCAGAAACAGGTGCAACATCTTCTACAACCTCTAAGCCATTTTCTTTTAATGTAGAACCTGTTTCCACAATATCAACAATAGCATCAGCAAGCTCTAAAAGAGGTGCAAGCTCAACCGAACCTTCAATTTTAATAGTTTCAACATCGAGATTTTTCTTATGAAAAAATGCTTTTGCTACATTTGGATATTTAGTAGCAATTACAGGGGTTTTATAACCGCCATAAGCCTGTTTACCCTTTTTAGTTGCCAACGCAAAACGACATTTACCAATTCCAAGGTCGACCATTTCATAGAACGAACCGCCCTTTTCCATTATAGTGTCTTTACCAACAACACCCATATCACACACACCATGCTCAACATAAGTTATAACATCGGCTGCTTTTGCAAGCACAATTTCAATATTAGTATTAGGTAAAGTAAAGATAAGTTTTCGTGAACTTGCCTCAAGTTCTGATGTATTGTAACCAGAGTTTTTAAGGAATTCAAGTGTTTTCTTTTCAAGCCTACCCTTTGTCAGTGCAATTCTAACTGAATTACGCTCATTTGTGTCTGTTTCATCTTTTATCTGTGCAAGATTTTCGACATCTACTCCAAAACCACCAGCGGGTAAATCCCTGCCGAATTTAGCACATAAAGCGTTATAACGTCCACCAGAAACTATAACAGCCCCAGCACCGCCCACATAACCTCTAAACATGATTCCTGTATAGTAATCCATTTCATGAACTAAGCCGAGGTCAATCATAATTTCTCCGCCAAAACCAGCTTTGTCAAGTGCTGCATAAAGTCTGCGAAGGTATGCAACTGCACCCAAAACACGCACATTTCCAGTGAGCATTTCAACTTTATCCAATACCTCTACACCGCCAAAAAGCTGTGGCATTGCACAAAGAGCCTTTGCTTCTGGTTTTAGCTTATATGGTGCAAGCATATCACCCAGAGCCGCAAAAGATTTATTTTCAATAAGTCTGCGAATATTCTCTGATGTTTGCTCATCAACATCTAATTCAGCAATAAGAGCCTTATAAATTTCAGCATGACCCAGCTCTAACCGAAAATCGGTTGCACCGGCATTTTTAAGGGTTTCAAAAGCAGCCGAAACAATGTCAATATCAGCTTCTAAGCCATCTGCACCGATAAGCTCTGCACCAATTTGTAAAAACTCTCCACGATGACCATGACCTGCTGACACCGAGCGAAAAACTTTTTGACTATAATAAAGACGGACTGGAAGTGTTTCATCATCAAGACGGGTAGCCGCAATTCTAGCAATAGGTGTGGTATTATCTGGTCTAGCAACACAGATTCTACCAGACTTATCTATAATCTTGAGCATATTTTGCTGGTCTAAATTAGGGTTTGCCTGAGAAAACACATCATAATACTCAACTGTTGGAGTAATAATTTCGCTATAACCTCTGTTTTCAAGTGTTTGGCGGATAGTATTTTCCGTTTGTCTTAAAGCCTTGCAAGAGGCAAACAGTAAATCTCTTGTTCCTTCTGGGGTTGAAATTCGGTCACGATTCATGGTATATACTCCTTTGTAAATTGACGCTTATTTTATCATGCTAAAATGTTAACACATTATAGTGCGACTGTCAAGTGTTGCTGTGAATTTGTTGTATATACTAATATTGCCGCATAAATTTCTCAATACATTCCAAAAAAGATTCCTCTCCCCAAGAGTTCACTTTAAATAAAACTGCTTGGCTTCCTCCAGATGTAATTGCACTTAAAAATAGATTATTTCCATTTCCAATAAGTGTTAAATTCATGCTAACTCTGTTACTGCCTATTATGCTGTATCTTTCATAAACTCTTACAGCGCATCGAACACCACCATTTGTCCAGTTTGAGCCATCTTCGTAGCTTGCAGACATACTTCCATTCATTATAGTGTCATGTAACTGTGAAAGCACACTATCAAAATTAGCAGTAAAATACTTCTCATACTTTGCCATATAAATTACACCCCTTCAATTTTAAAAAAGACTTATCTGTGTAGACTTTGGCATATTTCCTAATGCTCCAATCTCCGTTAGTGTATCCACAACCGATTTTGAAACCTTACTACATCTAACAATAAGTTCTTCTGCTGACAGAAATTTTCCGTTTTTACGCTCTTCAACTATATTTTGTGCCGCCTGCTCGCCCACTCCTGGCATTGATGTAAATGGCGGAATAAGTCCATTATCTGTAACTAAAAACGCTGTAGCATCTGATTTATAAATGTCCATTGGCTCGAATTTAAAACCACGCCTATAAAATTCATGTACAACTTCAAGTGTTGTTGCCGTTTCCTTTTCGGCTGCGGTTATTGTTTTATCACGCTCTTTCTTTTGCAGTTCTCTGATTTTATCCATACAAACATCATCTCCCAAAATCATACATGATGCATCAAAACCTTTTGCACGGATAGAGAAATAAGCAGAATAAAACGCAAGTGGTCTATGCACCTTAAACCATGCAATTCTAAATGCCATCATAACATAAGCTACTGCGTGAGCTTTTGGGAACATATATTTAATTTTTTTACATGAATCAATATACCATTCTGGAACAGATTTACTCCTCATAGCATCTTCCCAATCTGGTTTTAATCCCTTGCCCTTACGTACAGATTCCATAATGGTAAAACTTAGTTTTGGGTCAACGCCTTTTAAAATTAAATAGTTCATAATATCATCACGACAGCAAATACAATCTGCAAGTCCAATACCCTGATGAACTAAATCCCGAGCGTTACCAAGCCATACATCTGTGCCATGTGACAGACCAGAAATGGATACAAGCTCTGCAAAAGTTGTTGGTTTAGTTTCGCTTACCATACCACGCACAAATTTTGTACCAAACTCAGGAACAGCCAAACAGCCTATATCACCTAAAATAGCATCAGGAGCATCATCAATGTATTTAAGTGCTTTATTAGATGTGAAAATGCTCATAACATCAGGGTCATCTAGTGGAATTTGCTGTGCATCAACACCAGTTAAGTCTTGCATATGACGAATAATTGTAGGGTCATCATGTCCAAGCTCATCAAGTTTCAATAAGTTTTCATCTATTGAGTGATAATCGAAATGGGTTGTTATAATATCAGAGTTTGGGTCGTCTGCTGGGTGCTGTACGGGGCAAAAATCATATATTTCAACCTCTTTAGGCACAACTACAATGCCCCCTGGGTGCTGACCTGATGTTCTTCTGACACCAGTACAACCTGCTGTAAGACGGTTTTCTTCAGCACGAGAACAGGTTATTCCTCGCTCCTGCATATATTTTTTAACATATCCGTATGCGGTTTTTTCTGCAACAGTGCCTATTGTACCCGCTCTAAATACATGGTCATGCCCAAAAAGCTCACCTGTATATTTATGTATTCTTGGCTGATATTCACCTGAGAAATTAAGGTCAATATCTGGCACTTTATCGCCCTCAAAACCTAAAAATGTTTCAAATGGAATGGCAAAACCCTGTTTTGTAAGTGGTTTTCCGCAATTTGGACATAGTTTATCCGGCAAATCTACACCGCAGGAATATTCATCATGCCACTCAACATATTTATCATCAGGACAAAGATAATGAGCTGCAAGCGAATTTACCTCGGTAATATCAGAAGTAAACGCTGCAAAAGATGAGCCAACTGAACCACGAGAACCGACCAAATAACCATCTGCAAGCGATTTTGTAACTAGCTTTTGTGCGATAATATACATAACAGCATAACCATTGCTAATAATTGAGTTAAGCTCTCTATCAAGACGCTTTTGAACCACATCTGGAAGTGGGTCACCATAAATTCTTTTAGCTTTTTCATAACTCATATTGCGAAGGTCATCTTCTGCACCATCAATTTTAGGTGGATAGTTTTCCCTTGGCACAGGTCGTACATCTTCACACATATCAGCTATTTTATTTGTATTAGTTATCACAACTTCATATGCTCTATCCTCACCAAGATAAGAAAATTCCTCTAACATTTCATTGGTTGTTTTAAGATAAAGCGGTGCTTGCTTGTCCGCATCAGAAAAACCCTGACCAGCCATAAGAATACGTCTAAAAGCCTCATCCTCTGGCTCTAGGAAATGCACATCACCAGTTGCACAGCATGGTTTGCCCAGTTCATCGGCGAGTTTTAAAATTTTGCGGTTTAAATTTCTGAGTTCTTCATCATCTCTTACAATTCCCTTTTCAACTAAGAATCTGTTATTTGCAATCGGCTGAATTTCCAGATAATCATAAAAAGATGCTATTTTTTTAAGCTCGTTCCATTCTGCACCCTCAACAAGTGCATGATAAAGCTCACCAGCTTCACATGCAGAACCAAATATTAAACCTTCTCTGTGCTTTATAAGTTCAGAGCGTGGCATAAGTGGTTTTTTATAAAAATGATTTAAGAAGCTATATGAGATTAACTTATAAAGGTTTCTCAGTCCCTCACGATTTTTGACCAATATAATAAAATGATGACGCTTTAAATTTTTAAGCGAACCGCTTTTGTTACGAATACCTGCAAGCAATGGGTTTATATCGGAAATATTAACAGCATTATATTCTATATATAGCTTGTCTATAAGTTTACACCAAATTTTTGCAAGCACTGTTGCATCTTCGCTTGCTCTGTGATGTTCAAAAGGTCCTACACCTAGCTCTTTTGCTAATACATTCAATTTATATCTACCCAAATCTGGCATTAAAATTCTGCTCATTTCCAATGTATCAATAGATGTAAACTCACGCTGAATGTCAAGTTTTTTACAGGCAGCGTTTAAAAATGACATATCAAATCCAGCATTATGAGCTATAAGCGGTCTATCCCCTACAAACTGTAAGAACTTAGGCAAAGCCTCGCTAAGCTCTGGTGCATCTCTTACAGTTTCATTTGAAATTCCTGTAAGCTCAGTAATTTCTTTTGGGATTGGTTTATGTGGATTTACATAACTTTGAAAAGAGTCAATAATCTGCCCATCACGCACTAAAACGGCCGCAATTTCAGTTATTTCCTCTAAAGCTGGCTTTAAACCTGTGGTTTCAAAGTCAAAAACAATAGCCTCTCCTTTAAGCGGTGCATCACCCGTACCACGCACAACAGAAATGCTAGCAGAATCATTTACATAATAAGCCTCAACGCCATAAAGCACTTTAATATCAATTTTATTTCTCTCTACCGCATGCATAGCATCTGGATATGCCTGCACAACACCATGGTCAGTTATAGCTATTGCAGGGTGTTCCCAGAGCTTTGCTCTGCTCATCAGTGCTTTGGTAGAGTTTATACCGTCCATCGCACTCATATTTGTATGCAAATGAAGTTCTACACGTTTTTTATCTGCTGTATCCATACGGATTTTCTTTTTAGCCTTTACAATACCAGTTGGCTCAATAATGCTTTCTTTTTCATAAGTATCATAAGTTACTTTACCCTGCACAGTTATATAACTGCCTATTTTAATTAGTGGAATGACGGATTCGGCTTGCTCTTTAGATAAAAACTTACTTACACGCACAGAGTTTGTGTTATCTGTTATATCAAAAGAGAGTTTAACCCACTCTTTACCTGTCTTTTTGGAGCTAATCTCTCTATGGTCAACAAGAAATATTTCACCCTCAATAGTAACTTGACCATGCTCATTCATTGCATCACGGATAGAAATGGTTTTTTCTGAATGCAACTTTCCATATATTAAATTTTCATCTGCTACTTTTTCGATTTTTTGGCGGTGATAATTTTTATTTTCTGATAGCTCAGATTGTTTTTCTTGCTTTTTATACTGAGTATGCTTTGATGGTATATTTTGGGATACCTGTTTTAAAGCCTGCTCTCTATCTGCTTTTTGTGTTTTTAGCAGTTTTTTTGCTGTATCATCATCAAGTTCTACTGCATTTACCTTAATATCAAGCCCTGTTTCCGCATGTATGCGTTCACTCATATTATGAATTTGGATTTTAAGATGTTCTTTTGCAGATTCGCTCATACTTATTTTAAGTTCATTATCTGTAACATTCCACTGACTATCAGCAAGCAAACCACATGCAGATGGAATTTCCATTAAAACACGTTCTTTTAATGTGTTAATATAAGGTTCTGTAAGAGTTTCCAAGGCATAGCGTGGAGAAATACTCATACGATTTATATTATAAGTTTTGGCAATATTTTTTTCTATTTGGTTCAGGGTACAAACAGGCACAATTTCATTAAATACCACCTGACAAATCATAGTTTTTTTGTCTGCACTGATTGCTAAAGAGCGTACCTGACCCTGTTCAAAGTACGCTCTTTCGGTTTCATTAAGCTCACAGCGGTCAAACAAATCGTTTAAACCTCTTGACATTCTTACTCCTTCTATTAAAATTTATCGATTTCATCCATAAGTGCGTTTACAAGCTCATCTTGTGGCACTTTTTTTATAACTTCACCTTTTTTAAAGATAAGACCCACACCGTCGCCGCCTGCAATTCCAAGGTCAGCCTCTCTAGCCTCACCAGGACCATTTACTGCACAGCCCATAACAGCAACTTTTAGTTTTTTACCTTTAATGCCTGCTGCTTTTTGCTCAACTTCCTTAGCAATTTCAATTAAATCAATTCTTGTTCTTCCGCAAGTCGGACAGGACACCACTTGAACACCATCTTCATTAAGTCCAACAGCTTTCAAAATCGCTTGTGCTGCAAAAATTTCTTTTATAGGGTCATCGGTAAGCGATACACGAATTGTATCTCCTATACCAAGGGCTAAAAGTCCACCAATACCAGCAGCCGATTTAATTGTTCCCATATATTCTGTACCAGCTTCGGTGACACCTAAATGAAGTGGATAGTTTGTTTTCTCGCTTGCAAGCTGATATGCTTTCATAGTATAAGGCACAGATGATGACTTCATGGACAAACAAATATCTGTAAAATCAAATTTTTCAAGCAAACCTACATGATAAAGTGCAGATTCTACAAGTGCCTCTGGAGTTGGTGCACTGTATTTTGCAAGAATTTCCTTCTCAACTGAGCCAGAGTTTACACCAATTCTAATTGGTATATTTTTTTCTCTAGCAGCATTGACAACAGCTTTAACCCTGTCATCAGAACCAATATTTCCTGGATTTATACGAACTTTTTGCACACCTGCTGCAATAGATTCCAGCGCTAAACGATAATCAAAATGTATATCAGCAACAACTGGAATTGGTGACTCTTCACAAATTTCACCCAGAGCATGGGCGGCCTGCATATCTGGAACTGCGCAGCGAACAATCTCGCAACCTGCATTATAAAGGTCGTTTATTTGTTTTAGTGTGGCTTTTGCATCTCTTGTATCTGTGTTTGTCATAGACTGAATGACAATAGGCGCACCACCACCAATTGATACATTACCTATTTTGATTTGCTTAGTTTTCATTTGTTTTAAACCTCTTTTATATCTTTAACCAAGTAGTCTTAAAACATCATTACCAGTTGCATATACCATAAGTGCAAGTAATAAAATGATACCTGCTGCATTTACATAACCCTCTAGTTTTGGGCTTAATGGCTTACGTCGAATTGTTTCAACAATCAAGAATAAAATTCGTCCGCCGTCAAGTCCTGGAATCGGCAATAAATTCATAACACCAAGATTTATTGAAATAAATGCAAGCAACTGCAAAAATGGCTTAATGCCGAACTGAACAGTTTGGCTCATAACAGCGGTAACACCAACAGGGCCGGAAAGCTGGTCTACACCTACTTGACCGCTTACAAGCTGACCAAGTGAATCCCAAATTAGTCTTGCCATATCAACAGAATCCCAAAACGCAAGTTGAAAACGCATTGGAATTGTGGCATCTACAAGTGCAAATTTAAGACCATAAATCATTCTGCCGTTATCTTCGATTTCCGGCTTCATAGCAAGGTCTTTTATCTCAACTTTTTCACCGTTTCGCTCCACAATAATATCAAATTTGCCATCAACTGCCCCTTTGGTTATTGCTGTATCTACATCTACTCTGCGATGAATTTTATAGCCATCAATTTCAAGGAAGGTATCACCCACCATAAGGCCATCTTCGCCTTCATACTTAAAGCCCTCATAAAAGCCTTCAAGTGTAGGGGAAATAACCTGACCATTTTGCACACTTGGTGCAATAAGCAGTAAAATTAGAAAACCTGTGATGAAATTCATCACAACACCCGCAACCAAAATAATAAATCTTCTTGGGCGGCTTGCTTTACCAAATGAACGCTCTGAAACAGCCTCGCTGTCCTCGCCCTCCATAACGCAAGCACCACCAATCGGTAAAAGTCTCAAATAATATGTTGTTTCACCCATCTGCTTTTTGAGCAGCTGCGGACCCATACCAATCCAAAATTCTTCTACCTTTACGCCGCTTTTCTTTGCTGCTACTAGATGACCTAATTCATGCACCATAATAAGCACACCAAAGCCAATAAGCGCTAAAACTATTCCAATTAAATTTGAAAGTGTACTACTCATTAGTTACCTCTTAAAAGCAGAATTTACAAGCTCTCTAGCTTGTTTATCATATATAATAACGTCATCAAGAGTTATATCATTTGTGTGTTTTATTTCCTGCATAGCGCGATTTACAAGCTCCGGAATATCCAAAAATCCGATTTTTTCTTTTAAAAACAGCTCAACTGCTGCCTCATTTGCACCGTTCATAACAGCACCCATATTGCCCTTTAAACTTGCGGCCTGTCTTGCAAGTTTCAAGGCTGGAAAAGCAATCTCGTCTGGTTCAAAAAATGTAAGTGTACCCACATCTGTTAAACGCAAACGTTCCATTTTACAGGGAAAACGCTTTGGATATGTGAGCGCATATTGAATAGGCAATCTCATATCTGGCACGTCAAGCTGAGCTAAAATACCACCATCTTCAAACTCAATAAGCGAATGAATAATTGACTCACGATGAACAACAATTTCAATTTTTTCTTGTGGCATATCATAAAGCCACATAGCCTCTATAAGCTCTAAACCCTTATTGAACATTGTGGCAGAATCAATAGTGATTTTTGCACCCATTGACCAGTTAGGGTGTTTAAGAGCGTCAGCAGGAGTTACACATTTAAGCTCATCATATTTTTTTCCGAAAAATGGACCACCAGAGGCAGTTAGAATAATTTTATCTAACCTATTTCCCTGAGCCGCTTGAATACACTGGAAAATAGCCGAATGTTCAGAGTCAACAGGCAAAATTTTAACGCCTCTTTTTCTTGCCGCCTCAGTTACGATTGAACCTGCACAAACCAAGCTTTCTTTGTTTGCAAGTGCAATATCATGTCCTGCATCAATCGCCGCCATAGTTGGCATCAAACCAACCATACCAACAACCGCTGTTACAACCACATCTGTATCTTCCATTGCTGCTGCATGAATTAAGCCGTCCATACCGCTTTCAACTTTAATATTTGTGTCTGCAAGTGCTATTTTTAAATTTTTTGCCGCTTGCTCATCAAATGCAGCCACAAGTTTAGGTTTTAACTTTCTTGCTTGCTGTTCTAATAATTTTATATTTTTATTTGTTGTCAGTGCTGTAACTTCTGCATTTATACTGCCAAGCACATCAACTGTTTGAGTTCCTATTGAACCTGTACTTCCTAAAATGGAAATGCGTTTTTTCATTTTATGCAACTTCCTTTAATATTATGATACACCAGATGCACGCAGAACAAGCTCTGCAAGTGGTGCTACAAATATAACACTGTCAAATCTATCAAGCACACCACCATGCCCTGGGAAGATATGTCCATAATCCTTAATACCAGTTTGACGTTTAATAATTGAGAATGATAAATCACCTATCTGACCAAAAACAGCACCTAAAGCACCTAAAACAGCGGCAGATACATAATTGATTTCTAAACCTGCTTTAGTATTAAAAATAAATGCCACAAGCAGCATTAAAAACATAGCCCCAATAACACCACCTACTGCACCCTCAACTGTTTTTTTAGGACTGATTACAGGCGCTAGCTTATGTTTGCCAAAAGCCATGCCAGCAAATAATGCACAAGTGTCAGAACCCCATGCCGCCACAAGCGGCATTAAAACGAGAAATTTACCGCCATTCATTGAGAAAATTCTCCAAAGAGATAAAAGCATTGCAGGAACCACAATAGCCGCAAAGAAAGCTGTTGTAATCTCTTGGAATTTCACTGTGTCATGATGCCTTAAAAGTGCCGCAAACAGTGCAATAATAATTAAAACAATGACCACTGCAACAAGCATTAAACATATATTTTGATTGAAAAATTCTGATGCAATAGCATGAAAAATACCAAAGCATAACGCCCCTGTGCTTGCTATATTTTCCACAATCTTGTTTTTAACAAGTTTTGTTGGAGCTATAAGTTCATAAGTTGCAAGTGATGCAAGCACACTGAGAGCGATTGCAAGCACAACAGGTGGAAAAACATACAAAGTGAGCAGGACAAATATAAATCCCACAACACCGAATAAAACTCTTGCTTTCATAAATTAAAAATATCCTTTATTTTGTGAATTTAAACACCGCCAAAACGACGATTACGCATATTAAATGCGTTAATTGCACCGTCCATATCGGTTGTTTTAAAATCTGGCCATAGAACGTCTGTAAAATAATACTCACTGTATGCGCTTTGCCAAAGTAAGAAATTAGAAGTTCTGATTTCGCCTGATGGACGGATAATTAAATCTGGGTCAGGCATATTTGCGGTATATAACTGCTTAGAAATAGTATTTTCGGTTATATCTTCTGGGTTTATTTCCCCGTTTTTAACCTGCTCAGCGATTTTTTTAACAGCATTTTTAATTTCATCTCTGCCACCATAATTTATACAGAGACTTGCTGTTGCTGCATTTTCACCCAAACTGTCGGCAATTTTATCAACTTCTGAAATTTGATTTTTAATATCTTCTGGCAGTGGGGATAAATCGCCAATAACACGAACCGCTACCCCGCGTTCAAACATAGTTTCTGCTGCCTCGGTTAGATATTTACGAAATAAATCCATAAGAGCATCTACTTCCTGCTGAGGTCGTTTCCAGTTTTCAGTTGAAAATGCATATACAGTAAAATACTGAACACCTATATCTTTGCAATAAGTTGCAATCGTTCTAAATGTTTCTGCACCAACTGCATGACCAGCAGAGCGTGGCATACCTCTTTTTTTTGCCCAGCGACCATTACCATCCATAATAACCGCTATATGTCTTGGAACAGATTTATGAGTTACTTGTTTAGTTTCATTCTTTCCAAAAAATTTATTTAAAATCCCCATTTATACCTCACGTTTTTAAGTTAAAAAGAGGGCGACAAACCGTCGCCCCTTTCAGAATAATCTTATACTTCTGCAAGTTCCTTGGACTTCTTAGCAACGATTCCGTCGATTTCCTTCACAAACTTGTCAGTAACCTTTTGGATTTTATCTTCTGCATCATGCAGTTCATCCTCGGTCATTTCGCTCTTTTTATGAGCAGCCTTCCACTTGTCAATAGCCTCACGACGAACATTACGAATTGCAACCTTGCTATCCTCACCGATTTTGGCAACCTGCTTGATAAGCTCTTTACGGCGCTCCTCGGTTAGTGGTGGGAATGTAAGACGAATAACCTTACCATCATTTTGTGGGTTGATTCCCAAATCTGAAGTCATTATAGCTTTTTCGATTTCACGAAGAACAGAGCCGTCCCAAGGCTGAATTGCCAGTGTACGAGGGTCTGGAGAAGAAATAGCTGCAACCTGATTTAGAGGTGTTGGAGCACCATAATACTCAACTGTGATTTTATCCAGCACAGCAGGGTTTGCACGACCTGCACGAACTGCTGCAAGTTCCTTACTTAATACCTCTATAGTTTTAGACATTTTGTGTTCAAATGGTTTTAAATCTGCCATTACTTAACTTCCTCCTTTTTTACAATAGTGCCAATTGTTTCACCAGTAACAACACGATAAATATTTTCTGGGTCACTAAGTGCAAATACAAGAATTGGGATATTATTATCCATAGATAGACTTGTTGCAGTTGTGTCCATAACTCCTAAACCTTGGTTTAGCACGTCCATATAGGTTAGGCTATCATATTTCTTTGCGTTTGGATTTTTTGCAGGATCTGAGTCATAAACACCGTCGATATTTTTAGCCAGTAAAATAACATCGGCATTGACCTCAGCTGCACGCAAAACAGCCGCTGTATCGGTTGAAAAATAAGGGCAACCAGTACCACAGCCAAAGATTACAACTCTGCCCTTTTCAAGGTGACGAGTTGCACGAGAACGAATGTAAGGCTCAGCAATCTTATTCATTTCGATTGCAGTTTGCACACGCACATCAACCCCACGCTGCTCCAAAGCATCTTGCAAAGCTAAAGAATTGATTGTGGTAGCGAGCATACCCATATAGTCCGCTCTTGTGCGTTCCATCTTTCCTCCGCCATCTTTGACACCACGCCAGAAGTTACCGCCGCCTACAACAATGCCAACTTCACATCCGATATCGCTCACACGTTTGATAACATCACAAACAGGGCCAATAACATCTTCAAAGTTCAGACCAAATTTTCTCTCACCTGCAAGAGCCTCACCGCTGATTTTGATAAGTACACGTTTATACTTTGGAGTGTCCATGTTTTAACCTCCCATTAAAATTCTTACAGTCTCATACTATTTTATCGTATCTAAGACAATTTTGCAAAGACTTTCATGCTCTTTTTTTATGAACATACCGTAAAAATTTTTGTCTATTTTATGTGTTTTTTAATTATTTCCATTAAATAGAATTATAGGGCGTGTAATTTTATAGTTTTATCTAACATTTAGCATTATTTTAAGAATTTATAATATATGCACATAAACTGCTGTTTTGTTTTTTAAGTATCAAGTATAAACAAAGAGTTGCGATTTTATCTGGTTACTGTTAAAATATACATATGAACAAAATAGCTGTGTTTTTTTATTTAATTAAGCTAATTTGAAAGTTATGTTTTCTAACATCTAAACATAATTAAAGGAGGGTTTGTATGGAAAACTTAAATGTACTAAAGCTCGAGCATCAGATTTTTTCGGATTTCTATCTATGCTATTGCGGCTATGGTTCATGCCAGCCGCTCCAACACTTTGGTCCCGCGGTAAGGCCAAATTATCTTATCCATTTTATTCTTGACGGTAAAGGTGTTTTTCAATCTGGTGACAGCCAAATTTCCCTTCATGCTGGTGAAGGATTTATTATTAGACCAAACGAGCAGGCTTTCTTTCAAGCTGATGAGTCCGACCCATGGACTTATTTGTGGATTGGTTTTGATGGCACACGCTGCGCAGAATACTTAAATGCCATCGGTCTTGGTGATGGTCAACTTACTTTCCGTTCTCCAGATGGTGAAACTCTGCGCGAAATTGTTCAAGAAATGCTTAGATATAACACTGCTGGAATAGAAAATGATTTTCAGCTTCAAGGCTTGCTTTGCAGATTTTTCTCTTGCCTTGCCCGTTCACTATCAATGCCGCTTTCTGCTGTTCCTAAAAATGACCGTGAAAACTTCTATGTTCGCCGTGCAGTTGAATTTGTTCACTATAATTATGCAAACCATATCACCGTATCAGACATGGCAAAGTATGTATCATTAAACCGCAGTTATCTTTTCACCCTATTCCAGCGTGTTCTTAAAATTTCACCACAGGAGTTCCTAACGACATTCCGCCTTACACGTGCGAAAGAGCAACTAATACTTTCTAATTCTACCGTCGCAGCAATCGCACAGTCTGTTGGTTATCGTGACCCGTTGGTTTTCTCAAAGGCTTTCAAGCAAATGACAGGTATGACGCCTGTTCAGTATCGCAAGCAGCATATTGAAGATAATAAAGATAATTTATAAAGTTTAAGCGTGTTACAAGACCAATTTGTAACACGCTTTTAATTATTTACATACCAACTAAGGTTTTACCATAAGTATCAGCCGCTAAAATAGCGTCATATACCATCTTAGGAGTTACCTCAAATGGCATATTATGCATTGTGTCTCCCTCTGCACAAGCAGCCTCAGCCACAGCCATAATTTTTTCTTCAGTCACATCTTCAATACCAAGTTCAGCAAGAGTTACAGGCAATCCAAGCTCTGCACACCAAATAGCAACTTCATCAAGCTCATCTTTTGGCACATTCTCTAAAATGAGCTGAGTAAGTGTACCAAATGCAACCTTTTCACCATGATATTTTTCATGGCATTCCTCAAGCACAGTTAAACCATTATGAACTGCGTGAGCTGCTGCAAGACCGCCAGACTCAAAACCGATACCAGAAAGCAGCGTATTTGCCTCAATAATTTTATCCACAGCCTGTGTACATGCCTTAACTCTTAAAGCACTTTTTGCTTTTAAACCTTCTTGCATCAGTGTATCAAAACAAAGTTTTGCAAGTGCAAGAGCTGCCTGTCCGGTTTTGCCTCCCGCACAGCTAGTTGCACCAGAATTAGCACAGGCTCTAGCCTCAAAATAAGTTGCAAGTGCATCACCCATACCAGCTATTGTCAGACGCATTGGGCTTTGTGCTATAACTTCGGTATCCATAAGCACAAGATTAGGATTTGCAGGCAAGAATAAATATTTTTCAAACACTCCTTGCTCTGTATATATAACAGAAAGAGCAGAACAAGGTGCATCAGTTGATGCAATAGTTGGGCATATTATGACTGGTATTTTTTCCTCGTATGCAACTGCTTTTACAGTGTCGAAAATTTTACCGCCACCAACACCAATAACCATATCGCAGTTTTGCTCTTTTACGGTGTCACATAAGCGGTTTATTTCGCTCATACAGCACTCACCGCCAAAATATTCAAAAGCACATGAAATTCCAGCCTCAGCAAAACTGTCTAAAATAGTTTGACCACTTCTTTTGCGACCATTTTCGCTGATTACAACCAGAGCCTTTCCACCATAAGTCTTTGCATAGTTTCCTAAATTTTTTAGTTCTCCTGCACCCTGAACGTATTTACCAGGGCTAATAAAGATGCTTGCCATAATGCAAAACCTCCTACAATAAGCTAATAATAGTTTACCACAAAAAATTTGAAAATGTATTGTGTTTTTGTTTAAATTTTGTAAACATTTAGTTTATAAAAAAACTTGCCACTCCCATTTAAGTGACAAGCTCTTTTTTATTAAATTTCTCGTCCACGAGTTTTTATAAAGTGAACTACAAATGGAATAAACAGAGTTATAAATGCGGCATATCCAAGGTATGAATATCCACGGCTTACAACTGCCATCAAGCCAAACTGTGCAATACCAAATGCTATAAATGTAAAAATCAGAGTGAAAACTGCATTTCGCATAAGATGTCCCTTTTCACGAGCTTCTTTTTTCATTCTTCTTTCAACTGCATTAACACAACGTGTAACTATACCTGAAATCATATTAACCGCTGTTGATATTGCACCCAAAATAATAAGTATTGAAATAATAGGTGTCAGCACACCAGAACCCACGCCATTTTCTACTAAAATCAACATTGGAACTGATGCAGTGGCAAGTTCTGCAACATAAGCTACTGCAAGCAAACCAATGATGGACAGCTCCATGGCAACAAAGTTGCAAATGAAAATCCAAATTGCTGATTTATTTATTTGTTTCACATCGGTAACCGGCTCCATATGTTGATACATAACAGAAACAGAAGCAAGCTGGAAGAAGAAATATAAAACCGCTGACCAAAGAGCAGGACCAAATGCACCTGTTTGATTGGATAATACACTCATTTCTCCCTGTGACATACGTTGAATATTCTGCACAATACTGTCCCATTGCACAATAATGTTAGGCACCAGCACAAGAACTAACCCAATAAGTATAAGAACACTTAGAGTTGCTGCACATTTTCTAACAACTGTGGTTCCATAAAGTGCAATAACAAATATAAATACAGCAATGAGCAATGTACATAATAAATATGGCAATCCAAATAACGCTTCTAACGTTGCACCACCAGTTGCAAATGCAGCAGCAGAGGCTGTGCCAATCATTATTAAGTAACAAATTTCATATAAATTACTCATAATGTATCGTGTTTTTCCATATAAGCTGTCAGAAAAACTGCGATAATCATATGTTTTATGTTTGTATGAATATCTCATTCCATAC
Organism: uncultured Butyricicoccus sp.; assembly: GCA_944376065.1. Classification (GTDB taxonomy): domain Bacteria; phylum Bacillota; class Clostridia; order Oscillospirales; family Butyricicoccaceae; genus Butyricicoccus_B. The sequence goes on along the minus strand of CALWBL010000005.1, from coordinate 60,200 downwards.
CAGAAAAACAATGCATACAATCCCTGTGTAAGAATTGGCAAAACAAGGCACCAGATACCATAGTTAATAAAATATTCGTAAATCTGTGCGCCGGAGGCAAAGCCTCCACCAAACTGCGTTGTAAATGCCACAAATGCAATACCAACTGCAAGCGGCATTTTGCTTTTGTCAACTAAAGGTGATTTTTTCAAGGTCATCTCCCCCTATAAAATATAGTTTATGGTTGAAGCTCCTTTGGCTGGAACTCAATTACCTTACCTGGGTTTAAAATTAGGCGGTCATCAAATGCTAATTTTATTGCTTTATATAAACGAATCATTCGCTCACCCACAAATTTCTCTAAAAACTCTATGCGACCATTTCCTATACCATGCTCTCCGGATAACTGTCCACCAAGCTGTTTTGCTAGTGCATAGAGCTCTGTCAAACTTGCATGTGTTGCGTTTTTCCATTCTTCATCGCTCATTTCCGCACTTCTGAGCATTTCTGTATGTATATTGCCATCACCACAGTGTCCGCATGGCTGAACCCTAATGCCATGAGAACTTGCAATCTTTTTTGCTGCCTTTACATATTCTGCTATCTTTGCACGTGGAACAACCACATCACATTCTTCTTGAGAAACTGATTCTGCTTTCATACCCTCCAAAATTGCCGCACGAACCGCCCAAACTGATGCAGCACGTTCTGGAGTATCTGCAAGAAAACAGTCAAGAGCACCATGCTTTAGAGAAGATTCTGCTAGTGCTTCAACTGCACTATTTAACTCATCTTTGCTTGATGCATCATACATAACAATAAGTGCCGCCTCGCCCTGTTTAACTGGAAACATTTTGCGAAGATTACGTTCAACAATTTCAACCAGTTCCCTTTCTAAAAACTCAATGGCAGTTGGAACAAATGGAAGTGCAAGAACCTCTGGAACCATATCTGCACATTCCTCAACGCTATTAAATGGCAGCACCACTGTGCATGAGCAAGTTGGAGATGGCAATAGTTTTAATGTTGCTTTTGTTAAAATGCAAAGTGTTCCTTCAGAGCCTATTATAAGGTCTTTCACATCATATCCTGTTGTATTTTTTACAACATTTGATGAAAACTCCATTATCGAACCATCTGGCATAACCGCCTCAATGCAACGTACAAAATCACGTGTTAATCCATATCTTACAGCTTTCATTCCGCCTGCATTAGTTATTATATTTCCACCAATTGATGCTGTTTTTTCACCTGGGTCTGGTGGATAAAACAATCCCTCTGCTGCGGCAGCCGCTTGAACATCAATAAGAATTGCTCCTGGTTCTACTGTAATTGTCTGATTTTTGTGGTCAACTGGAAAAATTTTATTCATACGCATTATGGATAGTAAAATACCACCATATTTACATGTTGCACCACCAGCCAAACCAGTGCCTGCTCCACGGCATACCACTGGTATATTTTTCTCATATGCATACGCCATAATTTTAGAGATTTCCTCTTTATTTTCCACCTCCACATATAGTTCTGGTGGATATATGCCGTATTCAGGCATTTCATCTTTGTGATATTCGTTTGCAATTTCATCTCCCACCCATACTCGAGCAGAATCTGTTACCGAGCGAATATAATCAAAATCTTGCTCAGTCATTTTTTTATAAGGATATGGCATAGTATTTATTTCTCCTCTCTGAGCCTTTCAATCATTCTTGGCAAAACTTGATATAAGTCATCAACTATACAATAACTTGCAACCTGAAAAATCTGTGCATTTGGGTCGTTATTGATTGCAACAATACATTCTGAACCACTCATGCATGATGTAAACTGAATTGCACCTGATACACCACATGTGATAATAAGTTTTGGACGCACTGTATGACCAGATAATCCAATCTGATATGCATGGTCGCCCAAGCCGTTTTCAACCATTGGTCGTGTAAATGCAATATGTCCGCCAAGCATTTCAGCAAGTTCATAGCACATCTGCAAATCTTTTTCATTTCGCACGCCGCGCCCTGCAACGACTAAAATTTCTTCTTCCTCTATGCTTTTATGTTTCTCGATTAACTCACTTGAAATAATTTTAATACGAGAGCTTGCCATTTCATCTGACGCTTTGCAATAAATAATCTTTCCATCTGGATTTTGAACTTTTTCTGCTGAATCCATAACACGATATCGTACGGTTGCAAACTGTGGACGGGAGCGTGTAATTTCAATCTGTGCCATAATATTTCCGCCAAAAGCTGGACGAATTTGCACTAAATCTGTACTAGGTTTAATGTCAAGTGTAGTACAGTCTGCTGTTAAACCTGTATGAAATCTAGTTGATAGTCTAGGTGCAAGCGAACGACCAACTGAAGTTGCTCCGATTAAAACTGAACTTGGTTTGTTCTCTGCAATACAATCTGCAATAGCATCCGCATAACAATCAGCACGAAATCCTGTAAAGCCTTCATTTTCATAAACAAATACTTTTTTAACTCCATAAGCGATTAAATTTTCTGCATTTTGTTTTGTACCATTTCCGCCCACAAGTACACAGTTTACTTCATAGCCCACTTTTTTAGCCATTTTCTGAGCTTCACCTATAAGCTCATATGTTACAGGGTGAATTTCTCCTCGCTCCTGCTCTGCAAAAATAAGAAAATCTTTCCATTCAGCTTTATCTATTTCATTTGCATGTTGTTCAAATTTTATTGCCTGCTCTGGACAGCTACGAACGCAAAGCCCACACATACGGCAGTTATCTCCCACTTCAATATTTTGCTTTCCTACTTGAAGTGCAGCAAATGGACAAATTTGCACACATTGACCACATAAGACACATTTTTGTGCATCAAATCTCAAAAATTCCATGTTTTCTGCCTCCTCAAATTCGTTTGTTTTTTCTAAGAATATATATGAGTTTATCTGCTTTTTCCACTGCTGTACCATCAATATAAACCTGTTTTTCTTTTTCAGGTGGTGCAAACATACGCTCAACAGCTGTTGGAGAGCCAACCAAACCATAACGGCTTAAATCTTTATCTTTTAAATCATCAAATCCAAGAAATCTGACTTTTCTTCCAGATGTTTCTTTTTTAAGCCTATATGATGGCAAACGAGGCACACAGATATTTTGGTCAACAGTAATTAAACATGGATAACTCATTTCAGATACTTGTGAAACGCTCGACAAATCCTGCCTAACCTGAATGTTTTTATCTGTTACATTTACAATTTCACTAACCCATGCAGCATGCGGTATTGTTAAATGCTCTGCAATTGCTGGACCTACCTGTGCGGTATCGCCATCGGTTGTTTGTTTACCACAAATTATAATATCAGCTCCACCTAAAATCTCAATTCCTTGGGATAATGTATAAGATGTTGCAAGAACATCAGAACCTGCAAATTTTCTGTCAGATAGTATGACAGCATCATCTGCCCCCATAGTATATGCATCTTTCATCATGCTTTCTGCTTGTGGTGGACCCATGGTTAATACTGTTACAGTTCCACCAACCCTCTCCCTAATTTGTAAAGCTGTTTCTAGTGCATATAAATCATATGGATTTGTTCTAACATCGCCTGTTGTTCTTTTCATAGCGCCAGTTTCTGAGTCAATTTCAACATTTGTGCTTGCTGGCACTTGTTTCATACATACAATAATTTTCATATAACATTACTTCCTTTTTCGCTTTTCCACTTTATCAGTTAAAAACGGTGTCATAATTATATCACCATTCTTATATATTGTCGAGAAAATATTTGTTATTTTTCTATAAAAAACAAAAAACTTTTTTATTGAATTATTACATTGATATAGAAAATAACTATAAATTAAATAAAACTTATTTTTTATATTATTTTACTAGCAAAAACCCCTAACGCCTTATCTATTTAAAGCGTTAGGGGAAAATATTTTAAATCAGTTCTTTTTGATGTGTTGCATAGAGATATTCATCTATTGTGTTAATTATTCTATCCATAATTAGTGCCTCTGGCTCATTTTCAAGCAAACCTTCACGCACTTTGGTATATTGAATAGGCATAAACTGACTAAGTAAATTTAATGGTATACCATGTGTTTTTAAGTTGCTAATTAGTGTATTTTTAGCATTTTCAACCGGCTCAGTCGGCATATAGTAACGGCAACGGTCAGAGAATGAATATTTGCGTTTTAGCTTAACTTCTGCCTGTGTGCCTTTGTAATGCTTTGACCAATATTTTGTCTCCTTGAGCATTTCCTCATCAAGAACCTTTGAGAAATTGCTGAGCTTTATACCTGTATCAGCAAGCAATTCTTTTTCAATATTTTCAAGTGCAAAAATAGCCTCTCTCATCGCGAATGTAAGTGCTGGTCCTACCTTTAAAATACCCACACCATCTTCAACAAGCTCACGCAGTTTAATCTTTGTTTGATAATCAGTTGAGTGACCTTCAAAAACAAGTGCTGGAAAATCTGCAATAGATGCCATAAGTTCTTTTGCTTTCTCTCTGTCATACTCTGTACAACCACTGTCCTTTTCCTCAACACCTGGCTGAACAACAACCGCAATTACATTTTGCCAAGCATGCTCAAGTTGCTCTGCTAAAAATGCTTTCTCAAATGCTGATACAGTGTTTTTTAAATCCCCCACCTTTGTAATTTGTACACTGTCATCAGCACCATCTACTGCTCCGCCTGGGATAGGTACTTCACTTCCAACAATATAAACCGGCTCAATCGCATCTTTATTAGCTTCCAGCAGCTTTTTATAGGTTTCCTCAGCCACCTTGGCAAGTCTTGCACCTCTACGAGCGATTGTTTGGTCAGAAAGACGAGTATTTACATCATCGTCCGCTACTTTCATACTTGTATCAATATGAATCTTTATAAATCCAGCTCCAACATAGTGCCTAATGAGTTCTTCTGCTTTGAGCATAGCTTTTTCCTCTGGCAGACTAGCGAAAGTAAGTGGGCCTAAATGGTCACCACCCAAAAACAGCTTTGATTTATCAAAACCGATTTCATCAGCCATTTTGTTTACAAAATTTCTAAAGTCCATGGGTTTCATACCAGTGTAACCGCCATTTTGGTCACATTGGTTTGCTGTACTTTCAATCAAAACACAAGAACCGTCCTGCATACCACGCTTTAACGCCGCTTTAATAACATATCCATTTGCACTACAAACCGAATAAATACCAACTGCTTTTCCCTGCTTTTGAAGTGTTACTATTTTCTTTAAAGGATTGCTGTTCATTTTAATTTCTCCTTAATTTATTAAGACATATTCATTGTTTTATGATATACTAACTATATGTTCTGATTAGCTAAATAAAGCTAATACATATTTTAAAAAAGCGAGGTCTTTTTTATGCCACTGGTTACAACAAATGAAATGCTTTTAAAAGCACAGAAGGAGCATTATGCCATAGGTGCATTTAATGCAGAAAATCTTGAAATGGTAATGGCTATTGTTGCGGCTGCTGAACAGTCCAGCGCACCAGTAATCATTCAAACAACTCCTTCAACCGTTAAATATGCAGGACTTGACTATTATCTTGCAATGGTTAAAACAGCAGCAGAGCGTGCAAGTGTACCTGTTGCAATGCATTTAGACCATGGTGATAGTTTATCACTTGCTATGCAGGCACTTCGTACAGGTTACACTTCAATTATGATTGATGGTTCTCATGAGTCATTTGAGGAAAACATTGCACTTACAAAAAAAGTGGTTGATGCATGTTCTCCGTCTGGTATTAGTGTAGAGGCTGAACTTGGTAAAGTTGGAGGTAAAGAGGATGACCTTGATGGTGGTTCTGGAAATCCATATACAGATCCTTGTGAGGCTAAGGAATTTGTGGAGCGTACCAGAGTAAATTCTCTTGCTATTGCCATTGGTACTGCACACGGTCTTTATAAGGGTGTTCCAAAGCTGGATTTTGAACGTCTTAGCGAAATTCGCAAAGTAGTTGATATTCCACTTGTATTACATGGTGCATCTGGTGTACCTGATGATGCCGTGAAAGAATCTATCAGCCGTGGCATTTGCAAGGTAAACTTTGCAACCGAACTACGTATTGCATACAGCAGTGGTGTTAAGTCGTACATCGAAAGAGAGCCTGATGTTTTTGACCCTAAAAAATACAGTAAGGTTGGTATGCAAGAAGTTACTAAACTGGTTTGTGAAAAAATTGCACTTTGCGGCAGTAATAACAAGGCTTAAATCTTATGTCCTCCAGAGTTTTAAACTCTGGAGGACATATTTTTTATTTCATTTTTGTATAAGCAACAAAATGCAGTCCGCTGCAATATATGCCAAAAGCTGCAAGAGCAACACTCAGCACCATAAGTGCTGAAGTATATTGTTCCATATATGCATTTAAACATACAAGTACAGAAAAAGCTAAGTAAAGCAATGCAAGAGCGATAACTTTATTTTTTTCTTTATTTTCTACTATATATTTTATAGGTGAAAGTCTGCGCTCAAAATCAATATCCTGTACAATTTCGAGTTGCTTTAAAAATGACTTACGGAATCTAAATTCTGCAAGAACAACAGCAACTGCAAAAACTATTGCGGCTTGTGTCCATGTTAAAAATGTACCTGCACATAAAATTGCAGCAAAAAACAATACTGCTAAACGATTTTTATAGAACAATGCTTGATTTTCATGCTTTTTGTCCACAATATACCCTTGTTTACTTATAGTATCATAATAAATAGTACGGTTTTTCTTATCTACATATATATTTTGTCCTGAAAGCCTTATCTGTGCTTTTTGTGTTTTTTTCATTGTTTTGCCCATTACCATCTATCCATTTTGTTTATAGCATTTCTTTCCCCTTACAATATGTTTGCATTACATTATAATCCCTATCAAGCACAACTAAATCGGCATCTAATCCTACTTTAATTGAACCCTTTCGGTCGCTTATTTTCAAACAGTCAGCAGGGTTTTTTGTGCAGGCGTTAATCGCTACATTTACAGGCACAAGTGCCTCCTCAATAAGAAGTCTTAAACCTTCATTTACCTTCAATGTTGAACCAGCAAGTCCACCTGTTGAAGTTAGGTGCGCACTTCCATCGACATAGATTTCGATTTCATTTCCACCAAATATAAACTTTGAACCTGCCGGAGAACCCTTTGCCATAAGTGAATCTGTTACAAGTATTGCATAGTCTGCACCTTTTTCGTTAAAATACTGGTTTAATGCACTTAATGTTGAATGATTTCCATCACAGATAACTTCACCATACATAGTTTTAAAGCGATTTGCAGCACCAACAAGACCATTTGCACGATGATTAAACGGGGACATACCATTGTAAACATGTGTCATACTTCTAGCACCATGAGCAAATGCCATTCTTGCCTGCTCAAAAGTTGCAGCTGAATGACCTATACTTACAACAACACCTGTTTCTGTACAATAGCGAGTGAGCTCAAAGTTATCATCTGTTTCGGTTGCCATTGTTATATATTTAATCAGTCCTTTTGCAGCGTCTTGATACTTTTTAAACTGTTCAATGGTAGGTTTTACAATAAATTGTTCTGGTTGGGCTCCTTTATATTGAATATCAAGGAATGGACCTTCAAAGTGCACACCTAAAATTTCCGCACCAGTATAACCTTCTTCTACTACTTGTGCTACATTTTCAAGTGCACGGGTTAAAACAAGCTCACTTTGAGTAATTGTCGTTGGCAAAAGTGCAGTTACACCTTCACTTGGAATTTTTTCTGTCCAGTTACGCAACCCCTCTTTATTTGCATCATTTGTATCAAAGCCATAAGCACCATGACAGTGAATATCGATAAATCCCGGCAAAATTTTATCTGTTCCATAATCTTCATCAACCGGTTTTGTATTGTACTCATAAATATCTGAAATTTTTCCATCTTTAATCTCAATTTGTGCCGGAACAAACTGCTCTGCAATCCAAACACGCTTACTTTGAATAACCAATTGTAATTCCTCCTTTTTATGATACTTGATTTTTTTTTGAATATACTCTAAAATGATAGTTAAAGTTGTATACTGTGCCCGCTTTTTTAGAGGTCTTTACTATGCAAAAAATAAACGAAAATTTATTTTCAAATTTTGGGACAATCTATTTCCACCCAATAGCATCTGAGCGTTATGATTTAAGCTGCAAATATATAGAAACCACTAGTTCTACTGCATATACTTTTTACAGTTTTCCTTGTGAAGTTTATATTGAGCCTACTTATGGTATTGGCTCTATTTTAATTGGAAAAACTCCTGATACACAAAATATAAATACATTTTCTATTCATCATTGTATGAGGATTAAACCGAATGTTTATTTTTGTATAACCTCTCTAGCAGACACTTTTAGTTTTTCTTTACTTACTCCTGAAGATATAGAACCCAAAAAAATAAATATTTGTGAACCTATTATACCTAGCTCCATTACTATGCCATTTCATATATCACAAATTTTTGACTGTTCATATTTAACCCAGGAAACTCCATGTACGTTTTCTAAGCCGCCCCATTTATACTATGAGATTTTATATGTTTGTGAGGGTTGTATACGTATATCGGATGTAAATGGGAATAATTATAATCTAAACACTCACGATTTAGTATTACTAACCCCAGATGAACACATTAGCAGACATTTTTCCCTAAACACATCATGTTCATATTTAACCATAACACTCGATATACAGCTTAAATCCAATAAACAAATTCTAAATAAAATTTTCCACTGTCCTGTTGAAATTCAATCGATTTTATGGCAAATTGTACAGGAAAGCTCATCAGATTTTTATTATACTCAAATGCTTATGCTCTGCCACCTACACGAAATGATATCAGATATACTTCGTTTAGCTTATGAACAAAGTGAGCATCATTCACAGACCGATAACCATTCGCAGAACTTTCAAAACAGTCAGCTTAAAAAAATACTATCTTACATGAACGCACGAGTTACTGAACCTCTTACAATTGAGGACATATGCCATGAATTTTTTATGTCGCGTTCTTCTCTTCAAACACTGTTTAAAATAAACTTAGGCTGTTCGCCTAAAAATTATCTTATAAATATAAAGCTGCAAAAAAGTAAAGAGCTAATTCGCCAAAATGAACATACCATAAGTGAAATAGCCTATTTGCTTGGATTCAGCTCAATACATTACTTTTCAAGGTTGTTTAAAAAATATTTTCAGATTTCACCAAGTGATTATGCCCGTGGATTGGAGCCTGCATCACACAAAAATCATTTAGATGATGGTTCAGATGATTATGAAACATAAATTTTAGCAAACACCTTGAATTGCATAACGTAAAATTGTAATTACAACGCCTTTGCTTATTTCAACATCGATTTTATCATCATTAATTTTTACGATTGTACCAAAAATTCCTCCGCCAAACATTATTCTTGCACCGACTTTAATATGCTCTTGTAGATCCGCCATTGAATCTCGGCTTTTTTTCATATTTCGTGCTGACACAATTGTTACAATCAGTGCAGCAACACAAAGTAACACACCAACTGTTACACTTGTCCACAAAATTACTTCCCAATTCATAATGTTTTGGCTCCTTTTCGCTTTTTAAGTTACCTGTTTCCTTAAGTTTATTTGCTTAGTGAAACAGGTTTTATTTTACTTTCTATTGTAAGGATACAATGTTACACCCTTAACAACACGGTTTACCTCACCGGTTGGACATGGATTGTCTGGAGTGATTGACATAGAGAGTGATTTTAAAACTGCTAGTGTCTGTGCAAACAGAATATAATCGAGACCCAGCATTACACTTTGATAATCAGCATCAAGATTATAGCAAGCGGTGTAATCAGCAAGTGCAGAAACATTTGCATCTGGCTTAGAAGTTACAACAACTATCTTATTTCCCTTTCGTTGAGAGCTCATTTCCTTTAATAAATCAACTTCATATTGACGAGTGTAAGCATCATCGCTTAGATAGATAACAGTCAATGTGTTATCATCAATAATTGACTTAGGGCCATGACGGAAACCAAGTGGGGTATCATACATTGTAACAACTCCACCCGCTGTAAGCTCCAGCATTTTAAGAGCAGACTCTTGAGCAATACCTTTCAGGCAGTTGCTGCCAAGATATACAATCCTGTTAAAATTATACTCATTAACAATATTTTGAGCAACCCTATAATTTTCAGTTAAGAATTTTTCACCCGCATCTGCGATTTTCTCTACCTTTTCAATAGCCTCATCAAGATTATCAATACAAAAACATAGGTATGCTGCAAGATACATATTGCTAAAGCTGGAAGTCATAGCAAAACTTTGGTCATGAGTTTCTGGTGTTAGGTTAATTGCATAGCACTTATCCGTAGTTTGTGCACGCTTAGATAATGCACCCTCATGGTTACAAGTGATAAACAAATGGTACAAATTATCACAAACCGCTTCTGCTGCATCAATAGCACCAACTGACTCTGGAGAATTTCCAGAACGACCAAAGCTAATAAGCATTGTTGGTTTTGTGCGTGATAAATAAGCCTCTGGAGTTGCAACAATATCTGTTGTACCATAAGATTTCACTTTATAATTCATAAGAGTTCCCAGATATGGGAATAATGCATTGCCAACAAATTCACTTGTGCCTGCACCTGTTAATATAATATCAAAATCCTCACAATCGGTTACATTCCTAATAAATGCTTTGATTTCATCTTTAGCGTCTTTAACCTGTTTGCAAGTTTTTCTCCATGTTGTTGGCTGCTGTGCAATTTCTGAAAGAGTATAAAAAGATGACGTTTCATTCATTTTGGTTTCATCAATATTAAAAATTGTTTTCATTTTTTATTTGCTCCTTTTTTATATTAAAAGACTGCTTTAAATACCATCTTCTGGGTCCTCTTGATCTATTTTTACAAATTCATACTTTACAATCTGCTCCACACCGCTTTCCAGAGCGGATTTAGTAAGAGAATCAAGATTTTCTTCAAACTTTCTTGTCATAGTCACTTCCAGCATCATAGACAAGTTTGTACCTGCTACAACGTTTACATTTTCCATCTGTGTGCTGATTTCAGCAGCCTTATTAAATGGGGTGCCGCCAAGTAAATCACACAGAATCAGAACACCATTACAATCCTTTAGCTTATCAAGTGCTTTTCTCATCTCACGATCGAGATCATCAAGGTTATAAGTAGGCAAAAAATCAACATACTGATAATTTTCTTGTTTGCCTGCGATTAAATCAACTGCACTTGTAATACCGCTGCCAAAGCTGCCATGTCCTGTTACTAATAATCCGATCATGATAGTTCTCCTTCGTGCTTATTTGCACATATATAATTTTTAATTTGCATTGTCATTAATTTTTTGTTCTATCACCGGCACATATATTGCTTTTGGATGAAAGCAAACTTTAGAATTTTGATAATAGATTTCCGCATTTTCAGTGTCACCCAGATACTCATATTGTCTTGCAAGCATAAAGAGTATTACACCTAACGGAAACCCATAATATTGTTTTGAATTTATTTCATCAATCATAGGCTTAATAAATTCTGTGCTTTTATCAAGCATAACATGAAACGCCTGCTCGTTATAAACAGTAAATTTATCGTCGCCCAGCCTTTTTATTTCATCCAGCAATATACTAGCATATTTTCTATCATTTTTAAGCAAAAAACGGTGATAATACTGCTCAATAACATTCTTTTTGTCCTGATTATCAGAATAATTTTTTGATGCCATCTCTTTTAGTTTAATTTCAAAGTTTGACATATCTTCTGATAGATAGTACGCCCTAAGCTGATACAAATCACATGTATAATCGCCTAAAAATCTTCTTGTTGTAGCCATATCAGCTATTTTTTGCACAGTATCCCAATCTTTTTTGCGAATGCACATATTAAGATTTCTCAGCTGAAAATTTTTCATACCCTGCCATGCTATATATCCTAAAAAGGCAACAAAAATAATCAAAGCTGTTAACTGGCTCATATTTGCACCCGACTTTCATTATAGCTTACTTTTAAAAAAAGGGGGAATATAAATTCCCCCCCTTACCAACTTTCCATTAAATTAAATATTAAGTTTTATTCTGGCATAGTTACTTCTACACCATGCTCATTAAGGCTCTTAACAACTTCTGTCAGAGCATCATAAGCCTGTTGACCAGTCTTTTCTGCTGGCGCTGGTGCTGGGTATTCATACCAAGAAACCAGTGGATTATATCCACCTAGAATAGTATTGCCATCTGCGTCCATAGCCTTAGAGTCGCCAGTCCAGATGCCGAATGCACAGCCACCAATACCAACTACGAGAATCAGAAGAATACATTTAACTGGAGTCCAGCCCTTTTTAATAAGTCCATAAATACCCAAAGTGATAAGCAGTGGAATAAGCTTTGGAAGAATACCATCAAGCAATCCCTGAATATGAATTGCAGGGTCGCCAAGATAAATTCTCAAAGTAGTTCCGCCGTAGTTAGCAATCAAACCGCCTACAACGAATACACCTAAAATACTAGCTGCGCGAGTAAACTCTTTGGCGTTAGAAGTAAGTAACGTAACAGCCTTTGTACCAAGACCATAGGACCAGTGCATCAGCCACCAACGAACTACAAACTGACAAACATTAAAGATAAGTAAGAACAGAACTGCACCGATGATTTGACCTTGCATAGCCATATTAGCGGTGAGACCTGCTGTAATAGGCACGAGTGTAAGCCAGAACAGAGCATCACCGATACCGCCAAGTGGACCAGCGGCAGAAATACGAACGGAGCGGATTGTTTGTGTATCAGCCTTATTCTGCTCAAGTGAAAGCACAATACCCATAACAAATGTTACTAGGAACGGGTGGGTATTTAAGAAATCGAGGTTATGAGCCATTGAAGCCTTTAGGTCTTCCTTATTAGTGTGGATTTTTTTAAGACCTGGAAGCATTGCCCACAGCCAGCCACAAGCCTGCATTCTTTCATAGTTAAACGATGCCTGTAAGAAACAGGACATCCACACCATTTTATTTAACGTAGCTTTATCAAGCTGTTTAGCTGGTGTTAAATCTTGATATTTATCAGGAATATTATATGCCATCACAGTCACCTCCATTGCCGGACATGCTCATGCCTGCATTTTCACGAATCTTTGTATGAATTGTGAAGTCATAGATAGCAATAGCGACACCTACAAATGCACACAGCAGCAAAGTTGCACCTGCTGTTGTTGAGTTTGCACTGCAAATCAGTGACATTGCAAAGCCAGCAAGCAGGAAACCCCACATCTCCTTGGACATCATAACTTTCATTAGGATTGCAAAGCCTACAAAACGCATTGCACCGCCTGCAGCGTCCAGACCTGCCATTACCCAAGAATAGCTGTAAGATAAATTCTTCAGTGTTTCGCCTAGTACACTGCCGCCATAAAGACCTGCAACTGCAAGAATACCGAACAGAGTACCAAGAATAGCCATTTCAGTGAAGTTGATGTTACGAATACCCTTTACATCAGCGTTTTCAGCACATTTATCTGCCTTAGCCATCATACCAGACATGATAGTGAATGTAAGTGTAACAGCATACTGGCCGAATACTGCAAATGGAATCGCAAGACCCATTGCAGCACCCACGCCGTCCGCCGTTGCTTCCATGTCAAGTGATATAGCAAATATTGTTGCCATAATACCGCCTAAAATAGCGTTTGGTGGCTGTGCACCGCCTATTGGCATACTGCCAATTTGGATAAGCTGGTAAGCACCACCAACAACTATACCAAGTTCAAAATTACCTAAGATTGCACCGATTATAGGACAGGTCACAATTGGTTGATACAGAGATTCCAAAAAGCTGAATTGGTCGATACCCATAATAAAAGCAACCACAAAAACCAGAATTGCTTGGATAATAGTTATATCTTGCATTTTGTACTCCTTTCCCACAGAGTCCCTTTTGTTTCACTGCATTTTGCAGAGAATATTGCTTACTTAAATAGCTTATCAATGCTTTCTGCTGGAGTGTCAGGAACACGCTTGATTTCAAGCTCTACGCCAAGCTCCTGAAGGCGTTTGAATGTTGCAACATCATTATCATCGACTGCAACAGATGTTGCCACTTGACGTTTGCCTTCCGCCATGTGCATATTGCCAATATTGAGCTTTTTAATTGGCACTCCACCCTCAACCAGCTTTAGAACATCTTGTGGGTTTTCACAGATGATAGCAATATGCTGGTTTGGCGACGCTTTGTGAATGATGTTGATTGTTTTTTCAATGGTGAAGAAACGAGTTTGAGCATAAGCAGGAGCTGCCATGTTCATAAGACCTTGACGGAACTCATCAGCTGCAACAGCATCATTTGCAACAAGCAGCAGGTTTGCACCTACAACTCCACACCACTGGGTTGCAACCTGACCATGGATTAGTCGGTTATCAATTCGGGTTAGTACAATGTCTGGCATAATTTCGGTTTCCCCTTTCTCTTCTAAAGTTATTGATTTGGACTGTATGACTTGTTTGCATGTTTGAAACGATAACGGATTGCTACATTTGTTACATTTCCTAGAGGTATGCTAGTCAGTGTCCTTTTCACTACATGTTCATTTTAACAGACTGTTTACAAATTGAATTTGCACTTTTTATTGGTTCTTTTGCATTTTTGATTAGTATAATTTAAACAAAAATATGATTTTTATAATCTCTTATATGATGATTTTTACATAAAAACTTAAATTTTCTTAGTATTTTTAAGTTTTTTAAGATATTTATAAAACTGACTAATAAAGGTTTTCATAAACTTTTTAATACTTTTTAAAGTTCTTTTGCTCAGTATAAAACAAGTTATTTAACTTTTTTAAAAATTTTTTAAAGTTTTTTAATATATTTTTCAGTTTTTTTACTTTCTTTATATATAACATTTTCACTGTGTGTTTTGACATTTTTAATAGATTAAACTTGTAAAATAATATTTATATTTAATTTTGTAAAATATATTTTTGATACTTTGTCATAATGATTTTTAAATTTTTTACTTTTTAATACTATGCCACAAAAACAGTCTTAATTCTTATTTTCATAAAAAAAGACGCCGAAAAAAATTCGACGTCATTTATTTGCATTTTTTAAAATATCTATTATTTGTAAATAAAACCAGCTTATTATAAAACCTTACTTAAAAACTCCCTTAATCTTGGATGCTGTGGATTTGTGAAAAATTCTTCTGGCTCATTTTGTTCCGCGATTACGCCTTGGTCCATAAAAAGCACTCTAGTTGCAACCGAACGCGCAAATCCCATTTCATGTGTTACAACAACCATTGTCATTCCTTCTTCTGCAAGCTCTTTCATAAGCTCTAAAACTTCACCTACCATCTCTGGATCAAGTGCAGATGTTGGCTCGTCAAAAAGCATTACATCTGGATTCATTGCCAAAGCTCTAGCGATTGCAATTCTTTGTTGTTGACCGCCCGAAAGCTGTTTTGGATATGCATTAGCCTTGTCGGGCAAACCTACACGTTCTAAAAGCTCCAAAGCCTTTTTTTCAGCCTGCTCATTTGTCATAATACCTAGTTTTACAGGTGCAAGTTTAATATTTTCTTTAACAGATAGATGCGGAAACAGATTAAACTGCTGAAAAACCATTCCCATTTTTTGTCTCAACTTATTTATATTTTGCTTAGGGTCAGTGATATCTGTACCTTCAAATGTAATGGTGCCAGATGTAGGCTGCTCAAGCAGATTTAAACAACGTAAAAAAGTAGACTTACCAGAACCAGATGCACCAATGATAACAACCTTTTCACCTTTACTGATATGTTCATTTACACCTTTCAGTACTTCATTTTTTCCAAAATACTTATGTAAATCTTTAACGTCTATCACTTTGTGCCAGTCTCCTTTCGATTTGCTTTTGAACTTGAGTCATAAGAATCACAAGCACCAGATAAAATATAGCAGTAATCATGAGTGGTGCAATAGTATAAACTCTGTTTTGTATATTTGTAGCCACTTTAAGAATATCTTGAACAGCCACATAACCTGCAACAGATGTTTCTTTTAAAAGAGTAATAAACTCATTAAATAATGCTGGTAAAATATTTCTAATAGCCTGTGGAAGTATAATTAAACGCATTGTCTGACCAGAAGTAAGACCCAAAGAGCGACCAGCCTCAGTTTGACCCTTGTCAATAGACTGAATACCAGCTCTAATAACTTCTGCGACATACGCACCGGAGTTAATACCAAAACCAACAATAGCAGCAATTGTGCCATCTGTCATCGTTACAAAGATACCAGCATAAATAATAAGCAACTGAACCATGACAGGAGTGCCACGGATTACCGTTAAATAGATATCGCAGATTTTTTCAAGTATTTTAAGGATAATTGGGCATTTTCTATTATTTGAATGTTGTTTAGCAGATACCTTGATAATAGCTATAACAATGCCGATAACAATACCTAAAATTACTGCACCAGCAGCAATTTGCAGAGTTTTTCCCAAACCTTGAAAGTAAAGTTTCCATCGGTCACTTTCGATAAACGCACCGTAAAAGTCATCTGCTAATGTGGCGAACCATTCATTCATACACATCTCTCCCTATCAAAAAATTTTTTCTTTCTCAAAAAATAGCAGGAGCTTTTTTAATTCAGCTCCTGCTGTAACATTTTATTTATGCGCCCATATGCTTTGTGATAAGTTCATCAACCTTGTCGCCCTTGTATTCTGCAATAACTTCATTGATTACATCACGCAAATCTTCTTGACCCTTCTGAACAGCGAAAGCATATTGCTCATCTGTCAGCTTAGTATCAAGTATCTTTAGTTTGCCATCATTTGCAGCAACAATAGCCTCTGCTGGTTTCTGGTCAATGATAATAGCATCAGCCTTACCATTTGCAAGGTGCAGACCAGCCTCAGTTGCAGACTTATATTGAAGAACATTAGCATTTTTAATAGTAGAGCCAGTATTTTCTTCATCGCCGCTTGCATACCAGTCGCCAGTTGTTCCTTCCTGAACCGCAATGTTCTTACCAGACAGAGCAGCATCAATAGCAGCCTTATCACCTTCCAAGTCTGAATCGCTGCGAACTACAACTACCTGAGAAGAAGTAACGTATTCATCTGAGAAATCAACCTGCTTTAAACGTTCTTCTGTTATTGTCATACCAGCAGCAGCAAAGTCACCCTTACCAGACTTTAAAGAGTTTGTAATAGAATTAAAATCCATATCAACGATTTTCAAATTAACACCTAGCTTATCAGCAACCGCCTGAGCGATTTCAACATCAACACCTTGAATAGAGCCATCATCAGCCTGATATTCAAATGGAGGGAAAGCGGCGTTAGTAAGCATAATGATTTCGCCCTTTTCCTTTATAGCATCAACATTTGGTGTTTCGGATGTTACAGATGTACCATCTGTTGCAGAACCTGCATTATTATTTGTGTTTGTAGAGCCACAAGCTGCAAGTGTTCCAGTCATCATAAGAGCAGCAAGAGCTAGAGCAAACTTCTTTTTCATAGTTTCCTTTCCTCCTAAAAAGTTTGGTAAACTCAGTATTTACCATTTTCCGCTTTTCATACAGATTCTATTATACACACTTTTTAAGGAATATCAAGGTTTGTTTTTCCAAAAAACAAGCATATTTTTTATTATTTTTTAGCTTATATACTCTATTTATACAGCTTATTTTCATATAAAATGAATAATTATTCATTTTATATGCATACAACAGGCTATATATTAAAAATAAAAAATCAATAATTTATACAAATTGAATGTTTATAAAAAACACCAGAGAACAATTTCTGGTGTTTTTAAGCATTATTCGTTTAATATATTAGGGTTTTGAGGTAAACTCATGGTGAATACGCTTCCTTTACCCTCTTCGGATTGAACTCCTACACTGCCACCATGTAACTGAGCAATATGTCTTACAATTGCCAGACCTAAACCTGTACCTTCAATGGTTTTGCTATGGCTTTTATCTGCGCGATAAAATCTTTCAAAAATACGTTCTTGGTCTTGCTTTGCAATACCAATTCCATCATCTTTGACCTCAATATAGACCATATCACCACATTTAGTAACTCTCAGCCATACATTGCCTTTTGCACGGTTATATTTAATTGCATTTGAACAAAGATTCTGCACAGCTTCTTCCAACATACGAGGAACACCATTGGCTATAACATCTTCAGCCTGCACATGAATTTTAACTTGCTTTTTTTCAGCATAATCTCTCATCTGACTGCTAACACTTTCAAGTAACTTTTTTAAGTCTACCTTTTCAAACTGAACAGTCATAGGCGCTCGTTCGTCTAGCTGAGATAGCTTGATAATATCATCTACAAGCACAAGCAATCTGCCTGCCTCTGCATGAATTTTTTCAGCAAACCCGCTTATGTCTTTGGGTTGAGCCATTCCGTTAGAAATCATTTCTGCATAACCAGAAATTGAGGTAAGAGGGGTTTTAAGTTCATGTGATACATTAGCCGTAAACTCTCTGCGACTTTTTTCTGCTACATATTTTTCAGAAATATCAACTATAAGCAGCACACAACCTCTAACTTGACCATCAGCCTGAACAGGATTACAAAAAATTTGTAATTGTCTGCCATTTTGATTTTCCATTCTATGTTCGGTTTTTCTGCCCTTTATTGCCTCACTTGCCCTACGATTTAAAACTTGGTCGCGACTAAGAGTTATAAGACCCTTACCTGCAAAATCCTGTAAAGCTGCACCTAATAATCTCATAGCAGCTTGGTTTACGGATAAAATTTTAAGCTCTTTATCAAGAACCACCATACCTTCAGACATATTAGAAGTAATAGCCTCAAGCTCTACTTTTTGATGACGCATTTTATCTATTTGTTTCTGAAGTTCTTCGTTTTGAGCATGAATTTTATGAAGAAGCGGGGATATTTCCACATAAATATCATTTTGGCTCGGATTATCCAGCTTTAAAGTGTTAATTGGTCTAACAAGTCTGTGAGTTAGGTAATTTGCAAGCCATATACTTAAAGCTACCAGAACAAGGATAATAAGCACAAGTGGAGGAATAGCACGCTGTAAATCATCAGTTACAAGGTCAGTTGTGTTAGACACACGTAGAATCTGTCCATTAGATAGCAGCTTTGCAACATAATATGTCTGCTGACCTAATGTTGCAGATGTTCTTGACGACTCACCTGTTCCATTATGTATTGCCTCATCGACCTCTGGACGCTCGATATGGTTTTCCATTTGTTTTGAATCATAGTTTGAATCATAAATAACAGTGCCATCTTGCTCAATAACAGTAACACGAGAGCGGTCACTTTTACCTACTGCATGAAGATATGCTTGTCTCTGAGTGTTATTTAATGCGTCTATATGCTCAAGTCCAGCTGCAACAAGTGATGCTTGACGCATGGTCTCTGTTTCCATTCGTGCAAGTGCAGTTTGATAACTTACCGCAAGCGTTGCTACAAAAGTAACAATACAAGTAGCTATTGCGAGCAAACACATACATAAATTTATGTATTTTTTCATTGTTTCCTCCTTTTCATTAGGTGCTTAGTTATCTCCACTTATCTTATAGCCTACTCCGCGAACAGTACCAATCATACTACCTGCGTCGCCTAGCTTTTTCCTCAGTGTTTTAACATGCATATCAACTGTACGGCTTTCACCCTCAAAATCAAATCCCCAAACCGCAGCCATAATTTTTTCACGAGAAAGTACTAAACCTGCATTTTGCATGAAGTATTGCAAAAGTTCAAATTCTTTGAATGTAAGTATAACTTCTTTAGATGCAACAGTTACATTTCTTCTTCCAGCATCAAGTGCTATACTTCCAAGAGTTAAAATCTCAGGAGATTTTTTTTGCTCTGTTCTGCGTAAAACCGCTTTAATACGAGCCATAAGTTCCATTACTCCAAAAGGTTTTGTAACGTAGTCATCAGCACCATGGTCAAGACCACAAACTTTATCATATTCTGTATTTTTAGCTGTTAGCATAATAACTGGCAAATTTGAAAAACGTGCATTTTTGCGAATTTTACTAAGCACTTTCATACCATCATCGCCTGGTAGCATAACATCGAGCAAAACAAGCGAAGGTACTTGCTCCTCAAGCCTTGCATAAAAAGAGTTAGCATCAGCAAACCCTTCTGCTGCAAATCCGCTTGCTTTTAGTGCATAAACAACTAATTCACGAATATTTTCATCATCTTCCACACAAAAAATTATCTGCATTTAGTACTTTCGCCCTTTCTAAAATAACAGCAATTTTTATTCCTCATGCTTGAGCTTTCCGGTTAAAGAAAACTCCACCCATTCTGCAATATTTACAGCATGGTCACCAATACGCTCAAAATACTTTGAAATCATCATTTCATCAACAGCGTTTTCACCAGTATTTTCATTTTCACGAATACTATTTATTAGCTTTGTACGAATGTTATTAAACTGCTCGTCAACCACATCATCATAAGCAATGACTTCATGCACAAGAGCAATATCTTTGCGAACAAAGGCATCAATAGCACCACTTACCATGTGTATAGTAGATTTAGCCATTTCTTTAAGCTCAGATGCAGTAATAAGCACTGCATTCTGCTCACAAAGCATAACGGTTAACTGTGCGATATCAGCTGCTTGGTCGCCAACACGTTCGATATCAGTAATCATCTTCATAGCTGCAGAAATCATACGCAAATCTGATGCAACCGGCTGTTGCTGCATAAGCAGTTTAAGGCAAATATGCTCGATTTCACGCTCTTTTTCATCGATTACATTATCCGAATTTGCAACTTTTTGCGCTAGTTTAATATCTCTGTTTTCAAGTGCACGAGCAGCTGATGCAATAGCTGATTCCACCATTGCTCCCATTGTTATAATCTGCTCATTTAAGTTATGTAGTTGTGCTTCAAAACGGTTTCTCATAATTATATCACCCGAATCTTCCTGTAATGTAATCCTCTGTACGTTTATCCTTTGGAACAGAGAACAAAGTATCTGTATCATCCATTTCGACAACTTCGCCCATGAGGAAAAATGCGGTTTTATCCGAAATACGAGTTGCCTGCTGCATATTATGTGTCACTATGACGATAGTATAATCCTTTTTAAGCTCTAATACAAGGTCTTCAATTTTAGCTGTTGAGATTGGGTCAAGAGCCGAAGTTGGCTCGTCCATAAGAAGAACCTCTGGAGTTGTTGCAAGTGCACGAGCTATACAAAGACGCTGCTGCTGACCACCGGACATACCAAGAGCATTTTTATTTAATCTGTCCTTTACTTCGTCCCAAATAGCGGCTTGTTTTAAACTTTTTTCTACTATTTCATCTAATTTAGCTCGGTTTTTAATTCCATGAGTTCTAGGACCATAAGCTACATTATCATAAATAGACATTGGAAATGGATTTGGTTTTTGGAAAACCATACCAACCCTGCGCCTTAGTTCACTTACATCTACATTTTTATCATATATATCTTGACCATCAAGTTTGATGCTGCCTGTTATAACACAGCCTTCGACAAGGTCATTCATACGGTTTAGTGACTTTAAAAGTGTGGATTTACCACAGCCAGATGGACCTATAAAAGCAGTTATTTCTTGTGCTGGAATGTTTAGAGAAATATCTTTTAGTGCATGAAACTTACCATAGTGTAAGTCAACGTTTTCAACTGTAATTTTATCCATAACGCAAAATTATCCTCCGTATTGCTTGTTACTTGTTAACACCAATTTTCTTTGCAGCAATATTGCTCAAAGCATTTATTGCAAATACCATTATCAGCAGTACAACACCAGTTGCATAAGCCTCACCTGTATGGAAACCTTCACTTGAAAGTATATACATATGTACAGCTAATGTGCGAGTGGAATCTAAAAGGAAGTCCTTTCCGACTGCAATTTCTGCAACAGTACCTGCAGTATAGATAAGAGCTGCTGTTTCGCCAACAATACGACCAATAGCAAGGATTACACCTGCTAATATGCCTGGAACAGCACTTGGAAGAACTGCTCTAAATACTGTACGCAATCTGCCTGCACCAAGACCAAATGATGCCTCACGGTACATTTGAGGAACTGAAATAAGAGCTTCTTCAGTTGTACGGATAACCAGTGGCAAAATCATAATTGCAACTGTTAAGGCACCTGAAATAAGAGATAATCCCATGTGCAAACGCTGAACAAAAAACAGCATGCCAAACAAACCATAAACAATAGATGGAATACCTGAAAGGGTTTCTGCTGTCATACGAATCACTTCGACAAGTTTACTGCCCTTTTTAGCATATTCTACCAGATAGACAGCAGTGAACACACCAAGCGGCACTGCAATAATCAGCGCAAGGACGGTCATTTGAAGTGTGTTTATAATCGCTGGGAACATAGATACATTTTCTGAATTATATTCAAGAGCAAACAAAGAAGGTTTTAAGTAAGGAATACCATTTATAAGAATATAAACAATAAGAAAAATAAGTGCCGCGAAAGTTACACATGCAGCCGCAATAACTAATATTTTTAATATTACGCTTAATGGTCTTTTGCGGTTTGATTTAATCTCAGCCTGCATTTGGGTCCCTCCGCTTTAAAATAGAAAATGATATGTTTATAATCAAGATAAACACAAAAAGAACTACACCTGTTGCAATAAGCACTTCTCTGTGAAGTCCTTCTGCATAAGCCATATCCATAACAATGTTACCAGTTAGAGTTCTAACACCATCAAAAATACTTCCTGGAACTCGTGGCTGGTTTCCGACAACCATAATTACCGCCATGGTTTCGCCGATTGCACGGCCAATACCTAAAATCACACCTGCAAGCACACCAGATTTAGCTGCTGGCAATACAGTTCGGAAAATTGCCTCTTCATGGGTTGCACCAAGTGCTGTTGCACCCTCATAATAAGATTGTGGCACTGCTCTAAGTGCTGATTCCGATACACCTATAATTGTGGGCAAAATCATTAAACCTAACAGAATAGATGCTGCTAAAATCGACTGACCTTTGCAGCCATAATCCCTGAACAAATCTCTAAGAAAAGGTACAATAACAACAAGTCCAAAGAAACCATAAACTACTGATGGGATACCGGCCAGCAACTCGGTTGCAGATTTGAGTGGACGATATATTTTTTTGGGACAGTAAAACGCCATAAACACTGCTGTAAGCACACCAATAGGTACACCAATGATAATCGCACCCGCTGTTACATAAATTGAGCCAATAATCATCGGGAAAATTCCAAACTCTGGATTACTTGCTGTTGGTTTCCAACCTGTGCCGCCCAAGAATTTTAAAAATCCCACTTCCTGCATCGCTGGGACTCCACTTGCAAACAGAAATACGCAAATAAGCACCACGGCAAAGATGGAAGTTAATGCCGCAAGTGCAAATACGCCATGCATAATTTTTTCTTTCATCTAAACACCTTTTTCTATACACACTGTTAGGGCGGTATAAAACCGCCCTAACTATATTTTCCCATTTTTTATTCAGCAATTTCAGACCAGTCAGTTATTTCACCAGTGTAAATCTTCTGAACTTGCTCGCTAGTTAGACCAGTAATAGCATTTTCATTGTTTACGATAACTGCAATGCCATCGTTTGCAATCGCAATGCCATTAAGCTGGGCAGCTTCATCTTCCTTTAGTGCACGAGATGCCATGCCAATATCAAAAGTACCATCAGCAGCACCACTCATACCAGCAGTCGAATCTGAACTTTGAACTTCGATTTCTGCTGCACCATTGATTGCTTCATAGCCTTCAGCTAATTTTTCCATCAGTGGATATACAGAAGAAGAACCGCCTACAACAACCTTACCAGAAGAACCATCTGTTTCAAATGTTTCTGCATCATCACTAACAGAGATATAATCTTCCGAAACTACTTCCTGACCCTCAGCAGAAAGAATATAATTTATAAAGTCCTTAGCAACGCCAGTTGGCTCACCCTTAGTAGCAATATTAAATGGGCGAGCTACCTTGTAGGTGCCATTTTTTACATTTTCAGCAGTGGCTTCCGCTCCATCAATCTCAAGAGCCTTTACTTGGTCGCTCAAAGAGCCTAGTGACACATAACCAATAGCTGCTGGGTCGCCTGCAATAGTAGACAGCATGACATCTGTCTTATTGGTAATCATAGCCTCAACAGTTGTCATATCTTCTTTGTTTCCATCTGCATCTTCCTGTTCAATACCCATTAGCTCAATAAAAGCTCCACGAGTACCAGAGCCATCCTCACGGCTTACAACAGTGATAAGACCAAGGTCACTGCCGCCTTCTGCTGAACTGCCATATGAATTATTGTTTGAAGAACCGCAGCCTGTCATCATTGCTGCAATAGATGTCGCTGTTAAAATCGCGAAAAGTCTTTTCTTCATGTTCATGATAATTTTGCTCCTTTTGTTTGCGTGTTTTTTATCACTGAAAATAGTCTATAATAGCTTCGTAAAGTATACATGCTGTATATTGTAAAGCCTTTGTAAAATACTTTACAATACGAAAAAACTGATTTTACAAAAGGAAAACCCCCTTATTCACCACTGTAAACAAAGGGATTTGTTCCATATTTAAATTTTTATTAACTTATAATCATTATTCAAAATAATCAAATGTAACAGGAACGGTTGTCGATTTGATGTTTTCAAAATAATAACCATTATTTCCTAAGTAGTTTAACATATATCTAACTGCTCGTGCAGTAGATGCATTATCTTCTGAATCATGCATTAAGACAATAACTTGATTATATTTTTTTACATCACTTGAAACGTCTTGAACAATAGCCTCCCAATCTTCCTGATTGTCGCCATTGTCATCACTATTTACATTCCAATCAAAGAACACAAACCCACGTCTTGTCATCTCTGCTATAAGCTCACGATATATACTACTATTATATTGATTTATTGAGCCACATGGGAATCTAAATACACTTGGATACACTCCACACGCATCATAAACCGCTTTGTATGCTTTATCAAAATCTGCAAGAAATGTTTCAACTGATTGATAAATACTTTCGTAATCGCTTGAGTAGCCACAAATACCAACTGTATGACCTTCATCTACCATACGTTTTATTATAGACTCATTACCAGAAATATTTTCACCTGTAATAAAAAATGTGGCTTTTTGACCTGCATTTTTTAAATAATCCAAAATATTTTCTGTGTTTTCTGACGGGCCGCTTTCAAATGTAAGGTAAATAGCCCTGGTATTTATTTCATCTAGTTCGGCTGGTCTTTCAGCAGTCATCTCTGGATATAGCTTTTGATAAGCCAGAATCGTTTCTGATGTACCTTCCAATATTGCAGTAGGCACATAATTTTGAACTATTTCAAGTTTTGACTGTAATGACTCGACCTCAGCTTTTAATTCTTCCTCGTTTGATGCAATTTGCTGTGCACGAGTGGTTTGAATTACAGCTAGTGCAATAGCCGCAATAAAAATAATCACAGTCAGTAATTTAAAGATTACTTTTGGATTGCCACGACGGTAGCCATTTCTATAACCACCACGCCTTCCATAATAAGCCAACTGTATCACTCCATTTCAAATAAAAATAACACAATAATCAGTCGTATTCTATACTATTATACAAGATTTTAGAAAATAAGCAACACCAATAAAAAAACATCTGCTCAACTAAGAGCAGATGTTTTACACAAGTATAGATTAAGTTTCCAATTTAAGTTTTGTATAGAGCGGTAATAATTTTCATACCGCAAACTAATCTATTTTCAGAAAATATACTGCCATATATTCCCCAAATATATACCTTAAATTTTTATTTTTACTTAAATTTAATCTTTCATGAAATACAGGCAACTTATTAAACATTTATACTGTTATAAAAGGTATTTTTTTAGATACTTTCCTGTATATGACCTTTCGCATTTAACGACCTGCTCTGGAGTGCCTGCGCAAACTATTGTTCCGCCACCGTCACCACCTTCTGGACCTAAGTCAATTATATGGTCGGCTATTTTTATAACATCTAAATTATGCTCAATAACCACAACTGTATTTCCTTTATCTACAAGTTTTTGCAATACATCAACCAGCTTATGAACATCAGCAATATGAAGTCCGGTTGTAGGCTCGTCCAAAATATAAATTGTTTTTCCTGTTGAACGCTTAGAAAGCTCGGTTGCAAGTTTAACTCTTTGAGCCTCACCGCCTGAAAGTGTCGTTGATGATTGACCGAGCTTTACATAACCAAGCCCTACTTCTTGCATGGTTTTAAGCCTTTTTGCAAGTTTGGGAACATTTTCAAAAAACTCCACTGCCTCATCTACTGTCATATCTAAAACTTCATAGATGTTTTTACCCTTATATTTAACCTCAAGAGTTTCTCTGTTATATCTTTTGCCCTTACACACATCACAAGGAACATATATATCAGGCAAAAAATGCATTTCGATTTTTAAAAGTCCATCACCTATGCAAGCCTCACAGCGACCACCCTTTACATTGAAGGAAAATCTGCCTGCATTATAGCCCCTAGCCTTTGCATCTGCTGTTTGAGCAAAAAGCTCTCTAATATCGCCAAATAAACCAGTATAAGTTGCAGGGTTTGATCGTGGGGTGCGTCCTATTGGCGATTGGTCTATTCCCACAACTTTATCAAGATTTTCAATGCCTAGCATTTCTTTGTGCTCACCTGCTCTTGTTCTTGCACCGTTTAGGTCAGCAGCCAAACGCTTATAAAGCACCTCATTTACAAAAGACGACTTACCCGAACCAGAAACTCCAGTTACACAGGTAAGTGTGCCAAGTGGGATTGAAAAATCTACATTCTTTAGATTATTTACATTTGCACCTTTGATTTCTAACGTTTTCCCATTGCCCTCTCTGCGTACTTGTGGCACAGGAATTTTTTTTCTTCCCGAAAGATATGCACCCGTTTGAGATTTTTCACATTTAAGCAAATCTTCCACATTACCTTGAAAAATTACCTCTCCACCGTTTACACCGGCTGCTGGACCTATGTCAACTATATAATCAGCCGCATACATAGTGTCCTCATCATGCTCAACTACAATAAGAGTATTGCCTAAATCTCTTAAATGTCTAAGTGTGTCCAATAATTTATCGTTATCACGCTGATGAAGTCCAATAGATGGTTCATCGAGAATATAAAGTACACCCATGAGCGATGAACCTATTTGAGTTGCAAGTCTAATTCTTTGAGCTTCACCACCGGAAAGTGTACCTGAGGAACGAGAAAGAGTTAAATATTCAAGTCCAACAGAATTTAAAAAACCCAATCTATCTAAAATTTCCTTTATAACTCTATCTCCTATTTTATGCTGCATTTCATTTAGTTCTAGCGATTGCATAAACTCAATGGCTTTAGAAACTGACTTTTCACAAAACTCAATTATATTAAGCCCACCAACTGTTACAGCTAGAACTTCCTTTTTAAGGCGTCTGCCCTTGCAATCTGGACAAACAACCTCGCTCATACATTCTTCAATTTCACTTCTAGCATATTCGCTTGAAGTTTCTCTGTATCTGCGTTCAAGGTTGTTTACAATACCCTCAAAAGGCTGCTCCATCTTACCGCCTGAAAAACGACTTACAGAAAGAGTTAGCTTTTCTTCACCTGTACCATAAAGCATGGCATTTAATGCCTCATCTGAAAAGTGATTTATTGGTGTATCCAGTGTGAAACCATATTTTTTGCCCAGTGCAGTGTAATACATATGAGCAATACTGCCAGACTCCACATTTCCCCAACCGATTGCTTTAATTGCCCCCTCATTTAATGAGAGTGCTGGATTTGGAATAACACAAGCGGGGTCAATTTTCATTTGCATACCCAAACCTGTACATGTTGGACATGCACCATAAGGGTTATTAAATGAAAACATTCTTGGGGTTAGTTCTTCCATTGATATTCCGCAATCTTCGCAGGCATAATTTTGTGAAAAACTGAGCAAATCACCATCAATTATATCTGCAATCACTAAACCACCTGTAAGGGCTGAGGCGGTTTCTACCGAATCGGTCAGTCTTGCCCTAATATCCTCTTTAATAACAAGTCTGTCTATAACAACCTCTATTGTATGCTTTTTGTTTTTCTCAAGTTTTATTTCCTCTGATAAATCATAAACATTTCCATCAACACGAACTCTAACATAACCGGATTTTCTTGCATCTTCCAATATTTTTTTATGTTCGCCTTTTCTGCCTCTTACAATGGGAGCTAAAATTTGCAGTTTTGTGCGTTCTGGTAGTTCCATGAGCCTGTCTATAATTTGGTCAATGGTCTGCTGATGAATTTCCTTTCCGCATTTAGGGCAATGCGGGGTTCCAATTCTCGCCCATAGCAGTCTTAAATAGTCATAAATTTCTGTAACAGTGCCAACTGTTGAGCGTGGATTTTTAGATGTAGTTTTCTGGTCAATAGAAATGGCTGGAGAAAGTCCCTCTATATAATCAACATCTGGTTTTTCCATTTGACCTAAGAATTGTCTTGCATAAGAAGATAGCGATTCGACATATCTACGCTGACCTTCTGCATAAATCGTATCAAATGCAAGGGAAGATTTACCTGAGCCTGATAAACCAGTAAAAACTACCAGTTTATCTCTTGGGATTTTTATATCCACATTTTTAAGGTTATGTTCTCTTGCACCTTTTACATAAATATGCTCGTGCATATCTTAAACTCCTTTTCTAAATAAAAATTTCTGGTTCTGCTCGCCTTGTGTATTCAAGCTCCAATTCGGTTTTATGATATAAGTATCCCTCATCATCGAAATATTTTGCACCTGTTGGACATTTTTTCTCACAAGCACAGCATTTAATGCAAATTCCTGTTATATCTGATGGATTCTCTTTTGATATAGAACCCATAGGACAAGCGCTTACACATATCCCACAGTTATTACACATCTCAGCTTTGGTTTTTGGCTTTACCTTTAAAATATTTATAAAATTACCTGCTCTATCCCTTGGTTTATAATATTCTCTTACTGGTGTAAAACCATTAACCTTTATGCTTTTAAACTCATGACTGGTACTTAACTTATCATAAATTTGTTTTCCAAAATCCTTAGCTTTAGCTAAATCCTCACTATCTGGACGGTTTTTCGCCAAAATTTTAGAAAATGCGTGCTGAGCGATAAAAGCACCACCTGCAATAGCACAAAAACCATTGTTTTCTAATATATTTTTTAATTCTATGAGCGCATCATCATAATTTCTATTACCATAAACAACCACTGGCACAGCAATAGAGTTTTCACCCTTTATTTTATCTAAAAATTTAATCAAAATATTAGGTACTCGCCCTGCGTAAACAGGAACACCTATGACAAGTAAGTCTTCACTCCTAAATTTATATTCATTATTACGATTTTCTGGAGGTGTAAAATCTATACTTTTAAAATTTTCATCTATTTTATTTGCAATAGTATAAACAATCTTTTTTGTGTTTCCATTAGGGCTAAAATACATGGCGGTTATGTTCATATTATTTATCCTCTAACTGTTTTATTTGGTCACGGATTTCTGCTGCAAGCTCAAATTCTAAGAGTTTTGCAGCCTCCTTCATCTGGTGTGTAAGTCGTGCAATTTCGGCATCTTTTTGTGTTTTTGTAAGTTTCTTTTTGCCCGTTGGGACTTTACTCTCTGTGGATATTTCTATAATATCCTTAACGCTCTTTTTAACAGTTTTTGGTATTATTCCATGTTTTTCGTTAAATTCCTGTTGGAGTTTTCTTCTTCGTTTAGTTTCGGTTATAGCCCTATGCATAGATGGAGTTTCACTATCTGCATACATTATAACCATACCATTTTCATTTCGTGCAGCTCTGCCTATTGTCTGAATTAGCGATGTTTCTGAACGCAAAAAGCCTTCCTTATCTGCATCTAAAATAGCGACAAGCGAAACCTCTGGGAGGTCAAGACCCTCTCTTAAAAGGTTTATTCCAACTAAAACATCATAAACACCAAGGCGTAAATCTCTTATAAGCTCCATTCGCTCAATGGTTTTAACATCATGGTGCATATAACGCACTTTTATTCCTACACCCTCTAAGTATGCAGTTAAATCTTCTGCCATTTTTTTAGTAAGGGTTGTCACTAAAACACGCTCTTTACGGTCTATACGTTTGTGAATTTCGGAAAGCAAATCATCAAGCTGACCTTCAACTGGTCTTATGGAAATAATGGGGTCTAAAAGTCCGGTTGGTCTTATCACCTGTTCTACAATTTGCCCTGCACGTTCTTTTTCGTACTGAGCCGGTGTGGCTGATACATATAAGACCTGATTTAAACGCTCATTAAATTCCTCAAAATTAAGGGGTCTATTGTCCATAGCCGACGGAAGTCTAAAGCCATTTTGTACAAGTGATTCTTTTCTTGCTCTATCGCCATGATACATAGCCCTTACTTGTGGAAGCATTACATGACTTTCATCAACTATGAGCAGAAAATCCTTTGGAAAATAATTTATAAGTGTATATGGTGCAGAACCCGGTTCTCTACCTGAAAGCACTCTTGAGTAGTTTTCTATTCCTGAGCAAAACCCTATCTCCTCAAGCATTTCTATATCATATCGCGTACGTTGTTCAATCCTTTGAGCCTCTACAAGTTTACCTTGTGAATTAAAATATTCTACCTGTGCATCAAGTTCACGTTCTAGCTCTTTTATTGCAATTTTCAGTTTATCTCTACTTGTCACATAGTGGCTTGCTGGGAAAATAGCTATATGTCCAAGCTCAGATATTGCTTTACCTGTGAGCGGGTCAATTCTGCTTATCCTATCTATTTCATCGCCAAAAAATTCGATTCTAACACAATCACTATCAGAATAAACAGGCCATATTTCAACTGTATCACCACGAACTCTAAAGCGATTTCGCTCAAATGATACATCATTTCTCTCATATTGCAGCTCTATGAGCTTTTTAATTAAATCATCTCTGTTTTTTTCCATATTTGGTCTAAGTGAGATAACCATATTTTTATAGTCAATAGGGTCGCCAAGTGAGTAAATACAAGAAACTGATGCAACAATAATAACATCATCTCTTTCACTTAAAACAGCGGTTGCAGAATGCCTAAGTCTATCTATTTCCTCATTTATAGCCGAATCTTTTTCTATATATGTGTCAGTTGACGCTATATAAGCCTCTGGCTGATAGTAGTCATAATAAGATACAAAATATTCAACTGCATTGTCTGGAAAGAACTCACGAAGTTCTGAACAGAGCTGAGCGGCCAAAGTTTTATTATGAGCGAGTACAAGTGTAGGTTTTTGTACTCTTTGAATAATATTTGCCATTGTGAATGTTTTGCCCGAACCTGTAACACCTAAAAGCACCTGTTCATCTATTCCATTTAAAAAACCTGTTGCTAGTTTTTCAACTGCTTCTGGTTGATCACCTGCCATTTGGTATGGGCTTTTTATTTTAAATCCCATTTTTATTTTCACCTCCGATATTTGTGTTTTTTATTATAATTTTTTATTTGTTATGAGATATTTCTATATGAAATTTAACATTTACATTTCAAAAAAAATTATAACATGGAGCCCCAAAAAAGTATAGCCAAAAATAGAACATTTGTTCTTTTTTTCAATATAAAAATGCTATGGTGCCTTAAAACACCATAGCATTTATTTTATGTATCATCTTTTTGAATTTCCAGTAAATCCGCAGCACAATTCTTTTGATTACCTCTATGCATACCTCGTCTTTTCGCCACATCAGAATGTAAAACACTTATATATTGCATCATATTGCTATCTTTAAGCGACACAAAATCATCACCTGCAATAATTATATGGTCTCTTACTAATATGTCCAAAGGAAGCAACATATCCTGTATCATTCTTGTAGCGTTCAAGTCCTCATCTGATGGCAAAGCAAGCCCTCCAGGGTGGTTATGCGCCAAAATAATGCTTGCTGCATTGTATTTTATAGCAAACTCCACTAATTTTCTCATATTTATATTAGTTGACCTGATGCTGCCTTTACTTATTTCTTCAACTCCCAACACTTTCCCCTTCATATCTGTAGCCATTGCGACAAGATGTTCTTCGTCTTTGTCTATAAAATGAGGTTTTAAATATCTGCCGATTTTTTCAGATGTATCCATTGCAGCAAATTTAAGGTCATGCTCCTCTTTATCCATTGCGTATCTTCCCATAAGCTGACGGAAAAATGAGATAAAAGTAACTGTTGCATCAGCTACACCATCTACACTTTTGAGTGCCTCTGGAGTAGCTTCAAAAACAGCGTGTAAACTGCCAAACTTATCAATAAGTGAATGTGCTATTGGATTTGTGTCTTTTCTTGGAATTGTATAGTATAAAAACATCTCAAGCACTTCATGGTCGTGAAAAGTTTCCAATCCATTTTTTAAAAAACGTTCTTTCATTCTTGCTCGATGATTTTTGTGTGTAGTATCACCCATTGTTTATCTCCACTTTTTCATGTAAATGTATTTTATCTGCTGCTGAAAGCAAAACTCTTTGACAGATTGGCGTATTTTCTATTTCCTTAAATGATATTGTAGGCTGTGGGGCAGAGTCATGTTCCCTTAACTCTTTACCCATCCAAAGCACATCACGCCACTGACCAAATTTATACATACTATTCTGATATGCACCAGAGATAACAAAACCCATTGATTTATGAAATTTCATACTTCGTTCATTAGGTGATGTTATTCCTACATATATGTTATAATAGCCTTGAATATGCAAAAGCTCAAAAAGCGCTGAATACAATGCACTTGCTATGCCATGACGGTGAAATTCTTGAGAAACATAAATTGAGGTTTCAACCGACCATTGATATGCAGCTCTTGTTCTATGGGGTGCAGCATATCCATAGCCCGCCATTTTACCATCTATTTCGCACACAAGCCACGGAAGTTTTTCTGTATATGTGGTTATTCTTCTGCAAAATTCTTCAATAGTTGGCACTTCATACTCTGATGACACAGTTGTATGCTTTACATATGGACCATATATATCAAGCATTTTAGTGGCATCTGATAGGGTTGCAGGTCTTATTTTTATCTGCTCCAAACTTAGAAACCTCCATTTTTCTAAAAAAAGATAGATATAAGTATACACTATTATTATACGCTTTTTCAATTTATGTTACAATGTAATTTTTTCAAATGAGTTTTTTTGCTGAAAAAAGTTGTATTTTGTGATATACTTAAACTGATAATATTTTAAAATCCCCTACTTGGAGGTATTTGCACTATGGCACGTCATGGTTTTATTAAAACTAAAGAGGAAATAAAGTTTTTAATATTATATGCCACTGGTTTTTTGCCATTTGCTGTTCCTTTAGAAACTATTGTTGATTTATGCACATGGTGTGATGATGGATTTGGGTATTTCGAGCTTAAAGAGGCTTTTGATGAACTGATAAACACTGGTCATATAAACAAGTTAGATGATGACCTTTTTAAGATAGCTGAAAAAGGCAGAGAAACAATGGAACTCTTCAAAAACCATCTACCATATACTGTAAGAGAATCTGCTGAGCAATCCGCACTTAGAGTTGTGCAACAACTTAGGCGTGATGCAGCAGTTACAACATCTGTTAAAAGGTTGGATGACCATGATTTACTTGTAAGTATGAATATGGAAGATGTATTTTCTATTCAAATGCATGTGGTTAGCAAAGGTCAAGCGGATATTTTGCGTAAAAATTTTAAAAGTAATGCAGAAAAAATATACCAAGTGCTGCTTAAAGCAATGACTGAGGATTATAAATGACAAAGGTCTGGAAAATTCCAGACCTTTTTTATTATTCAGTTTTTAAATCCCAATCAATAGGTGTTAAACCTTGCGACTGTAAAAATTCATTGCACTTTGCAAAATGTCCGCAGCCAAAAAAGCCATTATATGCTGAAAGTGGCGACGGGTGTGCTGCTTCTAATATTAAATGATTTGGGTTTGTTATAAATTTCTTTTTATCTCTTGCATTTTTTCCCCATAAAAAGAAAACTATTGGTGTTTTATGTTCATTTAATTTTTTTATAATATGATCTGTAAAAGTTGTCCAACCTATATTTTTATGGCTATTTGCCTTACCTTGTCTTACTGTAAGCACGGTGTTTAGCATTAAAACACCTTGTTTTGCCCACTTTGTTAGAGTTCCGTTTTGTGGCGGAGTTATCCCAAGCTCGTTTTCAATCTCCTTAAAAATATTTTTAAGTGATGGCGGAATTGCCACACCCTCCTTAACAGAAAAACATAAACCATGTGCTTGACCTAAACCATGATATGGGTCTTGACCAAGCATAACCGCTTTTACATTTTCATATGGAGTGTATTTTAAAGCATTGAAAATATCGTCCATAGGAGGGAAAATAGTCTGCTCATCATACTCCTTTTTAAGCCAATATCTTATTTTTTTATAATATTCACTTTGAAATTCATCTGCTAAAATTTCATCCCAATCGTTGTCTAAATGCACCATTTTTATAGCCTCCAAATCATAAAACTGTATATATTTTTATATATTTTATCATATTATATAATATTAAACAATTATTATTTTTATATCTTGACAAATTTTATATCACAGGTGTATACTAAGTGTACTAGATATATTAGTACACTTAACACAACGTCGAAAGGAGGATTTTCATGCTGCGCATAGATTTTAGAGATTCACGACCTATTTATGAACAAGTAGCTGATGGAATAGAAGATATGGCGATGCATGGCATTTATCAGCCCGATGACCAACTCCCAAGCGTTAGACAGCTTGCAATGGAGCTTTCAATCAATCCAAACACCATTCAGAGAGCTTATTCAGAGCTTGAAAGCAGAAACATTGTCTATTCTGTTAAAGGCAGAGGCAGTTTTATATCAAGTGACTGCACAGGCGTTAAAAGTAAACGGATTGATGAAATTGGTCAACAAATTAAGGATTTAGTGAACACAGCTAGAGAACTGGGGGCAACAGATTCACAGATTTCATTATGGGTAAACGGAAAAAAGGAGGAAAAATAATGATTTGTTCTACAAATGCAACCAAATATTTTGATTCGTTGTGTGCTGTAGACCATGTAAGTGCAGAAATTCAAACTGGTTCTGTTTTTGGTCTTATTGGCTCAAATGGTGCGGGAAAATCGACGTTTCTTCGTATGCTTGCTGGTATTTTAAAGCCTGATGAAGGAAGCATAACTATTGATGATGAAGAAATTTTTGAAAATGTACCACTCAAAAACCGCTGTTTTTATATTTCAGATGAGCAGTTTTTCTTTTCTGGAATAACTCCGCTTGATTTACAAAAACATTATAGTTTATATTACCCTCAGTTTAATAAAGAGCGTTATAAGCATTTAATGAATGCATTTGAACTCGATGAAAAACGCAAAATAAGCACTTTTTCAAAGGGTATGAAAAAGCAGGTTTCTGTTATTATGGGGCTTTGTTCTGGTGCTGAATATCTTTTCTGTGATGAAACATTTGACGGACTTGACCCAGTCGCTCGTCAAGCAGTTAAGTCGCTTTTTGCCCAAGACATTGCAGAGCGTGGCATAACTCCCATTATAGCAAGCCATAATTTAAGAGAGCTTGAAGATATTTGCGACCATATAGGCTTACTTCACAGAGGCGGCATTTTATTCTCTCGCGACCTTGATGATATGAAGCTCGGAATTCATAAAGTACAAATTATTTGGGATAAAACATTCCCAGAAACCAGTCTTTCAGGTCTTGATATCATGCATAAAGACCGCAGAGGTTCACTTTACACATTGACTGTTCGCGGCACTCGTGAAGAAGTTCAAAATATAATCTCACAAACGCAGCCAACTTTCTTTGAAATGTTGCCACTATCCCTAGAAGAAATCTTTATCAGCGAAACGGAGGTAATCGGTTATGACATCAAATCGCTCCTTCTTTAATTTACAGCGTGAGCTAATCAGAAGAAATATTATTTTGCCAGTGCTTTCTGGTGTGGGATTTTTCTTTGTATTACCTCTTTTAACGCTAATGATGATACAAAGTAAATTAAATTACTACTTATTACGTTATACAGAAATTGAGACAGAAAAATTTATAAATGAATTTGTAAGAGATAACCTGCTTTCTACAAGATATGATGGCGTAAAAGTTGGCATTATAATCATGGCAACTTTGGCTGGAATTATGCTCTTTAGATATTTGCATAATAGAAAACAAGTGGATTTTTTCCACTCTCTGCCTATAAGCCGTGGAAATCTGTTTATTCAGCTTTATTTAACAGGCTTTTTGTCAGTTATACCACTTTATATAATAATGTATCTTCTTGCCATTATTTGTGCATTTGCAATGGGTGCGGGTAGCCTTTTAACTGCTGGCTTAATTTTTAAAACTATAATAATAAATATTTTATTTTTCCTATTATTTTATTCTCTTGCAGTTTTAGCTACGATTTTAACTGGCAATACATTTGTTGCTATTGTTATTTATGCACTTCTTAATTCTGTCATTTTTCTTACAACTACTATAATTAGTGAACTTTTTAGTTATTGGTTTGACACATACGTATATATTTCAATACTTGACAATATTGGTTTATACTCTTTTCCTCTTTACCTATATTTCTATGGCAGCAATATGTTCAATACAATCGGTGATGTTAAATATTTATCGACACAAACTTTTATAGGTATAGTTATTGCAATCATAGTATTGATTATTTTAAGTTATGTTTTATTTAAGATTCGCAAAAGCGAGCGTGCAGGCTCTTCACTTGCTTTCTACAAAACTAAAGCTCCTCTTAAATGCTATCTTGTGCTAATAGCTGGTTACTTGCTAATGTTTATGTTTAGCAGCATTGCAGGTGCATCTTGGAGATATGTTGGTATTGTATTTGGTATCATACTTAGCCATATGGTTTTAGAAGCTCTTTATAATTTTGATATTCACTCTTTATTTAAAAATTGGAAAACCATGATTGCACTTCTAATCGTAGGTGTTGGATTCTTCACAATTATGAAAGCCGATATAATAGGTTATGATAGCAAACTTCCTAACAAGGAAAATATAACGGGTGTTTCCATAAATACATATTATAATGGTTCAAAACATTTTTCATCTAATATTTCTAATTTTGATTTTCTTACAAGTACTGAAAATATAGAGAATGTATATAATTTAGCTGAATATGCAGTGAAAAATCTTGATAATGTAAATTATAATCAAGACGATTTTTATCTTGACGAAAACACTACAAGTTTACTAGTAAAATATACTCTTAAAAATGGTAATGAAATGATTCGTAGATATTTAGTTCCTATAAGTGATGAATTTGACTCCTATCTTGAAGCTATCATTTTAACAGATGATTACAAACAACATGAATTCAATTCTGTATTTAGTTTGGATTTAGATTCAACAGAAAGTATTGAAGTTTATATAAATCGATCAATATACAATGATAATATAACTGGTGTTGTTACAGATACAAAGGAATCATTTGAAATAATAGAGGCTATCAAAGAAGAAAGTCTAACCCTCACTAAAGAACAAGCTGAAAATACTGTTCCTTTACTCAACATTGATTTTGAAGTGGAATATAAACGAGATTACAACTATATAGCACATGGTACTAGTTATGGTAATTATATAGATAGCGTTCCAGTTTATCCAACATATACTAAGACACTTGCTCTAATTTCAAAGTATTACGATTTTACTCCTCAATCAATTACTGTTGATGATATTTCAAGAATAGATATAACAAAATATCCTGATGATACTGAACTATTACAAAGTGAAACTTCGGATTCAAATTATTATACTGTAGCCATTACTGATAAAGAAACTATTGCAAAACTTATAGAAAATTCAATACCTCATGATATAGCAATCTGTGCAAGTCCTCTATTGAAACTAGATGAAACACCATTAACTGATATAAGCGTTGTATTCAATAGTCAAAATTCAACTCCTATATATTATCTTGAGGGAACTGCACCTTTAGAGCTTATAAATCAGCTTATATAAAGTTAATCAAAACAGATGCTCTTTAATTAGGGCATCTGTTTTCTTTTATTGTGTTTGCATGTTTAATATGTTAGAATAGCTTTGTATATTCTTTTGATATGGAGTAATTTAGATATGTTATTTAACTCCCATTTTTTCATTTTTTTATTTTTACCTCTAAGTGTAATCGGTTATTTTCTATTACACAAAATTGGTAAACCACAGTTTGCCAAATGCTTTCTCTTTGCAATGTCACTTTGGTTTTATGCTGCAAATGATATTCGTTCTGTGCCTGTACTTATATTAAGTATTTTGGTTAATTATTATCTAGGCAAGCAAATTTTAAAAACATCAAGCCATAAAAAACTATTATGCATTATAGGTATTTTATTAAATCTTGGTGTTTTAGGTGTGTTTAAATATCTTAATTTCTTTATGGAAAATATTTCTTTTGTTTTTGGACAAACATACACACCCATTAGCCTGATTTTACCGCTTGGAATCAGCTTTTTCACTTTCCAACAAATTTCTTATCTTGTTGACTGCAAAAATGATGGTGCTGTTAATTATTCTCTGTCAGAATATGCACTGTTTGCATCATTTTTTCCATATGTGACAAGCGGTCCTATTGCCTTTCATTCGGAAATTATCCCTCAGCTAAGACAAGAAAAAAACTTTAAACCATCAGCTTGCAATCTATCAAGAGGTTTGACAGCTTTTGCTTTTGGTTTATTTAAAAAAGTAGTTGTTGCGGACACTTTAGGTGCCGCTGTAAACTATGGCTGGTCAAACATTGATTTGCTAAATGCTCCATCTGCTTTGGTTGTAATTTTATCTTACACTTTGCAGCTTTATTTTGATTTTGCTGGTTACAGCGATATGGCATCTGGTATAGCGCTTTGTTTTAATATCAATTTACCAATCAACTTTGATTCACCATATAAAGCTAGAAATATCAGTGATTTCTGGAAACGTTGGCATATGACAATGACTAGATTTTTCACCCGTTATGTATATATCCCACTTGGCGGAAGTCGCAATGGGCTGGCTAAAACATGCTTAAATACACTTATTATCTTCTTAATCTCTGGTTTATGGCATGGTGCTGCTTGGACTTTTGTTTTATGGGGCTTGCTACACGGTATAGCTATGGTTATCTCCCGCTTAATCTCAGCTAAAACTGATAAACACTTGCCATATCCATTGGCGTGGCTTTTAACATTTATATTTGTGAATATCTGTTGGGTTTTCTTTAGAGCACCAGATATCCAGTCAGCTTTTAATTTATTTAGCAGACTTACAAGCGGTTTCGGTGCCATATCAAGTGAGCTTACACAAAACTTTTTAACAACAGAAGTTAAGCTGTTTAGATTTTTCATTCCTATTGATGATTCACTATTTGCTACACTTTCATGTGTTATATTTATACT
The DNA here is from genome assembly GCA_944376065.1 of uncultured Butyricicoccus sp. Classification (GTDB taxonomy): domain Bacteria; phylum Bacillota; class Clostridia; order Oscillospirales; family Butyricicoccaceae; genus Butyricicoccus_B. The sequence goes on along the minus strand of CALWBL010000005.1, from coordinate 20,869 downwards.
TCTGGCCACTTTAGGTGCAAGTTTTCCACAGAATATGCAGCGTAGACTACAAAATTTTAAACCTACCAAAGCTTTTTGTTATTCTACTATTGTTATTTTCTTTTGGGCAATTATCTCTCTTTCAGGAATTAGCACATTTATATATTTTAACTTTTAATCGGAGGGCATCTTATGTCTTATCGCAAATATTTGAAACATCTAATTTTAGGTGTATTATCACTTATTTTGCTTTGTATAGGCACTATCGTTGTTATAGACCCTGCTTTTCAATATCATATGCCTTTTGGTAATATAAAAGCAGTATATTCAAACGAAAGATATCAAAATTCTGGTATGACTAAACACTTTGAATATGACAGCGTTATAGTTGGTTCATCTGTAACTTCAAATTTTAGAGTTTCATGGTTTAATGAGCTATTTGACTGCAAAACTTTAAAACTTTCTTATCCTGGTGGCTGTTTATCAGATTTTTACACTGCTTTATCATATGCTTTTGAAAAGAACCCAAATATTGAGCGTGTTTTCTGGAGCTTAGACCCAAAAATCCTTATGAGTTATTACAATGCTGAGTCAACTCCTATGCCTGATTATCTTTACAATGATTCCGTTTTAGATGATGCAAAATATGTTTTAAATAAAGATGTTCTGGTTGAGTTATGCGGTGAAAGTGTGCTTGCAACAATTACAGGTCAGGAATATTCTATTGATGAGGCTTTTACCTGGGACAGTCAATATGATTTCGACTCGCCACAAGCCTTATGGGGATATGTTCGCCCTGAGTGGAGTGAAACAGTAATTTCTGCTGATGCATATGATGACATTGTAAATGAAAATCTTGATAAAATCACAAGTATTATTGAATCCCACCCAGAAACAGAATTTTATTTATTTACTCCCCCTTATTCCATTCTTTATTGGGACAGAGTAACTCGTGATGGAACCTATCCAGCGGTTTTAAAACTATTTGATAGACTTGTAACCGATTTAACACCATACGAAAATGTAAACTATTATTGTTTTGCACCTGAGCTTTATATCCTTGACCTAAACAACTATATTGATGAAGTTCATTTTTCACCACAAATAAACAGAAAAATAGCTGAATATATGGCAACATATGATGGTGTCGATGAATCTTCCATACTGTATATGCATACATTTTTTAAAGATATAATTGAAAACTTTGACTATGAAAGTCTATTTCCTGTTATTCTTAGAGAAAAACCTGCAAAACATAGAGTTTTAGACTCATCTTATTGATTCTAAGTGCTGTTTATAACAGCACTTATTTTTTTAGTAAATTATTTGTTTATTTTTATAATTGACCTTTAAACTTTACATGTCGTATAATGTCAGTATATCATTTTGCGGAGGCTAACTATGAACAGAGAGCATGTGACGATTTTAAAGTTTATTTCTATTTTGCAAAGAAGTACCAATCGCTATTTTGACCTTATGCTTGAAAAAGATGGAATTGGCAGCGGTCAACAATTTTTTCTTCTAAGAATATATGAAAATCAGGACATAACCATGCTTGATTTATCGCGTCTTGGCTCTTTTGATAAAGGCACTGTTACAAAGGCTGTGCAAAAATTATCCGAAGAAGGCTATGTCACTGTAACTACGGATAAAGATGATAAACGTGTGCGCCATCTTAACACAACCGAAAAAGCATTGCCTGTTATTGAACGTTTATATAAAATTAGAAATGAATGGATTGATTGCATCCTAAAAGAATTAAATGAAGATGAACGTGTTAATCTACTTAACACCTTAGAGTCTGTTGCAAACACATCTTCATCCACTCTGCAAAAAATTATTTCTGAGAAAGGCGAACGCCAATGACTTTATCTTCTGCAAATGAAAATCCTCTTGGATATCATCCAGTTGGTAAATTGCTGGTACAGTTTTCTGTACCGGCTATTATTTCGTGTTTAATAAACTCAATTTATAACATAGTTGACCAAATTTTTATTGGCCAGGGTGTTGGCTATCAAGGTAATGCTGCAACAACAGTTGCGTTTCCAATCATGACAATACTACTTGCATTTGGTAACATGATAGGTGCGGGCAGCGCCTCTTTTGCCGCAATTCGTCTAGGTGAAGGACATGAAAAAGATGCAAAGAAAACCCTAAATAGTGCGTTTACATTTTCATTTTTTGTAGGAATAGCTGTTATGATAATAGGTATTATATTTCTAAAACCAATATTATGGCTTTTTGGTGCAAAAGATGCAATAATTATGAATTATTCGATTGACTATACTTTTATAATCCTTCTTGGCACCCCTTTTAACCTTGTATCAATAGCCCTTTCAAACCTTGCCCGCACAGATGGAACCCCTCGGCTTGCCATGTATAGTATGCTTATTGGTGCAGGTCTTAACACTATCCTTGACCCAATTTATATTTTCAAATTTAACTGGGGAGTTAAAGGTGCTGCCATAGCAACTGTTACATCACAAGTTATTTCAGCTATTATTCTAATTGTGTATTTTGTAAAAGAAACATCAAATCCTAGACATATGCGTCTTGACAGGAAGTATTTAAAACCTGATTTTGCTATTGTTAGAGGTTTTTTAGCTCTTGGAATTTCATCATGTATAACCCAATCCGCAATTTGCATTATGCAGATAGTTATGAATAATTCTCTTATGCATTATGGTAATCTGAGCTCAATAGGTGGTGATGTAGCTCTTAGTGCTATGGGTATTGTTATGAAAATATCAACAATTATGACTTCTCTTGCGGTTGGTGTTGGTATGGGTGCACAGCCTATACTTGGTTTTAACAAAGGTGCTGAAAATTACGCACGTATTCGCAAAACATACTTAATGGCAATTTCTCTTGCAACTGCACTTGTTGTTGCGGTATGGATTATATGCCACATTTTCCCTGCTAATATAATAAATCTATTTGGCAAGGAAAGTGAGGATTTTGTTGATTTTTCTGTAAATTGTATGAACATATACCTATTTGGCACATTTTGTGCTGGATTTCAAATTGTATCATGCAACTATTTTCAATCAACTGGTCAGCCTTTAAAAGCTGCTCTTTTATCTACACTTCGCCAGCTTTCTTTGCTCGTTCCCCTTATAATAATTTTGCCTCTTATATTTGGATTAAATGGTATTTTATTTTCGGCGCCGATTGCAGATATTGCCAGTGCTTTTATAGTAGCAGGATTTATAATACCAGAAATGAAAAGGCTTTCCAAAAAAGCGAATGAAACTTTAAAATCATAAACATACATTTACATAAAATTATGGCTATTCAGTTTATATATTTATTTTATACCAATTAGTTAAAAAAAAGTTTATATTTTACATCTTTTTTACAAAATCAACAATGATATATGGTTTTTTGCTTTACATATTTGTTTGTTTGGTGATATAATTATCAAAAGGTAATACGCATTTAATATAAAAACACTTTTTAGGAGGTCTTGCTCTATGCCGACTTCAAATCCATTTCATACTACCCCAGCAACAGTTCTCATTATTGATGACAGTCCTGTTATACATACTATTTTAAAATCTCTTTTTGAAGATACACATAATGTTGAACATGCTTATGATGGTGTAGAGGGCTTACTTAAAATAACCGAACTTTCATCAGATATATGTGCGATATTGCTTGATGTTATGATGCCGCGAATGAGCGGCATAGATGTTCTTAAAAAACTTCATGCTCTTGGTATTCCTCATCAAATCCCAATATTCCTGATAACATCGGAAAACAGCAGCAGCACAACCAAAGATGCGTATGACTTGGGAGTTATGGACGTTATAAATAAGCCTTTTGTGCCATATGTTGTTAAGCGTCGTGTAAACTCTGTAATTGAACTTTTTCAAACCAAGAAACAGCTCCGTCATGTTATATCTTTACAAACCAGCAAATTGGAATCTCAATCTCGTACCATTGTTGAATTAAACTACGGAATTGTTGAGTCTCTTGCCACTGCAATCGAGTTTCGAAGTGTTATGTGCGGAGAACATGTAAGGCGTATACATGATATCACATATCATTTACTTCGTCATACCATTCTTGGCGAAGGGTTTTCTCAATCTGAAATAGATGCAATATCTATGGCGGCAATAATGCATGATGTTGGTAAAATTTCTATACCAGATTCTATACTAAATAAGCCTGGTAAGTTAACGCCAGAAGAATTTGAAATAATGAAAACACATACTACCCAAGGTGCTACACTACTTGAAAGTATACCTCAAATGCATCACTTACAGGCTTACACTTATGCACTTGACATTGTTCGTCATCACCATGAACGTTGGGACGGCAATGGATATCCAGATGGTCTCAAAGGCAACGAAATTTCCATTTGGTCACAAATTGTATCCATTGCGGACGTTTATGATGCACTTATTAGCAAACGTGTTTATAAAGAGGCTTTTGACTCTCGAACTGCTCTTACAATGATTTTAGATGGTCAGTGCGGTGCTTTTAACCCTGACCTTTTAAAGTGTTTTCTTGAGGCTGTTCCTGAAATCAATAAACTATATTTTCCCAGACATGAGCCATTGTCTAAACCAAAAATATAAATACATTATATAGAAAGCATCACCTGATTAGACACAATATCTGGTGGTGCTTTTTGTTTACTTGCTTAAATTTATATATATTTAATAAATAATAATTTGTATCTACTGCTGAAAAATATTTCATAAGCTTTAAAGATGTTGACAAAATTATATCTATTTTATATGATATTAGCAGTGAACAGGTCATATGACTGACGGATTTGTGGGGCTTACCACATGGAGTATGACCGCGGTATATGCCGACCGTCTGGGCTAACACATATTTTCTTGTGTCCATTCGGCTTGTCTAGTCTTTTGGGCACACCAAAAGGCTTTTTTTGCGCCCAAAAGGAGGTAATTTATGGCTAATGGTTTTATTCATTCATTTGAATCTATGGGACTTGTAGACGGTCCAGGTATCCGTTCAGTTGTATTTTTAGAAGGCTGCAAACTTCGTTGTAAATTTTGCCATAATCCAGATACTTGGACTAAATGCGGCAAAACTCAAATGTCTCCTGAGGAACTTGTAAAAAAACTGCTCAGATTTAAAACTTATTATGATAAATCCGGCGGTGGTGTTACTTTTTCAGGCGGCGAACCACTGCTTCAGCCCGATTTTTTGACCGAATCGCTTATGCTGTGCAAAAAAAATGGTATTCATACCTGTATTGACACAGCCGGTGTAGGTTTGGGAAATTATGATGAAATTCTTAAACACACCGACCTTGTTTTATATGATGTCAAGCATTATACATCAGATGGTTATCTCGAGCTAACTGGTTGTGATATAAGCGAAACACTATCATTTATTGACGCTCTTAAAAAAAATAATACTCCAATATGGGTGCGTCATGTGGTAATTCCCGAAATAACTGATAGCAAATCGCATATACAAGGATTAAGGGACTATATTAAGACTTTGCCTAATGTTAAAAAGGTGGAACTACTCCCCTATCATTTATTAGGTGCAAACAAATATAAATCTATGGGTATACCTTATCCGCTCGAAGGTGTACCCGCAATGGATAAAGAAACTTGTAAGGCTTTACAAACCGAATTTTTTGGAGGTTATGCAAAATGATGCAATTTGAACAATGGAATGGCTTTAATGCTGGTAATTGGCAGCGTGAAATTGATGTTCGCTCTTTTATACAGAAAAACTACACACTTTATACTGGTGATGATAGCTTTTTGGCTCCTGCAACCAATAAAACTAAAGCAGTTTGGGCAAAGTGTGAAAAACTTTTGCTTGAAGAAATGAAAAAAGGTATACTTGATGTTGAAACAAATATAATCTCTGGTATTGATAACTTTGAGGCTGGTTATATTGACAAGGAAAATGAAGTCATTGTAGGCTTGCAAACCGATGCACCTTTAAAGAGAATTGTAAACCTATATGGTGGCATGCGTATGGCTACCTCCTCACTTGAGCAATATGGTTATCAACTAAATCCAGAAATACAAAAACACTTTTCTGAGTATCGAAAAACACACAACGATGGCGTATTTGATGCTTACCCTAAGCGCACACGACTTGCCCGCTCTGCTGGTCTTTTAACCGGTCTGCCTGATGCTTATGGTCGTGGTCGTATTATTGGTGACTATCGCCGTGTTGCTCTTTATGGTATCGACCAGTTAATAGAATTTAAAAAAGCTGACCTTGATGAAATTGATGGACAAATGACCGAAGAACGTATTCGCCTGCGTGAAGAGGTTTCCATGCAGATTCGTGCTTTAGGTGAAATTAAAAATATGGCAATGCGTTATGGCGTTGACCTGTCTAAACCCGCTAAAAATGCACATGAGGCAGTTCAGTTCTTATACTTGGGCTATCTTGCAGGCACCAAGGAAAACAATGGTGCTGCAACCTCCATTGGCAGAACTTCCACATTCCTTGATATTTATATTCAGCGTGACCTTGATGCAGGTATTCTTGACGAACAAGGTGCTCAGGAGCTTATCGACCAGTTTATTATCAAACTGCGTTTAATTCGTCATCTGCGTACACCAGAATACAATGAACTGTTCGGTGGTGACCCAACATGGGTAACAGAATCCATTGGCGGTATGACTATCTGTGGTAAACCTCTTGTTACTAAGAACTCTTTCCGCTATCTGCATTCGCTTACTAACCTTGGTACTGCTCCAGAACCAAACTTAACCGTTCTTTGGGCTGAACATCTACCAGAGGCATTTAAAACCTATTGTGCTAAAATGTCCATTGATACAGATTCAATTCAGTATGAAAACGATGATGTAATGCGTCCAATATATGGCGATGACTATGCTATAGCTTGCTGTGTATCTGCAATGAAAGTCGGCAAGCAGATGCAGTTCTTCGGTGCTAGATGCAATATGGCAAAATCTGTTCTATATGCTATCAATGGCGGCGTAGATGAAAAAAAGGGCATAAAAGTTGTTCCAAATATTGAGCCTATTACAGATGAAGTGCTTGATTATGAAAAGGTTCGTGCAAATCTAGATAAAGTTCTGGCTTATAATGCTGAACTTTACACTGACACACTAAATATCATTCACTTTATGCATGATAAATATGCATATGAGGCAAGCCAGATGGCTCTGCATGATACACATGTAGGTCGTTTAACTGCCTATGGTATTGCAGGTTTATCTGTTGCGGCTGACTCACTCAGTGCTATACGTTATGCCACTGTAAAACCTATTCGTAATGAACATGGTATTGCTATTGATTTTGAAATCACAGGTGATTTCCCTAAGTATGGCAATGATGATGATAGAGCTGATGATGAAGCAGTTTATATTGTAACTAAATTCTCTAATGAGCTTAAAAAACATCCATTCTATCGTGGTGCAGAGCATACACTTTCTGCTCTTACCATCACATCTAATGTAATGTACGGCAAAAAGACTGGCACTACTCCAGATGGACGTAAAGGCGGTGAACCTCTCGCCCCAGGTGCAAACCCTATGCATTGTCGTGACATCAATGGTGCTTTAGCATCTTTAAACTCTGTTGCTAAAATTCCTTATCGTGAAGTTTGTCAAGATGGTGTTTCAAACACATTCTCTATTGTACCTGATGCATTAGGTAAAACCCCTGAGCAGCGTGAGGCTAATCTTGTATCTATCCTTGATGGTTATTTTGGTCAGGGTGCTCACCATTTGAATGTTAATGTATTTAAAAGAGAAACACTTATTGATGCACTAGACCACCCGGAAAAGTATCCGACTTTAACCATTCGTGTTTCTGGCTATGCCGTAAACTTTAACCGCCTAAGCCGTGAACAGCAAGAAGAAGTTATTCGTCGTACTTTCCACGAATCTATATAATAATTTTAACTCAAAGATACTGCAACTTCGGTATGCAGTATCTTTTTTTATTCTAGTGATAATTTTTACTTATTTTCACAATTTTCTAAAAAATACTGACGTTACCCATATATATATGTTATAATAAACCGAGTATATAAATAAAAAAAATGGAGAGGTTATTTTTTGTGCTTTTTCTTGCAGTTTATTTACTTTTAGTCAATATTATTGGTGCAATCTTTGTTGTTATCGATAAAAAACGTGCTAAAAAAAATCAATGGAGAATACCAGAGCGTAATTTTTTTATATGTTGTATATTAGGGGGTTGTCCTGCTGTTTATGCGGCTATGAAATTTTTTCATCACAAAACCTTACATAAAAGGTTTATGTGGGGTATACCCGCTATATTCATAGTTCAAATTATAGCTCTAATCTTCCTTTACACAAAGGATTTATTACCTTCTTTTGTGAATATCTAATTTTTTGAAAGGCTATGTTTTATGACTGAATTTATTATCAAACACTTTATACCTAATGCAGACAATGTTAATGATGCTGTTGTTCGTGAACGTTATGGTGTTGTATCTGGTACAGTCGGTATTTTTTGCAATATACTTTTATTTTTAGTCAAGCTGTTCATTGGACTTATAACAGCATCTATTTCTATTGCCGCAGATGCAGTTAATAATCTATCTGATGCACTTTCTTCTGTTATTTCGCTTTTGGGTTTTAAACTAGCTAACAAAGCTCCTGATGAAACTCACCCCTTTGGTTATGGTCGAACAGAGTATTTAGCAGGATTGCTTGTAGCCTTTTTTATAGGGGTTGTGGGGCTTGAATTTGCTAAATCCTCTATAGATAGAATAATAAATCCTGAACCTGTGCTGTTTTCTCCCGTTTTGCTTTTAATTTTGGCTATATCTATTTTGGTTAAACTTTGGTTGGGAGTTTTTAATAAACAGCTTGGCACTCGTATAAATTCAACTGTTTTACTTGCAACTATGCAGGATTCTTTAAATGATGTTATAACTACTTCTGTTGTTGTAGCTGGCATGATTGCCTCTCGCTTTACTTCCCTGCCTGTTGATGGCTATATCGGTATTATTGTTGCACTGTTTATCCTTTACTCTGGTATAGGCATTGCTAAGGATACTTTAAGTCCTCTTATCGGTCAAGCGGCTGACCCAGATATAGCTAAAAATATCTCAAATATTGTTCTCAATTTTGATGGTGTTGTCGGCGTTCATGACCTTATTATTCACAACTATGGTGCAGGTAAATCCCTAGCGTCAATTCATGCCGAAGTGCCAGATACCGCAAATTTTGTACAAATACATGAAGTTATTGATGATGCTGAAAAAGAAGTTTACAAACAAACTGGTGTATTCCTTGTAATTCATATGGACCCAGTCGCTATTGACAACGAGCATGTAAACGAACTTAAAAACTTAACACTTTCTGTTTTAAGTGATATTGATAATCGTCTTACAATGCATGATTTTCGCATTGTAGATGGTGAAAGAAAGATAAATATAATTTTTGATGTAGTGGCTCCATTCGATTATCAAAAAGCTAGTGCTGAGGAACTTATAAAGAATATTCGTTCTACTTTAAAAAAGCATGATAAACGCTATAACGCAATAATCACACTAGACCATCAAATGTGATAAATAGGAGGTTAAATTTTATGCTACTTATTAAAAACGCACATATTTTAGACCCTTATACTGAATTTGATAAAACTCATGATATTCTAATAGATGATAGCGGAATTATAAATAATATTGCAGATAATATTGAAACGCCTGATAACTGTCAAGTGCTTGATGCCATGAACAGAACCATTTCCACTGGTTTTGTGGATACACATGTCCACTTTCGCGACCCAGGACAGACTCAAAAAGAAGATATTCACACTGGTATGAATGCAGCAGCGGCTGGTGGCTATACAACTGTTGTATGTATGGCTAACACATTACCTGTTTGCGACAACATCGAAACCCTCAAATATATTCAAAATAAAGCAAATGAAAAGAAAAATAGCATAAATGTTTTACAGGCTTGTGCCATATCAACTGGTTTAAAAGGTCAAGAGATTACTGACTTTGATACTTTGCTTGATGCTGGTGCGGCTGGTTTTACCGATGATGGTATTCCTCTTAAAAATGCTGATTTTGTCTGTAAAGCTATGGAAATGGCTGTTAAATATAATACTTTACTTTCTTTCCATGAAGAAGCTCCAGAGTTTGTACTGTCTGCGGGTGTAAACTTTGGCTCTAAAGCTGCCAAAAAGTTTGGCGTACAAGGTGCTATGCCAATATCTGAAGAAGTAATGATTGCTCGTGATATCGCTCTGGCACTTCACACGGGTGCAAGAGTTGTTTTCCAGCATGTTTCTTCCGCTCGTTCGGTAGATTTTATTCGATCTGGTAAGAAAATGGGGGCTAAAATTTATGCTGAAGTTACTCCTCATCACATTTCACTAACCGAAGATGATGTTTTAGAGCATGGTACCCTCGCTCGAATGAATCCACCACTTCGCAAAGAACATGATAGAATGGCTCTTATTGAAGGCTTGATTGATGGCACTATTGATATGATAGCTACTGACCATGCCCCTCATACATTTGAGGAAAAAAGCATGGTGTTTGCCAATGCTCCATCTGGTATAACTGGGCTTGAAACCGCTTTTTCTGTATGCAATACCGCCCTTGTTCAAAGTGGCAAAATGAGCAAGATGAAACTGCTTGAATGCATGAGCAAAAATCCTGCTGAAATTTACGGTCTTAAAAACAAAGCCATTCAAATAGGCAATAAGGCTGAACTTGTAATGCTCGATTGGAATAAAGAAAAGATTTATACCGATTATCAATCGAAGTCATCAAACACTCCATTTACAGGAAAAAAACTTATTGGCTCAGTAGATGCAGTTATTATGGGTGATAAAATTATTTCGTTTTAAAAATAGGTAAAAAAGAAAGGATTGAAGGTGCATTTATGCAAGAAAATCAAAACTCTGGTCGTATGGACACTCAACATTTAGAGCGTGTAGAAACTCAAAATCCAAACCCAGCTACAACTAGTCAACAAACACAACGTCCACCATACAACAATAGTCACCGTACAAATAGTTCTCGTCCGGTTCAGCATCGAAAAAAAAATAAAAAGCAACTCGCTATGCAGCGCATGCTTATTGTTATTGGTATAATTTTAGCTATTTTCCTTATTATCTTCTCCATGGGTGCATCATGGGGTAAGGGACGTGGCACAAAACTAACAAATGACAATATTGCTACACAGCTAGCTTCAATCTCTGAAATTTCTAGGACAAATTATCACTATACAAACATTGCCAAATTTGATGATGTTGATGATTTTTATGGTTTTGATGCATCTAATTACTCCAGTCTTACTATTAGTTATGATGGCGTTATCACCGCATATATAGACCCTGAGAAAATCCAAGTAGAAGTTAAAGGAAATAGCGTGACAGTAACATTACCTGAAGCTACTGTTTTATCCAATGAAATAACGGAAAATTCAGTTGCTGTTTATAACAGTAACAGCGGTTCATTTGAAAATATATCCCTTACAGATTTTGCAGGTTTTGAAACCTCTCAGCAGCCTGCTGCACAAACCAAAGCTACAACAAACGGATTGTTATTTGATGCATCAGATAGAGCTAAAGCTGCTATTAAGCCGCTTATAGAATCTCTTGCAGGTGCAAGAAAAGACAAATACACTATCACTATCAACTAAACAATTAAAAGCGAGCCTATTGGCTCGCTTTTAATTTTACTTATGATAAAGTTTCTTTGTTTGATGAATTGGTGAGCAAGTAAGGTTCATACCAAGTTTCTTAAATAGTGTTTCATCTACCTGTGCTAGAATAACGGAAGAATGTACTTCACAGCTCTTTAATTTTGAAAGCTGCTGCATTGCAAGGTCTGCTGCTGGATTAGTAGCGGCTGAAATAGACAGAGCAATTAACACTTCATCAGTATGCAGTCGTGGATTATGGTTTCCAAGTCCCTTAATTTTTAGCTGCTGAATTGGTTCAATAATAAGTGGTGGAAGTAAATGCATTTCATCTGGCAATCCTGCAAGCTCCTTTAATGCATTTAAAAGTGCTGCTGCTGATGCGCCCAGAAGTGAAGAGGTTTTTCCAGTGACAATCTTACCATCTGATAATTCAATAGCCGTTACTGGATTACCTGTCTTATCTGCAAGCTGTTCTGATGCTGCAATAACTGGTCTGTCTTCTGATGAAATCTTCAGCTGGTTCATAAGAAGCTCTATTTTCTGAACACAGCTTTCCTCTGCTCTGCCCATACGAACATCACAAAGAGCCTGATAATATCTGCGTATAATTTCTTGACAAGATGCTTTTTTACAGACCTCATCATCAACAATGCAATTACCCGCCATATTTACACCCATATCTGTTGGTGAATGATATGGACTTTCGCCTGCAATCTTTTCAAAAATGGCATTTACAACCGGGAAAATCTCAACATCTCGGTTATAATTTACCGTTGTAATGTTATATGTTTCAAGATGGAATGGGTCAATCATATTAACATCATTTAAGTCTGCTGTTGCTGCCTCATATGCAACGTTTACAGGGTGCTTTAGTGGCAGATTCCACACTGGGAATGTTTCAAACTTTGCGTAACCAGCGTTAACTCCACGCTTGTACTCATGGTAAAGCTGTGAAAGACAGGTTGCCATTTTACCAGAACCAGGACCTGGAGCTGTTACAACAACAAGCGGACGAGTTGTTTTAATATATTCATTCTTACCATATCCATCATCAGAAACGATAAGCGATACATTACTTGGATATCCCGCAATCGGATAATGCATATATACATCAACACCCAATGCAATAAGACGCTTTTTGAACGCATCAGCCGCTGGCTGACCTGAATACTGTGTAATTGCTACACTTCCGACATAAAGACCGATTCCACGGAAAGCATCTATAAGCCTTAATACATCTACATCATATGTAATTCCAAGGTCTGAACGTACCTTATTCTTTTCGATATCACCAGCAGAGATTGCAATTACAATTTCTGCATCATCTTTAAGCTGTATTAGCATACGAACTTTGCTATCTGGAGCAAAACCAGGCAACACTCTTGAAGCATGGTAATCATCAAAAAGTTTACCTCCAAACTCTAAATACAACTTTCCACCAAACTGCGCAATGCGGTTTTTGATATGTTCAGATTGCATTGCGAGATATTTGTCATTATCAAATCCAATTTGTTTCATGCAAAAAACTCCCCTCTGGTCAATATAAAAATTCATATCCTAAAATTAAAATTCATTTTCTATTTTAATAAAATTTTCTGACTTTTACAATAACCCATTTAAAAATTTTCATATTTTCTATAATCAAATAACCAAAATTCATATTTTACATAGCTTTGAACAGATGACAAAACATAGAATGTTTGATATAATATTTACGGCAATTATAATGGTATAATGATTATTTTTGTTGATTTATAAACAATATATATCATTTATCTCAGTTTATAATGCTGGAAAGAGAACATTTGGCTTTTTTAAGCCTATCTGCACCTTTATGGTGCATAAATTTTTATGAGGTGAAAAATTTATGCGTAGAAAAGATATTCCGCCCGAAGAATGTACTCAAGAGCGAATTTTAGATGCTGCCTTTGATGTTTTAGAGGAAAAAACTCTTAGCGGTGTGCGTATGGCTCTGGTTGCTGAGAAAGCTGGGCTTTTCCAGTCAAATATTCATTATTATTATAAATCTAAATATGAACTTCTGCTTGCTGTACAAAAGAAAGTGTTGCAGCACTGTATTGACCTTCGCAAAACACTTGGAGAAGATGACTCTACCCTTGATGGTCAAATTGAAACTTTCTGGGCACAAAAAAAAGATTTTATCTTAAATGATCCTCGTTATGATTATGCTGAAATCGAATTTTGGGCTCAAGCTCGTATTGATGATATAATACGCAGTGAGGTTTGTCGTTCATTTACTAACTGGCGTATGGAAATTGAGCGTATGCTTTCACGGTTTGCAGCAAATGTTCCTGAAAACCGTCGTAAACTACTAGCCGCTGTTATGGTTTCCATGATGGAAGGTGCAACTATTCAATATTTAGCTGACCCAAATGCTTTTTCCCTTGATGATTATTTTAATTATTGTACTGAACTTGTTAAAAAGGAGATTTTATAATGAAACAGGTGAAAACCGTTTCTGCTGTAGGTCATATACTTTGCCATGACCTAACACAAATTATACCTGATAAGTATAAAGGTGCAAGATTTCGCAAAGGTCATATTGTCACCGAAGAAGATATTCCTGTTTTGCTTTCTATGGGTAAAGAACATCTTTATGTGTGGGAGAAAAAAGAAGGTTTTTTACATGAAGACGAGGGTGCAGAAAGACTTATACAGCTCTGCGAAAGTGAATATATGAAAAGAAGCGAAACTAAAGAAGGGAAAATTGAACTTTTTGCAGATTGTGATGGTTTTTTTCAAGTTCGCAGAAAGGCTCTTAAACAAATTAACAGCCTTGGTGAAATTATGATTGCCTCTCGCCATGGAAACACCTGTGTAAAAAAAGGTGATAAACTTTTAGGCACTCGTGTTATCCCACTCATTATAGATGAAAAAAAGCTGGACAGTGCTAAAAAAATTGCTGGTGATACACCACTTTTTAAAATAACACCTTTTAAGTCCAAAAAAGTTGCTATTTTAGTAACAGGTAATGAGGTAAAAAAAGGGCTTATTGAGGACAAATTCTCTCCTATTGTCGCTGAGAAATTAAAAGAATTTGGTGCTGAAGTTTTGCCGCCTGTTTTAGTCGGTGATGACTCCAACGAAACCACAAAGCAAATAATAAAACATATTGATATGGGAGCAGAACTTATAGTTTGCACTGGTGGTATGAGTGTAGACCCTGATGATAAAACCCCACTTGCAATAAAAAATACTGGTGCTAATATCATCAGTTACGGTTCGCCTGTTTTGCCAGGCGCTATGTTCTTACTTAGCTATTATGGAGAAAAAAATACACCTATTTGCGGTTTGCCCGGTTGTGTAATGTATGCTAAACGTACTATTTTCGATTTAATTTTGCCTTATCTTGTAGCTGATATTCCTGTTAGCCGTGATGAGCTTGCAGCACTTGGCGAAGGTGGACTTTGTCTTGATTGCGATATTTGTACTTACCCTAATTGTGGCTTTGGAAAGGGGCATTATTTTAATGAATCATCTGACACATTTTGATGACTTTGGCAATGCTCATATGGTTGATGTAGGTTCAAAACCATGTACAAATAGAATAGCGATAGCTGAAGGCTATATAAAAGTAAATGATGCAGCTTTTTCTGCGATTATCAATGGTACAGCTAAAAAGGGCGATGTGCTTGGTGTAGCCCGTATAGCTGGAATTATGGCAGCTAAAAAAACAAGTGATATTATCCCGCTTTGTCACCCAATTTCACTTACACGTTGTAATATATCTTTTCAGCCTGATGAAAAAACAAACCGTATTTACTGCATCTGCGAAACTGCTTGCAATGGTCAAACTGGAGTTGAAATGGAGGCTTTACATGCCGTTTCCTCTGCCCTGCTGACTATATATGATATGTGTAAAGCAATAGATAGAGGCATGGAAATCGGTCAAATTCGCCTAAACAATAAGTCTGGTGGTGCTTCAGGCACTTGGACACGCATGGAGGATTGAAACTATGCCAACTATTACCGCTGTTTGCATAAGTCCTGCTAGAGGTACGGAAAAAATAAATGTAAAAAATGGCACTTTAATAGAAAATTGGGGCTTAAAAGATGACGCTCATGCCGGAAACTGGCACAGACAAGTGAGCCTTTTAAGTGCTGATAAAGTTGAAGAATTTAATAAAAAAGGCGCTGATGTTACCGATGGTGCATTTGGTGAAAATTTGCTTGTTGATGGTATAGATTTTGCTTCTTTACCTGTTGGTACTTGTCTTAGGTGTGGTGATGCTGTGCTTGAGATAACACAAATCGGAAAGGAATGCCATCATGATTGTGTAATTCGTCAGCGTGTTGGCGACTGTATAATGCCACGGCAAGGTGTTTTTGCAAAAGTTCTTCGTGGTGGCGAAATTTCTGTCGGCATGGAAATGCATATTGCTTATAAGGTGGCAATTATAACCCTAAGCGATAAAGGCTCAATGGGTCAGCGTGAAGATATAAGTGGAAAACGCATTATTGAGCTTTTGCCACAAAATTATGCACCGGCTGTGTATAAACTTCTTCCAGATGATAAAACCTTGCTTGAAAATATGCTCATTGATTTATGTGATAATGAACACTGTGACCTAATTTTAACCACGGGTGGAACAGGTTTTTCTCCACGGGATATTACACCAGAAGCTACCCTTTCAGTAGCGGATAGAAATGCTTTTGGTATTGCTGAGGCAATTCGTGCAGAAAATATGAAAATCACTAAAAGAGCTATGCTTAGCCGTGGTGTCAGTGTTATAAGGGGAAGAACACTTATAATAAATCTTCCCGGTAGTCCTAAAGCCGTTGCTGAAAGTATGGACGTTTTTATGGATACCATCTCACATGGTCTAAATTTACTGCATGAAACCGATGGAGAATGTGCTATTTTTAAGTAAAATAATTTATCCCAGTCTATAAAGACTGGGATTTTTATGTATATAATTTCCATTTTAAGTAAATTTAATTTGATTTTCAAAAGACAAGGTGATATAATATCTTACATACTTTGAAAATCTAAATGTTTTTTGTGAGGTGTTTACAGATGAATTTACCACCACTGCATATTGGAGATTTGACAGCTAAACTGCCTATTATTCAAGGCGGTATGGGAATAGGTGTTTCTCTTTCAAGGCTTGCAAGTGCTGTTGCAAATGAAGGAGGAATAGGTATTATATCTGGTGTTCAAATTGGTTTTCGTGACCCAAAATTTCGTGAAAACCCTATAAAAGCTAATTTAAAAGCTATCGGAGAAGAAATTGCAAAAGCCCGTAAACTCTGCCCTAATGGCATTATAGGCATGAATTTTATGTCTATAGACCCTCATTATAATGAATATGTGTATGAGGCTGTTAAAAATGGTATAGATTTAATTATTTCTGGTGCTGGTCTGCCGCTTGCCCTTCCTAAACTGGTTAAAAACAGCAAAACCAAAATTATGCCTATTGTATCCTCTGTTCGTGCATGTCGTTTAGTTCTTACTAGCTGGCTAAAAAAAGACAACCGTATACCTGATGGAATAGTTGTCGAAGGCCCCAAGGCTGGCGGGCATTTAGGTTTTAAGCTGGAAGATTTAAAAAACGGAACTATGCAAACCCTTGATGAGGCTTTGACTGACGTTATAAATTTTGTACATGATTTTGAGCAAAAGCATAATATAACAATACCTGTCATTGCCGCTGGTGGTATAAATTCACATGAAGATATAGAGCATATGTTTGAACTTGGTGCATCTGGTGTACAAATAGGTACTGCTTTTGTAGCCACTGAAGAGTGTGACGCAAGTGATGCTTTTAAACAGACTTATGTTAATGCAAAACCTGAAGATGCACGAATTATTTTAAGCCCTACAGGTTTCCCTGCTCGTGCAGTAAATACCGATTTTGTCAAAAACGCTTATGATACCGATGGCATAGCGGTTAAACACTGTTATGGCTGTATGACTGGCATATGTAATCCTAAAACTACTCGTTATTGTTTATCTGATGCGCTTTTCACCTCTGCTCTTGGAGAGGGTGGACTTGTATTTTGTGGTGAGCGTGTAGGTGAAATTTCTGAAATAACAACTGTTCATAAACTCATGGAAAAACTTTGCAAATGTTGTTGACAGAAAAAAGCCGTCTTTCAAAAGAAAGACGGCTTTTTTATTTATTCATCTTTACCACAGCACTTTTTATACTTTAATCCAGAACCACATGGGCAAAGGTCATTTCTGCCAATATCCTCAGTCTTTCTTACTGGCTTATTTTGAACCGAACCATCATCTGCACCAACTGCATTCGTTTCCTTAGCTACCTGCTCACGCTGAGGAGCTTCTTTTTTACGAACCTGTGCAAGATAAATCATACGAACTGTATCTTCACGTATAGAATCAATCATCGCATCGAACATATCAAAGCCTTCACGCTTATATTCGATTACTGGGTTATACTGACCATATGCACGAAGTCCGATACCATTACGCAATTCGGTCATAGCATCAATATGATCCATCCATTTAGCATCTACATTTCTTAATAGAACTACTCTTTCAAGTTCACGCATGATTGGTGAACCTAATGCCTCTTCCTTAGCTGCATAAACCTCATGTGCCTTTTCCTTGAGTTCATTTTTCAGCTTATCAGCACTTAAATTGTTAAGTTCTTCTGATGTATAGTTTAAAGCATCTGGCATCATAAATAGACCAACAAAACGATGCTTAATCTGCTCAAGCATTTCTTCTGTAATAACCTTATGCTCACCCACAGCACCATCTACTGTACGCTCAATTGTATCATCAATCATACCCTTGATATTATTGCTTACATCTTCACCTGATAGGACTTTCAAACGCTGAGTATAAATAATCTCACGCTGCTTATTCATAACATCATCATATTCAAGAACATGTTTACGAACAGCATAGTTTCTGGACTCAACCTTTTTCTGTGCGTTTTCAATTGCACCAGATAAAATCTTTTGGTCGATTGGCTCATCATCTTCAATTCCAAGTGTATCCATCATAGCTTGAATACGTTCTGAACCAAATAGACGCATCAAATCATCTTCCATTGAGATATAGAAAGATGATTCACCAGGGTCACCTTGACGGCCTGCACGACCACGCAACTGATTATCTATTCGGCGTGATTCATGACGCTCTGTACCTAAGATATATAAACCTCCAGCCTGACGAACCTTTTCTGCGTCAATATCAATTTCCTGCTTATACTTTTCATAAAGGTCATTATACATTTTACGAGCCTCTAAAATCTGCTCATTATCTGTATCTGCATGACCTACTGCCTCTGCAATAATTTCTTCTGGATAACCTGCTTTGTGCAAATCTTCCTTTGCTAAATACTCAGCATTACCACCAAGCATAATATCTGTACCACGACCAGCCATATTAGTGGCGATAGTTACTGCACCTAATTTACCTGCTTGTGCAATAATTTCCGCTTCTTTCTCATGATACTTAGCATTAAGAACGGTGTGTTTAATACCCTTTTTCTTTAACAGCTTGGACAGTTCCTCGGATTTTTCAATTGAAACAGTACCAACAAGGATTGGTTGATTTTTTGCATGACATTCCTCAATCTTACGAATGATTGCTGTTGTCTTGCCTTTTTCGTTTTTATAAACTGAGTCTGGGTTATCCTTACGTGCAATAGGACGGTTTGTTGGAATTTCGATAACATCAAGTTTATATATATCTCTAAATTCCTGTTCCTCTGTAAGTGCAGTACCAGTCATACCAGACAGTTTACGATACAGACGGAAGAAGTTCTGGAAAGTGATGGTTGCAAGTGTTTTAGATTCATGCTGAACCTTTACACCTTCTTTTGCCTCAATAGCCTGATGCAAACCTTCATTGTATCGTCTGCCAAACATTAAACGACCAGTAAATTCATCAACTATAATGATTTGACCTTCTCTTACAACATAGTCAACATCACGCTGCATAACACCGCGTGCCTTAATAGCCTGATTTATATGATGTTGCAGTGTAGCGTTCTCTGGGTCATTTAAGTTATCAATTTTAAAGTATGCCTCAGCACGAGCTGTACCCTTAGGTGTTAAAATTGCTGTTTTAGCCTTTTCGTCAATGATATAATCCGCCTCAATATCATCTTGTTCTTCCTTTGCATCAACTTCTTTAACCACAATAGAAGTCAATCTAGCTGCAAACTGGTCTGCAATTTGATAAAGCTGTGTTGATTTATCACCCTGACCAGAAATAATAAGTGGTGTACGGGCTTCATCAATAAGAATTGAGTCAACCTCATCTACAATAGCGAAAGCATGCTCACGCTGAACACGATTTGCCATATAAATTGCCATATTATCACGCAGATAGTCAAAACCAAATTCGTTATTAGTACCATAAGTAATATCTGCATCATACATAACCTTACGCCTTGCGGGTTCTACATCATGAATTACAAGACCAACACTTAAACCTAAGAAACGATATAATTTACCCATCCATTCGGAGTCACGTTTTGCAAGATAATCGTTTACCGTAACAATATGGACACCCTTGCCAGTAAGTGCATTTAGATATGCAGGAAGTGTGCCCATCAATGTTTTACCTTCACCAGTACGCATTTCTGCAATTCTACCCTGATGCAAAACAATACCAGCAATAATCTGTACACGATAATGACGCATACCAAGTACACGGTCAGCAGCTTCTCTGCAAGTAGCAAAAGCCTCTGGCAGTAAGCTGTCTAAAGACTCACCCTCTTGATAACGTTTTTTGAATTCATCTGTTTTTGCTCTTAACTCTTTATCAGATAATGCTTTATATTCTTCTTCCATTGCCATAACTTTATCTGCAATGGGATATAGTTTTTTTAATTCTCTGCTTGAATAAGTTCCGAAAATTTTATCTAAAAGTTTAGCCATATTATCAGCCTCTCAATATTTCTTATCATTTACAATACTGTATATCATTATACCACAATATATTGATAAACAAAATAAAAAACTTTGTAAACATTTAAATTTAAGTAGAAAATATAAACTGCTTATATTTGATATTAGCAAAAATAAGCACCTTATAATATATTTTATCTTATGAGCAGTCAAACTATATATACAATATAACAACTCATGATACAAATACCAACCTTAACTAATATTGTAAAGTGTATTTATTGCTGTTTATATTCTTAGTATAAATAAAGTATTAAATACGCATTTTACAAGCTAAATTCAAACAAAAAAGCAGTAACCTTTCGGTTACTGCCGAGTGTAAGCGATGAGTTATCTTTCCGGGCCGTCTCCAGCCAAGTATT
>CALWBL010000004.1 GCA_944376065.1 uncultured Butyricicoccus sp. | reverse complement strand
CGGGTCTCCCCGGAGGAGCTGGCGCTGATCGAGCAGAAAATGTCCCAACTTGGGACCAATAATCGGGAAGCCTATCTACGAAAGATGGCCCTGGACGGTTATGTGGTGCAGCTGGATTTACCGGAGCTGAAGGAGTTGGTGTCCCTGCTGCGCCGGAGCAGCAACAATCTGAACCAGCTTACCCGCCGAGTACATGAGACCGGGCGTGTCTACGACGCTGACCTGGAGGATATAGCCCAGCGGCAGGAGCAGCTATGGGCGGGCGTGAAGGAGATCCTGACCCAGCTCTCCAATCTTTCGTAACAGGGGTATATGCCCCGCCTGCGGAGGGAGGAACGGCGTTCTTTTCGCCGCGCCTCTCTCCGCTTTTTTCTTTTGCCCGTATCCTTGCTGTTTGACAGAAGATATTTCATAATGGATTTAGAATAAAGCCGGAGGTGAAGATCCTGTGGGAATGATGTTTGGATTGGTGAAATTGATTTTGAAAATCGTAGCTGCGCCTGTGGTGGTTCTTCTTACGCTGGCGATCTGGATTTGCGTGGGGCTGGTCTATGTATCCGGCTTGGTGCTGGGGCTTATCAGCATGGTAATCGCCCTGTTGGGTGTGGCCGTGCTGGTGACATACTCCCCGCAAAATGGCCTCATTCTGCTGGTAATTGCGTTTCTTATCAGTCCTTTTGGACTTCCCAAACTGGCCTTTTGGCTGCTTGGCAAGGTGCAGGATTTGAAGTTTGCGATACAGGATTGGATATACGGATAATATAAGACCTCCGGCGAAGCTCGTCGGAGGTCTTATGGTTCCAGATTATCTTCTTTGAAAAGTGGCGAAGCAAAGAAGGTGTCTATTCCAATTCCCAGCCCTTGGCACATCTCATGGATGATCCGCAGCTTTACGGAATCGTAAGAGCAGTTGATGATATTGCCTATGGTGGACTTGGGAACGCCGCTTTTCATATACAGCTGATACTGCGTCATCTTCCGCTCGTCCAGCAATTCTGAAAGGCGTCTGCTGACTGCTTGATTTAGCTTCAATATCACTCACCATCCCTGTCCCTGTACTAAAAATATTATATGGATAGGTGAGTAAAAATTAGTCCCTGTACCTGTACTAATGGCGCTGATTGCTGTATGATGGGATCAGGGGTGTTTTTATGACTGTGACCTTTTGCGGCCATGCACAGATCTCTCAGAGAGAGGAAATAGAGAAATGGCTATATACTGTCACTCAAGATCTGATTGAGCAAGGAGCAACTACTTTTTACCTGGGTGGTTATGGTGCCTTTGATAGCTTGGCTGCCTCCGTTTTGAGAACGCAGAAAAAACAGTATCCGCAGATTGAGCTGACCCTTGTTCTGGCATATCTCAACACCGGGAGGGACACTTCCGGTTACGACAGCACGGTGTACCCGCCGTTGGAAACTGTGCCGCGCCGTTTTGCGATTTCTCATAGAAACCGTTGGATGGTAGAGTCCGCTGATGTGGTGGTGGCCTATGTCCTCCATGATTGGGGCGGAGCCGCCACAACGCTACGGTGCGCCAAACAAAAAAAGAAGCAGATCATTTCATACCGCGACGAGATGGGCAGCTGAGGCTGCCCATTTTTTTGAAAGGAGGGAAACATCATGGCAACCACACGCATCATGCCGCTGCATATCGGCAAAGGCCGCACCGAGAGCCAGGCGGTCAGCGACATCATCGACTATGTATCCAATCCTCAAAAGACCGATCATGGCAGGCTCATTACTGGCTATGAGTGTGACAGCCGGGTAGCTGATGCTGAGTTCATGCTGGCAAAGCGTCAATATATCACAACTACGGGAAGGCTGCGCGGGAAAGACGATGTAATTGCTTATCATGTTCGTCAGTCCTTCCGTCCTGGAGAAATTACGCCGGAGGAAGCCAATCGGCTGGGCGTAGAATTTGCCAAGCGGTTCACAAAGGGAAAACACGCCTTTATTGTCTGCACCCACATTGATAAAGCTCATGTCCACAATCACATTATCTGGAGTTCGGTCAATCTGGACTGTGACCGGAAGTTCCGAAACTTCTGGGGCAGCACGAAAGCTGTCCGGTGTTTGAGCGATACCATTTGTATTGAGAATGGTTTATCCATTGTGGAGAACCCAAAGCCTCACGGAAAGGACTACAACAAGTGGCGGGGCGATCAGGCAAATCCTTCTCACCGAGAACAGCTGCGGATGATGATTGACTGCGCGCTGGAGCAAAAGCCCGCAGACTTTGACAGGCTGTTGAAACTGCTTTCTGAGATGGGATGCGAGGTATCCCGGCGCGGGAAATCCTATCGCTTAAAACTCCCTGACTGGAACAAAGTATCCCGTCTGGACAGCCTGGGCGAAGGATACACCATGGAGGATTTGTTGGCCGTTCTCTCCGGCCAAAAAACACATAAGCCTCGTCAGAAGCGGGTCAAGCAAGCAGATCCGCCGAAGGTCAATCTGCTGGTGGACATCCAGGCAAAACTCCAGGCCGGAAAAGGTGCTGGATATGCGCGGTGGGCCAAAGTTTTTAACCTGAAGCAGATGGCACAGACCGTGAATTTTCTCACTGAGCATAACCTGTTGGAGTATGCGGTATTAGAGGAAAAAGCTGCGGCTGCCACCGCCCACCATAATGAGTTGTCTGCAAAAATCAAGGCAGCGGAAAAGCGCATGGCGGAGATCGCCGTGCTGCGGACCCACATCATCAATTACGCCAAGACCCGCGAAACCTATGTGGCCTACCGCAAAGCTGGTTACTCCAAAAAATTCCGAGAAGAACACGAGGAAGAAATCCTGCTCCATCAGGCTGCTAAAAACGCCTTTGCTGATATGGGGGTCAAGAAGCTGCCCAAAATCAAGGAGCTGCAAACTGAGTATGCCAAACTCCTGGAAGAAAAGAAAAAGACCTATGCCGAGTACCGGCACTCCCGTGAGGAAATGCGGGAGCTTTTAACTGCTAAGGCCAATGTGGATCGACTGCTGAAAATGGACGAGGAACGGAAAAAAGAACAAGAAAAGGACCATGGCCAGCGGTGAGCCGGTCATGGTCCTAAGCGTTCGCAGAACGCGCAGCCGCAGAATGAAATTCTGCGTTCATGGGGGCTTGGGGGATACCCTCAACAAGCAGCGCCGGAAGCCGAATGGCTATCCAGGGGCATTGCTTGCGAGTTTCTCCGGTCTCTAAATCGAAACCTACAACATCAACGAAAGCCAGGGGCGTGAGACCTCACATTCCCTCAACTATCAACAACTAATCAGCCTTTTCATGATGATTCCGGCTAACTATATTTTATGGCATTTTTCAATCAGGCTATCATCGTTCTTCTGGTAATGATAGCCCTACCTCCATGCTCATGTACCGTAAAGTAGCATATAAGAATTTGACAGTCACTCACTTTTCCGCAACTGTAAAAATGCAAAATTGCAGAAAATGATATTGAGAAAAATAGCGGCAGAAAGATGTTCCTTTCTGCCGCTATTTGTGATTATTTTCCTCCAAATGTGCTTATGCCTTTACATCAACGCCCCGCTGGTATTCCTCCAAAATACTGGTATCAAACTTTTGACCAATCTCCCAGCCAGGAACACGAGAACGGACAAAATCATAGAGACGATAGGCCTCATCCCTGTGCATTTGATCCAATGTCCAGCCGGCATTGGCACGGTCTGAGACGGGGACTTGCTTATAATAGGACTTGATGAAATTTCCCAAGTCATTGCCGTCAGGCCCGGACATTCCATAATACTTTTTCATGTGCTCCAAAGCGATATCCCGCACCGCCTGTTCTGCTTCTTTGGATACAGGGATGATGTGAAAGTCCGCTGCGGTCATGCCTGTAATATCCAGTCCGTCATCGGGCGCATTCGGATCTGATACCGCAGCGCCGTTTGGATATTTCGGCTGTGTGACTCCACGCTGATACTGATCTGCGTTCATCATCATACGGGCAATATCTGTGATCGTCATATTGTTACACCCCTTCCTGAAAGTTCGCTGTCATGCCCGAATATCCACGGTGACTGCGCTAGTAAGTGCCTGTGCCTGTCCTTGGGCGACAGCTTTCATCTCCACACGGGCTTCTTTATAATAGAAAAAGAATAGCCAATTGTTCAACTGCCCTTGTAAGTGGCTATTTGATAGCGATATTTATATTAAATGTACCACATTCTGGGTTCCTGCGTTCCCAGCAAATAATCTTGAACATACTTCTGGTTAACAACATCCTGTGCAAACATTCTCTGGTCAAGGGCTTGCAGCTGTTCCTTTCGGTCAATGCTCTTGTCCAGTATCATTTTTTGCATAAGTTCCCGCTTCAAGCGTTCCTCTTCCACATATTCGCTGTTCCGCTTGCGCTGCTCAGCTCTGCGGTCAGAATGATAAAACGCCCCCTCCGCTTTAGAATTAACCCATTGTGGCGTTGTTGCAGTATCACTAATTCCATAGCTGGTCGCTCCAGCACTTGTAATCGTTGTTGTAACATGACAGTCAAAAGGAACCTTATGTGAATCTCTTGCATCTGCTCGAAGCCAATCCATGATTTCCTTGCGGTACTCTGGATCGTCCTTCATTCTTTGGAATCCATCTTCTGTAATATGTATGGAATTAGTCAAAACAGAGGCAGCGGTCATTGAATCGATTTCAGCCAGTTCCTTATAAATTTCCCGCTTAAAGGCCGTCATCTCGTCAAATTCCGATACTTCTTGTGTGGCTGCCGCCTCGTTTGTCTGACCTGCTGCCTGTGCGGTTGCATTTATGTTCTGCATCATCTGCGCAAAATCCTGCTTTTTTACGCCGCCCGCTTTCTGTTGCAGGCCGGAAAATTGCTGTGCCAACATAGAGGCACGGGAATATCCATTGATCTGCATAGCCATAATTCGTCCTCCCATCAATTAAAATTTAGTAAACAATTATAATTTCCAACATTTACATGCTTTTGACTTTATTGATCGTCAGACTGGATGTTACATATTCATTGCGTTCATGCTAAATTCCTCCAATCTAATTCATTGTTGAAAAATTCTTCTATAGTGGTTTTCTAACAATTATATCGACCTATTTTCTTAAAATTTAAGATTCCCAGAATAAAGCAGCAAACTCCGAAAATGGGTTGCTGCATTTTTTATTGTCCGTTTAACTTTCCAGCCATTCTTCCTTTGCCAAGTGCGGTAGTAAGCAAGAGAAAAATTTTTACCCGACCAGCGAGCAGAAAAACTATTCCACAAATTATTGGTAACAGAAGAAGAAGTAGCTTGCCAAAATCGGCACCCGATGGACGAGTAGTAGGCAAAGGAGAATTTGCAAAAAGCATTTATACAAACCGGGAAAAAGTGGCGGACAGAAGCGAGGGGAAGTGTGCAGTCACGGAGAGCAAGTATCGACCAGTGTACCAAATTTCGCTTTTCTCTCATTTGTCCCCCGGTCAGATACTTGTTGGGGTTGCCACCCCAAACCCGCCTTGTCGTCCTCGCGGACTACATATCATTCGTTTCCGCACGAGTGCGAAAACTCATTCATTCCGTCGCTCGTCCTCTCCCCACAAAGTCATGCGACTTTGCGGGGTACCCCATGAGCGCCGCTGAAAAATCCCCCGCAAATATTTTTGGTTTTTTTCAAAAACAGTTCCGATTTACACCCTGTTTTTCTCCTATCAGTGAGAGGACAAACCGTAGTAAACGAAAGGAGTTGAGCCACCATGCCACACAGAACCTACAACACCCCCAAGCGGAAATGTGTTGTCAAAACCCGGCTTACCGAGGACGAGCGCAGAGCCTTTGAGGACAAATGCGCCGCCCTCTCCATGAGCCAGTCCGAGTATATCCGGCAAGCCGTTTTTTACAGCCGGATTTCCCTTATTATCCGGGTGACCGCCCATAGCGAGGAAATGCTCACCGCCGTATCACCCATGACGGGCTGAAAACCGCCAAGAAGCCGGAACGATGCCGGGAAGCGTTTCATGCAGACCTGACGCTGTATGAAGCAGCGGTACGGTATTTTCGGGAACGGGGCTTAAGGAAATTATCCGCTCGGAATGGCAGATTGAGTTTAATAGTTTTTTCTTGTATTACGGTAAATAAAATAAATCTCACGGTGAGACGCAATTCCTTTCGGAATGAGGTCTCGCCGTGAGATTTTTTATTCTTCAAACAGTTTAGAAACTGGGATCTCCAGCACTTCTGCGATCTTAAACATGGTCTCCATAGACACGCCGAAAGCCTGAGTGGGACTTTCGATCTTTGCGACAAATGACCATGATTTTCCGATTGCATCAGCAAAGGCTTCCTGGGTCAAGCCATGCAACTTTCGGTAGTATTGCACTTTCAAACCGAACTTTATAAATTGTTCCCGATATGCTGTTTCCATAACGCACCCCTTTTTATTAAAAGGGTATCATCAAAACGGGAAAATATTTATAGAGTGTAATTGTTATTTACAGCAATACAATGATATAATTGAGCAATAGAAGTGGTATAGTAAGACGGTGAAAATAGGAGAAGCAGCGGCAAGGATTTCAAGATAAACAAAAAAACCGACGGATAAGAATTTTCCATCCATCGGTTCGCTCAGTTTTGGTCATCTGGAAGATACTCTACAATGTCTGCCAAAGAGCAATCCAATAACTTGCATAACGCCTCCAGTGTGTTGGTAGAAACGGATTCCCCGGCTTTCATGCGACGAATGGTAGAACTGCTGATGCCGCCCTTGACCTGTAATGTATAGGTGGTTGCACCACGACGCTCCATTGTTTCCCATAATGGCGCATAAGAAATCACCCAGCAGCCCTCCTTTCACTTGCTATATCTCTATTATTGCCTATAATGGAGATATACTGTTATAGGCAATAATGCCTACACAATGTAAGAAAGGAAGTCAGCCATGCAGAAAAAAACTTGTTTCTTTATCGGCCACAGGGAGGCACCGGATTCCATTCTCCCCACATTGATTGACGAAGTAGAACGGCATATCACGGTGTATGGCGTAAATTCTTTTGTTGTGGGTCATTACGGGCAGTTTGATGCTTTGGCCGGGCAGGCTGTCATAGAGGCAAAAAAGCGACATCCCGAAGTATCGCTTTTTATGCTGTTACCCTATCAGAACTCTGGCCGTCCAACCGTCCCACCGGAAGGCTTCGACAACACTTTTTACCCCTTTGGCATGGAGCGCGTACCGCCACGGGCAGCCATTCCCAGAGCCAATCAATATATGGTGGACCACAGCGATTTTCTGATTGCTTATGTGTGGCACATGGGCAGTAATTCACGGAAGATCCTGGAGGCGGCGTTGAACCGTCAGGAGCGTGGCCTTATTCGCGTGACAAATCTTGCGCCGCGAGGAGAGGTGTTTGTGTGAGCCGAATCATATATGAGAAAGAATATCCCAAGGAAATTCCTGAAGAACAGACATACGAGCCGGAGGAGCAGAGGATACCCGACATATCCTTTAAGGAATTTATGCGGAGGGGATATGAAAACCGATTCTCCATCCCCATTCCTGATCGGGAGAACGGTGCGAAAGCATTTATCGCGGCGGCAAAGGATGTGTCTGAACTATACCGACTGGATGTGAAGATCACGGAGCATATCGACCACATCTCCGCCGATTTTTTCTTCAATGAGGGCGGCGGTTTGGGCTATATGAAAAAAGTATTGAAACTGGCGGATGATATTTCATTCTTTGCCAATGTGTGTGGCTATGACATTATCATGTCCTTGGACTACTACACCCACGCTGTATTTGTAGGAGGACGGCAGGTTCACCCATAACGATGAACTGCCCAGATTCGACAAACACAATCTGTCAAAAACTGCATACACACATAACAAAACAGACGGGCAACATACAATTTTGTGCCTGTCTATTTTGGAACGCTAAAATCCATAGTGTTTAATAAGAAATTCCTCATATTACCATAATCCTCCTTGAGGTTTTCCCTGGGATTCGGTATAATCATCATATATAGTTGGTCCCTACCACGGAACAAAACACTGTTATAGCGCCAAACAAAAAGGGCGATATAGTGTCTGAACGGCCAATTACCACACCAATCAGTATGACAAAGGAGCCGATCTACTTTGCCCATGCCACCCGCGCCCAGGCATCGGTCATGCTGCAAAGATTTTGCGTGGAATATGCCTATACTGAATAATCGCTTTTATCTGTCCAACCGCTTTTGAATAGGGGACAAAGTATGTCCCTCTGATGATCGTTCTGTGGCAAGAGCGGCATCACAAAGGAGGCCGTGATTGAGATACATATACCCCTTTTGATCTAACCTTCATCTGGAGGGATTGGAAAAGACATATCCCGCCACCTGATTTTGAGGCGCAGACAGCCTATGTGCTGTCTGCGCCTCCTTTTTTTTCGACGATGTTCTCTAACATTCGCTATCAATTTTTGGCGAGTGTTAGAGAATGTCGTCGATTATTTTTTGCACATTTTCAAATAATTAGCTGGAATACCTCTTATCTTGGAAAAACCAGCATTTTTCACAAGAAAATTTGTGCTTTTTGCCCTGGTTGCCGGTCTCCACCACCCATTCAATTCACGAAACAACGGCCCGTGAATTGAATGGAGGTAAATCATGCAAAAAATCAATCTTCGGGAGCTGTATCCCGATATTTATAAGACTGACACTTTTTTAGAAGTAACCGATGAAGTACAGGCAGTGATCCTGGCCGACCAAAGAGCAGAAGCGGCGCGGCAGCGGCAGATTTACCGCTATAAGGCGTATTACTCTTTAGATCGGGGCGATGGGATAGAACACGATGCCTTGATACATCCAATGACACCGGAAGGGATCGTCGAAACCAAACTGACCCAGCAGCAACTTTATGCCGCTCTCAATATGTTGCCAGACAAACAGGCATATCGAGTTTATGCACATTACATATTGGGGATCAGTAAGGCAGAGTTGGCTCGCATGGAGGGTGTTCAGGAAAGCGCAATCCGTGACAGTATCAATCGTGCGCTGAAACATCTTTTTAATTATTTGAGAAATTCTCAATAAATACCTGCGATTTTGCCCTGTAATTGTCACGGTTGTCAGAAGGATAGTTTCACCGCTTGCCTTCTGGCACCTTGACAACTGCATAGACGGCATTCCAGTACATAACTCCATGTACGAGCGAATCAGGCGCGCCGCCAAGATGGACAAGCCAGGGAGGTGATGAACAGGCTGTCCTGAGCGATCAACGCAAGCCTGAAGCCCGAAGGTGGCACTTCGGGGCGCGGTGACTGCATGGGGGCAGGAACCATCCTCACGGCCTCCCGTAGACTTGGGGGGAGCCCTGCGGCGCACGAGTAAAACGACGCTGTGGAGCTATGACAGCCGCGCCAGCGGAGACTCGGAATGTCCCTATCGTCAGGGGTGCGTGGCAAATGTGGCGAAAACAACCAACATATTTAACTTAAAACCGGCTGTACTTCTTTTTGATGTCATAAACAACACCAACAAAGTATTGCAGCCGGTTTTTACATATCAAGAATCCTCTGGAAAGGAGGAAA
This sequence comes from uncultured Butyricicoccus sp., assembly GCA_944376065.1. GTDB lineage: Bacteria > Bacillota > Clostridia > Oscillospirales > Butyricicoccaceae > Butyricicoccus_B. The sequence goes on along the minus strand of CALWBL010000004.1, from coordinate 127,574 downwards.
GTCGTGCAAAAAATTATGAGAGGCGATTTGTATTATGCAAATCTCGATCCTGTCATTGGCTCTGAACAATCGGGGTATCGTCCGGTGGTTATCATCCAAAATAATACGGGAAACCGCTTTAGCAATACGGTGATCGTGGCGGCCATTACCAGCAAGCCGGATGTAAAGGCAAAGTTGCCGACCCATTGCTATATTCAAGCGGGAGATGTGTTAGGTGTTCCATCTGTCGTATTGTTAGAACAGCTGAGGACACTGGATAAATCGCGCCTAAGCCGCTATATTGGCAAACTACACTCGACTTACATGGAGAAGATTGACCGAGCCTTGATAATCAGTGTCGGATTAACCAAGGCTATCAATCGGACTGATATTGATAGATTGGAGAATGATTATGTTTGAAGAAAAAATCGCTGAAATGAACCGTGAAACAGCTGCCATGCAGCCTGAATATATTCAAGATAAGAGGACCTACACTGTGAATGAAATACAGGATATTTTAGGTATCAGCCGCCCGACTGCCTATGCCCTCGTAAAGCGCAATCTGTTTCGCAGCATCCGTATCGGCGGCCAAATCCGCATTTCCAAAAAGAGCTTTGATGAATGGTTGGATTGCGGGATGCCGGATGGGGGTGTTGCTTATGATTGAGTACATCCCCTCCCCTAAATCTAAAACCAGCTTCTCAGTCCCTGAAATGCGTAAAATGCTGGGACTGAGCAAAACGGAGGCATACTGGCTGGTTAAGAAAAACTTCTTTAAGACAATCGTTGCAGCTGGCCGCATTAGAATCATGAAGGACAGCTTCGAGGAATGGTATGCCAACCAATATACTTACCAAAAGGTTGACGGTCCGCCGCCAGGGGGGAATCTCAAGAACAAGCTCCTTTCCACAGCAGACATTGCGGAGATCTTAGGCATAGCCGAAGCGACCGCTTCTGAGCTTGTTGCCAAAGAGCAATTTGAGCTTATATATGTGTATGGAAAACGGCGCATCGTAAAAAGCAGTTTTGAGCGATGGTATCAATCACAGTCCTTCTATCGAACCGTAGAAGATCAGCTCAAAGAGCAAATGCAATTTGGCGAGACCTTGACAATGCCGCAAATCGCTCGGCTTTTGGGCGTACATCGCAACACGGTCTACTACTTGGTAAATAAGGGATGCTTTGAAATTATCTCTACGGCAAGGAGAAAGCTCGTGACAAAGGCCAGCTTTGATAGCTGGTATAGTGGGCAGAACCACTACAAAAAAATAAATTCAGATGGAGGTGAAATGGATGGCGTCCATTGTTAAAAGAAAAAGTAAGTATTCAGTCGTTTACACCTGCCTTGATGAAAACGGCGTGAAAAGACAGCGTTGGGAGACCTTTGCATCCAATGCAGAGGCCAAAAAGCGTAAAGCACAAATTGAGTATCAGCAAAGCACCGGAACATTTATCGCACCTACGGCCAAGACCATCCGGGAGTTGCTGGAAGAATACATCGCTATTTATGGAATCAACGCTTGGGCGCTCTCTACATACGAAAGCCGCAGAGGGCTAATTGACAACTACATAAATCCTATCATCGGGGATATGAAGCTGGAACAGGCTACACCGCGCGTAATGGATCAGTTTTATAAAAACTTACTGACCGTAAAAGCCAAGCCTCGTCCGTATCAGTCAGCCAAAAACGAGTATCTTTCGCCCCGTACTGTGAAAGAGATCCATAAAATTCTCAGAAACGCCTTTAATCAGGCGGTGAAGTGGGAACTGATCTCCAGAAATCCCGTTATCAATGCGACTTTGCCGAAATGTGAAGCAAAACCAAGGGATATTTGGACCGCAGAAACTTTGTTCCACGCGTTGGAGCTGTGCGATGATGATAACCTCGCGCTTGCATTGAACCTTGCATTCTCATGTTCTTTGCGTATGGGGGAAATGCTGGCGCTTACCTGGGATTGCATCGACATTGCTCCAGAAAGCATTGAGAAGGAAAAAGCCAGCATATTCGTCAACAAGGAATTGCAGCGCGTTCAAAAACAATCACTGGATGCCCTGGATGGCAAGGGAGTTATCAAAATATTTCCTTCCATTCTGGTGTCGAAGCATACAGCTCTTGTGCTAAAAGAGCCTAAAACCAAAACGAGTATTCGCAGAGTTTTTCTTCCCAAGACCGTTGCAGAGATGTTGGTGGAGCGCCGCAAACAGCAGGAAGAACTCAAGGAATTGTTTGGGGATGAATACACCGACTACGGTTTGGTATTCTGCTCATCTATGGGAACACCAATCGAGGGTCAAGTTATCAATCGAGCCTTAAACAAGCTGATAACTGAACATGGGCTTCCTAAAGTGGTATTCCATAGTCTGCGCCACAGCAGTATAACCTATAAGCTGAAGCTGAACGGTGGTGATATGAAATCTGTTCAAGGCGATTCTGGACACGCACAGATGAAGATGGTTGCAGATGTGTATTCCCACATCATCGACGAGGACCGGCGGTTGAATGCCAGACGCTTTGAAGAAGCCTTCTATTCCGGGCATAAGACAGAGGAAGAACTGGACGGGCTTCATGTTCACACCATCGAGGAGGCCGCAAGTCCCCAGCCTGCTCAACAGGAAAGCGATCAGGAGCTTCTGATGCGGTTGCTCACCAAGTCGCCTGAGATGGCGGCTCTAATAAAAACACTGGCCAAGAGCCTGTAATCTATAAAAGCAAGGTTTGATCTCACCGTCATACCTTGCTTTTCTTTTGATTGTGGTTTATCATTTGGTTGATTGTAAAATCAAGTTGGACAGAAAAAATCCATAGTGATTTTGCTCTGTGGTAGAATGGAGTTTCCAGACAACATCTGCCAAGGGAGTGCAATCACTATGGACTGCCACAATTATAACACAAAGACGACAGAACGCAAGAAGGGACAGCATCTTCGGATGGAAGACCGCGGTGCGATAAAAGCACTCAGACAGCAGGGGCTGGGAATCCGGGCGATTGCAAGGCAGGTGGGCTGCGCGCCATCAACCGTGACAAATGAATTGCGGCGCGGCACACCGACTCGCAAGAGCACCAGAGGCCGGGCGCCGGGCTACTCTCCAAAGCTGGGAAAAGCAGTCTATGAGGCCAACAGAGCAGCCTGCCACAGGAAGTCGAAAGCGGAGCAATGCCGTAATTTCATCCGCTGGGTGGTCCAGCAGGTGCGAGAACACAAGTGGTCTCTGGATGCCTGCTGCGGCTATGCCAAGCTGCACGCTCTGTTCGATCCATCAGAGATGGTCTGCACGCGCACCCTCTACAGCATGGTCTGGACCGGACGCCTTTGTATCCGGCCAACCGAACTGCCCGAGGCATTGAAACGCAAAATGAACAAACCTCGTGTACGGGAGAACAAAAAGCGTTACGGCACCAGCATTTCCAACCGTCCGGAAATCGCATCTCTCCGCCTGGAGGAAGGTCACTGGGAGGGCGACACTGTGGTTGGCAAGCGAGCCGCTGGGGAATCCGTGGTCTTTTCTCTGCTGGAGAAAAAGACCCAGACCTACCTCGCATTCCGTATCTCCGGCAAAACCAGCGCGGCAGTGCTGGGGATCATGAACGCCCTTCGTGATGCGTATGGTGAGCGCTTTTCGCAGGTCTTTAAGACGATTACTGTGGATAATGGCAGCGAGTTCGCTGACTTTGCTCAAATTGAGGACTGGGGTACCAAAGTCTTTTTCGCACACCCATATACCTCCTGGGAGCGTCCGCAGAACGAACGGCATAATGGCCTGTTCCGAGCTTTTGTCCCCAAGGGAGTTTCCATGGATGCTTTTACCGATGAGGATATCCTTACCGCTGCCGACGAGCTCAACGGCCGCCCCCGCAAGAAGCTGGGATACCGTACCCCAGAGGAACTGTTCGACGCTTTCCTCGATCGCATCTTTGCTGCCTGATACCCTCGGCAATCGCTCCTATTAAGATAGGCTGTACGCTATCTCCGTGATCAAGACCTTCTACCCAGGCGTGTCCAACTTGTTATTGCAATTTGCGGTGGTTTATCATTTTTATAAATGCAACTAATGCCTTTTTTGAAGCGACCTGCAAAAAGGCTGCTAAAAAGACCCCCTAAAATGCCTTTGTTTCGGCCTGTTAGAGCTTGTCTCGGATTGACAGGAAAACCTCAGAAAAACCCGATAAAATCAAGACTTTTTTGCACTGGTTTGATTCCCTTATATCGCTTGGGGGCGAACTCCTAAGCATGGGGTCGGGGATTCGAGTTCCTTCTGGCGCACCATTTTATAGCTGAAGACTTTGTAAAATAAAGGTTTTCAGCTATTTTTAAAGTTTTTCAAGATATTGCTATAGAGATTACCAATTCTTTAACTCTCTAATTATAAAAGCTAAATAGTAGAATTTTATGAAGGATAAGAAAAAATAAAGCCATGCAGCTTAAATTTGCTGCATGGCTATAATTATATTTATATCTTTAGCTGTTAATTGACTCTACAATAGCATCTACAAGCATATCAAGCTCTACGGACTTATCTTCTTGCAACGATGATGCAAGTGATAAACGCTGATTTAATACGGTCATGTTCTTCATTTCTTCATCAATAAATTTTTGCATTAAATCGCCAGATTTACATGCCCATGAACCGTTTTCTATAATTGCAAATGTACGATTTTGCAGATTAAGTGCTTTCATATCCTCCAGATAATTCTTCATAACTGGGTAAATACCTAGATTATATGTGACTGATGCCAGCACAATATGACTATATTTAAAACTCTCAGCAATCAAATAAGACACATGTGTATTTGATACATCATATACAGACACATTTGTAATTCCACGTTCACACAGTTTTGCTGCAAGTGCTTGTGCCGCTGCCTCGGTGTTTCCATACATTGACGCATAAGCAATCATTACACCTTTAACCTCTGGCTCGTAACGGCTCCATTTATCGTACTTATCCACAAAATAGCCTAAATCTTTACGCCATACTGGACCATGAAGCGGACAAATAAATTTAATTTGGTCTAATATACCACCCGCTTTCTTTAGTAAAAGCTGAATATGTGGACCATATTTACCTACAATATTAGTTAAATATCTACGAGCTTCATCAATCCAATCTCTGTCAAAGTTTACTTCATCAGCAAACAGTTTACCATCTAATGCAATAAATGAACCAAATGCATCAGCTGAAAATAACACACCATTTGTTGTATCAAATGTAACCATAGCTTCTGGCCAGTGAACCATAGGTGCGCCAACAAATGTTACATTATGTTCACCAAAAGAATATGTATCGCCCTCCTTGACTTCAATGCATTCATGCCCATCTACATGAAAACCGAATTGACGCATAAGCATAAATGCCTTTTCTGTTGAAATAACTTTTACCTTTGGATAACGAAGTAAAATTTCCTCAATGGATGCACCATGGTCAGGCTCCATATGGTTAATTACAAGATAATCAAGCTCTTTACCATTTAAAAGATATTCAATATTTTCTAAAAGCTGTCTGCAAGCCGACCAGTCTACTGTATCAAAAAGTACAGATTGTTTATCAAGTAGCAGATAAGCATTATAACTCACACCTTTTGGAATTGGGTGGATATTTTCAAAAAGGGTTAATCTATGGTCATTAGCACCAACCCAATATAAATTATCAGTAACCGCTCTCACACAATGCATAATTAAAAACCTCCTTTTTTATACCTCTATAAACTGTTCTTTGCTTTCAGCACATTCTGGGCAAACCCAATCTTCTGGCAGTTTTTCAAATAATGTGCCTGCTGCAATCTCCGCATCTGGGTCGCCTAGCTCTGGGATGTATTCATATCCACAACCACCACAAACATATGTCTTACCGATTGGTGCTGGCTTTGGCAGTTTTGGACGTTTCATTTTTACCATAGGTGGTGCAGGTTGTTTATCACCTGTATCGAGTGCATCAGCAAGCAGTGGTAAAATCTCGTTTATATCTCCAACAATACCATAATCACAGTTTTTAAAGATAGGTGCACTTGGGTTTTTATTTATGGCAACAATAGTAGACGCATCTTTTATGCCCTTTAAATGCTGAACTGCACCGGAAATTCCACAAGCAATATAGAGGTTACCAGTAAACTTCTGACCTGACATACCAACATAACGATTTAATGGAACATATTTTAGTGTTTCTGCAACCGGTCTTGATGAACCGATTGCCGCACCTGCTGCCTTTGCGAGCTTTTCGATAAGTTTCATATTTTTCTTATCGCCTATACCCTTACCGGCAGATACAACTCTCTCTGCCTGTACAATAGGTGTATCAATATCAATACCTACTGTAAAATCGTGTCCATCTTTCTTTAGATGTTCAACAAGTGCGGAAACTTTTTCTTCTGCGGTGCCATCACGTAAAATCATATTTTTACGAACACCTGTAACTGGTGCTGGTTTTTTAGGTTTACTAGAAGAACTGCTTTCGCTCTTTGGTGGCTTACCAAGCAGATGAGAAGCAATTACAACACGTTGGATTTCATTTGTACCTTCATAAATTGTAGTAATCTTTGCATCCCTATAAGCTCTTTCCACTTCCATGCCTTTCATAAAACCTGAACCGCCAAAAATCTGAAGAGCGTCATTTGTAACCTCAAGAGCAATATCTGAAGCATACATCTTAGCCATTGCTGATTCCATACCATATGGTACATGAGCCTCTTTCATCTCGGCTGCGGAGTAAATAAGCATTCTAGCACAACGCAGTTTTGTTGCCATATCCGCAAGTTTAAAGGAGATTGACTGTTGGAAACCGATTGGTTTACCAAACTGAATACGCTCCTTTGCATATTCAAGAGCATTTTCATAAGCACCCTGAGCAATACCAAGTGCCTGAGATGCAATACCGATACGTCCGCCATCAAGGGTTGACATAGCGATTTTAAAACCGTCGCCCTCTTTACCCAGCAGATTTTCTTTTGGTACTTCTACATTATCAAAAATAAGTTCAGCAGTCGAAGATGAGCGAATGCCCATTTTATCGTAATGGTCACCAAAATAAAATCCTTTCCAGCCTTTCTCAACGATAAATGCACTAATTCCTTTTGTGCCAATATCAGGCGTGGTAACTGCAAATACTACATATGTATCCGCCTTTGGTGCGTTGGTGATAAATATTTTTCCACCATTTAGTACATAATGATCTCCCTTTAGCACGGCTGTTGTTTCTGTTCCGCCTGCATCAGAGCCTGCATTTGGCTCAGTAAGACCAAAAGCACCTATTTTTTCTCCACTTGCCAATGGAACAAGATATTTTTTCTTTTGCTCCTCTGTACCATAAGCAAAAATAGGCCATGAGCCAAGGGATACATGTGCTGATAGAATAACACCTGTACCACCATCTACCCTTGAAAGTTCTTCAACAGCAATTGCATAACTTAAAGCATCAAGTCCAGCGCCACCATATTCCTTAGGATATGGAATTCCCATAAGACCTAATTTTCCTAATTTCTTTATGGCTTCATCTGGAAATTCATTTTGCTGGTCTAACTGAAATGCAATTGGCTTAATCTCCTCTTCTGCAAATGCACGAACCTTTGCTCTTAATTCCTCATGAGCAGGTGTAGTTTGAAACAACATATATTTACCTCCTTACTTTATCTTGTAAATAATATACCAAAACACTCTACATTATCTCTAAAAAAGAAACCTATCACAAGTTCGGCGACAAAATTACCATATTATAATTTCAAATCACCTGCGATAGCTCTTCTTTCTGTAGCTCCATTATAGTAATATTCTCATATTTTGTCAAGTGTTCGTGATTAGTTTTTGTGAATTATGTAAAACGCACTAATAAAAGCTATTTAATTTGACATTTTTGAGAGCATTGTTAATTACTTGACTTCAAATATGCGCCACCTAATATTTGTTATTTATGTCAAATGGGGATAGACAATATAAAAGAGATATGATAGTATGAATATAATAAGGAAAATGAGAATAGAATTATATATTATGCGTTATACGCTTAAAAAGCAAATTTACATAAGGTGAAAAAAATGTTTCGTGAAATGAGAAGATTTAAACAAAAATTAAGTAAAGAAGAAACAATTGAGATATTAAAAACAGGAAAAACGGGCATTTTAGGACTTATCGGAGATGAAAGCTATCCTTATACTGTACCTATAAATTATGTGTATGAAAATAGCAAAATTTACTTTCATTGTGCTAAATCAGGCCATAAAATAGATGCAATAAAAAAGTGTAATAAAGTTTCATTCTGTGTAATTGAAAAAGATGATATAGTCAAAGAAAAGTTAACTACATATTTTAGAAGTGTTATTATATTTGGCAAAGCTAAAATACTTAAAAATGATGATGAAATTTTTTATTCAGCACAACTTTTAGGGCTTAAATATAGTGATGATAAACAGGCGATAGATAAAGAAATTAAACAAGCATTAAAAGCTCTTTGCTGCGTAGAAATAGTAGTTGAGCATATGACAGGAAAAGAGGCCATAGAGTTAGCTCACGCTAGGGTATTGAGCGATTACAACATATAAAAATTACATAACTTGCGGTAAAAATATGCTTGACAAGCATCACACAGATGTATATACTTGTTTTGTAAATTGAATAGAATCTTCAGGGCAGGGTGTGATTCCCTACCGGTGGTATAGCCCACGAGCCGCAAGGCATGATTCGGTGAAACTCCGAAGCCGACAGTATAGTCTGGATGGAAGAAGATTGTGTAACGCAGGATTTAGTATATCATTCTGCGGATAGAATGTTTGCTCTGGATTGTTTTACATTCCAGAGCTTTATTTTTGCACAGGTGCACACCTATGTATCATTCTGCTTTGCTCTGAACGATTTCGTTCAGGGCATTTTTATTTTCGGAGGTAATTGCATGAATGATAGTAAATATATGCAGTTAGCCCTACATATTGCAAAAAAAGGATGTGGATGGGTTGCGCCAAATCCTATGGTGGGGGCTGTCATTGTAAAAAATGGGCAAATCATTGGTCAGGGCTGGCATGAAAAATACGGTCAGCCACATGCGGAACGCAATGCGCTGGCTTCCTGTACAGAATCGCCGGAAGGAGCAACTATATATGTCACACTAGAACCTTGTTGTCATTATGGGAGGCAGCCGCCTTGTACAGACGCCATTTTAGAAGCGGGTATTAGACGTGTAGTTGTCGGTTCCTGTGACCCGAATCCTCTTGTTGCTGGAAAAGGCATTCAGATTTTGCGCACGCACGGTATAGAGGTGACGGATAACATTCTGCGTGAAGATTGCGACCGGCTTAATGAGGTTTTTTTTCACTATATCCAGACAAAACGCCCTTTTGTAGTGATGAAATATGCCATGACACTTGATGGAAAAATTGCAGCCTATACAGGTGCTTCCAAATGGATTACCGGAGAAATGGCACGAAATCATGTGCAGCACCAGCGGCACCGGTATTCAGCAATTATGGCAGGCGTGGGAACGGTGTTATCCGATGACCCATTGCTTACCTGCCGCATAACAGGCGGCAAAAACCCGATTCGCATAATTTGTGATACCAACCTGCGTACACCAGCTACAGCACAGGTAGTTATAACTGCGAAACAGATTCCGACTATTATTGCAACCTGTTGTTCTGATAGAGAAAAGCAAATTCCTTATGAGAAAGCTGGGTGCCGTATTATGTGCTTACATGAAAAAAACGGTCATGTAGATTTGCAACAGCTTATGGAGAAATTGGGACAGGAGCAGATTGACAGTATTTTGTTGGAGGGAGGCGGTACGCTGAACTGGACAGCTCTGGAAAGCGGCATTGTTCAAAAAATACAAGCATACATTGCTCCTAAACTGTTCGGCGGTCAGACTGCCAAGACACCAATAGAGGGAGTAGGAATTTCATCTCCGGCAGGCGCATTTCGTTTAAAAAATTGGAAAATAACCCATCTTGGTGAGGATTTTTTAATAGAAAGTGAGGTGCTTAATGATGTTTACCGGAATCGTTGAGGAAGTTGGAAAAGTAGAGCAGATTAGACATGGACAATATTCCGCTGTGCTTATAATCCGTGCGGAAAAAGTTTTGAGAGATGCAAAGGTAGGTGACAGCATTGCGGTAAATGGTATTTGCTTAACTATTACTGAACTTTTTTTCAACGGATTTTCAGCAGATATTATGCACGAAACGTTAAATCGTTCTTCCATGGCAAATCTCAAACATGGAAGCCGTGTTAATTTAGAGCGTGCCATGCTGGCAAATCGACGTTTTGGTGGTCACATCGTTACAGGACATGTAGACGGCGTTGGAAAAATCATTCGGATACAGCGTGACGACACAGCTATCTGGTATACAATACAAACGAAGCCACAGATTATGCGGTATGTCATAGAAAAAGGTTCTGTCACGGTAGACGGTATCAGTTTGACAGTTGCGTCAATTACTCAAACCGATTTTTCTGTTTCGGCCATTCCCCATACGATAAATCAAACAATCTTAAAAGAACGGCGAGAGGGCGATGTTGTTAATTTGGAAACAGATATAATCGGAAAATATGTAGAAAAATTGCTCTATCCTGTTAGACAGCCGCAGGTAAAGAACACAATCACGAAAGAATTTCTATCTCAACATGGATTTTAAGGAGGAAAATCAATGACAAAGTTTAACACAGTGGAAGAAGCTCTTGCTGATCTACGCAGTGGCAAAATCATCTTAGTAACAGACGACCCCGAACGTGAAAACGAGGGAGACTTTATCTGTGCAGCAGAATATGCAACCACCGCTAATATCAATTTCATGGCAACTTATGGCAAAGGTTTGATTTGCATGCCAATGTCTGAAGAATATGTACAAAAATTAAAAATTCCTCAAATGGTACAGCAGAATACTGATAATCATGAAACTGCATTTACTGTATCTATCGACCATGTAGCGACTTCTACCGGAATTTCTGCCGCTGAGCGTTCCATAACTGCTCTAGGGTGTGTAGCAGATGATGCAAAACCAGAAGATTTTCGCAGACCAGGACACATGTTTCCTCTTTTGGCAAAGCCAAATGGTGTATTGGAGCGCAGTGGTCACACCGAAGCAACTGTTGATTTATGCCGACTAGCTGGTTTAAAAGAGTGCGGCTTGTGCTGTGAGATTATGCGTGAGGACGGAACAATGATGCGTACCTCAGAATTGATGGAACTGGCGAAAAAATGGAATATAAAATTTATCACCATTCGGGATTTACAAAATTACCGAAAATGCCATGAAAAACTGATTGAGCAAATGGCAGTTGTAAAAATGCCAACAAAATATGGTGAGTTTATGGCGCATGGCTTTGTAAACCGGCTGAATGGAGAACACCATGTTGCTTTGGTAAAAGGAGAGATCGGTGATGGAGAAAGTGTTCTGTGCCGTGTCCACTCCGAATGCTTGACGGGAGATACTTTTGGCTCTCTGCGCTGTGATTGCGGTCAACAATTAGCCTCCGCTATGACGCAGATTGAAAAAGAGGGGAGGGGTATTTTGCTCTACATGTGCCAAGAGGGAAGAGGTATTGGACTAATAAATAAACTACGGGCATATGAATTGCAAGAGCAAGGTATGGACACATTGGAAGCCAATCTTGCGTTGGGTTTCGCCGGCGATGAAAGGGAGTATTATATTGGAGCTCAGATACTAAGAGAGTTAGGCGTAAAAAGTATGCGCCTTTTAACAAACAACCCCGATAAAGCTTATCAGCTTGCAGAATTTGGGATTGAAATTGCTAAACGTGTACCAATTCAAATGGATGCTACCTCGCATAACCTGTTTTATTTGAAAACAAAGCAGAAGCGCATGGGGCACATCTTGAAATATTAAGCAAAAGAGAGGAAATAATTATGAAAACATTTGAGGGAAAACTGGTATCAAAAGAAATCAAAATTGGAATTGTAGCAGCACGTTTCAATGAATTCATTACATCAAAGCTGTTAGATGGTGCCATGGATGGATTGCTTAGGCATGATGTTCCAAAAGACGATATTGATGTAGCATGGGTTCCAGGGGCTTTTGAAATTCCGCTGATTGCATCCAAAATGGCAAAAAGCGGCAAATATGATGCAGTGATTTGTCTGGGAGCAGTGATTCGAGGTTCTACCAGCCATTATGATTATGTCTGCAATGAAGTGTCAAAGGGCATTGCCGCTGTTTCATTGGAGAGTGGTGTTCCTATCATGTTTGGTGTTCTGACCACTGAAAATATTGAACAGGCAATTGAACGAGCCGGAACAAAAGCTGGTAATAAAGGTTACGACTGTGCTTTGGGTGCAATCGAAATGATAAATTTAATTCGTGAAATTGAAAAATAACACCTAAATTTATCACATTGAGTGGAAAAAATATCAGACAACAGTTCGAGCCTTTTCGGGTTGTTCTTTTTTTGTGAATCTGCTATAATTTTAATAATCAATACACTGATTTGTACTGGTCAATTATATTAGGTTTCATGATAAAGGCAGATTTACTGCTTCTAATCAAAGGAGGTATTTATGAACATTCTTGTATTAAATGGAAGTCCACGGCTCAATGGTAGTACAAAACAAATGGTAGAGGCGTTCCGGGAGGGGGCGCAGTCTGTAGGCCACACAGTGCAGATTATGGATATCTGCCAAATGCAGATTGGCGGATGCCGAGCTTGTGAATACTGTCACACTAAGGGAGCGGGAACATGTATTCAGAATGATGATATGAAGCAGATCTACGATGTGCTAAAGCAGTCGGATATGCTGGTTCTGGCTTCTCCGATCTATTATCATGGATTATCCGGGCAGTTGAAATGTGTCATAGACCGTTTCTATGCAGTGGCCTATCCAAAGAAACCGTCACGTTTATCCAAAGTGGCTATGATCCTCAGTTCTGGAGATGCGGATATGTATGACGGAGCCTTGTTCTCTTTCCAAGGGGATTTCTTGGACTACTTGGGGCTGGAGAATATGGGTGTGTACACCTCACATGGTGAATACAATGGTTCCCAAGCAAAGCGGCAAGAATTGTGGGCCTTTGGTGCCTCTTTGAAATAAGATGGGTTGATATGACGGAATTGTCGTCCATCGGCGAGTATTGTTTCGTTGGTAGGGGGTACACAAGGTGATTTCTGTGTGTTTTATTCTTCAGTTAACCTGCAAAAAGATTCCGAAATTTAGAAAGCGTAGTAATCAATAAAACTTGGAAAGGATGAATTTATAATGGCATTTTTAGAAGAGCTGAAACTGACACATGAATGGGATAAAACCTTCCCAAAGAGCGACAAGGTAGATCATAGCAAGGTGACGTTCTATAATCGTTATGGTATCACCTTGGCAGCAGATCTTTACAAACCAAAGAACGCTACCGATAAACTGACAGCAATTGCGGTGTGCGGGCCCTTTGGCGCGGTGAAAGAGCAAGCCTCTGGTCTCTACGCTCAAACAATGGCGGAAAGAGGTTTCCTCGCCATGGCTTTCGACCCGTCTTTCACTGGCGAAAGCGGCGGTCATCCTCGGTATATGGCCTCTCCAGATATTAACACAGAAGATTTCCAGGCCGCTGTGGACTACTTATCCTTGCGGGAGGATGTGGATCCAGATAAGATTGGCATTATAGGCATCTGTGGCTGGGGCGGTATGGCTTTAAACACAGCTGCCCTGGACACCAGAATCAAGGCAACTGTGACCTCAACCATGTATGATATGACACGTGTTAATGCTAAAGGGTACTTTGATGCTGAGGATAGCGAGACGGCTCGTTATGAGAAACGCAAAATGCTGAACGCACAGCGAATTGAAGATTATAAAAATGGTTCTTACGCCTTAGGCGGTGGCGTGATAGACCCAGTGAAAGAGGATGCGCCTTTCTTTGTAAAGGATTACCACGACTACTACAAAACGTCTCGTGATTATCATCCGCGTTCGCTGAACTCCAACGGTGGATGGAATGTGACTGGTTGCATGTCTTTCTTGAATCAGCCTATTCTCCAATACAGCAACGAAATCCGAAGCGCTGTACTGGTCATTCATGGTGAGAAGGCACACTCCTGTTACTTTAGTCGAGATGCCTTTGCTAACATGATTAAAAATAATACATACACGGACAATAAGGAGCTGCTGATTATTCCAGAAGCAGTGCATACAGATCTATACGATGGTGGTGGCAAGAACGCAATTCCATTTGACAAGTTGGAGGACTTTTTTAGAAACCATCTAAAATAAACCATATTTTTGATTATATCATGATAGTAGATGGAAACCACCATATACAGGCTGATTGATACTGCAAATGCTTATCAAAATATTTCTCAGAAACAATCTTTGATAGAGCAAGTTGACATTGGTAGTGAACTTTTACATTTGCACATCGCTGTGCAACAGGAGAACCAGACGCATAAGATAACAAAAAATTAGCAAGAAACATAAATAAGTTATAATTACCAAAAAACTGACCACTATAAGTTGGATTTATAAAATAAATCTAAACTAATTTAGAGGTCAGTTTTTATTTTTAGTATTGGAATATAATCATGAATTTATTCTGTAAATTCATGATTATCAACAGCAAGAAGACGAATTTTTTTCCTATATTCTGATGGGGATAAAGAAAAGTGTTTTTTAAAAGCCTTAGAGAATGCAAGCTGATCTTCAAACCCAAGAGAATTGGCTATGACTGCAATCGATGATTCTGTTGTTACTAATAATTTACGGGATTTACTTAGTTTTAAATCGGTTAAATATTGCTTTGGTGAAAGCTGAAATTTACTATGAAAAATTCTAGTCAAATAATTGGGATGAATATTAAAAAACTTAGCTACATCAGTGATTTTTAATTTTTCTGCATAATTTGTATCTAAATAAAATTTTACATCGTCAGCTATTGAATTTTTTCCCCAACTACTTTCGTCAAAGTTTATATCATCAAAAAGCATTGACATTATATTAAGTAAAATACTGTTTGCTCTAAGATAATCACATGTAGTATTGTTTTTAAGAGAAAGTATATTAAAAATACAATCTTTATATTTTATAGTATCAATATCATTAATAATATAAATATTATCAAGTGAACTCATTAACTGATAAACATATGTTTTTGAACTGATACCTAAAAAACCAATCCAAGCATAACTCCAAGGGTCATCTGTGGAAGCTTTGTAATAGGCTATTTTACCTGCTGGAATAATGAACACATCTCCTGAAGCTAATGAAAAAACGTGCTCGTCAATATGAAGTTCACCACTACCACTCAGCACAAAGTGTATTAATTGGTATGCTCGAAATTTGGGACCATATTCATATCCAGGACTGCATCGTTCATACCCAGCACTATATAGCGACAAATCAGAATTAGATTTGTATACTAATGAATGTAATGTTTCTTTATATTCTTTCATGATAGGATTATATCATAAAAGGTTAGATTTTTCCATATTTATTTTTTGAAATACCATGGCAAAATTTACTCTAATATAGTTTAATATAGTTACAGGATCCGAGTAGTAATAGTAAAAGGGGTAAAAGATGGAAAAAACGCTAAAACAACAGTATCACTTAGAGCCAATTCATGGACTTTTAAATGACCCAAATGGGCTGTCATATTTCGGCGGTAAATACCATGTATTTTTTCAGTGGAATAAGTTTGAAAAAGACCATTCGTATAAAGAATGGGGTCACTTTGAGTCCTCAGATTTAATTTCATGGGAATTTAGAGGCAGTGCCATTATTCCAGACCAAAACTATGATAAAAATGGTGTGTATTCTGGAAGTGGATTAGTTATTGATGATAAACTGTACCTTTTCTATACAGGCAACAATAAAGAAAACTGTCAAAGAGAAAGTAAACAATGTTTAGCAGTTTCTGAAGATTGCAAAACATTTTTAAAACAAGGTGTGATTTTGCATACTCCTGAACAATTTACTGAACATTTTCGAGACCCAAAAGTGTTTTATAGCGACAAAAAAAATTGTTACTTTATGGTAGTGGGTGCACAACGTAGAAATGGCAAAGGAGCTATTGCGTTATGTAGCTCAAACGATGGTAGACAGTGGAACTATAAAAACATACTAGCAACAACTGAGCAATATGAAATGATTGAATGTCCTGATGTGTTTCAGTTGGGCAATAGTCATGTACTTTTATATAACCCTCAAAAACGTGACAATATTTTAGATTCCTCTTTATATAGTTTCAGTGCTTATAAAATCGGTATATTTGATGAATTAAATGAAAAGCTTGATTTTAATGATTTGGATAGTGCTTTTTCATTGTTAGATTACGGTTTTGATTTCTATGCACCACAGACTTTTTTAGATGAAAAAGGCAGAAGAATTTTATTTGCATGGATGTCACGTATGGAAGAAGAACAAGAAAAAGTTTTTAGCAATGGCGTGTCATACATTCATTGCTTAACACTTCCAAGAGAGCTTTTTATTGAAAATAATCAACTTCATCAGCGTCCAGTTAAGGAATTGTATCAACTTCTAGGAAATGATATTCCTTTAATTGTAGAATCTGAGTCCATAAAAAAAGTGGAACTGAAAGAATCAGCATTTTATTTACACATTCAAGATAATGCTTGCATGCAAAATGTGTACATTAGTTTTCATCGAGGTCAAACAGCTATTGAATACGATCCCGTTAAAAAACAAATCAAGTTTACACGCAAAAATTGGGTTGCAAATCAAGCTGAATTTAAAACTTGTAATTTAGAATTTTTAATTGAAATTGAAATATGGGCAGATAATTCAAGTGTAGAAATATTTTTAAATAATGGAGAAAAAGTATTTTCATCTAGGATTTTTGCTCTCAACACAGAAGAAGACATAGTTTTAAAAGGTCTTACAGAAAAAACCATAATTGAAATAAAAGAAATCATTTCAAAGTAATAAGGAGGAAGAGGTTATGAGTGAGAAAGATTTAGCTATAAATATTATAAAACTCGTTGGAGAACAAAAAAATATTGTTTCTGTTCAGCACTGTGCTACAAGATTAAGAATTGTTGTAGCAAATAAGGAGCAGATTAAGCAAAAGGAAATTGAAAATTTAGATAAAGTAAAGGGTTCATTTTTTAACTCGGGGCAATATCAAATAATTTTGGGGACAGGTCTTGTCAACCGTGTTTACGATGAGGTAATTAAAATTACTGGTGAACAAAGTTCTTCATCTGGAGAAAAACCAGCAAAGGTTGTCTATGGCAACAAGTTTCAAAGAGCTGTTCGCATGTTCTCTGATGTCTTTGTGCCAATTATACCTGTTTTAGTTGCGACTGGTCTGTTTATGGGTCTTCGTGGCTTACTGACTCAAGAAGCAATACTTGCTTTATTTGGTATTACTCCTGATAATATACCTCAAACTTTGCTTACTTTTACACAGATTTTAACCGATACTGCATTTGCATTTCTGCCTGCTCTAGTTTGCTGGTCTACATTTAAGAACTTTGGTGGCAGTCCTGTTATTGGTATTGTATTAGGTCTTATGCTTGTAAACCCAAGCCTTCCAAGTGCTTATGATGTTGGTTCTGGTGCGGCTGAACCTATGGTTTTCTTTAATTTTATAAATGTAACAGGCTATCAAGGTTCCGTGCTACCTGCATTTGCAACAGGTATTATAGCAGCTAACTTTGAAAAATGGCTTCGTAAACGTATACCAGATGCAATTGATTTAATTGTTACACCCTTCTTAACAATGCTTGTTGGTGTTATGCTTGCACTATTTGTTCTTGGGCCTATACTACATTCTGTTGAATCAGTCGTACTTATGGTAGTAGAATCTATTTTGAAATTTCCATTTGGTATCGGTGGCTTTTTATATGGCTGTTTTGGTCAGCTTTTGGGTGTTTTTGGTGTACACCACATTCTTAACTTCCTTGAAATCAGTATGTTAGCTCAAGATGGTTGGAACTATCTAAATCCAATCGGCACATGTGGCAATATGGCTCAGGCTGGTGCAGTATTGGCGGTTGCTATTAAAGCTGTATCTATTAAAACAAAGCAAGTTGCATATCCATCTTGTCTATCTGCTATGCTAGGTATCACTGAACCTGCTGTATTTGGTGTAAATCTTAAATTTGTAAAACCATTTATAATGTCTATGATTGGTGGTGGTGTTGGCGGATTCTTCGCCTCCATCCTAAATTTGAGAGCTACTGGTATGTCTATTACAGGTATTCCAGGCACACTTCTTTATCTAAATGAACAATTGCCTCTTTATATTTTAGTAAATGTTATTTCATTTGCTGTTGCATTTGTACTTACATGGTTCATTGGTTTTAATAAAAATATGGAGCAGTAATATAATATGAGTATCACATTTCATAATAATATCGTACATATTAAAAATTCAGCAATCAGTTATGTGATGGAAGTAGTTGATAGAAAATATTTGGTTAACAGATATTTTGGTAAGAGTATACGAAAATATCGTTTATCCGGTATTCCACATTATTTCAAACGTGGGTACAATACAGAACATGATTGCAGCATAGAAAATGTATCTTTTGATGATTTTCCTTTTGAATATCCTGTAAGAGGATTTGGAGATTATAGAATACCAGCTCTTACTGTTAAACAGGAAAATGGAATTGAATTTATTAGACCAATATTTAAAAGTTGGAAAATTTTATCCGAAAAACCTCAGCTTGATGGGCTTCCTAGCACATTTGCTGGAAATAGCAAAGTAGAAACTTTAGAGATTTTATGCGAAGATAAACAAGCGGGACTTCAAATTTTCCTTTATTACTCCATATTTGATGAAAAGGGAATTATTACTCGCCATCAAAAGATAGTAAATATCGGAACTCAGACTCTAAAACTACAAAATGTGCAGAGTGTATCACTTGAGCTTCCAGCACAAGATTATGATTTTCTTTCACTGTTTGGCACTCATGCAAAAGAGGCTAATATAAACCGTTTTCCTATTCATCATGGAATACAAAAGATAGAAAGTGTAAGGGGCAGCAGTAGCCCTCAGCATCAGCCATTTTTTGCACTTATGTCACCTCAGACTACTGAAAATAATGGCGAAGTATATGGTTTTCATTTAGTTTATAGCGGAAATTTTATGGCTCAGGTTGAAAAAGACCAGTTTGGCAGTATTAGAGCACAAATCGGTTTAAATAAAGATGAATTTTGCTGGACTTTGTCAGATGGACAAAGCTTTACCACGCCAGAGGCAATATTAAATTATAGCTGTAATGGACTCAATGGAATGAGCCAAAATTTCCATTGGCTGTATCAACATCATCTTATGCCTGAAAAATTTGCAAATAAAACTCGTCCCATTTTGCTAAATTCTTGGGAGTCAATGTATTATGATGTGAGTTTAGAGAAAATAGATAAACAATCAACCATTGCAAAACAACTAGGCATTGAATTATTTGTATTAGATGATGGTTGGTTCCGCAAAGGAAATGATAGCTATTCTTCTATGGGTGACTGGATATGTAACGAAAATAAGTTACCTGGAGGTATAGAAAATGTGGCTAAACTTATACATAATAAGGGGATGCAGTTTGGATTATGGTTTGAGCCTGAAGCAATAAGTGAAGATAGTAACCTTTACAGAACACACCCTGAGTGGACATTGCAAGTTCCTGGTTATGAACTTACAAAGGGTAGACACGAGTATCTTTTAGATTTATCACGAGAGGATGTGCAAAAATTTCTTATTGAAACATTGGATTCATATTTAAAAGATGGTTTAATAGACTATATTAAATGGGATATGAATAGACCTTTGACCGATGTAAACTCGCTTGAAATAGATTGTGTACGAAAAGGTGAAGTAAGTCATCGTTATATACTTGGATTATATAATGTTCTTGATACTATCACAAAAAAATATCCAAAAGTGTTAATTGAAGGTTGTTCAAGCGGTGGTGCACGTTTTGACCCAGGAATGTTATATTATGTACCACAAAATTGGACAAGTGACAATACAGATGCTTTTGACCGTGTTCAGATTCAATTTGGATATAGTTTACTTTATCCTCCTATTGCAATGGGGGCACATGTTAGTATCACACCTAATCATCAAACAGGTCGCACAACTTCACTTAATACAAGATATCAAGTTGCTAGACTGTTTAATCTTGGCTATGAATTAGATTTAACAAAGTGTACTGAAAAAGAACAAAGCGAGATTGCACAGCAAATTGCACAGCATAAAATAGCCAGAGATTGGTTATTAACTGCAAATCTATACCGAAATCAGTCACCTAACGAAAATTATGCTATATGGTCTGTGGTAAGTGATGATAAATCACAGTTTGAGGTTATTATTTTTCAGAAATTCCATAATCCTTTGTTTTCTCATGATAAGTTTAAACTATGTGGATTGAATTCTGATTTTGACTATATGAATGTAGATGATAAATCTGTATTTGGTGGAGATGAGTTAATGCAAGTTGGTTTAACTGTTCCACTTATAAGAGAAGACTTCCATGCATTTTCACTTAAATTTGTCAAAATATAAGAGGAAAACAAATGGATATAAAAATGTTTGTTAGTGATCTTGACGGAACACTTTTAAATGAAAATAGCGAAATTTCACTAGAAACGGCAAATGCAATTAAATTTGCACAAAATAATGGTATAAAGTTTGCTATTGCAACCGGTCGCACATGGAATACTGCTGCACCAATTGTGGAAAAATTCGAGATAGAATGTGATTTTATATTACTTAATGGTGCAGAATTTAGAGATTCAACTGGAAAAGTAATCTTTAGAGAATCCATGCCAACTCAAAAAGCAAAAGAGATAGTAACTTTAATTTATAAACAAGGTATTGACTTTGAAGTAAATACTGATAATTGTGATTTTTCAACTGATATTGATTTATGTAAAACTGCTTTGCCTATGCCTGATATAAATATTTTATTTCAAAATAAGCCAATAATCCAAAAAATTTTTGCCTTTTCAAATGATATAGATAAACTCGAAAAAATAAATAATATTTTATATCAGTTAGATGATTTATCAATAACATCATCTGCACCATGGAATATTGAGATAACCTCATCCAAAGCGCAAAAAGGATTTATGCTTGAAAAAGTTGCATCATATTACGGCTATGATAACGAAAATATAATTGTTTTTGGAGATAACAAAAATGATGAAACTATGTTTCATATATTCCCTCATTCTCGTGCTATGCAAAATGCCATACCATTGATTCAAAATATAGCTGAAAAAATCATTGAGTCAAATACAGATAATGGTGTAGCAAATGAAATATATAGAATATTAAAGGAGTATTAAAATAAATTGAGTTATATTAAATAAAATGAAAGCACTCTATTATTTTCAATGCATTTATAAGCATTATGATAATAGAGTGCATTTTTTAATTTTCCCAGTTGATGATAAATTATTCATTTGGTGTACAGTCTAATAATTGGCTGTATAGTATTGAAAGAATTAGCGAGGAATCTGAAAAGCAGGGAATAACAATTACTAATAGAAGAAGTGTTTTCTGTTTAACTTTTTTATTATCTTTAATGGAATATATAGTCTTAATATGGTAAAATAAAAATGCTATAATAAAGCTCTTTCTTTAATTTGCTTATAAACAGATCGGTCATGTAAAGCCTAAGATGCAAAAAGACTGATTGTAAATATAATGAATGATATAGACTTTTATATAGGAGTGTAAACAATGGATAAAATAGTTTTTATATGCACTGGAAATACATGCAGAAGCCCAATAGCAGAAGGATTATTTAAAGCTATGAATGGAGAACAAAAAACAGGTCTTAAAGCTGCATCAGCAGGATTATTTACGGCCGATGGATTGCCTGCATCTGAAAATGCAGTTATTGCTGCACATGAGCTTGGTGCAGATATTTCACAACATACATCTACACTGTTAAATCAAAATTTAGTAAATGATGCTAAATATTTAGTATGCATGACAGCCAGCCACTATGACCAGATACTATCGAAATTTCCAAATGTAGGTGATAAGTTATTTACGTTATTGCCTACCGATATTGACGACCCATATGGCGGCAATATAGATGCGTATAGGCATTGCGCAAATCAAATACAGTCAGCTGTGAAAAGTATAATAGAAAGGCTTGTTAAATGATTGAAATTATACATATGAATCAAGACCATATTAGCACTTTGGCAGAACTTGAAAAAATATGTTTTCATACTCCATGGACAGAAAAGCAACTTTTAGAAGAACTAGAAAATAAACATAGTTTATTTCTAGTGGCAAAAAAAGATAAAAATATAGTTGGTTATGTTGGTTGTCAAACTACTATAGATGGTGGATATATAACCAATGTTGTAGTTTCTCCGGAAATGAGATGTCAAGGGGTGGCACAAAAGTTGTTATCAGAACTAGCTAGTAAAATAAAAGAAAAAAAACTGGATTTTATCACACTGGAAGTACGTGTTTCAAACACAGCAGCAATAAACCTTTATAGTAAAATGAACTATAAAGAGGTTGGTATACGCAAAAATTTTTATCGAAATCCTAAAGAAGACGCACTTTTAATGACTTATAAAATAAACAAAAACCAAATTCAGGAGAGTGTAAAGTGAAAATACTTGCAATAGAATCTTCATGCGATGAAACTGCGGCAGCAGTAGTAGAAGATGGTCGAAAAATATTATCAAGTGTTGTTAATAGTCAAGTTGAAACACATGCAAAATATGGTGGAGTAGTGCCAGAAGTTGCATCAAGAGGGCATATGCAAGCAATAGTTAGTGTTACAGAACAAGCATTAAAAGAATCAAACTTAACAGGTGATATGTTAGATGCTGTCGCTGCAACTTGTGCCCCTGGACTTATAGGAGCTTTACTTGTTGGTGCGAATTTTGCAAAATCAATAGCTTATGCACTTAAAAAGCCTTTTATACCAGTTCACCATATAAGAGGTCATGTAGCAGCTAACTATTTAGCATTTCCAGAGTTGAAACCACCATTTTTAACACTAATTGCCTCTGGCGGTCATAGCATGATTGTGTTGGTTAAAACTTATACCGAATTTGAAATTTTAGGCGGAACAAGAGATGACGCTGCAGGGGAGGCTTTTGATAAAGTTGCTAGAGTTCTAGGAGTTGGTTATCCTGGAGGACCTAAAATTGATAAAATGGCTCAAGGTGGAAATGCATCAAAATATAAATTACCAAAATCTAAAGTTAAAGATGCACCTCTTGATTTTTCGTTTTCAGGGCTTAAAACAGCGGTTATAAATCTAGCTCATAATGCTGAGCAAAAGGGTGAAGAAATAGATAAACCCGCTTTAGCTGCTGCATTTTGTAATTCAGTAGTTGATACACTTGTGCCTAGACTTGAGTTGGCACAAAAACAAACAAATGTAACAACTATTGTTTGCGCTGGTGGAGTCGCAGCTAATTCTTGGCTAAGAAAGGCTCTGGAAGATATGACCAAAAAAAATAATCTAACTTTGTATTTGCCACCACTTTCTCTTTGCGGAGATAATGCAGCCATGATAGCCAGTCAGGCTTATTATGAGTTTAAAGAAGGAAATATAGGTAATACTTTACAAAACGCCTTTGCAACCGCTGAGATTTACGAAAATATTTGTGTAAAAAAATTTTGATTTACTCTAGAAAAAAATCGTATTGTAAGGTAGAATATAAGATATGGTTCTAAACGAACCGCTCTTTGAATGTTTTGGGCACGGCTATAGATAGCCGTGGAGAAGGCTGTGGAAGCCGCCACCTATGAATATCGTAAAAAGATTTTACATAAAGACATGAGGAGCGATGTAATAAAATGGGAATGACAATTGCAGAAAAGATTTTGAAAGCACATCTTGTAGATGGTGAAATGGTTAAAGGTCAAGAGATTGGTCTTAAAATTGACCAGACACTTACACAAGATGCAACAGGCACAATGGCGTATTTACAGTTTGAGGCAATGGGAGTTGATAAGGTAAAAACTGAACGCTCTGTTGCATATATCGACCATAATACACTTCAGTCTGGCTTTGAAAATGCAGATGACCATAAGTACATTGGTACCGTAGCACAAAAACATGGTATCTATTACTCAAAGGCTGGCAATGGCATTTGTCATCAGGTGCATTTGGAGCGTTTTGGTGCTCCCGGAAAGACTCTTATTGGGTCAGACAGCCATACTCCAACCGGTGGTGGTATTGGTATGCTGGCATTTGGTGCTGGCGGTTTAGACGTTGCCGTTGCAATGGGAGGCGGGGCATATTATATTCCAATGCCTAAAATGGTTCGTGTTACTCTAACCGGTAAATTAAAACCATGGGTAGCTGCAAAGGATATTATTTTAGATGTACTTCGTCAGATGACTGTAAAGGGTGGCGTTGGTAAGATTATTGAATATGCAGGTGAGGGAGTTAAAACCCTTTCTGTTCCAGAGCGTGCAACCATTACAAACATGGGTGCAGAGCTTGGTGCCACAACTTCAATTTTCCCATCAGATGAAGTTACAAGGGCATTTTTAGATGCTCAAGGTCGTGGAGATGTTTATGTTCCACTTTCATCTGATGAAGATGCTGTATATGATGAAGAATACACTGTTGACCTAAATTCTTTGGTTCCACTGGCTGCAATGCCTCATATGCCTGACAATGTAAAGCCTATAAGTGAAATTGGCGAAATTAAGGTAAATCAGTGTTGTATCGGTTCTTGCACAAACTCCTCTTACTATGATATGATGAAAGTTGCTGCAATCTTAAGGGGCAAGACCATTCACCCAGATGTTTCACTTACAATCAGCCCTGGTTCTATGCAGGTGTTTAACATGCTTGCTAAAAATGGTGCTTTATCTGATATAATCGCAGCAGGTGCTAGAATTTTGGAATGTGCTTGCGGTCCGTGTATTGGTATGGGTCAATCACCAGAATCCGCAGGTATATCACTACGTACATTCAACCGCAACTTTGAAGGTCGCAGCGGCACCCAAGATGCTCAGATTTATCTTGTATCCCCAGAAGTCGCTGCTGCATCTGCATTGACAGGGGTACTTACAGACCCAAGAACTCTTGGTGATGCACCAATTATTGAAATGCCAGAGCATTTCGATATTAACGATAACTTAATCGTTAAGCCATCTGAAGACCCATCTACTGTTGAGGTGCGTCGTGGTCCTAATATCAAGCCTTTCCCATTAGGTAAGGAGCTTGAAGAAAGCTATACAGGAAAAATTGTTCTTAAAACTGAGGATAATATCACAACAGACCACATTTTACCAGCAGGTGCTCAACTTTTGCCTTATCGTTCAAATATTCCTCATTATTCAAACTACTGCTTTATTAACGTTGACCCCAAATTTTCTGCTCGTTGCAAAGAAAATGGTGGTGGCGTAATCGTTGGTGGTGCAAACTATGGTCAAGGTTCATCACGAGAACATGCTGCACTTGTTCCTTTATATCTTGGTGTGCGTGCCGTTCTGGCTAAGTCTTTTGCTCGTATCCATAAAGCAAACCTTGTAAACTCTGGTATCATTCCGCTAACATTTGTAAATCAAGAAGATTATGACAAAATTACATTAAATGATACAATTTCTCTGCCACATATTCAGGAAGAAATTCGTGATGGCAAGCAGATAACTGTTGTTGTAAACGGTTATGAGTTTAAAGCGGACTGTGAAGTATCAGAGCGTCAACGTGGAGCATTGCTTGCAGGCGGTACTCTAAACTATGCTAAAAAGCATGTTTAACAATTTCGGGATTAAAGATAACGGAGGAATATAAAAATGGCATTATCTGAAAAGGCTATTAAGCAATATGAGAAAGTTGTAGAAAGTCAGCTCGCACGCATTAAGGCTATGAAAGAGCAGAAGGATTTTATTGATTATAGCAAGCTGGATAAAATTATCATTGGCGTTTGTGGTGGTGATGGCATTGGTCCAATGATTACTGGCATGGCACAACATGCACTTGAAGAACTGCTTGCAGATAAGATTAAGGCTGGTAAGGTTGAGTTTAAGGTTATTGATGGACTGACAATTGAACGTCGTGCCGAGCTTGGCTGTGCAATTCCAGATGATGTAATGAATGAGCTAAAGTCTTGTCATGTTATTTTGAAAGGTCCGACAACTACACCTCGTAAGGGTGACCCATGGCCAAACGTGGAGTCAGCAAATGTTGCCATGCGTAAGGCTCTTGACCTTTTTGCAAATGTTCGCCCTGTAAAGGTGCCAGAACTTGGTATTGACTGGACTTTCTATCGCGAAAATACAGAAGGTGGTTATGCAGTAGGTTCCCAAGGTGTACAGCTTGATGATGATTTATTTATCGACTTTACTGTTGCGACCTCTCAGGGATGTGACCGCATTGCACGCTTAGCTTTTGAGTATGCTAAAAAGACAGGAAAGAACAGAGTATCTTGTGTAACTAAGGCAAATATCATTAAGACAACCGATGGCAAATTTCTTGATACATGCCAAAAAGTAGCGGAAGAATATCCAGAAGTTGTGTTTGATGATTGGTATATTGATATTATGACAGCTAAACTTCTTGATGATAAACGTCGTCGTGATTTCAAAGTTTTTGTTTTGCCTAATCTTTATGGTGATATTTTAACCGATGAGGCTGCCGAAATTCAGGGTGGCGTTGGAACAGCCGGCTCCGCAAACATTGGTAAACGTTATGCAATGTTTGAAGCAATTCATGG
Organism: uncultured Butyricicoccus sp.; assembly: GCA_944376065.1. Classification (GTDB taxonomy): domain Bacteria; phylum Bacillota; class Clostridia; order Oscillospirales; family Butyricicoccaceae; genus Butyricicoccus_B. The sequence continues at coordinate 101,000 of CALWBL010000004.1, read as the reverse complement.
TTCTGCACCTCGTATGGTTGAGGAAGGTCGTGCACAGTATGCAGACCCATCAAGTGTACTCCGTGCATCTGTAATGCTACTTGAGCATATAGGAGAAATTGAACTTGCAAATAAGCTAGATAAAGCTCTTGATATTTGCATGTTTAAAAATAAAAAATATGTAATTACAGGTCGTGACACTGGTGCAACAGCACAGCAGTTCACAGATTACGTTTTAGAAACCATTCGTTCTTTATAAGTGGTTTATTGGTAATGGAACTTTAGGAGGTTCGCCATGGAAAAGAAACAGAAGGTGTCTAGAGCGGTGATTCATCGCATTCCACGTTATTATCGGTATGTTTCTACACTCCGAGCAAATGGAGTTCAACGAATCTCCTCTAGGTCACTTGCAGAATCAATGGGACTTACAGCGTCCCAAATTCGTCAGGATTTTAACTGCTTTGGTGGCTTTGGTCAGCAAGGTTATGGTTACAATGTTGAAAAATTATGTGAAGGTCTAGGAGAAATCCTTGGTATAAATAGACATCGAAAAGCCATCTTAGTTGGTGCTGGTAATCTTGGTAAGGCGCTAATTAAAAACTTCGATTTTGAAGCAAGCGGATTTGATTTAGTATGTGCATTTGATACCAACGAAAAAGTTATCGGAACTGAACTTGGTTGTGTAAACATATGTGATGCTCAAGAACTTTACTCATATGTAGATAAAAATAAACCTGAAGTAGCCATTCTAACGGTTCCGTATAGCGTTGCATCAGAAATTGCACGTAATCTCGTTGAACATGGTATTAAGGGTTTGTGGAACTTTACAGGTGGTGACCTTCATTTAGAAGGCAAGTCAGTTCCAGTAGAAAATGTGCATTTCTCAGATAGTGTTATGATTTTGGGATATGCAGTTGATAATAGCGACTTAGATGTTGTAGATGAATAAAAAACATAGAGTACGGATTGATTTTAATTAGTCAGTCTGTACTTTTTTTATATATGAAATCCAAACGCTATTTACTTTTTCAAGGCTGCAAGCTGTTAATAGATATGGATACTTATGTTCATGTCCTGCATTAAATGCGGTCTCATATGGTCTTGATAGGATAATGTATTTACCAGAGCCATCATCAAGATAATAAATAGTATTGTTATTTATAATATCTTTTTTTATTTTACGCTTTAAACACATTGTATTGTTTTCACTAGGCTCTAATACGCCCAAATTTACTATACTTTCACCGGTCTTTGCAAAAAGTCTTAGTATATCATCTGAGCTATATTGACATTCAGCATCAATTATTATGTTGTTATTGTTTTCTAGTACTGTAATGTATCCAACAGTATTTTCTTTTAGCTTTATTGGAAAACGCATAATTTAAAATCTCCTGCCAATAAAAGAGTGCGTATCTGTATATTTAAAGATACGCACTAAAAAGATAAATTATGCTATTGAATAGTCACCGTCAACTAAAACAGTGACGGTTTCATTTGCTTTAAATCCAGCGCCTTTGGTAGTTGCTATATAGCGATGGTTTATTGATAATGCTTCATCTGCACGTAGCACTGAGCCACCAGAAAGATCTGTAAGACCTGTACCAGCACTTTCTATACATGTTGCATTGCCACGCTGAACAATGATTTCTGTATTCAAATTAAGTTTAAGGAAAGAACCAGATTCTATTTCAAGCACCTCCCAGCTTCCACTTTTGCTTACGCCACCAGCATTTGCTACCTTTTCTGCAAATTCATCATTTTTTGCAAGATTTGCAGCCAGAGATGCTATTTTGTTATCAATTGCTTGACTAAGCTCTAATATTTTACGCTCCATAGCGGATTGATAGTTGCTACTTTCGCTCTTTATTGTGTCATTAGCAGCACTTGTAATAGAGGGGGTAAGAACCTGTTCTAAATAGCTTTTTGTAATAAGCGGATCTGAATCAGAGCCGTATTCGGCAGCAACGGCAGCATAGCCGGTTGCAAGCATACATACCATAAGGACAGCTCCGACGGTAATTGTAAATCTGCGTTTGTTTTTCACCGTTTGGTAACTCCTCGTTTTTATTCGGTAGGCTGAACACCCAGACCGAAACTCACAGCAAGCGCTTCATCAACTGAACGCATGTGAGCCTCATCTAAACAGCCCATTTTTTCACGCAGTCGTTTTTTGTCCAGTGTACGAATCTGCTCGGTTAATACAATAGAATCTTTGGTTAAACCAAAAGATTTGGCACCAAGCTCAATATGAGTTGGCATTTTTGATTTGTTTACTTGCGAGGTGATTGCAGCGGCAATTACAGTAGGACTGAATTTATTTCCGACATTATTCTGGACAATAAGTACCGGACGAATACCGCCTTGTTCGCTACCCACAACTGGGCTTAAATCAGCATAAAAAATATCTCCTCGTTTGATATTATGATCCACGTTTGTCACACTCCGATGGAAAGAATTTCAGGAGTTTAAGTAATCCTGTAACTCTATGTTTCCCATTAAAGAGGGAGTTTATAAGAAATGGAAGATAAAAAATCAAAAAACCATTTCCTGTGGCATTATATGTAGCAGAGGATAAAAAGGTTAAACTATCCGTTTATATATATGCGAGGCACACGAACAGATGCAGCACAAAGCACCTCATAGGATATAGTTCCGGCAGCGATTGCTACATCGTCTGCCGTGATAAGAGCATCGCCAAAAATAGTAACCTCATCACCACGCTTTAAAGTGACACCTTCTGGAACTTCAATCATACACATATCCATACAAATTCTGCCAAGTACAGGGGCTTTTTTACCTTTTACAGACATCTGGACATTACCAGACCCGCTGCGAAGATAACCATCAGCATATCCAATTGATATAACAGCTTCATTTATAGGGCGAGTTACACAATAAGTGCGACCATAACTTACTGTTCTGCCTTCTTCAACTCTACGTACTTGAACAACACGGGCTTTAAGACACATTGCAGGATGAAGATCAAGTGTGCGAGGTAGGGAAGGGTCGGGGTAGTAACCATATAAAATGATTCCAGCACGAACCATATCATAATATCCCTCTTTATATTGTAACACACCGCCGCTATTTGCGCAATGTTTTAGAGGAATATGTAAACCCGCTTGTTCAAGTTTTTGTGAAACAGCATAAAATTCATCTAACTGCGTATGTGTAAAATCTGAACCATCAAGGGTATCGGACACAGCAAAGTGGGTAAACATACCCTCTACAATAAGCCCCTCGAATTTAGAAAGCTCCAGAATTTCGTTTACAGTCTGTTCTACATGACGAGCAGGAAAACCTATACGAGTCATACCTGTATCAAGTGCAAAATGTATACGGATTTGTTTTCCTTCTTTTTTTGCCGCATTAGAAAAAACCATAGCGGTTTCACAATCATAAACTGGAACTGCAATATCATAACGTGCTATAAGGTAAGCATCTTCATCACCAACATAACCCAAAATCATAATTGGGAGGGTCACACCTTGCTCACGTAATTCAATAGCTTCGCTTACAGTAGCTACTGCAAAATAAGATGCACCCGCTTTTGCTAAACATTGTGCAACACGAAAGCTGCCATGTCCATAAGCATCAGCCTTAATTATTGCCATGATAGGGCAATTTCCAACATGCTTTTGAATCTCTTTAAAATTATGTTCGATAGCACTTAAATCGATTTCCGCCCATGTGCGATGATTGTTTTGTTGCATATTTACACGACCTTTTGTTTAACTAGCGTTAAATTCACTAAAAAATACTTGAAGAACACGTTCACCATCTGTATAGACTTCAGCATACATAGGTAAAAGCGTATCTTTATAGAGCCAAATCTGACTTGTCATAGGTTTATCATTGGTATTAGTTTCATAACGAGCGACTAAAAGTTTTTGATTCCCTTGCGTTTCTTCCCAAATGTCATTAGATATACTATTAGTTAGTGTAGTTATAAATGTAGGCATAAAATTAGCTGGAGATGTTCCAAGTTGTGCAGACACATCAAAATCTAATACTGTATCACCATAGCTTATATTTAGATTATCTTTTGAAGTACCTGTACTATTTATAACTATACCAGACAAAGAATCAGGATTTTTAATAGTCAGTGTTTGACCATACTCCTTATTATACTCAAATTCGCAATCATATTCTAGTATGGATTGACCAGAATCACAAAGAAATTTTACATCAGTTTCAAATTCAGATAATCCAGAATACATCTGTTGAATTTTTAAAGCAGATTTTTCCAGGTTGTTCTCATTTGAAACACAACCTGAAAGACTGAGTAAAATCAATACCGACAAGCAAGTTGTAGCTATACTTTTTTTATATGACAAAATATCATCTCCTTTATGGGAGAGAATTAGCATCCAACGACATCGAGTAAAACTTTTGATAAGGCATGTAGAATATCTGATGGTGTCATTGAATACTGTCCAATACATTTAGCACATAAATCACCAGCCGCACCATGAATCCATGCACCAGCACAAGCTGCATCAAAAGGGGATAAACCTTGCCCAATAAGTGACAATATTATACCAGATAAAACATCACCACTACCACCTTTAGCCATGCCAGCATTGCCGGTTGTGTTCCTAAAATGACATTTAGCGGGTGATAGAACATTTGTTCGATGACCTTTTAAGAGCACAATTGTACCCGTGCTTTGTGAAAATTTCATTGCATTTTCTACTGATGATTCTAAGCCAGAAAGACGCTTAAACTCTCCATTATGTGGCGTTAAAATTATTTGAGCGTTAGATTTACTCAATAAATCTATATGCCCAGAAAATGCATTTATGCCATCTGCATCTAAAACAATAGGGCAGGAGAGAGATAAAACCAACTTATGTACCAATTTATCAATCTCATCTGAGCGACTAAGTCCACAGCCTATGAGTACTGCATCAGCATGGTCAGCAAGATTTTTAAGCTCATCAAAGGAATCAAGACAAAATTGCCCGCTAGAGTTGCATTTAATAGGTTGGATAACAGGTTCATTTAGCTTGGAAGCAATTATAGAATATATAAAATCCGGTACAGCCAGTGTCACAACTCCACTACCAGTTTTAACAGATGCCTGTGCAGAAAAATATGCTGCGCCAGTATAGCCAATGGAACCACATATAGCAAGCACACGTCCATAGTGATTTTTATTTGTTTCTTGCTCTCTAGGTCTTATAACACTTTTTACAAAATCTTCAGTTATATATTTCATTTTAGAAACCTCCAAATAAAAAGCTGTACAGCAAGATTAACTGTACAGCTAAAATTTTACTCTATAATAGTGATAGATTCAATAACAGGTTGATTTTCAGCAGGGATAGAATCACTAAGACCCTGCTCAGTCATTGAAGAACAGATTTCGTCAACAACTTCCATACCTTCAGTTACATGACCAAAAGCAGCATATTGTCCATCAAGGTATGTTGAATCTTCATGCACAATAAAGAACTGACTGCTTGCACTGTCATAATCTTGGGAACGAGCCATGGAAATTACTCCTCTGGTATGAGAAATATCATTTTCAATTCCGTTTAACGCAAATTCACCCTTAATTTCAGTATCAGAACCGCCAGTACCATTACCTAAGGGGTCACCACCTTGAATCATAAATCCATCTATTATTCTATGGAATGTAAGACCATTATAAAACCCATCATTTGCAAGATTTACAAAGTTTGTAACAGTGATTGGTGCTGTATCTGCATCAAGCTCTAACTTAATAGTTCCATAATCTTTAACAACAATCTCCGCAGTATATTTGCCAGAGAGTAAAGAAGTATCATTTTTGGTAGAAGATGAGTTGTTATTTGTTTGTTGATTTGCTTGTCCACAACCAGTTAAAATGGTAGTAGTCATAAAGCAGGCAAGAATAATAGAAAATAACTTCCTTTTCATAATTTAAAAGCTCCTTTAAAAACATTTTACATAAATAATATCATAATATATGTAAAAAATAAATGTAGATTGTATGTTTTTTGCTATACTATGCTTATAGTAGTATGTAATAAAAACAAGAAAAAAACGTAATATATACGAAAAAATGCAACAGAGATGGAAAAACGTCTTGACAATGTGTTTTTGTGAGTATAATATATTGTTAGTATGATATGAGGTGCAGCAGTGCTGTTATCTTTCATGCAAATATTTTATGACCACTCTATAATGAGTCAAGGCCATGCGGACAGCCGGGTCAACTGCCGAATGGCAACTTTTTTGTTGCCTTTATTGATTGAGTATTAAAAACTCAAATTTTATAAGTTGGTTACTTTATAACCAGTGTGCAGCGTGTGCACATAAGGCTTGTGAAACGTCAATAAGAGTAGTAAAAGTGAAATATTTGCTATATAGACTCTGCTCCAACATTTCCCTCTCTGAAATGATGATATAATATCAAACATTTCCTAAATTTGACGCTATACGCAAGCAATGAACATCACGTTGCTTGCGTTTTTTATTTTTTTGTGGAGGGATCTGTGTGGAACAGAAACTTAAATTATATGGATTTAATAATTTAACAAAAGCTCTTAGCTTTAATATATATGATGTCTGCTATGCAAAGACACCTAGGGAACAAATTGATTATATAGCCTATATTGATGAACAATACAACTCAGAGCGTCTTACAAAAATTCTTACTAATCTTACAGATATGATCGGTGCTAATGTGCTTAATATCTCAAAACAAGATTTTGACCCTCAAGGTGCATCTGTTACTCTGCTTATCGCTGAACAAACAATGGTGCCAGTAGGGGAAACTCAAGTAGCACACCTTGATAAAAGTCATGTAACTGTTCATACCTATCCTGAGTATCATCCTGAAACTTGTCTTGCTACATTTAGAGTTGATATAGATGTTGCAACTTGTGGAGAAATCACACCTCTTTCTACGCTTGATTATCTAATAGGTTCTTTTGACTCCGATATTATCACTATGGATTATCGTGTTAGAGGGTTTACAAGAGATGTAAATGGTCAAAAATTATTTTTAGACCATAAAATTGCATCAATTCAGGACTATATTGACCCAAAGACCCTTAGAAAATATGATGCAGTTGATATAAATGTTTATAGTGCTAACCTATTTCACACAAGAATGATGGTTAAAGATATAGATTTACAAGATTATCTGTTTAAAACAGATGTATATGAACTGCCGCCAAAAATTCGTCTTGATATCATGCATAATCTTAGAAAAGAAATGATTGAAATTTTCAGCGGTAGGAATATTTACAGCCAAGGTGAATGAATATGAAAAAATTAACACAGGAACAAGCACCAATTTATGAAGCGTTACAACGTTTTCGTAAAATGCGTGTTGTTCCATTTGATGTTCCTGGACACAAAAGAGGTAGGGGAAACCCAGAATTAGCAGCACTTTTGGGTGAAACCTGTGTACAAATGGACGTTAACTCTATGAAACCGCTTGACAACCTTTGTCACCCAATCTCAGTTATTAGAGATGCTGAAATTCTTGCAGCAGAGGCTTTCAGTGCAGCCCATGCATTTTTAATGGTTGGTGGAACTACGTCAGCAGTTCAAAGCATGGTGCTTTCAGTTGTTGCTAGGGGAGAGAAGATTATCTTGCCACGAAATGTACATCGCAGTGTTATGGGAGCATTGGTTCTTTGTGGAGCTATTCCTGTATATGTAAATCCCGCTTGTGATGAACGTTTAGGAATACCCCTTGGAATGAGTGTTAAAGATGTTGAGCGGGCTATAAAGGAAAATCCAGATGCAAAAGCTGTTCTTGTAAATAATCCAACATATTATGGAATTTGCTCTGATTTATGCTCAATTGTAAAATTAGCACATGATAATAATATGCTCTGTCTTGCAGATGAAGCTCACGGCACTCATTTTTACTTTGGTGAAAATCTGCCTGTATCGGCTATGAAGGCGGGCGCTGATATGGCAGCAGTATCTATGCATAAATCTGGCGGTAGCCTTACACAGTCATCACTGCTTCTTGCAAATAAATCTATGAGCGAAGGTCATGTAAGACAGATTATAAATCTAACCCAAACTACAAGTGGTTCATATCTGCTTTTAAGCTCTCTTGATATATCAAGAAGAAATTTAGCTCTTAGAGGCAAAGAGGCTTTTGCTAGAGTTTCACAGCTTGCACAATATGCGAGAGATGAAATAAATGCGATTGGCGGTTATTATGCTTTTTCAAAAGAGCTTATAAATGGTGATAGCATATATGATTTTGATACAACTAAATTGTCGGTTAATACTCTTGATATCGGTCTTGCAGGCATAGAGGTATATGATTTACTAAGAGATGAGTATGATATTCAGATTGAGTTCGGTGATTTGGGTAACATCTTAGCATATTTATCTATTGGTGACAGAGAACGTGAAATCGAAAGATTAGTAGGTGCTTTAGCCGAAGTAAAGCGACGTTTTGCTAAAGCAGATAAAACCGGACTTATGGAACATGAATATATTGACCCAGAAGTTGCAGTATCACCACAAGAGGCGTTTTATGCAAAGCATGAGTCATTGCCAATAGAGCAAACAGCAGGTAAAGTTTGTAGTGAGTTTGTTATGTGTTATCCTCCTGGAATACCAATTCTAACTCCTGGTGAGAGAATAACACAGCCAATATTAGATTATATTCGATATGCAAAAGAAAAAGGCTGCTCGATGACTGGTCCAGAAGATGCACAAATTGAAAGATTAAATGTATTGAAAGAGGTGTAAGGGTGGATTTTTGGTTTTCTGAGGCACATACGCCTAATGTAAAATTATCTATTAAAGTAGACCGTCAACTTTATAGTGGAAAAAGCGAATTTCAAAGAATAGATGTCTTTGATTCTCCAGAGTTTGGCAGATTTTTATCACTTGATGGTTATATGATGCTCACTGAAAAAGATGAGTTTATTTATCATGAAATGATTACTCATGTACCTATGGCAGTACACCCAAATGTTAAAAAGGTGCTTGTTATTGGTGCAGGTGATGGTGGTGTAGTGCGTGAGCTTACACAATATAATAATATTGAGCATATTGATATGGTGGAAATTGATCCACTTGTAGTGGAAGTGTGTAAAAAATATTTACCTAAAACCGCATGTAGATTACATGATGAAAGACTTACAATTCACTATGAGGACGGACTTAAATTTGTTCGTTCTTGTGAAAATGAATATGATTTAATCATTGTTGATTCTACAGATCCATTTGGTCCAGGTGAAGGGCTATTTACAAGAGAGTTTTATGGCAACTGCTATAATGCACTCAAAGAAGATGGTATAATGGTAAATCAGCATGAAAGTCCATTTTATGATGCAGATGCTAACGCCATGCAAAGAGCACATAAACGTATAGTTGAATCATTTCCAATTAGCCGAGTATATCAAGCACATATTCCAACATATCCATCTGGTCATTGGTTGTTTGGTTTTGCATCAAAAAAATATCATCCTTTAAAGGATTTAAGTGAAACAGCTTGGAATATGAATGGTATTCCTTGTAAATATTACACAACAACGCTGCATAAAGGAGCTTTTTATCTGCCAGCGTATGTAGAGGAGATGTTAAAAGATGTTGAGTCCGAATGTTGAGACATTTTTAATGTGCAATACATTATATGATGAAGCTGATATAGTGTTATTTGGTGCCCCATATGATTCTACAACTTCATTTAGACCTGGAACTCGTTTTGGTCCACATGCTATCCGCTCTGAATCTTTTGGTCTTGAAAGTTATTCGCCTTATCAGAATAAAGATTTAGAGGATTGTAATATTTTAGATATAGGTGATTTAGAGCTGCGTTTTGGCAGCCCAGAATATGCTTTAGAGCAGATTGAGAACCATACAAAGCAAATTCTTAATGATAATAAACTGCCATTTCTTTTAGGCGGAGAACATCTTGTAACACTTGGTTCTTTTAGAGCTGTAGCTAAGAAGTATCCAGATGTTCATATTATTCATTTTGATGCTCATGCTGATTTGCGTGATGACTATCTTGGTGAGCCGCTTTCACATGCTTGTGTTATTCGTCGTTGCTGGGATATAATTGGTGATAATAGAATTTATCAGTTTGGTATTCGCTCTGGTGAGCGTGCTGAATGGCAATGGAGCAAAGAGCATGTTACAACTAATCGCTTTAACTTAGATGGTTTAGATGATGTTGTAAATATGCTATCTGGAAAACCTATATATTTCACTCTCGACCTTGATATACTTGATCCATCTGTTTTCTGTGGCACAGGTACACCCGAACCGGGTGGGATTAGTTTCGATGAACTTAGAAAAGCTGTAACTTTAGTTTGCAGCAAATTAAATATCGTTGGTTGTGATGTAAATGAATTAAGTCCGCATTACGATTCTAGTGGAGCATCAACTGCGGTTGCTTGTAAGATTGTGCGTGAAATGCTTCTCGCACTGAATAAATAAATAACTTATAGGAGGATTATTCCAATGAGCAAAGTTTTAATTATTGGATGTGGCGGTGTTGCATCTGTTGCAATACATAAATGTTGCCAGAATAGTGAAATTTTCGAGGAAATCTGCATTGCTAGTAGGACTAAAAGCAAGTGCGATGACCTAAAAGCAAAGTTAGAGGGTAAAACAAAAACTAAAATTACAACTGAACAGGTTGATGCAGACCATGTTGAAGAAGTTGTTGCACTCATTAAAAAAGTACAGCCTGACCTAGTAATGAATATTGCTCTGCCATATCAGGATTTAACTATTATGGATGCTTGCTTAGAGTGTGGTGTTAATTATATGGACACTGCGAATTATGAACCCGAAGACCTTAACGACCCTAAATGGCGCGCTATATATGATAAACGTTGTAAAGAAGAAGGATTTTCTGCCTATTTTGATTATACTTGGCAGTGGGCATACAAGGAAAAATTTGAAAAGGCTGGTTTAACAGCTTTATTAGGTTCTGGTTTTGACCCAGGTGTAACTCAGGCTTATTGTGCATATGCTCAAAAGCATTTGTTTGATACCATCGATACCATTGATATTCTTGACTGTAATGGTGGTGATCATGGCTATCCATTTGCCACTAACTTTAACCCAGAAATCAATCTACGTGAGGTTTCTGCTCCAGGTTCTTACTGGGAAAATGGTCATTGGGTGGAAATCCCTGCAATGAGTATTAAACGTGAATACAACTTTGACCAAGTAGGGCAGAAGGATATGTATCTTCTGCATCATGAAGAAATTGAATCTCTTGCAAAGAATATTCCAAATATAAAGAGAATTAGATTTTTTATGACTTTTGGTCAGAGTTATCTAACACATATGAAGTGTTTAGAAAATGTGGGTATGCTATCTACCGAACCAATCGAGTTTGAAGGTCACAGTATTGTTCCAATTCAGTTTTTAAAGGCGCTTTTACCAGACCCAGCAAGCCTTGGTCCTCGAACAGTAGGTAAAACTAATATCGGTTGTATTTTCACTGGTAAGAAAGACGGTAAAGAGAAAAGCGCTTATATATATAATGTGTGTGACCATCAAGAGTGCTATAAAGAAGTAGAATCTCAGGCGATTTCATATACTACTGGCGTTCCCGCTATGATTGGTGCAATGATGCTGTTAACAGGCAAGTGGAATAAGCCCGGTGTGTATACTGTAGAAGAATTTGACCCAGACCCATATATGGAGGCTCTTAACAAATGGGGACTGCCATGGCAGATTGATAATAACCCAGTTTTGGTAGATTAAAATTATGATACAAAAATTCAATGATGGTGGACTGCGTACACCTTATTATTTAATAGATGAAGAAAAGTTAATACAAAATCTTGAAATTTTAAAAGATGTATCTGAGCGGGCTGGATGCAAAATTTTGCTCGCTCAGAAAGCATTCTCTATGTTTGCGGTATACCCTCTAATAAAAAAATATTTGGCTGGAACAACTGCAAGTGGTCTATATGAGGCTCGCTTAGGCTATGAGGAATTTGGTGGTGAGACACATGTTTTTTCACCTGCATATCGTGAAGATGAATTTGAAGAAATTTTAAAATATGCAGATGATATTGTGTTTAATTCACCTAAACAAGTTAAAAAATTTGCTGAAAAGGCAAAGCAAAAGGGGAAAAGTGTAGGTCTTAGAATAAACCCTGAATGTTCAACACAGAGCGATCATGCTATATACGACCCATGTGCACCAGGCTCAAGACTTGGAACCACGCTTTTAAATCTGGATGAAAGTATATTACCTATGCTTGATGGATTACATTTTCATACTCTTTGTGAACAAAATTCTGATGACCTTGAAATAACAGTTAAAGTATTTGAGGAGAAATTTGGAAAATATCTTCATAATATGAAATGGCTTAATATGGGTGGAGGTCATCATATCACACGAAAAGACTATGATATAGAACGTTTGATTCATATTATAAAACATATTCGTGGAACATATGATGTCGAAGTATATCTTGAACCTGGTGAAGCCGTGGTGCTTAACGCTGGTTATTTGATTACTACCGTGATTGAAATGATTAAAAACGGTATAAATATTGCAATTTTAGATGCTTCAGCAGCATGTCATATGCCAGATGTTTTGGAGATGCCTTATAGACCACCTTTAATGTATAGTGGTCAGCCGAATGAAAAATCATACACATATCGTTTAAGTAGTATGACTTGTCTTGCTGGTGACATTATTGGTGATTATTCATTTGATAATGAGCTGAATGAAGGCGATAGATTAATATTTGAAGATATGGCATTATATACTATGGTTAAGAATAATACATTTAACGGCATGGCTTTGCCATCGATAGTATTACGACATAAAGATGGTATATTTGAAGTGGTAAAAAGATTTTGTTATGAAGATTTTAAAAATCGTTTATCATAATCATAATATTATATTTTAAAGATGGTATGTAAAATACCATCTTTTTTATTATATGATTTATATAATTTATTTTTAATAAATTTAGAAGTTATACAGGTTAATATTTTGGTATGAAAATTTAGAGGATTTAATAGATCTCTTACCTTTAATTAGACAAAATCTTTATTTTGCATAGTTAAATATATACTTCCTTCCAAATAAAAAACACATTAAGAATATTCTTAATGTGTTTTTTATGTTTTAATATCTAATTAGATTTTTCTACGCTCTCAACTACTTCTTTAGTTTCTTCAATAAATTCATCATCTAACATAGTTTTAGATTCTAAAGAATGAGAATTTTTGTTTTCATCAGAAACAAATGTAACACCAGCAACATGTATGTTAATATTAACAATATTAAGGTTTGTCATTGCTTTAACAGATGATTTTACATTTTCCTGAACATTTTTCGCAACATCAAAAATATTACTTCCAAAACATGCCAAATAGCAAATATCTATATCAACTGTATTATCGTTATGAAATGTGACTTTAACACCTTTTGTAGGTGTTTTTTTGCCGAGAAAACTAACAATATCATTGGTAAACGATGAATAAAGTCCACTAACTCCTTCAGTTTCAGATGTAGCAACTGCTGCGATAGATGCAACAACATCTTCTGAGATTTTGATGCTTCCTTGGTCATGAGTTGTCATCCAATAATCCCTATATTCAGACATATTAAAAACTCCTTTGCAGCGATATAATGTTTATAAATATTACGACTATTATATCACAGATGTATATTTAAATCTATACAAATATATACTTATTATTAACCTGCTTCCACAATTGTAATCTGGTCTGGACGAAATGAAGTTTCTGCTACAACGATATCACTTATTTTTGATGCATCAGTTTCTGTAAATCCTGATTCTGGTGGTGCAACAATTACATTTACGCTATCAGAACCGATAAAAACTACGGCATCTTGATATCCTTTTGCTTTGATGAGACTTTCAATAGTTGACTCTGCTACTGATGCATCAGCCATTTCTGAAATCTGAGAGTTTGCTAACTGTTTGCTTTCTTCATCACTTGTATCGCTTGCAAGTGTATCTTTTAATATACTTATTGCCTCGTCTCGAGATTGTTCTCTTGAAAGTCTTGATTCAGTAAAATAATCAGATGTAGTTACCGCCTCTGTTTTAGAAGTTTGTTCTGTGGTTTCATTTGATGATGCCCCTTCCCCATCATCACCCTGTTTTGTTTTGTTCGAGGTTGAGGTTTGAGAGCCTATTTGTCCAGCACTCAATAAATCATCTGGAGTTTGCACATAGCTCCAATTTAAGTATACAGCTACACAAAGCATAACTGCAATAATTCCATAAACAGCACCTTTTTTTCTTGATTTACTCATGTCAGTTCTCCTCCTATTTTGTATATGTGCCCATTTCTAGGACAGAAATTTTATTCATACTAAGCCCACAAGCAGCAGAGACCGCTTGCGTTATTGAATATTTGACATTTATATCCGCTGCGCCTTCACATAGCACAACAGCACCCCGAAATGTTGGTGAAATGCTTTTTACTTTTACAGGTTGCTCGCCATAACCGCTGTCTGATAACACAGATAGGTCTTTTTCATATATATTATTGCTTTCTCCAGATGAGCTTTCACGAATGTTTGAGGCATAAACAGTTTCTTCTGTACCTTCTATACTTAATAAAAGACTCACCTTTCCCGCTCCATTTATTGATGAAAGTTGTTTTTCTAATGAATCCTCAAAAGATGTTAAATCAAATGTAGATGTTGTATTTGAATTATTTGTTTGACTATTACTCTCCGGAGCATCTCTTGGCGAACCTAAACACAACATTATAATTCCTACTAAAAAAATAAGTAAAGCGTATTTGTATTTTTGTGCCATGGGTTGCAGTTTAATTGCAAAGTCTGAAAAATTAAGTTTCCACATATTTTATATTCTCCTTTGCTATTGAATAATTTGATTCAATAAAAGCAGATATTTCGGAATAATCACTACTATCAGAATAAACGTAAATACTATCTATATTTATATTATTGTTTTCATCTATAGATAATTCTGCTTTAATATCGCATGTATATCCTTGTTCTCTTATATTATCACATATATTGTCACATAGATTTTGACTTGAAGTTTGAAGTATAAGTTCATTGCTTTGTCTTTTAGCATTTTGTATTTCTTCTTGTATTTGAGCGTCATTTTTTATAAAAATACTTTGAAAAGATGGAAATTGAATATGTGTAATCGGTGTAAATAATGCATTTGCAATGAATAAACCAACAGTAAACTTTGCAATTTCTTTCATGATACCATTAGGCACAAGGGATAAAACAATGCTACCAAGTAGTGAAGAAATAGTAACACTAATAATTATTGTTCTTAAAATTCCATTCATTGTGGATTCACCATTAAAATCGAAAAAACAAGTTCAAAAAATAATATTGCACTACAAGTTCCCAGCATACCAAGCATAAGTCCCAAGCTATCCCCTATTCCCACCATAAGTTTTCTTATTGGCGGACTACAAATAGGAGAAAATGCTGCAGTACCCGCTTTAAAGATAAGATAATTTATGCCTACTTGTAAAAAAGGAATTATGCATATTGCAACAACTCCAAGCATTCCTATAATGCCAAGAGAATTTTTTACTGTTACCATACCAGCAAGCATTGATTCAGTCGCATCCGATATTATTCCACCAACAACAGGTACAGAACCTGAAACTGCAAATTTAGCAGTTTTCAATACAACAGCATCTACACTACCACTTATGGCGCCGGATATTGATAAATAACCTATAAAAATCGTAAGTATCAGTTTAAGGCTTCCAGTAGTTAACCATTTTATAAATTGTGCAAGATTATCCAATAAATCATGTGAAAGAGCAGCATTTACTGTTATTATTGCAATATATGCACAGATTGCAGGAACTAGAACAGAGCTTATAAATTGTGTAATAAGGCTAAGAGCAAACATAGTTATGGATTGTGTCGCACCAGCAGTCACCGGTGCACCAGATAATGTTATAGCTCCAGCCATAACAGGCAACATAGTATTAGAGAATATTGCTGTTTGCTCTAATGTTTGAGTGCATAATGCTAGCATACCATGTAAATCTGAAAATAAAACACTTGTCATAGCTAATGCGGTTGCTATTGTAACAACGGGTAAATCTGAGTTTTTTTGAAAACCACCACAAATGCCAGCAAGCATGATAACGATTAACATTTTGGACAAGCTTCGTAAAGAGCTTGTTATAAAATTTCTAGTATCAACACCATTTACAAGTTCTTGTAAACAAGTTTGAAAATCACTCGTTTCATCTATAATTTGTGCAGAATGATTTGGTAAAGCATCAATTATTTTAGATTTTGACTCTGATAAAATTCCCGAAGTATCAAAAGCAAGTGCGTATTCACAAAAAATGCATATTAAAATTATTGCTGATAAAATTATTTTCTTCATGATTTTAAACCTAATATATCACTTATAAGCGATATTAAATGTTCTATAAGTGGAAAGCATAAGATTATACATGCAACCGAGCCTGCAAATTCCAATTTAGTTGATAGAGCCTGTTGCCCAGCATCTTTACACACCGCACAGCTTATACGAATTACCAGCGATATCCCAACTATTTTAATTACAGGCAAATAAATATCAGATGATATATTTGCACTTTCAATTAGCATTTTCATAGAATTTATAAGCTCTCCTACAGGTTGTAAAGCTATTATAAGTATGTATATACCAGCAGCAATGGATACTGACAAAGCAAAAACTGGTTGATAAGGCTTTATAGTTATGCATAAAATACAGGCAACGATTGCAATGCCGACTAAAGATGTAATATTCATAATCTAAAACCCAAAAACAGATTTCATCATTTGAAATAAATTTGCTATTTCTTGCACCAAAATCATCATAACAACTACAAGACCTGCTAATGTTGTCATTAGAGCCTGTTCTTCCCTACCAGAACGAACCAAAAGCTGATTAAAAACTGCTACCAGAATTCCTACTGCCGCTATTTTAAAAATCAAGTCTATTTGCATATCTTTCTACCTCATTAAACAATCATTAAAACGGTTATTATGCCAGCGGCAATGCCACACATTCTATAAACACTTCCTTTATTTTTTAGTGCTTGTACCGCTGAATTTTGTATTGATACAAGTTTAGAACGTGTATGCAATAAACCGGAAATTTGCATATCCGCTTGATATCTACCTAAATATGTTGCAGTATTGCGTAAAGTTTCAATCTCATCATTTTCCATATTAAGAGATGAAGCTAAATCTCGTATTGTCGTGTGCCAATGATAACTAAAAGATAATTCATGCTGAACATTTATACGTTTAAGCATCTCAGCAAATAAACTTTTTAAAGGAGAATCATTTTGTTCTGATAGCATATGAAGTATATCTGGGATTGGAGTGTGATTTTGGTCAATTTCAGCGGTTATGAAATCAATAGCAGAAATCCATTCATTTATGATATTAGTGCGTTTAACCAACTTTTGTCTTCCAGCAATACCAAGTGCGGTACTCGAAGATATAACAAGCACTGCCCCTAAAATTTGTAACATTTTATATTCCTCCTTGTATAATATTTATTTTTCTTATATTTTCTAACTTTTCAAGGCTTACAATAATATCAAATATATTGAGTTTCATCATTTCTTTATATAGTGGTCTACTCTTTAAATCCTCAATATCAATGGCATGAGCAGATGCAAAGATACTAACTCCACAATTACCAGCATAGTTTATAGCCTGTAAATCATTAGGTGAGGTAATTTCATCTAATGCTATAATCTTAGGTGACATAGTCTTTAAAAGAAGTAAAACAGCCTGTGCTTTTGGGGCTTGTTCAATAATATCAGTATGTGTTCCAAGGTCAAATTGGGCGATGCCTTGATGCATTGCAGCAAGCTCTCCCCTTTCATCAGCAACTGAAATACGAATACCTTTCATAGAAACTTGTCTTATAAGATCACGGAGTATGGTTGTTTTACCATATGCAGGTGGAGATAAAATTAAAACACTTTTAGGTCGTCCATTTTTAAAAAATATATGTGGGATTAAACTATCAGCACAGCCAATATATTCTTGTGCAATTCTTAAATTAAGCGAAGAAATTGTTCTTATTCCAGATATTTTGCCATTATTTATTATTGCAGTGCCACAAACTCCCAATCTGTGACCACCATTAAGCGGCAAAAATCCCTGTGCAAGTGATTCTGAATAACTATGAACAGAATATCTAGCTGCACGACTAAGAATTTCTTGTAAACTATTTTGAGTTATAAAATACGAACCAAGCTCATGCTCAGTGTCATTCCATACTGCATGTATATGCTGTCCCGCTCTAAGACGTATTTCTTCACATATTTCACTTTCGTTTATATGTAATAAAATATTTTGAATTTGTGGCGTTAAACAATCACAAGCCTGTATAAAACGCTTTGTTTTGTTCGATTCCTTCATATTCATATTTATCACCTGTTTTATACATACTCACCTAAATTGTAAATATGAAAGAAATTTTCAAATTCTCTTGACAAAAAGAGATAATGTTCGTATAATGAAAACAAATAAAGAGATAATGTTCGTATAATGAAAACAAATATTGTAAATGCGATGAAAGAGAAAGTAACAATTTTTGTTGTATCTTTCAGGGAGTGCTTGTCTTGACTGAAAACAAGTGCAGATACTAATTTTGTGAAGTTCCCTCTTGAGCAGTAAAGCTGAAACTATTTTTTGTGGTAGGCTTTAACGGTTTTCCCCCGTTACAGGGATATGATATGTTTGTATCAGATTAAAGTGCAGTTTTATACTGAATTTGGGTGGTACCGCGGAAGTTTTGCTCTTTCGTCCCTTTTTGTAAGGCGACGAGGGGCTTTTTTTGTACCATCTTGCTTTAATATGCTAAAATTATTTTTATCATAAAAAGGAGATCAAAACTATGATTATCGTAATGAAAAATGGTACAACAGAAGAACATATTGCAGAGCTGTCAAATTGGCTTGGTGAGCGTTTTAATGTACAGGTAAATCCTATTCATGTTACAGGCACAACCGTTCTTGCACTTATAGGTGATACTGGTGCTGTAGATAAAGATGCTCTACTTTTAGATAAATACGTAGAACGTATAACCAAGATTCATGAGCCATTTAAACTCGCAAACCGCAAAATGCACCCACAAGATACCGTTGTTAAAATTGCTGATGGCGTTGAAGTGGGCGGAAAAAAGATTGTAGTTATGGCTGGTCCTTGCTCTGTTGAAAGCAGAGAACAGATTATAGATGTTGCTAAAAATGTTAAAAAGAACGGTGCTACTGTGCTACGTGGTGGTGCATGGAAACCTCGTTCTTCCCCATACTCTTTCCAAGGCTTAAAGGCTGAAGGGCTGGATTTATTACATGAGGCACATAATGAAACTGGTCTGCCAGTTGTAACAGAAATTACCAACCCTGCACATATTGAGCTTTTCATGGAAAAATGTGATTGTTTCCAAGTTGGTGCAAGAAATATGCAAAACTTTGAATTGTTAAAGGAACTCAGTCAAACCAATAAGCCTGTACTTTTAAAGCGTGGTTTTGCAAACACTATTGAAGAATTTTTGATGTCTGCTGAATACCTAATGGCTGGCGGAAATAAAAATGTTATTCTTTGTGAACGTGGTATTCGTACTTATGAAACATATACAAGAAATACACTTGATATCTCTGCTGTACCAGTGTTAAAGCGTCTTAGCCATTTACCAGTAGTAGTTGACCCAAGCCATGCAGGTGGTATTTACTGGATGGTAGAACCTCTAGCTCGTGCAGCTGTTGCAGCTGGTGCTGATGGACTGATGATTGAGGTTCATAATGACCCAGCTCATGCACTTTCTGATGGTGCTCAGTCACTAACATATGAATCTTTTGAAGAAGCCATGAATTCACTTCGTGGCATTGCAAGTGCTATGGGACGTGAAATTTAAGAGGGTTTAAAATGAAAAGTTTAACTCTTTCAGGTTCAAATGGCATTTCTGAAATTCTAATTGATGAAAAGATTATAGATAATGTTGCATCTTTATGCCTTAATGTGTTCTCCCCTAGCAGGGTTCATATTGTAACAGATACAAATGTTGCACCATTATATTTAGATGTTGTAGAAAAGCAGTTTTCTATTCCAGTGACACATAGTATACTTCCCGCTGGTGAGGAATACAAAAGACTGGAAACAATAAACACAATATACACAGATTTAATAAATTCAGGTATCACACGAAAAGATTTAATAATTGCCTTAGGTGGCGGTGTAATCGGCGATATGACAGGCTTTGCAGCGGCTACTTTTTTAAGAGGTGTGTTGCTTTGTCAAATACCAACCACACTTCTTGCACAGGTCGACTCATCTGTTGGAGGTAAAACTGCGGTTGATATGCCACAAGGTAAAAATTTAGTCGGTGCATTTTATCAGCCTAGATTAGTGCTTATTGACCCTTATGTTTTAAAATCTTTACCAAAAAATATCTTTATAGATGGTATGGCTGAAGTTGTAAAATATGGTTGTATACAAAATACAGATATTCTTGAAATGGTAAGTAAGCCAGATTATAAAAATAATATATCTGACATTGTTTATGAATGTGTAAAGATAAAACGTGATGTTGTAGAAGTTGATGAGCATGATACAGGACTTCGTATGATTTTAAATTTTGGTCATACTATTGGTCATGCAATAGAAAAACTAGGCGATTATACTAAATTTAGTCATGGTAATGCAGTATCAATCGGTATGGTGGCAGCTATGAAATTATCCGATGCTATTGGAAATGATAATAGCTTAACAGAGTATTTATCTAATATACTAAATAATATAGGTCTGCCTACTTACCTGCCATATGAAAAGGAAGATATATTTAACGCTCTGCTTTCTGATAAAAAGAAAATGGGTGATACAATGAACTTTATTTTAGTACGCACCATGGGAAAAGCAGAGATTGAAAAGATAGAAATTGACAGACTGCATAAACTAATTCAAGCAATTTAAATTATTTAAGGAGGCAACCTACCATGGGTTCTGTATGGGGAAATACAATTAAAGTTTCCATATTTGGCGAATCTCACGGAGGCGGCATTGGTGTGGTGCTCGATGGTTTTCCATCGGGCATTGCTTTTAATGAAGCATTCGTGATGAGTGAAATGGAGCGACGTGCTCCTGGTCGAAATAAACAGTCTACAGCCAGAAAAGAAAAAGATGCACCTAAAATTCTTTCTGGTATATATCAAGGCTATACAACAGGTACACCTATTTGTGCCATGATTGAAAATACTGATACCCGCTCAGGCGATTATAAAGATTTTTCAACTCAACCACGCCCAGGACATGCAGATTATACTGGTTTGGTTCGTTATGAAGGATATAATGACCCAAGAGGTGGCGGACATTTTTCTGGTAGACTTACAGCTCCCCTTGTTTTTGCAGGTGCTATGTGTAAGTTGTATTTAAAGAGCAAAGGCATTACAGTGGGTTCACACATACAGTCCATTGCTCAGATTCAAGATACACCCTTTGATGATGTCCAAGTAAATTCTGAACAACTTGAAACGTTAAGAACTCAACAATATCCTATTATAAATCCATTAGCCCAAAAAGCTATGATTTCAGCTATTGAAGATGCTAGGCTTAACCAAGATTCGGCAGGCGGCGTTATTGAATGTGCTGCTGTAGGTGTGCCAGCAGGCTTAGGTAGTCCTATGTTCGATACCATTGAAAGCCGTCTATCTTCTATACTTTTTTCCGTTCCAGCAGTTAAAGGTATTGAATTTGGTATTGGTTTTGGGTTTGCTGAATTTAGGGGGTCTTATGCAAATGATACTTTCACCCTATCAGATGATGAAAAGGTAATAACGGAAACAAATAATAATGGTGGTGTATTAGGCGGTATTACAAGTGGAATGCCACTTATATTCCGCACAGTTATTAAACCTACACCATCTATATCTAAAAAACAGCATACACTTAATTTATCCACTGGTGAAGTTGAAGATTTAGTTATAAAAGGCAGACATGACCCATGCATTGTAACTCGTGCGGCACCAGTTATAGAAGCTGCAGCAGCCATTGCTCTTGCAGATATTTATTTAGAAGGATATGGATATGCAAACAATAAATGAAATTAGAAAACACATCAATACTATAGATGAACAAATTTGCAAACTGTTTATCCAACGAATGAACCTTGATGAACAACTAGCGGAGTATAAACTTGAAACTAATACTTTCAACCAAGATTGTGAGTCCGAACTCATAAAAATGATGAGTAATAATATATCAGAAGACAACAAGCATGAATATATTGCAATGCTAAAAACGTTCATCCGTATCAGCAAAATGCACCAATATAAGTACATGTTAAAAAAATACTCTGATAAATTAGATTTTAATTACTCCAAACCAGATAACTCACCACAAACTGTTGTGTATCAAGGTTTACCTGCATCTTATCAATCACAAGCAGCAAAAGCAATGTTTCCAAATACTAAGGTTATGTTTCATGTTGATAAATTTGAAGATGTATTCATGGCAGTATCCGATGGAAAGGCAGATGTTGGAGTGGTTCCCATTGAAAACTCATCTATTGGCACTATAAATGAAGTATATGATTTGCTTGTAAAATATGATTTACATATTCTAAGGTCACATATAAATGATATTCGTCATTGCTTGGCAGGTTGCAAGGGTGCCACAATAGATAGCGTTAAACAGGTTTATTCTATTACACCCGCTCTTGAGCAGTGCAAAATTTATCTGTCAGAAAAAGGGTTTGAGTTATGTGATACAAGCAATACAGCAGTTGCAGCAAAGCAAATATGTCAGTGGAATGATACATCAAAAGCTGCTGTATGCTCAGAAGACGCAGCAAGGTTATATGGACTTAATATACTAGCAGCATGTATAAATGATGATAAAACAAATCAAACGCGATTTGTTGCAATTAGCAGAACGCTATCTGCAAGTGAAAATGATGACCGTGTTAGTATTTCATTTACATTGCCACATCACGAAGGTACATTATCAGCAGCACTTTCTATGTTCTCAGACCATAATATAAATTTGACAGAAATTCATTCAAGACCACTCGAACAAACGCCTTGGGATTATCGTTTCTATGCTGATTTTGAAGGCAGTATTGCAAATAAAGAAACAAGAGCTCTAATTTATCAAATAACTGAAGAACTTTCATCGTTCAAATTACTTGGCAGTTATCAAATAACACAAACTAAAGAATAATAATGAGGTTATTATGAAAATTAAACAGATAAATGGATTAAATGGAACAATTACTGTACCAGGAGATAAATCAATTTCTCATCGTGCAGTTATGCTTGGAGCAATCGCTAAAGGAACAACACATATAACAGGCTTTCTTATGGGCGAGGATTGCCTTTCTACAATAGATTGTTTTCGCAAAATGGGTGTACAGATAGACGTTTCAGATAATGAAGTTGTTATTCATGGTGTAGGACTACATGGTTTAAAGCGTCCACAAGAACAGCTTTATACAGGCAATTCTGGAACAACTACTCGTCTGCTTTGTGGCATTTTAGCAGGTCAAGATTTTGATGTAACCATGACTGGTGATGCATCAATCCAAAAACGTCCAATGAATAGAGTAATTACACCTCTTAGCAAGATGGGTGCTAAAATAAATGGTGTAGATGGTAACTTCTGCCCTCTTACTTTGCATGGTGCTGACAACAAACTTCATGGTATAAATTATGAACTTCCAGTAGCATCTGCACAGATTAAAAGTGCAGTTTTGCTTGCTGGTCTTTATGCACAAGGTCAAACAACGATTATAGAGCCTGCTCCCTCTCGTGACCATACAGAACGTATGTTAAGAGCTTTAGGGGTGGATATTAAAAGCCAAGGAAGAACAATTGTGCTTAATCCGCCTAAAGACTTGACTGCTAAAAATGTTAATGTGCCTGCTGACATTTCCTCTGCTGCCTTTTTCCTTGTTGCAGGTGCTATTATTCCAAATTCCGAAATAACAATAAAAAATGTAGGCGTAAACCCAACTCGTACAGGTGTTATTGATGTGCTGAAAGCCATGGGAGCAGACATAACAGAAAGCAATTTTAAAAATGATGTTGAACCTACATGTGACTTAACAGTACGTACATCAAAACTTAAAGGCACTATAATAGGCGGAAAAGTCATTCCACGTCTTATTGACGAACTGCCTGTGCTTGCGGTTGCTGCTGCATTTGCTGAAGGTCAAACTATTATAAAAGATGCTCATGAGCTAAAGGTTAAGGAATCGAATAGAATTGCTGCAATGGTCACAGAGCTTAATAGAGCTGGTGCTGATGTTAAGGAAACTGATGATGGTATGATTATAAATGGCGGAAAAACTTTGAATGGTGCAATTTTTGAAACATATAACGACCACAGAATTGCTATGAGTATGGCAGTTTGTGCTTTAGGCTGTAATGGAGAAAGCGAGATTCTAAACCAAGATGTTGTTTCTATATCATACCCCGATTTCTTTGATACACTTCAAAAACTCGGAGGCGTATGATGGTTTTAACACTTAAGGATTTTAAAAAGTTTAAGCCTCTTCGCCCAACTTATGCTCTTTTTGGTTGGCCATTAGATCACACAATGAGCCCAGAGCTACATGCTCAGCTTTTTAATGCTGCAAACGTGGATGCTGATTATTTAGCTATAGCTGTAAAACCAGAAGAACTGGAAGCTGCAATAAATCTTGCAAAAGAAAAACTGCAAGGCATAAATCTAACAATACCGCATAAAAAAGCGGTCATAGACTTATTAGATGCAATAGACCCAAGTGCTATGGATTTACACTCTGTAAATACAGTACAGTTTAAAAATGGTGAAGCAATAGGCTATAATACAGATATTTTTGGTTTTGCATCTACACTTGAAAAAGATGGTATAGAGCTTAAAAATAAAAAGACTTTAGTTATAGGTTATGGCGGTGCATCTACTGTTATGGCATACCATTGTGCAAAATCAAAAGCTAATTTATATATAACTGGTAGGTCATTAAATAAAGCATATAAATTAAAAAACGAGCTCAAAGCATCTATACCAAGTGCCAAAATAACTGTATGCACAAGAAAGCAAATACCAAAAGATGTTGAAGTAGTTATAAACGGTACTCCACTTGGAATGTATCCTAAAGAGGAGAAAAAACCGCTTTATTTTCTGCCAAGAAAAACAAAATATGTATTTGATGTTATATATAACCCTCCAAAAACATCTACAATGAAACTTGCAAAACATGATGTTCAGACTAGAAATGGTATATACATGTTAGTTATGCAAGCAGCAGCGGCACAAACTATATGGAACAATACACAGTTTGAGTCAAGTGTTTTTGATAGCATAGCTAGAAGAGTTTTAGCACAAATGGCAGCTAAACGTTTAAAAGAAAAATACAATAAAGATAACCTTGTGATTTGTGGATTTATGGGCAGTGGTAAAACTACGATTGGTAAAAAACTTGCTCGCTTTATGGGACTAAAACATATTGATACTGATGCATATATTGAAAAGAAAGAAGGTCGGAGTATATCTGATATTTTTGCATCAGATGGAGAACAAACATTTCGTGAACTTGAAACAAAATATTTGCGTGAAATTTGCCAAATGAAGGGAGTAGTCATATCACTTGGTGGCGGTGCTGTGCTTAAACCAGAGAATGTTCAAATTATTAAAAATAACGGATATCTAATACATTTAAATACTCCGTTTTATAGAATATTAAAAAATCTTGAAGGTTCTTCAACTCGCCCCTTGATAGATAAAAGCAAAGATCGTATTATAGAAATACGAAAGCTGTACAATGGCAGAAAACATACATATCGGAGTGTGCCAGATTGTTCGGTGTGTAGTCCACGGTTAAGTGAACTGTTGGATAGGTTACTAGAAAGTATTTGAATCACAAAGAAAGGATAATTATGAACTTTTCAAAGGCAAAACGCGTTATCTGTGCTGGCATAACATTTACAATGTTATTGAGTCAATCAGCTTCTGCTCTTATTGGTTGGTTTACATATTCATATCCTATTGGTGTTGGAACCACATATTCAAGGCAAGAAGGATATAATGAAAGCGGAGTGCAGAAAGCATCTATTATAACATACACTCCTAATTCATCAGTTCAACCTATTGGTGTTCGTTCTGGTGACCAATTTTATGGTAATAGAAAATCTATCTCACAAATATCATCATCGCTTGAGACACAGGGATATGACGTGATAGGCGGAATAAATGCGGATTTCTTCTCATTTTCTGATGGTGTACCTACTGGACTTTTTGTGGATAATGGCAGACTTATTGCAGCAACCGATTGGGAATCTGCAATAGGCTTTATGGCAGATGGTTCAGCCGTCATCGGTGACCCTATAAGCAATATTGTTGTATCTGGTGCAAGCGGTAAAATATCTGTTTTTGATTATAACAAAACCAGAACAACACGTGGTTTATATTTATTAGACCGCTATTACTCTGATGAAACACATTTTGGGTCAGCAGGTCAAAGTATTATAATGGAATATGATGACCCATCTACACTAAAAATCGGTCAACCTATAACGCTTACCGTTGTAAATAAAGTTTCTGGCAATTACTCCTTCCCTATCGCTGAAAATCAGATGATACTGACAAGGCGAGATGATTGTACAACAATGCCATGGGTGGACTTCCAAATCGGTGAAAAAATAACTATCGATTTTCAAACAAATGATTCCAGGTGGACTGATGTTGTCTATGCTGTTGGTGGAAAAAAACTTATAACAGATGGCGTTGTTACAACATCAGGAATTGACTCAGCTACATCGCTTGCAGCACGTTCTGCTGTTGGTGTCAAAGCAGATGGAACAGTTGTTCTTTACGAAGTAGATGGTGCACAATCTGGCTATAGTAAAGGACTAACAGCAAAACAACTTGCATCAGAGCTTCAGCAACTTGGTTGTGTTTCAGCAGTATGTCTTGATGGCGGTGGTTCCTCTGCAATGACAATCAAAAAACCTAATAATGACAAACCAACCACTATTACAAGTCCATCTGATGGCAGCGAAAGAAAATGTTCAACATATATTTTCCTTATAAACAATGCCGTTTCTGATGGTATACCTAAAAACATACATTTAGAGCCTGCATCACATTATGTATTGCCAGGAGGAAATGTTCCATTTAGTGTAACAATGCTAGATGGTGCGTTTAAAAATACAACTACTAGCGAAGAAATAACATATACAGCTAGTTCAGGAAGTGTGTCAAATGGTGTATATCATGCTCCTGTTAATGCTGGTGAAGTAAATATTCAAGCGACCACACCTAGTGGAGCTTATGGTAATATGCAAATTTATGTGACTGATGAGCCAACATCTATGTCGCTTTATAAAGATGGCAAGGCTGTCTCGTCAATTTCTGTAAAGGTTGGGGAGTCTGTTCAAATTGATGCAGAAGTATATAGAAATGCGATTAAGGTTCTTTCAAGCAATGACCAAATAACATGGAGTGTCAGCGATAATCTTGGTACAATATCAAATGGCTTATTTACTCCAACCCGCGCTGGAACAGGTACAATTTATGCATCACGTTATGGGGTATCAAAATCAATTTCCGTATCAGTAGGAATGGGTGAACCACAGACCTTGCAAGTAATTGCAGATTTCGAACAAAATCAGCCTATATCAGCAGATGCGACAACTAAACTTTCAATAACTGATGAGATTGATAATGTTTCCAGAGGTTATAATGCACTTTCTGCAGATTATGAAGGAAGTAGTTTCAATCTCTCTGTGTCACCTATATCAATAAGCAGTGAAAAAGCTCTGACTTTGTGGGCAAAACTTAATAATGGCAGTGCAGATATACAAGCCGTATTTTACGATGTAAATGGTACAGAGATACTTGTACCTTTTGATAGGTCTGTACAATCAAGTTATCGCCAGTTAAAGGTTCAAGTACCAGACAGTGCATCTATATTTAGTGGCATCAAAATCATAAATGCCACAGAGAATGGAACACTTTATTTAGACCATGTTTTATTGAGCGAAACAGAGATAACTAATACTGATGCTCCAGCCATTTCTGTTATAAGCAGTGATATCTCTGTTTCTGAGGGTGAATTTGCATCTGTAACAGCTAAGATAACTCAAAACTATGGATCCTCCCCTATTCGCAGTAACAATGTAAAGGTCTATGTTGATGGAGTCCCTACGAATGTAAATTACCAAACATCTACTGCAACAGTAAATATAGTAACTGGTGCATTAGATGCTGGAACACATATGATTATACTGGAAGCACAAGATGATGCAGGTAATTTATCAAGAAAAGTGTTTACAGTTACAGCCGGTACACGTACAAGCAGTAAATTTACTGACATATATAAATCATGGGCGGCAGGATATATAAATCTGCTTTCGGACCGTGGAATAATGAATGGTTCTCAAGCATCAAACGGCACATGGCAGTTTAATCCTAATAGCAATCTAAAACGCAGTGAGTTTGCTGTACTTATGTCAAATTTGCTTGATTTAGATACAATTTCATCAACCGAACTTCCGTTTGATGATGACGAGAATATACCATCATGGGCAAAAGGTTCTGTCTCTGCAGTTTATGGTGCTGGAATTATGAATGGTCAAGCAGCATCTAATGGAAAAATTAACTTCAATCCAAATGCAGAAATAACACGTGCTGAAGTAATGACTGTTATATCTCGTTGTTTGGCAAGAGGATATGTTTATAAGAACACATCGTTTGCAGATGCGTCAGATATACCATCATGGGCAAAAGATTCTGTAAACTATGTCACATCAGCAGATATTATAAGCGGCTATACTGATGGCACCGTAAAACCTAAAGCAAATATAACAAGAGCAGAAATAGCTGCTGTTATTTGCAAATTTAGATAATACGTAAAACACTCTCGCTTTAAAAAAATGGGCGGGAGTGTTTTTATGTTATTATTGACTTTTAAAATACAAATATGTTATTATTCAAAGCGAGATATTTGTATATTTTATGTTTAGAATGGAGTAATGTGACTTGACTTCAGCACAGCTTATTTCTGTTTCAATGGATATAGGTCAAAGACTTTTGCAGTGTGGAGCCGAAACATATCGAGTGGAAGAAGCAATTTTTCGTATATGCTGCTCATATGGCGCAAAAGAAATAAATGTATATGCTGTTCCAACTACAATAATTACATCTTTTACAAGAAACGATGAAGCACCCATAACAAGGGTTTCAAGGATATACAACAGAAGTACAAACTTAGGTTTGCTAGACCAGCTTAATACTCTATGTCGTGATATTTGCAATGAAAAAATGGATTATCAATCTATCACAGAACGTTTGCACCTCATAGACCGCCATGCAGGTTATCCTGATTACATGCTTTGTTTAACAACTGGTGGAGGAGCTGCATTTTTTACATTTCTTTTTGGTGGTATAAGCATTGAGGCATTATGTTCGGCAATAACTTGTATGATTTTATGGTGGATAATAGCTTGGATGACACGAATAAGAACAAATACGCTTTTTATAAATATTGTTGGTGGGTTCTGGATTGCCTCCACTGCCCTTTTGTTTTATAAAATTGGAGTGATACAGCAATATGATACAATGGTTATAGGTTCAATTATGATACTTGTACCAGGGTTAGTGCTTACTAATGCGATTAGAGATTTAATAGCTGGTGATATAGTAGCGGGAATAACAAAATTTACAGAGGCACTTTTAGTTGCCGCTGGTATAGCTGTTGGAGCAGCGTTGCCATTTAGTTTTGCAGGACTGCTTGTAGGATAAAATGAACAACATTATATATCAAAGTCTAATGAGCTTTTTTGCATGTATATGCTTTGCAGTTGTTTTTCAGGTGAAAGGCAAACATATTTTTTTTGCAGGTTTTGGCGGGCTTCTTAGTTGGCTTGTTTATTTATTAGCTGCATATCCATTTCCAGAAAGTGTAATACCAAGATACTTTATTGCAACTGTTATTGTTACTATATATTCCGAATGTTGTGCAAGAATTTTGCGAAGTCCAGTTACAGTATTTTTAGCTATTTCATTGCTGCCGTTGGTTCCAGGTGGAGGCATATACCAAACAATGGTTTACTGTATTAATGGAAATACAGTAAACGCGGTTCGTCAATGTATTTCAACTATTGGTATAGCGGGAGCGTTAGCAATAGGTATTGTTGTTGTATCATCCATTGTGCATCTTATTTTAAGACAAAACTCCGTTCGTTGATAAATCAAAATTCTATATGATATGAAAAAACAGCCCTCACAAAAGTGAGAGCTGTTTTTAATTTTAATTAGTCCTCAATTTCAAGATACTCGCCAAGGTCCTTTAGCAGAGCAGACGCATCTACATCATCTTCTACTACAAGCTGAAGTGGCTCATTGAGAGAAAGCAAGAACATGCCCAAGAGGCTCTTAGCGTCTACCATACCGCTCTTACCATGAATCCAAATATCGAAACCATAACGAGTTACAATTTGGTTAATCTTTTGAATATCTTCTGTGTTCTTTACCTTAATTGCTCTTGTCATTTAGAAATACCTCCTAAAATCAATCATAAATGTCTGATTTCTGTGGTGCTAGCTATCTAAGTATAGCAATCACCATCAGTATTTATTTCACGCCACTATTATAGCACACATATCTTGCAAATGGAAATAAATTTTACGTTTTTTTATGAAATTAACAATAAGTTTTCTTCTGTGTAAAATATATTCCAATGCATTTTCCATATACAAACAAAAACAAATTTTGTATTTATGATTTTTTGTGCAAAAATATAGAATAATATAAGCAAACAAGCAATTTTTTAATAAAAGTCTTGACCAAAATACTTTTAACTGCTAAAATGTAAAAAACATAAGAGAATTGAATCTCTTGATAATATTTATTTATTAAAAAGGATGATTAAAATGAAGATGACAAAGAAACTGCTTGCAGCAGCAATGGCTGGAGTCATGGCAGTGTCTATGACAGCTTGTACAAGCGGTGGTTCAGACAATAGTGCCTCTGGCAGCAATAGTGCGAACGACAAAGTCTATAATATCGGCATTTGTCAGTTAACCCAGCATGCAGCACTTGACGCAGCAACAGACGGCTTTAGAGATTATTTAACTGAAAAACTCGGTGAGGATAAAGTGAACTTTAATTATCAGAATGCATCTGGTGACTCACCTACTTGTACCAATATTATAAACACTTTTGTTTCAAACGGTGTAGATTTAATTATGGCAAATGCTACGGCGTCCGTTCAGGCAGCACAAGCCGGTACATCTGATATTCCAATCTTGGGAACATCTATTACAGATTACGCAACTGCTCTTTCCATTGATAATTGGACTGGTGTGACTGGTACTAACATTTCTGGTACAACAGACCTTGCTCCTCTTGATGGTCAGGCTGAAATGCTGCATGAGTTTTTCCCAAATGCAAAAAAAATAGGTTTAGTTTACTGCTCTGCTGAACCTAACTCCTCTTATCAAATTAGCATTATTAAACCTTTGCTTGAAGAGATGGGTTACGAATGTACAGAGTTTTCATTCACAGATTCAAATGATGTTGCATCAGTTGTGACAAGTGCAGTTGCCGCTAGTGATGTGCTTTATACCCCAACAGATAATGTTGCAGCATCTTGTGCTGAAACAATTGGAAATATTGTAATTCCTGCAAAAATGCCTGTTATTGCTGGTGAGGAGAACTCTTGTAAAGGTTATGGCGTAGCCACTCTTGCCATCGACTATTATGAATTAGGTCAGATAACCGGTGAAATGGCGTATGAAATTCTTGTAAACGGCAAGGATATTTCCACAATGGAAGTTCAGTCTGCTCCAAGTTTTACAAAGAAATATAATGCTGATATCTGTGAGCAGCTTGGTATTGAAGTTCCAGATGGTTATGAAGCAATTTCATAAATTTATTTAGATAATTTTAGATAGGGTGCGGCAAAAAATGTCGTATCCTATCGCCGTATTTTGGAGGAAATGTTGTGAATATTACTGCTCTTATCAATTCACTTCCTGGTGCGGTTGCACAGGGATTGATTTGGGGACTAATGGCAATTGGTGTATATATTACATATAAAGTGCTAGACCTGCCCGACCTCACAGTTGATGGTACTATGTGTACAGGTGGTGCAGTTTGTATCGTAATGATGACAAGTGGATACAATATATGGGTTTCACTTTTATGTGCTGTAATCGCAGGCATGCTTGCTGGACTAGTTACTGGCATATTCCATACTTTTATGGGTATTCCAGCCATTTTAGCAGGTATCTTAACACAGCTTGCTTTATACTCTATCAATCTTAGGGTTTTGGGAGGCAAAGCAAACCAAGCTATAAGTGTTGATAAATATAACCTACTTGTATCTCTCAGAAATGTCCGCAAAGCCACAATCGAAAATCCAATTTTTGTTAGCATTATATTTACCATTGTTTTAATAGCTATTCTTTATTGGTTCTTTGGAACAGAGCTTGGATGCTCGCTTCGTGCAACAGGCTGTAATGCTGATATGGCTCGTGCTCAGGGCATCAATACAAATTTTGTAAAAGTGTTGGGTTTAATGATATCTAATGGTGTTGTTGCTCTTTCTAGTGCACTTCTAGCTCAATATCAAGGCTTTGCTGATGTTAATATGGGTCGTGGTGCCATTGTTATTGGTCTTGCAGCGGTTATTATAGGTCAAGTCCTATTTTCCAAGATTTTTAGAAACTTTGCATTAAAGCTGTTAGGTGTTTCAATCGGTGCTATTATTTATTATCTTGTTATACAAATTGTACTTCAAACTCAGCTTATCCAAACAGATGACCTAAAACTTTTAACCGCACTTGTTGTAGCTATCTTCCTTGCTGTTCCGTTCTGGAAAGCTAAACACTTCTCAAAAAAAGTAAGAAAGGAGGGTTAAAGTATGCTTGAAATTAAAAATGTATACAAAACATTTAATGCTGGCACTGTAAATGAAAAGCGTGCTATAAATGGTTTAAATCTTACATTAAATAATGGGGATTTTGTCACTGTAATTGGTGGCAATGGAGCTGGTAAATCCACAACTTTAAACCTAATCGCAGGTGTATTTCCTCCTGATGAAGGCACAATTCATCTTGATGCATATAACCTTACAAATCTTCCAGAACACAAAAGAGCAAGGTTCTTAGGCAGAGTATTCCAAGACCCTATGCGTGGCACTGCTGCTAATATGGGTATTGAAGAAAATTTGGCTCTTGCTTATAGACGTGGCGAACACAGAGGTTTAAAAAGTGGAATTTCAAGTGAAGAACGCAAGCTATATCGTGAACGTCTTGCAATGCTTGATTTAGGGCTTGAAGATAGAATGACAAGTAAAGTTGGCCTGCTTTCTGGTGGTCAACGCCAAGCACTTACCTTACTTATGGCTACTCTTAAAAAACCTAATTTGCTTTTGCTTGATGAACATACAGCAGCACTTGACCCTAAAACGGCTGATAAAGTCCTTAAAATTACTAAGGAAATTGTTGAAAGAGATAATCTTACAACGCTTATGGTAACACACAATATGCGACATGCTATTGAGTATGGCAATAGACTGATTATGATGCATAATGGTCAAGTGGTTGTAGATATAAGCGGAGAAGAAAAGAAAAATCTTCAAGTTCAAGACCTTTTGGAGAAATTTAATATTGATAATGACCGTATGCTTTTAAGCGAATAAGGTTTAAGATGAGTGTTTATGTTTTTTATCAGGCATAGACGCTCTTATTTATATGTTTGTAAATAGTCTGCTAAGATTACAAAACTTTTGTCATTGTGAACATTGTCAAACATAGTCGAAAGTGCTATAATATATAAAATATTTGTAAATTGAATGAATGCAGGGGGCAAAAGCATATATGAAGCTTTTACAAGATGCTATTCTGGAACGTGGTCGCGTTAAAGACGGCGATGTGTTAAAAGTAGATGCATTTTTAAATCATCAGATGGACGTTGATTTAATAAACAAAATAGGTAAAGAGTTCCATCGTTTATATGGAAATCAAGGCGTAAATAAAATTTTGACAATTGAGGCCTCCGGTATTGGTATCGCTTGTATTACAGCACAGCATTTCGGTGTTCCAGTTGTATTTGCTAAGAAAACTCAGTCAAGAAATATTGATGGTGAGGTTTACACAAGTAAGGTTACTTCTTTTACACACCAAAGAGAATATGATGTTATTGTGTCTAAAAGCTTCCTTGGGGAAAACGACAGAGTTTTACTAATCGATGATTTTCTGGCTAAAGGTAGTGCTCTTTTGGGTCTTATTGAGCTTGTTCGTCAGTCAGGTGCTACCATTGTTGGTGCTGGTATATGCATCGAAAAAGGCTTTGATACTGGTGGTAAGCTAGTGCGTGGTGAGGGCGTACATGTAGAATCTCTTGCTATTATCAAAGAACTTAAAGACGGAAAAATTATATTTGAGGACTAAATTTTATTATTTTTCCTTGATTGTTGCCATAAAAATGGATATAATGAAAGTCATGGGAAATTTAATTTTAAAATAAGATAGAGAGGCGTTTGTGTTTCATGGAATTTGTAGGCACTCCTAAACAATATGTAGAAGCGGTTTCTGACTGTGCAGCACATATAGGTCAGTCTGTAACCTTCAAAGGTACAGTTCATCGTGTGCGTGATATGTCTGATTTCGCATTTGTTGTAATTCGTACAGACCGTGGTCTTATTCAGTGTATGTTTACTGGTGAAATTGGTGGTCTTACTAAAACTGACATTAAAGATGCAATGGTTGTAGAAGTTACTGGTGACGTTCGCGAAGAACCTCGTGCAGAGCATGGCTTTGAAGTAGTTCTAACTGATATCAAGATTTTGGCAAGACCAGCAGAACAGCTTCCTATTCCTTTGGGTAAGAAATATATGGGATTATCTCTTGATGTTGATTTACCACTTCGTCCTATTACCCTGCGTCACCCTCGCAAGCGTGCAGTATTCCGCATTCAGGCAGCTATCGCTGATGGTTTCTCCGAATATATGATGCAACAAGGCTTTACGCGTATCCACACACCTAAGATTGTTTCTTCTGGTGCTGAGGGCGGTGCTAATATATTTAAGCTTGACTATTTCGGTCAGCAGGCTTATCTTGCACAGTCACCACAATTTTATAAGCAATATACCGCTGGTATTTTTGGTCGTGTATTTGAGGTTGGTAATGTATATCGTGCTGAGCGTCATAACACTTCCCGTCACTTAAATGAGTATATTGGTCTTGACTTTGAAATGGCTTACATTGATTCTATGTATGATGTAATGGCTATGGAAACTGGTATGCTTAAATATATGATGGAGTATCTAAATAAGCATGTTAAGGAAGAAATTGAACTTTTGGGCGTTAAGCTACCAGTTATTGATACTATTCCTACCATTACTTTTGCTGAAGCTAAGGAAATCATGCAGGAAAAGTATGGTCATAAGTCTAAAAACCGTTATGACCTAAACCCTGATGAAGAAGTTATGCTGTGCAAGTGGGCACAAGAAGAACATAACAGTGAGTTCTGTTTTGTTACCCACTTCCCTTCTGCTAAACGTCCTTTCTATGCTATGGACGACAAGGAAAATCCGAAGTTAGCACTTTCATTCGACCTTTTGTTCCGTGGTCTTGAAATCACAACAGGTGGTCAGCGCATTCATGATTACAATGAGCAGATTCAAAAGCTACGTGACCGTGATATGGATGAAACGCTATTTGAGTCCTTTACAATGATGCATAAGTATGGTATGCCACCTCATGGTGGTTTAGGTATTGGTCTTGAACGTCTTACAATGCAACTTTTAGGTCAGCAGAACGTACGTGATGCGTCTATGTTCCCTCGTGATATGACACGTCTTATTCCATAATGAAATAAATTTAATCAGGTCCTGAGGATAGCCTCCGCAGGGCTTGATTTTTTGTGTAAGGAGTTTTTAATATATGCAATATTATTTTGCACCGCTTGAGGGCTTGACTAATTATGTATACAGGAACACCCATGCTGAGTTTTTTGGTAGATTGGATAAGTATTTTACACCATTTTTAAGCCCCAATCAAAACAGAAAATTTTCATCTCGCGAGAAAAATGATGTTTTACCAGAGAACAACAAAAACTTAAATGTAGTTCCTCAACTACTTACTAATAATTCAGAACATTTTATTTGGGGCTGTAACGAGCTTAAAGCAATGGGCTATAAAGAAGTAAATTTAAACCTTGGTTGTCCATCTGGTACAGTCGTTGCAAAGAAAAAAGGTTCTGGATTTTTAACTGAACTTGATACGTTAGATAAGTTTTTATATAGTGTATACAGTAAAACAGATATAAATATATCTATAAAAACTAGACTTGGTCGCTTTTGTGCAGATGAATTTGAAGAAATTTTAAATATTTTTAATAAGTATCCTGTTTATGAGCTTACATTACACCCTCGTGTGCAGATAGATTTTTATAAAAATCCTGTTAACAAAGCAGCTTTTGAAAAGTATGTTAATAATATAAAAATACCATTGTGTTATAATGGCGATATATTTAGCATAAATGACTATAAAGAAATTCAGAATTATTCTAATATATCGGCCGTAATGCTTGGCAGAGGTTTGATAGCTAATCCATTTTTAATATCCTATATTAGAGGAGAAAATTTATTAGATAAACAGAAAATAAAAGCATTTCATGATAAATTATACAACACATACAAGGAAAATCTTTCTGGAGATGTGCCAGTTTTGCATAAAATGAAAGAAATTTGGTTTTATATGAATGTATTATTTGAAGAAAATGAAAACATATGGAAAAAACTGCGAAAAGTGAAAAATCTCAAGGATTATGATATTATGATAAATACAATTTTTTCACACAATCTAAAACAAAATGCATATTATGGTGTACTTGATTAGTAAAAAGCGTTGTAGAATAAAGAAATTCCACAACGCTTTTTATATATTAACCCATCATACTACTACTTATATCGTGTGCAGCTTTTTTCGCTGCATGGGACATGTTCTTGGCAGAAGTTTTTACAGCTTTTCTTGTTGATGGATTGCTCATAGCACCTGCTGCCATAGCGGAAACGATTGCACCTGCTGCCATACCAGCAGCGATACCTGTTACAACTGGTGTAATTCTCATTTTAAACTCCTCCTTATTTTTTAAATATGTCAAAACTGACTTCAAAATAAGTTTGCCCGTTAAATAAAAAAAATTGCATATAAATAAACACCAGTTTTTCTCTATTTTTCTATCCATATTATCATAAATATAATGCATATTAACAAATATTTTTATCCATAATATTACTACTATTGACATATTTATTTAAAAAATTATTTTTATATTTATATTTTTGTATATTTTATACTTTGCAATATTCAAATGTTTCGGTTATAATATTCACAATATAAGTGTTAATCTACCTTTAAGTGAGGAACTGTGAGTCCTACAAGGTCGAAGTTAAGTTGATATTTTGCACTATTTTTGCGTCCAAATTAGCGGCGCCGGTGTGTCTTGTGAGCTTCTCGGTCTTGTTATCGGGGAGCTTTTTTTATGAAAAGGAGTGATGTGTTTGCAGAAAAAAGCTGAAATTATGGATTCAAGTGCAATGCAGCGTGCTCTAACTAGAATAGCATTTCAAATTATTGAAAAAAATCATGGTGCAAAAAATGTCATTCTTGCAGGTGTTCGTACCCGTGGACTTCCATTAGCACAAAGAATTGCTGACAAAATTGGTGAGGTTGAAGGTTCTCGTCCTAATGTAATTGAACTTGATATATCAGAACTTAGAGATGATTTGCCTCGTGATAATCAAAAAATAATATCGTTTCCAGATATTCCAAGTTTGCAAAACAGCATTGTTATATTAGTCGATGACGTTTTATATACAGGAAGAACTGTAAGAGCTGGAATGGACGCAATACTCAAAATGGGCAGAGCCAGTCGTATCCAACTTGCAGTTATGATTGACAGAGGGCACCGTGAATTGCCAATTCGTCCGGATTATGTTGGTAAGAATCTTCCAACATCTCAATCAGAAAGAGTTTGCGTAAATTTAAAAGAGATTGATGGCTTCGACTCAGTCATAATACTAGAAGAATAATAGTAAATGGGAGAAAAATCAGTATGTCTATTCAAAAATTAGTTGAAAATATTAAGGCAAAGGGCAACCCAACTGTGGCAGGTCTTGATGCAAGGCTAGAGTATATTCCAGAATGTCTTATTGAAGATATTCGCAAGGAACATGGTGCAACATTAGAAGCTGCTGCAATGGCTATGCTGCGTTTCAACAAGGGTCTTATTGATGCTCTTTATGATATCGTTCCAGCAATCAAGCCACAAGCAGCTTACTATGAGCTTTTGGGTCCAGCTGGTGCTAGTGTATTGCGTGATACAATCAGCTATGCACAAGAAAAAGGAATGTATGTAATTGCTGATGTTAAGCGAAATGATATCGGTGCTACTGCATCTGCTTATGCTGAGGCTTATCTTGGAACATCTAATGTTTGGGGACAGGCATTGCCAGTTTACAACTGTGAAAGTGCAACCGTAAATGCTTATCTTGGTACTGATGGTATTGAACCATTCTTAAAGGAATGTCGTGCTGGAGAAAGAAGCATTTTCATACTTGTTAAGACCTCCAATCCATCTTCTGGCGAGTTTCAAAACCGTGATATGGAAGGCAAACCACTTTTTGTTCGTATGGCTGAAAAAGTAAACGAGTGGGGCGAAGGTTTAGATACTCCTTGTGGTTATAATCAAGTCGGTGCTGTTGTAGGTGCTACATATCCAGATGAGCAAAAAATAATTCGCAGTTTAATTCCTAAGTCTTATTTTCTGGTTCCAGGTTATGGTGCTCAAGGTGCCACTGCAAAAGATATTGCTAATGCATTTAATGATGATGGTCTTGGTGCTATTGTAAACTCCTCTCGTGGTATCATGTGTGCATGGAAAAAAACCGGAAGTAACGGTACAGACTATCAAGAGGCTGCTCGTGCAGAAGCTATTCGTATGCGTGATGATATCGTAAGTGCAATATAAGCACATATTAAACAAGTCCACTACAATTCACATAAAAGGAGTCCGATTATGAAAAAAGCATTTCTACTCCTCGCAGATGGCACACTGTTTGAAGGTACAGCGTGTGGATATGAAGGCAAGTCAATTGGCGAGGTTGTATTTAATACTGGTATGGCAGGCTATCAGGAAGTATTGACTGACCCATCCTATTTTGGTCAGGTGGTAACTATGACCTATCCTTTGGTTGGTAACTATGGTATTAACTTTGAGGATTATGAATCTCATAAGAGCTGGGTTTCTGGTTTTATTATGCGTGAGATTTGTGAATATCCTTCAAATTGGCGTTGTCGGCATACTCTTGATGATTATTTAAAGAGCCAGAAAGTAGTTGGACTACAAGGTATCGATACCCGTAAATTAACCAGAATTTTGAGAAATTCTGGTGTTATGAATGGCGTTATCTATACTGAAGGTCATGAACCAACCAAAGAAGATATTGATGAAATGAAAAAATATGTTGTAAAAGATGCTGTTAGTACTGTAACTTGCAAACAGCCATCTATTTGCAAGGCTGAGGGCGAAACTAAATATCGTATTGCCCTGCTCGATTTTGGTGTTAAATATAATATTGAACGTGAGCTTCAGGCAAGAGGTTGTGAAGTTACTATACTTCCAGGCGATACAGATCCAAACGATGTTATAAATGGTGATTATGACGGTGTTATGCTCACAAATGGCCCAGGTGACCCAGCTGAAAATGTAGAAATTATTAAAAACATCAAAGTTTTAGTTGAGTCTAATATTCCTATGTTCGGTATCTGTTTAGGTCATCAGCTTATGGCTTTATCTATTGGTGCTGAAACTAAAAAGATGCGTTTTGGTCATAGAGGTGTAAACCACCCTGTAAAGGATCTGCAACTCGACCGAACTTATATTACAAGTCAGAACCATGGTTATGCAGTTGTTGCAGAAAGTGTAGACCCAAAAATCGCTAATGTTCGTTATGTAAACCTAAATGATGGTTCAGTAGAAGGTTTAGATTATATAAACTACCCTGTATTTACCGTTCAATTTCATCCAGAGGTATGTCCAGGGCCACAGGATACTTCTTTCCTGTTTGACCGATTTTTAAGCAATATTGAAAACGCTAAGGGAGGAAACAAGTAAAATGCCTTTAAGAAGTGATATAAAAAAAGTAATGGTACTTGGCTCTGGTCCAATCATTATCGGTCAGGCTGCTGAATTTGACTATGCAGGCACACAGGCTTGCAGAGCATTGCGCGAAGAAGGACTGGAAGTTGTTCTTGTAAACTCAAACCCTGCTACTATTATGACTGATAAAGCCATGGCAGATAAGGTTTATATTGAACCTATGACCATAGAAGCAGTTAAAGAGATTATTAAAAAAGAGCGCCCTGACTCCCTCCTTCCAAACCTTGGTGGTCAGACAGGTCTGAACCTTGCCATGGAGCTTTGTGAAGAAGGTTTCCTTGATGAAATGGGCGTAAAGTTACTCGGTGCCAATCCTACAACCATTGCCAAAGCAGAAGACCGCCAGATGTTTAAAGATACCATGGAAAAAATCGGCGAACCTGTTATTGCATCTAAGGTTGTGCATACGGTTGAAGATGCTGTTTCATTTACTGAAGAAATTGGTTTGCCTGTAATTATTCGTCCTGCTTATACTCTTGGCGGCACAGGCGGCGGTATTGCTTATACATGGGACGAACTTCGTGAAATTGCCGCATCTGGTATTTTACATTCTCGTGTTGATGAAATTCTGGTTGAAAAGTGTATCACAGGCTGGAAAGAAGTTGAATATGAAGTAATGCGTGATGGTAAGGGCAATGCAATCACCATTTGTAATATGGAAAACGTTGACCCTGTTGGTGTTCACACGGGCGATTCTGTTGTAGTTGCTCCTTCACAAACACTTTGTGATAAAGAGTACCAAATGCTTCGCACATCTGCACTTAACATTATCACTGAACTTGGTATTGAGGGCGGTTGTAATGTACAGTTTGCACTTCACCCAACATCTTTTGAATATGCTGTAATCGAAGTTAATCCTCGTGTATCCCGCTCCTCTGCCCTAGCATCTAAAGCAACAGGTTATCCTATCGCTAAAGTAACTGCAAAAATTGCAGTTGGTTATGGTCTTGATGAGATTATCAATGCGGTTACTGGCAAAACATATGCTTGTTTTGAACCTACGATTGACTATATTGTTGCAAAGTTCCCACGTTGGCCATTTGATAAGTTTGTGTACGCTGATAACTCTCTTGGAACTCAGATGAAAGCCACTGGTGAAGTAATGGCTATTGCTCCATCTTTTGAGCAAGCAATGATGAAGTCTGTACGTGGTGCAGAAATAAAACTTGATAGCCTAGTTATGCCACGACTTCAAAAATTATGTGACGAGGAAATTAAGGCAAAAGTGGCAAAGACAAATGATGAACGTTTATTTGTTATTTGTGAGGCTTTCCGTAGAGGTATTATGACCATTGAAGAAGTGTTTGAAATAACAAAGATTGATACATGGTTCTTGCATGGTTTTATGAATATTGTCAATATGGAAAAAGAACTTGCAAACTGCGAGTCTTTAACCGAAGATATCTATTTAAAAGCTAAAAAATTAGGTTTCCTTGACAAGACCATTGAGCAAATGAGCGGCAAAAAGATTGGTGACTTAAAACGCTTGCCAGTTTATAAGACTGTTGACACCTGTGCTGCTGAATTTGATGCTGAAACCCCTTACTACTACTCCACTTTTGATGATGAAACTGAGGTTAAGGAGTCTGATGGACGTAAAAAGGTTCTTGTTCTTGGTTCTGGTCCTATTCGCATTGGTCAAGGTATAGAGTTCGACTATTGTTCTGTACACTCTGTATGGGCATTAAAGGAACTCGGCTGTGAAACTGTTATTATAAACAACAACCCTGAAACCGTATCTACTGACTTTGATACAGCAGATAGACTTTATTTTGAGCCTCTTACTCCAGAAGATGTTGAGGGTGTTATCAATGCTGAAAAACCTGATGCAGCTATTGTACAGTTTGGTGGTCAAACAGCAATTAACCTTGCTCAACATGTAGAAAAACTTGGTATTCCTATTCTAGGAACACCAGCTTGGTCTATTGATGCAGCTGAGGACAGAGAAAAATTCGATGTTATACTTGAAAAATGTGGTATTCCTCGCCCTAAGGGTGATACTGTTATGACTGAAGATGAAGCTGTTAAAGTTGCAGACCGCCTTGGCTATCCTGTGCTTGTTCGTCCATCTTATGTTCTAGGCGGTCAAGGTATGGAAATTGCATTTTCTGAAGATGATGTTCGTGAATTTATGAAGGTTATAACACGTAACAAGGTTGAAAATCCTGTACTTGTTGATAAATATATGATGGGCAGAGAAATCGAAGTTGATGCTATCTGTGATGGTGATGATATTCTTATCCCTGGCATTATGGAACATTTCGAACGCGCAGGTGTTCACTCTGGTGACTCTATCTCTATTTATCCTTCTATCAATATAGAGCAAAAACATAAAGATACTATTATTAAGTATACAGAGGCATTAGCTAAGAATCTTGCTGTACTCGGTCTTGTAAATATACAGTTCGTACTTTATAACGATGAAATTTATGTAATCGAGGTAAATCCACGTTCTTCCCGTACTGTCCCATATATTTCAAAAGTTACTGGTGTGCCAATGGTAGACCTTGCAACTCGCTGCATGTTTGGAGAAAAATTAAAGGATATGGGTTATGGTACTGGCTTATATCCAGAAAGTGATTACTATGCTGTTAAAGTGCCTGTATTCTCTTTCCAAAAACTGCGTGACCTTGACACTCAGCTAGGCCCAGAAATGAAGTCTACTGGTGAAGTTCTTGGTGTGTCCAAATCCTTTAAAGAGGCGCTATTTAAAGGTCTTGTAGGCTCTGGTTATAAAATGCAAAAAAAGAATGGTGCAGTTGTAATTTCTGTTCGTCCAGCTGATAAGCAAGAGGCTGTTTCTATTGCAAGTCGTTTTGAGTCTCTTGGTTATGAATTATATGCAACAAGAGGAACTGCAAACACATTTAACCGCCATATGGTTGCTACTAATATGGTTTATAATGCATCTGAGCCAGATAAGCACCCTAATATTTTGGATATGATTCAAAATGGTGAAGTCGATTATGTAATTTCTACATCTGCAAAGGGACGCCACCCTGAGCGTGCAAGTGTAAAAATCCGCCGTGCAGCAGTAGAACATTCTATTCCATGTTTGACAGCTATTGATACAGCTAATGCACTTCTAAGCTGCCTAGAATCAGGTATGAAAATAGAAAAGTGCGAAATGGTTGATATTAACACAATAAGATAATATATAGAAAAGAGAGTTTCAAATTTGAAACTCTCTTTTAATTTATGCATTAACATTTTTAATAGTGCCAGGGATGGTCCAGAAAGAAGAAACAGCAGGTGTTATACGTCTTAAAATTATGACACTAAGTACGCAAAGCAATATATCCCCTGGAAGCGGGAGTAATGCACACGCAACAATCATATCAATTACATTTTTTCCGCTTTGTAAATAGAAATTTGTAATCCATACATAATAGGCTGTACCGAAAACAAAAACAATAACAAGATTCAACATACTAGCAGTAAACCATTGCCACTTCCCTGCCCCAAATGTTTCAACAAACCAGCCCGCAACGGCTGCACCAACAGCAAACATTACAAGAAAACCAAATGTAGGCTGGAATACATAACCTATGCCACCGCCACCAGTAAAAATTGGTAAACCTATCAAACCAATAATCACATAGGCACTAATGGCTGCTCCACCCAAACGCTTGCCTAAAATAAGTCCTGCTAAATTTGTAAATAAAAATTGTAATGTTATAGGACAAAGTGGCATTGGAATTTTAAGATATGCGCCTACTGCTGCTAGTGCTGTAAATAAAGCACAAAGAGTTAATGGTTTTACATTCAATGATTTATTTGGCATAATTGTAAACCTCCTTTATAGATATAGTAAACTATTTGAAATATAATGTCAACTATAATTTAATATTCAGTTTACAATATAAGATAGAAATAATCCCTTTAACAGATTTAAAACGTTAAAGGGATTTTATT
The DNA here is from genome assembly GCA_944376065.1 of uncultured Butyricicoccus sp. Classification (GTDB taxonomy): domain Bacteria; phylum Bacillota; class Clostridia; order Oscillospirales; family Butyricicoccaceae; genus Butyricicoccus_B. The sequence goes on along the minus strand of CALWBL010000004.1, from coordinate 56,956 downwards.
TATTTTCTATGAACTAGTAATATTTGATTTAAAACTGGACCTAGAAGTAAAGTTATACATGTTAAATATAGCCACATCATTAAAATTATAATTGCACCAAGCGAACCATAGAGCAAAGAATATCTTGCAATATTGTTAACATAAAATGAAAACGCACCAGAAATTATAAACCATGCTGCAAATGAAAACAATGAACCAGGCAGAATCTGGTTTAATTTTAATTTTGTACCTGGCATAAGCTTATTAACAAGCAGCACAAAAACAAATATAATACCAACTGCTATTGGCATTGAGATACTTTCAAGTGAAACAGTTATATAATATGGTATTGGCAGCCAGTTTCTAATAAGATTTATAACCATTTGACCAAAAACAACAAGCAAAAGAGTTCCTACTATTGCAAGTAAAAAACCACATGTAAAAACAAAAGACATAACCCATCTGTACATTATAGTTTTATTATCTTTAACATTATATATTTGATGAACTGTATACATCATAGACCTAACTGCTCGTGACAGAAAATATATAGTTAATAGCGTTCCTAAAAGCATAGGTTTTATGCTCGGCTGGTTAGATATATAATCAATATATCCTTGTATAATATTTTGGACGGTTTCCGGAAGAAGTTGAGTAAATGTATATATTGTTTGCTTAGATAAATTTATCTGTGCTAACGCAGCAGTTAAAAACATAAGAATAGGACAAAAAGAAAATAGCAGAAAATATGATAATTCCGCAGCAGATTGTGATATCCCTAACTTGAAATATTGCCTTATCATTTTACGGATTATACCATTATGCCCTAATAGCATGTAAGCACTCCTTTTTAACTGAATATTAGCTACATTGTATCAGAAAAATTATTATTTTACAATTATTTTTCATATGACAGCGTTCGACTTGATTTTACATAGTGATGTTGGTATACTAAAATACGAACAAATGTTTGATTACAGATTAAGGAATGAATAAATATATGTTTATCAGGTCGAAAACCTGTTGTTTTGCAGGTTATATATCGGAAAAAATTAATAATTTGGAGCATTCATCTGCTCCAACTGAGATAATTGCTTTAATAGATGAAGCTATAGTAAATGCATATAATAAAGGATATGTTATATTTATAAGCGGAATGAACAAAGGTTTTGATATGTGGGCAGCTCAAGAAGTTATAAAACTCAGAAAAAAATATCCGATAAAACTGTTTTGTGTTATTGCATTTGATAATCAATGTCAATCCTTATCGGATAATCTTAAAAAAGAATATAATAATATCTTATTAAATTCTGATTATGTGTATTCGCTGTCAACTACATATACTTCAGACTGTTTTTATACAAGAAATAGGTTTATTGTGAGCGGCAGTTCAAAACTTATCTGCTGGTATTATGATAATAAAGATGGTATATTATTCACTTTTCGTTGTGCAAAACGAAGAGGATTAGAGATTGACAATTTATTTTACAATTAAGTGTATAAAAATATAAAATTTCTCTTGATTTTTTTTGTCAAATACTTTATAATGTATTTCAGTCACTGAACCTGTGATATGCCGGTGTGATGGAATTGGTAGACGTAGTGGACTCAAAATCCACCGGTGGCGACACCGTACCGGTTCGAGTCCGGTCACCGGCACCAATCTTTAAACCCTAAGTTTTTATAGCTTAGGGTTTTTTTATTACTTTAATTATTACTTAGAAATAGGTGTGTCTATATGATTGATATAAATTTAGATGTGGAAAAATGCCCTCTGTTTCAAGGTATGTCTAAGGAGCAGGTAAAAAGTATATTGCAATGCAGTCATGCAATGATTCGTGAGTACAAAAAAGGTAAACTAATATTTTCTCAAGGTGATGAACCAGAATTTATAACTATATTGCTAAACGGCAGTGTTATAGTTGCAAATGATACAGCAGATGGCAACCAACATATAATAAGCATATTTAATAATGCCGGAGATATGTTTGGTGAGGTTTTTCTATTCTCCTTTAAAAGACTATATGAAAATTTTGCTTATGCGGAAAAAGATTGTGAGATATTGTGTATACCTAAAAGATTTTTATACGCTCCATGCCATAATTCATGTAAACAACACAATCAAATGATTGCTAATATGCTTTCAATTTTGGCAGATAAAGCATATTTTTTAAATCAACGGGTTCAAATTCTATCTTGTAGTTCTTTAAGGCAAAAACTGATAAAAATTATTTTAAAATATTCTAGTGGAAATGTGGCAAAAATTCCATTTGGACGTGAACAACTTGCATCGTTTCTGGGTTCAACCCGTCCCTCTGTTTCTCGTGAGCTTATGAAGATGCAAGCAGATGGTCTTATTGAAATAAAAAAAAATTATATAAAAATATTGGATTTAAAAACTTTTAATAAAATTAAATAAAAATAAAAAAATGTAACATCGGTTACCGAAATTTAAAAATATAAATGATATACTTGATTCATCAAAAAAATAATAAATGAGGTTTAAACTATGGAAAATAAAATGTTTTGTTATCAATGTCAAGAAACTGCTGGCTGCAAAGGTTGTACTCAATCTGGTGTATGTGGAAAAAAACCTGATGTTGCCGCTATGCAAGACTTATTAGTTTATGTATCAAAGGGTCTTTCTGCAATTACAGTTAAACTTCGTGATGAAGGAAAAACAATTTCAAAAGAAATCAATCACTTAATCACACTAAACCTATTTATAACAATTACAAATGCAAACTTTGATAAAGAGGCAATTATAAACCGTATTGAAAAAACTATTAATGCTAGTAAACAGCTTTTGGAAGAGGTTGATGATAAGACATCATTACCAGAGGCATCTACTTGGAATGGTGATGGCAATTGGGAGGAAAAAGCAAAGACTGTTGGTGTTCTTTCCACACAAAATGAAGATATTCGCAGCCTTCGTGAACTAATTACCTATGGTTTAAAGGGACTTTCTGCATATTCAAAGCATGCAAATGCTCTTTTGAAAGATAATGAAGAAGTTGATGCCTTTCTGCAAAAAGCACTTGCAGCAACACTTGATGACACTAAAACTGTTAATGAACTAATTGAATTAACTCTTGAAACCGGTAAATTCGGTGTTGACGGTATGCAGCTACTCGATAGTGCTAATACTGGCACATATGGCAATCCTGAAATTACAAAAGTAAATATCGGAGTGCGTAATAATCCTGCTATTTTGGTTTCTGGTCATGACTTAAAAGATCTCGAAATGCTTTTGGAGCAGACTAAAGGCACAGGTGTTGATGTATATACACATTCTGAGATGTTACCTGCACATTACTACCCTGCATTTAAGAAATATGATAACTTTGTTGGTAACTATGGTAATGCATGGTGGCTACAGACAACAGAATTTGAAAGTTTTAATGGACCAATTTTAATGACAACAAACTGTATTGTTCCACCTCGCCCAAGTTATCAAGATAGAATTTATACAACTGGTGCTGCTGGTTATCCTGGTTGTAAACATGTTCCAGGTGAAGTTGGAGAATATAAGGATTTCTCTGCAATCATTGAGCATGCTAAACGTTGTGCTCCTCCTACTCAAATTGAACATGGCGAAATCATTGGTGGTTTTGCTCACGCACAAGTTCTTGCACTTGCAGACAAGGTTGTTGATGCTGTTAAGTCTGGTGCAATTAAGAAGTTTGTTGTTATGGCAGGCTGTGATGGTCGTGCAAAGAGCCGTAACTATTACACCGATTTTGCAAAAGCATTGCCAAAAGATACTGTTATTTTAACTGCTGGTTGTGCTAAATATAAATATAACAAATTAAATCTTGGTGATATTGGTGGTATTCCTAGAGTTCTTGATGCTGGTCAGTGCAATGACTCATACTCTTTGGCTGTTATAGCACTGAAGCTCAAGGAAGTATTTGGTCTTGATGATATCAATGATTTACCTATTATTTACAATATTGCATGGTATGAGCAAAAGGCTGTAATTGTTCTACTTTCCCTGCTTTATTTGGGTGTTAAAAATATACACTTGGGTCCAACATTACCAGCATTTCTATCTGAAAATGTTGCAAAAGTTCTAGTTGAGAACTTTGGTATTGCAGGTATTGGCACAGTTGAGGATGATATGAAACTGTTTTTCGGTGATGATGTTGTTGTAAATAACATTTCTGCTGATATGCCTATGGGCGAAATTCTTCGTAAATATCCACAAGCAGCAGAGGTTTTAATGTCATGTGGCATGCATTGTCTAGGCTGTCCATCTGCACAGGCTGAAGCACTAAGCGATGCATGTGCTGTTCATGGTATTTCTATTGATGAAGTTATGGAGAAACTTTATAAGGTTATTTAAAATATAAAGGAGAAATATAAATGTATTGTATTGATGTTCTATTAGAAGAACATGACCACATTACAGATTTTATAAAGGTTGCAAGAAATGCTTGTTGCAGCATAATTGATGGTCAACCTATATATAATGATGACTTTAATAAAATGCTTAATTTTGGCAAAGTTTATGCTGATAGTTTACATCACAAAAAGGAAGAAGATATTCTTTTTAATGCAATGATTCAAGAAGTTGGTGGTCCAGCAGAAAAAATGATTCGTAATGGTATGCTAGTGGAGCATGATATTGGAAGATTATATTTATCAGAGCTTGATAAAGCTATGAATGAATATTTACTCTCCCCTTCTACGCAGTTAAAACTCAAGATTATAACCAATTTATCAGCCTATTGTGACTTATTGGAAAGACATATTGTTAAAGAAAATCAAGTGGCTTATCCATTTGGTCAAAAAACATTGTCAACTCAAACGCTCCAAAGATTAGATGATGAAACTAAGCATTTTGAGAACAATTCTCAAAATGCTTCTCACAGAGAATATTACTTGAATGTTCTTAATGAATTACAAGAAAAATATTGCTAATAAAAAACACCTGTGATATTTTATCACAGGTGTTTTGCTTTATAGTAATTCACTTTCGAGGTCAGAAAGCATATAATCAAGAGCTGTTATTCCACCTTCAGCGGTATACCAAATAGATGGATGTGCAAGATAGATAATATTGTCATTCTTATAAGCATCAGTTTTTGCTACAAGCTCATTATTCATAATTTCTTCAGCTAATTTCGCACCCTCTGTTGAAATAGCTGCATCACGGTCAAGAATAAACATATATTCAGGATTTAACTCAACAAGCAACTCAAATGAAGATTCATTGCCATGAGTTGAAGTGACATCATCAGATGCAATGTTATTAAAACCAAGCTCACGGCCAATTATAGAACAACGACCATCGTTGCCAAGGGTACTAAATGCACCACTTGTGCACATGCCAATAACAGCATTTTTTCCCGCTGCAAATTCGTTTAGTGCCGCAATTCTATCATCAAAATCTGCCATTAGAGCATCTACTTGTGCTTCTTTTCCAAATATAGATGCAATAGTTGTTGCATTTTTACGAACACTTTCAACTACACCAAGTTCTGTATCAGTAGAAAGATATACAACTGGCGCAATCTCACTTAGTGCATCATATGACTCAGCAAGACGACCACCAATGAAAATAATATCAGGTTCTACTGCCATAACTGCTTCAAAGTCTGCCTCTTTAATTGTACCAAGACTTTCAGTATTATCAACATAATCAGTTAAGTATTCAATGGACGTATCTGAAGTACCAACAACACGTTCACCCAAACCAAGATTATCAATAATGTCGAGTGACGGCATATCTAAAACTGCAATGCGTTTTGCATCATATGGAACTTCAACCTGTATTTCTTCTTTGTTTGCATTCAAAGAAGTTATTGTAATTGTTTTATTCTGCTCAGCGGAAACGCTGCTGCCAGCAGACGAGGAGTTAGAGCTATTGTTTGCAGTTGAACAAGCAGCTAGAGAAGCTGTTGCTGCGAGTGCAAGAGTTAGAGCAATAAATCTTTTTACTACATACTTCTTCATAATGTAAAATCTCCTTTTATATAACATATATATTAAAGTTCTATTTAATAATAAATTGAAAGCGGTTTTCCATTTATATTCATAATTTCAAAATCAACTTTATAAATATCAGAAAGGGTTTCTTTTGTCATAATTTCTTCAACTGTGCCAAATTTGGCTATTTCACCATTTACAAATGCACAGATATAATCAGAATAAAATGCTGCATAGTTAATTTCATGCAACACAAGAATTACAGTTTTACCAAGTTCGTCACATAGTTTTCTAACTGTTTTCATAAGATTTGTTGCATGATAAATATCAAGATTATTTGTAGGCTCGTCCAAAAGCACATATTCAGTATCCTGAGCAATTACCATTGCTATATATGCTCTTTGACGTTGACCACCTGAAAGCTCATCTATAAAACGGTCTTGAAACTCATCAAGCTCCATATAAGATATGGCTTTATCAATTATTTCTTCATCTTCCATTGTTGTGCGGCCTCCACAATATGGAAAACGACCAAAAGTAACCAACTCCCTAACAGTAAGTTTCATTTGAATATTATTACTTTGTGTTAGAATTGCAAGTTTTTTTGATAATTCTCTGCTTTTCCAATGGTGCAATTTTTGACCATGAAATTCTACATGGCCAATGTCTGGTTCAACTAAACGCGAAATCATGCCCATAACAGTTGATTTACCTGCACCATTTGGTCCAATCATAGATATTACTTTACCTTTTGGTATTTCAAAACTTACATCATTTACAACGGTTTTTTCACCGTATTTTTTTATGAGATTATTTATTTTCATCATAATAATTTAAGCCCTCCTGCTTTTGAGAAGTAAATAAAGAAAATATAGTCCTCCACCTACAGTAATAAATACACTAATAGGTACAGAATATGTAAATATATGTTCTACAATCATTTGACCGCCAACTAGTACTATCATCCCGAAAAATGTGGAGCCAAGAATAAGCTGTGAATGACGATACGTTTTAAGCAGTTGTCTCGATAAGTTAGCTATAATTAACCCAAGAAAAGAAATTGGTCCCACCATGGCAGTTGCAACAGCTATAAAAAGTGTTACACCTAAAAGCAGCCGTCTAATGCATCTATCATAATCCACACCTAGATTTATTGCTTGATGTTTACCAAGAGTTATAACATCAAGTAGAGCTAAATCCTTTCTAAGCCAGATAATAAGTGCTGCAATCAATACAATAGAAAAAACAATAATCTCTGAGTTAATATTATTAAAACTTGCGACCAAGCTGGTGAGCAGTGTGTCATATTCATTCGGGTCCATAACTCTGGTCAGGGTTGTTTGAACACTGGTAAAAAATGATGTTAAAACTGTACCAATAAGCAGAACATAGAGTACATTATGATTTGTTTTCTTAAATAAGTAGCTATATATTACTGTTGCAATAACACCCATTAAAAGTAAATCAACAACAAATGAAAGATTAGCATTTACAGCTAAAATACTACCAGAGCCTGCAAAAAATACAACCGCTGTGTGTATAAGGCTATAAAGTGAGTTCATACCTAAAAGACATGGTGTAACAATTGTGTTGTTTATAACGGATTGGAAAACAATTGATGCACCACCTATTGCAAATGCAGAAATAAGCATAACAATAAGTTTTGGTGTACGAATTTTCATAGCATAGTTAAATAGCTTTTGATTTTCAAAGTTAACTTCTACCAGCATATATAAAACCGATGCAAGTACAACAAGTAGAAACAATCCTAAAATTTTTTTTCTATTTCTGTAAAGTGCCTTATTCATTACTTTTCCTCCAGTTTAGGTGTGCAAGAGCAGCAGCTTGTATTATTGGTAGTACCCAAACGAATACTTTTTCTACCGTTTTTAAGACGATAAAACAGTAAACCAATAAATAAAATACTTCCTAAAATACCAACTATAAGTTCAATGGGTAGTTCATAAGGTTTGATAACTGTTCTGCCTATCATATCACAAACAAGCACGAATAATGCACCAAAAAGTGCTGTATCAACAAGTGTACCTTGAATTTTATCACCCTTAAACATAGCAACAAGATTCGGGACAATAAGACCTATATAAGAAATAGCGCCTACGACAACTACCACACTCGCAGTTAGAACTGCCGCAATTGTAAGTCCCATAAATAAAATTTTGTTATATGAAATACCAAGATTTTGTGAGAAATCTCTGCCCATACCAACAATATTAAAATGGTTTGCAAAAATAAATGCAATAATTACAAGAGGTACAGTTAAATAAACAAGTTCATATTGTCCTCTTAACACAGTTGAAAAGCTGCCTACAAGCCATGTTGAAAGAGCTTGTGTCATTTCATATTTATATGCAAGAAAACTTGTTAAACCGCCTATTACATTACCAAACATAATGCCAACTAGCGGAACCATTACAGCCTCTTTGAATGTTACTTTTTGAATAAACCACACAAAAAGCCATGTTCCCAAAATTGCTGCAATAAACGAAAAAAATGCTCGACCCCAAATAGTTGAGTTAGGAATAAAAAGAAGTGCGATTAAAATGCCAAATTGTGCTGAAGAAATTGTAGCACCAGTAGATGGCGAAACAAATTTATTCATGCAAAGCTGCTGCATTATAAGACCAGCAACACTAAGCCCTACGCCTGTACAAAGGATAGCAAGAAGCCTTGGAAGTCTTGAAATTAGAAGTGTTTCTATTTGTTCAATATTCCCAGAAAGCAGACCCGAAATGTTCATTTCAAGTACACCTAAAAATAAAGAAGAAATAGAAGCTATTAAAAGTAAAATTGCTAGAATTATAGTTGAAAAATGTCGTTTCATAAATTCCCTTTCCTAAAGATTAGCAACTGCTAACTCGACTGTAAAAATTTTTGTTTTTGCTGCCTCAATATAATATCATAAAGAGTTAGCCATAAACAACCGTCAAAGCATATATTTATTTTATTAAAAATATATCATTTTTAGTAATAAGTATAAAAACTGGACAGACTTCAGCATCTATAATCTTATTATCTGTTAGGTTCTCGCCTATTTGAATAATTTTTTCTCCATCAATAAACAAATCAGTCTTTTTTTCTCATCTGAAAATATCAAAACATGGCATAATTATCTTGTCTAAATTCAAAAAAGAACGACAAATTTTGCCGTTCTTTCAATGTTATTGCAAAGCAATTTTTGAATGTCTGCAAAACAGGTCGCAAACCGCATCTAAATCTCCAAGTCCTTGAAGATTTATCTCTACCTCATACCCTTCTTTAAGTAAAATAGATTTCCAGCTATCATCTTCATCACCTGCTAAGTCATTTTGAGCATGGTCGCCCGCTACAATCATAAAAGGTGAAAGAATTACTTTCTTTATATTATGTTTTTTTAGTCTTTTTATAATATAGTCAAGACTTGGAAAACCCTCAACAGTTCCAACATAAACATGCTCAGCTCCAAGATTTCTAAACATATTTTCAACTTGACTATATGCGCTGTTTGCAAAATGTTCTGTACCATGCCCCATATAAACGTATGCCTCATCTTCTTTGAGCTTTGGCATATGTTCTAAAAGTTCTGAACAAATATGTTTATAGTCATACTCACCAAATAACATCGGCATACCAATAGATAGTTTTTTGAACTTATCTTCAAATTTAAAAATCTGGTGCAGCATTTTCTCATATTCAAAACCCGCCATAATATGAAGGCTTTGACAAAGAACTTCTTCATATCCATTACTTAAAAGCTGAATCATAAGTTGCTCTGGCGTAGGAATTTTTATATTTTCTTCTTTTTCTATTTTATTTATAACCATTTTAGATGTAAAAGCTCTAAAAAAATCATAGTCTGGAAAAGCTGCTTTCAAACTGTTTTCTATACGCTCTATTGCAAGCCTTGCTTTTGGATATGTAGTTCCAAAACTTATAACAGCTATCGCTTTTTTGTTCATTTTTCAAATCCCTCTCTTGTTACAAGCTGATAAAGTATAGCATTTATAATAGCTGCAGCTACATTGCTTCCACCTTTTCTGCCCTTTGCGATGATATATGGAATATCAGAGCCGCCTATAAATAATTCTTTTGATTCCACCACATTTACAAATCCAACTGGTACACCTATCACTAAAGCAGGATTTACAGCACCTTGTTTAATAAGTTTATGCAGATGGATAAGAGCAGTTGGAGCGTTTCCAATAGCAAAAATTAAAGGCTTTTTTAGTTTAGATGCATACTCCATACTTACAATCGCTCTTGTAACACCACGTTTCTTAGCTTCAGCAGCAACATTTTCATCTGCCATAAAGCAGCGAACGTCACAACCAAATTGTGATAAAGCATTCTTATTTATACCAGAAAGAGCCATATTTGTATCGGTGATTATAGTTGCACCATTTAAGATAGCATCTTTAGCATTTTGTATTGCATTTTCTGAAAAACAAAGATTATCAGCATAATCAAAATCAGCAGTTGTATGAATAACCCTTTTTACAACTTCTGCTTGACCTTCTGGAAATTTTTTATTTCCTAGCTCTTTAGTTATTATTGCGAAACTAGCTTTTTCTATTTCTGCTGGTTTTATAATAAAATTCATTGTTCTATTCCCTCTCGTGCAGCAATTCCATTATCAAATGGGTGTTTTTGCTTTTTCATCTCTGTTACATAATCCGCAAGTGAAATTAGTCTTTCGGATGGATTTCTTCCAGTCATAACAACTTCCAGGTCATATGGTTTATTTTCAAGAAAGTTTATTACAAGTTCCTCATCAAGCATATGTGTTGTTATTGCAGCGCAGATTTCATCTAATATTAAAAGATTAGCTGAATTTTTTTCACAAAACTTAGTTGCAGCAGTAAACATTCGGTTTATACTTTGTTTTGTCTGCTCTTTTTCTTCATCAGTCATTTGAAAAGTGAATTTAGAGTATGGATTTGCAGCAAGCAAAGTCAAATTAGGATATTTTGCAATCATACGACATTCGCCTGAAGTACCATCTTTTAAAAATTGAGCTATTACAACCTTGTGGTTATGACCTAAACTTCTAAGAGCAAGTCCCATAGCTGAGGTTGTTTTACCTTTTCCATCTCCATGATATATATGGATTAATCCTTTTGTTTTCTGCATGAAAAATCCTCCATAACACTATATATTTTATCAATATCAAGCGAATTTCTGACCAAATCTGCAAGTTTATCATACTGTATTTGTTTATACTGCTCCAGATTTATATAATCATTCTCAATAGATATATTTTTCTTTTTTGCAAGTGCATTTAATATAGACCCAGTTATTTCTGAATTATCAAAAATACCGTGCAAATATGTTCCATAAGCATTGTTATAGAATGCACCATCTAAAATCTCATTCTTGTCACGCTTTAGCCTTTGAAATGGTCTGGCATGATTTAACAGTGTTGTTTCACCCATGTGGATTTCATATCCGACTGTATTTTTACCTGTTAGCGATGAAAAAATGCCATCAATATCTAAAATTTCACCTGTAACTTGTAGTGTTGTTTTATTTTTTAGAAATACAGTTTTGGTGGGTAAAAGTCCAATACCCGCTATTTCCCCACCACATTCGGTATTTTCTGGATCTGAAATATGTTGCCCCATCATTTGGTAACCACCACAGATACCAAAGATAGGTGTACCTTTAGCATGAGACTTAAGTATTTGAGCCTCAAGACCGTTTTCTCTAATCCATCTTAAATCATCGATTGTGCTTTTTGTTCCTGGAATAATAATTAAATCCGCATTTACAAACTGGTCTGGTCGCTGAACATAATTTAGTCCAACACCATTTATACGTGAAAGCGGGTCAAAATCAGTAAAATTGGAAATATGAGGCAGTTTAATAACAGCTATATTGATTAAATCTACACGATTTTTATTATCAAGTCTGCTTGACAAACTATCTTCATCATCAATATCAATCTGCATGTAAGGCACAACGCCTAATACAGACTTTTCAGTTAAATTTTCAAGCATTTCAAGACCAGAAGAAAGTATTTCTGGGTCACCACGAAATTTATTTATAACAAGTCCACAAATTCTGTCTTGCTCATCTTTATCAAGTAGCTTTACTGTTCCATAAAGTGATGCAAACACACCTCCTCTATCTATATCACCCACAAGTAAAACAGGGGCATTTGCAAGTTTTGCCATTCCCATATTTACAATATCATCTTGTTTCAAGTTAATTTCGGCAGGACTTCCTGCTCCTTCAATAACAATAATATCAAAATCTGATGCTAAACTATCAAAAGTTTGTTTGATAAATGGTTTTAGGGTCGATTTATTTGAAAAATATTCTTTTGCAGTTTGATTGCCTGTTGCTTTACCGTTTAAAATAACCTGTGAGCCACAATCACTTGTAGGTTTTAACAAAATAGGATTCATTCTTACATCTGGTTCAATATCACAAGCCTGTGCTTGCATTGCTTGTGCTCTCCCCATTTCTAAGCCATCTTTTGTTATAAAGGAGTTTAGAGCCATATTTTGTGACTTGAATGGCGCAACTTTATAACCATCTTGTTTGAAAATACGGCAAAGAGCAGCGACTAATACACTTTTACCTGCATTTGATGCAGTTCCTTGAACCATTATAACCTTTGCCATTAGTCAATTTCCTCCTTTATAGCACATATAAGTAAATTGTTTTCATCTTCTGTTCTCACTGCAACACGATAATAACCCTTGTTAAGCCCTATATAATTTTCGCAGTTTCTTATTAAAATATTATGTTTTATTAGTTTTTCATGTAATTCAAAGTCTGAAGTGTAAAACAGCAAATAATTTGCTTGTCCATTATAAACTGTTAAATTTAACTGTTTAAGCTCAAAATACAACTTATCTTTTAAAATCTTTATATTTTTAGCAGTTTGCTTTTGATAATCATTCGATTTTAAGGCTGCTACTCCTGCTGCTTGAGCAATAACCGATGTGTTCCAAGGCTGTCCAGCAAGGTACAATTTATTTATAAGGCAAGTGTCAACACTTACACAAAATCCAAGACGTAATCCCGCTATGGCATACATTTTTGTAAAAGCTCTTATAACAATTAACTTTTTAAAATCTATGAGTTTATGTAATACCGAGTATTTTTCTTCATCTTCAAGAAAGTCCAAAAAGCATTCATCAATAGCCAAATAAATGTTATTTTGACTGCACTTGTTTATAATCTTATTCATTAAATCTGGATTTATAACCTGACCTGTTGGATTGTTTGGATTACATAATATACAAAAATCTATACTGCTATTTAACTCGTCCAAAATACAATCTGTAAGATTAAAATTATTCTCTTTTAATAAAAAGTGATGTTTTACCTGACAGTTTACAGTTAGCAAAGCCTGTTCATATTCTGAAAAGGTTGGAGCTGTAATAACTGCATTTTTAGGCTTTAAAACACTAGCTAACCTAAAAAAAACTTCGGCTGCACCATTAGAGCAAAAAAAATTTTCTGGCTCCAAGTTATATTTTTTAGCAAGTGAACTTCTAAGCTCTGTTGCGTTTGGGTCTGGATAGTGTACGCATAAATCTATTGCATTATGCATAGCCTGTTTAATTTGTGAAGGTATACCATAAGGGTTAATATTTGCAGAAAAATCTATCAAATTACCTTTTTTATATTGATAGATATTTCCGCCATGTTTATGGTGCATTTTTATATCCTCCCTTTTATAACTTGGGGTATACCAGCAGTAACTCTTATTACAATATCTGCAAATCTTGCGATTTCACAACACACACGTCCAGTAATTTCACGCCAATCGTCAAGTTCTTTTTCAACCGGAACTACACCACACCCAATTTCATTACATATAATAACTTTATTTTTTAATAAATTTGCAAATTCTGATGCATCATAAATGTTATGTATTTTTATGTACTTATGTAGATTATTTATAGCTTTTTTATTATATATATCTTTAAAATTATTTATATCAGCGAAATCATTGTCATTTAGCTCAAAAAGCTGTTTTGCAAAATCTTTTTTACCCTGATATGCACCACCAACTATTAAAACTGTCATAAAATCATGCCTCCAAGTGCTGGAATTGCCAAAAAGATAAGTTCGGTTGTACAGATGAAAAAGCCTGCTAAATCCCCAGTTATACCACTAAAAACACGCTTGCAAATAGCATTATGAATAAAATACCACACCAAAACCACAAAAAACAAAACTTTTGAAATAAAAATGCTATTATCTACATTGAAGATAGGTAGAGCAGCCAAAATCAAAAACAACATAGCCTCAAATATAAGTGTAAAAAACACAATATTTTTATCGCTATTTTCTGAGAATATATGTGCAAGGCCAGAATTTTTAGCACATGGTAGAAAAACTATTTTACTGCCGCCTGTTGCCCTTGCAACTGTAAAACCTATAATGGCAAGCAATAGAAATTGTGGTGTTTTATAAAGTTGTGAAAAACAGGCTATCTCACATAACAAAAAAACCATAAGCCACATAGGACCAAACGCTCCAACATGTGGGTCTTTTAAAATAGCTAACTTTTTCTCCAAATCACCAAATGAGCAGAGAGCATCACAAGTATCACACAAGCCATCTAAATGTATACCACCAGATATTATAATTGGGATTACTGATGCAATAATAGAATAGAAAATCGGCGATGCATCAAAAGAAATGCAAAAAGCATACCATAGCCACTCAATTACACCGATAATCAAACCTATAAAAGGCAAAAAAGACAAAGCCCAACGCATAGTGCTTTTTTCCCATTTAACTTCAGGCACTGGTATGGTCGAATATAATGAGAATGCGACAAGCAACCCACTTAACGCACTTTTCACAGCAAATTTTCCCCCTTATATGGTATTAAAATGCCACAAACAGACTCTGCAGCTGCATCAGATATTTTAAATAGTATTTGATTTATATTTCCAAGCAACTTGCAGTATTTTATTGTTTGCTCTGAATATTCTTCATCATCAGAAAAAATTTCACTTGTAACAATAACAAGAATTTTACACTGTTTCTCAAGCCTAACTATACCATTTATAATATATTCAACTGCTTTATCTGCACCTATGCCATTAGGAGAAAAAATCTCATTTGCAAGTAAATTTGACATACATTCCAGCAAAATGCCATCATATTGATTTTGTGGTGTGAAATGTTCAAGATTTATAAAACATTCCTGTGTATCAAATCCTTTTCCCTTTCTTAATGATAAATGACGCTCTATTCTCTTTTGTGCAGCTTTTCCAAAAGGCTGCATAGTGGCAAGATAAAGTTTCTTTGTTGCATATTTACATATAATTTGCTCTGCATAAGCTGATTTTCCACTTGCAGAGCCACCTGTAATAACAATTTTCATGGAAACACCTTATGTTAATTGCTTATAAGCATCTATATTTATTTCATCAAAACTTGCCATACGCAAATATGGTGCAAGTGCAAGGTCTAAAAGTGAAACAGCAGCGACAGCCCCTGTTCCCTCGCCAAGTCGCATTTTGGCATCAATAAATGGTTTAGCATTAAGAGCATCAAGCAATTTTTCACCTGCTGGTTCATCAGATTTATGAGAAACGATAATATAATCTCTAGCTGCTGGGCATAACCTGACAGCACATAATGCCGCAACACAGGCAATAACACCATCAGCTACAACAGGTATTCTACAATATGCACCACCTAAATATGCTCCCACCATTCCACATATATCCAAACCGCCAACTTTATATAAAGTATCAATAATATCATTTGGGTTTGGTTTATGTAAATCAATAGCAGTTTTAATTACTTTAATTTTACGTGTTAAGCCATCACTTGAAAGTCCCGCACCTCGACCTGTCACCATTTCTGGCTGAAGTTCAAGCAGCACAGAAGTTACAGCCGCCGTTGTAGTTGTATTACCTATACCCATTTCGCCTAAACACAGCAATTTGTAGTTATCGTTTTTACACTCAACAGCAATCTTTATGCCTGTTTCTATTGCAGAAATAGCCTGCTGTCTTGTCATTGCTGGTTCTTGTGTCATATCTGCTGTGCCATAGCGAATTTTGCATTTTCGTATTTTTTCTCCATTAACATCTTTTGCAACACCAATATCAACAGGAATTACATCTATATTTATGGCATCTGCCATCAAACATACACTGGTTTGACCGCGATTCAGGTTTTCCGTTACAATGGCTGTGACCTCCTGACCACATTGGGTGACTCCCTGTGCTACAACACCATTATCTGCACAGAACACAATAACTGCTCTTTTGGAAATATCAGGTTTTTCATTTTCTTGAATGCCAGCAAGCTGAATTATAGCATCTTGCAAAAGTCCAAGACTGCCAAGAGGAATTGCAATATTTAAAAAGCGTTTTTTTGCTTTCTCAATACTAGATTTGTCCAGTGGTTTTATGTTTTTTATTGTTTTATCTAGTAAATTCATAAATTTCCCCCAAACTCTGCACAAAAATTCAAAAAACGTGGAATAATTTCCTTATTTGCTCTAAAGTATAAATGTGGATATCCTGCATAAAGTGTGTCATCTGCATAAGCGGCATACCATGACTTTTTATTAGGCTTTTCAGCATAAAAAGCATCTCCAGAATTTTCGGATAAAGAATAATGAAATTCATGTGAACGAATATTTTCACCTTTTTTTGCAATCAAGCAGTCTTTTTGTGAAGTCATTGTTATATATCCAAAGTTTTGCAGTTTATCTGTCATTTTTGCTGTAGTTTTAATCACATCAGCCATATTATAAGTATAACCATCTAATGTTGTAATACTTGACTGCAAATACATGAAACCACCACACTCTGCAATAGTTGGAAGATTGTTTTTTATGGCAGTTTTTATATTTGAAAGCATTGATTTATTCTGTGATAACTCTTTTGCATATAGCTCTGGATATCCACCACCAATATAAAGACCATTTATATTTTCAGGTAATGAACTATCATAAAGCGGTGAAAATTGTACAAGTTCAGCACCGTACTCCTCAAGTAAATCTAAATTATCTTGATAGTAAAAACAAAATGCATTATCTTTTGCAACTGCAATACGAATAGATTTATTCTTTTTTGTAATTATTTCAGGTTTGCAAAGTTTAGTGGCAGTTTTTGAAAGCTCCATTAGTCCGTCAATATCAAGTGTTTTTAGTGCCTCATTTGCCAAAATATCAAGATTTTTTTGCAAATCACTTATTTCATCAGCAGTTACAAGACCAAGATGCCTGCTTGGAATTTCAGTTTGCTTTATTTCAGGTAGATAGCCATAAACCTTTAAACCAATTTGTTCTGCTATTTTTTTGTAGAATGGATACATTCCAGAAGAAATGCCATTAAATATAACACCTTTTAAAGTATTAGATGCAAAGTTTTTAAATCCGTAAAGCATTGCCCCCATAGATAGTGATTGTCCTTTAGGTCTTACTACTAAAACAGATGGTGTGCTTGTAGCCATAGCAAGGTGTGCAGATGACGCAATATCTGTTGTTCCAGAAATACCATCATAAAGACCCATCACACCTTCAATTATCCCAATTCCATTTTGCGGAATATGTTTTGCAAGTAAATTTGAACAATCTATCTCGTTTATAAAGAATAAGTCTAAATTATAGCTTGGAATGTTAAGGGCTGCTTTATGAAACATTGGGTCAATATAGTCTGGACCGCATTTAAATCCACATAGAGATATTCCCTTTTTTTGTATGGCTCTCAAAAGTGCATTAACAACCGTTGTTTTACCACAACCACTATTTGTGCCAGCTATTAAAAGTCGTGGACATTCAATATAACTCATGGGGTTAATATCTCCTTTTTAAAGAGTTTTAAGAGCCTCATCTGCCGCAGTACAAAATGCAGAAATATCTTCATCTGTGTGACTAATGCTGATAAACATAGCCTCAAACTGACTCGGTGCAAGATATATTCCACGCTCAAGCATAGTATTGAAATAGCATTTAAACTGCTCAAGATTCGATTTCTGTGTGTCTGCAAAGCTATTTACATTTTCATTTGTAAAATATGGACATATAAGACCTCCACACTGGTTTACAGTAATATTGACATTATGCTTCTCAGCACTTTCACGCAAATTATTTGCAATAAATTGTGCTTTTTTATTTATTTCTATATAATATGATTGATTTTTTTCTAATATCTCAAGTTGTTTCAAACCAGCCGCCATTGCAACAGGATTGCCAGAAAGCGTTCCAGCTTGATAAACAGAACCAAGAGGTGAAATATTTTGCATTATTTCTCTAGTTGTTGCATATGCGCCAACAGGCATCCCTCCACCAATTATCTTACCAAAAGTTACTACATCAGCACGAACGCCAAAAAATTCCTGAGCACCGCCAAGAGCAAGGCGGAAACCAGTTATAACTTCGTCGAAAATAAGTAAAGCGCCATTTTTATCACATAAATCTCTAAGACCTTGCAGAAACCCATCCATAGGAGGCACTACACCCATATTAGCTGCAACGGGTTCAACTATAATGGCTGCAATTTGTCCATTATTAGCATCGAATAATTGCTTAACTGAGTCTAAGTTGTTATACTCAGCCGTTAAAGTATCTTCGGCTGCTCCTTTTGTAACACCAGCAGAATTTGGTTCTCCTTGTGTTAATGCACCAGAGCCAGCACTGACAAGCATTGCATCTGAATGACCATGATAGCAACCTGTAAATTTTATAATTTTGGATTTTCCTGTTGCACCTCTAGCCAATCGAATGGCGCTCATAACAGCCTCTGTACCTGAGTTAACCATACGCACCATTTCTATATTAGGTACAATAGAAACTAATTTTTCAGCCATTTCCACTTCTTTTAAAGTAGGTGCACCAAAAGAAAGACCATTTTTTACAGTCTCATTAACAGCCTCCAAAACTGGCTCATAGCTATGACCCAAGATAAGTGGTCCCCATGAACCAACAAAATCAATATATTCATTATTATCTAAATCCCATATATGACTTCCCTTTCCTTTTACAATGAATGGAGGAGTTCCGCCAACTGCGCCAAATGCACGAACAGGAGAATTTACACCACCTGGTAGAAAATTTTTTGCACGCTCCATAGCCTTTTCTGATATAACTAAATTCATCTTAACCTATATCTCCCTTTCTAATAGCGTCTGCAAGTTCACAGGCATAATATGTGATTAAAATATCAGCTCCTGCCCTATACATACAAACCGCACTTTCGCACATTACAGCATATTCATCAATAAGCCCTGCTTTTGCAGCGGTCTTTATCATCGCATACTCTCCAGAAACTGCATAACAAGCAATTGGTAAATCAAAATTTTGCCTTGCCTGATAAACTAAATCGAGATAAGCAAGTGCAGGTTTAACCATCAAAATATCTGCACCTTCTGCCATGTCCAAAGCACATTCACGCATTGCTTCTCGACTGTTATGAAAATCCATTTGGTACGAACGTCTATCACCAAACGCTGGAGCAGAACCAGCTGCATCGCGGAACGGTCCATAAAAACTAGATGCAAATTTTGCAGAATATGCCATGATTGGAATATTCGCAAATCCATTTTTGTCAAGCATTTCTCTAATAACAGCAACTCGACCATCCATCATATCGCTTGGAGCTATCATATCAGCACCAGCTTTTACATGGCTGAGTGCAATTTGTGCCAATTTTTCAAGAGTTTTATCGTTATCAACATCATGACCGCATAAAATTCCGCAATGACCATGACTTGTGTATTCACACATACAGACATCTGTTATTACATACATATCTGGAGCGAGCTCTTTAATTTTTCTTATACCTTGCTGTATAATACCATCTTCAGCCCATGCTCCAGAACCTTCAGCATCTTTTTCTTTTGGAAGTCCAAAAAGCAAAACACGTGAAACACCATGTTTTTTAGCGCGTTCAACCATTCGATAAAGCTGGTCAGGACTATAATGATATTGGTTTGGCAAAGACTCTATTTCCCTGTAAATGTTTTCACCCTCTGCAATGAAAATTGGCCAGACAAGACTATCAGGTGAAATTCTGGTTTCTCGAACCATACATCTTAAAGTATCACTTGTGCGAAGCCTGCGTGGGCGAATTGTTTGCTCAAACATTATTATCCTCCTCAATTAAAACATCAATCATAGAGTCAATAGTCGCATTTTTAGCAACTTTTGTATTCATACCATAAGATTTAGCTTTTTGGGCGGTTTGTTCACCTATACATAATGCAGTAAAGTTATTATACTTGTCAATATCTATTGAATTAACAAATCCAATTACGGTCGATGCACTTGTAAAGGTAACAACATTTATAGAATTATTTTTAATCATATCTTTAAGCATTTCAACCTTATTACAACAATATTCTGTTTTATATGTTGAAATATCTGTAAAATCTATATTTGCGTTTGATAGTGTGGTGGTAAGCTCCTTTGAACCTTCATTTGCTCTTAGAATTAACACTGAAGATTGATGGTTTATGCTATTTACAAGCAAGTCAGCAAGATGTTTACTGTCATAAATATCAGGAATAAGGTCTGCATTTATACCGTATTTTTTAAGCTCCTTTGCAGTGCCCTCACCTATAACTGCAAATTTACAATTATAAAACACTCTAATGTCTTTGCCTACTTTTTCCAAAGCAGTAATCATAGCTGAAACACCAGCGGGACTTGTAAGCACAATATAGTCATATGTTTTTGTAAGCGCTTTTTTAAATATATTCTCATCAACAGCATTAACAGTTTGTATACATGGACATTCAATAACATTTGCACCAAGTCTACGGAGCTTTTCGGATAGAGTGCCAATTCTCTCTTGAGGACGAGTTACAACAACGGTTTTACCATATAAAGGCTGTTTAGCGAACCAATCAAGTTTATCTGATAAAGCGCAGACTTCACCAACAACTATAAGGGCGGGACTTTTAAGTCCAACATTTCTAACTTCTTCAGTTATTTCTAGTACATTAGAAATAACTTTTCTCTGAGTTGGTCGCGTTCCATTTTCGATAACCGCAGCAGGCATATTCGATGAAATTCCCGCATTAAGTAAACCTTGCATAATCTGCTCTAAGGCACTGAGTCCCATTAAAAAAACAAGCGTTCCCCTAAGATTAACAAGACTTTCAAAGTCTATTTCTAACTTTTTGCCCGCTCTTGCATGAGCTGTTATAATATGCACTGATGAGCAAAAATCTCTATGTGTTACTGGGATGCCAGCATAAGCCGGTGCAGCAATGGCACTTGTAACTCCAGGCACAACATCAAATGGAATATTATTTTCAAAAAGATACTCACACTCCTCTCCTCCTCTGCCAAAAAGAAAACAATCCCCACCTTTTAACCGAACAACATTTTTACCTTCTTTGGCTTTGTTAGCTAAGATTTGATTTATCTGTTCTTGGGGTACAGGATGATGATTATTTTGCTTACCAACATCAATTTTTTCGGCAGTTATTGGTATACAATCTAAAATATCTTGCTCAACTAAACGGTCAAAAACAACAACTTCAGCTTTTTGCAAAGCTGAAAAACCTTTAAGTGTAAGTAAATCACGACCGCTTGGACCTGCACCAACTAAAATTACTTTTCCCGTTCCCAAGACCGCACCTCCTGCTTAATTTTTTTTGCCAGCTCAATTCCAAGTTGTTTTGCCTCATAAATGCTTGCCGAATCTGACATATAAAGTTTTTTACTTTCATCATCAGATGAATACATAACACGTAAAGCAATCTGCCCGTCGTTTATAGTTGCATATGCTGCGATAGGCGCAAAGCAACCGCCACCCAATTCATTAACATAGGCACGTTCAGCTAATGCACATAGCTCAGATTCTACATCATTTACTCGATTTATCATATCTGTAAAGCTATTTAGCCTTCCTTGAATGGCTAATATTCCTTGACCGGCTGCGGGCAAAATTTCATCAGTAGAAAAATATCGTGATATTCTATTTTTTAATCCTAAACGATGAAGCCCAGCAGCAGCCAAAACCAATGCTCCATATTCACCACTATCTAACTTTTTTAGTCGTGTTTGTAAATTTCCGCGTATTGGACTTATTTCAACATTTGGGAATAAATTTTTAAGCTGCACACGACGCCTAGCACTTGAACAGCCGATAGGTTTTTTTATATCTAATGAATCTATACCTTCGGGAAAAACAAGCACATCTCTTGCGTCTTCTCGTTTTGAATATGCAACAATTGGGAAACCTTCTGGTTGTTCCATTGGTACATCTTTTAAACTGTGAACTGTTAAATCTACTTCACCACACATCAAAGCTCTGTCAAGCTCCTTTACAAAAAGACCTTTACCACCAACTTTATCAAGTGTCTTATCTAAAATCATATCCCCTGTTGTTTTCATGGTTATAAGCTCGCAAGGTATATTAAATTTATTTATAACCTCTTGAGCTTGAAGTATGGCAAGTTTACTATCACGACTTCCGATTCTCATTCTTTCACCTCCAATAGATTGCGAATTTTTTTTGCCATTGATGAAACAGCATAATGGTTTTTGCCATTTGAAACTAAACCTGCGGTTAATATATTATTTTGGCATATAGCAGGAAAGAAAAAAGAGCTTTCACTCATACAATCGGCAACACTTACAGGAATATTTCTTTTTTTACAATCTAAATATATTTGATGATTAGTTTGTCTGTCGTCTGTGGCAGCCACTGCAAAAAACACTCCATCTAGGTCATTTTCGTTATATTCTCTCAATATAACATTATCAAGGCTGGCAAGATTTTCTTTGGCTATGATAATAATATTTGCACCAAAGTTTTTTAAAACCTCAACCCTGCGTTTAGCAATATTTCCCGCTCCAACAATAAGCACCTTTTTTTCAGCAATAGATAGAAAAAGTGGAAAACGAGGATAGTTTACATTATATATGTTTAATATCTCCTGTTTGATTTGTTCAAAATCATATCCTTGTTCTTGGGTAGGCCGCTTAATCATAAGCATTTTTGCACCAGCTTTTTTTGCCGCCTCTTGCTTTTCAAGAAATCCACCAGATGTTCCGGTATCTTTTGTTACAAGAATATCACATTTTGTTTGTTTTAACATTGCGACATTCATATCAATAGAAAAAGGTCCTTGCATTGCAATTATATGTGAACCCTTAAAGCCAAGTGATGCACATTTTTCTAAAACAGATACTGTTGGAAGCACACGAATAAATAACCTTTCCTCATAATTTGGTATCTTTGTATATGCCTCAAGTTCTTTACTTCCAGTAGTTAAAAGAACATTTTCACTAGTGTTAGATAGCCATTTTACAGCACTTTCAGTATCACTGACTGTTATAATATCATTATTATTGTAATAAATGCTTTTTCTTAAAAATCTCAAATATTTAGCACTTTTGTTTTTACAGGCGGTTTTTATATTGTTAGTTACCTCACTTGCATATGGGTGTGTGCAGTCAATTACACAAGTATTATTATCAAAAAGCCGTTCCATTTGCATAGAATCAAGTCTGCCTATATGAACATAAATTCCATTCATTTCAGGCATAACTTCATGACCATATTTTGTCGCTACATATACATCAGCAGAAATATTTTTTTCACAAAGCCATTGACAGAGTTTATTTCCATCACTTGTACCAGAAAACACTATTAGTTTCATACGCCACGATAACCTCTAGGAGTCACCATTCTCCCGGAAATAATTTTTGTGCGTGAGTTGCCAATAAAAACTGTTGTCAACATATCAACCTGTGTATCACGGAGTTTAGAGAGGGTCATAAGCTCAAAACTTTCTCCTTCCCTGCCAATATTTCTAACGATTCCACACACAGTGTCTGGGGATTGATATTCTAAAATCATATCACACACACGCATTAAATGGTCTATACGCTTTTTGCTAGCTGGGTTATAAAGCACCAATGCAAGGTCACCACTTGCGGCACTTCTAACACGTTTTTCTATAACTTCCCATGGAGTGAGTAAATCAGAAAGCGAAACAACAGCAAAATCACATGTAAGAGGCGAACCAAGAACAGCCCCGCCTGAACAAGCAGCAGTGATTCCAGGAATTACTTCAATTTCTATTTCTGTATAATTTTCGCACAATTCAAACATAAGTCCCGCCATGCCATAGACTCCAGAGTCTCCAGAAGATATCACCGCAACCGTTTTTCCACTAAGTGCGGCATCTCTTGCAGCGGTGCAACGGTCAACTTCTTTCATCATACCAGTTTGTATACGCTCTTTGCCATCAAGCAGATTTTCGATTAAATCCAGATATAAGTTATAACCTGCAACACAATTACATTTTTCTAATGCACGAGCTGCACGAAGTGTCATTTCATTTTCACCACCAGGGCCAATTCCGATAACATATAATTTCATATTTATAATCCCTTTCTAATATGATTTAAACTTTCAGAAAGTCTATCTGGATTTACTATGTCTTTCATACTTCCAAATAACAAATCAACTGACTTATTTACTGCTAGTTCAACAACGCCATCTAAATCATTATCGTTCTCAAACTCACTATATTGTTTATCAAAATGAACACGTTGCATAATGCTGTCCTTAATCTGTGCTATTACTGGTAATGCCGCTCTGTATGAATTCCAAGAATAAAAATCAGCAAGTTCTTTTTCTATAATTTTTGCAGCTTTCTCACGTTCTTCTTTATTTTCATCTGGCAAACTACCAAGATTATCCAAATTCCAAATGGTGATATCTTTTATTTTTTTTATATTTTCATCTATGTCTCTTGGCATTGCAAGATCGATTAATAGTTTGGGCGGATTGGATAATTGCAAAATATGTTCATATGTTATTGTGAAATGTGGGCTTGTTGTTGCACTGCACACCAAATCAGTGCCATCAATACATGAAAATCTATCATCATATAAATGTGTATTGCAGCCTGCTGGAACTATCGTTTGCCCATGTCGATATGTGCGAAGAGTTACTATAACATTGCAGCCTTGCTCCACAAGGAGTGATGCTGCAAGCCTGCCCATTTCACCATTGCCAATTACAACGGCATTTTTACCATTTAAATTTCCAAAAAAATCTTTTGCCATCTGCACACTTTTACTAGCAGCAGATGGTTGAACAGTGTAAAATCTAGTTTCAGTCTTAACACGTTTACCAGCCGTAACTGCACGGCGAAATAAAGTTTCAAGTATGCTATCAAGAGTTTTTGCTTCTCTTGCAAGCTGCATGGCGTTTTTAACTTGTGTTACAATCTGGTCATCTCCAAAAATTTGTGATTGCAGTCCAGATGAAACCTCCATTAAATGTCTTATTGCAGAATTGCCTTGTCTTGATACAGTACATGTTATATAGTCTTTTTCTGGTATATTTGCGGCTTTAGCAAGTATGTGTAAGGCATTTACTGGCTCCTTTGTATTAAGATACAGTTCTGTTCGGTTGCAAGTAGCGAGTAATGCACATGCAAGCACATTCTCATTATTTAAAATTACAGGGAGTAGGCTTGTTACTTGATTTTGCGTAAAAGATAGCGGTTCGCGTTTTGATATATCCGCTTTAAGAAAATCAATGCCTATCATTTGTATGTTCAAAATTTCATCTCCCACTTTTCTAATGCGATAGCTATTGTTACCCCATCACATGATAGTTTTTTACATAGTAAGTTATTATTCTTTGCACTATAAACAGCTGCCCGTTCACATACATTATCAACATTTACAGTTTTCTTGACAAATTCAGATGATGTAAACTCACCATCTAAGGTATTAAGTTCATCAGCTGAAAATGTGTTAAATGGTAGATTATACCCTCTGCAAAATGCCAAAATTCCTGCTTCATTTTGCTTGATATCAACAGATGCAATAGCGCAAACTGCACGAATATCTATATTATATTTGCTAAGAGCTAGATTTACAGCTTTTGAAATTTTATCTAACGATGTATCACGTCTACAACCTATGCCGACATGAATTATTTTTGGGATAATATGTAAAGTGTTTTCAAAAGGACTTTCATTTGCATTTAATGCTACTGTAAAACCGTTTTTTGAAAAATCCACAATATTTCTTGGACGATTGCTATTTATTGAAAAATTGCTTTTTAAACCTATATTTTCTCCACGAAGTATTGCTGAAGAAATATAGTGTATTCTATCACTTTCAATAACAATACATTTGTTATTTTTTGCCCATGAATCAACAGCAAATGCTCCCCTTATATCTGTTGCTGTGGTTATAATTGCTGTTGCTTTTAATTTATCAGCAAGCATTTGAGTAAATTCATTTGCGCCCCCTAAATGTCCCGAAAGTAAAGAAATTACAAATTTCCCCTGCTCATCAACGACCAAAACGGCAGGGTCAAATGCTTTTCCCTGTAAGTATGGTGCAATCGAACGCACAGCAATTCCGGTAGCACCCACAAAAATAATAAGCTGACAATCCACCATTGCCTGCTGAACCATACGTTTAAGTGATGTGCCACAAAGTGATGTATCAACACTTCTTTTATAAAGCTCAATCTTATCATTTGGCAATAAATCAACTATTTTTTTAGCTGTTTGAGCGCCATTGTGTGTGAATGATATAATCTTACCCCAAATCATTTACTTGCCTCACGAAACTCAGTGGTAAATGATGGATCATATAGCTTAGAACGGGTATATTTATCACCAAGAAACCCACCAATAGTTATAAGTGCAGTTTTAGTTATACCTTTTCCATCAACAGCAAGATTTGAAACCGTTGTATATATTACCTTTTCATCTGGCCATGTAGCTTTGTAAACAATAGCTGCTGGTGTATCTGGTGAGTATCCCCCATCAATAAGTCGCTTAGAAAGCTGTTCTATCTGACCAGCAGATAAGAAAATGACCATCGTTGCACCATGAGCAGCTAGAAGTTCAATTTTTTCCTTTGGTGGGACAGGAGTTCTGCCCTCCATACGAGTCAAAATCACCGTTTGTGACACATCTGGCAATGTATATTCGGCTTTGAGTGCTGCTGCTGCACCGCAAAAAGATGACACGCCAGGGCAAATTTCATATAAAATTCCTTCTTTATCTAACCAGTCCATTTGTTCTCTATGAGCGCCATAAACACATGGGTCACCTGTATGAAGACGAACAACTAATTTACCTCTACGCTCTGCTGGAATCATAACTTGCATAACTTCCTCTAAGGTCATCTTTGCACTATTATAAACTTCACATGACTCTTTTCTATTGTTTAAAATCTCAGGATTTACCAGTGAACCAGCATATACAATAACATCAGCTTTTTTTATTAGGTTTGCACCTCTAATAGTTATTAGGTCTGGTGCACCGGAGCCCGCTCCCACAAAATAAATCATAAATTTTAGTTCTCCTTTGAAATTATAATGGAAAAATATCCAGTTGGGTCATCTAAAGCATCAAGGTTATGTACAACACGTTCTCCCGCCATGGTAGCCCTTTCGACAAGTGCCGAAGTTTCAAGTTTACCTTGTTTACGCAATTTCTCACGCACTTCAAGAATTGATTTCCCCGCTTTCATAAGCACTTTTGTTCCAGAAAGTGTAAGTCCCTCATCGGTGCTTTTATGTGATGCTGGTATTATATGCAACATTTCACTTCCCTCAACAAGTGCCATATTCAGTGATGCCGCAGCTGCACAAAATGAAGGAACACCCGGTATAATCTGTGCATTATATCCACGATTTAAAACCAAACGGTGAACATACCAATAAGTTGAGTAAATACTTGGGTCACCAAGAGTTAAAAAAACTACTGTTTTACCTTCATCAAGTAGAGAACATATTTTATCTGCTGCAATATTATGACTTTCGCGCATTTTTTGTTTATCCCTAGTCATGGGCATATCACAATATAAAATAGGCTTGCCCTTTATAAATTGTTCTGCAATATTAGTAGCCGTTTTATCATTTCCATCAGACTGTGGTGCGGCAACTATGTCACACTCTTTTAGCATTTTAATAGCCTTTAACGTCATAAGTTCTGGGTCACCAGGACCTACTCCTATACCGTATAAAATACCTTTTTTCATATTTTTAGCTCCTTGCAAAGATTTAATGCACAATCAGATTTAGATAAAACCCCATATTTATTTGTGAACATTATATATTCAATTTGTACTTTGTTATTCACTCGCATATTAAGCCTTTTTTCTATGCTTTTGCCTATACTATCAAGTATAGAACCTATAATATCTGTGTCTTTTAATATGTCTAAACATTCATCAACAGTTATAGATTTCATTAGACTTTCAAGAATTTCATGAGAAACGCCACAAAGAGCAGCATGAGCCATAAATATTTCTTGTCTTGCATCTGCAACTGATGAATGTGTGTTCATAACTCCGGCTGCTATTTTAACAAGTTTCCCCGCATGACCTACAAGCAGAATTTTTTTAAATCCCAAATATACCGCATAATCAATAGCATCACCTATAAAATTTGAACATTTGACTGCTTTTTCAATGTCAAGTTTCAATGAATTTTTAGCAAAATTTGAACCATAGTTTCCAGGACACAAAAAAGCGATATCTTGACCTTCTGCATAAAGAGAATCTAACTCCAAATGGGTTGTGTCCATGAGGGCTTGCTCACTCATAGGCTCTACAATTCCACTTGTACCAAGAATAGATATGCCGTCTACTATTCCAAGATGTTCATTATAGGTTTGTTTTGCAATTTCTCTGCCATTTTCAGCACAAATTATTATTGATAATCCGCCAATATAGTTTGCTTTTTGCATAGCAGATTTAACAGCTTGTATTATTTGCTCTTTTGGAGCAGGATTTATAGCAGCCGAACCTATTGGGTTTGCAAGACCAGCTCGTGTAACTCGCCCAACACCATATCCGCCATCAATTAAGATTTCACATGTATTAGTTAATTTTTGTACATAGGCAAAAATACGTATTCCATTAGTAGAATCAGGGTCGTCACCACTATCTTTACGAATTGCACAACTTGCAATATTGTTTTTAATCTGTGGCTCTTCAGGTGATAGTGTTAAATCTATTCCTTTAGGGGTGTGAAGTATAAGTTTCTTGGGACATTCACCTGTAAGTAATAACAATGTGGCAGCTTGTGCCGCAGCCGCTGCACATGAACCAGTTGTATATCCAAACCTCATTTTTTTGCCATTTTTAAAAGTTGTTTTCATAAAAAACCTTCTTTAATAATAGAAAAACCAGTTTATAGTGTAAAAACACTATAAACTGGTCAAGTTAAGAATTGATTAGCCAATGAATTTTTAAAACACAGGGTAACAAATCTACAGACCAGTCATCGCTCGTAACTGCTGCAAAACAAATGTAAAAGCAGGTATTCTGGCTCAGAATTCATCATTTTATGCTGCCTTCCCGATTATTAAATCAGTGGTCTTTTGGCATAAAACTCATTCATTACAGCGGCGTGACCGCTGGGGATTTTCACCCCATTCCCTTTTAAGCTGCTTGCTAGGCAAACAGACACTTTAACAACACATATTTTAATACGATTTCATTTTAGACTAAATAGGTATAAGTGTCAAGCAAAAGCACACATTATGCAAAAAGTTTAAAAGCAAGATTTTTCTTGACATTACTTTGTAAATAAAAACGGATACATCTTATATGTATCCGTTTTTATATTTTTATGGATTGCAATTTTTACATTTTGTATATCCTTGGTCAAGTAAACTTTGAATATCACCTGTATATGATTTTTTATTTTCAGGTTTTGTATTTGCAAGTCCACCACATGTAGGCTTATGGATTTTTTTAGAGCTAGTATTTAAAATATATTCCGCAGTATTATTACTTGTATTGTCCAATGAATCTTGTGATGTATCATAATTTGCAGGTGTTTCAGTTGAAAGCCAGTTATCACCGGTTGCATAATCAATAGTTATTTCAGGCTGATTGTTATATACATAAACATTAAAACAAATGCCTTCACCATTATCCTCTACTGAATATGCCTCCATCTGAACACCACTTGCTACCAGATTATCACCATCATATATTGGAGTAATGCGGTACATTACATGGTTATCAGTTTCATCTATGTAGTCAGCCACCATATTTTCAAATGGCAACATTCCTTCTACATTCATATAACGTGTGCCAGTTATAAGATTTTTTTCATTATCATTTTCGCCAGTAAGCTGATAACCTATCAAATGACAACGGTTGTAAATATAACGACCATCAACAAGTTCTTTATCATATTCTTTATTTATCCAGCCACTTGGTTTTACATTGCTAATATTTCCACGTTTTTCAGTGGGCATAATTTCTTTGCCTATATTTGCAGTTGCAACTCCACAACGACCTAAAGAATCAAGGTCACTATATTCTTCAAAAGCCTTTGTATCAAGTGAACTTGTGTCAAAATCTGGTTGATTGTTATTTATCACAACATAAGGCTCACCAGAAAACTCTGGAATTTCATCCAAAAGATACGAGCTTTGATTTATGGGATTTTGAACAGGAATTATATCACAGCCTGTTAAAAATACACAGCACATTAGAAGTGCTAAAAGTTTTTTTGCTATATTTATCATTTAATATATATCTCCTTTGTTATTTTTTCATGAGATTTTCCAACAAACTCATAACTAAATTGTAATTTCCAATTTGAAATGTCAATATTAAACTTTTTATCCGATGGATAATGTCTATTCCATAAATATTTAATTATTTTGGTGATATTTTGAGGTATATTATCCGGATTTTCGACGAAAACATGGTCATTTTCCAATAAATTATCAAAACTTTCACGAATTTGCGGTTTAAACTCAAAATCATTAAATAATTTTGCTGTATATTCTGAGCAATAAAGACTATTTTGACCAACTGTATTTATTAAATCCTCAATAAGTAAAGCATCTTTACTTTGACGTCTATTATTAAACATCATTCCATTTTTATCATCAGTACATACTATTAAAACCAATATATACACCTACTTAATTATGATAAAAAACGAGCAGAGAAATTTAACTCTGCCCGTTTAAAATTTATAGCTTTGCAAGCTCCTGAGCTAGTAACTTATTGATAATCTGAGGATTGCCCTGTCCCTTAGATGCCTTCATACATTGACCAACTAAGAATCCAGTAACATTCTTCTTACCAGCCTTATAGTCTTCAATAGACTTTGGATTGGAGTCCAGCACCTGCTTAACAAGAGTTAAAATTGCTCCTTCATCAGATACCTGCTTTAATCCCAAACGTTCTACAATTTGCTCTGCTGTTTCATCAGTTTCAAATAGCTGAACAAGAACTTTCTTACCTGCTGCCCCTGAAATTGTACCAGCATCAATTAAACAAATAAGGTCAACCAACTTTTCAGCGGTTAGCTTTGTGTTTTCAAGCTCCAGCTCTTTATCATTAAGATATTTTGAAATATCAGATAGAATCCAGTTAGCTGCTGCTTTTGGCTTAACCTTGCCAGATGCCGCTGCTGCATCAAGCAAACTTGCTTTTGAATAAGAATCCATAAGCTGACGAGATTCCATAGCGGTCATGCCGTACTCATTTAAGTAACGCTCATAACGAGAGATTGGCAGCTCTGGAATTTCGCTTTCAATTTGCTTATACCATTCATCATCAATTTCAACAGCTATAAGGTCTGGGTCTGGGAAGTAGCGATAATCCTGAGCGTCTTCTTTAGTACGCATTACTGTATTTTTTAGCTTAACATCGTCCCAACGACGTGTTTCTTGCTGGATTGTACCACCA
Source organism: uncultured Butyricicoccus sp. (assembly GCA_944376065.1). Classification (GTDB taxonomy): domain Bacteria; phylum Bacillota; class Clostridia; order Oscillospirales; family Butyricicoccaceae; genus Butyricicoccus_B. The sequence goes on along the minus strand of CALWBL010000004.1, from coordinate 25,392 downwards.
TTTTCAACAACTTCAATCTGACGAGCAATTTCATAATCAATCGCACGAACCGCTCCAGAGAAAGTGTTAATATTTTTCATCTCTACACGAGTGCCAAATTCGTTAGAGCCTTCTGGACGAATAGAAACATTAACATCACAACGTATAGAGCCTTCTTCCATTTTACAGTCACAAATATCAAGGTAAGACAAAGTGGTTTTTATCATTTCTAAAAATTCCTTGGCCTCCGCTGAGGAATGAAGGTCTGGCTTTGTTACCATTTCAATAAGTGGTACACCGCAACGATTAAAGTCTACAACTGTTCCATCAATTTCATCATGAAGCAGCTTGCCTGCATCCTCTTCAAAGTGAATACGCTCTAATCGACAGGACTTCTTTTCACCATCAACATAGAAAAAAACTTCACCATTCTCACAGATTGGAACGTCAAACTGTGAAATCTGATACGCTTTAGGAAGGTCAGGATAGAAGTAATTCTTACGGTCAGCCTTACACAGACGGTTTACAGTACAACCTGTTGCAAGACCCATTTTAGCTGCATAGTGTACAACCTGCTTATTTAAAACTGGTAATGCACCAGGCATACCTGTGCAAACTGGACAGGTATGTGTATTTATATCAGCACCAAATTTTGCTGAACAAGAACAGTAAATTTTGCTTTCGGTGGATAGCTCAGCATGCACCTCAAGACCGATGACTGCTTGATATTTCATTTTCATTTATCCTCCTAATTACAGCTCAGCAATGATGTTTTTTAAACCAGATGCCTGCTCAAAAGCGTAACCAGCATTTAGCAGAGTCTGCTCACCAAAGCGTGGGCCAATAAGCTGCATGCCAATAGGCATTTTGTTAGAATCAAAACCACAAGGCTGAACCATAGCTGGCAGACCTGCAATATTTACGGAAACTGTACAAATATCGCCTGCATACATTTCAAGTGGGTTTGTGGTTTTAGAGCCAATAGTATAAGCGGTTGTAGGTGCAACAGGTGTTAAAATCGCATCGCACTTTTCAAATGCACTTGCAAACTCTGCTTTAATTTTGCGCTGTGCAGCACGAGCCTTTTTATAATAAGCATCGTAATAACCAGAAGAAAGCACATAAGTACCCAGCATAATACGACGCTGAACTTCTTCACCAAAACCTTCAGAACGGGATTTAGTATAAAGAGAGATTAAATCTTCATCAGCATTTTTTGTACGATAACCATATTTTACACCGTCAAAACGTGCGAGGTTAGAAGATGCCTCGGCAGATGATAAAATATAATAAATTGGAAGTGCATACTCAGAAAGTGGAAGAGAAATCTCAAAAACTTCTGCACCTAAAGATTTATATGTTTCAGCGGCAGCCAAAACATTTTTGCGAACCTCCTCAGAAATACCTTCACTAAAATATTCCTTAGGCAGACCAATCTTCTTGCCCTTCATATCAGCACTTAAGTTTGAATAGGTAGTGCCTTCAAATGGGGTTTTAACAGAAGTTGAATCATGTTTTGGGTCATGTGCTGTAATTGCATCAAATAACATAGCAGTATCTTCAACTGAGCGACCAAATGGACCAATCTGGTCAAGAGAAGATGCGAAAGCAATTAGACCATAACGGGAAACAGCACCATAAGTTGGCTTTAAACCTACAACACCACAAAATGATGCCGGCTGACGGATAGAACCGCCTGTATCAGAACCAAGTGACAGTGGAACTTCACCCGCTGCAACAACAGCCGCAGAACCACCAGAAGAACCACCTGGAACACGGTTTAAATCATGAGGGTTGTGTGTTGGATGCATAGCAGAATTTTCACAAGAAGAACCCATTGCAAATTCGTCCATGTTAGCCTTACCAGTCATAACAATGTCATGAGCAGCTAATTTTTCCATAACGGTTGCATTATATGGTGGGTTAAAATTATAAAGCATCTTGGAGGCGCAAGTAGTCAGTATACCTTTAGTACAGATATTATCCTTAATTGCAACTGGGATACCCGCTAAATCTGAAAGCTCCTGACCTGCTGCACGTTTAGCATCAACAGCTTCAGCTTGCTTGCGAGCAGCATCAGCAGTTACAGTTACATAGCCCTGAACCTTGCTTTCAACAGCATCAGTACGAGCCAATATATCATTTGTAAGTTCCACAGCACTGATTTCTTTAGCTTTAAGCATAGAAGAAAGCTCAGTGGCAGTCTTTTTAAATAATTCCATTATTTTCACCTCGATTTATTCCACAACACGTGGTACTGCAACGCCACCAGCCTGAAAATCAGGTGCGTTTGGAGCGATAAGCTCTTCTGGGGTGTATTCCTGCACCGCCACATCTTCATGAAACGCATTTTTACGCTCTGTATCGATTACATCGGTAATATCATCTAAATTAAGCCCTTGCAGCTGGTCTACCATTGCAACAATACCTTGCATATCTGCTGCTAAGTGTTCAAACTTCTCGCCACCGATATCCAGTCTTGCGAGCTTTGCGATATGTTCAATTTCTTTTCTTTCGATTGCCATATCTTAAAACCTCCTGTTTATATATAGATAAAAACATTTATGTTTCAATCATCTCTTTAAATTCAGCCTCGGTTAATACGGGTATTCCAAGTTCCTGTGCTTTTTTCAGCTTAGAACCTGCATTTTCGCCTGCAACAACATATGTTGTTTTTTTAGAAACCGAACCAGATGCCTTACCCCCTAGCGATTCGATAAGGTCATTTATTTCTTTTCGCGTAAATAAATTAAGTGAACCGGTTGCAACAATGGTCATGCCTTGCAGCTTATTTGAAGTCACCGTTTGCTCACCTACGAAATTTACACCTGCATTACGCAATTTTTCAATAATATGCTTTGACTGCTCTTGACAACGCCATTCATCAATGGATTTTGCAGTTGTTTCGCCAATATCACGAATTTCGGTAAGTTCATCAAGTGGTGCATTTAATAGATTATCAAGCGAACCAAAATGACCCGATAATATTTTAGCAGCTTTCTGTCCCACATGACGGATACCAAATGCGAAAAGCAAACGAGATAAATCACGTTTTTTACTGTCCTGTATACTATTGTATAGATTATTAGCTGATTTCTCTTTTTTGCGGTCAATTGACATAATATCATCTATTGAAAGATAATACAAATCAGCAGCCGAATGAATGAGCTGTGAATCTATGAGCGCTTTTAAAACCGCCTCGCCACAGCCATCAATATCCATAGCATCACGAGATGCAAAATGCATTAAATTTCTAATTAGCTGAGCAGGACACTCTGCACCAGTACAGCGAATTGCAGCCTCATCAGCGTCTTCAAATACATCAGCACCACAAACTGGACATCTTTTAGGCATTTCATAAGGTATTGCCTCACTTGGACGCTTGTCCTTTTCCACGCCTACAATTTCAGGGATAATCTCCCCCGCCTTTCTAACTAGAACAGTATCCCCTATTCTTATATCCAAGTCCCTGATAAAGTCACGATTATGAAGTGTTGCTCTTGAAACCGTAGTACCTGCAAGATGTACAGGCTCTAAGACAGCATTAGGGGTTAAAACACCAGTCCTACCAACCGATATAATAATATCTTTTAAAAGTGTTGGTTTGATTTCAGGCGGATATTTATAAGCCGCTGCCCAACGTGGAAATTTAGCAGTTGAACCTAGCTGTCTGCGCTGCTCAAAATCGTTTACTTTTACAACAGCACCATCCATATCAAAATCAAGTGAGCCACGAAGTTCACCCATTCGCTCAATCTCTTTAGCTATATCTTCAGGATTTTTCATAACGGGATAATATGGGCTTACTTTAAAGCCTAGACTTTTTAAATAATCAAGTGACTGGTCATGTTTTTTTAGTGATAATTCATCAGAGTTTTGAATATTAAAACAGAACATGGATAGTTTTCTTTCAGCAGTGATTTTGCTGTCTTTTTGTCTTAGAGAACCAGCAGCAGCGTTTCGTGGGTTTGCAAATAAAGGCTTTTGTAAAATTTCCAGTTGGTCATTAAGCTCAGTAAAAACCTGCTTAGACATATAAACCTCGCCACGAACTATTAAATGTTTTGGAGCATTTTTGAGTTTATGCGGAATATCTTTAATAGTCATGAGGTTTTCTGTTACATCTTCACCCACCAAACCATCACCACGAGTAGCACCACGCACAAAAATTCCATCAACATACTCAAGCGCAACAGAAAGACCATCGATTTTTAACTCGACTACATATTCAGCGTCAGATACAACGCCATTTACACGAGTGTAAAAATCTTCGAGTTCATCAAAAGAGAAAACATCTTGAAGGCTTTCAAGCGGATATTGATGAGTTACTTTAGCAAATTTTTCGCTTGCATGACCGCCAACACGTTGAGTTGGAGAATTCTCACTTATAAGCTCTGGGTGCTCTTTTTCAAGAGTTCTAAGTTTAATTTGTAATTGGTCATAGTCATAATCAGAAATTTCTGGAGAATCATCATCATAATATCTTTTATTGTGATAGTTAATAAGCTCTCTCAGTTTTTCAATTTCAAGGGAAATATCCATAAATTCCTCCTTGTATTTATATACTCTGTTATTATAACAAATTTATTTCTTTTATGAAAGTACTAATTTTATTCAAATACTAATTATGATTATATCATATTTTTTATATATTATAAATCGTATATTAAGATAAAACCCCTTTGCAAATTAAATTTACAAAGGGATTTTTGATTGAATATTTTCATTCGGATATTGAGTTTTTTGTTTTATTAACAAGTGTTTGTTTAGATTTAATAAATACACTCAATTTCTTGTAAACAAGCATTGTCATACAAGTTATAATGCTGCATTTAATTAGATTAAATGGAAGAACACCGACAAGTAAATATGTTTCCATGCCTGTAATATATGGGTTTACGCTATGGCATGCCTCCCAAATGGATTCAAGTGGCATATTCATAACATTTGCATAGAAAGGTAAAATAAATAAATAGTTTGTAATCATACCAGCAATTGACATTACGATAGAGCCAACTACACAACCAATAATTGCACCTTTTTGTGTGCGCATATGCTTATAAATAGAAACGGAAACTATGACAAGTATAGACAGCAAGATGAAGTCTTGAAGTTCACCTGTAAAACCTGTTTTTGTTTGAGTGGCATGAATAAGGTCTTTAATCAATGTCATCGTAATGGCTGAACGAATACCAAGAATAAAGGCACCAATTAAGATGATTGCGCCACTAAGGTCTACCTTTAAGAAAGGCGGCATAAATGGAACATAAAATTCAAAGTACATAAGTACAGTTGCGAGTGCAGCAAAGATGGCTGTATAGGTGATTTTCATAGTTTTTGACATACAAGAACACTCCTCATTCTCGTTCTGCTGCTTGGGGAAAATAAAAAGCCCTTGGAAGAAAGATTCCAAGGGCGTGGACGCTATAAAATACACGATACACGAAAATATGCATACAAACATATACATGTCACCGTTTCTCTCATCCGGACTTTAACCGTCGGTCGGGAATCTAACCCATCATGCCAATAGGCTCGCAGACTTGTAGGTTTTAACCTCATCACTGCCGGTGGAGAATTTCACTCCGCCCTGAAACAGAACTAAATTTTACGGTTTTATTGTACCACAGTTTTAAAAGATGTCAAGCATTATTTTTCAATCTGTTTAATTATTGAAAAAACTTCATCTCTATCACTAACTGCGTTTAGAAAGTCAATCAGTGCATTTGCAGAAAGATACATCGGTAAATTAAGCTGTTTTAAAAGAGCTTTTCTTCTCTTTTCACTGCCCTCTTGGCCTGACAGACCAAGAGCATATAAATCTGATTTAACAAGCTGCTTTTTTATGGGTTCTAAATGTTTTTCTCCCACAATAGTGGCTCCAGCACGGACTAAAGCATTTTTTAAAATTTCTTGCGACATACCCTCAACACCAAGAGTTCCAGCTTTAGATGCATGACGTTTCCTTGACTCTTTCCCTAGAATTTCAGGTATATATGCGTGCTTTACTTGGCTAACTGGAATAGCACCTTTTAAAAAATTTCTAATTGTCAGTCCTGCCCCATCACTATCAGTAAGAATTAAGATTCCACGTTTTTCTGCAATTTTTCTTATCATTTGCAAGCGTTCTTTATCTTTGAAAATTCTAAATCCGCCAGTTTGCAAAATAACAGTATTTACAAACTGCTTAAGTGTTTGGATATCATAACGGCCTTCTACAATTATTGCTTCCTCAATTTCCAGCATTTAATCCCCCCTTCCTTGTGTGTCAAATTTAGTTTGATATAGGTGAGATTCATAACCGGGTCTCTTCTTTTGCCATCGATTTTAAACTAGATTCTCTTAGTCCTCATCTCCCGCCTTGAAGTTGTAAATGGGTCGTATGATTTTTACTACTTCCGCTGTAGGACCTATGTTATCCAAAATATCCTGCATATCTTTATAAGCCATAGGACACTCGTCCAAGGTAGACTTGCCCACCGAGGTAGTATAGACCTCCGCCATCTGTTTTTTGAACTCGGAAACGGTAAAGGACTGCTTGGCCTGCGCTCGGCTCATCAGACGACCCGCACCGTGGGGTGCCGAATAGTTCCAGTCCTCGTTACCTTTGCCAACGCAAATCAGACTCCCGTCTCGCATATTGATTGGGATAAGCAGTTGCTCTCCTGCCTGAGCTGACACCGAACCTTTCCTGAGTATCATGTTGTCTGTGTCGATATAGTTATGGATGGTTGTGAACTGCTCCTCCACATGGAGTTTCATGCCCTTGACGATTTCATCCATGATGGCTTGCCGGTTGATAGCAGCAAAGTGCTGGACGATTTTCATATCATGAATATACTGGTCAAACAGTTCCCCAGACACATAAGCTAGTGCCTTAGGGATATTGGTCTGTTTCACATTTTTTAGCCGCTTGAGTTCCTTTTGGATTTCATTTTCCCGACCTTCGGCTTTCATTTGGGCTATCATGGCTTTAATGGAGGTTTCGTCGGTGTGATTGAGAGCTTTATACCCTGCCTGCTGGTAGTAGCTGGCCACCTCCACACCCAAGTGGCGGCTACCTGAGTGAACCACGATATAAAGATTTCCCTCATCGTCTCTATCCACTTCAATGAAGTGGTTGCCACCACCTAAAGTACCAATACTTTTTTCTGCCCGAAGTAGATCTACATGGCGAGCACAGCACAACTTGTTCAGATTGATTTGGTTTATATATCTGTGTGTCTTATCCCGGATTGAGAATCCAGATGGAATTTTCTGATAGATTAGTTTATCCAGCTTCTGCAGTTCAATATGTGATTCTCGGATGCGTATAGTTTCCATACCACAACCGATATCCACACCCACCAGATTTGGCACCACCTTGTCAGTGATAGTCATAGTAGTTCCGATGGTGCAGCCTGCCCCGGCGTGGATATCGGGCATCAGCCGAATACGGCTGCCTGCCGTAAACTCCTGATTGCATAGCTCAAGCACCTGAGCGATGGAGGCGCTATCCACCACATCAATGAAGATTTTGGCCTCGTTATATTTTCCCTTGATTTCAATCATGTTTTCCTCACAGTTCTTATTGCTTATATGGGACATCTCCCCATAATATCATTTTGTAATATCAGCACAGTGTTGGCTCTGCACCCACTTCAGATATGAGAGCAGCATAGCAAGTCCTAGCTCGACCTTGATGGTAATTATTGTGCTTTTGATACGGCCAAAGGAGCGGAACACTAGAATAGCTATTTGCGTTTTGCGATGTAACAAGGAACAAAACTAGCCATCTGTATCCAGGTTATGCCAAGTATACCATACCTATTTGAGACTGTCCAGCAATTCATTTTAGCTTCCTCTTAGAAACTGCGTTCTCTTTTAAATTGATGACATTTGAAGCAGAGCAATTTCAATGATTTTTACTTTATCTGCCACGCTGCTTTTAAGTGCTATATCAGTTTCTCCACAGATTTTTATTGATTTTCTCAGCCACTCTGTTGATATACGCCTTGTCATATCTTGTATTTTATTTGCATAGAAACTTGAGCCTGTGCCTATAAGCCTCATAAGTTCCTTTGAGTTTGAGTCTGGTGTTTGCATAAATAGCTTTGCTGCATACATTCTTTGTATATGACGTTGCACAGCGGAAAACAACATAACCTCTGTATTCTTTTGTGCGATAAGATCATTCAAAACAGAAATAGCTTTATCAAACTTTTTAACAGATATATAGTCTGTTAAATCAAATACAACAGCATCAAGTGTTCTTGTGCAAACAGATTCAATGTTATATTTTTTTATTTCTGTCAATGTGCTGTGAGAAATTGCTTTATCTATTTCTGTTAGAAGGTTGGTAATTGAATTGCCACATAGAAACAACAAATATTGACATGTTTCCTTGCTGATTTCTTTACCTGCATTTCTGACATATTTACTTATTAACGTAATCAGTTCATTTTCGCTCATGCGTCCAAATTCGTTGACGCTTGCAATTTTATTTATTATTCCATATAACTTAGTTCGCTTATCAGGCTTATACTCTATAGTGTCATAATAAAATACAAGGCATATATAATCTGGCAAATCAGAAAGTATAGTTGGCAAAGTCTCTTGTAAACTTGAAGGTGGTTTATAAATATCCAAATCTTTTATAATTATCATTTTGCGTTCAGCAAATGCAGGATAGCCTTCTATTGCCTCGATTAGCATTTCTTCATTAAGCCCTTTACCTTCAAATTCTATAAGATTAAACTCAGCAAATGTTTCGTCTACAATAGCTTTTTTAAGCCTTTTAAGATATTTTTCTTTAAGATAATCTTCTTCACCATAAAATATATAGAGTTTTTGATAGCTTTTAAATTGTAAATCCAGTTGTATTTGTTTATAGCTGTTATTATCTTTTCTTGCTGCCATGATACACCTCCCTAATTTACTGTTGTTGTAAATGTTAAATCTCCGTGTTTCTTAGTTGTTTGATATTCTATATTTTCTATATAATTATCTTCAGAAAACGAGGTAGGGATATAGATTTTATATGGATGTAAGGTATTTAACACTTCTGATATTCTTTCATCGCCGCCAATAAAAGAATCAGAAAGTATAACACCTTTACAATATATATTTTGAACATTTAATAACTCACTTAGCATTTTAGGTGTGAAGCTATGCATTGTAAGCAAATCAATATTTCCATTTTTCATTCGCACACCTAGTTTTCTATCTACCCCACCAATAATATTTATACCTAATGATTTAGGCTGAATAATATTCTCTCCTGTTTCTGTCCAATAAACAGTCGTTATATTCTGTTCCTTTAATATACCTAAAATTTCCTGAGCAATATCGCTTTCCATATAACTATTAGGAAGTATACATCTTTTTACATTAGTGTTTTTAAGCAGCTCTGGTACTGATTTTGCATGACCATTATCAAGAGAAGTTATTATAAGCAAATCAATATTTTTATAATTATACCAATCCATATATGAAAGCACACTCTCAGCAGCATTTTGAGAATTTGTTCCTGCACAATCTATAACAGCGAACTGATTACGCATTGATGAAATAGCTATTGTTTGTCCACCATCATCAAAAAGTTTAACTTCATATTTATTATTTTCAATATCAGTATTTATATAAACAGTTAAAGCTATTATAACTGTTGTTACAATAATACCTATATAATAGCGAAGATGTTTTCTAAATATGCACCATAGAACCATAAATATATAAAAAATCACAATTAAAATTTTTATTTTTGCGTCGTCCCAGTATATCAGAAAACCTGATATATTTCCAGTCAAATCTGCTATATAAAAAACATATTCACTTAATATATTTATAATCATAATCAGCACATTTGCTATAAATGAAATTTTACTTAGAACACAAAGCAACAGTCCAGAAATAAATAAAACCGAAAACACTCCCACTGTGAGTATATTAGCTAGTGTAGCTGCAACAGATACATAGCCAAATTGCAAAAGCAATACAGGAGATGTAAAAATACATGCGCTTATGGAGCAACCTAATGCGCTAATTATAGTATATGCTATACCTCTGAATAGTGTATGTTCTTTTAGCTTTTTAAAGGGAAGTAATAAGAAGTTTTGTAACGGTTTATTGAAAAGAATTATACCTAAAGTTGCTAAAAATGATAGTTGCAAGCTAAGACTTTTAACTGAATATGGATTATATATAAGTAATGCAACTAATGCAAAGCAAAGTGAATGCAACATACTGTTGTCACGTCGTATATAAAATCCAACTACTGAAACAAAGTACATAATAACTGCGCGAATAACAGATGGTGATGCTCCTGTCATAGGAACAAAGAAAACAAGTACTACACAAGAAATAATCATTCCAAAGCGCTTGCCAAAAAGAGTCAAAAATAGCAAAACAATAAATCCTATGTGCATTCCTGAAACCGCAAGTACATGACTCAAACCAGCTTTTTGAAAATCTTGTTTTATGTATATTGAAAGCTCAGAGGTATCTCCAAAAATCAAACCATTCATAAAACCTGCGTTTTGCTGATTTAGATTATTTTCTAATATAGTTTTAAGTTCATTTGCCCAAATTTTAGGTTTTAGTAATATGGGGACTTTATCAGCCTTTATAACCTCAAATGTTGGTCTATATGCACATTCTGATAAAATATGATAATTTTCGCTAGAATAATATTCTTCTCTATTAAAACCTCCATCATCAGAGCCTATATAGAAAAATAGTTTTGTTTTTACTATATCGGCTGGTTCAATTGGTTCATCTGTCAATGGTAGATAGGCAAGCGTATAAAAATACGGGATTTCCATATTTAAATTTGATTTTTCAACATCTATCTTAAGACTTACACGCTGATTATTTTCATAAACTTGCGGATATTCAGTGACAATTGCATATACATCTGCTCTTTGATTATTTAACATAGTTATAGGAATTTGAACAAATGTATTATAAATTGTAGAATATGATATTCCTATACAAAGACCAAGTAAAATATATTTTATATAATAGAATGAATTATACAAAACAAATCTTTTATGTAATCTAATAATAACAAATAAACTAATAAATAAAACTATGATAAGTGGCAAAATCCAATTTTGTTCTCTAAATAATGTATATTGTGTTTCGCACCAAATTCCTATAAATATAGAAAAAGTTAAAAATGGAAAATACCAATACATACAATACCCTCTCCCCTTTCCGACAAGAAGAAACAGGGGAAAGAGCACTTAACCCTATTCCCCTGTTAAAAATCAAATTATCAGCCTGGAGGCCATGTCATATCTCTGCCTGCAAGCACATGGAAATGTAAATGAAATACCGTCTGTCCTGCTTGCTCACCACAGTTTGTTACCACACGATAGCTTTTGATATCCATTTCTTTAGCTACTTTTGAAATAACTGCATAACAATGCCCGATTATAGATGCATTTTCTTCATTAATATCTAACGCGCTAACAATATGTTTCTTTGGAATCACAAGAAAATGTGTTGGCGCTTGTGGTTCAAGGTCATAGAACGCATAACATAAATCATCTTCATAAACTGGTTTAGATGAGATTTCCTTACCAGCTATTTTACAGAAAATACAATCACTCATAAAGCGAAACCTCACTGTTTAAAATTAGCCAATCTGCTCGTCAACAATATTATTTACTGCCTCAAGAGCCTCCTCAAGTTTAGATGGGTTTTTACCGCCTGCAGTTGCGTTATCTGGACGACCGCCGCCACCGCCACCACAAATAGCAGCAGTTGCCTTAACAATTTTACCAGCATGAGCACCAAGTTTAACTGCTTCAGCACCACATACGCACAGGAACTGAACCTTGTCACCATTTACGCTTGAAAGTACAGCAACCATTTTAGGGTCTTTTTGCTTGATATTGTCACCCATCTGACGCATAGTTTCAACACTTACATCATCAAGTTTAACAGCAACAACATTTACACCCTTAACATTATGAGATAGATTAAACAAATCAACAAGCTGCATATTTGCAAGTTTTGCAGACATCTTATCCATATTTTTGTTCATTTCACGTATATCACTCATAACTTGCTCTACCTTTTGAACAAGCTCGATTGGAGTTGTTTTCAATACCTTAGCGGTTTCAATAATTGTATGCTGTTTTTCATTGATAAAGTTTAATACTCCCTTACCAGTTATAGCCTCAATACGCCTTACACCTGCTGCAACGGATGCTTCACTTACAATTTTGAATATACCCGCTTTTGCAGTATTGCTCAGATGAGTACCTCCACAAAGTTCAATAGAAAAATCACCCGCCTGCACAACACGAACAGTTGAACCATATTTTTCGCCAAACAGAGCCATCGCACCACGCTTTTTTGCCTCATCAATTGGCATTTCCTCAGTTATTACATCATAACCTTCAAAAATTGCATCATTTACAATGTTTTCAACCTTTTCAAGCTCTTCAGCAGTTAAACCTGAGAAATGAGTGAAATCAAAACGAACATGGTCAGCATCAGTATATGAACCTGCCTGTTCTACATGAGTACCTAAAACAGTGCGTAGTGCCTTTTGCAGCAGATGTGTTGCAGTATGAGAACGAGCAACTGCTTGTCGACGAACCATATCAATTTTAGCATGTACAACATCGTCAACAGATATAGTTCCTTCTTCTACCTTGCCAGTGTGCAGATATTTTCCGTCCTTAGTTTTTTGAACATCTTTAATAATAACAGTTGCACCATTTTTGCCAGTCAAAGTGCCATGGTCGGGCACCTGTCCACCAGATTCTGCATAAAAAGGAGTTTGGTCAAGTACAATGGTTACATTATCTCCCTTGGTTGCAGTGCCAAAAAGCTCTCCGCCGGCAACAAGTGCAAGAATTTTTGCATCTTCTTCAAAAACCGTGTAGCCATCAAAACGGGTTTTAATTGACTTATCAAGTCCTAAATCATCACTAGCCCAACCAAGGTCACCCATCTTTTTGCGGTCCTCTCTTGCACGGTTACGTTGCTCGTCCATAAGAGAGTCAAAACCAGTACGGTCGGTTGTCATACCCTGTTCTTCAATAATCTCAAGGGTTAGGTCGATTGGGAAGCCATATGTGTCATAAAGTTTAAATGCATCAGCCGCTGGCAGTTCGGTTTTATTGTCTGCTTTAACAGCAGCAATCATATCATTTAAAATAGATAAACCAGCATCAATAGTTGCATCAAAGCGAGCTTCCTCCATTTCAATAACCTTATGGATATAATCGCTTTTTTCCTTTAATTCTGGATATGCATCACCACTCTCAGCTATTACAGTATCGCAAACTTCCTTTAAGAATGGGCGATTTATGCCAAGCAATTTACCATGACGAGCTGCACGACGAAGCAAACGACGAAGAACATATCCACGACCTTCATTAGATGGAATAACACCATCACAAACCATCATTACAGTGGAACGTATATGGTCGGTAATTACACGCAAAGAAATATCAGTGTTTTCATCTTGATGATACTTAACACCAGCAATTCTTTCAATATGTTTCATAATATTACGGACGGTGTCAACTTCAAATAGAGAACCTACACCTTGAACAACACATGCCAAACGCTCAAGACCCATACCTGTGTCGATATTTTTCTGAGCTAACTCTGTATAATTGCCGTTTCCATCATTATCAAACTGTGAAAATACATTGTTCCATACTTCCATGTAACGGTCACAGTCACAACCTACTGTACAGCCTTCTTTTCCGCAGCCGAACTGTTCGCCGCGGTCGAAGTAAATTTCAGAGCATGGACCACATGGACCTGAGCCATGCTCCCAGAAATTATCAGCCTTTCCAAAACGGAAAATGCGTTCAGCAGGAATACCAATTTCTTTATTCCAGATTTCAAAAGCCTCATCATCATTTTCATAGATAGATGGATAAAGCAGATTTGGGTCAATACCAACCCACTCTGGGGAAGTTAAAAATTCCCAACTCCAAGCAATAGCCTCACGCTTAAAGTAATCACCAAAAGAGAAATTACCAAGCATTTCAAAGAAAGTGCCATGACGAGCGGTTTTACCTACATTTTCGATATCACCTGTACGTATACACTTCTGACAAGTTGTAACTCTGCGGCAAGGTGGTTCAATTTCACCCTTAAAATATGGTTTCATTGGTGCCATACCAGAGTTAATCAAAAGCAAAGAAGCATCATTTTGTGGAACAAGTGAAAAACTTGGTAAACGCAAATGTTTTTTGCTTTCAAAAAATTTGAGATACATTTCACGAAGCTCATTTAAGCCTCTATACTGCATGTTTTCATTCCTCCAATAAATAAAATTTAAGCCTTCGACCCTAAAAACATAGGGGCGAAGGCAAAGTTCACGGTACCACCCTAATTTACTATAAATTTATAGCATCTCAGGTTTCCTATAACGCAGGAATACGTTCTGCTTAATTCACAGAAGGCTCAGAAGTAGCTGCGACAGTCGTTTGACCAAGGGATTTCACCATTTCCCTCTCTCTTTAGGTTACTTTACTATCACTCGTTTCGTCATAGCCGATAACATATACTAAAACACAATATAATTATAGCATATTTTGTTTTTCTGTCAATCAATTTTTCTCACGTCTTAAAATAGCAAACTCATCAACTTCAAATGGAAACTCCACTGTAAACTTCATTTCTGGGTGTGGGAAAACTTCACAAATCTCACCTTTTTCATTTGTTATTCCATTTGCAATGAATTTGTAAGGTGCTTTACCAGGCTGAACAAGCTCAAGCTCCTGACCTGCATAGAAACGGTTTTTAAGTGTGAATGTTGATTTATTGCCATCAATCTTAAATGGCATACCAGTAACTTCCCAATCACGTATATATTGATTATCTTTGTAAAACTGACCATCTTTGTCACCAAAATAAAAGCCAGTGTAATAATTTCTATGACTTACCTTGCTTATTTCATCATGAATATCTTGTGGCAGTGTAAAACCAGAAGGATTTTCACAGTAAGCATCGACAGCACGACGATATGCGGAAGTTATGCCAGCAGCATAATATGCAGTTTTATTTCTACCCTCAATTTTAAAAGATGTAATACCAGCATTAACAAGCTCTGGAATATGGTCAATCATACACATATCTTTTGAATTATAAAGATATGTTCCGCCCTCACCTTCTACAATTGGGAAATATTCATTAGGACGTTTTTCTTCTACAAGACTGTATTTCCAGCGGCAAGGTTGTGCACAAGCTCCATGGTTTGCATCACGTCCAGTTAAATATTGAGAAATTAGGCAACGACCAGAATAAGAAATACACATTGCACCATGAACAAAAGCCTCAATTTCCAGTTCCTTAGGTGTTCTTTCACGTATTTCTTTAATATCATCCAGACTAAGCTCACGAGCAAGCACAATTCTCTCTGCCCCCTGCTCTGCCCAATAGTTTGCAGCCTCATAGTTTAAAATACTGGTCTGTGTACTAATATGTAATGGCACTTTTGGGGCATATTTTTTAGCTATTGATATAGTGCCAACATCAGCAACAATAATTGCATCAGCCTTAGCATCTTGTAATTGTTCAAAATATTCAGGCATTTGCCTAATATCTTCATTTGTAGGTATAATATTTGCTGTGATATAGCATTTTACACCATGACTGTGAGCATATTCAATGGCTTTTTTCATACCTTCATTATCAAAATTACCAGCAGCAGCTCTCATGCCAAATGATTTACCAGCCATATAAACAGCATCTGCACCATAAGCGATAGCAAAACGCATTTTTTCAAAATCACCAGCTGGTGATAAAATTTCGGGTTTAAACATTTTTATTCTCCATTCTAAATATATATATTATTATAATTAACAAATTAAAGAACCTGCAAAATTTTACAGGTTCTTTATGAATTAAGACTAGGAATTTTCAGCTTCAGCAAAAGCCTCTGCCGCTTTTTCCTTGTTTTGTTCATGTTTACTATTAGTTGATGCAAACAAGTGAGAACCATCAGGCATAGCAACATAGAAATAGTAATCATGGTCATCAGGGTGGGTTGCGGCATAAAGTGCATTATATCCAGGGTTACAAATTGGACCTGGCGGCAATCCTTTATGCAAGTAAGTGTTATAAGGTGTATCAGTTTCCAAATCAACTCTAGTAAGCTCACCGCTTGTTCTGCCCAAGCCATAAAGCAAAGATGCATCTATTTCCAAATAAGGAAAACTGGAACTATTAAGGCGGTTATGAATAACTCCAGAAATCATTGCGAATTCTTCTGGAACCTTAGCCTCTCTTTCGATAAGTGATGCAATTATAACAGCCTCATCGATTGTTATTCCTAATTCATTTGCTCCATTTACAATATTTTCATCAAAACGGTTATCAAAATTATTAAGCATTTTATTTACAACATCTTTTACAGCATCACCGTTTTTATAGAAAGTATAGGTATCTGGGAAAAGATATCCCTCAAGCCAATTTTGAGATGGAGGTAACTGAGATTGAAGAAATGTGTGTTTAAACGGGTAGGTATTAAGTGCCTCATTAAGAGCCTCAGCTGTACAAACGCCATTTTCAACAAGTGTATCTCTAATTTGGGCTATTGTGTAGCCTTCTGGAATTGTTACTGTTACCGTTTCCTGTTTATCTGTGTTGCGCAAAGTTCTTGCTATCTGTGCATAGTCCATAGATGGTGACAGTTTATATGAACCTGCAAGCACGTCTCCATCTTTATCAGTAACCAATAAAAATATTTTAAATATCAGACCATATTCAATTACACCTTCTTTATCAAGAGTGCTGCCCAATTTTGAAATTTTTGTATGTTCTGGAACTTCAATTATTATTTCTGCATCATCTTTTACTAGCGCAAAAACATCATTTGCAACAAATATAGCTATAACTGATAAAACAATAGAAATAATCAAAATTGTTATGAGATATATAAATGTTCCAGCGCAACCTTTGTTTTCCTTTTTTTTCGGTTCTGATGAATCATAATAATCATCGTAATCATCATATTGCGTATTATTTGGATCCATAAAATCCTCCTGAATTAAATTATCTTAAACACTGTTTTAGCTAAAAAAGATATAATAAAGATTATAGCCCCTGGATTAAGTGTAAGTATACAAA
The DNA here is from genome assembly GCA_944376065.1 of uncultured Butyricicoccus sp. GTDB lineage: Bacteria > Bacillota > Clostridia > Oscillospirales > Butyricicoccaceae > Butyricicoccus_B. Next base: position 8,325 of record CALWBL010000004.1, on the reverse strand, counting down.
CAGCTTGTTTTGATGGTCTATTCGGCAATTTAAATTTCGGAACCCTGCCGGAAAGCAGAAGTTTTTCGGTACATATAAGTGCAAAATAAGCGAACAAAAGAAGTAAGAAAAAGCAAACAAAATATATATATTTCCAAATTCCAAATGCACTATAAGTATCTGTAATCCAAAGCATTATTAAATACCCAAGATTATTTGTTGCATGGGCAATAACAGATGGCCATATAGACTTAAAAATATATGTAAGCCATGAAAACAACAACCCTGCAATAAATGGGCCAACAAAATTATAAAATGATGCATGTAACATTGCAAAAACAAGCGATGATATTATCATGCCTATTTTAGTGCCTGCATAGCGTGAAAAAACTCCAAACAATACACCATGAATATATATTTCTTCTACAATGGCAGGAACTATAACTATTGATACAAGATAAACTAAAAAGTTCTGCTGAATATCTCTGCCTTGAATGGCTGCCGGATTGATTCCGGAAACATCTTGGCTTCCAAAATGCAAAAATAGTATATTTAAAAGAAAAGATAACAAACAGGTTATTATACCCAAATAAATTGAAAAACGTATATTCTTTGGTTTTATTTGCTTTATAGATACAGGAATTTTGATAGCGTCTTTTCCTCTTATAAATAATATCATAAAAGCAGTTGGAATCATAAAAGCTAATATTTCAAAAAGCAGTATGCTTATTTCTATTTGACTTTTTCCCCATGTTTTACCAAATGAACCACCTGCCATAAGTATACAAAAGCAAAAGTATATAGACACTCCTGATAAAAATGCAGCTTTATGTTTCATGAAAGGTCGATCACCTTACTTTCTGTAAATATGATATCACACGCTATGTCATGTTTTTGAGAAAAAATTCTATCAAAAAGTCTGTCATTATAGCATAAAATAGCTTTTATAGCATTTGTTTTCAATAGAAAACGGTCATAATATCCACCACCGTAACCAAGACGATGTCCATGTTTATCAGCAGCAAGACAAGGTACAATACATAAATCTATTTGCTCCTCTGGTATTTTCAAGCAATTTTCATTGGGTTCAGGTATGCCATAAGCCCCTTTTTTTAAATCACTTATAGAGTTTATTTTATGTGCTGTCATTATACCGCTACCTATTGTCTTTGGCAAACAGATTATTTTTCCAAGCTCAAGAGATAATTTTATTATTTGTCGAGTATCTATTTCATCATCAAAAGAATGATAACAAAAAACACAGTTAGCCTGCTGAAAAATATCACTTTCTAACAGGCTATCTGTTATTTTCATATCTCTTATTTTTCTTATCTCCGGTGAAATACTTGCCCTTAGCTGCTTCATCTGCTTGCGAAATAGGCTTTTATTTTGTGTTAGGCACATAACAAATAGAACCAGCAACCTGTTTTGCTGCAGCATCGCCCATTATAGCAGTACATAAAGCTAAAGCAAAATCCATTGCACCACCAAGTGCACGTCCGGTAATTATTTTTCCATCAACGCAGCAATTTTGATGAACAACTTTTGCAAGTGTCATACCATCTTCCATACCAGGATAACAAATTGCCTTTTTATACTTTAGCAAATCCATACCACCAAGAACAACTGAAGGTGCTGCACAGATAGCAGCAATATATCGGTCATTATCTGCGCAATATCTAACTAACTTATGAACAAATTCGGATTCATTAAGATTTATAGCTCCCGGCATACCACCTGGTAACACTACCATTTCAGCATCATCAAAGCAAACTTCCTCTGGCATGATATCTGCAATAATAGAAACACCGTGTGAGCTAGTAACAGTCTTTCCGCCGATACCAACTGTTTTTACATCAGCACCTGAACGACGCAGTAAATCAACAGGCGTTAAAGCCTCTACTTCTTCAAATCCATTAGCTAAAAGAACGTATACCATAGTAAAACTCTCCTTTAATTTAGCATTAAATTTATATATCCGTTTATAGGGTCTGTATTATCATGCCGGCACATACAGCCTAAAGGACTCATATTAGAAAACTGCAAACCAGATACCTTACAGCATGGCGTAGAAAAATATTTTTGCAAACTATGAATACAGGAATCTTGATAACCAGATTTACACATCAATTCCTGAACATAAAAACTATTTTTATAAGTCCAAACAAACGCAAAGCCAACTAGTTGACTTTGGATATTATTCATACATAATACTTTTCCGCCACAAGAATTAAATAAATCAATTTGTTTCTTCCACTCGTCTTTATTTCTAATTACATGAATTTTGCCCGATAAATTAAAGTCATATAAACTTTTTATATGATCTATATCTTTTTCCTGAGCATTTGATATAAATAATTGGTTTTCACATAAAACATACTCTGTTAACTGACAACTTGATATATGGAACACAGGTTTATAACCAAATTTAGCATAAAAATCAAATAGCCACTGCTCTTGTGGTATTAAAATAGATGCAGATTTTGAATTATTTTTATCGAGTTCAAAACTATAATTTAAAAGCCTATCCATAAGGTGTTGTCTGCGAAAATCTGGATGTGTACAGGCACCATAAATATAAGTCACTTGCTCTATTTTATCATTGTTTTTTAATTCATATGGTAACATTTGAGCCATTGAACACAAAATACCATCTTTAAATAGCAGTAAATTATATTCAGGTCTATATATCACATCAAAAAAATACTCATTGAATCCGCTTTCATCCGGAAAACATAAGTTCCAAAGATTGATAACAGATTGAGTATCATCATCAGTAGCAAAGCGAAAATCCAAGTTCATTTCAGTGTTGCACAATATTTTACACCCATCATTTCTGGATTATAAGACCTTTTGGCCTTTCTAAGGCCTTCCAATCCTAAATCTTCTTCTCGATTTATATATTTAACATGAGTACAATTTCTTTTTACAAATTGCTGATTTATCATTTGATATGCACCATTGATTGTGCTGTCAGCTTTTTCTATTTGCACTACAAACATATCATCAGATGCTTGAGAACCAAATGTAAATGCTATTACATTTCCATCAAGTCGTAATATACCGCCTTTAAGACCCAAAGCGTCGAAATGATTAAGCCCTGAACCAATTGCACAGGTTTCACCCCAAAAAGAATTATCTCTCATGCAACCATTTTGTTCACACCATTTAATATGGAAATTAAAAGCATCATGTCTATTTTCATAGCATAAGTCCTCATAACTCCAACGACCATCATAATTTGCCATAAAGCGATTCACAAGATTGCGTTTACTTTGTAGCTTTTTACCAGACAGGGTCTGGAGTTTTTCACTTAGATAAATGTAATCCCAACCACTTTCATCGGTTTGGTATTTATATTTATCAGGGTATAAAGACTCTATTTTAGGCTTCATTTCTTCCGCAATGGAGCACATGGTAAATTCTATATTATTGTCCTTTGCATCTTGTTCAAGCATTTTTATTGCACTAAATAAATCTCCATCACCAATAGGTGCAAGATACATTGTTTTCTTTTCATCTGTTGTTTTCATCTTTACAAATAAAAATTCATTCCAGAAACAGATTTTTGTTTCGTAGTGCCCACGCCATATAAACAAGTCTGTAAAGCAGTGTTCACATAGATGATAATTAACCTTTTTTAAACAATTTTCAGCATGTTCTTTATCTTGTAACGTTATTTCTCGAAATTCTAACATAAATTCGCTCTTTTCTATTTTGTCATCAGACATATAAAGTAAGTTTAATCTTACTTTTTATTATTTAATTTTTCACGAATTGACTTATAATATTCACGAACCTCACTTGCTTGTCCGCAGGTCATTTTTCCCTCTGTACAAACGCCATCAACACATGACGGACCGGACTTAGAAAACAAAGTGGGTGCAACCTCATATACAAGTTCATACATTTTCTCTGCAAGCCCTCTAATTTCCCACTGTGCACGTTTACAGCAGCGAAGTTTAAAGAAATTCTGCAAAGACCTTGCGTTCGCAGTCATCATAATGCGTGTAGAACAAGCATTAGGAAGTATATATCTGGCGTCTTCAATAGCTTTTTTCTCAGCTTTGCTTTTAGCTTTTTTCTCATCAAGACCTTTATATAGGAAATTATTAAAGTGTTTCTCCTGCAATATAGCTGTAAGCTCTTCATATGTACGCTGGTCATCTTCCATAGCCTTTATAAACTTCTCTTTAGCCTCTGGAATACATTCGATTTCAGGCGGAACTATATATTCAAACCCGCGTTCTTTTACATATCTTTGGGATTGCACACTAAACGATGCAATGCGATGACGTGTAATCTGTGCCAGGAGTGAACGTGAAACGCCTTCAATGGCGAATGAAAAGCTCACATGTTCTATAGGGCTTTCATGGCCGATTTGTGTTAACATATTTAAAAAAGATTCAACTTTTTCGTCGGTAAGACCTTGAAAAATTCCGTCCACATCGGTTGATGAATAACAATTTTTCGCAGCCGCTGCGATTAAACGTTCAGGGTCAGGTGTGTATGCGATTAAACGAACCTTCATTATTTACCTCCCGAATAATTTTTTTCTTATTACCAGTAACATAAAAAGTGGTAATTTCATCATCCTGCCAATTCTCTTAGGCTCTTTGCACAATCTATAAAACCATTCCATACCTAATTTAATAAATATAGCAGGAGCACGTTGAACTGTGCCGGCAAACACATCAAGAGAGCCTCCAAGACCGCAGCAAAGGGTTACATTTAACTTATCCTGATATGTTGACATAAACTTTTCCTGTTTAGGAGCACCAAGGCAAACAAACATCACATCTGCACCACCGGCATTATTAACAGCCTCTACTGCCTCAACATCATCTTTAAAATATCCATCTTTTGTGCCAGCAATTACAAGCCCTGAATATTTTTCTTTTAGATTAGCAGCAGCTAAATCCGCAACACCAGGTTTAGCACCGAGCAAAAATAAACGCATATTTTCTTTAGCCATACGGTACATTAAAAGCGAGGCAAAATCTATACCTGGAACGCGACCTTTCAGTTTTTCGCCCAAAATTTTAGCAGCATAAATTATTCCTATACCATCAGGCAAAACAAGCGAGGCATTATTTACAAGGTCGGAAAATTCTTTATTTTCCATTGCTTGGTACACTATTTCAGGATTTGGGGTAACAACATAACCCTTTTTACCATCTTTGATTTGTTTAATAGCCATATCAACGGCTTCAGTTAAGTTAACGGCGTCAAAACCAACGCCCATAATATTAGCTTTACTCAAGATTTCATTTCCCCACTTTACAATAGGTAATAATATTCATAACCTATCCTATTTTACCACGCATTAACGTTTGGTGCAATAGAGCTATTGTTATTTATGCTGCCCAACAAAACGCAAAACATGTTAAAAATTTTTCAGCTTCAATCTTGAAGATATAAATATTATAGAAGCCAAAATAAATCATTAAAAATAAATTTGTAAATATTATTTGATTTTATTAAAAGCTTATCTTATTTTTGACCGAAATAATACTTGAATTTATAGCAGCATACATATTATAATTAGCGAAACAGTACTTGAGGATTGTGAATGGAGTGAATCAAATGAGTAAATTAAATGAATTCATAAGTATCTTAACAGGGAGTTTCAATAATTCTGAACAGTTTCAAAGAATCAAAAATAAAGACTTTCCATATGCTGAACATATAAATAATGTTTGTAATGATAAGATTTCAAATCTACCATCTAATTTCAATGGTATTTTTATGCTAGAAGAAAGTTATTATACTGTAAATGGCAATACCCATGCTTCACCACACCTTTTCCTATTTACAGAAGAAGAAAATGGAATAAAACTTACTTCCTATGAGCTACCTGATGGATATGATAAAAATAATTTTACTTATAAAAATTTACAAGAAATAGACTTTTCTAATCTAAAAGCGTCAGAAAAGTTCACACCTGCAATATATACTGAAAAAGATGGTGTTTGGGAAGGCGGAAGCGTAAGCATGTTTTCCCCTGTTTTAAAATTTACTTTATTTGAAAGATTTTCAAAAGATTGTTTAGAGGTCAGTGAAAGCATGGAAATTAACGGTAAAAAAACCTTTGGATATGATGAGCCTATAATTTACAAGGCAATATGAGTAATATTTAATGCGATTTATAAAAAAGCCGTTTACTTAAACATATAAGCAAACGGCTTTTTTCATATTAAATATAAAACTATTTTATATACTATAGTTAAGCATTATGACAAAACGGGAGTAAAAAATCTTTCTCAAACCTTGCTACTGATATAGGGCGACTGTAATAATACCCCTGTCCATAATCACAATTAAGCTGAGTTATCATTTTCTCGTCTTCCTTCGTTTCAACACCTTCTGCGACTGTAGTTATATTGAGCTGTTTAGCTAGTGCCAAAATACAAGCCATAACCTTACGTTGTATACCCTTTGTATCCTTTGTTACATCCATAAGAAATAGCCTATCCAGTTTCAGCTCGTCTATTTTTAGTTTTCCAAGAGTGTTTAGTGAAGAATATCCACTTCCAAAATCGTCCATAGAAATACGGAATCCCACGGCCCTCAATTTTTCAATACAATCATTGATTCTCTCAATACCATCCAGCGCAAGACTTTCCAATATCTCTAATGTAATATACTTTGGGGATACTTGATATCTATTTGTGATTGCAAGCAGTTTTTCTACATATCCATCACTGGCAAACAACAGTCTTGTTTGATTTACAGATATACGAATTGGTGGTAGCCCAGAATCTAACCAAGCGCGAATTTGTTTGCAAACCTGTTCCACCATATAAAGGTCAAGCTGTACACAAAAACCATTTTCCTCAAACAGCGGAACAAACTCATCTGGATAAATCATATCTCTATCTTTTGGCTGCCATCGAACCAATGCCTCAGCTCCATTTAAAGTTCCATCTGCTAAGTTTATCTTTGGCTGCAAATATAACTTAAATTCTTCTTGTTCCAACGCAGTTTGCATATGATTTTCTACATATAATCTAATTTGTTCTGACTTATGCAATTTATCATCATAAATACAAATATCTTGCTGTTTTTTCTTTTTTGTTTGTGCGAGAGCGGCCATCATATAACCCAAATTAGCTGTAACTGAATATGGCTCTGGAGACTTCGCAATAAATACTACACCACAACATATTGAGATTGGATACTGCCCTAGTAATGTATTACACTTTTCTTGAATTAGTGTATGCACCTCTTGTATACGGCAAATCACGCGCTCAGGATTGTCTTCAGACAAGGCAAGATAGAATATATCGGCTGATTCTCTGCAAAAGAATTCTTCTTGTTTACTCGTGCTATCCAAACACTCTTTGATATAACATAGAACCTTGTCGGCAGTTGAAATACTATATGCTTCATTTATATATTTGAAGTTGCGTAAATTTAATGCAATCAATGCCAATGGAACCTGTTGTCTGCATTTCTCTGATAAAATTGTTCTGAAATAAGTTCCATTATATGCTCCTGTCAGCTCATCATAATGTGATAAATGTTGTAGGCGACGTTTGGTAACTGTTGCCTCATGTTTTGCCTGCCTATTGTTACGATATAAAAAATAAATATATACCATCAAAACAAGCAGTATACATAGACCAAAAATCAACTCTTTATTGATATACAATAGTTCTGATAATGTATACTCAATATCATTAGACATGTATTGATATAACATGCTTTGAATCTGTGTACTGGTAAGTGAGTTTGTGTATTGATTCAAAATAGTGAGCATCTTATCTGAAATATTATCAGTAATACAAACAGAGTAAGATACATTCTTTCCGCTCGACCAGTCTATATTTAGCTCATCATATAGAATCTTTTTCTGGAGATAATAAGTTAGTGAATAGAAATCAAGTCTGGCATTATCTTCAGTGCCTTTTCTCATTTTATCTAAAATATATTGTGTATTAGTATAAAACTGCCATGTATCATTGTCTGATATATCAGAAGCCGCTTGTGCAGATACAGAGATTGTATTGCTTCTAAAATATGGCAATGAAAACTGTATGCCATCTACAGCAACATAAGCAGAACTTGTAGCAGCACATGCAACCATATCTGCCTGACCTTGCTCAATCAGCTCAATCCCCTCTTGACATGACTGAACCACTACCGGTTCATATTGCAAGCCGATTTGTTCTGCAAACTGATTAAAAAAGGAAACTGCCAAACCTTTAACTTCTCCATCTTTGACATATTGAAAAGGAGCATCTCCATCACAAAAGATGACTTTTATTGTTGTGCGATACGTTCCTAACTGAAAAGGTTAGGCACAAGTCAAATAATAAACAAGGAGGAAAAACTATAAGACTT
>CALWBL010000003.1 GCA_944376065.1 uncultured Butyricicoccus sp. | reverse complement strand
GTTTTAGTTCTTCTGTACGGTCACCAAATTCATAATTCTCACAGCACTCACCCGTAACAGTTACATACTTGTTAGTCGCACCTGCAACATAAACTTCAATTCCTGCTTTATGGTTCATAATATAAAATTTAGATTTATCATATACAAAATCATTAGCACAAAATAGAATGTGCAAACCTTTTCTACTTGGACTAAATTCTGTATAGCTGTGCATTAAGTTTACAATTTCATAGGCTGTATTGCTTAATTCACCTGTTTCTGAAATACAATGGTCTAAATCAATGGCACAAATACCATTAAATATTCCTATGCCTATACCATCATAGCCATTAGCATTAACAGCAGTTTTATAATCTGTAAAACTGGTTTTATCATTGCTCTTTGCCATTTGTCTAGTACATGGATTATATGGAACTTTGGTTTTTCTGCCATCACGTTCTTCATATCTCCAACAACAGAAAAGTCCTTTTTCTTTTATATAGCTTGGAAAATCTAATGTTTTTTGATTGTATATTTGTGTGTTTTGGGTTATAATATTATTGGTTTTGATAGTAGACTGTCCCCCATCTGTTGGAGCAGATGGACTTGGGGCAGTCATTTTTTTATTTTCATTCATAAACACTATCCTCCTTAAATCCATTCATAATATCTGAGATTAAGTTTATAGTGTCTAACAGTTCATCATTAGGTTTTTGACCCGTTTCTATGCGTTTTAACTCATTTAAAACCTCTGCTAATTGATTTCTAAGTGCTTTATAAACTCTTGGATTTCCTTGTACCACAATGTCCTTGCAAAGAAGTCTGTGGATAATGTAATCTTGCTTTGTAAGTCCTGTGAGTTTTACAGCTATTTCAAGCTGTTTGTCTTCTTCTGGTGACATTCTAAATGAGATAGTTTTACTTCTAAAGCGGCTTTTACCGTCCATATTTTTGGCTGACATTATAAATTGCCCCTTTCTTCATTTAACTTGTTAGCCATTTCATCTTGTCTTGATGGGAATAGATGTGCATATCTATAAGTTATATCTATGCTTTCATGCCCTACTCTATCTGCAATAGCTAAAGCTGTGAAACCCATATCAATCAGATGTGATATATGGCTATGCCTCAAATCATGGATTCTTATACGTTTTACACCTGTTTGTTTGCTACCACGCTCCATTTCTTTTGTTAAATAATGCTTTGTAAATGGGAAAATACGGTCATTTTCACCTACATTATAAAACATTTTTATATATTCATTTATCTCCTCACAGAGAAAATGTGGCATTTTAATAACCCTGTTACTCTTTCTTGTTTTAGGGGTTGTTATAACATCTTGACCTTTTAGACGTTGATAAGACTTATTTATGCTTACAGTTTCAGCTTTAAAATCAAAATTTTTCGGTGTTAGTGCTAATAATTCACCCTCACGAATACCACACCAATAAAGCATTTCAAACGCATAATATGACATTGGTTTATCCATCATAGCATCTGCAAATTTTAGATATTCTTCTTTAGTCCAAAACAGCATTTCTCTAGGTTCTTCACTGCCCATTCTGCCAGCTTTTGCTGCTGGATTGCTCTGTAAACCGTAATATTTAACTGCATGATTAAAAAGACAGCTAAGTTGTGTATGAATATTCTTTAAATAATCTGATGAATAACACTTTCCTTGATTATTTTTAATATTTCTAATCTCATTTTGCCAATCAATCACATCTCTAGCTGTGATTTCAGATAGTTTACGGTCTTTAAAATAAGGCAGAATTAACTTTTTAATAACGCTTTCCTTACTGAGCCAAGTGTTAAGTTTTAATTTTGGCTTAATATCTTTCTCATAAAGTGTTACAAAACTTTCAAAAGTCATTCCTAAATCGGCTTGTTTTTGCATTAAGAACTCTCGTTCCCACTCCAAAGCCTCACGTTTAGTTGCAAAACCTCGTTTGCATTTCTGTTTGCGTTTACCTTGCCAATCGGTAAACCAGCACATACAATACCATGTGCCATTGTCGTTATTTTTGTAAATTGGCATATTTATTCGTCCCTTTCATTATTGTTTTGACCACCGTAAAAGTGTTCATAGAAAAACTTACGGTCAATTCGCCCTTGAATTGTGATACAGCCTGTTTTTTCTAGCTCTTTGTTCATTTTGCGGATTAACTTGTAAGCATATGGAATTGAAACTTCCAATTTTTCTGCTACTTCCTCCACACGCATAAACATTTTTTCTGACATAAGATACCTTCCTTTCCCCTCTAATACTTAGAGGATATTATTTAATTTATTTTTATTTAACTTATTTGTTAACCTTTTATCCACAGTATACTTAACAAATTTATTTATGTCAAGAGATTTTTCAAAAATTAAATTAACTTTTTTGTTAATTAGCAGATTGACTTTTGCTAAACATATATGTTATGCTCTGTTTATAAAATCCTTTAATGAAAGATATGGAGTGATGTTATGGCAATAGGTGAAAGGATACATTTTATCCGAAATTTAAGAGGTTTGACACAAAAATTACTGGGTATTGCTGTTGGTTTACCAGAAAAAAGTGCTGATGTTCGTATGGCTCAATACGAAACTGGCAATAGAACACCAAAAGCAGATTTAACACAAAAACTGGCTAATGTGCTTGATGTATCCCCTATGGCTCTTGATGTGCCTAATATTGATAGCTATTTAGGTTTAATGCATACACTTTTCGCCTTAGAAGATATATATGGTCTTAAAATTGGCGAAATAGACGGAGAAGTGTGTCTTAGACTGGATAAGTCCAATATAAGCAGTTACAAAAATCTGTTTAATATGTTCACAAGCTGGCAAGAACAAGCTGCAAAACTGCAATCTGGAGAAATAACTAAGGAACAATACGACCAATGGAGATATAACTATCCTAGGTTTGATGATAAATCTGGTTTTATAAAAGTACCCTCTAGCGGTTTGAGTGATTTTATTGTAGATGATTTAAAATAAACAAAAAAAGTCTTGCTGATTTTTATATCAACAAGACCTTTAATTATAAATAACCAAATTCTTAACCTATAAGCCACTGGCTTAAAACGGATAAATAAAATAAATTGGTTTTTTACAATGTTATCAAATTGTTATCAAAAGAATTTTTACTTTTTTACCATTCAACTTTTAAAAACACTTATTAGCTATTTTTATATCATTATAAAGATATTTAATAACTTTTTATATGCTTTAAAAGTCAATTTGTTAAATTTTACTTATTCCCACTCGATAGTTGCTGGTGGTTTAGAGGTAATATCGTACACAATACGGTTAATATGACCAACCTCATTGACAATACGCACACTGACACGGTCAAGCACATCATAAGGGATTCTAGCCCAGTCAGCAGTCATAAAATCAGTAGTTGTTACAGAACGAAGTGCAAGGGTATAATCATATGTTCTTCCGTCACCCATAACACCCACGCTACGCATGTTAGTCAGCACAGCAAAATATTGGTTCATAGTGTGCTCCAGACCAGCCTTAGCAATTTCATCACGGAAAATAAAGTCAGCATCACGCAGAATGTCCAATTTTTCCTTAGTAATATCGCCAATGACACGTATTGCAAGCCCTGGACCTGGAAATGGCTGACGCATAACCAGATATTCTGGTAAATCCAGCTCGCGACCCAGCTCACGAACTTCGTCCTTAAACAGTAGACGCAAAGGCTCAATAATTTCCTTGAAATCAACGTAATCTGGCAAACCACCGACATTATGATGACTTTTAATTACAGCTGCATCACCTGCACCAGATTCGATAACATCTGGGTAAATAGTACCCTGAACAAGGAAATCAACCTTGCCGATTTTCTTACCCTCGTCCTCGAATACACGAATAAATTCTTCACCAATAATCTTACGCTTTGTTTCTGGGTCACTTACACCAGCGAGTTTACTAAGGAAACGTTCTTCAGCATCAACACGTATAAAGTTAATATCCCATTTGGAGAAAGCAGCCTCTACTTCATCTCCCTCGTCCTTACGCATTAGACCATGGTCAACAAATACACATGTCAGTTGATTTCCAACAGCCTCAGCGAGCAAAGCTGCTGCAACTGATGAATCAACACCACCAGAAAGAGCTAAAAGAACCTTGCCATCGCCAACTTTTTCACGAATGGCATTGATAGAAGTGTTCTTATAATCTTCCATAGTCCAGTCACCATTTGCTCCACAAACTTCATATAAGAAGTTTTTAAGCATAAGAGCACCGTTTTCGGTATGATTTACTTCTGGATGATATTGTACACCATAGAAACCACGGTTTTCATCAGCGATAGCAACATTTGGACACATAGCAGTATGACCAACAAGCTTAAATCCGTCTGGGACTTTTGCCATATAGTCGCTATGGCTCATCCAAGATATACCTTTATCTGGCAGACCTTTAAACAGCTTGCAAGATGTGTCATAAAAAGTTTCAGTTTTACCATATTCACTAGCTGAATCATCTTGAGCGGCAGTTACCTGACCACCAAGAGAATGAGCCATAAGTTGGCAACCATAGCAAATACCAAGAACTGGAATACCAAGATTAAATAATTCTGGGTCACACTTAGGCGAACCCTCTTCATAAACGCTATTTGGACCACCAGTAAATATAATACCAATAGGATTCAGTCTCTTAATTTCTTCTATTGATGTTTTATAAGGTTTAACTTCACAGTATACGTGATGTTCACGAACACGACGAGCAATAAGCTGGTTATACTGCCCACCAAAGTCAAGAACAAGCACTAGCTGATGATTTTGCATTTTCAGCGTCATTCCTTTCACTATATTTATAATTTAATATTTTACACTAACTTTAGACATAAAAATTATGCCATATTTACGTGTTTTCGGCAAGTGCTTTTAAATAAATTTTCAGATAATTTAGAATAATTCACAGATTGATGTAAAGAATATTATTTATAACACACATTTGAAAGGGAGTCAATTTATGAAAAATATCAAACGGCTAATAAGTTTATTATGTTTAGTTGTGTTTTGTTTTGGCACAGCAGGAGCATTTTGGGATACTGTTCAGGTATCAGATATAACCCAAAAAAACTCTGCTCCAACTGTCAAAGAGGTTTCCGGCGAAACATTTACTGATGTAATGATTGAGTTACCACTTACTGTAAATGATAAAGACGGTGATGCTGTTTTATTGAAGCTCATAGACTTGCCAAAACTTGGCACAGCATCTATTACCGGAAATAGCCTGCAATATACCCCATTAGCGGGAAAAACCGGCACAGATAAGTTCAGTTATGCAGCGATTGATACATTTGGAAATCAATCCGAACCAGCAGAAATTAAAATTAAGATTAGTAAAAACAAATCCAAAGTGACATATTCTGATATGATTGATGATCCAGCACAATATGCAGCAATATGTCTTGCACAAGATGGCATTACAACAGGTAAAAAAATAGGCACAGCATACTTTTTCAGTCCAGACGAAACTGTCACCCGCAGCGAATTTATTGCAATGGCAGCGGCAGCAAGTGGACTTGATATAAAAGAAACCAGTCAAACCGATTTTATAGATGATTCTGGTTTATCTGATTGGGTAAAACCATATGTTAGTGCAGCAGCCGCAAATGGTTTAATTAGTGGCTATCAAACTGCCTCTGGTGGCTGTGAGCTTAGAGGTGAAAATCCTATAACGCTTGCAGAGGCTAGCGTGATTTTAAGCAATATGCTGTCTGACCAGGCATCGGTTGTTCAAACAGCAGCAATTAACACCGATTATGCTCCTGCATGGGCGCAAAGTGCATGTGCAGTTCTAACCGCATCAAATATATTGCCTGATGGAATAACATCAGAAAGCAGCACCGCACCAATAACCCGTGCGACTGCATGCGAACTTTTATATCGCACAATGCAGCAACTTTAAATATAGCTCCCCCTTTTGGGGGGAGCTGTATTATTTAACTCTTAATTTTTCTATTTCTGTCTCATCAGGTGTAACATAAGCGGTTTGATACACATTATAAACCACAAAGCCCGGCTTAGAACCATTTGGTTTTTTAAGATTTCTGACTTCGGTATAGTCAACAGGCACCATAGAAGAATGTTTTGCTTTTGAGTGATAAGCGGCAATTTTAGCTGCTTCAGTCATAGCAATATCGGTTGGCTCTCTGCCATCAACTGCTAAAATAACATGTGAGCCATGTATTTTTTGTGTGTGAAACCAGATATCACTTTTATATGCGGTTTTCATGCTCAGCAAATCATTTTGCAAATTATTTTTACCTGCCCAAACCGAAAAACCATCACTTGTACGATACTCAAATGGTATTGAATCAGATTTTTTAGTTTGCTGTTTCTTTTTGTTCTTATTTTGACTTAAAACACCAGTTTGAACCAATTCTTCTCTAAGCTGAGTTAAATCTTTTTCATTTTCCGCCTCATCAATCAACTGTAAAACACTTTCCAAATAAGAAAGCTCTGCCTCACCCTCGTTAATTTGAGCAGTTAGCATTTGCTCAGCTGTTTTAGCCTTTTGGTACTGTTTAAAATATTTTTGGGCGTTTTGCTGAGGAGTTAAACGAATATCAAGTTTAATTTCAACTTCTGGGCAGGTTTCATCATAATAATCTATCACTTTTGCCTTAGTCATGCCCTTTTCAAGCTGATAAAAATTTGCAGAAATCAGTTCACCCATTCGTTTATATTTATCTCTATCTTTGGTCTGCTCTAGCTCCTCACGCTGGATATTTAACTTTCGCATTGTTCTATCTCTAGCAGAGGTTACAGTGCGAATCATATCCATGCCGCGTCTACGCATACGTTCTAATTGACCTTTTCTCTCATAAAACGCCGCAAGAAGTGCTGAAAAGCTATCCATTTCGGTTTGCTCAACCAGATTTTCATATTGTTCAGTTTTAAAACATGTAAAATCTTGAACAGCCTTATCTTCACATCTAATAATTAAATCTGGTATAAAATTATTATTTTTAATATCCTCTACAAATTTATCAAAGCTATGGGCAAGTTTTGTCTTATCATCATTTGACAACTCTATAACAGCTTTTCCTGTTTCACCAGTTGCACGATAAGCAAGCTCTCTGCATAGAAGCGGAGAAAAGCCTAAAAGCGTATTAAGCAGCCATTTATCTAACTTTTTTGAAACATCTTCACATTTTTCTAGGAGTGAAATGAGCTTCTCTCCATTAAGCTCTAATGGGTCTATTTTTCCCTCTTGAGCGGGTGGCATACGATAAAACAGCCCTGGTAAAACTTGACGTTTACCAGAAATATCACCATCAATTCGGCGAACAGAGTCGATAATTCTTCCGTTTTCGTCCTTGAGTATGATATTTGAATATTTTCCCATAAGCTCACAAACCAGCTCACGTTTTACAGGTATACCCATTTCGTCTGTTGTGTCAAGTTCAATTACTGCCATACGCTCCATAGCTGGCTGGCTTATTTTGGATATTTTAGCACCCTGCAAATGCTTACGCATAAGCATACAAAACATAGGTGGAACTGCTGGATTTTCACGGTTAGAATCGATTAAATGAATTCTTGGGGCTGATGGCTCAGCAGTAACCATAAGTTTTTTTCCGCCGTTTGCTGTACGCACAGAGATTACAATTTCATCTCTATCTGGCTGGTAGATTTTATCAATACGTCCGCCTGCAACTTCTTTATCAAGTTCATTTATAACAGCTCGCAGACAGACTGCATCTAATGGCATATATTTTCACCTCTATTAAACAAACTCTATACAGTCTTTGTGAGTTTCACTGCATAAAACCTTTATATTATTAAAGTTTTCCATAATTATATCTGCAAATACAGAAACAACAGGGTTTTCAGTTGGGAAATGTCCTGCATCAACTAAAGTTAAGCCAATAGATTTAGCTTTTTGCATAATATCATAAGAGCAGTCACCGATTACAAAAGCATCAGCATTTTTAGCCAAAGCATAATCCATAAGTTTGCCACAAGCACCACCGCCAACGGCAACACGTTTAATATTTTTTCCGCCATTTGCAAATCGTACACCATTTGCACCCAGCTTATTTTTAACATAAAGTGCAAAATCTGACGGCATCATCTCGGTTTTAAGGTTGCCCACACGACCAAGAAGTCCGTTGTCACCTGCCTCCATGCTTATAATATCGCTAAGCTCAAGCGCATTTGCAAGTGCATCATTTACACCACCCCATGTGCAGTCAGCGTTTGTATGCATACAGATAACCGAAATATCATTTTTAATTGCAAGACGAATCGCACGACCTGTTTCATTTTCCTCTGTGATATTGCGAACGGATGTGAAAATTAGAGGATGATGTGCAACAATTAAATTTGCATTATTGTCTATTGCCTCACGCACAACACCCACTGTGACATCCAATGCACACATTACACATTTAACTTCCTGCTCATGATTGCCCATCATGAGTCCAACATTGTCCCAACTTTCGGCAAGGTTCAATGGTGCAAAATCTTCAAGCATTTTTAAAACATCTGAAACTGTTGTCATGAAATTTCCTCCAATCCTTGTTTTAATGTATCAACTATAAGTTGTTGCTCATTTAATCGCTCAATGTCAGCATTTTTTGCCTGTTTAAGTCCCTCCAGGGCAACAGATTCTTTTTTTATCTGTGCCTGCAAATAGTCTTTCACGCCATAGGCTTTTAAAAGTGCATTTGAAATACAGCATTCATAAAGTGGAATATCTTTTTTATTATTTCCACCTATAGCTGTCATTACAACATAATGTCGGTGTTCTTCCTTGCATACACTTTCGTTTTTAATTTCATAGCCATTTTGCCAAAGCCATTTACGAAGATAAGAAATCATCGTCATTGGTTGAAGTAAAAGCGTATAATCTTTGCTATTTGTCCACTTAGCCTGATTTAAAATTTCAGCGATGGTTTCGCCGCCCATACCTGCAATTGAAATTGTATCACATTCATTTGGTTTTACTTTTTCAAGACCTGCACCAAGCCTAATAGAAATTTTACTTTCAAAACCATATTTTTTTATATTTTGCTTGGCTCTTTCAAGTGGACCTATGCGAATATCTGATGCAATCGCACTTTTTATTTTGCCTTTTTCCATTAGATAAATTGGCAAATGAGCATGGTCTGTGCCAATATCTGCCAAATAAGCATTTTCTTCTATTCTATCAGCGATAAGTTTAAGTCGTGGAGTTAAAGTTATATTATTCATACTCTTTCCCCTAATTTTATAGTTTAAAAAAACAAAAGACCAGCAAACAAACTGGTCTTTGCGAGTTTTATTCCTGACCTGCCAGAAAAGCGTTTACCTTTTCTATCAGCTCATCTACATCAACGCCATGAACCATGCAAGCCTCTTCGATAGATTCGCTCTGAGATGCTGGACAACCAAGACAGTGCATACCCATTTCAAAGAAAAACTTAGATGTGCCCATATCCATAGCCAACACTTCACCAATCTTAGTGGTCTTAGTAACAGTTGCCATTTTTATAACCTCCACAATTTTCTGCGTATAACATACAAAGTTACACCCTATTATACTTCTTTTTTGCCATTATTTCAAGATTAAAAAAGAGCACAAGCTAAAAAACTCTTGCGCTCTCTATCTATTGTAATTATTCCTCTGATGCCTTTATCTTTGCAAAGCACTCACTGCAATAAACTGGACGGTCAGATTTTGGCTCAAAAGGAACTTTTGCCTCTCCACCGCAGGCAGCACACACAGCAGTAAAGAACTCACGTGAGCCACCCTTTGCAGCATTTTTTCTTTTGTCGCGGCAAGACTTGCAACGCTGCGGCTCATTTTGGAAACCACGCTCTGCATAGAACTCCTGCTCACCTGCTGAGAATACAAACTCGTTGCCGCATTCTTTACATACTAATGTTTTGTCCTGATACATGATTTTTACCTCTCTTTGTAATGCTCATTTCACCATTTTGGGAAACGCTGAGTGAATTTTATGTGGACAGAGAACATCTTTCTCTGTTGCCACCGCTTTTAAAAACTGACATTAGCCGATTTTCGTTTTATTCGCTGTATTGCATTATCCACAGACTTGACAGGTTTACCGAGTTTAGATGCTATTTCATCATAAGAAAGACCGCCAAGATAAAGGGACAACACCTGCGATTCGAATGCTGAAAGAAGATTTTTAAGGCGATTTATTCGCTCATTATGTTCTTCCATGCCAATCACCAACGCCTCGGGGTCGGAAACAACCGATGTACCCGTGTGGGATTCCGCATTGCTATCAAAAAGAGGCTTTTCGAGCGAAATGGCATTATTTAGCGGTTCATGCTTTTGAGCGTAGACTGCACGAACGGCGGAATAAATCTTTCGTTCTATACAGACACGAGCGTATGCCTCAAAAGGCACGCCTTTTAATTCATCAAAGGTCAAAACAGCCTTCCAAAGCCCAAGCATACCCTCCTGAGTTAGATCATCACTTTCCGCCGAACCGAAAGCATAACTTCTCACGCAGGATTTAACCAGTCTGGAGTAGTGGGAAACCAACAATTCAACCGCCTCGCTGTCACCTGATTTAGCAGCCTTGCAAAGCTGCGTTTCGTTTAATTTACTAATTTCCAGACTCATTTGCTCAATTCCATTTGTCATATTTTTTACTATTATATTATAGTTACCTCATTTTGTCAATACATTCATGTATCAATTATATAATATGCGCTATACTATATCACTTTTTTTATACAGAATATACAACTTTATTCGACAGTTACCGATTTTGCAAGGTTTCTTGGCTTATCTACATCACAGTTTCTTTCAACCGCCACATAGTAAGAAAGTAGCTGAAGCGGAATAATAGAAAGTGATGCAGACATTTCCTGACGGATTTCTGGCAGCTTAATTACATGGCTGCAACAAGATGCATCACAATCAAAATCAGAACCAGTGATTAAAATAACCTCTGCCCCACGCGAAACAACTTCACGGATATTAGAAATAGTCTTCTCATAAAGTGCCGGCTGAGTTGCAAGGGCTATAACAAGTGTGCCTTGTTCAATTAGAGATATTGTGCCATGCTTTAACTCACCAGCAGCGTATGCCTCACTATGGATATATGAGATTTCCTTGAGTTTTAGCGAGCCTTCCATAGCTGCTGAATAGTCAAGACCTCTGCCAAGGAAGAAAACGCTGGAACGGTTTGCATATCGGCTTGCTAAATACTGCATCTTCTCCTTACCTGCAAGCATTTCGCTGATTTTTTCTGGAATAGTGTACAAAGTTTCACAATATGCCTTTTCCTGAGCTTCAGTTATTGTGCCTCTTACAGTTGCCATTTTAACCGCAAATAGATACAGTGCAGCAAGCTGAGCTGAATAGGCCTTAGTTGTTGCAACAGCGATTTCTGGACCTGCCCAAAGATATAGTACCCCATCAGCCTCTCTTGCGATTGTAGAAGATACAACATTCACCACAGCAACAGTATATGCACCCGCCTGTTTAGCTAGACGCATAGCCGCTAAAGTGTCTGCGGTTTCACCAGACTGACTGATTACAATACAAATATCTTCTGGGCGGATAATAGGATTTTCATACCTAAATTCAGATGCGATAGATGCGGTCGAGCGAACTCTGCAAAGGCTTTCAATAACGGAGCGACCCACCATACCTGCATGAAGTGCGGAACCACAACCTATAATATGCACATGTTTTGCATTTTTTAAACGTTCATCGGTTAAACCACTATCTTCAAAATTGATTTTACCATCTTTTACTCGTGGGTGAATGGTGTTTGTAACTGCTGCTGGCTGCTCCATGATTTCCTTAATCATGAAATGCTCATAACCACCCTTTTCAGCAGCAGATAAATCCCAAGTTACTTCTTGGATTTTCTTTTCCACAACATCACCAAAAGCGTTCATAACAACAACACTTTCAGGACGAACAACCGCAACTTCACCATCATCAAGAATAATATATTTTCTTGTGCGTGAGATGATAGCAGTAACATCAGAGGCAATCATATTTTCACCATCACCGATACCGATAACAAGTGGATTATCACGTCTTGCAGCGACTATTTCTTCTGGGTCATCCATAGAAACAACACCCAAAGCATAAGAACCACGTAGCATTCCAACTGCTTTAAGTACAGTCATGGCAAGGGTGTGATTGCTGCCATCATGCAGGTAATCAACCAAGTGTGCTACTGTTTCTGTGTCGGTTTCTGACTGGAACTCGTAGCCATGGGATTCAAGCTGCTGACGAAGTTCCATATAGTTTTCGATAATGCCATTATGAACAACAGCAACCTTTCCTCTACCGCCAAGATGTGGGTGAGAGTTTCTGTCCGATGGCTCGCCATGAGTAGCCCAACGTGTATGACCGATACCACAAGTAGCATTCATACCGCCAATTTCTTTTATTTTTTCCTCTAAGTTTGCAATACGTCCACGACTTTTTATAACTTCAAGACCATCTTTAGTAAATGCAGCAACACCAGCAGAATCGTATCCGCGATATTCTAAGCGGTAAAGACCTTTTATTAGAATTGGAACAGCCGGAGAGTTTCCTGTAAAACCTACTATACCACACATAATATATTCTCCTCCAAAAAAGATAAATTACAAAAAAGTTGGCACTCACATCTGCCAAAGCCCGCTTAAAAAAGGGCATAAAAATAGTGCGTTATGCGTACTTTCTTGTTACGGAATCGCTCCCGCTCTTTGAAAAGCCGCTTACGACCAACCCACTATCAGCCGAAGGGTATCCGCCGAATCTTTCGATAAACCCTTACCTCGTCAACTGTGATAACATTGCTTTTTTCACAGTCCTGGCGCTTTAAACTGTTAACTTTTGGATATCACAATATATTTTTGCCTCCTTAAAAACACTTATTTAAAAAAACAGGACTGTGCAGTTAACACAGCCCTGCCTTTGACAAATATTATACAATAGACTCTATGGTTTTTGCAACACTTTTTGCAACCTCATCAACTTTTTGAGCGTCCTTGCCCTCAACCATAACACGTACAAGAGCCTCTGTACCAGATGCACGAACTAAAATTCTGCCCTGACCAAGCTCATTTTCAGCCTTCTTTATTGCATTAGCTACTTCTTCACGCTCTGCAATAGTTTTCTTTTCAGAGTTTGGAACAGCTACGTTAATCATAACCTGTGGCCATGGTTTAACCTCTGCCGCAATCTCAGAGCATTTCTTACCACTCTGCTTTAAAATATTCATAAATTGAATAGCAGTAAGCTGACCATCACCAGTAGAGGCATATTCAAGGAAGATTACATGACCAGACTGCTCACCGCCAAGCACATAACCCTTATCAAGCATCATTTCAAGCACATAACGGTCGCCAACATTAGCACACTCAATTTTTACGCCCATTTTCTCCGCATAGGCATGAAGTCCCATATTGGAAAGAATGGTTGCCACAAATGCACCACCACGCAGTTTACCCTGCTGTTTCATACGAGCAGCACAAACCGCCATAATACGGTCTCCATCAAGAACTTCGCCTTTTTCATCAACAATAAGGCATCTATCAGCATCGCCATCAAATGCAACACCAATATCAAAATCACCAGTCCTCATTCTCTCTTGAAGGTTTCCAAGGTGAGTAGAGCCACAACCATCATTTATATTTAATCCATCTGGCTCATAGAAACGGTAATCAGCCTTACATTCAAGTAGACGCATAAGGCGAACAATAGTGCTTGAAGATGCACCATTTGCACAGTCAACCGCCACACGCAAATCGGAAAGGTCACCGTCAATGGTTTCTGAAAGATGGTCAGTATATTCAACAACTGGGTCAATCTCGCTTTTCAGCACCCTGCCAAGTTTTTCATGACTTGCACGAGGAACGCTATCAAAATCATCAATCAGCGATTCAATTTTGCTTTCCATCTCATCAGATAGTTTATAACCACTTCCAGCGAAAATCTTTATTCCATTATATTCATATGAGTTATGGCTTGCAGATATTACAATACCCGCATCAGCTTTATGTTTGATTGTAAGATAAGCAATAGCTGGAGTTGGAATTACTCCAAGCAGCTCAACATCTGCACCAACTGAACATATACCAGCGACCAAAGCACTTTCTAGCATATCAGAGGAAATACGAGTATCTTTGCCAATAAGTAGTTTAGCTTTTCCGCCATGATTTTGTTCCTGACTTAGCACAAAAGCCGCAGCAGCACCAATTTTAAATGCAAGCATTGCATCAAGTTCTACATTCGCAACGCCACGAACACCATCTGTT
Organism: uncultured Butyricicoccus sp.; assembly: GCA_944376065.1. Taxonomy (GTDB): domain Bacteria; phylum Bacillota; class Clostridia; order Oscillospirales; family Butyricicoccaceae; genus Butyricicoccus_B. Next base: position 219,132 of record CALWBL010000003.1, on the reverse strand, counting down.
CCAAAATATTTTCCCAAAATTAAACACCTTGCCTTAAATTCGTTATTGTAGGCACTGGGGATTTTGCAGCTAGTTTATAATAACCGCTGCTGACCATCTGCGGTTTCCATTTTCAAATGCTCATAGGCACTAAGTGTTGCACATCTGCCACGCTGTGTACGGTTAAGAAAGCCGATTTGCATTAAGTATGGCTCGTAGACATCCTCCAGTGTAATAGCCTCTTCTCCAATTGTAGCAGCCAGTGTTTCAAGACCTACTGGTCCGCCATTATAATTAAGAATAATGCTTTTAAGCATTCTGCGGTCGATATTATCAAGCCCCAATGGGTCAATACCAAGGGCAGTAAGAGCCATATCTGCCGCCTCTGCTGTTATTGTGCCATCGCCTTTTACTTGCGCAAAATCACGCACACGACGCAAAAGACGGTTTGCAATACGAGGTGTACCACGAGAACGCTTGGCAATCTCTAAAGCACCGTCATAACGGCTATGTACACCTAAGATTCCAGCTGAGCGAGTTATAATTTTCTCCAAATCTTCTGGTGAATAAAGCTCAAGTCTTAGCATTACACCAAAGCGGTCTCTCAGCGGGGAGGTAAGCTGACCTGCTCTAGTTGTAGCACCTATAAGCGTAAACCGTGGCAAATCAAGCCTTATAGACCTAGCACTAGGTCCTTTTCCTATGATGATATCCAGTACACCATCTTCCATAGCGGGATATAAAATTTCCTCTACACTGCGGTTTAATCGATGGATTTCATCAATGAATAAAATATCATTCTCGCTTAAATTTGTCAATAGAGCCGCCAAATCTCCAGCTTTTTCGATTGCAGGACCAGAAGTAATTCTAAGATTTACGCCCATTTCATTTGCGATTATTCCGGCAAGAGTTGTCTTTCCCAAACCGGGTGGGCCATAAAGAAGTGTATGGTCTAGTGGTTCATTACGTTGTTTTGCCGCCTGTATAAATATTTTTAAATTTTCTTTTACAGTATTTTGCCCTATATATTCGTCCATAAATTTAGGACGAAGTGAATTTTCTGTATCTTCATTTTTAAGCTGATGACTTGAAACAATACGCTCATCATCAGCCATGCCGCCTGAAAATTCAATACTCAATTTTTCACGTCCTTACTGCATTGCTAACTTTTTAAGACAATAACGAATAATGCTTTCTGCGTCCATGCCCTCGGTTTCCATGCCCTCCATGGCCTTAAACGCCTCTGCCTGAGAGTATCCAAGCACCATAAGGGCGGCGATAGCCTCTTGCATACAGTTTACGCTGCCTTTTTCGGGCATAATAACAGCTTTTCCATCACCCGCTGCTGTTTCAAGATTAGCTTTGCTCATTTTATCTCTAAGTTCAAGAACTATTCTTTGAGCAATCTTTTTACCAATGCCCTGAGCCTGAGTTAATAGTTTTTCATCTTCTGTTATAATTGCAAGAGCAAGCTGTGATGGTGGAGCCACTGATAAAATAGCTAGTGCTGCCTTTGGTCCTACACCTGAAACGCTAGTTAGCATTTTGTAACAATTTAACTCCTCTTGTTCAGCAAAGCCATAAAGCTCAAAAATATCTTCTCTTACATGCAGACAAGTATAAATTCTTGCTTTTTCGCCCATTTTTATCTGGGATATAGTGTTTTGCGATGTATGGCACGCATAACCCACGCCACCGCAGTCAATAACAACTAAACCTTGCTCTAAATGTGCGACCAATCCTTCTATATAATAAAACATTTTATTGTATTCTCCTATTTTCCCATATATTAGACCGCTTAGAATGTCCATGACAAATTGCAACTGCAAGAGCATCTGCTGCATCATCTGGTTTTGGGGTTTTAGTAAGCCCCAGCATGGATTTTGTCATTTCCATCATTTGTTTTTTCTCCGCTCTGCCATAACCTGTTACAGATTGTTTAATCTGAAGCGGTGTATAGGAGTTTGGGTGCAGTCCTTTTTGTGCTAAGGCGAGTAAAATAACTCCTCTTGCCTGTGCTACTTGAATACCAGTTGTAATGTTAGTATTAAAAAACAGTTCTTCTACTGCAACATCATCTGGGTGAAATGTATCAATCAGTGTGCATAAATCGTCATAAATCTCACACAAACGATGATGCATAGGCTGACCTGCCTTAGTCGTTATGGCACCATATTGAATAGGTGTAAATTTTCTTCCATCATATTTTACAACGCCATAGCCTACTATCGCATAACCAGGGTCAAGTCCAAGAATAACCATTCAGACCTTCCCTTCTATAAAAAATATATTTAGCATATTAACTCCGTATTATAATAATTTTAATTAAAAGTTCCACCTGCTGCATTAAACATACGCTCTATACGCTTTTTAAGCACAGGATAATGTTCAAGTTCTGGGTCACTTTCGAGCAAAGTTTCTGCCTCATATCTTGCCTGCTCCATCGCCTGTATATCAGCAATAACATCTACGTTTTTAAGCGTAGGAAGACCATGCTGACGATTTCCAAAAAAGTCGCCAGGTCCACGCTGTGCAAGGTCAGCCCTTGCAACCTCAAAACCATCATTTGTTTGTGTAAGAACACCCAATCTCTGTCTTGCAACCATGCCTTTATCTGCACCAAAGAAAATACAGTATGATTTTCGCTTTCCACGACCGACACGCCCTCTTAATTGATGGAGCTGAGAAAGTCCAAAGCGGTTTGCATCTTCAACCACCATAAGTGATGCATTAGGCACATTTACACCAACCTCAATAACCGTTGTTGCAACTAAAATATCCATTTTACCGCTTGCAAACATCTGCATAACAGAATCCTTTTCGGATGGTTTCATACGCCCATGCAGGACGCCAATTCTCCTATGAGGCAAAACTTTTGCAAGTTTCTGTGCATATTCTTCCGCACTTTTAAGCTCTAAATCGCTTTCACCCTCCTCGATTAGAGGACAAACAACATAAACCTGACCGCCATCTTCAATTTGCTTTTCCATAAAGGCGATTATACGTTTACGCATTTTCTCACCTACGGCATATGTTTCTACTGGTGTTCTATTTGGTGGAAGTTCATCTATAATTGAAACATCTAAATCACCATACATAATCAGTGCTAATGTTCGGGGAATAGGTGTAGCTGACATAACAAGTGTATGAGGGTGCTCACCTTTTTCCCTAAGCATTGCACGTTGATTTACACCAAAACGATGCTGTTCATCAGCAACAACAGCACCAAGTTTTGCAAAATTCACACCTTTTTGTATAAGAGCATGTGTTCCAATTACAACCTTTGCATAGCCCTGCTCTATTTTTTCTAATGCCTCACGTTTTGCCTTTACACCCATAGAACCGGTCAAAAGTACAGTTTCTATGCCGAGTTTTGCAAATATTGGCGAGAGTGATTGCTCATGCTGATTGGCTAATATTTCAGTTGGTGCCATAACTGCTGCTTGATATCCGTTTTTTACAGCAAGCATACAAAGAGCGGCTGCAACAAGCGTTTTTCCAGAGCCAACATCGCCCTGTATAAGCCTATTCATGGGTTTGCTCGACTGAACATCTTTTACACAGTCGTTTACCGCTCTAAGCTGTGCATTTGTTGGTTTAAACTCTATCATTTTCCAGAAATCATCAAGATTTACATTCTGAAATATTAAGCCTTGTTCATGATGTCTATGCTGTTTCATTTGATTTAATCCACAACAAAGCAAAAAAAGTTCCTCAAACATAATACGTCTGCGGGCTTTGCTCACCTGATGTATATTTTCTGGTCTATGAATTTGATAGATAGCTCTATTTAAAGGTGGCAAATCATATTTTTCAAGAATATTTTTGGGTATTGGGTCTGCATTTTCGGAAATTTTACAACTCAATGCTGCATCGCTCAATCTTTGAAAATCCTGCTGGGAAATTCCGGCTGTAAGCGGATAAACAGGCACAATTCTGCCTTTTGAGTTTTCCTCACATTTTTCATGCACAGGCGATAACATACTAAATTGTCTACCATAAATCTGCACACGCCCATAAAACAAATACTCTGTACCGCGTTTAAGTTGTGCAGCAGTGTATTTGTTATTAAAATAAACTATTTCAAGTGTACCAGTGTCGTCATAAACGGTGCATTTTGTAATATCCATTCCCTTTCTTATATGTCTTACATTTGGCTGCGTTGCAACGACTGCACGAACAGCCATTTTTTCGCCCTCTATAAGTTCAGATATTGGGGTTATATGTGTTCTATCCTCATAATCTCGCGGATAGGTTTCCAAAACATCTGCCAAGGTATGAATATTCATTTTTTCAAGCATTTTAGCTTTTCTAGGGCCAATGCCTTTTACAAAACACACATCATTAGTCAGCTTTTTTTCAATCATACAACTCACGCATAATATTCACGATAAACCGCAGTTACAACACCTAGAATTGAGCAATCTTCACCGTTAATTGGTGGATAAGCGTCATTTTCGGGCATAAGCCAAACCTCACCATTCTCAAGCAGCAAACGCTTACATGTCGCCTCATCTTCAATAAGAGCAACGACAATTTGGCCATTTCTTGCAGTTTGTTGTCTGCGAACAATAATAAGGTCACCATCCATAATTGCCGCACCTATCATAGATTCGCCGTTTATTCTAAGGGCAAAATATTCGTTCGGGGTTTTGGCGTTTTCATATGGCACATAGCCCTCAATCTGCTCGACAGCAAGTGCGGGCATACCGGCTGTAACTCTGCCTAAGATTGGAACTCTTGGTATAACGGCTGCACCACCACGCACAGAGAGCGAGCGGGTACGACCATCATCACGCTCAAGATATCCAAGTTCACGCAGCTTTTTTATGTGGCAATGAACAGTTGACGGCGAACGCAGACCAACCTCATTACATATTTCACGCACAGATGGCGGATAACCTTGCTTTAATGTATATTCAGTTATGTAATCTAAAATTCGCTTTTGTTTTTCTGTTAGTGGTTTCATATCATTTCCTCCTAAACAGCATCTAAAGCACTAAAATTTATCTTTATTTTAATAATAATTTCACTTAACAGCATAATTATACCACTTTATAATATTATATTGCATGATATAACAAATTGCAAACATTTGTTTGCCTTTTAATAAAAATAAACATAAAAAAGATTTATAGTGCATTTAACTTATTTAGTTGTTTTTTGTTTATTACGAATAGGTGTTTTTTGAAAAATTTCTTGTACTAAGTGTAAAAATGTTATAGAATAATAATATCAATTTAAGTTAAGCTGACATTTAGATTCAGGGAGGATTCTTCATGACTATTCACACCGATTTGGGATATATCGAAATCACTCAGGAGGTAATTGCTGACATTGCAGGTCATGCTGCATCGTCCTGTTTCGGCGTAAAAGGCATGACCGTTCGTTCGGTATCCGACGGATTGTCTCACCTTCTGCGTATTGAAAACCAACGCCGCGGCGTAAAAGTTCGTGAGGCTGAAGATGGTGGCGTGAATATTGATTTGCACATTGCCGTTGAGCATGGAATCAATATTACTTCGGTTTGTCGGTCTATGATTAAGGAAGTACGCTATCATGTTGAACGTCTAACTGGTATTGATGTAAAAAATGTCGATATTTATGTAGAAAGCATCAAAACCGACTGAGTTTCAATTTAGTAAGGAGAAGTTTATAAAAATGACAGAGCAAAAACTAAACGGCTCACTTTTCCAGTCAATGGTAATACAAGGTGCGTATGCTATCGCTGACAAAAAAGAGCGAGCAAACCAGCTGAACGTTTTTCCTGTACCAGACGGAGATACCGGAACCAATATGGCTATGACTATGTCTGCTGCTGTAAAAGAATTGGAAAAGCTAAATGAGCCAACACTTGCAAAAGCGGTTGACTGCACCGCTTCCGCCCTGCTCCGTGGCGCCAGGGGTAATTCAGGCGTTATTCTTTCCCTTTTGTTCCGTGGTATGGCTAAAAAGCTCAAAAGCCAAACCGAGGCTTGTGGTCGAGATTTAGCACTTGCAATGCGTGAGGGTGTAGATGCTGCATATAAGGCAGTAATGAAACCCGCTGAGGGCACAATTTTGACCGTTTCCAGGGTCTCTGCACAGTATGCAGTTGAGCGTTGTCAGGCGGAGCCTGACCTTTCAGTCCGTGAGGTGTTTGACGCGATTTTAGAGCGTGGTCAAACCGCTCTAGCCGAAACCAAGCAGCAAAACCCTGTTCTTGCAAAAGCTGATGTTGTTGATGCGGGTGCTTTTGGTCTTTTAACTATACTTGAAGGTATGCGTGATGCATTTTTAGGCATTAAGCATGAATATGCTAATACAAATGCCGAAAATTTCAGTGCTGATTTCTCTGAAATATCTGATGAAGATATAACATTCACTTATTGCACCGAAATTATTGCGCAGCGTCTTAATAAAGGACGAAACATTAGCAGACTTCGTGGCATTTTAAACGAAATTGGCGATAGCCTTGTTGTTGTTGATGACGATGACATTGTAAAGGTTCATGTTCACACCGACCAGCCAAATAAGGTTCTTGAGGAAGGATTAAAATTCGGCCCACTTTTAACTGTTAAAGTTGAGAATATGCGTGAACAGCACACTGCAAAGGTTATTGAAAGCACTGAACCCAGAAAACGCGTTATAAAAGAACCCAAATGCAAATATGGTTTTGTTGCAGTTGCCGCTGGTGATGGTCTAAAAGATGTATTTACTGACCTTGGCTGTGATGTTGTGGTTCAAGGTGGTCAGACAATGAATCCATCTACAAATGATATCTTATATGCGATTGATGAAACACCAGCAGAGGTGGTTTTTGTATTCCCTAATAATAAAAATATTATTATGGCGGCTGAACAGGCAATCGAACTTTCTGATAAGCAGGTTGTTGTTATACCAACACGCAATATTCCACAAGGTATGTCTGCACTTTTAGCCTTTGATGAATATGCTGAAACCGAAGACAATATAAATTCAATGAAAGAGGCGTTACAGCTTGTAACAGCTGGTCAGCTCACTTATGCCGCAAGAAATTCTGAATTTGATGGCAAAAGGATTAAAGAAGGTGAATACCTATCTCTTTGTGAGGGTAAACTTTGTGCAAACACAAAAAAACCACTTGATGCTATGAAAAAACTAGCAAAAGAAATGGTTAAGCCAGAACATACCTTTGGTACTGTTATTTATGGCAATGGCGTTTCTGAAGAAGATGCAAACAAGGTTGCAGAGCTTTTCAGAAAGGAAAATCATAACCTTGAAATAAGTGTTGTTTTTGGCGGTCAACCAGTTTATTATTACATTGTTTCTGTTGAATAATTTTTAGGCAGGGATTTATTCCCTGCCTATCGTTTGTCTAATAGTGAATTTTATTATTGAAAGGTGAACCATGTCTATCTTTGATATTTTTGCAAAACTCGAAAAAGAGCGTGAAGTTAAGTCAACTGAGCCTATAAATTGGCTTATTGTAGGACTTGGAAATCCGGGTTCAAAATTTGATGGCACAAGGCATAATGCTGGTTTTAGAGCATTGGAACGTTACAGCGAAAAAAGCGGCGTAAAAATAGATAAAATGAAATTTAAAGCCGTTATCGGAGAAACCACGCTCGCCGGAAAACGTGTTCTTCTTATGAAACCACAAACATTTATGAACTTATCTGGTGAGGCTGTACGTGATGCAGCTAACTTCTATAAAATTCCACCAGAAAATATTATTGTTCTATCTGATGATATTTCTCTTGATGTTGGACGCATTCGTGTTAGGGCTAAAGGTTCTGCCGGCGGTCAAAACGGTTTAAAAAATATTATTTATCATCTAAACTCGGAAGATTTTCCACGAGTTAAAATCGGTGTAGGTGCAAAACCTCATAAAGATTATGATTTAGCTGATTGGGTGCTGTCACGATTTACAAATGATGAACAGGAAAATATAAACAAAGCATGTGATAATGCAATGAAAGCCGCAGAACAAATTATATCAGGCGGTGTGCAAAGTGCGGCTAACCAATTTAACGGAAAATAACATATAAACTTAACCTCCTAATTTTTATATCCAACAAGATATAATTTTTTAAGGAGGTTAATTTTTTGTAAAAATTTTTTCAAATATAACCACATTTTTCTTTTATTTATAGTGAAATTATTGTAAATAAAGTGATTATGTATTATAATGTAAGTGACTTTAGTCCTCAAAAGAGAGGCTTTCAAATATGTTTAAAAATATAAATTTAATCTCACTTAATGATTTTTTTCTTTCACTTAATAATAGAAAAGGGAATTTCGTATTTTTTTACCGTTTTAACGGTATCTCTAGCGATGTTCAAAACTTTATAAAACAATATTATATCTGTGCCAGACAAAATGGTGTTGTTATTGATGGTCACATACCAAATCCCACCCCTGAAAATTTAAGCTATTTATCAGAAATGCTTGGTTCTGATTTTAAACTGGATAAGGTCTTTTTGGATTTAAAACTTAGAAAATGGCTTCCTCGCATGTCAGATTCTCAGCGAAATAACATTTGCTCTGCTATTTTTTCTACATTTGATGACATGCTCAAAGCAGGAAAAAATGAAAATATAATAAAAAATGCATATATTAAATATATGTGTTGGCTTTATTATAAGTTTGAGCGTATAGTCAGTCAGTTGGGTAAGGATGACATACCTAAAATACTATACTTTGGGGAGATTTCACAGTATGAACTCCAGCTTTTAGTTGCACTTTCCAGAGCTGGTGCGGATATTGTTTTGCTCAACCAATCCGGTGAACAAGCATATTTAAAACTTGACCCGAAAGGTGAGTTTTCCACACTTTATAATTTAATTTCTGGTTTTCCTAGAGATTTTAGTTTAAAACAAATACAAAAACTCATCAGCGATGAACAAAATCGCCAAAGAATCTTCGGAGAAAATCCGAAACTTAAACCTTGCACTAATGCTTGGATGGACAAATTAGAGATTTCCCAAATTTTAAAAACAAATCGTGGAGATAATAAAGAATTTTTCTATAATGCATTTATTGTTCAATATGGCGTTGAGGACTCGCTTTTATTCTCAAGTGATATGTGTAATTTCTATCAGAATCTAAAAAATAGAAATTTACTCGTTATAAATAATGAGCTTACTTCCCCATCAACTGATGAAATAAACGGTATAAAGCGTACTAATTATCAAAACATAGAGCAGCTTATAAGCCATTTAGGTCAAAATATTAGCTTTACAAATAATAAAGAGCTAGAAAGCATAATCAAAAAGGCATTTATTGATATTTTACTTGCCTCACAAAAACAAAATACAATTCAAAAACTTACAAGTAAGGCTGTCTATTTGCTTTGTTGGCTTAAAAGATATCAAAAAGATTTATTTTCAAATTGGAATATAAACTCTCAGCCAGCTGTTTTTATACTTTTTCACCCTAAACCATCGGCAAACGAGGAATTATTTTTAAATTTTCTCTCCCATTTGCCTGTTGATGTGCTTGTAATTATGCCCGATTTAAGTCAATCTTTCACTTTTTCGGGTGAAAATTTACTCGAGATACGATATACAAATTCGGTTTCTATAACTTCTTTTCCATCTGCTCCCGCTAAAATGAAAGTCAGCACAGCAGCATATCAAGCCGAACGTGAAATGGATACTCTTTTATACTCTGATTCGGGTATGTACAGAGATAAACAATATGCAAAAGCTGATATTATAACCTTACAAACAATGTATGAGGAAATTTTCATTCTTTGGGATCAGGAGCTTAAATATAGAACTGGTTTTTCTGTAAACCAAAATAGTGTCAGTATTCCTGTGCTGTTTGGCAAGGTTTCAGGAGTTAAAAATGGTCAAATATCTGACTATTGGCTGAATATAAAAAAACTAATCACTTCAGATACAATAGTTATAAATAAGCTGCCTTGGGTTTCAAATTTTAGCCCTGTGAAACAATTTGCAACACAGTTTTTGCAAAACGGCAGACTGCAAAGAAATAAAATAAAATCACATAAAAGCTATCAATATGCAATCTTGAGAAACGAAATGCAAGAGCACCTTTTAGATAAAATTCAAATTTTGCTTGATGAGAAGTTAATCCATGGCACATATCAAAACGGCACTGAATACACAATAATAGCAACTGCACTAAATCTTGATAAAAATTTACTTCGCACAATTCAAAAATTTGATTTTACAAAGAAAAATCCAAAGTTGCTCTTTATTTTAACTGGTGAAAAAACACTTTCACTCGAAGAAAGTATTATGGTCGCTTTTCTCCATTTGATTGGTTTTGATATTCTGTTTTTTGTGCCAACTGGCTATCAGTGTATAGAGCAGCATTTTTCTCAGCAAATTATAAATGAATATCAAATCGGTGATTATATCTATGATTTGCCTGTGCCTAATTTTAATGAGGTACATGAAGGCGGATTTAGCTCTATTTTAAAACGTTTTGGAAGGAGTCTTTAAACTATGGCACTAAATCTCCGCAGACCGGATTCTGCCCCTATCTCCCCTACTAATAACAATAATCAGATTGAGGTTTATGAGCAATATGATATTGCTGCAGACCGTCAACAGATGAACCAAACTCTTGTAAACTCACCTGAAGTTGATAAAATTGCAAGCCAAATTGAGGTTTACAATCTTGAAACCATTGTTTCTTTTGGTGCTGAGGCAGCAGAGGAAATTTCAAAATGCTCTGATATCGTTCTAAGTAGCATGAATATGTCACAACTTGATGATTCAAGTGCTATGCTCAATACTCTGACCAAAATTATGGACAAGTTCGACTTAGAAGAAATCAAACAAGACCCTGGTTTATTTGGTAAACTTTTTGGTAATCTTAGAAAACAGCTTGACAAGTTGCTTGCAAAATATCACACTATGGGTGATGAAGTAGATAAAATTTATGTACAACTTAAACAGTATGAATCTGAAATTAAGCAATCTAACCGCAAACTGGAAGAAATGTTCCAAGCAAATGTAAGTTATTATCACGAGCTTGTAAAATATATTCTTGCAGGCGAACAGGGTTGTCGCGAACTTGAGGCTTACATCGCTGAGCGTCAAAACGATTTAGAGCAAACCGGAGACCAGTCTATTCAGTTTGAGCTTACTACACTAAATCAAGCACTTTTAATGCTTGAACAACGCACTCAAGACCTAAGAACGGCTGAAAATGTAGCTATTCAATCTATACCAATGATTAAAACGATGCAATTTAGCAATATGAATCTTGTTCGCAAGATAAATTCTGCATTTATTATTACCTTACCTGTGTTTAAACAGGCTTTGACTCAAGCTATTATGCTTAAACGTCAAAAACTTCAAGCTGATGCTATGGCGGCTCTTGATGAGAAAACAAACGAAATGCTTATCAAAAATGCTCAAAATACTGCTGAACAATCTAAAATGATTGCCAGAATGGCTTCAGGCAGCTCAATTAAAATGGAGACTCTTGAGCGTACATGGCAAACTATTGTTTCTGGTATTGATGAGACCAGACAAATTCAAGAAAATGCCCGAAAACAACGCCTTGATGACCAAAAACGTCTTGAGGCTATAAAGGAGGATTTTTATAAGCGTTATAATAAACCAATACAAAATCCTCAAAATAAATAAAGGAGGTTATGAATATGCCTATAAATCTAACAAAAGGACAGAAAGTAGATTTAACAAAAGATAATCCAAACTTAACAAAAATCATAGTCGGGCTTGGCTGGGACGTAAATGCTTTTGACTCAGGTGTAGCTTTTGACCTTGATGCATGTGCTTTTATGGTTGGAGCTAACGGCAAATGCCCAACAGAAAATGAATTTATATTTTATGGTAATCTCACACATTCAAGCCAAAGTGTAAAGCATATGGGTGATAACCGCACTGGTGAGGGTGAGGGTGATGATGAACAAATTGAAATTGACCTTACAAAAATCCCTGCAAATATTGATAAAATTGCGTTTACTGTTACAATCTATGAAGCTGATGAACGCAGACAAAACTTCGGTCAAGTAAGCAATTCTTATATTCATATTCAGGATATCATAACAGGCACTGACCTTATTCGTTATGATTTAGGTGAGGATTTTTCTATTGAAACGGCTATTGTAGTTGGTGAACTTTATCGCTATAATGGTCAATGGAAATTTAATGCTATTGGGAGTGGTTTCCAAGGTGGTCTTGCCGCTTTGTGCGGCCACTATGGTATAGAAGTTGCATAAATTTAGGAGGTTAGTTTATTATGCCAATCAGTTTAAAAAAAGGTCAAAAAGTAAGTCTTACAAAAGATAATCCTGGACTAACTAAAGTTGTAGTTGGACTTGGTTGGGACGTTAACCGATTTGATACTGGTGGAGCGTTTGACCTTGATGCAGCAGCATTTATGCTTGCAGATAATGGAAAATCAACTTGTTCTGATGATTTTGTATTCTATGGCAATCTAAAGCATCCATCTGGTAGTGTTGAACACATTGGTGATAACAGAACCGGCGATGGTGATGGTGATGATGAGCAAATTCTTGTTGATTTAACTCGTGTACCTGCAAACATAACTAAGATTGCATTTACTGCTACAATTTATGAGGCTGATGAACGCAGACAAAATTTTGGTCAGGTAAATAATGCTTTTATCCGTATTATAGATGAAAGCACAAATCAGGAACTTATGCGTTATGATTTGGGGGAGGATTTCTCCATTGAAACTGCAGTTGTATTTGGTGAGCTTTATAAAAATAATGGCGAATGGAAGTTTAACGCTATTGGTAGTGGCTATCAAGGTGGTCTTGCTGCACTGTGCAACAACTTTGGTATTGACGTTGAGTAAATAAGGAGGGAACATTATGTCTGTTTCTCTAAAAAAAGGTCAGAAAGTTAATTTAACAAAAGAAACCAATAGCGGTTTAAATACTGTTCTTGTTGGTCTGGGCTGGGACGAAGCTACTCATAAGTCTGGTGGGTTTTTAAGCTCCCTGTTTTCTTCTGCAAACCAGAGCATTGACTGCGATACATCTGCTCTTATGCTCAAAAATGGCAAATTATGCAACACTCAAGATGTAATTTACTTTGGTAATTTATCCCACAGCACTGGCACTGTTACACACTTAGGGGATAACCTAACCGGTGAGGGTACTGGCGATGATGAACAAATTATTGTAAATCTTGCTCAAGTTCCACAAGAATATGACCGTATTGTTATTGTTGTAAATATTTATAAAGCGCTTGATAGAAACCAGCATTTTGGAATGATTCGCAATGCATTTATCCGTATTGTAGATTCAAGAAATAATGCTGAACTTTGCAGGTTTAATCTATCTGATGATTATACCAACATGACTGCTATGATTTTCGGTGAACTCTACCGCAGCAATAATGAATGGAAATTCAACGCTATTGGTCAAGGTACTACCGATGCTGGTCTTAAAGAATTGCTTGCACGTTTCCACGACTAACAAAAAGCGAGCTTTTCGATAAATATTCATCACTAAAAAGGCGAAATTTTACTTCTCGCCTTTTTTCTAACACTAAACCCAAAGGAGAAAATTATGAACTTTAACGGATTATCCGAAAAGGAAGTTGCTGAATCCAGACAAAAATATGGCGGCAATATAATTCCTGATTCAGAGCCTACAACATTCTGGGCAGAATTTAAAGAAACCTTTAAAGACCCAATGATTCGTATTTTGCTTGCAATCGCAGCACTTATGATTGTTATGTTCTTTTTAGGTTATTCAGATATTTATGAGCCAGTAGGTACTATTGTTGCTGTGCTTATTGTAGCTTTTGTATCTGCAAAGACAGGTGTTGCAAGTGATACTAAATACCGTCAGCTAAAAGACAACACAAAAAAAGACCAATGTAAAGTATATCGTAATGGTGTTGTAACGGTAATTGATGTTGATGACGTTGTTGTAGGTGACAAAGTTCTGTTGCAATCAGGCGATAAAATTCCCGCTGACGGAGTTTTAATCAGCGGTCACCTTAAAGTTGACAACTCTGCTCTCAATGGTGAGGCTGAGGAATGTCCAAAAACTGCAGCTGATGAAAGTTTTCGTCTATCCGATGAAATTACAGGTGACACTTTTGTTGATAAACATTCGCTATTCCGTGGAGCAGTTGTGTTTGACGGTGAAGGTGTAATGGATGTACAAAAAGTTGGTCTTTACACCATGATGGGTAAAATGGCAGAAGAAATGCAGGACGATGAGCCTGACTCCCCTCTTAAAGTTAAGCTAGCTAAACTTGCTGGTATGATTTCAAAATTTGGCTATATTGGTGCGGTTGTAATCGCTATTATGTATTTTGTTCATTTTGTCATCACTGCTGGTGGTATTGATGCTTATTTAGCACTTGGCTCTGCCGAAATTTTAAAGGATATTGTTGATGCAGTTTCGCTTGCAGTTGTTGTTATCGTTTGTGCTGTTCCTGAAGGTTTGCCATTGATGATTTCACTGGTTCTTATGCAAAACACAAGCAAAATGCTTGACCATAATGTACTTGTTCGTAAAGCTGTTGGTATTGAAACAGCTGGTTCACTTAATATTCTATTTAGTGATAAAACTGGTACTATTACAAAAGGCCGACTTGAAGTTGTGGAATTTTTCACCGCTGATGGCACTGTAATCCCTATGACCGAACTTGCAAACCATGCTAAGACCAAACAACTTGTAGACCTTGCAATCGGAAAAAATACACAGTCTATGTTTGATGCGGAAGGTCGTGTAATTGGTGGTAATGCTACCGACCAAGCTCTTATGAAGTTTATCGGTAAGGAGGTTTTTGAAAGCCTGCATGACCGCTATACAATTACTAATTCTCAAAGTTTTAACTCCGCAAATAAGTTTAGTCAAGCATATTTAGCTGAGTTTGGAAAAACATTTTATAAAGGTGCTCCAGAGCGTCTCCTTGCTGTATCGAAAAATTATCTTGATGCAAACGGTGAAATTAAACCGATAAATATGAATATACTAAATGCAAAAATTGATGCTCTTGCTGAAAAGTCAATGCGAGTGCTTGCATTTGGCTACTCTGAAAAACCTATGACCGAAAACACACTACACAATGATACAGTAATCATCGGTTTTGTTGGTATTCGTGACGATGTCCGCCCAGAGGCTAGAAGTGCTATCCGTGAAGTTCAAAACGCTGGTATCCAAGTTGTAATGATTACTGGTGACCGTCTTGAAACTGCTGTTGCAATCGCTAAGGACGCGAATTTGCTTCGTAGTGATAATGAAGTTGCTTTAACCTCCAGTCAGCTTAACACAATGAGCGATGAAGAAGTCAAGAAAATCATCCCTAAAATTCGTGTTATTGCTCGTGCATTGCCTACAGATAAATCACGAATGGTACGTCTGTGTCAAGAAATGAACCTAGTTGTGGGTATGACTGGTGACGGTGTAAACGATTCCCCTGCTCTAAAACGTGCTGATGTAGGTTTTGCCATGGGCAGTGGTACAGAGGCTGCCAAAGAGGCTGGCAAAATCGTTATTCTTGATGATAATTTCCGTTCTATAAAAGATGCTATCTGGTATGGTCGTACTATATACCACAATATTTTAAAATTCTGTAAGTTCCAGCTTGTAATTAACGTTGCAGCGGTTGTTGTAAGTGCTGTCGCTCCTTTCTTTGGTGTTGAAGAACCATTGAAGGTAACGCATTTATTGTTTATAAACCTTGTAATGGATGGTCTTGGTGCAATTATGCTTGGTAATGAACCAGCTAAGGAATCTTATATGACTGAAAAACCACGTAGGCGTGATGAAAGCATCGTAAGCCGTCCAATGATGATGCAAATTGTCACTATGGGTATATGGCTGACTGTACTAAGTTTTATATTCTTAAAACTACCATTCTTCGACCAATTTTTTGCAAATAATGAGCAAAAACTATCCGCTTACTTTGTAATGTTTATCTGGAGTGCATTGTTCAATGGCTTTAACGTTCGTGATGATGGATACCATATCTTCAAAGGCTTAAATGAAAACACAGGCTTTATGAAGGTATTTATTGCAATTATCTTGATTCAAGCTGTTATTGTAAATACAAGCATTGTTCCTCAACTGAGCTTTATAGGCAATATGTTTAGCTGTATTCCATTCCCTGCTATCGGCTGGGTTGTGGTTGCTATATTAGCATTTACTATGATTCCAGTGGATTTAATTAGAAAGGCTTTTGTTGGTTCTAAATCTTAAATTAAAAAACCCGCCAAAATCGGCGGGTTTTATTTATTATTTCAGCCATTGCAGACTTCTATCAGTTGCTAAAGTATCAAGTCCATATACAAATAATATATCATCATATTTGTTTTGCTCTATAAGCTCTGAAACTGTCTGCTTTTTAAAATATCTAAGGTCAATTAAATCAATCTCGCTGTATTCGCTAGCAAAAAACGGTGCCAAACAATGTGCAAATGAATCTCTGATAATAAGCAGCTTTTTATCATTGTCTGCATTAGACTTTAAATTGACAAGTGCATGATTACCATCAAGAAACACTGGGTATTTATCAGCCTTATCTAAATAGTCTGTAAAGAACATACTATCATATTCTGTTGGAAATGGTCTGTTTTCATCTGTGATGGTTACATCTACATCAAGATTTTGCTGTATCCACAATGAAATGGTATCTGCTGGAGTTGCCCATAAACCGCTTTTGGAATAAGATGTTCCATAAAAACCATTATAATTTTCTATTTGATATTCTTCTTCAGAATTGGGTGTGAATCCCATATACTCTCCTGCTTTGCAGTAAGCCTCATATGCTCCTTTGCTTGTCCAGTGGTGGTCAGTTTTATAGTAAACATCTGAACTTTCCTGCAATACGCTTGAAACATCAATCCAGCTTACCTCCTCACTCAAAAGTGATTTTAACTGGCTTATAAGCTGTGCATCTGGGTAATTATCATGTAGTTTTGGCAGTTTATCCTCCATAATATATCCCTTAGTCGGCACAGCCATAAAGTAAACATTATTATGTGTTTCTACAAATCGCTCTATAATCTGAATATTTTCTGTCCAAGTTGAGCTTTGTGAAATTGGTTTTTCAATCAGCCAATCATCTTCACCCTTATAAATATCACCTGTTGCATTTAAGCCAATGACCTGATTTGTATAAGAATTAAGTCCAACCCAGAAATCTCTTATAAAGAAATGGTCAGAAAAATATGCATCCATTTTAGAAAACCATGTGCCATCTGCAAGGCTTTCAAGCGAAAATTTAGGTATTTCCTCAAGTACACGCTTTTCATTTTGTGAAAACTCCTGCTTTGGCATAATAAAAAACAATAACATCATACCAGCAAAAAACACACAAAATAAAACACTTATTAGGAGGTTAGTTCTTTTCATATTATCCTCCTTTAAAATCTAAAGTATAAAAACGGATTATAGCTTTGTGCAACAAGTGAGGCAGTACAAAGCATTACCGAACCTATACAAAGCACAGCAGTAACAACCGAGCCTATTTTGCTATTGCTAATTTTATTAAATAACTGCTTGCCAATAGGCAAACATGCTATTATAGAAATAATAATCAGCGGCAAATAACTTATAGCCAGCACCATAGCATGATGGCTGATAATTCCGTTTTCTGAGATAAACATAGCTTTAAAATATAATCCTAGCTGAGTAAAATCATCAAATGCAAAAACAACCCAACCAATTATAACAAAAAGCATAGTATAAATATAATTTATAAATTTAGGCATTTTTTCAAGCTGTTTAAGCAACCAGACTTTTTCAACAACAAGCAAAACAAAGTAATAAAGTCCCCATATTACAAAATTCCAGCTTGCACCATGCCAAAGACCAGTTAAAAACCACACTACAAATAAATTACGCATAGTTTTAAACTTCCCCTCTCTGCTGCCACCCAGAGGAATATACACATAATCTCTAAACCATGTGCTAAGTGAAATATGCCATCTACGCCAAAATTCTGTTATACTTTTTGAAACATAAGGATAGTTAAAGTTAATAGGCAATTCAAAACCAAACATCTTACCTAAACCACAAGCCATATCTGAATATCCGCTGAAATCAAAGTAAATTTGCAGTGTAAACGCTAAAGCACCAACCCATGCACCAAGTACACCATTTGCATCTGGTGAAATCTTCAACGCCTCCCACAAAGCTCCCATACTATTAGCTAGCAGAACCTTTTTGCTAAGTCCTACAATTAGTTGTAAAATACCTTCTGTGAATTTATTAAGACTTTGCTTCCTATCTTCAAGCTGGTCAGCAAGGTCACGATATCTTACAATCGGACCAGCTATAAGCTGAGGGAATAATGTCATATAAGTTGCAAATCTTGTAAACTTCTGCTGAGCCACAACATCTCCACAGTAAACATCAACAATATATGATAGAACTTGAAAAGTATAAAAAGAGATACCAAGTGGCAAACCTATTTCAACATAAGGCAATTCAGTCCAAAAAATGATTGGTCTTAACATATCTAAAAAGAATGTTGTATATTTGAACACAAAAAGCAATATTAAATCAATCAAAATAGCAACTATTGCAGCATGTTTCTTATATTTTGGTTTTGAGAGCATAATTTTCCCAGCATAAAAATTTATAACTGTTGTAAGTAAAATTACAATTAAAAATGACGGCTCTCCCCAACCATAAAATATAATATTTGCTAATAATAAAAATATATTTCTTGCCCCGTGCGGCAAAATATAATAACCAAAAAGAGTAATTGGCAAAAAGAAATATAAAAACGTTAAACTTGCAAAGCTCACAATCTACCGCCTTTAGCCGTTTAATGTTTCGCTGACAACTGTTTTTGCTGAATCATTATCCGCTGAAATGCAAAGCACAACATAAACATCTTTACGCTCAATTATTGCACTTTCCAGCTTTGGCACTTCCTCTGGTTTGTAATCTGAATAACCCTCAATATAACCATCTACAAAAACCTCAAGCTGTTTTTCAATTTCCTGTGCAGATTTTGCATCAACCGCTTTCCACATAGCAATACTTTCAGCAGTAGCACCGGAACCCACCATTGCAATGCTATCTTCCACCAAATCTTCATCTACACCATAAACCCTGTTAGCATTTTCTGAATCAATAGATGCAAACTGGTCTGTAAAGGTTATATCCTTGCTCATCTGCTCCACAGCAGTAGCTGTATCGATTTCAGTCTGATTTCCGCAGCCTGAAAGCAGTAATAATGCTGCGCTAAGTCCAACAATATATTTTTTCATACTCTCATCTCTCCTAATTTACATTTTCTTTTAAAAATTCTGCCCAGATTTTATAATAGCTTATGTTTGGATGAATACCATCTGTTGCAGCGTCATCTGGCAAATCTCCATTATCATCTTCCACAATAGATGCAATATCTAAATATATTGCATCTTTTTCTTTTGCTAGAGCTTTTAATTTTTCATTTCTCTGACGAATATTTTCATTATTTATACCTTGCTCATTTTTGTCTGACACCTCTTTTGAAACGGGCATCATTGATTGCACATAAATGGTTGCCTTTGGTTGATACTCGCGAACAGTATCAATAATCTCGGAATAACCATCTAAAAAAGCCTGCTCATTTGGCCAGCCTAGTTCATTTTCACCAAACATCAAAAGAACTTCATCATATTCCTTGTCGTTTTTAAGTTCTTCTATAACAGGCACTTCTCCATTTAACATAGTCTGTGTAAAAACCGTTCTAACATTAAGTCCCACACGATAAAAACAATCTGTTTCGGGTAAAACCGAATATGTATCAAAGCCATAGAGATAGGAGTTACCAAGCATAGCTGCATTTGACAAATCGTTTATCTTTTTTTCTTCTTCCACTTCTGAAGATGCAGCATAATCGCTAACCGATGAAACACTAGAAACATCACCTTTATTTTGCTGACAACCAGCTATTGAAAAGCATAAAATACCTGCACTAATTCCAGATATAATACGCTTGTAAAGAACCTTCATTTGTTACACTTCACTTTCTGTTGTATACCTTTACACTTGCTATACTTATCAATAAATCAGCTCATATTTGCATATTTAAGGATACTCCATTTGTCGAATAGTGTCAATATGGATAAGATTTGTGTAGTTGAAATGTAACCTTTGTGTTTATTTTACACCCTCACCATTAAAAGCTGGTATAAAACTTTCTGTTGCGGCTTCACTCTCTTGAATATAGCCAGAAAGTCCAAGCATTTGAAAGTATTCTATCGCCTCTTTATATTCATCATCTGTTATTTTTCGGTTTAGCTCTGGAAAATATTGCATATCAAATGGCGTATATTGTCTCATAAGACTTACAAGCACATTATCTCCCCAATTTTCAGCAATTTTTCTTAATACCTGCTTTGTATCTTGTGACATATTAGGTAGCATTAAGTGACGTATAACTGTACCTTTTTGTAAAATATTATTATCATCAAAAACAGGCTTTCCTGTTTGTTTTACCATTTCATAGATTGCCTGTTCTGCTGTCTCCATATAATCGGGTGCTTTTGAATATTTTTCTCCATAATATGTACTGTAATATTTAAAATCCGGCAAATAAATATCTATTTTTTTATTAAAACTTTTAATTGTTTCTACTTTTTCATACCCTCCACAGTTTAGTAAAACCGGAATGTAAAGTCCATTTACTTTCGCAATGTCAATAGCTTTACAGATGCTTGGAGCATAGTGTGTGGCGGTAATTAAATTTATATTATGTGCGTTTTTCTGCTGCAATTCTAAAAAAATCCCAGCAAGCCTATTTTCATCTACAAAAACCGCACTTGATTTTTGTCGGCTTATGTCTCTGTTTTGACAATACACACACCCAAGTGTGCAATGTGCAAAAAATACTGTTCCTGAACCATTTGTACCTGAAATACTAGGTTCTTCCCAATGATGAAGTGAAGCTCTGCCCACTTCCATTTTATCGCTTGCACCACAAAACCCAATTTGTCCATTTACTCTATTGACTTTGCACTCTCTAGGACAAAGCATACATTTATTATACATTAAATTCCTCTTTCTATATAAAATAAGCACTGTAAAATAAATTACAGTGCTTATAAACTCTTAATCGAAAACTCCAGTTGAAAGATAACGTTCACCAGTATCTGGCAAAACTACAACTATATTTTTATCTTTAAACTCTGGGCGTTTAGAAATCTCAATGGCTGCTGAAACTGCTGCACCTGATGAAATACCAACGAGTAAACCTTCTGTTCTAACTATTTCTTTTGTAAATGCTAATGCATTTTCATTTGTAACTGTTACAATTTCATCAGCAATGGTTGGATTCATAGTTTTTGGCACAAAATTTGCACCTATACCTTGAATTTTATGTGGACCTGCTTTTCCTTCAGAAAGCAGTGGTGATGCTGCTGGCTCAACTGCAACGATATGTAAATTAGGATTTTGCTCCTTTAAGTACCTGCCTGCACCTGAAACTGTGCCGCCTGTTCCAAAACCTGCAACAAGAACATCTACATTACCCTGCATATCATTCCAAATTTCAACACCGGTTGTTTTGTAATGCATTTCTGGGTTTGCTGGATTTGTGAATTGACCTGTAATAAAACTGCCTTCAATTTCCTTTGAAAGCTCATTAGCTTTGTCAACTGCACCCTGCATGCCTTTTGATGCTTCTGTTAGAACAAGCTCTGCACCATAAGCCTTTAGTAAATTTCTACGCTCAATGCTCATAGACTCAGGCATGGTAAGTATAAGTTTATATCCACGAGCAGCCGCAACGGATGCAAGACCTATGCCTGTGTTACCAGATGTAGGTTCTATAATAGTTGAATCCGCTTTTAAAACTCCACGCTGCTCCGCATCCAAAATCATTGCACAAGCAATCCTATCTTTTACACTTCCAGCCGGATTAAAAGCCTCAACCTTTGCTGTAATTTTTGCTCCTGCACTGTGTTTTTGACATAAACGGCTGAGTTCTAACATTGGTGTATTTCCGATTAAATCGATTAAACTTTTTGCAACAGGCATTTTGTTCACTCCTTACATAATACTGCTAGTTGATATTTTCTTTATTATACTTTAATAGTACAGAAAAAGCAACTCCTATTTAATTGGTATGAAAATATTTTTTTGACTTATACAAAAAAATATGGTATCTTACACTTTAGAGGTGAATAAAATGCAAAAGTATATCATTTCAGAATATGCCCACGATGCCCCTGCTTTGATTCGTGAATTTTTAGTTTATATGGCAACAATCAGGGGCAAATCCCCACACACGGCTTATGAATATTATCTGGATTTAAGAATGTTTTTTAGATATGTTCTGCACAACAGGAATCTTGTGCCTACAGATATGCCGCTTGATGAAATTTCTATAAAAGAAATAGATATCGAATTTATACGCACAATAACAATCTCTGATGCTTATGATTTTCTTGAATATATGGCACAGGAACGCCCACGCCAGCAAAACAGCCCTTCCACCGAATATGGCATTTGTTCTCGTTCTCGTGCTAGAAAAGTTGCATCACTTCGCGCTTTTTTCAAATACTTGACCCACAAAGTAAAACTATTAGATGCTAACCCTATGGAAATACTCGATTCTCCTGCACAGCCAAAACGTTTGCCGCAATGCTTAACGCTTGAAGACTCAATTTCTCTTTTGCAACATGTTGATGGTACATATGCAAGCCGAGATTATTGTATTTTAACGCTGTTTTTAAACTGTGGAATGCGTGTATCCGAACTTGCAGGCATGAATTTACAGGATATTAGAGGCGATATATTAACAATTACAGGTAAAGGCAATAAAGAACGTCCAATTTACTTAAATGACGCTTGCAAGCAGGCTATCGAGGCATATTTACCCGATAGAGTTATACCACACCCTGCCGATAAAAATGCATTTTTCACAAGCCGAAACCGCAACCGTTTAAGCATACCAACAATTAAGTGGCTTGTTAAGAAACATCTAGGAGCAGCAGGACTTGACACAACAAAATATTCGACCCATAAACTCAGACATACAGCCGCTACTCTTATGTATCAAAATGGCGTAGATATCAGAACTTTACAAACGGTTTTAGGGCATACTAATCTTGATACAACAAAAATTTATACTCATGTAAATAATGATGATGTGAAATTTGCAGCTTTGAACAATCCTCTTGCATCAGTAAAGCCAAATAAAAAAATTAAAGCTCAAACTGAAGAAATTGAACCAGAACAAACCGAAATTACAGAACCCTCTGTAATCCCTGATTCTATGATTGAGGCATAAAAATAAGACGTATCACAATTTATTTGCGATACGTCTTTTAATTTTACTTATGCTAAAGTTACTTTATGGTATGTTTTCTTACCCTTTTTTATAATTACGCCGCTACTAAATGCGTCCTTATCTACCATTTTCTTAGGGTCAGTTACCTTTTCGCCATCAAATGAAACTCCACCGCCTTGAATCAGCTTTCTAGCTTCACCATTAGAAGATGCAAGACCACACTTTACCAGTAAAGTTAGCATACCAATTTGATTGTCTGCAAAATCCTCATCAGTCAGCTCAGTGTTTGGCATATTCTCATCAGATGCACCACCCTCAAACAGAGCCTTTGCAGCCGCAAGAGCCTTTTCTGCCTCATCCTTACCATGAACCATTTCTGTAATTTCGTATGCCAGTCGCTCCTTAACCTTGTTAAGTTCTGCACCTTCTAACTTTTCAAACTCTGCAATTTCTTCAAGTGGAACAAATGTTAAAAGCTTCATACATCGGATAACATCAGCATCACCAACATTACGCCAATACTGGAAAAAGTCATATGGGGAAGTCTTTTCAGGGTCAAGCCATACAGCACCCTTTTCAGTCTTACCCATCTTCTTACCCTCTGATGTGGTAAGCAGTGTAAATGTTAGACCATAAGCGTCGTCCTTGCCTTCAACACGGCGAATAAGGTCAGCACCATTGATAATATTTGACCACTGGTCATCACCGCCGAGTTCTAAATGACAATCCATAGTTCTATATAAATGTAGAAAGTCATAGGATTGTAAAAGCATATAGTTAAACTCAATAAAGCTAAGACCCTTTTCCAAACGTGATTTAAAACATTCAGCAGTTAACATACGGTTTACAGAGAAATGTACACCAACTTCACGCAAAAACTGCATATAGTTAAATCCTAAAATCCAGTCTGCATTATTCATCATAACTGCTTTGCCCTCAGAGAAATCAACTAAACGACGCATTTGTGTACGGAAACACTCAGCATTATGTTCAATTTCTTCCATTGTAAGCATCTTACGCATATCAGTCTTTCCAGTAGGGTCACCAATCATAGTGGTACCGCCACCGATAAGAGCGATAGGTCTATGACCTGCCTTTTGCAGTCTGCTCATTACAACAAGCTGTAAAAAATGACCGATATGCAGGCTATCAGCAGTTGCATCAAAACCGATATAGAATGTAGTGTTATGATTATCTAATAAATCCTTAACTTTTTCCTCATTAGTGCACTGTGCAATCAGTCCACGGGCTTTTAGCTCTTCAAATACTGTCATTTTATTTTAACTCCTTTTTGTTTATGTGCAAGTGTATAATATTTTACACTATGGAGCACGTTCTTTCAAATTTTCATGTATAATAATCATACGTTTCCCGCTTTTTTAATAAGCTCAAGTGCATTGTTTCTTGATGTATCAGTAATACAGTCACCCGAAATCATACGAGCAATTTCTTCAACCCTGTTTGTTTCATCAAGTTTGCAAACATCTGTATAAGTTCGCTCATCACGCACACTTTTATAAATTAACATATGTTGTCTACCCATTGCGGCAATCTGTGGAAGATGAGTTACACAAAGAGTTTGTTTTTTATCACCTATTTGAGCTAGCTTATGAGCGATTTTTTGAGCTGCACGGCCAGAAACACCAGTGTCGATTTCGTCAAAGATAAGCGTTCCAACTGATTCATTAGCAGTTAGAACATTTTTCATAGCAAGCATAACTCTTGAAAGCTCACCGCCGGAGGCAACCTTTGAAAGAGCTCTAAGTGGTTCTCCGGGATTTACTGAAATTTGAAATTCCACTGTATCAAATCCCTTTATTGCAAGTTTTGTGCCTGTTTCCACACGAACTGCAAGCCTTACTTTATTCATATCAAGGTCTACAAGCTCAGAAACAATGGATTTTTCAAGGCGTGCTGCAGCCTCACGTCTAGCGGTTGAAATTTTTCTTGCAAGCTCTCTTGCATGTTCTCTAAGCTCTTTATATTCACTTAAAAGCTGTGAGCGCTGCTCATCTGCTGATTCCAATGTTTCAAGCTCCTCACGAGCGGACTCAGCATATGATAAAATATCGCTTATTTCTGGGCCGTATTTTAATTTTAATCTATAGATTAAATCCAAACGCTCTTCAATAGCTGTTCTTTCTTCTGGAGAAAAATCTGTTCTTGAACGCATTTGAGCGATTGAATCTCTAAGGTCAATGGCAAGATATTTAACTTCCTCCGCCTTTTCGGTCATTTCACTAAGTTCGGTTGAAACATCTGCAAGGCTTCCTAAAGCACCAGATGCACTTGATAATAACTCACAAGCGCCCATAATATCATCACCGCCATCTAAAGCGGCATAGGCCTGCTCTAAAACATTTACAAGTCTGCCTACATTATCAAAAAAAGATTTACGCTCAGAAAGCTTTTCATCTTCGCCTTCTTTAAGCTGTGCCTCGTCTATTTCTTGCAAATGAAATGCAAGCATATCCACTCTTTGAAGTCTTTCCTGTTCACTTTTATCAAGGGCATTTATCTGTCTTTTAAGCGATAAAAGTTTATGATAACATGGTTCGTATTCCTGCAAAAGCGAATCAATACTAGCAAAGCTATCCAAAAAATCAATATGATAGCTTTCGTCCATAAGTTTTTGACCGTCATGCTGACCATGTATATTGATGAGATAAGGGCTAATTTGTTTTAATGTGCTTACTGATACAGGTTTCATATTTATTCTGCATACAGATTTGCCATCTGGTGAAATTTGACGCTGAATATGCAAACTATCAGTTTCATCACCATCTAATTGATTTTGATGTAGCCACTCTATGAGCTCTGGTGCAATCTCAGTAAAAACCGCACTTACAAAGCCTTTTGCTGCACCTGCACGAATTAGCGAGCGATTTGTACGTTGTCCCATAATTGCACCGATTGAGTCAATAATAATTGATTTACCTGCACCAGTTTCACCTGTAAGCACAGTAAGACCATTTTCAAACTCAATATCAGCCCGCTCAATAACCGCAATATTTTCAATATGAAGTAAACTGAGCATTATTTATTCCTTTCTAGGTTATAACAGGGTTTTTTGAGCCTCTGAGCAAAATTCACTTGCTACTTTTTCATCTTGCATAACAATAAATACGGTATCATCACCGCCAAGAGAACCTATAACACGTCTATCACGCATGGAGTCAATAGCCATAGCAGCAGCCTGACCCAAACCTGGAAGTGTTTTGATTACAACCATATTTTGTGCATAGCTAATTTCGGTTACACATTCTTTAAAGATATTTCTAAGGCGGTTAGTGAAGCTGTTTTCAACTTCAGAAGTCGCAACCGCATAGCGATATTTTCCTGTTGAAGATGACAGTATCTTAATCAGTCTAAGCTCTTTTATATCACGAGAAACAGTCGCTTGTGTGGTGGTATAACCTAAGTCTCGAAGATGTTCTGAGAGTTCTTCCTGAGTTTCGATTTCAAACTGGTCTATTAAATCCAGAATTTTTGCCTGCCGTTGGAATTTCATCTTTCGTTCCCTCCGTCAGATAGTTTTTTTCTAAGTATATGATAAAAGCTCTTGCCTTTAATTCTAATTAAATTTGTTTCCAGGCGTGACTTACGCACGATTACAATATCATCTGGCAAAACCTCAACTCCATGGTCTCCATCTGTTGACACGCAAACTGAGCTGCCATCAAGCCCTGATGCTGTAACTGCAATTTCTCTTTCTTTAGAAAAGACAAATGACTTTGCAGATAAATCATGTGGACAAATCGGAGTTATTGCAAGGTTTTCGGCTGATGGCTCAATTATTGGGCCTCCTGCTGCAAGAGAATAGGCAGTTGATCCAGTTGGGGTGGATACTATCACACCATCACCACGGAACTTAGTAACCGGAACGCTGTCTGCACAAATATCAATCGTTATTATATGAAACGGATTTTGTTTTATAATCGTCACATCATTGAGTGCTGTTTTATTATAAATAATCTTACCATTTCTTAAAAGTTCAAGGTCTAACATCATTCTATTGTCAAGTGTATATTCACCATCAAATATTTTTGATATAAGCCCTATTTCACTGCGTTCAAGCTCACTCATAAATCCAACATGACCAACATTTACACCAATAAGCGGGATATTATACATAGCAGCCTTTTTGGCTATGCGTAAAATAGTTCCGTCACCACCAAGGGCTACAATGAAATCAGCTTTTTGTATCGCTTTTTCATCATCCACATAGCTTATATTTTTCACTGAAACTCCCGTTGTTTGAGCTTTTATTGGCATTGTTATTTTTGCACCACAGCTTGTTAAAACCTGACAGGTTTCTTCAAGTGCTTTTGTTATGCCCTCTTTTCTTAGGTTTGGGCTAATGAATACATTTTTCATTTGCTTAGTCCTTCTTATCAAGTTCCTCATGGGCTTGTTTTACAACATCTGCAAGATTATATTCACCCTCGGATAGAGTTTTTCCTATATATCCAAGAAATTCAATGTTGCCTTCTGGACCTTTAATAGGTGAAAAAGTTACATCGTGAACATGAAAACCTGCATCATGAGCATTTTCAATAAAGTTTTCCAAGACCTCCAAATGAATTTCTGGTTCACGTACAACGCCTTTTTTACCGACTTTGCCCTTACCAGCCTCGAATTGTGGCTTTATAAGGCAAGCAATTCTACCATCATAGGTTAAGAGCATATGCACAACAGGCAAAACAAGCTTTAATGATATAAAAGAAACATCAATAACAGCAAGCTCTGGAGTTTGCTCCAACATATCTGGGGTTACATGGCGAATGTTAGTTCTTTCCATACATTTAACTCTTTCATCTTGCCTAAGGCTCCAAGCAAGCTGCCCATAGCCTACATCAATAGAGTAAACTTTAATAGCTCCACGCTGTAAAAGGCAGTCGGTAAAGCCACCAGTTGATGCACCAATATCCATGCAAGTAAGCCCTTTAGGGTCGATACCAAAATAACCAAGAGCTTTTTCTATTTTCTTACCACCGCGGGAAACAAATGTTTTGCCGTTTGAACGCACCTCTATTTGTGCATCTTCGGCTACTTGCTCGCCTGCTTTATCAGCTTTTTGACCGTTTATATATACTAAGCCTTCCATAATAGTGGTTTTAGCACGTTCTCTAGAAGGCACTAGCCCTTTCTCAAATAGTAAAACATCAAGTCTTTTCTTTGCCATAATTATCTACCTGTTCTTTTAAGGTGTATTTTACTTTTTCTGCGATTTTTTCGCTGTCTATACCACAATATTCATAGACCTGTTTTACACTGCCATGAGGCATAAACCTGTTGCCTGTGTTAAAACAAATTAAATTTTTATTCGGAGCTACTGTTGCAATACATTCGCTAAAGCTGCCATTTTGAACCACATCTTCAACAACTGCAATATTTTTTGCAAAGTTTTGTATTTGCTCTGCAAGGCTCTGTACCGACCTATCAGATATTTCATTTACCTTTATAATCTCAGCTCTTATACCTTGCTGTTTTAGCTTTCTTACAGCGTTTAATACCTCGTTTATCATTATACCATAACTTATAAATGTTATATCAGGTTTTTCATCATCTGTATAAATACAGTCGAATAATTTACTTGCTGTGTCTTTCTTAAATTCGCCCTCTGTGCCTCGTGGATAACGTATTGCAATAGCAGATTTTTCTTTATAAAGCGCATTATAAAACATAGATTTCATCTCTGCAAAGTTAGACGGGCATAAGATTTTTATATTAGGTATAGAGCGTAAAAATGCAATATCAAACACACCATTATGTGTTGCACCATCTGCACCAACTATGCCAGCTCTGTCGATTGCGAAAACCGCATGAATATTACCATCTATTGCAACATCATGTATAAGCTGGTCATAACCACGTTGTAAAAACGTTGAGTAAATGGCACAAACAGCATTTAAACCTTGTTTCGCCATGCCTGCTGTCATTGCAACAGCGTGCTCTTCAGCTATACCAACATCAAAAAAGCGTTTTGGATATTTCTCAGCAAAACATGAAAGCCCTGTACCGCTTGGCATTGCCGCTGTAACTGCACAAAGTTTGTTATCCTGCTTTGCAAATTCACACATAATCTTGCCAAAAACTGAAGAAAAACTTTGTGAGTTGGATTTTGGGAGTGTACCAGTTTTTACATCAAAAGCCGACACACCATGAAAAGCATCTGGTTTTTGTTCTGCTGGCAAATATCCTTTACCTTTTTTAGTTACTGCATGGATTATAACAGGTTTTTTCATTTGTTTTGCGATTGATAGCGTTTCACAAACGGATTTTATGTCATGACCATCAATAGGACCAAGATATGCAAAGCCCATTTCTTCAAAAAGTGAACTATGAAGAAGTACCGATTTAACCGCACTATTTACTTTTGAAATACTTCTTGAAACAGGCTTTCCAAGCGGTACATTATCAAAAAAGCGCTTAACTTGATTTTTAGCGCTTAAATACTGAGGATTTAACCTTAAATTTGCCAAATGACGGCTTAATGCTCCAACATTTTTATCAATGGACATATTATTATCATTAAGCACCACTATAACAGGTTCTTTGCTGTCTCCTGCACTGTTTAGTGCCTCATAAGCCATACCGCCAGTTAATGCACCATCGCCAATAATTGCTACAACATCATAGTTTTGACCCATAATTGTTCTTGCATGAGCCATACCAAGCGCAACAGACACCGAATTTGAAGCATGACCACTTACACAAGCATCTGTTTTACTTTCTTTTGGACGCAAAAAGCCTGATATACCGTTATATTGTCTTAAATTTTCAAAATCCCGCTTTCTTCCAGTGAGTATTTTATGAACATAGCACTGATGACCAACATCATAAACCAATCGGTCACGCTTTGAATCAAACTCACGCTCAAGAGCAACAGCGATTTCTACAATACCTAGATTAGATGAAAGATGACCTCCGGTTTTAGATACATTATCTACTATAAACTCTCGAACCGACTTGCAAAGCTGATTAAGCTCATTATAAGAGAGTTTTTTAAGCTCCTGCGTACTCTGGATATCATCTAAAATTCCATATTTTTTCATATTCTCTCCTTATGACAAGGACTTTATTTTTTATCAAATTTAATTGGTAAAATAGATAAAATCCTTCCAACAGCAAACACAATCGGAACACTAAAACCAATTGCAAAACCCTTGCCTATCGCCTTTCCGCCAATTGTCATAGCAGCGATACAACCGGTTATAGTAAGAGAAATAATAGTTGATGGCAGCAATGCCATACCTTCTGTAAGTTTTGCAATAATTATAGCACCAGTGGCACCAGAGATAATGCCCGAAATATCGCCAACAACATCATTACAAAAGCTGGACACTTGGTTTGCATTTCTGGAAAGCCAAACAGCCTCCTTTGCGCCTGTCACCTTTCTTGACGCCATTGAATGAAACTCCTTTTCAGTTGCGGAAGCTGCAGCCATACCGATAACATCAAAAATTATACCAATGCCAATGAATAGTAACAAAATAACAAATGCCAGTATATTTCCAACGTTGCTAAGAGCCTCAGATGATATATAAGACATAGATACGGAAATTAAGAAGCTGAGCAAAGTTATAGTACCAACCCATTTCCAATTTACAAGTCTTAAAGGGTTAGGTTTTTGTTTTTTCGGTTTTTCGTCCAATGTGTGAATCTCCTTTTGTGTCATATGTAAACAAGGCTCGAAACCTAAGCTTCGAGCCAGCGCTGATTAAGTAAAAGGTGACAGCAGACAAGGTAAATCTTACGGCTTAGGTTCGGTTGGATTTCCCCACCACTTACCATGCGTCGCCGCTCTGGCGGTTTCCCTTTAAAAGGTGCGTCGATATGTTACCATATTCGAGACCGAATTGCCACTTAGTCCGTACTGCAATCCCTTATCTGCCCGCAAAGGACAGCCTAGGTGATTTCCACAACAGCCAACACGACCCTTAGCCTCTTTTGCAGGCATGGTTTCAAGATCGATTCCCTTTAGAGTATGGCCGTACTAAAAAGGGCAGGTACTCCATCCACCATGACCACTCAAGGCAGGCTACTCTGCACACAGCACTTAGGTCTTTTTTCTGTCGCTTTTAACCAAAGCCAAAATAAACAGAACCGCCACCGCACCGCAATGCAGGTTTCACCCTGTCCCGTTGGACAGCCATCAATCAAATACATGATGCTATAGGTGTCCGACAGAAAACAGGTCTCCACGGCAATAGGGACGGTATTTCATGCCATTGAAAAGCGCCCTAAAGCCTTAACCCCCAGCACCCACCCCAGACTGGGCGTAAGAAGCAAGCACCAGAGACTTCATCGATGTGCCCTTTAACGGATTTTTAGGCCCGCTTTCGGGGTCGTATGCACTGACTAGAATACTGCGTCACCTGCGTTAACACTTTAAATGCATAGTCATTACTGATAGTATACCAGATTTACACATATTATTTCAAGTGCATAGCAGTATATTTATGTATAAATATACACAATGTGACTTTAGATTTTTTATATATAAAATTAAAACGGAGCTTGTAACCAAACCCCGCCTATTATATTTATTTATTTCTAACTGCTAGCTGTTCAGCTAACCAAATTAAGAATGAGCTTTCATCAAAACCAGTCTTTACAGCATTTATAGCGGTTTGAGTTAGTGTTTTAACCTTTTCTTTACATTTATCAAGCCCAATTTGTGATGGAAATGTTGATTTTTCTTTTTCTGCATCAGAACCAATAGGTTTTCCAAAAATTTCAGCATCGCCTTCTATATCCAGAATATCATCTTGAATCTGAAAAGCCAAACCAATGGCTTTGGCATATTCTTTAGCCGCATGCAGTTGTTTTTCATCTGCATCACCTAAAATGCAGCCTATTTGAGCAGCACTTTCAATTAAAGCGCCTGTTTTATATTTTTGCAGCGTTACAAGCTCATCATAAGAGATTTTTTTATGCTCAGATTCTATGTCCATAACTTGACCACCAATCATTCCAAAAACTCCTGCATTTTTTGAAAGACAATTTGTTGCTTTTACTATTTGTTCGGCAGAAAAGTTTTTGAGATTCTGCGGTGTGGTTGCAAGCGTAAAAGCCTCAGTAAGCAAGGCATCACCTGCAAGTACTGCCATAGCTTCGCCAAAAATCTTATGATTTGTAGGTTTTCCACGTCTAAAATCATCATTATCCATACAAGGTAAATCATCATGAATGAGTGAATATGTGTGAATCATTTCTAAAGCTACAGCAAAAGGCAAAGCGATTTCGGGATTTTTTCCAGAAATTCTACAGAACTCCATCATAAGAGCTGGACGCAAACGTTTTCCGCCTGCAAGCGCAGAGTATCTCATAGATTTTATAATCTTCTCTTGTCCAATGCAGTCCTTTTCACTCAAAAAATCATCTAAAAACTGCTGTACATGTTGTGCATATGTTGACAAACGCTCGTCATGTGTCATTTAATGTGTCCTCCTGTTTAAGCTCCTGCTCGGTTATTGTGCCATCTGCTTGCTCGGTGAGCAAAATAACCCTTTGTTCAGCGGTTTCAAGCATTTTTTGGAGCTCTGCGGAAAGTTTCATACCTTGCTCAAAAAGTTCCATACTTTCATTAAGTGGTGTGGTTCCTTTCTCAAGGTTTATAACTATATTTTCAAGCTGGCTCATTTTTTCTTCAAATGAAAGCTGTTTTTTTCTAGTTGCCACAGTAAATTCGCCTCTCATTCTTCTATCACTAAGGTTTTACATTCAGCACTTCCCTTTGCAAAACGTATTTTTAATATTTCGCCCTGTTTTATTTGTGATGAGCTGGAAACCGCTTTGCCTTTTTCGTTTATAGCCACTGAATAACCTCTGCTAAATACCTTTAACGGACTAAGTGCATCTAACAATGCACAATTTTTAGAGAATTGACGCTTTGAAATATCAAGTCTTTTGTTTATAGCTTGTTCAAGCTGCTTTACCACAAAATCACATTTTAACTCTCTTTCATTTTGTTTGCTTTGCATAGCTTGGATTAAGCGCAACTTTAAAGACTGAATGTTTTTATTCTTCTGCTCCATAAATTTTTTAGGCGAATGGACAGAAAGTCTATGTAAAAGCGTGCTTAATTTTGCATTATAAAGCTCTATTTGCTTATACTTCGCCTTTTCAAGCCTCTTTTTCATATTTTTTATATCGTAGATTATTTTTTGGCTATCTGGCGTTGCAAGTTCTGCCGCACCCGATGGGGTTGGTGCTCTCATATCTGCCACAAAATCTGAAATACTCACATCTGGCTCATGACCCACAGCAGAAATAACAGGAATTTTGCTGTTAAATATTTCATATGCAAGTTTTTCATCATTAAAAGCCCATAAATCTTCTAAAGCGCCACCTCCACGACCAATAATAATTATATCAGCCTGAGCATGTTTATTTGCAAGTTTTAAGGCTTTTATAAGCTCATTTGGTGCTGTTTGCCCTTGAACCGCTGCTGGATAAATAAGAACATTTGCTATACTCCAACGTCTTTTTATTATTCTCAGCATATCCATAATTGCTGCACCACTTGGCGAAGTTATAAGAGCGATTTTTTCTGGATATATTGGCAATTCTTTTTTATGATACTCATCAAATAATCCATTCTCATAGAGTTTTTGTTTTAACTGCTCAAATTGTAAATGTAATGCCCCAGCTCCATCAGGCATCATATCAGATATATAAAGCTGAACCTGTCCGGTTTTGGGGAAAGAACTAACCCTGCCTCTTGCAATAACTTTCATACCATTTGAAAGTTTAAATCTCAGCTTTGCTGCATCTAATCGAAATAACACTGCTGAGATTGCCGCGCCATCATCTTTAATAGTCATATATTGATGACCAGATGTGTGAGCTTTATAGTTTGAGATTTCCCCCTGCACGAACAGGTTATAAAAAGACGGATTACTTTCAAGAAGATTTTTAATCTCCCCATTTAACTCAGTTACCGAGTAAATTCGCTGATTTACCATAAATTTTCTCCGTTCTGCTTTGCTGCAAGAATAGCTGCACCAACAGCATTATCCCCTGATAGCTCAGGCTTTGCAAAAAATGCACCGAATTTTTTTGACATATGCTCTTGCAAATTTTTATTGCTCATTACACCGCCAGCACACAAAACAGGTGCATTATAATTAAGTTTTGCTTGTTCTGTAGCCCTATCCACCGCATAAGTGATAGTTTCTATTGTAAATCTTGCTATCTCTTTTGATGTTTTGCCGTTTTTGTGCATTTGCTCAACTTTATTTTGCATACCAGAAAGAGAAAATACACTATCTTTAACTTTGACAGGAAACGGTTTTATACTTTCAGATTGATTTGCGATTTTTTCGAGCTCTGCACCACATGGAAACTGAAGTCCTAAAAGCACACCAGTCCTATCTACAAACTGACCTGCTGCAATGTCACTTGTACCGCCTATTTGTTCGGCCTGCGGCATACCGTTTTTATCCGGCTTTACAAGCAAAAGTTCAGTTGTTCCGCCTGAAAGATGCCAAGCAAGCAAATCTGATTTAAGCAAATCGAATTTGTTAGCACTAAAAGCGGCTGCTGCAATATGCCCTTGCTGATGCGATGCAACAAAAAGTGGCACACCCAAAAGAAAAGCCACGCTTCTAGCAACATTTTCACCCGCAAGAAAACAAGGCATATAAGAACCTTCAACCGCCCTGGGTCTAGTGCTTACACATACAGCATTTATTTTAATACCCTTTGGCAAATTTTCAATTTGCTTATGAAGATGCAGTGTGTGCTGAAAAAGTGCCTCAGACTGCCTAAGTCCCAAGGTTCCATGTTTTACATCTAAAAGCCTGCCTGAATTATAATATTCTCCAGTTTCAGCATCAAATACAGCTGCTGATGTGCGATAGTTTGAAGTATCAATACCAAGATACCAACGGCTCATTCTTTACCCATTCCCCACTGACGGCTTACTGCACCTAAGATACCATTTACAAAAGAGCCTGTATCCTCTGTTTCATAGGTTTTAGCGAGTTCAACAGCTTCATTTATTGCAACTCCTACTGGAACATCTTGCATATACTTCATTTCATAGAGAGCAAGACGTAAAACAGCCATTGTCATTCGTGAGATTCGTTTCATGCTCCAACCCTTTGCGTTTTTCTCAACCAATTCATCAAGCTCTGCAAGATGGGTTGCAACACCCTTAACAACTTCTCTAATATATGTGCTGTCTTTTTCAGATATCTTTCCAGCGTAAAGCTCGATTTCTTTGCTGATTGACTTTAAAATACTCTCATCAAGACGGTCTGTTAACACCTCATCAGCCTCGAACTCACGAAATCCCATTTCAAACACTAAATGCAGTGCAATTTCTCTAGCTTGTTTTCTGCTCATTATGTTCCTCCGTTATCTTTCCCCTGCACGCTTTTAGCAGCACAAGTCAATTACAAATCCATATTAATGTAGTTATTATATTACACATTATTATTTATAAAATCAATATTTTTATCCCAAAACACTTGAGATTGTCAAAGCAATCATATAAACAAAGACGGCTAAAACAGGCTTGCAAGTAAAAAAGCTGCTATAAACACCTTTTGCGGTGCGGTTTTGCCTTATGTCCTTTAAAAGCGGTTTTCCTGCACTCATAATCATAAGGAAAATGGTAACTATTCCCCCTATCAAAACGCTCAAGCTTATTAAGGAACTGGCATTTTGACTTATTGCTGATATTCTTCCTATAACTTCAACCGATAAATTATTAAGTATATGAAGTATAATTGTAAGACCTATTGAATATTTAAGTGATAAATAACCAAAAATCAAACCAATTATAAATGCAACTGGAAGCTGCACAGCATTTACATGCATAAGACCAAAAACCAATGCACTTATAATAATAGCAAACCATTTTCCATATTTCTCAAGAGAGCGAAGTAAGACACCTCTATAAAGTACCTCTTCGCAAATTGGTGCTATTATAACAGAATACAAAACCATCGATATTGATGAGCCATATGAAGTGGCCACCTCATTCGCCTGTGAAAAAGAAACACCAAACACTGATTCTAAAAAATGTATAATTGGTGTCGTTACCACACTTGTAAGCATTTGCAAGCCCATAATCATTATAAATATAAGTGCAATTTGAACTGGCCATGCCTTTTCACGTTTTTCTGTTATATTAACAAGGCTATTATTTTTAACTCCAACCACAAGTATTGGAATCGCTCCGCCAATAGCAGAAAACATTACAATATAACCCTCTACAAGATCCCAAGTTTTCTCCAAAGGGTTTATTATATGAAGCAGTTTAGCTGCAACCAAACTTATTAACAAAGAAATGAAAAGCATTGTAAGTTGAGATGATATCAACGCCCACCCAATCATCCCAAAATCGGATTTTTTTGTCTGAGAATCATAAATCATTATTTTTATCCTTTCTTCTAAAAGCTTGACCTTCACTAAGCACAAGACCCAAAAGCACTAGTGCTGTACCTAAAATCTCCTTAGCGTTCATTCTTTCTCCTAAAACTATTACTGCTAGAATAACTGTTACAACTGGCGATAAATATATATAAACACTGGATTTTACAACTCCAAGTTGTTTTACAGCAAAACTCCATGTTACAAAGCACAAAGCGCTTGCAATAAGCCCTAAAAATACTAGATTCAAAAATGTGGTTAAATTCATTGTGAATACAGCCTGAACACGAAAACCGCTACAAGCTGCAACTGGCAACATCATAATAACAGCAAATAAAAAGGTATATTTTGTAATTTCAAAACTGGTATAACCGAAAAATGTTATTTTTCTTATTAGTATTGAATAAAACGCCCATGAGATTGCACCTATAAATGCAAGGATTATTCCTAAGATTTGTACTCCAGTTGTTTCTGATGTCCATGACAAAAGAAACAGTCCAACCATTGCAAATGCAAAACCCACAAAGAAATTTTTACTCAGTTTTTCTTTTAGCAAAATGGCACTTAAAATACCTGAAAATATAGGGGCACTTGACACAATAACCCCAATTAAAGAGGCATCACCATAACCCAGGGCAATATTTTCACACAGATAATATAAAAACAAACCAGTAAAACTTGCACCAATGAAATAAAAATAATGTGATTTTTCTTTCATTTTCATTTTTGCAGGTTTGTAAAGCCAAAGCGCTATAAGTCCCATTAAAAATCTCAAAAAAAGTATTTCTTCTGGTGTAAAATGGCGTAAAAGTACTTTTGTTGATACAAAGGTAGCACCCCAGACTATAACCGTAGATATCGCAACTATATGACCTATTGATTGATGTCTGATTTCCATGTTGACTCTCCATTATTGAAAGACGTAGTATTTATTCGATAAATCCACCGCCTATAACTATATCTCCATCATAAAATACAGCCGATTGACCTGCTGCTGGTGCTCTTACCTCGTTTTCAAACACAATTTTTGCATCTTTACCCTCTGGATAAACAGTTGCCTTTTCTGAACGCTTTGAATAACGCACCCTAACTTCACAGTTAAAAGCTCCATTTTCCATGTATTCTGGTGCACAATAATTTATATTTTTAACTATAATTTCTTTTTTAAATACATCGTTTAGTGACAAAACAACTTCATTAGTCTGTGGTCTTAACTCATGAACAAACAATCTACCCTTTGCAGCAACACCCAAGCCTTTGCGCTGACCTACTGTATATTGGTGTATACCCTTATGTTTACCAAGAATATTACCATTTTCATCAACAAAATTGCCTTCTGGAAGATTTACACCATAGCGTTCCAGCCAACCACACCAGTCACCATCTGGAATGAAACAAACATCCATACTGTCTTTTTTATTCGCAGATGGAATTTCTCTTTCCTTGGCTAATGCTCTCACTTCGTCCTTATCTGCTGCCTCGCCAAGAGGAAAAATACATCTTTCTAAAATCTCCCTTGGCAGCCTATTTAACATATAAGTTTGGTCCTTAGGTGACTTTGCCCTAACAAGTAACGCTCTACCCTGACTATCTCGGCGAATACGGGCATAATGTCCTGTTGCTAAGTATTTTGCACCAATTTTATCCGCATAATCAGCCATTGTTTTAAATTTTACAGTAGGGTTGCACATAACACATGGATTTGGTGTGCGCGCGTTTTTATATTCATTTGCAAAATAACTGCAAACATGCTTTTCAAGCTCATCTTTTTTATGAGCGATATAAAGAGGGATACCTACACTGTCGGCTACTTTTTGAGCCTCCTGCTCTCCGCCAAGACCCATTTCTAAAAATAGACCATAAACTTCATAACCTTGTTCTTTTAAAAGTGATGCTGAAACCGCAGAATCAACTCCACCAGATAAACCTAAAACTACTTTTTCCATTTTAATTTTTCCTCCAACCTCCAACGCCATGGAATATCCAATTTGGTGATGGACTAAATCCTTTTATTAAATTACTTCTAATTATGACTTGGTCTTTTGCAAATGCAACTGGTACAATAGGCATTTCAGCCAATAAATGAGTATAAAGTTGAGTTTTAGCATCATCAATCCCACCTTCTCTTGCCTGTATAACAAGTTGGTCGGTTTGTATATTGCTATATCCACCATAATTTAACGCACCACCAGTCATAATAAGCGAGCGTAAATCAAAATCGGGTGTCATTCGTATTTCGCCATAATACATTTCAAAGTTTCCATTAGAAAGGCGATACTGATAATCCTCAAATGTCGTTTCTTCAACTGATGTTTTTATACCTATCGCAGTTAGTGATGCTGCAATTTGGTTTGCTGCCGCG
This sequence comes from uncultured Butyricicoccus sp., assembly GCA_944376065.1. Taxonomy (GTDB): domain Bacteria; phylum Bacillota; class Clostridia; order Oscillospirales; family Butyricicoccaceae; genus Butyricicoccus_B. The sequence continues at coordinate 180,216 of CALWBL010000003.1, read as the reverse complement.
ACTTTAAATGGATTTTCACTATTTACCAAAATTTTAGCGGTAAGTGATGCTGAATAACCGCTAACGCTCTGGTACTCTAAAATTCCATCATTATCATTATCAGTTATACCCGCACTTGCAAGCGTCTGAATAGCTAATGTACGGTCTAAAGCTGTCTGCTGACCCTCTGGCTGGGGATTTACTGGCAGAACCGCTGGGTCAGCAAATGATTGCAACTGAGTTGAACAAATGCCCTGTCTATCTATTGCAAGTGAGATAGCCTGACGAACCGCTGGTATATTGTATGGCTCTACATTACTAGCAAAACCTAAGAAATGCATGTCAGTTGTTGGCAATTTATATATATCAACAGAGCCGCTTACAGTTATTGAATCGGTGCCAATTCTCTCACTTCTCATAAGAGAAACATCACCGGTTTCAAAACTATGCTGCACAGCATCAGAACGGGTGGTATTTATTAAACTTATTTTATCAAATTCACTCACTTTTCCACCATGCCAGCTTTCATATGGTCTTAAATACCATGTGCCGTTTTCCTGCACAGGATTATACGCCCCCGTGCCGTCTGAGAATGTTAAATCCTCTGTACCTTCTCTAAAAATTGGTATATCCATAAGGCTTGGAAAATCAACATTAGGACTGCTGAGAGTTACAACAACTGTGCTTTCATTATCTGCATATATACTTTCAACATCTGTCATACGTGTGTTGTAAATTGACTGTGTATTTCTTTTTGCAGTTTTAAGTGTGTAAACTACATCATCTGCTGTCAGTGGTTCACCTGACCAGAAAGTTACACCTTCTTTTATATAAAAGCGAAATGTAGTACCATCACCTTCCCATTTTTCACAAAGCATTGGTTGAGGTTTGAAATCCTCATCGAGATAAATCATGCCCTCATAAAGAGCATCTACAAGCACTCTATTTAAATCGGTTTTAACTAAAACAGGGTTAATATTTTCACCTGCATAATATGTTAAACCAAAATAATTTGCAAGCTCTGAATTTTCGATTAAATTGTCTGTTTTGCTGCTATCTGGTGAGCCAAGTCGCTCAGTGAGAGTGCAGCCTGTAAGCAAGCAACATGACAATGCCAATGCTATCAGACGTTTAATCTTTAAAAACTCCATTTTATATATACCTCTCCATATTTAGTTATCAAAGTTTATTAGAGACAAATTATACCTGCTTGAACACCTCGTTTACCATTTGTAGCTCTGTGCGACCAAAATTCATCACTATGGCAGTAGGTGCAGATATCGCTGTTTATAATTTTATTTAAACCAGCTTTTTCAAGCAACATTTGGTTTATTCCTTGTAAATCAACATAAAATTTATGTCCTTTTGTGTGTATAAAAGGTCTAACAATATCTCCCATTTGTTTTTCCATAGCCTCTGGCACATCTGCATCGGTTTCAAAGCAACATACACCAATAGATGGCCCAATAACACATATTATATCCTCTGGTTTTGCATTGAAACACTCTCTCATTTTTTCTACTGTTCTTGGCAGAACTTCTTGCGCAGTTCCACGCCAACCACTATGACAAACCCCACAGCATTGACTAACAGGGTCATATAACAGCGATACAACACAATCGGCATAAAATCCTGCAATCGGAGTATTTTTTAGGTTTGTAACAAGTGCATCTGATTCCCAAACAAGTGGTTTATTTATACCAGAGCCAACATCTTTCTCAGTTACAACTGATACATCATTTTTATGCACTTGTTTTGTTGTTGTTATTCTATCAAATGGAATTTTTAAAGCATCTGATAATATTTTATAATTTTTAATTACATTTTCACGTTTATCACCACGAGAAAAACCTAAGTTTAGGCTTTCCAAATCTCCAGTGCTTACACCACCACTTTTAGTCGTGAAAGCATGACGAACAGGTATTTCAGAACAGATATAGTATTTCATACTTCCGCTTATTTTGCGGATAATTTTATTATTCATAAGTATCCAGATTCCTTAAAATTTAATATTATTTATTTTTATCCCCAAGATAAACGCATCTAACAAAAGTACCATAAAAGGTGCAAATAAACCCAGAGCTTTAATGCACTAAAATAATGCATTTTTAACCCTATTTCATTATTATACTACGTTATATATCAATTAAACAAGTGTATATATTAACCTTCGTCACTCTGACCTATTTTATGTCCATATATTGTGTTTTCCTTGACATACCATTCAAAAAGCATTAGAATATCTATGTAATACCTTTTTGTAATGTTCTGTGTTATCTACACGATACTTTATATAAGGATTATACGCTTTGCAACTTGAAAAATTTAACACTTTTAGGAGGTGCCCCGCAAAGGCTTATGGAACTTATAATCAAGCTGATTATTGGTGTTGTCTGTTTGATTATTGGCGTAGCTGTCGGTATACTTTACCGTAAGAACGTTTCCGAAAAGACTATCGGAAGTGCTGAGCAGGAAGCCACCCGCATCATTAACGATGCTATAAAATCGGGTGAAACAAAAAAACGCGAGGCAATATTGGAAGCGAAAGACGAAATTCTAAAAGCTCGTAATGAGGCCGACCGTGAGATAAAGGAACGCCGAAATGAGGTTCAGAAGACCGAACATCGCCTCCATCAGAAAGAGGAGAATCTTGAGCGTAAAACCGATGCAATGGAGCGAAAAAATGAAGAACTCACTCGCAAAATTGCACAGGTTCAAAAAACACAAGAAGAATCCGAGAAAATTAAGGCTGAACAAATCTCAACTCTTGAGCGTTTGTCTGGCTTAACACGTGATGAAGCTAAGGATTATCTTGTAACTTCAATCGAAAATGAAGCAAAGCATGACGCAGCCGTTAAACTGCGTGAAATTAACCAAAAGATGAAAGACGAGGCGGAAACAACCGCTAGAGAACTCATCGCAACCGCTATTCAGCGTTTTTCAGCGGATCAGGTTTCTGAATCTACTGTTTCTGTCGTTGCTCTGCCTAACGACGAAATGAAAGGCAGAATCATCGGTCGTGAAGGACGCAATATTCGCGCCCTAGAAAATTTGACTGGTGTTGATCTTATTATTGACGATACTCCAGAGGCAATCACATTGTCCTCTTTCGATCCGGTGCGTCGTGAAATAGCTCGTCTAAGTCTTGAGAAACTTATCTTAGACGGGCGTATACACCCGCCCCGTATCAGTGAAATGGTGCAGAAAGCTCAAAAAGAAGTTGAACAGATTATTCGCTCTGAAGGCGAACGTGCAATCTTTGAAACCGGTCTACATGGAATACATCCAGAATTGGTTCGCCTTTTAGGCCGTCTGCATTATCGTACAAGCTATGGTCAGAATGTGTTGCTGCACTCTATCGAAGTAGCCCATATTGCCGGCATGCTTGCATCTGAGTTAGGAATAGACCCAACTCTTGCAAGACGTGGCGGTCTGCTGCACGATATAGGTAAGGCTGTCGACCAAGAATTTGAAGGTTCACATGTGACAATTGGTGTAGACCTTGCGAAAAAATATAAGGAATCCCCAGCAGTTATTCATGCAATAGCTGCACACCATGGTGATGTTGAAGCTACTACTGTCGAGGCTTGTCTTGTTCAAGCAGCTGATGCTATTTCTGCTGCTCGTCCGGGTGCAAGACGTGAAAATTATGAAAATTACATCAAGCGACTGGAAAGACTGGAGGAGATTGCAAATACTACCCCTGGTGTTGAGCGCTCTTATGCTATTCAAGCTGGTCGTGAGCTGTGCATTATCGTTAAACCTGAAGAGGTCAACGATGATAATATGACCTTGCTTGCTCGTGATATCGCAAAGCATATCGAGGAAGAGCTGGATTACCCTGGTCAAATAAAAATCAATATGGTGCGTGAAACTCGCGCTATAGATTACGCAAAATAATAAAAATCAGACAACACCAATTTCGGGCAGAACATTTTAGTTCTGCCCGCTTTTTATATAGAAAAACAAAGGTGCGTTTACATAACGCACCTCTTATCTTAATTTTGTAAATTTTGCACACTTGCTCTAGGAGCATTAACTGCAAGCCTCCCCGCAGGTCTGTTAGTAAGCAAAATGACTTGTCTTTCATTTGCAAAAGACTGAAGCAAGCGAAGTCCTTTTTCTGAGCGTTTGTTATCCCATGTAACAAATGGATCATCTAAAATAATTGGAACGCTTTCATCGCCTGTAAGCACTTTACACACAGCAAGTCTAAGTGCAAAATAAAGCTGGTCTCTTGTGCCTGATGACAGCCTGAGAGCATCAAGCAGTGTTCCGTCATCACCTGCACACCTTGCTCTAAGCGATGAATCAAGCTTTATTTCTTTATAACTATCACTTGTAAGATAAGCCATATATTGTTCTGCAAGTTCGGTTATCTTTGGGGAAATCCTAGCACTAAGCACTGCATTTTGTTCCTCTATAATCTTTTCAGCCATCTTTAAAGCGTCCATTTGCTGCTCTGAATTTGCAATAGCAACTTTTATTTTATCTCTTGTATTTCTCCACTGTGCTGCATTTCCAAGTGTCTGCACTCTGCCTTGCATTCTTGAAAGCTCTTGCTGAGCATACTCAGCAGCATGGCGAGCCTCAACAGCCTTAACTCTTGCGCTATCAACAAGTTTTTGAGCATCTACATCAATATTCCTTGAGTTTTCCATTTTTTTAATCTCAACAAGAATATCTTGTAACTTACTTTGTTCTTGTCTTAAAAGCTGTAAATCATGTCTTGCACCTCTTATCCACTCACCTGCTTGCTCTATTGTTTTAACATTTGGCCATATTTTACTTGCAGCCCTTACTGCTGCATCATATTGGTCTTGTAAAACTGATGTTGCCATATGCTGAGCGCCGACTGTTTTCTTATGCTCGATATCAAGCTGTTGTTTTGATTCATCATAGTCTTCATCTGGGTCGCCCAACCTTGGAACGCTTCCAATGAAACATGTTAGAACCGAAAGTAAAGCCATACCAGACAAGATATATGGCATATAAGGTGTTAATTCTCCCCAATCAATGTTTGCAAGCGCACTTGCTGCCGCTGCAATAGCAAGCAACAATGCTAAAGCCATTGCTGGCCAACGGATTTTGGGACGCATGATTAGATTTCGTTTTACTTCTTCTTTTGTTCTGCGTTCTTCAACCTGCTCGACTGCGTTTTTAAATTCCGAATCCACATACGGCATATTTTTACGTTTTTCACGCTCAAGCTCAACCGCACCTTCGTATCCATAAAGAGCATCTTCTGCCTCACGGAGCAAAATTTCATCGGGTAAACCCGCTTTAAGATGTTTGATTCTCTTTTCTACATCTTTTTTCAAAACGACAAGTGAGCTTTCTTCCTCTGCAATCTTGCCAGCATAATTTCTATATATCTTTTCGTATTGATTGTGAATTTCTTCAGCCTTTTCTGTGAGCATTGCAGCCTTTTGACGCTGTTTAACCATTTGAGACTCAAGAGCCTGAATATCATCAAGGTGCTTTTGGGCGGCCTGATAGTCTTTTTCAAGTCGTGGCTGCTCACCATGACCATTTCCAGAATTTAAATCCAAACGCCATCTTATGAGTGTTTTAAGCGCAGAAGAACATCGTGTATTGCTGTCACCAGTTTGGGCAAGGCTAATAAGCAGTTCATTAAGCTCAGAAGAAGGACGTGTCATATCCATTCCATCGACCATGGCACTTGATAGAAACGCATCTTCGCTCATTCCAAGTAAAACTTCACCACAATTTCTTGCGGTAAGCTGAGTGCAAGGCTCACCAGTATCCTCGTAAAACGCCTGAAAATCTTGCATCAAACCATTTCGGTTGCTTTCTCTTATAATGGTTATTGGTCTGCCCGCAAATTCAACTGTTATTCGCCCACTCATCGGCTTGCCATCTTGTGGATAGTATTTAGTTTTATCTGATAGTGCATTTGCACTATCTCGTCTGCTTGTATTTAAGCCATAAAGCATAACACGAATAAAAGCACAAAGAGTTGTTTTTCCCCAGCCATTTGGAAGAACTCTTGAGCAGAGTTTATCTGAAAAATCTATTTTCTGTCCATTTATATTACCAAAATGACCCTGTATAGATAAAATCTTCATGGATTTTTTGCTCCAAACATAATATTATTTTATGACATTATTGTTTTAAGTATATCATTTTAAAACAATATTCGCAATGATATTAGCAAAGGCTTAAAAAATTTTTAAAAAATATTACTAACGCTTGTTGACTTTTGCAAATTAAAGTGTTACAATGCCGATGCAAATATATTTGATTTTTTCACTCATAGAAGGGATTGTATCTAAGTTATGAAATTTAAAAAAGTATTGGCTCTTATTATGACTGGCATCATGGCATCTGCTCTGATAGCTGGTTGTGGTTCTGATAAAAATGAAAGCCAACTGCAAACTGTCAAGGATAATGGTGTTTTAAAAATCGGTTATACTGTTTATGAGCCAATGAACTATGAAGGCGAAGATGGCGAACTTACAGGCTTTGACACAGAATTTGCTAGAGCTGTATGTGAAAAGCTGGGTGTTGAGCCTGAGTTTGTACTTATTAATTGGAGCAATAAAATTATCGAGCTTGAGTCTGGCAATATTGATTGCATTTGGAACGGCTTTACTATTACTGATGATATGAAAGAAAGTGTTGATTTTTCTCAGCCATATGTAGAAAACAAGCAGGTTCTTGTTGTAAATAAAGTTAATGAAGATGTATACACCAGCACAGAGGCGTTAAAGGGCAAGACTGTTGCTGTTGAAGCTGGCTCTGCTGGTTACAGTGTTGCATCTGGTGACGAAAATATCGCTGATACTGTTATGACCGTTCAAGCCCAGACTGATGCTTTATTAGAGCTTAAATCCGGCACTGTTGATGCAGCTATTTTTGATAATACTTTAGCTGAAAATATGATTGGCGAAGGCACAGACTTTGCTGACCTTGTTGTCACTGCAACACTTATGGACGAACAGTATGCTGTTGGTTTTCGTAAGGGTAGTGACCTATGTGCAGAGGTTAACAAGTGTATTGATGAAATGCGTCAAGATGGCAGCTTGACTGCTATTGCAGACCAATATGGTTTAGAGCTTGCAAAAGCTGAATAAATAAAGTAGAATGTTTAAGTATTTTTTAGGAACGGGACAGCGTACTTTTTACGCTGCCCCGCTCAGTTTTGTTTAAAGGAGAGAAATTTTTGTGAGTGCATCAGTTGTATTTTCCAAACTATTCGAAGGTTTTGGAATTAACTGCACCATCTTTTTTGTGACTTTGCTTGGTGCATTACCACTCGGACTACTCGTTTCTTTTGGTTCAATGAGTAAATTCCGCCCAATTCGTTATTTTATAAACACCGTTGTTTGGATTATTCGTGGTTCTCCACTTATGTTGCAAATTATATTTATTTTCTATGTCCCATCGCTAATACATATAGGCAACCCTTGGGCAGCTTTTGGAACCAATGGCAGAATTGTTGCGGTTTGTGTGGCATTCATAATAAATTATGCTTGTTATTTTTCTGAAATTTTCCGTGGAGGCATACAATCAATTCCAAAGGGACAGTATGAGGCGGGTCTTGTCCTTGGCATGACTAAATCTCAAATTTTCTTTAAAATTACATTATTACAGGTTATAAAACGTGTTATTCCACCTATGGGCAATGAATTTATGACACTAATTAAGGATACTGCACTTGCTAACATTCTGGCAACTCGTGAAATCATCTGGGTTGCAAAGGAATTTACTTCAAATAGAGGACTTATCTGGCCGCTATTCTCAACCGCAATATTTTTCCTTGTTTTCTGCGGTGTTCTTACACTATTATTTAACTGGCTTGAAAAGAAAATGGATTATTTCCGTACTTAATGGAGGCTTTTTAAAATGCCAATTTTAGAAGTAAAAAATATAAATAAAAATTTTGGTGCGACTAAGGTATTAAAAGATATTAGTTTTTCACTGGAAAAAGGTCAAGCTCTTGCTATAATCGGTTCTTCTGGCTCTGGTAAAACAACTCTTCTACGCTGTTTAAACTTTCTTGAAATCCCAGATGGTGGTCAAATTATAGTGAATGGTAAACCGCTTTTTGATTCAAAAAGCCATAATTTGCAATCTGAAGATGAAATCAGAAAAAATAGACTACATTTCGGCATGGTTTTTCAATCGTTTAATTTATTTCCGCAGTATACAGCACTTGAAAATGTAATGCTTGCCAATTTGCTTATGGCAAAAAAGCAACAAGACTATAAAAAGAATAAACATGAAATACATGAAAAAATTGAATCTGAGGCTATGATGCTTTTAGAGCAAATGAGCCTTGCCGGACGCATGAGTCACTATCCTCATCAGCTTTCAGGCGGTCAGCAACAACGTGTAGCAATCGCAAGAGCTTTGGCAATGAAACCGGATATCCTCTGCTTTGACGAGCCTACATCAGCACTTGACCCAGAGCTAACAGGCGAGGTTTTAAAGGTAATTCGCTCACTTGCAGACAAACACACAACTATGGTAATTGTTACCCATGAGATGTCATTTGCACACGATGTTGCCGACCAAATTATATTTATGGATAAGGGTGTGATTGTTGAGCAGGGTACACCAGAGCAAGTTTTTGAGCATACACAGAATGAAAGAACAAAATCTTTCCTTAGCAGATTTTCCCAAAACAATACTTAATTGTATATTTTATTGTAATTTTTAGGAAAAATATATATTTTAACTATAAATAACTGGTAAATAAGACGATAAAAAGCGTATTTGTCAAGTAAAATTTTCAAAAGTTTTTCGTCAAGTTTGCCAGTTTTTTATTTATGATTTTATGCAATATTCTGAAGTTGTGAAAATTTTAACTTTTTATTCTTTTCCCCTCTTTTCTTTTTAATTCGCATTTGATAAAATAATAACAAGCAAGGTCGTTGACTGATTTTCCAGCCTTGCAAAATTTTATCCGGCGTTATTTTTGCCGTCAAAGAAAAGGAGATTTTTCCAATGAACGTTTATATCTGCTCTGCTGCTCGTACTGCAATTGGTTCTTACGGCGGCACTTTAGCTTCTGTATCCGCTGCTGACCTCGGTACCGCTGCTGCTAATGCTGCTATCGAGCGCGCTGGCATTGACAAGGCTGTTATTGATGAAGTAATGTTTGGTCAGGTTCTGCAAGGTGGCTGCGGTCAGAACGTATCCCGTCAGATTCTTGTAGGCGCTGGTCTTCCTATAACTACACCAGCTATGACTCTTAACAAGGTTTGTGCATCCTCTATGCGTGCTATCTCCCTTGGTTCTCAGACTATTCGTTCTGGCGAAAATCAGGTAATGCTGGTTGGTGGCTGCGAAAGCATGTCTAATGCTCCTTATTTCTCCCCAAACACCCGTTGGGGTGCTCGTATGGGCGATGTTAAGCTGGTTGACCTTATGATTAACGACGGCTTATTTGATGTATTCAATAAATATCACATGGGCATCACTGCTGAAAACGTTGCTGAACAGTATGGCATCACTCGTGAAATGCAGGATGAAATCGCTTACAATTCTCAGATGAAGGCTGCTAAGGCTATCGCTGAGGGCAAGTTTAAGGACGAAATCGTAGCTGTTGAAGTTAAAAAGAAGAAGGAAACTATTGTATTTGATACCGACGAATACAACAAGCCAAACACCACTCTTGAAACTCTAGCTAAGCTGCGTCCTGCATTTAAGAAGGACGGTACTGTTACCGCTGGTAACGCTTCTGGTATAAATGATGCTGGTGCTGCTATGATTATCGCTTCTGAGGATTTCGTAAAGGCTAACGGTATCAAGCCTCTTGCTAAAATCCGTGCGTTCGGTTCTGTTGGTTGTGACCCATCTATTATGGGTGTAGGTCCAGTTGAGTCCACCCGTCAGGCTCTAAAGCGTGCTGGTCTTACTATTGCTGACTTAGACCTGATTGAGTCTAACGAGGCTTTCGCTGCTCAGGCTGCTGCTGTAAACAAAGAACTAGGCTTTGACCTTGATAAGGTTAATGTTAACGGTGGTGCAATCGCTCTTGGTCATCCAATCGGTGCTGCTGGTTGCCGTATCTCCACTACTCTGCTGTACGAAATGGTTAAGCGTGACGCTACTATCGGTCTTGCTACCATGTGTATCGGCGGTGGTATGGGTGAAGCTCTTATCGTTGAGCGCGACGAGCTGTGTAAGTAATTTGAAAATATCTTGAACATAAAAAAGTCCAAGGGTTGTTTATCTTCCCTTGGACTAAATTATATAAAACTATAATATATAAAAAGAGGATTTTGTTATGACTGATGTTGTAATTGAAAAGCAAGGTCATGTTGCCATTGTAAAAATCGAGCATATGCAGGCTCTTAATGCACTTTCTACTGATATGTATGGTCAACTTGAACAGGCTTTTGATGAGCTTGCTAAAATGGATGATGTCTATTGTGTAGTTCTGACTGGTTCTTTCGTTATAAATAAAAAGGGTAAAACCGTAAACTCATTTGTTGCAGGTGCTGACATCTCCGAAATGTCCACAAAAACTGTTGCAGAGGGCAAGTTATTTGGCAATGAAGCTAACAGAGTTTGTCAAAAGATTGAAAACTTTCATCGTCCAGTTATCGCTGCTATAAATGGTTTCTGTTTAGGTGGTGGCTGTGAGCTTGCAATGTGTTGTGATATTCGCATAGCATCTGAAAATGCTCTATTTGGTCAGCCTGAAGTAGGTCTTGGCATCACTGCTGGTTGCGGCGGTACTCAACGTTTGGCTCGTCTTGTTGGTATGGGCAAAGCTAAGGAAATGCTTTACACCGCACGCGGAAACTATACTGCACAAGATGCATTAAATATGGGACTTGTAAACAATGTATACCCTCTTGAAAATCTTATGGACGAGGCTTTAAAGCTTGCAAATGAAATTGCAGCTCAAGCCCCTATTGCAGTATCCCTAACAAAAGAGGCTATCAATGTTGGTATGCAAATGGACATTGATTCCGCACTTAAATTTGAAGGCAACTGCTTTGGTCAGTGTTTCGCAACAGAAGACCAAAAATATGGAATGTCTTGGTTTTTAGATAAAAATAAGGATAAACCTGCTAAGCAGTTCAGCAATAAATAATAGCATATTAGAAGAAATCAAGCCAAGTTATGGGTTTAATCCTATTACTTGGCTTTTGATTTAATTCATACTTTTGTATCTAAATTGCATATTTTTTCGTATTTTTTTGACATTTTTTCACCATATTTTTTGGATATCTTTGTAATACTTGAAATAACTTACAAAATATAGTATATATTTTTAATCACTACGACGATTTTTAAAAAAAAGCTGGATTTTTCAGTATAATTATGTATAATATTAGTTGATAACCTGTCATATTAAAATATTTTAACGAAAAATGCCGATGTGACAAATGCCACTATATCGCCAGCTATCGCAACAGGCACTGCGTATCTGGTATTTTTTATTCCAAGGTACCCACAGTAAATGCTAATTGTGTAAAGACTTGTCTCTGATGCACCAAGCATAACGGCAGCAACTCTCCCGCAATAACTATCTGGGCCATAAGCCTTGATAATCTCACTGCCAACGGCAAGCCCTCCACCACCGCTTATCGGTTTTAATAAAGCTAACACTGTGCATTCTTTTGGAATCCCAAGTATGGACATCATCGGAGAAAGTATCTCCCCTACAAAGTCAATCACGCCCGATGCTCGCATCATATACACTGCTGTAAGCAGTCCAACTAATGTAGGAAGTATCTGAATCGCTGCATCAAGCCCCTTTTTTGCCCCTTGTAAAAAAACAGGAAAAACATCTATTCCTGAATACAGCGCATAACCGCAAATTGAAAATAACAAAAATGGTACCAATACAGAAATCATTGTGTATTCACCTTAAAAAATGACTTAAATTTAGTTTTGTAAATTTTTACTTCACACTACATGTTTCGACATTTTTTTCAAAGAAAATGGTGGATAATACAGATTGTAAATTATATCCACATTATGTACTAATTTTTGTCAGTGTTTTAAACGCTGCTATCTGGAAACCTGTTTCTAATCATTCGTGCCAAAAATAAAACCGTGATGACTGAACATAAAGATGCACCCCAAACAGCTGGCATAATATCAAATGGTTCTGCTGCGCCATAACTAGCACGTATGGCTGCAACCGTTGTGGGAATTATCTGTATTGATGCTGTATTTAAAACTATCAGTGTAAGCACACTGTCTGGTGTCCCTTTTCTCCCTGCTATTTGGTACAGTCTTGATACTGCTTGCAAGCCTATTGGTGTTGCCGCATTGCTGACTCCCAGCATGTTTGCGGTTATATTAGCACTAACAAGCTCCATTGCTTGAGTGTCTTTTGACGCTTTACCAAAAAGCAAACGCAAAATCGGACGCATACCTCTGGCTATATAGCTAGATAATCCAGACTGATATGCTATCTCCATTATACCTGACCATAGGCACATAAGGCCAACTATACTTACTATTAGTTCTATGGCTGCATTTGCACCATCAATATATGCCGCGGAAACCACGTCCATTCTATTCGTCAAAACCCCAAAAATAAAACTAATTCCTAAAAAACTAACCCAAACTTTAGACAACATATTTGTCTACCTCCTATTGCTGGTTTTCTGGCTTAATATGTTTGATTTGACAGGTATCTATTTTTTTCAAAGAAAGGTAAGGAATCAATTATGAAATCTACTGGTATTGTGAGAAAAGTTGACGAACTAGGACGTATTGTACTGCCAATCGAACTTCGCCGCACACTTGATATTGAAGTAAAGGACGCACTTGAAATTTATGTTGATGGTGCTCAGATTATCCTAAAGAAGTATGAGCCTGCTTGCATTTTCTGTGGCAACGCAAAGGATATCATAAACTTCAAGGGAAAGAATATCTGCCATGAATGTATGGCTGAAATGTCTTCTAAGTAAGCTATAAATATAGTAAACGGTTTATCATATATTATGGTAAGCCGTTTCTTTTTGTCTTAAATACTTTTCTTTAGTAGCTTTCCCACCCCTTATATGGCGTTCTTTTTTATTTATTTCCATTATCTCCCTAACTTGCAAATAAAGTGTTTTATTTAGTTGACATAAATTGGTTGTTATATCTTTATGTACGGTAGATTTACTTATTCCAAATTTTATTGCCGCTTGTCTGACTGTTGCTTTGTTTTCTATCATATATCTTGCTAGATTTATTGCTCTCTCCTCTGGCATACCTTTCATTATAAAATCACTCCTTTTAAATCAATGATATGCACTGATTTTAAAAAAAGACCTGAAAAATTTCAGGTCTTTTGGGTGAATATTTAAATAGCTAGTAAATTTCCAGATAAAAGTGGTAATACTGGTTTTATTAACATAAAAAGCAGTTTATATTATAAAAATTTCTAATGTATACGGTGAATATTTTTATTCACTCTGTTCCAATTTGAATATATCTGCAACTTCATAAATTGCTATGTATGCCATAGGGTCTATCTTTTGTACAATCTCTCTCATACGACTTATTTGGAAACGGTTTAGGACTATCCAAACTACCTTTCTATCTGAACCAGAAAAATATCCTTTTGCATCAAGTATTGTAATTCCCTGTTCAAATGTGTCGGATAAGCATTTACAAATTTCGGAATGATTTGTTGTCACTATATAAACGGATTTTGCTCTTTCAAAGCCTTCAACAATAGCATCGACCATTTTCAAAGCTGCCATATATGTAACAATTGAATAGAGTGGTAAAACCCAGCTTTGTATCGCAATACCACATATAATATATAGAACTATATTATATGCCATAACAAATGTGCCCACTGATATTCCCAGCTTTTTGGCAAATATAACTGCCATTACCTCTATTCCGTCCATTGCTCCACCAAAGCGTATCGCCAAACCGCTTCCTACGCCTGAGATTATACCGCCAAACAATGCACATAATAATAAATCTGAGCCTGCAAGCGGTGATGCCATACTTACATCTACTGGTAAAACATCAATTATAAGCCATGCACCAAGAGAATAAATTATAACTGTATATATAGCATAAAATGTGAACAAAATTCCTTGTTTTTTAAGACCATATAAAAAAAGTGGAACATTCAGAATAAGTAGAAATAATGACAGCCCATATTTTTCTGGTGTAAGCTGTGACAGCAGCATAGAAGTTCCAGAAATACCGCTATCATAAAGTTGCACAGGTGATAAAAAAATTGTTACTCCAAATGCATTTATAAAACCTGCCACGGTAAGAAAAATTAACTTTTTAAATTCAATCTCTTTTAATTCTTTTATATTCACAACTAAACCTCCTTTTCCATCGTTATATGAGGACAAAATTCGTCCATATATATTTCACTAACCGCTTTATAGTTACATTTTTCATAAAAAACCTTAGCCCTTAGCTGTGACGAGAGTGTTATTTTATTTCCACCTAATTCCTTTACAACTTTTTCTGCTTTTTTCATGAGCTCCAATCCATAATTTTTGCCCCTATACTCCTTTATAATTGCAAAACGTCCTATGTGATATATATTTTCATCTAAAAATATTCTGCAAGTTGCAACTGCTTGATTATCTATGTATCCAACTATATGTGTTGCAATATTATCTATATCATCAAATTCCTGTTTAAATCCTTGTTCTTCTTTAAAGACTTCTAATCTTATTTTTCTTGCATCGCCTGTGAGTTTTTTACTAACTTCAAATTTCATTTTATATAGCCTCCTTTTTAATAAAAAGCTCTTGAATCATAGATTTTAAGAGCTTAAAATTTACTTTACCTTCATATTAACACTATTTGTTTGAGCATCGTATATAATGTCTATTCCAAGCATATCTCAAAGCTCTTTAAGGCTTATATAATTATTATTTGAAATGTTATATACACTTAATAATTTACTTTCACTATCTATATTTAAATTATCAAACAGATATATTGTGTTTTTGATGTATCTGCCATAAAATATGCGCTATACTGATAGAGTGTATTCACTGTATCTTGGCCATTTGGTGGCTGATTTACGCCATTTTCGTATCACAATCCCCAGTTTGTAGCTGCTGATGTTGAAAACAAAATACCCGCTGAAATAATCGAACAAGAAACTCGTTTAAGTTTTATATTGACACCTAACTTTCTAGGTATATTATAGCATTTTATGTATTTTATTTCAACGATATCTAATGAAATAATCAAATATATAAAAATGAACAATAAAATAATTTTTATTATTTTAATAATTTTTTATTATAATTTATTTATTCATTATTTTATCACTTTGAATCAATAAAAGACAACATTTTTTTATTTTAGTCTATAAATTAGCATTTTTTCTATTATTTTATTCTGCAACAGAAAGATTTTTTCATTATTTTAACTGAAAAATAAAGTTCTTTTATGTAAAATTCATTGTCATAACTAAAATAACATTACATAATTCGTGTAAAAGTTATAAAATATGCAACTTTTATGCAAAATGCTAGCATATTAGTTCTTTTTATGTTATAATATCTATTGTTCGTTTTAAAACTAAATAAAGGTAGGTGTCTAATGGAAAACTCTAAGAAAATCAAGTGGTATACGCTTGGATTTATGGCGTTCTCCACTGTATGGGGTTTCGGAAACGTTGTTAACGGTTTTGTTTATTTCAATGGTACACAGGTAATCTTCAGTTGGATTCTGATGTTTGCTCTTTATTTCGTTCCTTATGCACTTATGGTAGGTGAGCTTGGCTCTGCTTTCAAAAACTCTGGCGGCGGCGTCAGCTCTTGGATTCATGAAACCATCGGTGCTAAGTGTGCGTATTATGCAGGCTGGACTTACTGGGCTTGTCACATTACCTATATTGCAAGTAAAGGTAGTGGCGGGCTAAAGGCTCTTAGCTGGATGATATTCCAAAATGGCTCAACTTACGATACTTTCCCAACTCGTTATGTCCAGATTGCAACTTTAGTTGTATTTCTGTTCTTCTGTTGGGTTGCCAGCCGTGGTCTAAACCCTCTGAAAAAGCTGGCAACTGTTGCTGGTACAAGCATGTTCATAATGTCGATTCTCTATATCATTATGATGTTTGCAGCTCCAGTTATCAATCCTAATGGTGGCTTTGTTTCCCTTGACTTCTCTTGGGATAACATCATCCCTCAGTTTAACGTACAGTATTTCACTTCTCTGTCAATTCTAGTGTTTGCAGTAGGTGGCTGTGAGAAGATTTCCCCTTACGTTAACAAGGTTGAAAATCCATCTAAAGGATTCCCTCGTGGCATGATTTCTCTAGCTATCATGGTTGTGGTTTGTGCTATGCTTGGTACAATTGCTATGGGTATGATGTTCGATCCAGCTATTATTAACGAAAGCACAGATAGCTTTAACTCTTATGTATCAAATGGTTCTTACTGGGCATTTGAGAAACTCGGCGAATACTATGGTGTTGGCAATGCACTTATGATTATTTATGCTGCATGTAATGCTATTGGTCAGTTCTCTACTCTGGTACTGAGCATTGACGCTCCTTTACGTATGCTGCTTGATAACGAAGATGCAAGACAGTTCATTCCAACCGCTCTGCTCAAGAAAAACAAGCATGGTGCTTATATCAATGGTATCTGGATGATAGTAATCCTATCTGGTTCAATCATTGTTGTTCAAACCTTCGGCGGTTCTGGTGCTGCTGGTGTACTTGCTCAGCTTAACAAACTCAACTCTGTAACTATGCCTCTGCGTTATCTGTGGGTATTTGCTGCTTATATCGCACTAAGAAAAACAGCAGGTAAGTTTAATCCAGAATATCGCTTTACAAAATCTCAGCCACTTGCTTTAATTGCAGGTATCTGGTGTTTTATTGTTACAGCAGCTTGCTGTATCCTTGGTATGTATGTAGAGGGCGACCTTTACTCCACTATGCTTAATGTAATCACTCCTTTTGTTCTTACTGCACTTGGTCTGATTATGCCAATTATTAAGAAAAACGAAAAAACAAAAACGAACATTTAATTAGAGAGATTGCCTCTCTTCAAAAGGGGACGGGACTTCCGTCCCCTTTACTTTTTACACTTGCCTAAATAAATATTTGTGCTATACTTTTAAACATGAATTTATAATCTTAATGCCTCAGGAGGTTTACTATAATGTATAAACAAACATCAAAGGAAGTTTTAGACTTTATAAAAAGAAGTCCTAGCTGCTTTCATGCAGTGTCAGAGCTTTCTAAAATCCTTGACAATGCAGGTTTTACGCGTCTGCGTGAATGTGAAAGCTGGAAAATCACTCATGGCGGTAAATACTATACCACTAGAAACGGTTCATCTATAATAGCATTTACTGTTGGTGAAAAGCTGGATAACTACCATTTTCAAATCACATCTTCACACAGCGACTCCCCTAGCTTCAAGATTAAAGAGCATGCAGAACTTAAAGGTAAAGGCGGTTACATTCAGCTTAATACCGAGGTTTATGGTGGCATGATTTCTTCGACATGGCTTGACCGCCCACTGTCTATTGCAGGTAGAGTCCTTGTAAAAAATGATAACATCATTTCTAACAAGCTTCTGGCATTTGATAGAGATTTAGTGCTTATTCCAAACCTTGCCATTCACCTAAACCGCGAGGTTAACAATGGAATGAAATACAACAATCAAGTTGATATGCTGCCACTATTTTCTGCTGGTGAATGTTCAGAAAATAGCTATGATGAACTTATCGCAAACGAGCTTGGCGTGGATAAAGATGATATTTTGAGCAAGGATTTATATTTATATCCTCGTGCCGAACAGAGTATTTGGGGTGCAAAAGAGGAGTTTATATCCTCTCCTCGTCTTGATGATTTACAGTGTGCTTACACTTCCTTAAAAGCATTTATAAATTCTAACAACGAGCATGCAGTAAATGTTTACTCTTGCTTTGATAATGAGGAAGTTGGCTCTGGAACAAAGCAAGGTGCATTATCTACATTTTTATATGATGTGCTTCAGCGTCTAAATAACTCTCTTGGCTTTGCAAATGAAGATTATTATACTGCTGTTGCTAAGAGCTTTATGATTTCTTGTGATAATGCCCATGCCGTTCACCCTAATCACCCTGAAAAGACTGACGCCGAAAACTGCACATATTTGAATAAAGGTATTGTAATTAAATTCTCTGCAAACCAGAAGTATACAACTGATGCCATTAGTGCCTCTGTATTTACTGAGCTTTGCAATCGTGCAAATGTTCCAGTTCAGAAGTTTGTAAACCATAGTGATATTGCAGGTGGCAGCACTCTTGGTAATCTATCTTCACAAAAAGTTTCTATGCATACCGTTGATATCGGTCTACCTCAGCTTGCTATGCACTCAGCATATGAAACAGCAGGCATTAAGGACTCTAAGTATATGATTGATGCACTGACAGAATTTTATAACACCAATTTATGCATTACTGACAGTGAGCAGATTGTATTTTGTAAATAAACTATGAAAAAACAAATTCATATTGATAATCTTTATTTAACAAAGAAACTCTCACCTGAATATCAGGAGTTTTTTAATGATGTCTTAAATAAGATTACATCTACTAATTCGCTTACAGATTTTGAAAAAAGTGCAGCTGCAAACTATGCTCTTGAGCAATGTTTTGATGCTATGAAAGAGGGTAAAACAATTAAGGAGGCTTTTCCTCAACCGGTTAAGGATTATGCTGCAAAATTTTCAAAACGTTCTGTTTTGCAATCTATGCGTAAAAAACTCTGTCAGCAGGACTATGAAAAAGTGATTATCGCTAGTATTTGGGTTGTTTTCACACTAAGTATGGTATTATTTTTCTTAAACAATCTTGTAACAGGCAAATATCTTATAAATTACTGGCTTGATGCTCTTATTGGCTGTGTTGCGGGTGCAATTGCTTTTCAAAACTATAGAATTAAGCACAGAATTATAAAACGATATAATTTCAAAAGTATTTATAAATACCTTGATATAGTGACTATACTTATGTGTGTATTTATAAAAATCATATCAAAGAGCAATTTTGATATAACTTATTTATTGCTTGTAATATCATTTTTTGTTACAAAGAAAAACATCACTCCAGAATTTGAAGCGATGCTCAAAAAATAAAACTAAAACATCGTGTTACATTTTTATGTAGCACGATGTTTTTATTATTGTCTGTCAAAAATACGTTTTACACTTATGCATTTTTTATTTGATGTATCAATATCAAAAATAATTCCACCAATAGCACATTCACCCTCAGCGGTTTGGAACATTTCTGTTATATCTCCCCTAAACATCGCAATAGACTGCTTAGGTTTAACTCCAAGAACAGACCAAATGGGTCCTGTCATTCCAATATCGGTTATATAACCTGTGCCTTTTGGATTTATTCTCTCATCTGCCGTTTGTACATGTGTATGTGTTCCATAAACAGCGGAAACCCTGCCATCAAGATAAAAGCCCATAGCAAGTTTTTCGCTTGTTGCCGCTGCGTGGATTTCACATATGGCAATATCATATTTGCTTTCCATTTTACGCAGAATTTTATCGGCTGCTAAAAATGGATTATCTGGTCCGAAAGCCATTTCACATCTTCCAATTAAATTCATCACAAGCACACGATATCCCAAAGCATCATAAATGCCAAAACCATCACCTGGAACCTGTGGAGCTAAATTTGCTGGACGCAATATATATTTGTTATCCTCAAGGTATGGTATAATTTGACGTTTATTCCATACATGATTGCCAAGTGTTACTACATCTGCACCTGCTGCAAAAATATCATCTGCCTGTTGGGGAAATATTCCCACACCAGCAGAATTCTCTCCATTTACAATAACAAAATCTATTTGATTTTCCTGTTTAATTTTACGTAATCTACTTTTTAAATATTGCAGTCCTGCTGAACCTACAACATCACCCACTGCTAAAATCTTCATAGTATCTCCTTATTAACTTTAAAAAACAAAGGCGGACAAGAAATCGCTTGTCCGCCTCTTAAATAACCCAATAAATCAATCAAACAGAGTAGAAACAGATACTTCCTCATAAATACGAGCAATAGCCTCAGTAAATACTGGTGCAACATTTAGGATGTTGATTTTGTCAATCATCTTATTTTGTGGAAGTGCAATAGTATCAAGTAAAGTCAGTTCTTTAATTGGGCTATTTTGAATACGTTCTATTGCTGGGCCTGAAAGCACACCATGAGATGCACAAGCATAAATCTCAGTTGCTCCACCCTTCTCAACAAGCGCACTTGCTGCATGGACCAGAGTACCAGCAGTATCAATAAGGTCATCGATAAGAAGAACTTTCTTGCCCTTTACATCACCGATTATGTTCATTACTTCAGATACATTTGCCTTCGGACGACGCTTGTCAATAATAGCTAGTGGTAAATCGAGCTTTTCTGTAAACTTTCTTGCGCGGTTTACAGACCCAAGGTCTGGAGATACAACGACAGTATCTGTGCGAGATACACCGAACTTCCCTGCATAATAAGGAATAAGCACAGAAGAACCAAATAGGTTATCCACAGGAATATCAAAGAATCCCTGAATCTGAGTTGCATGAAGGTCCATTGTAAGGACTCTGTCTGCACCTGCAGTAGTAAGCAGATTTGCAACCAACTTTGCAGAAATCGGATCACGAGCCTTGCTCTTACGGTCTTGACGAGCGTAGCCAAAGTATGGAATTACCGCTGTAATACGGCCAGCAGATGCACGGCGGCAAGCATCAATCATAATAAGCAGTTCCATAAGTGTATCATTAACAGGTTCACAAGTTGACTGTACAAGAAAAACATCTGAACCACGAACGGTCTCAGAAATCGAGATAGAACATTCTCCGTCAGAGAATGTGCCAATAGTTGCTTTACCTAAAGTAAGACCTAGTGCAGATGCTATCTGCATTGCCAGTGCTGGGTGAGAACTACCAGCGAAAATTTTAATATTTTTACCGTGAGAAATCATGGAATCAATACCCCCTGCATTCATTGCATAAAATTTTAATTTTTTCGTCTCTCTCGATTTTATCATTTTTTCTCGGCCGCCATACGCTCACGTCGGCGGTCATTCCAACCCTCAAGGTTGGTTTGTCTGGCTCTTGCAACTGTGAGTGCTCCATCAGGCACATTTTTTGTAACAGTTGTACCAGCAGCAGTAAACACTCTGTCGCCAAGCGTTACTGGAGCAATAAGGTTTGTATTGCAGCCAATAAAGCAATCATCACCAATGATTGTTTTACTTTTATTATATCCATCATAGTTTACAATAACCGTACCACAACCAAAGTTTACACGCTCACCAACATCAGCATCACCGATATAAGTAAGGTGACTTACCTTTGTTCCATTGCCAATAACAGCCTTTTTAAGCTCTACAAAATCGCCTATGCGAGTTTTATCACCGATTTTACAATTTGGACGGACATAAGCAAATGGACCAACTGTTGCATTTTCACCGATTGAGGAATCGGTAAATTGTGAGTTATTAACATTGGTACCTGCACCGATTTCTGCTTTTTCAAGCATACTATTTGGACCAATTGTAGCATTTGCACCAATTTTACAGCCTTGTTTAATAATGCAGCCTGGAAGAATTGTTGCACCCGCCTCAATTTGTGCATCTGGTGAAATAAAAGTATTTTCTGGTGAGAGGATTTGCACACCCTTTGCAATATATGAGAGGTTAATCTTCATCATAATCTTCTTCTGTGCCTCATACGCCTTTATGCCATCTGTTACAACTGTAACTTCCTGCACAGGACATACATCAACCACTGCACCTTCTGCTGCTGCTAGATTCACAGCATCAAAGAGATTTTCTGCGTTAGCTAATACCTTTTCAAGCACTGACCTTTTGAAAATAGCCGCGGGCAATGCCTTTTGTCCATTTCCATGACCAATCTTATAGGCACAATCATTCTCATCACGCAAAACAGCATTTTCAGAGTAAGACATATTTTGTGTCACAAGCAGAGTTATATCCTGACCAATTACAGTATGCAGTTTCGCCATTCTTTCAAAATCTGCTTTTGAAAGTTCAGGCATTGCGATAGAAATGATAAGAATGTTTTCTGCATCTTCTGGCAGCTGCACTGCTTTGAGTGCCTCCTGCTCAGATTTGAATGGAGTTTGACCCAACTTAGACAAACGCTCCACCCTTTGCAATGGCGTATTTGCCAATGCATCTGTCATCAACTTAGCCGCATCAGTAAACAGAATCTTGCGATTAAATGAGCAAAGACCATCGGTTTCCTGCACGCCATCAAGCAACAACGTAATCATCGTATTACTACTCATTGAAGGATTCCTTCCTATCTATGATATAACGCACGATGTTATGCGTTACAGTATAATTCGTTATTATTATACTATATCAATTTTCAAAAATCATCAGTAATTTAAGAGAATTTCCATGTCTATTGCAGCAATTTTTATACACGATACATATTTTTTAGCTTATAAGAAATGATCAACTTCGGGAATACATTTATCAGATGAATAAGGAATATTTTGCAAGCTAGCAACATTATCAATACTATCTTAAATATACTCATTTCAGTCGCTGGTAGCGTTATTCCTCAATCTGCATAGTGGGAGCGTATTTGTGAGTCTCTGGAGGCTTTTGTAGTTTTATCATCTGGCATACACATTTATCTCCTGATTTTGGGTCTGAAAATTAGAGTTTTAATCGAAACATAGATTTAAAATTAGAAAAATATACAGTCTTGTTTTATCAACTTAAACACGATATAATAATCGCACAGTATTTTTATTATGTTGTTTATTTTTTACTAATTTTTTATATTGTTTTGGAGGGAGTGAAATCTTATGAGTTTAACTTCACTACTTCTGCCTGATGGTGAGCTTCGTGTTATTCGATGTGATATTGTGGATAAACTAATAAGCTGTGGCGATGGTGATAGTGCTTTATTATATTTATATGTTGTACGAACTGGTGTGCGTTTAAATGAAAATACTGCTATGCGTGAACTTAAATTTTCAAAAGAGCGCTATGAACGTGCAATTTTTACTCTTAACGGTTTGATTATTCAGCAACAAGCCGCTGATGAAGTCGTCTCTTCTCCAACTAAAACACCAAAACCAAATTATACTCCCGCTGAGCTTAGGCAAGCTAGAGAGCATGACCATAAATTTTCTGCTGTTTGCTCCACTGCTGAAGATGTTTTCGGCAAACTTCTTAATGAACCACAAATTCGTAGTCTTTATATGATTTATGACCATCTTGGATTGCCCGCTGAAGTTATAATAGAGCTTTTAAGCTATTTAAAGCGTGAGCGTAATTCGGTAACAAGGCGCGATGTTGAACGCGAGGCTTATATTTGGTCAGACATGGGAATATATACATATCATGATGCACAACAATATCTCGAAAAATTGGAGGTTCAAAAACCGCTTATACAAGCAATTTTTGATGCCATGCATATTGTTGGCCGTGAACCTGCGGCAAAAGAACGTCAATTTGCATCCGCTTGCCTTGAAAAAGGCTTTCCACCTGAAACTGTGGAGCTTGCAATAAATCGTATGTATGATAACATTGACAAGTTTAGTCTTAATTATCTTAAAAAAATTCTGCTATCATGGCATGAAAAAGGTGTTCATACAGTTGCAGAAGTTACAGCTATAGAACCAGAGATTGAACGAAAGACTCAAAATAACAACATACAATATTCAACTAAACAAACAGATAAACTTGAGGATTGGGAGCTTGAATGGCTTGAAGATTTCGAAAGACGTAGACAAAATCAAGCACAGGAGGGATAATATATGCAATTTGATAAACAAATACTTTCAGGTATTCTTCGTGAATACGAGATTAAACGTGAACTTCGTTCTCATAAGTTAAGCGAGAGACGTATGGAGGTTTATCAAAGAGTCCCTCGTATACGTCAAATAGATTCTTTGCTTAGGGGCACAGCTGCATCTGTTATGAAAATTGCCCTTGAATCTGGTGATGACCCTGAGCAGGCTGTGAAAAACCTTAAACAGCAGAATTTAGCACTTCAACAAGAACGCAAACAACTACTTATTAAAAACAATATTCCAGCAGATTTTCTTGATGATAAACCAGACTGTAAAATCTGTGATGATATGGGTTATATAGGAACTACTCCTTGTCGTTGCCTTAAAAATGCATATCAGGAGCGATTAAACAACCAGCTTTCAACCGTTTTACCAATAAAAGACCAAAATTTTGAATCATTTAAACTAGATTATTATTCTGATGCACGAGATTCTCGCTTAAATATATCCCCTCGTGAAAATATAAAGGCGAATTTTGATGAATGTGTAAAATATGCTAATAATTTTAGCCAAAATTCTGATAATCTTTTATTTTATGGCTCTGCTGGACTTGGCAAAACATTTCTTTCAACCTGCATTGCAAAAACTGTGACAGAATCTGGTTTTTCTGTTGCGTATGACACAGCTATAAATATTTTAAACAACTATGAAAGTGTAAAGTTTAACAATGCAGATGCCGAAAAAGCCAAAGAGGCTATATATAAATATGAAAAAGCAGATTTACTTATTTTAGATGACCTCGGAACAGAGTTTCCACCATCTCTTGCCGTTTCTGTTATCTATTCTCTTATAAATAATAGACTGATGTCACATAAGCCTATGATTGTCAGCACTAATTTACTTCCAAATGAGATAGAAAAAAGGTATTCTGCTGCCATTGCTTCACGTTTAATTGGAGAGTTTACCATTTTCCGATTTTTGGGTGATGATATTCGCAAATTAAAACGTAAACTTGCAAATCGTTCATGATTTCGCTATAAAATTTCAAAATATTCTTTACATCTAGTTCATATTTTATTCACATATAACAGCTATGTTTGGGGTATACTTAATACATCAGTAAGGGGCAGGTCACCCTGAGCTGATAGCAGAATCTTTTCTGTTCTTTCTTTTGAATCCCCCTTTTTTACCCCTACTGTTTATTTTGTGAAGAATGCTGCAAAACCCGCTCACCCCCAGAGCGGGTTTTGTACTGCATAAATATTATGTATTATTTATCTTTTTTATGATATACTTAACTTACCATACCTTATTTCCAAGGCAATGCTATTTTCATAAAAGGAGTTTACAGCCCATGCTGTCTATTTTACATTTAGCCGATTTACACTTAGGTGCAGCTTATTCTTTTCTATCACCTGAAAAAGCAGAAAAAGTAAAAGAAAGCCAATTTGATGTGTTGCAACAAGCCATTGACTATGCTAATAATCAGTCTGTAAATGCAATTTTAATCGCAGGAGATTTATTTGACCAACCTGTTCCCCAAAGTGAAATTGTCAATCATGCCTTTTCAATCTTATCAAAAGCAAATTGTTGTGTGCTTATCTCCCCTGGCAATCATGATTACTTATGTGCTCAAAGCCCCTACTTAACCGCAAAACGCCCAGACTGTGTTTATGTATTTTCATCTCCTACACTGACCTCTTTTCCAATTAGTGATATTGGTGTTGTTTGGGGTGCTGCATTTTGTGACCAAAGTGCTTCTATTCCGCTTGATGTGAATTTAGTACCAGATAAATATAATTTACTGCTAGTACATTCAGATTTAAAGACAAAAAGCGGCTATAATCCCCTTTCTTCTGCTGATTTTAAAGCAAGTGGTTTTGATTATGCTGCACTTGGTCATAATCATGCTTACAGCGGTATGCATAGAGCCGGAAAAACTGTATATGCTTGCCCCGGAAGTCCATGTAGCACTGGCGCTGATGATACTGGAAAAAAAGGCTTTTTATTTGGTCAGCTAGGTGAAGAAACAAAATTCCGCTTTATTCCAGGTGTTGGTATGGAATTTCACAAACTTAAAATTGATTTTACATCTCTTATGAGTGACCGAATGCTTCAACAAGTGCTTACACCTATGATACCTAAAAATCATACTCGTGTATGTGCAGCACTTGAACTAACGGGAGAACGTTGTTATGATCCAAATCTATCAGCACTTGAATCTGTATTAAATCAAATATTCCTAAATGCCGTTATTATTGATAATACATCAGAAAGAAAGAGTATATGGCGTTATTCTAAAGATGATGATTTAAGGGGTCATGTATCAAGAAGATATCATGAGCTTTTGGACAACGCTAAGGACGAAAACGAAAAAAATACTATTATGTTATCACTTAGATATGCATTAGCAGCATTAAATGGCGAATCTTTACCTGCATTTGATGACAATGAATAACAAAAGACCTTGCAGAACTTTTTCTGCAAGGTCTTTTGTTTTTTGGCACGCCCGAAGGGACTCGAACCCCCAACATTCAGAACCGGAATCTGACGGTCTATCCAATTGAACTACGGGCGCATGTTACAGATTATATTATCATAATACATCTATTTTGTAAAGGAAAAAAAGATTGCATTTTATTTTCACAATTTACTTGACAATCTAAAAAAAAGAAATATAATAAACATATGAACACTTATTCATATGAAAGGAAGTTTGTTTATATGTGTATAGATATATGCTGTGATGAAAAGTGTATACACGAAGATATTATCCATAAGGTCGAGCATGACCTTCCAAATGATGAAACTCTGTATGATTTAGCCGAACTTTTTAAGGTCTTTGGCGATTCAACAAGAGTGAAAATTTTATATGCACTATTCGAGTCTGAAATGTGTGTATGTGATATAGCTGAATTGTTAAATCTTACTCAATCCGCTATTTCACATCAGCTTAGAGTGCTCAAATCTGCAAAACTTGTAAAAGCAAGGCGTGCAGGTAAAACTGTTTTTTATTCACTTGCAGATGAACATGTCCGTTTAATCATAAATCAAGGCATCGAGCATATTCTGGAGTGATATATTATAAATATTATTTTTAAGGGGTTGTTTTATTATGAAAAAGGTATTTAAAATGCAAGATTTAGAGTGTGCACATTGTGCAGGCAAAATGGAAGATGCTATAAATAAACTTGATGGTGTTGAAAAAGCGACTATAAATTTTATGGCGATGAAACTCACCATTGATGCTGACGGCGAGCGTATGGACAGTATTTTAGATGAAGCTCAAAAAATCTGCTCCAAAATTGAAAAAGATTGTGTTATTATCCGTTAAATAGGATTTAGGTGGTTATTATGACTAAAAAGCAAAAGAAAATGCGGCTTAGAATTATTCTAAGCCTTATACTTTATATTATTTGCCTATTTATACCCGCTGATAATTTTATAAAACTATTTCTTTTTCTTATTCCATATTTCATCATTGGCTTTGATGTTCTGCAAAAAGCTATAAGAAATATTAAAAATGGTCAAATATTTGATGAAAATTTCTTAATGACAATTGCTACAATCGGTGCTTTTATAATAGGTGAATATAACGAAGGTGTAGCTGTAATGTTGTTTTACCAGGTTGGTGAGTTATTCCAAAGCTATGCAGTTGGCAAATCAAGGGAATCTATTGCAAGCCTTATGGATATTCGCCCAGACTTCGCAAATATTGAGCATGATGGTGAAATAATACAAGTTGACCCAGATGAAGTTGAAGTTGGTCAAATCATAATTGTGCAAGCAGGTGAAAAAATCCCTATTGATGGCATTGTTATAGAAGGTTCATCTTCGCTTGATACAGCAGCGCTTACTGGCGAATCTGTGCCAAGAGATGTATATAATGGCAGTGAAGTTATAAGTGGCTGTATAAATCTAAGCGGTATGCTTAAAATCCGAACAACAAAAGAATTTGGCGAATCTACCGTTTCAAAAATACTTGATTTAGTGGAAAACTCCAGCACAAAAAAAGCTAAAACTGAAAACTTTGTTACAAGATTTGCACGTTATTATACACCAACTGTTGTTATTTTAGCGGCTGTTTTAGCTATTTCACTTCCATTTATTTTAAAAATATCTTTTGCTGATTCATTTTATCGTGCTTTAACATTTCTTGTTATCTCATGCCCTTGTGCACTCGTTATCTCTATTCCGCTCAGCTTTTTTGGTGGCATAGGCGGTGCGTCTAAAGAAGGTATACTTGTAAAAGGTGGTAACTATCTTGAAGCACTTTCTAAATTAAAAATAATAGTTTTTGATAAAACAGGCACTTTAACAAAAGGTACATTTGAAGTATCTGAAATTGTAACTGCAAATAATATTTCAAATGATGAACTTATAGAATTTGCTGCACTTGCGGAAAGTTACTCAAAACACCCTATTTCCTCCGCCCTGCGTAATGCCTATAATAAGAAAATTGATTATTTACGCATATCTGATACAAAAGAACTTGCTGGCTTAGGCATTTCAGCAGTGATAGACGGAAAAACCGTTTTGGTCGGAAATGAAAGACTAATGAAACATGAAAATATAGCATATACTTCTCATGATAGCTATGGAACTATTGTTTATGTTGCTATTGAGGGAATATATGTCGGCTGTATAATCATTACAGATGAAATTAAGCCAAATGCGCAAAATGCTATTAAAAATCTATATAATTTAGGTATAACAAAAACTGTTATGCTTACAGGTGATAATCAAAAGGCTGCAAGTTATGTTGCAAATACGCTTGGCATTTCAGATATGAAATTTGAGCTGCTGCCTGCTGACAAAGTAAGTGCCGTCGAGCAAATTTTAGAACAAAAAAATAATGATGAGGTGCTTGCATTTGTTGGTGATGGTATAAATGATGCACCTGTGTTATCCCGTGCAGATATAGGAATTGCTATGGGCGGTTTAGGCTCTGATGCAGCAATAGAGGCAGCTGACATAGTTTTAATGGATGATAAACTCGAAAAGCTATCTGATGCAATTAAAATTGCTCGCAAGACCATGTTAATTGCGAAAGAAAATATTATCTTTGCTCTTGGTTGTAAATTTCTTGTGCTTATTCTTGGTGCTTTTGGTTATGCTAATATGTGGGCAGCCGTTTTTGCAGATGTTGGTGTTGCTATAATCGCAATTCTTAATTCATCAAGAATGATTGCCAGAATTTCCCGTAAATAGGTATCAAAATAAATCGTCAGTGTTTTGCTGACGATTTGCTTTTTGTTTAAAAAAAATTTATAGTAAACTTTAGTAATCTGTGCTATAATATCCACATAAAAATATTTGTAGGTGTATTATAATGGATTTGAATCATAAAAATATGCAAAAAATTGCATTGCTTATTGTTTTTACAATAATGCTGCTTGTCGGACTTCAAAATATAGCTTATATTTATCTAGCTTTAAAGGGGCTGTTTAGACTTGTGTTGCCATTTATAATAGGTGGTACAATAGCATTTATATTAAATGTGCCTATGAAATGTATAGAACGCAATCTTTTCCCTAATAAATATGGTAAAAATAAAAACCCACTTTATAAATTCCGTAGATTGCTTTCATTACTCCTAACACTTGCCCTTTTAATTGCTGTACTTTCTATTTTATCACTTATGATAATTCCAGAAATGGCACAATCGGTTTTAACCGTAGGTTCTCGAATATCTGTTGCAACTGGAAATCTAATCGAATATTTAAACACATTAGCTATAACAAACCCCGAACTTGTTCATGATTTAGAGGATTTTGCAAGGAATTTAAGCTCTATTGATTGGCAAAAAATCGGTGAAACAATTTATAACTTCTTTTCAAATGGAAATATTCTTGGTAATACATTTAATTTTGCATCATCTGTTATAAGCGGATTTACCAATTTTATCATAGGCATTGTATTCGCTATATACATTCTACTTCAAAAAGAAACCCTTGGAGGACAGTTTAAGCGTGTAATTTACTCATTCTTCCCTGAAAAGCATGTAGACCGTTTCTTGGAAATTTGTCAGCTTACAAGCAACACTTTCTCTAGCTTTATCTCTGGTCAATGCCTTGAGGCTTGTATACTCGGCTCTCTGTTTTTTATTTCAATGACGCTTTTAAAAATGCCATATGCTCTTGTTATTTCTGTGTTAATTGCAATCACAGCACTTATACCTGTTTTTGGTGCATTTATTGGATGCGGTGTTGGAATATTCTTAATATTGATTGTATCCCCTATTAAAGCTCTTTGGTTTTTAGTGCTATTCCTTGTGTTGCAACAGCTTGAAAATAACCTTATTTATCCTCATGTTGTAGGTGGCTCTGTTGGTTTGCCTTCTATTTGGGTGCTTATGGCTGTTACTTTAGGTGCAAGCACCATGGGCGTTATTGGTATGATTATCAATATACCACTTTTTTCTGTAATCTACACATTATTAAAACAATCGGTTCGACGCAGATTAAGAAATAAAAATATTAACCAAGAAAAATTAAAATAGTTTGTTAATTTTATTTTATATTTTTATAAAAATATAAATTTTTACACTTGATTTTTTACATTTTCAGTATTATCATTTTATGTGTTAGCACTCGTGCCTAACGAGTGCTAAAACTATTTTTTCGAGGTGTATTCCTATTATGGCTAAAAAAGAATTTCAAGCAGAATCTAAACGACTGCTTGACCTTATGATTCATTCTATTTATACTCATCATGAGATTTTCCTGCGTGAGCTTATTTCTAACGCATCTGATGCAACTGATAAGCTGTATTATAATGCTATGCAGGAGGGCAAAACAGGCATAACCCGTGATAGCTTGCCAATTCATCTTAGCATTGATAAAGATGCTCGTACACTTACCATTTCTGATAACGGCTGTGGTATGACCGCCGAAGAGCTTGAAGAAAATCTTGGCACTATCGCCCGTTCTGGCTCACTAGCTTTCAAACAGCAAATAGAAAAGAAAGATGACGTTGATATTATCGGTCAGTTTGGTGTAGGTTTCTATGCTGCATTTATGGTAGCTAAAACCGTTAAGGTTATCTCCAAATCTGAAAAAACTGGTGAATGTAATGAGTGGTTGTCCGATGGTGCTGACGGCTACACAATCACACCTGCTGAAAAAGCAAATGTCGGAACAGATATTATTCTGACAATCAAGGATAATACTGAAAATGAGAATTTCGATGAATATTTAGATTCTTACCGTATTCAGGCTATTGTACGTAAATATTCTGATTATATCCGTTACCCTATTCAAATGGAAATGACACGCTCCCGTATAAAGGAAGGCTGTGACCCTGAAAAACCAGAATATGAAGAATATAGCGAACTGACCACTCTAAACTCTATGGTTCCAATCTGGAAAAAGTCAAAATCTGAACTTACAGATGATGATTATAACAATTTCTACAAGTCAAAATACTATGACTATCAAGACCCTGTTCGCCATATACATACAAGCACTGAGGGTGCAGTAACATATAATGCATTATTATTTATCCCATCTAATGCACCATTTAACTACTATACCAAAGACTATGAAAAGGGACTTTCTCTTTACTCTAATGGTGTACTAATTATGGATCGTTGTGCTGACCTGCTTCCTGACCATTTTAATTTTGTTCGTGGTCTTGTTGACACCGCTGACCTTTCTCTTAATATCTCCCGTGAAATGCTTCAGCATGATCGCCATTTAAAACTGATTGCAACAAATCTTGAAAAGAAAATCAAGTCTGAACTGCTCTTAATGCTCAAAAATGACAGAGAAAAGTATGAAACTTTCTTTAAAGCATTCGGCTCACAGCTAAAGTATGGCACTTATGTTGATTATGGTGCTCATAAGGATTTACTAAGTGATTTACTTATTTATCATTCCTCCATCGAAAACAAGCTTGTAACACTTGATGAATACGTTTCCCGTATGAAGGACGAACAAAAGTATATTTATTACGCTTGCGGTGAGAGCAATTCTAAAATTGAGCTTTTACCTCAAATGGAGCTTATTCGTGACAAGGGCTATGAAGTCTTGTTTATGACCGACAGAATTGATGAGTTCTGTGTTAAAATGATGAGAAACTACAAGGACAAAGAATTTAAGTCCATAACTGATGGTGATTTAGGGCTTGAAAGCGACGAACAAAAACAAGAAATAGAGCAGCTTTCTGAACAAAATAAAACACTGCTTGAGCAGATCAAAAACGTGCTTGGAGAGCGTGTAGCAAAGGTACAGCTTACAAACCGCCTAAAATCTCACCCTTGCTGTCTATCCACCCAAGGTGCAGTTTCTCTTGAAATGGAAAAGGTTCTTAATGCTCAACGTATGGGTGGTGAGCCTGAAATCAGAGCAGAGCGTGTTTTAGAGCTTAACACAAATCACCCTATCTTTAAAAAATTATCTACTCTTGAAAATGATACTGAAAAGCTGACAACTTATGCTGAAATTCTGTACACTCAAGCACAGCTTATCGAAGGCATTGCACCTGAAGACCCTGTATCTTATGCAAATGCTGTTTGCAGTCTGCTTTCTGAATAATAATTAGAAGGAGTTTTTTATATGCCGCAAAGATTATTATTTGTCGTAAACCCCAACTCTGGCAAAGGGGAAATGCGTCATCATATTGTTGACTGTGTTGATGCATTTGTCCGTGCTGGTTTTGAAGTTACACTATATACAACACAAAAATCTGGTGATGCCACTCGTATTGTCAGTGAACGTGGTGCAGAGTTTGACCGTATTGTATGCAGCGGCGGTGATGGTACACTAAACGAAACTGTTGCAGGGCTTATGACACTCACAGAGAAGCCTGTCCTTGGTTATATACCATCTGGCACGACAAATGACTTTGCATCTAGCTTAAAGATACCAAAAAGACCTCTTGATGCCACTGATCTTATTATAAATGGTAAACCATATCATGTAGATGTTGGGCAATTTAATGATAGATATTTCACTTATGTTGCTGGTTTTGGTGCATTTACTGAGGTTTCATATTCTACACCGCAGGTATCTAAAAATGCACTTGGCAGAGTGGCTTATATTTTAGAGGGCATAAAATCTTTACATACTTTAAGGCCATATAGTGTTACAGTTGAAACTGACGAGCAGACTATATCCGATAAATTTATCTTTGGTATGGTTACAAATGCAACAACTGTTGGTGGGTTCAAGGGCATTGTTGCCAATGATGTTGGTCTTGATGACGGACTTTTTGAGGTTTTTCTTGTTAAATCACCGACAAATCCGATTGAGCTTCAAATGACAATAAATGAACTTTTAGTTTCGGCAGATAAAAATAAATTTATAACTCGCTTTAAAGCAAAAGAAATTAAATTTATTTCTGATGAAGAAATTCCTTGGACACTTGATGGAGAGTTTGGTGGTGCTCCAAACGTTGTGCAGATAATAAATCATCAAAAAGCACTCCATATTTTTACTGGCAACTCCCAAAAACATGAATAAAAATTTAAGGACGAATGAAAATTTTCATTCGTCCTTTTTCTTTTAATCTGAATTTTTATCTATATTTTCATTCATTGGGTTTTTGCCGCCACAAAGCAAAAACATTGTCTTATCTGCAATCATCATAGTGTGCGAACCCATAACTTTACTATGTGATAAACTAAGCTGACTTACTTCCACTGCTGCAAATCTTAAACTTGCAAGTGCTGACTGAGCCTCTGCTAAACGCTCAAGCGTATGAGCTAATATGACCACTCTAATTTTATCATTTTTATGCTTTAAAGATTGCAGTATCCTTTTAATTCCACGCACATTATCGCCTACAAATACCGCATCTGGGATAATATCCACATTGTGCTCAAGCATTTCAAGAGAATTTCCATATAATGCATTTATATTGTAGCAGCCAAGGCGCTCCTTATTCCCTTTTAGCATTTCAAACTCTTGACTGTTTTCCTCTATGGCAACCACAATTCCTTTATATGCTTGCCTTGCAAGCTCTATTGACATCTCTCCGCTTCCTGCACCAATATTTATAATTTTATCTGTAGGCTGTATGCGCATTAAATTTGCTGCACTCCAACGAACCTCTTGAGTGATAGAATTTTCACATACTGTAAGTTCGCTATCAAAAAGGGTTTTTGTTATATCATTAAAATTAGGATTTTCTATAATCATAACTGATGGGTTTGCAAATTCATAATCTCGCAGATGTTTTGCCTCATCTTCTACAATACGTTCCCTGCCTGTTGCAAGACGAGAACCAACTGTAACCCTTATATTACTAAGCCCTGCATCACATAACATTCTGCAAATATGGTCTGGTATATTTTCACCATTTAGCAGCAAGGCTACCCTCTCATTATAGCTTATAGCCGCTAGTAAATCCTCTGTATCATACTCTAGCCAATAAATTTTATCGTAGCTTTGACCCGTTTTTGCACAAAGATATTGCACAGAGCTTATACCAGCATAACATCTAACCTGTGCATAATCTTTAAGTTCATTATAAAGCTGCTCACCCTTATCAAAAAACATGCTGTCACCTTCAAGCAAAAGTGCAATATTTTTCTTCTTTGACTCAAGTGCAAGCTCTTTCATATCGCTCAATGGAACAACTCGCCAATCTTCACGCAGAGTTATTAGTGTGCCTGAAATTCTTCCGCTTGCATATACTTCATCTGCTGTTTTAATTATCTGTGTTACCTGTTCAGTAAGCAAACCTGCATGACCTGCACCTGCACCGATAATAGAAATAGTTCGGCTCATTGTTTATCCTCCTATATATAAAAGCATAGTATTTGACATTAAAAGCTCAAAATTTGCATATTAAGTATAGCAAATATTTATTCCAAAGTAAATATAAAAAGGCTGGATACAAAATAGTAACCAGCCTTGAAAAAATATCTTTATTAGTACATACCGCCCATATCTGGAGCTGCTGGCATTGGAGGAGTTGGCTCCTTCTTATCAGCAACAATAGATTCGGTAGTAAGCAGCATAGATGCAACAGAAGATGCGTTCTGGATTGCAGAACGATTAACCTTAGTTGGGTCAACAATACCAGATTCAATCATATCAACATAGGTTTCGTTGTAAGCATCAAAACCATAGTTCACTTTACCAGAGTTCTTAACACGCTCAAGAACAACAGAACCGTCAACACCTGCATTTTCAGCAATCTGCTTTACAGGAGCCTCAAGACCGCGCATGATAATCTGCACACCAGTCTTTTCATCGCCCTCAACAGTATCAAGCAGCTTTGCAACCTCTGGAATAGCGTTTACATAGGCAGTACCGCCACCAGCTACAATGCCTTCTTCAACTGCTGCACGAGTAGCATTTAAAGCGTCCTCAATACGCAGTTTCATTTCTTTCATTTCGATTTCAGTAGCTGCACCAACTTTGATTACTGCAACACCACCAGCAAGTTTTGCCAGACGCTCTTGCAGCTTTTCACGGTCAAATTCAGATGTAGTCTTTTCTATTGCAGCACGGATAGTAGCAATACGAGCCTTAATTGCCTCAGAATCACCAGCACCGTCAACAATAGTAGTAGTTTCCTTATTAACCTTAATCTGACGAGCCTGACCGAGCATTTCTAAAGTAGCGTCCTTCAGCTCAAGACCAACTTCTTCAGAAATTACAGTACCACCGGTTAAAATAGCGATATCCTGTAACATTTCCTTACGACGGTCGCCAAAACCAGGAGCCTTAACAGCTACACAAGTGAAAGTACCACGCAGACGGTTAACAATCAGAGTGGACAGAGCCTCACCCTCGATGTCCTCTGCAATGATAAGCAGCTTACGACCGGACTTTACAATCTGCTCTAAAAGTGGCAGTAAATCCTGAATAACAGCAATCTTCTTATCAGTAATAAGAACAACAGCATCATCAAGAACAGCTTCCATCTTCTCGGTATCAGTTACCATGTAAGGGGTAACATAACCGCGGTCAAACTGCATACCCTCAACAACTTCAGAGTAAGTTTCAGCGGTCTTGGACTCCTCAACAGTGATAACACCATCAGTAGAAACCTTCTCCATTGCCTCAGCAATAAGAGTACCAATTTCCTCGTTGCCAGAAGAAACAGCAGCTACACGAGCGATATCAGCAGTGCCATTTACCTTCTTAGAGTTTACAGCGATAGCCTTAACAGCAGCATCCACAGCCTTGCTCATGCCTTTACGCATAACCATTGGATTTGCACCAGCTGCTAAATTCTTAAGACCTTCGCGAACAAAAGCCTGAGCTAGAACGGTAGCGGTAGTTGTACCATCACCAGCAAGGTCATTAGTCTTTGTAGCAACTTCCTTAACTAGCTGAGCACCCATGTTCTCAAATGGGTCGTCCAGTTCTATATCCTTAGCGATAGTAACACCATCATTAGTAATAAGTGGAGCGCCATATTTCTTATCAAGAACAACGTTGCGACCTTTAGGACCTAAAGTAACTTTAACGGTATCTGCAAGCTGGTCTACACCACTCTGCAGGGACTTGCGAGCTTCTTCGCCAAACAAAATCTGCTTTGCCATGACTTAAATTCCTCCAATTATAAATAAAAAAGATTTTAATTAGTCAACTACTGCGAGGATATCACTTTGACGAACAATAATCAGTTCTTCGCCATCAATTTTAACCTCAGTGCCGGAATATTTGCTGGTGATTACCTTATCGCCAACCTTTACCTGCATTACAACTTCCTTGCCGTCGACCATTCCACCTGGGCCAACTGCCAGAACCTCTGCTACTTGTGGTTTTTCCTTTGCAGAGCCTGCAAGAATAATTCCGCTTGCTGTGGTTTCCTCAGCTTCGACCATCTTAATTACAACACGGTCAGAAAGTGGCTTCAAAGTCATAATATATTCCTCCTAAAATTTTGGATTTACAATTTCATTTTAGCACTCTTAGCTCTTGAGTGCTAATTCGATTATTATAATACATCACTCATGTATAAAATGCAAGAGGTGAATTATGTTTTTTTAATAAATTTTTTTGGAATTTTTTGTGTTTCTTTTATGTACAGCTGAGTTTTGCCCTCTTGATAGCCGTTTTACCTTTCTATCTGGCTTGAAATACATATATAAATCGCATTTAATCATACCGTTATATAGTTTTCTTTTTTTATCCGCTGCATAGCCAAAATACTTTTCAAACTCCTCATCAGATGTTAAATAATACTGTTTTAAATCAGCCTTACCAGCCGCTTTTCCTATAAGTGTATAGAGCTTTCTAGCCTCATCAATATCCATAAGTCTTTCGCCATATGGTGGGTTTG
This sequence comes from uncultured Butyricicoccus sp., assembly GCA_944376065.1. GTDB lineage: Bacteria > Bacillota > Clostridia > Oscillospirales > Butyricicoccaceae > Butyricicoccus_B. The sequence goes on along the minus strand of CALWBL010000003.1, from coordinate 143,280 downwards.
CAAACACCAGACCACTTCTATTTATATAATCAATCTTTACGGCATCTTGTGTTTTAAACTGTATTAAATGATTTACGCCCGCTTTTTTCGCATTTTGAATAGATAATTCCGTACAAGCTGAATCTATATCCGAGCCATAAATTTCAAATTTAGCATCAGTTAAAATGTTATCCAGTGCATTTCTTCTTGCATCGCTCCAAACTTCTTTTGGGATAATCGACCACTTTTCTGCATCAAATCTGCGAGTTAAGCCTGCCGCGCGTTTTTGGGCTATCATAGCAGCCTCAATAGCAATAGTGCCAGAGCCACAAAACGGGTCTAAAAGAGCCTCTCTGCCACGAAAACGGGCAAGTTTTACCATAGCTGCCGCAAGTGTTTCTCTGAGTGGTGCAGCGTTAGAGTTTGCACGATAACCACGCTTATGAAGTCCTGCACCAGAGGTATCTAGGAATATTTCTGTTATATCATTCATAATGGAAAACTGAATTTGCACTTTTGAACCAACTTCCTCAAACCATGAAACACCATAGACTTTCTCAAGACGCTTGACAATAGATTTTTTTATCATTGCTTGTGTATGAGGAAGCGAGTTGATTTTTGAGCTTAATATATGACCTTTAACGGGGAAAGCATCATTTACACCAATCCAGTTTTCCCAATCTATTTTATATACATTATCAAATAGTTCCTCAAAATTTGTAGCTTTAAACCTTGCAAGTCTAATAAGTACACGCTCAGCACAACGCAAATTCAAATTTGCCCATGCAAGAGTATTAAAATCACCTGTAAACAGCACTCTGCCATTTTCTGCCCTTACGTCTTCAAGTTTGCCCTCAAAACGAAGTTCGTCCGCAACAATGCCTTCAAGTCCGAAAAGTGTAGGGCAACAAAACTCCAATTTCATATTTTTATCCTTTCTTTTAAAAAAGCTCTCATCTTTAAAGATAAGAGCCTTCAATCCATATTGCTTTTGCTTGTATCATATCTTGTTTAGGCTAATTTGTCAATAGAACGACCAAAGAAATGAAACATTTGTTGTTCTGCCTGTTCTAATATAATCGCTTATTTTTACACCGAGCATGTGGAGTAAAAATAAACATATAAAACCTGATGATAAAACTGTAAACACCACAGACAGCCACTGAAAACCGACTGCACCAAGGAAAAATGTATATAAAACCCTGACCCAAAGAAAAACTGTAGCACCACAAACGATTGGCTTTGCAAAAAGGGAAAATAGTTTTTGTTTTATATCAGTGCAGTTACACAAACATATAAAATTACAACTTACAGTTAAAATACTCGCCATTACTTGGGCTATAATATAACCATAAATACCTAGTTTGGGGTTTGCTGCAAGAATCCATACCAAAACAAGCTGTAAAACCTCACCCGAAACGGCTGAAAACACAACAAACCGCTGTTTACCCAAACCATTGAGTATACCTGTTGTGACCATCTGATAATATATCAAAATCACCTCAACACCTAAAATAGCGACATATGAAAGTGTAATTGGCTGAGCAAAAAATAAGCGTGATAAAGTTGGTGCAAGAGGTACAATTAAAGCTGTAAGCGGAATTGCAAGAAGACCTGTTACGCCTATTGATTTTTCAACCAATGCATTTATTCGGTTGCTATTCCCCTGTGTACGGTTTTTACTTATAGTGGGCACTATAACTGTACACATAGAGCCAATCATAGCTATTGGAAGCAAAAGCAGCGGCATAGCCATCGATGATATTACACCAAGTTCATAGAGTGCTTGTTCTTCTGTAAAGCCTGCGAGCATTAAACGATTAGGTAAAATAATTGAGCTTGCTGAGGCTAGTAAATTATTAAATACTGCTGCACCTGTAAGCGGTAAAACAACCGCTATAAATTCTTTATCAAACCCTGATGGCAATGGTTTTGAAATTGGTTTGTATATTTTAGTTTTATATATTCTAGCGAGTAAAGCTGCACTTACGCACTCACTAATGCACATACCAACAAAAATTATTATTGCAACTTTTCCTGGGTTCTCTCCACCAAAAAATGCAAGCAAACCGATTACACTTACAATCCTGACTATTTGCTCTGTAAGCTCAGCCGATGCTGCCCATTCTACTTTGTCAAGTCCAATACATATTGATTTTACAATATTTTCAACACCAGTTAAAGCTAAACATATAATCATCACTGGAAAAACTGCTTTTATGGTTAAATCTCCAAGGATATTTTGTGCTATAAAGTTTCTATAAAAAAACAATATAATTATACCCAAAGAAATAAATAAAATAAATGTTTTTGCAGCTTTTCTTGTCATTATACCTATGGAATTTCTATGACCAGATGCATAAAGTTCAGCAGACAGCCTAGAGCATGCCATTGTAACACCTGATAAACATGCCGCATGAACCACAGCATAAACAGAATATGCTAAATGATACATTCCTAAGCCCTCTGCTCCTGCAAGACGGCTTAAAGCTATACGATATATAAATCCCAAACCCTGCAATCCAAGGTTAGATGCACATAAAACCATTATGCTGTATAAAAGTCCATGATGTTTCAAAGCATTTCCCAGTCCTTTAAAAGATTTTTTTAATAAACTATATGCTTTGTCAATATATCTTTATGCAATAAAAATAGAGTTTTAAGCTCCAGCCTAAAACTCTAATAAATTTTAAATTCTCTTTGCTAATTTTTCGCTGTACTCTGCTCTAAACTGCTCAAAGGTACCATTTTCAATATGTTCTCTAATCTTAACCATAAGATTATTATAAAACCACAGATTATGCTGCACAAGCAGTCTTTGAGATAACATTTCGCCTGCTTTCAACAGATGCCTTACATATGCCTTGCTGAACTTTTGACAAGTTGGACACTGACAGCCTTCTTCAATCGGTGTGTCATCTGTTTGATATTTAGCATTATGGATATTTATAATGCCATTCCATGTGAATAAATGACCATGTCTGGCGTTTCTTGTAGGCATTACACAGTCAAAAAAGTCAACACCTCTCGAAACAGCTTCAATAATATTAGATGGTGTGCCGACACCCATTAAATAACGTGGTTTATTCTCTGGTGCATGGGGAATTACAACATCAAGTATATGATACATAACATCGGTTGACTCACCCACCGCAAGACCGCCAATAGCATAACCCGGCAAATCAAGTTGCTTAATTGCCTCCATATGCTGTATACGCAAATCATCATATGTTCCACCTTGGTTGATTCCAAACAGCATTTGTTTAGGGTTTACAGTGTCAGGCAAGCTATTTAAACGCTCAAGCTCTTTTTTACAGCGTTCCAGCCAACGTGTTGTGCGCTCACAAGAATTTTTAACGTAATCATATGGTGCAGGATTTTCAACACATTCATCAAATGCCATTGCAATATCTGAACCAAGATTAGACTGGATTTTCATGCTTTCCTCTGGCCCCATGAAGATTTTTCTTCCATCTACATGAGAATTAAAGAAAACGCCTTCTTCCTTGATTTTACGCAGAGATGACAAAGAAAATACCTGAAATCCACCGCTATCAGTGAGCATTGGACCGTCCCAACGCATAAACCTATGCAATCCGCCCATTTGTCTAACAATAGCATCACCTGGACGAACATGCAGATGATAGGTGTTTGATAACTCCACCTGACAGCCAAGCTCCTTTAAATCAAACGCATCGACTGCACCTTTTATCGCACCTGCTGTACCTACATTCATAAAAACCGGGGTTTGTACTGTGCCATGAGCGGTTTGAAACTCACCACGTCTTGCCTTGCCCTCAGTTTTCAATATGTTAAATGTTCCAACTTCCATAAAAAATTTTATCTCACTCACTTTTTAATTTTTAATACTTTCAAGGAAAGCTCTCATTCTACGCATAGCCTCCTTTAAATGTGCCATGGAATACGAATATGAGATTCTAACATGACCCTCACCGCTTTCACCAAAGGCGTTACCTGGCACGACAGCGACTTTTTGCTCCTCTAGTAAACGATTGCAAAACTCCTCTGATGTCATTTTGGTATCTTTAATAGATGGAAAAACATAAAATGCACCCATTGGCTCAAAGCAATCAAGCCCCATGTTTCTAAGCTCTTCAACCAGATAACGTCTGCGCATATCATATTGTGTACGCATACGATTAACATCAGCATCACCAGAACGTATCGCCTCAATGCCCGCAAATTGGGCAGTAGTAGGTGCAGACATAATGCCAAACTGATGAATTTTACAAACCGGCGCCATCATTTCTCGTGGACCCATTGCCCAGCCAAGACGCCAGCCTGTCATTGCATATGATTTTGAGAAACCGCCTACAACAATGGTACGTTCTCTCATTCCGTCAATTTCTGCAAAACAAACATGCTCTCCCTCATATGTAAGGTCACAATAAATTTCATCGCTTAAAACCAGTATGTTAGTATCACGAATAACCTCAGCTATTGCTTCAAGCTCCTTGCGGTTCATAATAGCACCTGTTGGGTTATTAGGGAAAGGCAAAACAAGAAGTTTTGTTTTAGGAGTGATTGCAGCCCTAAGTCTTTCTGGTGTTAGTTTAAACTCGTCCTCTGCAACTGTTGGAACGGTTACTGGTGTACCACCTGCCATAATAGTAAGAGGAGTATAACAAACAAAAGATGGTTCTGGAATTAAAACCTCATCTCCCACGCTTACAAAAGCACGAATAGTGTTATCAATAGCCTCACTACCGCCAACTGTTACTAAAATTTCTTTATCTGGGTCATAACTTAAACCATGCTTTTGCTCAATTTTATTTGCAATTTCTGCACGAAGTTCAGCAAGGCCCCAGTTAGATGTATAGAATGTTTTGCCCTTTTCAAGTGAAGTTATACCAGCCCTACGAATTTGCCAGGGGGTTTCAAAATCGGGTTCGCCTACACCAAGTGAGATTGCCCCGTCCATTGTCGCAACGATATCAAAAAACTTTCTAATACCTGATGGTTTTACAATTTTGACACGCTCCGAATAAAGCTCGGAATAGTTTACCATGTAATCATTACCTCTCTTGTATCTTGTGTAGATGGGTCATAAACAACACCCTGGTCTTTATATTTTTTCATAATAAAATGGGTTGCAGTGGAAACAACGCTTTCCATTGGTGCGAGATTTTCAGAAACAAACTGAGAAATTTCACGCATTGTATGACCGGTTATAATAATTGTAAGGTCAAAACCGCCAGACATTAAATATGCACTTTGAACCTGTGGATAAGAGCAAATCTGTCTTGCGATTTCGTCAAATCCCATACCCTTTTGAGGGGTTATGCGCACTTCAATCTGAGCGGTAACAGTTTCATCAGATGTTTTATCCCAATCAATAACAGCCTTATACCCTAAAATTACATTCTCATTTTCAAGAGTTTCAATTTCCTGCTGAATTTCTTGTTCGGTCGCGCCAAGCATACGAGCTATTTGGGCGGCAGTCATACGACCATCTTGATCCAGCATGGCGAGGATTTTTTCTTTATACTTCATAACATTTTCCTCCTATAACTACGGATGACGCTGCACCCTAATAATAAATACCCTCTTTTGAGGATTGTTTTTATTATACACGATTTTTGCAAATATGAAAACATTAATAAATAAAAAAGACCTATTGTTGAATTTAAACTGGTTTTATCATTTCTATTGCATAAGATAGTAAAAAGAGATAAAATAAATTTAGTTAAATGTTATTTTTGAAAGGATATTGTATGTCAAATTTTGAAGGATTTAGCCCAGAAGGTTTTGATTTATTGATAAAAAATCGTCTGATGAATAGCAAGGATTTTTATGAGGAGCATAAAAAAGAGATTCGTAAAAAAGCCGTAACCCCATTTCATGAGCTTTGTATTCATATGGCTGATGAGATGCTTAAAATAGATCCTCTTTTTGTTACCAATCCAAGCAGAATGGTATCAAGGGTTAGACGTGACACAAGATATACAAAGGACAAAACACTTTATAGGGCAAATTTATGGTTATACTTTCGTAGACCCAAAACAAGTTTAGATGCTGTGCCGTTTTATTACATGGAGGTTACACCAGAATACTGGAGTTATGGCTGTTTTGGTGGTTTTGGAAAAGGTGAAATGGAAGTTGCAAGAGAGCTTATTTTAAATCAAGATGCAAATTTTCTAAATGCATATGAAAGTGCAAAAAATTGCAGTATTTTTTCGCTAGATGGTGAAATGTATAAACGTGAACATTTCCCGAATGCAAAAGATGAATATAAGCCTTGGCTCAACCGCAAACATTTAGGACTAGCCTTTTATGAATATGAAGACTATTCTCCGCTTTGGAACGGCTCGTTCGTGCAGCCAATGCTGGAAAACTTCAAGAAAATTGCACCATTTTATAATTTTTTACTTTTACTTCGAGAACGTGCCAATACCTCAAACACAGAAAGGTGTGATAGTTTAAAATGAATTTCACTGCAATAGACTTTGAAACTGGTAATTCATATTATACAAGTGCATGTTCAATAGGTATTTCTGTTTTTGAAAATAATCAGCCAATAAAGCAGTATTCAAAGTTTATAAAACCGCCTGATGAAGCGGGTAATTTTCATTGGTATAATATAAAAATACATGGAATAAAAAAATCAGATGTAGAAAATGAACCTAATTTTGCTGAGATTTGGCAAGAAGTTAAACAGGATATTGAAAATAAAACTATTGTTTGCCATAATGCTGCTTTCGACACCGCTGTACTTCGCAAATGTTTAGAGTTTTACAATATATCATTTCCGGATTTTAATTATATATGCACTGTAAAAGTATCACAAAAATTATGGCCTGACCTTGAAAACCATAAACTCGACACTGTTTCTTCCTTTTTGGGCATAGAACTTAACCATCATGAGGCTGGGTCTGATGCTCATGCATGTGGTTTAATTTTACATTATGCATTAAAACAAACAGGCTCACAAACGATAGAAGAACTTGCACGAAATCTCGGTATAGGACTTGGTCATATTGGAAAAAATAAGCATATTTCATGTAGTTGTGCAAAAAATATCAATATAATAAAAAGAGGTGTATTTTAATGAAAAAAAATATCACAAAAGAAAGCGCTATTCGTTACTTGCAAGATACATCAGATTCTATTTCATCGCTTATTAAATTTATTATTGCTCGTGTACGTGATTTTTCAATTTTTGACTTCGCACTTATGAAGTTATGTTTAATCAGTTTTGGTCTTTATCTTGGCTCAAAATTTGCTGCTTTTTTCAAAAAATTTCGCATAGTTTTATTTATGTGGTTTATCTTTTCTAGTTTATATATGATTTGGCGTATATTTATTAGTGAAGATTGATTTTTTCACAACCTAAAACTAAAAAGCTATTAGTGGTGTTGTTATGATTAAATTTTTGGAGGAATTAAATGAAAAAATCCTTTCAAAGTCCCTACTTTAAGTGGGGACTTACAGCATTTCTAGTTATTTTCTTTAGCATTTGCTTTTTCTTTTCAATTTTCAAGATGAGCGGTCTATTTTCTGCACTAAAAAGTTTTGTTGGAATTTTAAAGCCTTTTATTTATGGTGCAGTAGTTGCATATTTTGTACTTCCTATATATAATCTATTGGTTAAAAAATCTCTGCCATATACAAAAAAAATATTCAAATCGCCTAACAAAGCACTTTCATGGACTAAAATGCTTTGTAGTATAGCAAGCGTATTTTTGCTTTTAGCTCTTATTAGTGCTCTTCTTTCTATGGTTCTTCCTCAGCTTGCTACGAGTATTTTAAGCCTTAGCAGCGCCATGCCTGATTATTTAAAAGAACTTTCTGACTGGTTAAATATTACACTTAGGGATAATCAGATTTTACAAGATAGCCTAATGCAAATTTATCATAAATTTTCTAATTGGGTTGTTGCATGGATGCAAGATGATATGCTTCCAAAGCTGATTGAGATAATGGGCGGCAGTTTGCTTGGTACAGTTAACATGCTTAAAAATGTTGTTGTTGGCATTATTATCGCAATCTATATGCTATGCAGTAAAGATTTATTTGCAGCGCAAGCAAAAAAACTTATATATAGCATTTTCTCAACCGAACGAGCAAATTTAATAGTTAAAAACACCCGCTTTGTTCATAGGGTTTTTGGTGGATTTATAACTGGCAAACTTCTGGATTCTTTAATTATTGGCATTATAACCTTTATTGTTATGACATTGTTAAATATGCCATATATTGTTCTTATAAGCGTAGTTATTGGTGTTACAAACTTTATACCATTTTTTGGTCCATTCATCGGTGCTATTCCTTGCTCACTTCTTGTTTTAATGATTGACCCAATTCAGTTTATTTATTTTGTTATCTTTATTCTGATTTTACAGCAGTTTGATGGTAATATTCTTGGTCCTAAAATTCTTGGTGATTCAACTGGTCTTTCTAGCTTTTGGGTTATGTTTGCAATTTTAATTGCAGGCGGTTTATTTGGTTTTGTTGGAATGCTTATAGGAGTTCCTCTGTTTGCAGTATTTTACAGTCTTGTATCAAGTCTTGTCAATCGCTCACTTTCAGAAAAGAATCTGCCTGTGCAGACCAATCGTTATTTATATACAGACCATATTGACCCCGAAACTAATCGTCCTATTCCCTTTAAAAATGAAAAACCATCAGAAGAAACCAGTATTTCACTCAAAAAGAAACGAAAATTCCATATAAATAGAAATAATGAAAATGATAAATAAAAATCAAGAACCCATTGTATTTTTGTACAATGGGTTTTAAAATGCCTAAAAAAATCCCCTCAAGCGATGCCTGAGAGGATTACATATGTCTTACTTACGAGAAATAGCTTTCTTTACAGCCTCAACAATGTGAGCAGCAGTCAGACCATATTCTTCCTGAAGGAACTTCTGTGCACCAACCTGTCCGAAACGGTCTTCAACACCAACCATTTCCATTACAACAGGCTTATTCTTTGCAAGAACCTGAGCAACAGCAGCACCCAAACCAGTTTTAACATTATGGTTTTCTGCGGTCACAATACATCCAGTTTCTTCAGCAGATTTAACAATCAATTCTTCATCGATAGGCTTCCAAGTAAACATATCAACAACCTTAGCAGAGATACCTTCAGCCGCAAGAGTTTCTTGAGCCTTTAGAGCCTCATCTACCATAATACCTGATGCAATAATGGTAACATCTTTACCTTCCTTGAGTGTAACGCCCTTACCGATTTCAAAATCAGCACCATCATCATAAACCTTAACAATGCCTTTACGAACCATACGCATATAGGAGAATTTCTGAGATGCTGCTAACTTTTTAGTTAGGTCATACAGCATGGCATAGTCTGTTGGGTCAACAACAACAGCCTCTGGAATAGCCATATAAATAGCCATATCTTCAAATGGCATGTGAGTGCCGCCATTATATGCAGCAGATATACCAGGGTCAGAGCCTAAAATATGTACAGGCAGCTTAGCATATGCACAGGACATGAAAGCCTGGTCATATACACGACGTGAAGCGAAACAACCGAAAGAGTGTACAAACACTGTGCGACCGGTTGCAGTCATACCAGCAGCAACACCTACCGCATTAGCCTCGGCTATACCAGCGTTAAAAGTTTGCTTTGGAAATTCCTTTTCCAGTTTTTTTGTATTGATACAGCCATAAAGGTCGCAGTCGATATGGCATACCTTATCGTTTGCAGACATCATTTCCTGCATTGCTGTTACATAAGCATCACGATTTGCACGAGAATCGGTCTCATGCTTTCCAATCAAAGTGAAATTCATTATTCCATACCCTCCTTACTGTGCCTTTACTCGAGCAAGTTCAGCCTCAGCAGCTTTAATAGCCTCGTCCCACTGCTCCTTAGATGGCTGAGAAGAGTGAGCTCCAGTAGGCTCTGCAAAAGTTGCACCCTTGCCCTTAGTTGTGTTCAGCACGATACAAGTTGGCATGCCCTTACAGTCGTATGCAGCCATAACAGCGTCATAAATCTGCTCAACATCATTACCATTTTCAACGTTTATAACATTCCAGCCAAAAGCATCAAACTTAGCACCAATGCCCTTAGCATGACCCATAATTTCTTCAACCTTACCATCTAGCTGCATCTTGTTATCATCAACAAGGCAAACCAGATTATCCAGCTTATAGTGTGCAGCGAACTGAGCAGCTTCCCAAACCTGTCCTTCATCACATTCGCCGTCACCAACAAATACAAACACATGGTTGTTACGCTCGTCCATCTTGTTGCCAAGAGCAGCGCCAACAGCTGCTGAGATGCCCTGACCCAAAGATCCAGTTGTAAGGTCTATACCTGGTGTCTTGGTGCGGTCGGTATGAGATGGGAAGTTTGTATGTGGCTGATTTAGAGTATAAGCCTGCTCAACTTCATAGTAACCCTTTAAACCAAGAGTTGCGTACATAGCTGGACCTGCATGACCCTTAGACATAACACACCAGTCACGGTCTTCCCAGCGAGGATTTTTAGGGTCTACCTTCATTACTTCTCCATACAGAACTGCTAATGCCTCTACAACAGACATAGAACCACCAACATGACCAAAACCGAGAGAACCAATGGTCTTTAGTGTCTCAAGTCTGATTTCAGCGGCAAATACTCGCAGCGCCTGCATTTTTTCTGCTTTCTGCATTTGATACACCTACCTACTTAACTTAATATTTTCGTACAAAACAGCAAAACTATGAATGTCACATAAACCATTCATTACCTCATTATATTAACATTTTTTTTTGTTCTTTTCAATGCTTAATGATAGTTTTATATGAACTATTCAGTCAACTTTTGTTCATTTTCTCCAAATGCATATTTTTATACTATCAAACCTATGCATAAAAATATTAGAAATATTTATTTGTTGGTTGATTTTTCAGTAACTTCTGATAAAATACAGTAGTGGTATAAATGTTTATTTGCTATTTGAATTTTCCAGCTATATCACTATTTTAAGCAGTTCTTTTGTTATATTATTTAATACCAAACTCAAGCTAAGGGGGTATAAACAGCGAATGAAAATCAGTCGTTTAAACTCTATTGAAGAATATGTTCTTGCAAAACAAACTGTATCCATAGATGAACTGTGCGAGGTTTTTGGAGTATCAAAAAACACTATAAGGCGTGACCTCAACGATTTGGAAACAAGAGGCCACATAACAAAGGTCTATGGCGGTGTTACTGCTGTTTCTTTATCTTGTTCTGCCTTATCATCACCTGTAAAAGCTAATATTCATTCTTCTGATAAAAATATTATAGGCAGACTTGCAGCAAATGAAGTTAATGATGGCGATACTATTTTTATAGATTCAGGCACAACAACTCTTTGCATACTTCGGTATTTAACATCACGCAAAAAACTTACAATAGTAACACATTCACTTGCTGCAATGGCCGAGGCCGCTAAATATGAAAATATGAACCTTATATGTCCTGGCGGAATATACAGCTCCCCAACCGATTCATTTGTTGGACTCTCCACCTATGAAACATTGTCAGGAATGACTATAAACAAGGCTTTTATGGCAGCGAGCGGCGTTTCTCTTGAGTGTGGAATGACAAATAGCACTTTTTTAGAGGCTGAAATTAAGCGTGGAGTTGTTAATAAGGCGGAAAAAGTATACCTTATGGCTGATAGCTCTAAACTAAACAAAAAAGCCGTTATTTCTTTTTGTAAACTTCGTGACCTTACTGCATTTATAACCGATTGCAGACCACAAGAGCCATATTTTGAGTATTTTCGGTCTAATGGAATAAGAATGTTTTATCAGTAAATTAAAGGCGAGCCAAATGTCTCGCCTGTTTTTGTTATCTTAAATTTTAGTCATAAACTGACCTGCGCTTTTTGATAGAAGCCGTTTTGTTCCCTTTGTGTCAAAAGCAATTTCCAATAAAAAATCTCCACCCATAGGTTTTGATGATGTTATTAAGCCTTCTCCAAACGCTCTATGCTTAACTCTATCACCAACATTAAACATAGTAACATTTACATTATTTACAGACACAGATGCAGCTTTTTTCTCAACAGATGCGGCTGTGCGGTACGCCTGTGCAATGGCACCAGCATTTTTCTTTTTATATTCATTTTCCTGTTTATCTATAATAGCCTGTTGCATCTGCTGACGCTTAGATATATTAGAATCAACCAAATTTTCTGGAATCTCTTCTAAAAAGCGTGATGGTCTTGTGTATTGTGTGCGACCATAAAGCATACGATGCTCCGCACATGTTATATGTAATTGTTTTTTAGCTCGTGTTACTGCAACATAACAAAGTCTGCGTTCTTCCTCAAGTGATTCATCGCTCTCGGTTGACCTAAATGATGGAAATAAACCTTCCTCCATTCCACTTAAAAAAACCACTGGAAATTCAAGCCCTTTTGCCGAATGCATAGTCATCATCAAAACCGCATCTTCGTCATCTGATGTTTTGTCTGCATCAGTGTAAAGTGCCATATCTTCCAAAAATCCTGCCAGAGATGGATTTTCCGAATTTTCATGATATTGAATAATTGTGGATTTTAATTCCATAATATTATCTAATCTATTTTGAGATTCAGCATCACCTTTGCTTTCAAGCATAAAAGCATAGCCTGTTTTGTCCAGCATTTCATCATAGAGCTCTGGAAGTGTTAAAAATTCCCTTTGTGCTCTTAGATTTTCTATTGTTTCAATAAAGTTAATCATAGCTCCAGATGAACGTGAAATTGATGAGTAGTTTTTAGCATTTTGTAAAACCTCATAAAGCGAGATTCCATTTTGAACAGCTTCTTCTTCAGCAAGTTCTATAGACCTGTCACCAATTTTTCTAGCAGGCACATTTACAATTCTCTTTAATCTGAGCGTATCTGATGGATTTTCGATAACCCATAAATAGGCAAATACATCACGAATTTCTGCACGAGAGAAGAAATCTCTGCCTTTATAAATTCTATATGGTATTGAGTTTCTACGAAATGCACCTTCTAAGCTATTAGAAAGGGCATTATTACGGTATAACACAGCAAAATCGCTCCATTTCATACCTTTTTCGACGCCTTCAATTATACATTCTGCAATATATGATGATTCGCCTTCTTGCGTATCTGAGCGATGCAGTTTAATTTTACTGCCACCAGAATTATCTGTCCAAAGTTCCTTACCTTTTCGGTGTAAATTATTTCTTATTATCTCATTTGCTGCACATAAAATAGTGTCGGTTGAGCGATAGTTTTGCTCCAATCTGATTGTTTGTGCATTTGTATACTGCTGTTCAAACTCCAAGATATTGGAGATTGTAGCACCTCTGAATTTATAAATACTCTGGTCATCATCACCAACTACACATAAATTGTTTCTTCCCCCTGCGAGCAGACTTGTTAGAACATATTGTGCATGGTTTGTGTCTTGATATTCGTCTACAAGCACATATCTAAACTTCTGTTGATAATATTCTCTTATATCCGCATTATCACGAAGCAGTTGCACTGTTTTCATAATAATGTCATCAAAATCCAGTGCGTTTGCGTCTTTCATTTTCTTTTGATAAAGTGTATATATATCAGATACTTTGCTTTTATAATAATCCCCTGCTGCCTTAACAGCATAAAGCCTTTCACTTATTAAGTTATCCTTTGCCCTTGAAATTTCATTCATCATTGTTCTAGGGTCAAAAGCCTTGTCATCCATATTAAGCTCTCTTAAAATATCAGTTATAATACGCTTTTTATCATCTTCATCATAGATTGTAAAACTTTGTTTGTAACCAATTTTTTCAATATCCCGGCGTAAAATTCTAAGACAAGCTGTATGGAAAGTATATGCCCAAACAGCCATAGAATCTTGCTCACCGATTGCACGGGTTAACCTTTCCTTTAACTCTCTTGCCGCCTTGTTGGTGAAAGTGATTGCAATAACTTCCCAGGGCTTTGCAGGTTCTACTGCACACAGCTTCTCGACTCTCTCTCTATTTTCCTCAAGTGGGTTATTGAGATAGTCCATTAAAAACTTTAAATCTTCATCTGTTGCATTTTCTGGTGCGAAATCACTGCAATAACCCTTACCGAAACGCAAAATATTTATAATTCGATTTATAAGTACGGTTGTTTTTCCGCTGCCAGCACCAGCAAGTATTAAAAGTGGACCTTCTGTGTGCATAACTGCATTACGCTGCATATTATTAAGGCTTGCAAATTTCTGCTCAATTATCGCCTTACGAATTGCGGAATATTGAATATCAAATTTTGTCATATCTAAAAAATCCTTTTCACAAAACTGAATTTCCGTCTTATTATATCACAAATATATAGGTTATCACAAGTAAAGTATAGGTAACAGAAAAAGAGCCTGTTTTTTCCAGGCTCTTTTACTCCAGTATTTGTTTTCGCATTCGCTCGACTGCTTTTTTCTCAAGTCTTGACACTTGAACTTGTGATACTCCAAGTAACTTTGCACATTGCTGTTGAGTCATATTCCTCTCATATCTAAAACGTATAATTTGTGCCTCACGCTCAGGAAGTTCATTTATCATTTGCCATAAAGCTAATTTATTTGTTATATTTTCTTCAATTCCATCATCGCCTATAAGCTCACCAAGAGCAGAGCCATCGTCACCTACTTCTCTTTGAAGTGAATCGGTTGACTGCGTAGCTTGTTCGCACATAGCTACTTCTTCCACCGTCATACCTGATGCTTGGGCAAGCTCTGAAATTGTCACTTCCCTGCCAAGTTTGTTTTCAAGTTTATTTTGCAGTTGCTTTAGTTTTATAGATTGTTCTTTAACCGAGCGGCTAACTTTTACACTTCCATCATCACGCAAAAACCGGCGTATTTCCCCCGCAATTTTAGGCACAGCATATGTAGAAAACTGTGTGCCAAAATCACCATCAAACCCATTAACTGCTTTTATAAAACCCAGACATGCAAGCTGATATAAATCGTCTTGCTCAACACCACGATTTGTGTATCGTCTTACAATAGACCATATAAGACCGCTATTTTGTGTTATCAGTTTTTCGCCTGCAATTTTATCGCCTGTTTGAGCTTTTTTTATAAGCTCTAGTTGCTCAGTCAATGACGTTCCTCCCGTCCTCTGATTTTTTTAATCAGTGTGACCTGAGTTCCTTTATGTAGTTTAGATTGTACTTTGAGCTTGTCCGTAAAACTCTCCATAATTGTAAAACCCATGCCTGAGCGCTGTTCATCTCCAGTGGTAAACATAGGCTGTCTTGCTTTTTCTATATCCTCAATTCCGCAGCCTGAATCCTTGACTTTAATTTCTGCAATATTGTCTTCAAGAAGTCTTACAGTTATACTTATGCTTCCAAGTCTGTCACGATAACCATGTACAACTGCATTTGTCACCGCCTCAGAAACAATAGTTTTTATGTCGTTTAACTCCTCCATTGTTGGGTCAAGTTGAGCGACAAAAGCGGCTACTGTCTGACGTGCAAAGCTCTCATTTACTGAGCGGCTTTCCAGTTTGATTGACATTTTATTTGTTACTTGTTTCATTGTTTTACACTCCGTCTATAAACTCTATTTTCTTGTTAAGACCTGCAGCTTTAAAAATTTTCATTGCATTTTGTGGTGTTCCTTCAACCGCAAGTTTTCTGCCAGTTCTTTCCAATGCTCTCGATAAATTTACAACCACAGCAAGTCCAGATGAGTCCATAAAGGTAAGCCCAGACAGATTTAAAACAATAGGTGAATCAATATAGAGTGAAACAATATTTTCTTGATAGCTTAAAATCTGTTTTGCCTCATGATTGCCAAGCTCGCCCTCAATGAAAATAACAATTTTATCACCCAATCGCTTATGCGTAATTTGCATACATTTTTCACCTCACTTAAAATACAAAAAGCCTGCAAATAAATAATATTCACAGGCTTATTTTACAATAAACTATATTCTGTTTTTGCCGAATCATGTAAGACTGTTAAAAAAACTCTCAGCCTCACCTATAAGGTAAAGTGAACCACAGATTATAACAACATCTTCTTTTGTAACTTGCAGAGCCTTTTTAAAAGCATCATAGGAGTTTGGATAAATTTGCACTTTTTTACTAAAATATTTTGCAAGCTCATCTGCCTCAATCGCTCTAGGGTTGTTCGGCTGAGTAATTATAATCGAATCGCCTAACCTATCTAAAATACTGGTGCAAGCCCTTACATCTTTATCCGACACCATTCCAACTACAAGATGTAATTTCTTGTCATGTAAAAGCATTTTTACTGTACTTGCAATACTATTTACACCATCTATATTATGACCACCATCAAGCAAAATAAGTGGATTTTTATGTATTTTTTCCATTCTTCCACAAATTTTAGCATACTCTAAACCTTGCTTGATTGCATTTTTTGATATATTCCAACCCATATTTTTAAGCTCAAAAATCGTCTGTAAAGCTGTTTGAGCGTTTTGAATTTGATGCTGACCTATCATAGCAATTTTATATTCCTCATTTTTAAATACAAAACTTCCGCCATTTAAATCACATTTAACCCTATATACAGGTTCTGGTACAGTTATATCTGGCTTTACTTTTTTTAAAACATACAAAACCTCATCTTTTTGACCGAAAGAAGTTATAGCTTTGCAGTTTGGTTTTATAATTCCAGCTTTTGTCATTGTAATTTGGCTAAGGGTATCCCCAAGCACCTGAATATGGTCAAATGAAATTGATGTTATAACCGAAACCTCTGGACTTTTTATAACATTAGTTGCATCAAAAGAGCCGCCTAAACCTGTTTCTAAAACAACAATATCACAGCTTTGTTCTAAGAAATATAAAAACGCCAATGCGGTTACAAATTCAAACTCTCCGATTTTTTCGCCCTCAGGAATTTTTATTTTTTGCTCGGCTTTGCTTACTTTTTCTGTCAATTTTTCAATGTCAAAATCTGATATCATCTCACCGTTTACTTTTATTCGCTCATTAAATTTCACAAGAAATGGCGAGGTAAAAAGACCTGTTTTATAACCTGCTTTTTGCATAACACTTGCAATCATTGTTGCTGTGCTTCCCTTTCCATTTGTGCCCGCTAAATGTATAAATTTTAATTTATCTTGAGGGTTTCCAAGAACGTTGCAAAGTGCCTTCATTCTATGAAGTCCAGCAGTGCCAGAAAATCTGCCATGTGAGTGAATATGTTCTATTGCATTCATATTTAAAATCCCCCTTTCTAAAAATTATCAGTATAAAAACAGCAGAGGAGATTCAATTCTCCCCTGCTGTTAAAATGTTTTATTTAAGTGCAGCAAGACTTGCGTTTAGTTTATCCATAAGCTCTTGATATTTAGCAGCTTTTTCTCTTTCCTGAGCAATAACAGCCTCTGGTGCTTTTGCTACAAAGCCTTCATTATTCAGCTTTTTCATAACAAAGTCGATATCCTTTTGAACCTTTGCCTTTTCCTTTTGAAGTCTAGCTCTTTCCTTTTCAAAGTCAACAAGTTCTCCCATTGGCATATAAACCTGTGCACCCTCAGTTACAACAGATACCATAGATTCAACATTTTGAGGTGCTGCATCTACAAACTGAATATCAGATGCATAAGCAAGTTTAGCAAAAAATGTTGAACCTGCCTCATAAGCTGTACGATTTTCTGTAAATAAAATTACCTGTGCCTTTTTAGATGGTGGAACATTCATCTCTGCACGTCTTGCACGAATCGCACGAATTGTGTCCATAATGGTTTCAACCTGCTCTGTCTCGGCTGCAAAGTTTAGGCTGTCCTGATACTCTGGCCACTTAGAAATCATAATGCTTTCGCCCTCATGAGGAAGTGCCTGCCAAATGGTTTCAGTAATAAATGGCATAAATGGGTGCAGAAGTTTCATTGTGTTAGATAGCACATAACATAAAACCTTTTGAGCGTTTTCGTTAGCTTGAACATCGTCCTTATTTTGCAGACGAGGTTTTACAATCTCTATATACCAATCGCAGAAGTTATCCCAAATGAAATCATACAGTTTTTGAACTGCAAGACCAAGTTCATACTTATCAATGTTTTCAGTTACAGCCTTAACAAGTCCATTAAACTTTGATAGAATCCACTTATCTTCAATAGCAAGTGTTTCTGGTAGTTCAGCCTTCTCAATTGTTAAATTCATCTGAATAAAACGAGATGCATTCCAAATCTTATTTGCAAAGTTACGGCTTGATTCAACTTTCTCAGTTGAAAAACGCATATCATTTCCTGGAGAGTTACCAGTTACAAGAGTGAAACGCAGAGCATCAGCACCATATTTATCAATAATTTCTAGTGGGTCGATACCATTACCTAGTGACTTTGACATTTTTCTGCCTTGTGCATCACGAACAAGACCATGAATATAAACTGTTTTGAATGGTTCTTCTTTCATCTGCTCCATACCAGAGAAAATCATACGAGCAACCCAGAAGAAAATAATATCATAACCGGTTACAAGTACACTTGTAGGATAGAAGTAATCAAGTTCTTTTGTCTTTTCTGGCCAACCAAGGGTTGAGAAAGGCCATAAGGCAGATGAGAACCATGTATCAAGTACATCTTCCTCTTGACGCATATGAGTTCCGCCACACTTAGGACAAACTGTAACATCTTCTCTAGCAACAACCATTTCACCGCAGTCATCACAATAATAAGCTGGAATACGATGTCCCCACCATAGCTGACGAGAAATACACCAGTCGTGTACATTTTCCATCCAACGAAGATAAGTCTTAGAAAAACGCTCTGGCACAAACTTAACTTTACCATCATTTACAACATCCATAGCAGGCTTTGCAAGAGGTGCCATCTTTACAAACCATTGAGCAGAGGTCATAGGCTCAACAGTAGTACCACAACGATAACAAGTGCCTACATTATGCTCATGCTCCTCAATTTTAACCAAATAACCGCCTTCTTCAAGGTCTTTAATAACAGCCTCACGACAAGCATATCTATCAAGACCTTGATATTTACCTCCATTTTCGTTAACGGTTGCATCTTCATTAAACACCAAAATTTGCTCAAGATTATGACGCTGACCCATTTCAAAGTCATTTGGGTCATGACAAGGAGTTACCTTAACACAGCCTGTACCAAATTCCATATCAACATATTCATCGCCAAATATTGGAATTTCTCTATTCATGATTGGCAAGATACAAGTTTTACCGATAAGGTGCTTATAACGCTCATCATTAGGGTTTACAGCAACACCTGTATCACCCATAAATGTTTCTGGACGTGTTGTAGCTACAACCAGTTCACCAGAACCATCAGCGAGTGGATAACGTAAATGCCACAGTTTACCAGATTGATTTTCATACTCAACTTCAGCATCAGATAAAGCAGTTGCACAGTTAGGACACCAGTTGATAATTCTATGACCCTTATAAATTAAACCCTTTTCATAAAGGTTTACAAATACCTCTTTAACAGCCTTAGAACAGCCCTCGTCCATTGTAAAACGCTCACGACGCCAATCACATGAAGAACCTAGTTTTTTAAGCTGCTCAATAATACGCGAACCATATTGATGTTTCCAATCCCAAACACGTTCTAAAAACTTCTCTCTGCCCAAATCATAGCGGGTTAAACCTTCTTCTTTACGCAGATTTTCTTCTACCTTAATCTGGGTTGCAATACCTGCGTGGTCAGTGCCCGGCATCCAGAGAGCTGAATAACCCTGCATACGCTTAAAACGAATAAGAATATCTTGAAGTGTTTCGTCAAAAGCATGTCCCATGTGAAGTTGTCCGGTTACATTTGGAGGTGGAATTACAATGGTAAATGGTTTTTTGTTTTCGTCAACCTCTGCATTAAAGAAACCGCTGTCATTCCAGAATTTGTACAGCTTTTCTTCACTTACAGAGGGGTCATATGTCTTTGGAAGTTCTTTCATAGACTTTTTAATCCTCTCTAAAATTATATAAATTTTAATTTCTAAGCAATAGAAAAGCCCCCGTCCCGCTTTAGGACGAAGGCAAAAACTCCGTGGTACCACCTAAATTCAAAGCACTAAAGCCTTGCACTTTAGAATCTTTAACGCAGACCAAACGTATATACCTAATTAGAAAAATCCTGTTCAGCATATAAGCTCACAGGCTACCTTCACTCTGTTTTGCCAAGGCTTGCAGCAACCGCCTTTTCTCTTCAGGCAGAAATCAGAGTTACTCCTCCTGCTCACAGCTTTTTTTATTTTGAAATTATTTTCATTATAAGCATTTTAAACTTTTATGTCAAGCTGATTTATAGAAAACATATAATCCCTATTTAGGCATTTCCAATCTATATATGGCATGATATGACATTTACAATATATTTTACATATATAACTTGACTAAGTTTAGTTATATTGATATAATCAAAACGTAATTTTAAATAGGGGGTATACTCATATGACAAAATCAAATTCATTAAAGCGAATCTTTACTGGCATTGTTGCACTTTGTATGGTATTTTCTTTAAGTGCATGTGGCGGCAATGATTCAAACAACTCAAACAATGCTGGTAATGCTTCAAAATCCAGTGCTTCTGAGTCCAAGCAAACTGCTCTTTCCAAGGAAGATTATCAGGCTTCTTTCACAGAGCTTGCAACTGAACTTGAGTCAATTCAGTCCGAGGCTGCTAACATAGACACGACTGATGTTGATGCAGCGAAAAAACTTCTGGAAGATTTGAAACAGCCATTTTCTGACTTTATGAGTCAAGTTCCTCCTGCTGAATATGAAGAAGCTCATCAAAAAATCACATCTGGTTGTCAGGCAATGATTGATTACATTGATGCATGTTCTGCTTTAGTTGGCGAAACAGATGCTACAAAAATTCAAGAGTCAACCCAAACATTGACTGGATACTTACAAACCGCTGTTACTGATTTAATGGAAGGTTCTGAACTTCTTGCTTCTGCTAATTAAATAAAAAAAGCAGGCACATAATGTGCCTGCTTTTTTGTCAAAAGAGTTTAAAAAATTTAGAGATAAATTCCAGCGTGCAACATACTTTCTTATTGTTTTAACTGTATAATTTTTTGTTTACATTCGCTTTTTACACTTTTTCACTTATTTTAGCCTTTGCGCAGATTTTTTCTGTATGATTTTGCACTTTTAATTTTTGGTCAAAATATTTATTTTCTTTAAAATATCACTGGACAAGTGTGCTTATTGCTACTATCATTAAATAAAGAAATTCATAACCAGCCATTAAACTGGATTGGAGGAACTTATGCGTCATTTAATTGACCCACTCGACTTTTCAGTCGAAGAAATTTATTCAATACTAAAATTAGCTGATGATATTGTTGCAAATCCTAATACATATCAAAATGTGTGTGCACACAAAAAGCTAGCTACTCTGTTTTATGAGCCATCCACTCGTACTCGTCTATCTTTTGAGGCGGCTATGCTGAATCTTGGCGGTTCAGTGCTTGGATTTTCTAGTGCAGATTCTTCCTCTGCATCTAAAGGCGAAAGTATAGCGGATACCATTCGTGTAATCTCTGGCTATGCTGATATCGCTGCCATGCGTCACCCTAAAGAGGGTGCTCCGCTTCGTGCCGCTCGCTATTCTACAATCCCTGTTATTAACGCGGGCGACGGCGGTCATCAGCATCCAACACAAACCCTTACCGACCTTATGACTATCCGCCGTAGAAAAGGCAGACTCACAGACCTTACTATTGGTCTTTGCGGCGACTTAAAGTTTGGTCGTACTGTTCATTCACTTATTAAATCTCTTTCTCGTTATGAAAATATCCGCTTTGTGCTTATCTCCCCTGATGAGTTGCGTGTGCCTGAATATGTAATAAGTGAAGTTTTAGCTCCTAAAGCTATTGAGTTTGAACAGATTACAAGCCTTGAAGATGCCATGCCAAAGTTAGACATTCTCTATATGACACGTGTTCAACGTGAACGCTTCTTTAACGAAGAAGATTATATCCGTTTAAAGGATACTTATATTCTTAATGCTGAAAAAATGCAGCTTGCTAAAAAAGATATGGCTGTACTGCACCCTCTGCCTCGTGTAAATGAAATCACTCTTGAGGTCGATGACGACCCCCGTGCAGCATATTTTGAGCAGGCACAAAATGGTGTTTATGTTCGTATGGCTCTTATTATGACACTTCTTGGACTGACACAGGAGGATAAAGCTAATGATTAACATTGATTCCATTCAAAATGGTCTTGTAATCGACCATATAAAAGCAGGTACTGGCATGGATCTTTATCATCTAGCTGGTCTTGATAAACTTGATTGCTGTGTTGCAATTATTAGAAATGCACGTTCTAATAAGCACGGTCATAAGGATATTATCAAAATTGAAAGCATGATTGACCTTGACCTTGATGTTTTAGGTTATGTTGACCCAGATATTACTATTGATGTTATACGTGATGGTGTTATTGTTGAAAAGAAAAAACTTGCAAAGCCGCGACGTCTTGTAAACGTTATAAAATGCAAAAACCCTCGTTGCATTACTTCTATTGAAGAAGGCATCGAGCATATTTTCTATCTTTCTGAAAATGGTCGCTATCGTTGTACATATTGTGAGCAAGAACACGGAGAAAATAGAAATTAAATTGTACTCTGCTATGATAATTTTATCTTAGCAGATTTTTTATAGATGCTATATTTCTATTAAGTTTTTACAGCTTTTATGCTATAATTATGTTATTATCCACGCAAAGGGGGCATTTTTTATGCCAATCATAGGAATAGACCTTGGTACTACAAACAGTCTGGCATCTGTCTGGAAAGATGGAAAATGTCAGCTAATACCAAACGCACTAGGCAAATTTTTAACCCCATCGGTTGTAAGTATAGATGAAAACGGTGAAATATTGGTTGGACAAGCAGCAAAAGAAAGGCTTGTTTCTCACCCACATTGTACATCTGCTGGTTTTAAACGTTTTATGGGCAAAAACACCGAACTTATTCTCGGCAATCATAAGTTTTCACCAATAGAGCTTTCATCTTTTGTTCTTCGTAAACTAAAAGAAGATGCAGAAGTTTTTCTCGGTGAAAAAATAACAGAGGCTGTTATAAGTGTACCTGCATATTTTGATGATAATGGAAGAAATGCCACAAAAGCCGCAGGTGAACTTGCTGGATTTCGAGTTGAACGTATAATAAATGAACCAAGCGCTGCTGCTCTTGCCTATCATAAGGGAAATGAAAACGATATGAGTTTTCTCGTTGTTGATTTTGGTGGAGGAACTCTTGATGTATCTGTTGTTGATGCATTTTCAAATGTTATAGAAATTGTTGCTGTTTCTGGAGATAATCATTTAGGTGGTGATGATTTCAACCATGCAATAGCAAATTATTTTTGCAAGCAAAACAACATTAAACCTGATACACTGACCAAAGAAACCATAGCAGGCCTTATCCGCCAAGCGGAACATTGTAAAATCACTCTATCAAAAACCGAACCTGTTATGATGGTTGCCGAAATAAATGGTGAGCAGTGTAGTGCAGTGCTTACAAATCAAAAACTCGTTGAAATATGTGCTCCTTTACTTCGCAGAATGGAAAAACCTATCGCTCGTGCACTTCGTGACTGTAAAAGCACAATAGGTGAAGTTGATGAAATTGTTATGGTTGGCGGATCCTGTAACATGCCTCTTATCCGCCAGTATATAACACATATCTTAGGAAAAACACCTCTTTTTTATATAGATTCTGATACAACTGTTGCAATTGGTGCAGGAATTGCGGCAGCTATCAAGGAGAGAAAATCAGATTTAAAAGACACACTTCTTACAGATATTTGTCCATTTACACTTGGAGTAAATGTTTTAAACTATGAAGACCCAACAAACGACCTCTTTTCCCCTATCATTGAAAGAAACACCACTCTTCCAACAAGTCGAATGCGTACATATTACACTGTGCATGATAATCAATCACAAATGTTTATCGCAATATACCAAGGTGAATCTATGTACTGTAAAGACAACTTGAAGCTAGGTGAACTTGAAATTGATATACCAAAAGCATCAAAGGGAAAAGAATGTGCAGATATACGCTTTACTTATGACATAAATGGCATTTTGCAGGTTGAAGTCACATGTCGCTCAACTGGTAAAAAAGATGAGCTTATAATTTTAAACCCTAAACTTAATTTAAGTAAAAATCAGCTTAAAACAAAACTTAA
Organism: uncultured Butyricicoccus sp.; assembly: GCA_944376065.1. Classification (GTDB taxonomy): domain Bacteria; phylum Bacillota; class Clostridia; order Oscillospirales; family Butyricicoccaceae; genus Butyricicoccus_B. Next base: position 119,188 of record CALWBL010000003.1, on the reverse strand, counting down.
ACAACTTGAAAGCTTTAAGCTTTTGCCACGTGATGAGGAGGCAAATAAGCTAATTTTGGCAACCGCGTCAAGGCTTTATGAGCAATCAACTGGTCTTATAAGGGAGCAAATTCATCAACATATTGACTATTTTAATTTACTTTTGCATGAAGGTAATGACGCGAAAATCAGAAGATACCGAAAAGATATAACCCAATTTTTTGATCAAATAGATGAGGATTTAAACCCAACCGATGACGAGATTTTAAGAGAATTTCGTGATAGTTATAACGATGAGGATATTGAAGATATAAACGAGCAATTCCCATATGAGGGAGATGATGAAGAATGAATCCTTGGGCTGTTCTTGGAATAGAGCAAACATCTAAACTTGAAATTATAAAAAATGCATATGCTGAAAAAAGTAAAACTCATCACCCTGAAGATGACCCAGAAGGATTTCAGCAAATACATGATGCTTATCGAAAAGCTATACAGCTTGCAAAAACGCTGCCTAAAGAAAATAAATCCGAGAAAAAACAAATAAAACGACCTGTTCCAAAGTTTAAACGCTCATTCTATATACATAAACCCGATGATAACCCAGCCCGTGCTAAGTTTTATAAATCAAGGTTTGATGAATATTCACAAGGTCAGCTTGAAAAATTCAAACATGAAAATTGGCACTTTACAAAATCTTTTAAATATCAAACACCAGATGATAATATTACTTCTATTGGAAAGTTACCAATAAAAGGTGCTAAGAGAAATTCAGACTGCGGCGGGCTTAATTTTGCCTTTGTGGAAGACAGCGAAGGTGATGACACGGCAAAAAAAGAATTTAGTATTACGACTAATTTTTCCAAACAAGAATCAAATATAGAGCAGCAAAAAAACAATGTGCATATAGCTAAATCCGATGTATTTAAAACTAAGCATACAATAATTATGTGTTTGAGTGCTGTTTGGGTTTTATTTTTATGCTTTTGCTTTTTTCCATTTTCGCAAAATTACATAGATTTCATTATTGTTTCCCGACTTTTTTTCCTATTTCTTATAATTCAAGGGATATTAAATATAACTTATAGTAACAAAAAATTATGTGGTGTTGCGTCATTTATAGACGTTATGACTTGGGTTTTGCTTTCAACTCTTATTGGTCAAGAAGATATTTCACAAAAATCGATTTGTATTTATATTTGTATTATAATGTGTATTTTCTCCCCTATATACCGAAGACTGAGACTAAAACACAGCAAATAAAAGGGACTGTAAAACAGTCCCTTTTTTAGCATTGTGCAATTTTACATAAACTTAAACCTATATTGGTATAAGTGAACTTGCTTGCATCACCCACAACTTTAATAGTCGTTGGCACAGTCTCTACTTTTACTGGTGTTGTCAATGCAATATTAGCAACTCCCGCTGTACATGAAAATACATGGATAGATGTCGCACCTTTAATAGGCATATCATTTTTATACAGCGAAACTGTAAGTGTAAGTGGGAATTGTTCACCCGATACTGGTGTAAAATCTCCATGAAATTCAAGAGAGTATATTCCTTTTTCTAATATTACAAATTCTGAACTTGGTGTTTGGTGAGTGATAGCAGAACCCACATTTACACCATTTTTATCAAAAATCAAATTTGTTTGATTAGTTCCAAACTGACTTGGTGTAGAATATGCAGATAATAACTGGGTATTCATACAACCAGTCGCCCCTGTTGCACCTCTTGGTCCTGTTGCTCCGGTCGCTCCTTTTGCACCGGTTGCTCCTTTTGCTCCTGTTGCTCCCTCTGGCCCTGTTGCTCCCCTTGGTCCGATTTCTCCGGTTGCTCCTTTTGCTCCGGTCGCTCCTGTTGCTCCTGTTGCTCCTGTTGCTCCTTTTGCTCCTGTTGCTCCTGTTGCTCCGGTCGCTCCCTTTGCTCCTGTTGCTCCGGTCGCTCCTTTTGCTCCTGTTGCTCCTTTTGCTCCCTCTGGCCCTGTTGCTCCCCTTGGTCCGATTTCTCCTGTTGCTCCGGTTGCTCCTTTTGCTCCTGTTGCTCCCTCTGGCCCTGTTGCTCCCCTTGGTCCGATTTCTCCTGTTGCTCCTTTTGCTCCGGTCGCTCCTGTTGCTCCTGTTGCTCCTGTTGGTCCAGTTGCACCTGTTGCTCCCTCTGGCCCAGTTGCTCCCCTTGGTCCAATTTCTCCGGTTGCTCCTTTTGCTCCGGTCGCTCCTGTTGCTCCTCTACAACCACAACAACCTGTTGGTCCACGTTCACCTCTTGGTCCTCTTGGTCCAGTAGGACCGGTTATACCTTTTGTGGGGTAGCATGCATCATAGTAATTGTTATTTTGACCACATATTTTATTTATTAGCTCCTCTGATGGGCTGCCTCCACCAAAGTGAATATAATCATGCATAGTTTGTGTATCCTCCTATACAGTTTACCGAGTATTAACTCGGTATTTTATATTATGCAAAAATATTTTGTTTGGTCACAAATCACCAAAATATGCTCTATTTGCCATAACTGCCTCTGAATCAGGCTTAAATATTGATGCTCTTTCGTTCCAGTAGTTTGCATTTTTTTTATCTCCTAATTTGTCATAACAAACGCAAAGACCAATACAAGGTAAATATCCATAACAATCGATTGATACAAACCCTCCATTTTGAGCATTTGGCATGCATTTATATGCTATTTCATACCAAAATTTTGCATTGTTATATTCTTCTAGTCTCATATATATCATTGCTAAATCACAACATGTTTCTGCCCTTGGTATATCTACTGCAAAAGATTTTAAAAGTATGTCTTTAGCAGTTTGAATCTTATCTTTATATATATAACATGATGATAAATTCCTATAAGCCTCTATTTTATTTTCAATCCAAGCGTCTTTATCTTGCAAAAAATCTTCAAACATTTTAATTGCATCATCAATCATTCCATGAGTTAAAAGTTCTCTGGCATAGTAAAATTTACCTCTGGCATCTAATGCGTTTCCTTGTTTTTGATATATTTTCAAATTTCTATCACTTATTTTGTTGTTTTCTATTTTGTGATGTTCTATTGGTGCGTTTAGATAAATAATATTTCCACTTGTTTGTATACATTCATGAACCGCACCTTGCCAAACAAATCCTGTTTTTCTTCTTAATATACGCTCTCTGTAATAAATAAAACCCGCCCTACCATTTTCATCGATATTTATATGATAGGGCATCATCACAACGTCTATGTGGTCTGAAACTTGACCTTGTTTCCACTCAATAAGTTTTACAAGCGATTTATAAGGCACTATATCATCTGCATCAAGCCACATTATATAATCACTTTTAGCTTTGGAGAAAGCAAAATTTCTAGCTTTTGAAAAATCATCACACCACTGAAAGTCATAAACTTGAGCATATTTTTTTGATATATCTTTTGTTTTATCTACTGAACCTGTATCAACAATTATTATTTCGTCTGCAAATTTATAAATACTTTTTAAACATCTTTCTAATACTGTCTGTTCATTTTTCACTATCATACAAAGACTTACAGAAACCATGTTCACACCCCTTTATGGTTTTTATTATCAATATATGCAATATTCATTTTAATTGACAGATAATCTTGTTAATTTTTGAGCTTTTAATGTAATCTAATGATTGATATAATTGTAAAGCTCTTATAAAACAGCTTTAAGAGGGGGTCTAATATGAAAGATTTAACAAAAGGTTCACCATTGCCACTTATTTTGTCATTTACTGGACCAATTTTGCTTGGAAATCTATTTCAGCTACTATATAACATGGCTGATACACGTATTGTTGGCACATTTTTAGGTGAAAATGCTCTAGCAGCGGTGGGGGCAACCGGTTCTGTAAATAATTTACTTGTTGGGCTTATAATTGGCATGACCAATGGCTTTGCTATATTAACTGCTAGACGCTATGGTGCAAAGGATAGGGAAGGCGTAAGAAGCTCCATAGGTTCTATCTTCGTTTTGGCTTTTATAACATCTATTATAATAACAATAGTTGGACTTTTATTTTTAGAGCCGCTTTTAAAACTCTTAAACACTCCAAACGATTTAATAAATACGTCAATTAAGTATTTTAGAGTTATTTTACTCGGCTGCACCGCCACAATGTTTTACAATGTATGTGCTACTATTTTAAGAGCTGTCGGCGACTCATTAACTCCACTTTTATTTTTAATATTATCTACATTTTTAAATGTAGTTTTAGATTTACTTTTTGTTGTGCCTCTTAATTGGGGCGTTGAAGGTGCAGCTCTTGCAACCGTTTTGGCTCAACTTATTTCGGTTATTCTTTGTTTATTTGTAATGTATAATCGTTTTAATGATTTATGGCCAACTCGCTCAGACTTTAAATTAAAATTATCTATTGCTTCGCAGCTTTATGGTACAGGCATTTCAATGGCTATGATGTATTGTCTTGTAAATGTTGGTTCTGTTATTTTACAGGGAGCAATAAACACTTTTGGTCAAGATGTAATTATTGCCCACACAGCCGCGCGCAGACTCACGGAACTATTTATGATGGTCTTTTCTGCCCTTGGTGCTACGATTGCTACTTTTACAAGCCAAAATTTTGGTGCCAGAAAACCAGAACGTATAAGAGAAGGTATTAAATTATCCCTTATAATGTCTTGGTGTGTATGTGTTTTTATAATTTTCATAACTTACACAGTATCCGATTATCTTATTTATATGGTAACAGGCACAAAAAACCCAACAGTTATAAACACAGCTATGCTTTATTTAAAAATTGACTGCCTTTTGTACTGTGTAACCGCTGCTATATCACTTCTACGCAATTCATTGCAAGGGGTTGGTGATAGAAAAACCCCTCTTATTTCAAGTACCATTGAGCTTTTAGGCAAAATAGGTGTGGTTGTTCTTTTAACACCAAAACTTGGATATTTTGGTATAATACTTGCAGAACCTATTGTATGGGTGATTATGGTTATTCCTCTTATAATTCAGGTTATTACAAATCCTAATTTTAAGGGAGACAGCGAAAAAATGAACCAGAAGTTAACAATATAACTGCAATTTAAAAATGGTATTTTCACTTTTGTGAAAATACCATTTTTTATTTAATCTATAATTTTATTTAAAAGTGCTTTACAACCTTCATTTATATCCTCCCATGTCGTGTCAAAATTTCTTGTATACCATGGGTCTGCTACATCATGTGGCGAAGAAGTAAAATCCATTAAAAGATATATTTTATTTTTACTATCACCACCACAAATTCGGTTAATATTACGATAATTAGCACTATCCATACCTATTATCATATCATATTTATCGTAATCTTTCTTAGTCATTTGTCTTGCGGTTTTTCCGTCGCATGAAATCCCATATCCTGATAATAACCTCTTAACTGGAGGATATACAGGATTTCCAATCTCTTCTGTACTAGTGGCTGCTGATGCAATTTCAAACTTATCAGCTAAGCCTGATTTATTAACCATATCACGCATAACAAATTCTGCCATTGGGCTACGGCAAATATTGCCGTGGCAAACGAATAGTATTCTAATCATCTGTCTAAAACTCCTTGAATTGACTGTATTTTCTTAATTTATCGGTACTTTCCTGTATTAGGCTTTTCCTCTTGTCTTTGATATTTAGTATCAATCCACATATAAAATCCTTTGTTTTTTTCTACAAAACAAATTCCAATTTTTTGGGCTCTATCATTTGATACAGATGAAGTAATTATATCATATTATGTTGCACAAGTATACACCTGTCTATTTTTTTAAAAATTCTTATCACAAATACCTCCAGAAAATTTAAAAAGATGAGCAGCGCAGTACACGCCACTCATCTTTACCGTTTACTATCTTGATTTTATTTGCTATAAATTCGTTTCGCAAATTTTACAATTTCAACTTGAATGATAGAAAGCAAAGATAGGCCAATTACAATCAGCCACTGTGTACCATTCAGTAGAGTAAGCTGAAATGCGTTTCTCAAAGCAGGAATAAACAAAATACACGCCATTAGAAACGCCGAAGCGACAAATGAGATAATCAACCATGGATTTATTCCTTCTGCTCGTACCCATATAGGTTCTGTATTTGAACGCTGATTAAAGGCACGCAGCATTTGTGAAAATGCCAGTACGCAGAAAGCCATCGTTTGACCTGTTATGTGGTTGCCTATTGCTGCTCCACTCCAATAAGCGCAAGTTGTCATCGCCGCCACAAAAATACCCTGTGTAATCACACGACGCACCAAGTCTTTTTCAAATAATGTTCCTGATTTGACTGGCTTATGTTTCATAATATTTTTACTTGCGGGGTCAACTCCTAAAGCCAGAGCAGGAAGCGTAGCCGTAGCTAAATTTACCCAGAGAATATGAACGGCCAGCAAAGGTGCATTCCAGTTAAACAGTGTAGCAATAAACAATGTCAAAATTTCCGCAATATTACCTACCAATAGAAACTGGATTACTTTCTGAATATTACGGTAGACCCGACGTCCCTCTTTGATAGCATAAGCAATCGTAGTAAAACTATCATCCAGCAAAATCATATCCGATGCATCTTTTGCTACATCTGTTCCAGTAATGCCCATAGAAACACCAATGTCCGCTGCTTTTAACGCAGGAGAGTCATTTACACCATCGCCTGTCATAGCAGCAACTTCACCGGTGCGTTTTAGGCTTTGAATGATACGCAGTTTATCAGCAGGCGACACACGGGAAAAAACGGTGGTCGTCTTAACAACACCATCAAGTTCATCATCTGTCATATTATCAAGCTCATCACCAGAAATTACTGTATCGCCATCTCGGTATATATCCAGTTCTTTTGCAATAGCAAGAGCTGTTATTTTATGGTCGCCTGTAATCATAATCGTTCGAATTCCAGCTTGACGGCAAGTGCGTACAGACTCTGCCACTTCCTTTCGTGGTGGGTCTATCATACCAGTTACGCCGATAAATGTTAGGTCAAACTCTACATTTTCATCATCGTCCGCTGGCAGAACTGGCAAGGAACGCATGGCAAATCCGAGTACGCGCAGAGCGTTTTCTGACATGGCAAGGCAAAGTTTTGTAATATTGGCTTTGTCTGATTCTGTGATTGGGCATACTCCTTTTGAAGTTAAAATGTGTGTGCATAGAGACAGCATTTCGTCTACTGCACCCTTTGTGTATGCAATCCAATTGTTGTCAATTTGATGTACTGTTGTCATGCGCTTTCTATCAGAGTCAAATGGCTGCTCAAACACACGAGGGTATTCATCTTCCAAAGTTTCATGGTCAATTCCAAATGCCTGTGCCATATAAATCAACGCGCCTTCAGTTGGGTCTCCAATAATCTCACCTTTTCGGTCTGGGTCAAGGCTTGCGTCATTACAAAGGGCAGCAGCATAGACTAGTTCTCTATATACCTCGGGGTGCTGCCGTGAGGCATTTTCTACCAGTGTGGTTTTACCTGTCTCAAAATCGCCATTAACTGCGATATGTGTCACCGTCATTTTATTCAAAGTGAGAGTTCCGGTTTTATCAGAACAAATCACCGTAGCGCTTCCCAAAGTTTCTACTGCGGGCAGTTTTCGTATCAGAGCATTTTTCTTCGCCATACGCTGCACACCTAGTGCCATCACAATAGTAGCTGTTGCAGGCAGTCCTTCCGGAATAATTGAAATTGCCAGAGAAATTGCAACAAGAAATTGCGGGATAAGCGGTCGCTGGTACAACGCACCAATGGCGAAAATCAAAACGCAAACGATTAGACCAACTACGGTAAGAGTTTTACCAACCGCATTCAGCTTGCGTTTTAACGGTGTATCTGTACTATCTTCATTGTCCAGCATACCGGCTATATTGCCTACTTCGGTATTCATACCAGTTGCGACTACAACACCGGTTGCACGTCCATAAGTTACAATAGCAGATGTGTATGCCATATTACTGCGGTCACCGAGTGGGCAATCCTCCGGTAAAATATCTTTGACCTGTTTTTCAGACGGTACGGATTCACCCGTTAATGAAGCCTCCTGCACTTTTAAATTTGCACAGTCAATCAGTCGCAAATCAGCCGGAACCATATCTCCGTCACTAAGCATTACAATATCTCCTGTAACCAGTTCGCTAGCGGGGATAATGCTTTCCTCTCCCTGTCTCAATACACGGGCTGTGGGAGCGCTCATATTGCGCAGAGCTTCAAGCGAAGATTGTGCTTTCTTTTCCTGTACAATACCAATGATTGCATTGACTATAACGATAGTGAAGATAACTGCTGCTTCTGTCCATTCCTGCAAAATGGCTGAGAATGTCGCTGCTCCAATCAAAATCAATACCATCGGATCAATAATTTGCACTTTCAGCATTTGAAGAATTGTTTTTGGCGGTTTTGAACGCAATTCATTTCGCCCATTTTTTCTGAGTCTTTCAGCAGCCTCAGCATCACTTAATCCTTCCTCAGAGGTATTTAAAGTTTGATAGACCTCTGTAAGTTTCTGTGCGTGCCAAGGCACTCGTTTGTGATTATCCATATTGGATAAATCACTCCTTTCTTTGATATAATTTATATTTTTGACCACATTTCAGCGGTGATCAACAAAAAGAAACACAAAAAGGCACAATCCGCCGTCCGAATGTTAGACGCAGATTATGCCTATATATTAAATCTATTCAGTTTACAATAATAAGTGTTACTTCGGTCGCCGTCGTCCATGATTACAGTCTAAATTCCTTCCTCAAAATGTATGTTGCTACGATTATACGGTATAATTTCTTTTCTGTCAACAGATTTTCAAAAGATTTACATTGCGTTTCTGATTTACTCACAATTGTATTTCGTTGAGCAATTTTTGATAAATCGCTAAGTCCTTGTCTGTAAATACATTGAAGATTACTTGGCGAATCGAGCTGTCTGCTTCAAGGAATTGTTTTACTGTTTTTATCGCAATTTCAGCCGCCTGCTGCTGTGGAAAATGAAAAACACCGGTTGAAATGCAGCAAAAGGCAATAGACTTGACACCATTTGCTACTGCAAGCTCCAAGCAAGATTGGTAGCAACTTGCTAACAGGTCACAATCATTTTTACAAAGCGGTCCTGAAATAATCGGTCCGACTGTATGCAGCACATATTTACATGGAAGATTGTAGGCAGGAGTGATTTTTGCTGTTCCGGTTTCTTCTTCATAGCCCTGTGCCTGCATAATCTCGTTGCATTTGATTCTAAGTTGAACACCAGAAAGTGAGTGAACAATGTTGTCAATACAAGAATGGCAAGGTTGCCAACACCCCAATAGAGCGCTATTCGCAGCATTTACAATCGCATCACAGCGCAGAGTTGTAATATCCCCCTGCCAAAGCGTGATATTCGGATTGCTTTTTGTCCTTGGCAAGTCATTGGCTTCCACAATTCCCCTTTGCCGAATCATTTCTGATAAATATTCATCCTGTATTTTCAGAAAATCACTGGAAGCTGGATATGGTGGACGAACATTAAACAATGAGCGTAAAACCTTCCATTGTTCCTCATCATTATCAGAAAGTACGATATCTTTGTATTGGGGCATCTCATGTTGCAATTCCCGAATGAGGTAAATCCTTCTTTCTTCTTGTGTCATACTTTCACCTTCTTTGCCAAAGAGAGCACATTTCCAATATCATCATTGATACAAATTGAGCGTCTGCTGATTTCTGATGGTGCAAACGCCTCACCCAAATTGATACAGGCATAAACAGCGTTGCGATTTGAATAGGTCATTCTCCAAAAAGGATACTTTATGATTGTGGGCGTGTTGGCTCCTACTCCAAGCTCTAAATACAGCACTTTAAGTCCGTCATGGCAGTGCAGAAAATCGGAATAGCGTTCAGCGGCCCAATGCCAGCCGTCGTCCTCAACAAAAGTATTGTCGCTACGCAAGTTCATCGTCATAGGTTTTCCGCAGACAGGACAATGTGGAACCAGCTCTGATGGTATACACATATGTTTCTGTTCAGCAACCATCTTCAGGACTGTTTCTTCATTATCATACGTCTTTTGATGGCAAGGCTCCATACATTGCCAAAGTCCATAATCGCCTTGCGTATAAAATAGCCTGCGCTTATCAAATCCCGCTTTTTGAAACTGATGATCCACATTAGTAGTCAGTACGAAATAATCTTTGTCCCGCACCAAGTATAGCAAATCGTTATAGATTGGTTTTGGGGCATCCATATAACGATTGCAGAAAATATATCTGCTCCAATATGCCCAATGTTCTTCCAGTGTTTCAAAAGGATAAAAGCCTCCAGAGTACATATCTGAAAAATGATATTTAGCAATAAAATCCGAGAAATAATGCTGAAACCGCTCCCCAGTGTAAGTGAATCCCGCTGATGTGGATAAGCCAGCACCAGCTCCTATAACAATCGCATCAGAGCTTTCAAGATGCTCAACCAATTCTTCTATCTTGTTCCGTTCCAAACTATACCACCTCTTTTCGCTAGAAAGTTATTAAATATGCTAATTTATGGCATGGCTCATTGAGTGAACAATGACATTATTGATATACCCGTGGTATAGAACGAAGCATCCAATAAGAATTCTGTTATACTCATGCACGATTTTATCTTTTTTAACTGGGCGATGTTACCTTATAAAAAATAAAGCAATCAAAACATACAATGGCATAAACGTTTCAAACAATGGAAGCAGAATAAAATAATTTGTTACTTCCTTCACATTTGAATTTTGCTTTAGATTAAAGCCACCCTGCCCAAATACAGGGTAGCTTTGCTTGTTTTCTGTAACCCAGACTATTACTGTCAGCCCCAGAATTGCACTAGCTCATGCCTACTTGCTTGCCGACTTTACCGCAGGTGTGGATTTACATCCTGCCCTGCTCTGAAAACCTATATAAATTTTTCTTACAAGTTATACTCTTTAGGAGGATTACCAGAGAAATCGGCAATCACTGCATGGGCATCTGCTAAGTAAAACACTTCAAAGATGGGATTGTCGGCGGTGTTATACTGTCCCTTGACGATTGGGTTTTTGATGCACATCTCTTTCACGTCCATGTTGTTCTCAAACACGGCCTTGCCATTCAGTCTAATCCATGCATAAGCCGGACTGGATACAGAAACCTCCACATATGGGTTTGCCTGCATATCTTTGTATACATCTTTTTGGTTGTTGGTGCAGAACCACAGCTTACCGTTCTTCTCTCCGGAGAACATGAAAGGTCGACATTTGGCTTTTCCGTCCCTACCAATGGTAGCAAGATATTGGATTGGATTCTCCTGCAAAAACTTCACAACTTCGTTCATTGTTAAAAACCTCCTATTTAAAATTGATATTGAGATTGCAATTTTTTGCTTGCAAAATTATAATAGCTCCGTAAAGAAAATTTGTAAAGTAAGCACTTTATTGTGCCGTAGTTACCAAAAGGATACCATGCGTCTTGTCTCATAATCCATATTAAAATTGGTCTATAGATTGGTGTAAATTATAAGGGCAAATAGAAAAGCGCATCGTCAAGCATACGATACGCTTTTTTTGGGGAATATATTAATGCCCTTTCATGACTTAGTTGTTGGTTGCCTGTATGGCGTCGTATCCAGTTTCTTTAGTACGGATTTTATAAGCTGTCTTAATCTCGTATGTAAAGATTTTGCCATCACCCGGCTCTCCAGTAAATGCCGCTTTCTGGATGGTGTCAATGACCTTTTTCTCCCATTCCTCCGAGGAAACAACAATCTCGAACTTAATCTTTGGATGCATCTTCAAATCGACTTCCATGCCACGCACGACTTCCTTGCAGCCGCGCTGCATACCACAGCCCATAACTTGTGAAACAGTTAGACCATTTACACCAATCGCATCTAGTGCTGCCTTGACATCTTCAAACTTTTCCTCGCGAATGATAGCCTCAACTTTAATCATCATATTACTTTCCCCCCCTTATTGATCCAAGCCATTGAAGCTAGGGTATGCGTTTTCACCATGCTGCGTGATGTCCAGACCAATCTGCTCATCGCGCTCAGATACACGCAGTGGAGTTATCAGACTGACAATGCCTGCACAAATCAGTGTACCGACCACTGCTACTGCGATAGTTACCACAATACCCATCAACTGCGCCACAAACAGACGGGTCTCACCGAAAGCAAGGCCGTTCCACTGTGCTACATCGTTTATTGAGGTCATGCCGAAGATGCCAGTCGCAATGCCTCCCCACAAGCCTCCCAGACCGTGGCAACCGAAAGCATCCAACGCATCGTCGATTTTTAGTTTTTTCTTTATAAACGCCACACCGAAGTAGCAAATTGGGCTGACAAGTCCGCCAATGATGAATGACGCCCACATCGGAACAAAGCCCGCACCCGGTGTGATTGCGACCAAACCAATCACCAAACCGGTCGAAGCACCGACCAGCGTGGGGTGTTTATCCTTGATGACATCGAGAAGCATCCAGACTAGCATAGCGGTCGCAGAAGCGATACCTGATGTCATAAATGCGTGTGCTGCCAGACCGTCTGCCGCAAGCGCACTGCCTGCATTAAATCCAAACCAGCCAAACCACAGCATGGTCGCACCCAGCACAACAAATGGTATGTTATGTACTCGGTAGACCGTGTGCTCGTAGCCACGACGGCGACCCAGAATGATTGCCATAACAAGCGCGCTTACGCCCGAGCTGATATGTACAACATTGCCACCTGCAAAGTCTATTGAACCAATCGATGCGAGGAAGCCGCCCTCACCCCAAACCATATGTGCCAGCGGATAATATACCACTATAGACCACAGCGTAACAAACAGGAAAAGCGCCTTAAAGCGCATTCGGCCGACTAGCGCACCGGTCAGCAACGCTGGAGTGATGACCGCAAACATCATCTGGAAAGCACAGAATACCAAGTGTGGGATGTTATCAGCATACGGGCCTACATCCATGCCTACGCCGTTAAGGCCGAACCAGCGCAAATCGCCAATCACACCGCCGTGGTTACCGCCAAACGCTAGCGAATAGCCGAATAGCGTCCACATGACAATGGCCAGACCCATCATTGCAACGCAGGCCATCATTGTGTTGACTACATTTTTTCTTCTCACAAGACCTCCATAGAAGAAGGCGAGGCCTGGGGTCATAAAGAACACCAATGCAGCCGAAATGAGCATAAAAGCAGTATCGCCACTATTCATAAGTTTCACGTTCCTTTCATTCGTCGGAGCCTGGACAAGGCGATGCCAGTACAACTCCGATGCTCTTTTCATTTGAGTTTGATGCCCCCAAGGGGCAGGCAGAGAAAATCTTTACATTTTGCCGCGCGGTGCTATTTTGTTTGGATATTGCATTTCCGGAAAATAAAAAGGCGTTTGAAATGCTAAATAACATTTCAAACGCCTTTGTCTGACTGACTTTAGTGTATCACATATTTTATCACTCTACAAGTATCAATATGAAAAATATACTTGTTTTTTATCAGGAAAATTTTGTGCATTTTTCCTGTATGCGGCTGCTTTTGTCGCAAAAATGATGCGTGACAAGGAAAGCGGCAAACATATCTTTCCGTCCTAAATATGCAAAATCCTGCAAGCAATGGCTGCTGCGGTGCAGCTTTGCGGCAGTGACTTTCGAGTTTTACCCAACCGCTTTACAAAACGCATAATCTTTTCTCCAACTTTTCTTTTATATCGAACCGAGCAAGCTGTTCCTTGCATCTTATGCAGAAACATACAATAATTGAACGTCTAAATAAAAAACTACAATTTGAAATTGGTGTGCTATTGGTGTAAAATGAAATGTAAGCGTTCTAAAATGCCTTTAATGCTTGGTTTTTGAACCTATTACTTAATAAGGCATAGCTACCAAATGGATACTATTGAAAGAGGTGTCTGTATGCAGATATCAAAAGAATTACCCGCATGTCCGGTGGAAACCACTCTTATGTTAATTGGAGACAAATGGAAAATTCTTATTTTACGTGACCTGATGCCAGGAACGAAACGATTTGGAGAACTTAAAAAATCGATTGGCAACGTCTCTCAGAAGGTTTTAACTGCACAACTGCGAGATATGGAAGAAAAAGGGCTTGTCAATCGAAAGGTTTACGCGGAAGTCCCGCCACGGGTAGAGTACAACCTGACCGAATTGGGGCGGAGCCTGAAGCCCATTTTGGATGCCATGTGTGATTGGGGCGAAGGATATAAGGCGCAACATAGCTAAGAAGCAAGTATTCCATCAAATCCTTTGGGATATAATGAAAAATAATAAAAAAAAGATAATTTTTGTCGAAACTCTTTACAATGTACATCAATTGTTGATTTTTGTATATTTTAGCTTTATAATATAACTATCTCTTGATAATATTTGATATTTAGCCCTAAATCTTTGGTATATAGTACCGGAAAGGAAACTTAAATGTTTAAAACATATGCTTTTGGTGTCGACCTTGGTGGCACAACTATCAAAATGGGACTTTTCAAAACAGATGGCAACTTAATTGATATGTGGGAAATCCGAACCAGAACCGAGGAAAATGGCAAATTTATATTGTCTGATATAGCCAGTGCTATTGATAATAAGCTTTCTGAAAAAAATATTGCAAAGAACGATGTTGAAGGCATTGGTTTAGGTGTTCCCGGTCCTGTTGGCGAAGATGGTACTGTTTTTCAATGTGTAAATCTTGGTTGGAATACATTTAATGTGGAAGCAGCACTATCTGAACTCACCTCTCTCAAAGTAAAAGCTGGCAACGATGCTAATGTTGCTGCTCTTGGTGAGATGTGGCAAGGCGGCGGTAAAGATTATAAAAACATTGTTATGGTAACTCTTGGCACCGGTGTAGGCGGAGGAGTTATTGTTGGTGGTCATATACTTTCCGGTGTTAATGGTGCTGCTGGTGAAATAGGTCATATCTGTGTAAATGATGACGATGACATTGTTTGTAGCTGTGGAAATACAGGTTGTCTTGAACTGTATGGTTCTGCAACTGGTGTTTTACGTAGCACAAAGCGTTATTTAGAGGCTAATAAAAATATACAAACCATTCTTCGCAATTTTGAAAATCTTAATGTAAAAGATATTTTTGATTGTGCTAAAAATGGTGATAAAGTGGCCATCGAGCAAGCTGAACTTGCTGGTAAATATCTTGGCAAAGGTCTTGCAGCTGTTGCTTGTGTTGTAAATCCAGAGGCATTTGTTATAGGTGGCGGTATGGCTCGTGCTGGTGAAATACTTATGGAATCTATCCGCCGTAACTACAAACATTTTGTATTCCATGCATGTCGTGAAACTCAATTTAAAGAGGCTACACTTGGAAATAATGCTGGTATTTATGGCAGTGTATATATGCTTTTATCCTAAAGCATAAAATTAAACCCTCAGATATTTTTATGCTATCTGAGGGTATTTTATTTTTAGTTATATTCTGCTACTTTCTTTTCATTATAAACATCAAGATCAAGTTCTCCTAACTTACTTGCTACGAGCATACCAACCATTACATCAACGTCAACATTCATAAGTGTGCGGAACATGCCCGCAAACCAGTCGATGCCGATTAAAACTGCGATACTTTCCATTGGCAAACCTAAAGATGATGCAAGAAATGTATAAACAATAACTGAGCCGCCTGGAACGGAAATAGTACCCATACACATCAAGCATGAAAGTAAAATTGCCATACCCATCTGATATGTTGTCATATTTATTCCTGTTGATTGTGCCATAAAGAAAATGGCTACTACATAACACTGGGCTGCACCACAGCTATTCATAGACATTGTAATTGGTCCTGTAAAATCTGCTACTTTTCGGCTAACACCGAACTTTTTAACAGCATCTTCCATCTTTGTTGGCAAACAAATTGCTCCAGATGTAGTTGTTATAGCCATAATAGACATTTTAGCAAATTTCTTTGGCATTTTAAGCGGATTTACCTTACATAACACCGATGTAATAGGAGTAAATACTAAGAACTGAATTAAATCACCCACTAGCAAAACACCTAAGAATTTCAGCATAGGAATGATAACAGCAAAGCCAGTAGAGCCTGCCACATCTGCAAGCAAACAGAAAATGCCAATAGGTGCAATATTCATAACAATCTTGATAATATTTGTTACAACAGCGTTTACACCTGTTATAAAATCAGCAATATTTCTGTTTTGTGTCTGCTTGGTATACTGACCTGTTGCAATACCAAAAAACAGCGCAAATACAATACATGGAACCATTGAACCTTCTGCCATAGCCTGAATTATGTTAGTTGGCACAAAGTTTGTCAGTGTTTCCTGAAGCGATGCCGACGCAATAGTGGTTTCTGCCAGATTTTCAGCACCCGAAAGGTCTATACCAAGACCAGGTTTTACAAGCAACGACAAAGCTACACCTAAAGATGCGGAAAATACAGTAAAGATTATTATCCACTTAAATGTATGCAAACCCATTTTACCTACATCTTTTGAATCTCCACCACCTACCGCACCCGCAACCGATGACATTACAAGAACTACTACTGACATCTGAATTAGTCTTAAAAATATATCACCTATAAATTTAAGATTTGATGCCCATTCCCCAGCAAATGTACCAAACGCCAAGCCACCTATCGTGGCAATTAAAATTTGTGTTGTCAACGAGATTGAAACCTTTTTCTTTTGCATTTTTTCCTCCTAAATTTCATTTTACTATTTCATGAAAAAAGCTTTTCTTTTTTATCCTTTACGATATACTTTATCATTATATTTGCTTTGTGTAAAGATTATTTACTTATAAATATCCGATACTTTAAATATTTTTATAATTTTTATTTTAGATTTTATAATCATTGAAAGTACTATATAATAATTTTAACATGAGGGGATTTATAAAATGAAATCTCAAAAAGACTTTCATAACAAATTTTTTATAACCCATACTACTGACTATGCATCATGTATCTTAAACTCAAAAAAAGATGTAAAGATACACTCGGTCTATACAAATACTGTAAACCTTACAATAGATAATAAACTTTTAGCACTTCAAAGTATAAATACTGCTATTTCACCAATAAGCCTTATAACTAACACCCATTTATTTGATATAAATTTAAACTCAAATATATATATAAACAACAACTGTATTTACGTAGATGACTCATATTTTGATTATTCATCAGCAAATATTATTCATTCAAAATTGCATAAAAATACATTTTGCTTATCAAGTGATTTAATCCATCAAACGCTTAATAAAGCTGATTGTTTGGGTTTTAGACCTATTTTTTCACCAAAATCAGGAGAAAATACTCAAAATCAGTTTTTAATATTAAATGCTGCTAAAATAAAAATAAACCATTGCACAGGTCAACTTTTAAAAAAAAATTATGAACAAGCTACTGATCAACTTGTGGGGCTTATTGGTCTTGGTATAGGTTTAACTCCAAGCGGTGACGATTTTCTTTGTGGAGTGCTTGCAGGATGTATATTTGATGATTTAATTAAATACCCATTTGTAAAACTTTTAAAAAACAAAATACAGAACAATCTCCATAAAACGAATGATATAAGCAGTGCGTTTTTATCATGTGCATTAGATTATAATTTCAGTGATATCATTTTAAATTTACCTTATATGAAATCATCAAACGAGATTTATGACAACTTCAAAAAAATTGGTCACTCCTCTGGCATTGATACTTTGTGTGGAATATACTATTGCTTAAATACAATATCAGGAATATTAAAAAAAGACGCTTAATCCCCTGGGGGATTTAAGCGTCTTTGCTTAATTTTAATTAACTATTTGCTTTATAGACATCTAATGCAGCGTTAACCGCTTCTCCTGTTGTTACCTTTGCACCATTTCTCTTCATAACCGCCTCTAATGCACCAAGCAGAATAAGAATATTTCTCTTTTGACTTGAGTAACCCATGTTACCGATTCTTAAAATCTTGCCATCAAGCGGACCGAATGAAGTTGCAATTTCAATGCCAAAATCATTAAGCAACATTGAGCGAATTGCCTTGCCATCTGTGCCTTCTGGAATATTTATTGCAGTTACTACTGGCATTTTATGCTCTAAGTCACCAAATATAGTCAGTCCCATTGCTTGTAAACCTGCAACGAGTGCTTTATCATTGAGCTTGTGTCTTTCAAAACGTGTTTCAAGTGTTTCATTAACAATGCAGCGTAAGGCCTCATGAACTGCATATTGCATACTTGTTGCCTCTGTATGGTGGTTTAGTCTGCGTGGGCTCCAATAATCTTCAAGCTGACCCAAATCAAGATAATTACTTGGAATATATGCGAGTTTGCCCGCTACATCAGTCTCTGTACGAATACCCTTTTCCACACGCTTTCTAGCTTTAACGATTTGCTCAATCTGCTCATTGTAAGTAATCAGTGCAGAGCCTGATGGTGCAGAGATGCACTTTTGAGTACCAGAAATACAAGCTGATAGCTTCCAGTCATCAACCTTAACTTCCGCACCCCCCAAAGTTGCAACAGCATCAACAATAAGTAACGCACCATATCTCTCACAGATTTCACCAATCTCCTCAAGTGGCTGCATCATAGAAGTTGAGGTTTCACCATGGATACAAGCGACAGCTTTATAGTCACCCTTTTTCAGTTCGTCCTCAATTTCCTGTGGGTCAAATACTGTGCCCCATTCTTTTTCAAGCAATGTGATATCAGCACCGCAACGCTCTAAAATCTCCGCAAGCAGATAACCAAAACGACCAAATGCTGGGATTAAAACCTTATCATTTGGACAGATTGCACCTATTAAAACGGTTTCCAAACCACCTCTCGAAGTTGTATCTACAAGATATGTTTGCTTATTTTTTGTTTGGAATACATAACGCTCCATTTCCATAGTTTCGTTCATAAGATCAGTAAATTCTGGGTCAAACTGACCGAGAATATGTGCACTCATTGCACGAAGAACTCGAGGGTCAGCTTCCACTGGACCTGGAGTCATCAGCATTCTTGGTGATGGATTGATTTCGCTAAATTTCTTATTCATAATTGATAATTCCCTTCTGTAAATACCAATTTAATTTTTAAATTTACATATAATAATTATTATAAACATTTTTTATATTTGTGCAAGTGGATATATTTTAATGTGAGCTTTACATTTAAAACCTGAAACTTTTTATTCTATGCGTGCAAAACTCTCCATTTTTCACAATATGGATTTGTTTTTTGAAAAATAATTTTTAACACCAAAAATATATTTTATAGCTTATTTTATCGAAAATACACTCAGTATAGTATATAATATTACAGTATAAGTTTATGCAAAAGATTATAATATAAAATAATAACCATTATAAACAGAGTTTTTATTCATTTATTTATAAGATA
The DNA here is from genome assembly GCA_944376065.1 of uncultured Butyricicoccus sp. Lineage (GTDB taxonomy): Bacteria > Bacillota > Clostridia > Oscillospirales > Butyricicoccaceae > Butyricicoccus_B. Next base: position 99,888 of record CALWBL010000003.1, on the reverse strand, counting down.
TATGAATATAATAATGCTTTATTTAGGCTTCGTTTTAAATGCATATTTTAGATTTGTAAATATAATCTTTAGCATATATAGATAATTTTTTTATTATAATTTATCCTATATATCATATTGAAAAAAACTACATTGCTTGTGATAATAATACTACTGTTTGTTTTTAACTATGCATTCCTATAATCAATTATGCATAGTTAAACAGTCTTCTTTTTACAAACTATGTTTCTTTTGCATACAACACAAAGTTTTAATATCTAATTTGGCAATTATTAAAAAATAAAAGGAGAGCAAATATGTTAAAAACAGTTGTTAAAAAAGGCAGCTATCATGATTCTGTTGTGCTTATGCTGCTGACAAACCATATTTCAGCCATACAAGGGGTTAATAAAGTATCCATTATGATGTCAACACCTGCTAATAAAGATATTTTCAAGCAGAGTGGACTCGATACAGATGAACTTCTTGCTGCATCTGCAAATGATATGGTAATTGTTGCGGATATTGAAGATGAAAGCACAATGCAGATTATTGAAGCTGAAATCGACACGTATTTCAAAAACCAAAACACACAAATCGAAAAAACCGAAAGTGTTAATTCTTGGGATAAAGCTCTTGAAAAAATGCCTAATGCTGACATGGCTGTTATTTCTATAGCTGGTGCATATGCTGCACTTGAGGCAAATCGTGCTATTGATGAAGGTATGAATGTCTTTATGTTCAGTGATAATGTTAGCATTGAGGACGAAAAAAAACTTAAAGAAAAGGCTCATGAAAAAGGCCTTGTTGTTATGGGCCCTGACTGCGGAACTGGTATCATTCAAAGTGTACCTATTGCTTTCACCAACAATGTTGCATCTGGTAAGATTGGTATTATCGGTGCATCTGGAACAGGTATACAAGAGCTTACAACCATTATTGACCGTTTGGGTGAAGGTGTAAAAAATGCAATTGGCACTGGCGGTCGTGACCTTTCTTCTGAAATCGGCGGAATAACTATGATGGACACAATCAATGCTATGGAACAAGATGATAGCATTAAAGTTATGATTGTTATCTCCAAGCCACCTGCTAAGGCTGTTAGAGAAATGATTTCAAATCGTTTAAGTTCTTTTAAAAAGCCTGTTGTAACCCTATTTTTAGGTGAAAAACCAGAATATCATGAGCAAAATTTTTATCACGCTTATACTCTAGATGAAGCTGCAAGACTTGCTGTTGCTCTTGTGAGAAATGAGGATATAAATTCCTGTGTTGTTTCAGCTTATACTCCTCAAGATGCTTTTTCTGCTGGCGAAAACAAAACTATAAAGGCATATTATTCTGGTGGTACTCTTGCTGGCGAAACTGCAATGTTAATTAAAGATGCTTTAAATCTTGAAACCCCACCAGAAAAAGCCGAGGGTTATATGTTAAAACATAACGGCCATATAGTAGTTGACCTTGGCGATGATGTTTATACTCAAGGTAAACCACACCCAATGATTGACCCTGCAAAGCGCATTGAATGTATGCAAGATGCTATAAATGACCAGTCAACCGGCGTTATTCTATTTGATATTATGCTAGGTTACGGCTCTCATGAAGATATGGCTGGTGCTTTGCTTCCAACTATTAAAACCCTCAAGGAAAAAGCCGAACAAGATGGCCGAAAGCTGTTCTTCATTGCAACAGTTTGTGGCACCCGCAGTGATTATCAAAATTATGATGAGGCTGTTAAAAAACTTGAAGATGCAGGTGTTATCGTTTGTGAAACAAATAAACTTGCGGCTCAAATGGCTATCCGTACAATAGGTCTTGATTTTGTTGAGCCTGTAAAGGAAATTCGTCAAAAACAAAATGCAAGCATTGAAGTCGCTCCTGCTTCTCAAAAGTTAATTAAAATGCTTTCTGAAAAACCAAAGATTATAAATATAGGTTTAAAGAGCTTTGCAGAGGTTGCAAGCGAGTTCGGTTGTGAAGTTGTTCAGTTTGATTGGACTCCTCCTGCCGGTGGCAATGTTGAAATGATTAAAACTCTTGATTTTCTTAGGAATTTCGATGAATTTGATATTGACGCGGCAAATAGAGAAGTTATTTCAAAAATTGTAGCAAGTCAGCCTGTTATTATTGATAATGTTCGTGCTAAAGAAGTTATCCCTGAAATGACTAATGGCAAAGTTATTTTACATGCCGGTCCACCAATCGAATATGAAAATATGCCTGACCCTGTACAGGGTTCTTGTGTAGGCGCTGTTCTATTTGAAGAATGGGCAAATAATGAAACTGATGCTAGAAAACTGCTTGAGTCTGGCGAAATTAAACTAATTCCATGTCACCATGTAAATGCAGTTGGCCCTATGGGTGGTATCACCTCTCCTAATATGCCTGTTTTTGTTGTTGAAAATCGTACAGATGGCAACCGTGCCTACTGTACAATGAACGAAGGCATAGGCAAGGTTCTGCGTTTTGGTGCTTACTCTGAAGAAGTTATAAACCGTTTACGTTGGATGCGTGACATTTTAGGTCCAACTCTTGGAAAAGCTATTTGTGAACTTGGCGGAATTGATGTAAACCCGCTTATGGCAAAGGCTCTTGCTATGGGTGATGAGTTCCATCAGAGAAATATTGCCGCTTCCTTATCTTTCCTCAAGGAAGTTGCACCTGTAATTACCAAACTTCATATGGACGAAAAAGACCGTTATGATGTAATTCGTTTCCTATCTGATACTGACCAGTTCTTCTTAAACATTATGATGGCAACTGGTAAGGCTGTTATGGACGCTGCAAGAACAATAAAAAGAGGCACTATTGTCACTGCAATGTGCAGAAACGGTGTTGAGTTTGGTATTCGTATAGCTGGTATGGGCGATGAGTGGTTCACTGGCCCTGTAAATACTCCACAAGGACTTTATTTTACTGGATACGATGCTGAGGACGCTTGTCCTGATATGGGCGATAGTGCTATCACCGAAACATTTGGTGTTGGCGGTATGGCTATGATTGCTGCACCTGCTGTAACTCGTTTTGTAGGTGCTGGTGGTTATGAAGATGCACTTCGAACAAGTAACGATATGATGGAAATTTGTATTGATAGAAATCCGAACTTTATTATTCCAAACTGGAACTTCCAAGGTATTTGTCTTGGCATTGATGCAAGGCTTGTTGTTGAAAAAGGTATAACTCCTGTTATTAACACAGGTATTGCTCATAAGGTTGCAGGATTCGGTCAGGTTGGTGCAGGTACTGTTCACCCACCTATCGAGTGCTTTGAAAAAGCTATTGCAGCTTATGCTAAAAAATTAGGATTTACTTTGTAAGTTTAATATAATTGAAAGAGAGCTGGAATGGAAAAGAAAATTGTAATTGCACTGGGCGGTAATGCCCTTGGTGCGGACATTGATGAGCAGAAAAGCGCGGTTGCAAATACTGCAAAAGTTATTGTTGATTTGGTTTCTGCGGGTTACAAGCTGATTGTAACCCATGGAAACGGCCCTCAAGTTGGTATGATTCAAGATGCAATGGACTTTATGCAAAAAAAGAACTTCAAAAAGATTCCTTTGCCTACTTGTGTCGCAATGAGCCAAGGTTATATAGGAATTGACCTGCAAAATGCCATTAAATATGAACTATATCAAAGAGGCATTGACAAAAAGGTTTCAACTATTCTTTCGCAGGTTGAGGTTTCAAAAGATGACCCCGCTTTTAAAAATCCAACAAAACCTATCGGCGGATTCTTAACCAAAAAGGAGGCCGATGAACATATAGCCATTGGCATACCTTGCATAGAAGACGCTGGCAGAGGCTACAGAGTTGTTGTTCCCTCTCCTATGCCTGTGGCAATAAGAGAGCTTAAAACTATTCAAACGCTTATTGATAATGACCATATTGTTATAACTTGTGGCGGTGGCGGTATACCTGTTGTAAATGAAAACGGAAAACTCGTTGGCACCAATGCAGTTATTGATAAAGATAATGTGAGCAGTTTACTTGCAACTAAATTAAATGCTGATTTTCTTGTTATATTAACCGCAGTTGAAAAAGTTGCTATAAACTTTGGCAAACCAAATCAAAAATGGCTTTCTGAAATGTCAGTAAGCGAAGCAAAGCAATATATAAATGAAGGACAGTTTGCAAAGGGCTCCATGCTCCCAAAAGTACAAGCTGCTGTTTCATTTGTTGAGTCGGGCAATAATAAAAAAGCTCTTATCACATTACTTGAAAAGGCTGCTGAGGGTATCGCCGACAAAACCGGCACAGTTATTCATTTATAATTTTTAACTGTACCAAAGGGCTTTGGAGAATATTTATGAATATACCAATTAACTTTTTAATGTGGGGTTTAGCATGTTTGCCAATTCTCACTTTGCTTGTGCTTATGATAAAATTCCAATGGGGTGCCACCGACGCTGCTCCAATTGGTCTTACAATAACCGTTTTAACTGGAATTATTTTTTATAAAGCTGATATTGAGCTTATAGCTGCTGAAAGTGCAAAGGGAATTTGGAATGCCCTTACAATACTGCTTATTGTTTGGACTGCTGTGCTTATGTATCAAGTTGGACTTGAAGCAAAAGCATTTTCTGTAATTCGCAACGGAATGCGAAAACTTTTACCCAATGAGCTTTTGCTTGTTTTAGCAATGGGGTGGATTTTTGAGAGCTTTCTTCAGGGTATAACTGGTTTTGGTGTACCTGTTGCTGTTGGTGCTCCCCTGCTTATTGGAATAGGTGTAAAACCTATGTGGTCAGTTATAATTCCCTTGCTTGGTCAGTCTTGGGGCAATACATTTGGTACTCTTGGCGCTGCATGGGACGCTCTTGCTATGACAACTGGACTTACACATCAAAGCCCAGAATATCTTAAAACCGCTTTTTTCACAGCCGCTTTTATTTGGTTTTGGAACATTATAGATGGTTTTGTTATATGCTGGTTTTATGGAAAAGGCAAGGCTATAAAAAAGGGTTTTCCCGCTGTTTTATGCATATCAATAATTCAAGGCGGTGGCGAGCTTATGCTTACACAAATTAACACAACTATCGCCTGCTTTGTTCCTGCCTGTGTTTCTTTAATTGCCATACTGCTTTTAAGCCGCACAAAGGCTTATAATAGCGAGTGGTGTGTTTCAGAAAGTCAGATTATGAACCGTGATTTTTCCGAATCTCGTGCAGATGATTCTCCAAAAGATATGAAGCTGATTGATGCTTTTGTGCCTTACATTTTATTATCTGCTATAACCCTTATTGTGCTTGTTGTTCCACCTGTTTTCGAGTTTTGCAGTCAGTTCAAACTGTCTATTTCATTTCCGGAAACTGTGACTGGTTATGGTTTTGTAAATGCTGCTGAACCCGCTTTCTCCCCTATCAGTCCATTTACACACGCTAGTATGTTCCTATTTATTTCATCTATTTTAGGGCTTTTGTACTACAAAAAACGTAAATGGCTTAAAGTTGATAGCACAAAAGATATTTTTATTCGTTCGGTTTCCATGACCATGCCTTCTGGTCTTGCTGTTATTTGCCTAATCATAATGTCCAAAATAATGGCTGGAACTGGTCAAACTATTGTTTTAGCTAACGGTATTGCAAATGTTTTAGGCGGTGTATATGTTATCTTATCACCATTTGTAGGAATGCTTGGTTCATTTATGACAGGCAGCAATATGAGCTCTAATATTTTATTCTCAGGTTTCCAAAACGCTACTGCTAATTTATTGAATATAGACCCATCTGTTATTTTAGGTGCTCAATCTTCTGGTGCATCTGTTGGCAGTGCCATTAGCCCAAGCAACATTATTTTAGGCACAACAACTGCGCAAATTTTAGGCAGTGAGGGCAAAATCCTTAAAAAAATTATGGTTATAAATGTTCCTGTAGTAATTATGATAGGTTTGATTGCTTTTGCAATAGTAAATCTGTAAACGAAAGGACAAAAATTTAAGATGAATGAACAAAAATTTTTCAGCACCAGAGCCGGAAAACTCACAATAGCTTTTATAATCGTAATGATTGCTTTTGCCATGATTATGTTTGGACTTTATAACAATATAAGCATTATGTATACATTGGGATTTACCATGATTGTACTTTCAATGCTATACTCACCAATTAAAACTCATATTTATGATAAACTAAAAAATAGGAAAGCGAGACAGATAAATGAACAAAGAGCTAATGACAAAGCGAATCTCTGAAAACCTTGAGCATTTAAAAAATTTCACAGCAACACCAAATAAAGGCTGTACGCGTCTGCCGTTTACTAAAGAGGCAAGACAAGCGGCCAATTATCTTAAAACACTTATGCAAGAAGCTGGTCTTGAAGTTAAAGAAGATGAAGCTGGTAATGTCTTTGGTTTTCTTCGTGGTACTGACCCTTCCCTTCCTTGTGTTATGATGGGTTCTCATTTTGATTCTGTTGTAAATGGTGGTGATTATGATGGTATCGCTGGCGTTATTTGTGCTATTGAAGTTGCAAGACAGATAAAAGAAAAAAATATAATCCCTAAACGCACATTTGTTACTGCTGCTTTTTGTGATGAGGAAGGTATGCGCTTTGGTACTGGTTATTTTGGTTCTGGTGCCATACTTGGAAACCGCACACCAGAATATTGCCGCACATTTACAGATAAAGATGATATAACTATTTATGATGCAATGAAAGAATATGGTCTTGACCCTGAAAAAATAGAAAATGCAAAATGGAAAGATAACTCCATTGGTTATTTTCTTGAAGCCCACATAGAGCAAGGTCCTGTTTTAGATGCCGAGAAAATTGAAGTAGGTCTGGTTGACTGTATTGTGGGCATTGATAGATATATGGTGACTGTTCATGGGCGTTCTGATCATGCAGGCACAACTCCTATGAATATGCGTCTTGATGCTGTCGATGCTGCGACTAAAGTCATATATAAAATCGCTGATTGGGCAAGAGAAACCAATGATGGTAGCGTTGCAACTGTTGGTTATATCAAAACCATTCCAGGTGGTATGAATATTGTGGCTGAAGCATGTGAATTTACTGTTGATATTCGCTCTCGTAATGTTAAAAACCTTGAGGATATATCTGCTAAATTACATGATGCTTTAGAACGTGAAGTTGGGGCCATGGGTGGTAGCTTTGATATCCAAAATAAACTTGCTATTACTCCTGTTCATCTGCATAAGCCTATGCTTAACATGATGGAGGAAATCTGTAAAAAGCATAATTTCAGTTATCGTTATATGCATAGCGGTGCAGGACATGATGCCCTTGAAATTGGTCAGGTTGTTCCTACGGCCATGCTTTTTGTGCCAAGTAAAGATGGAAGAAGTCATTGTATGGTTGAACATACAGAATATTCTGATTTTGCTAAGGCTGCTTTAATTATGACAGAGCTTGCTGAACAGCTAATCACTAATTAAACAAGCTTTAATGCGTCACAGTTTTACTTTCTGTGACGCATTTTTACTTAAAGTATGCTATACTGTGTTTATTAAAATATAAAGAAGGTGAAACAATGAGTTTTACTATAAAAGAACTGCTTGAAAGCAAAGAATTCTCAGATATGAAACTTATAACGGGGTTCAATCATACAAAAACTGAAATAACAGGTGTTACCATTATTGAAGCTCCAGATATAATGCATTTTATTCAGGGTGGCGAATTACTGCTCACTGGTCTTTACGCTTTTAAAAGCTGCTCCATATTAGAGTTTCAAGGATATTTGCAAGAAATTCAACGCAAAACAATAAGCGGTATAATAATAAAAAAAGGCAGAATAGTCAAGGACGCAGAAACGAAAATAAAAATGCTTGAAGAATATGCAACCGAACACTGCTTACCACTGATTGAAGTGCCATTTGAGATGTCCTTTCAAAAGATTATGTCATTTGTTATGGAGCATATTTTCAATGAAGAAGTTACTCGTCTTAAATATTTCAAAACAACCCATGATAACTTTACCGCCCTTACTCTATCTTGTTACCAAAGAGAACACCCAGTCAAGGATATTCTTGATATGCTAAATAAACTTATCCGCAATCCTGTGGCACTTTATGACCAAAACTTCACCTGCTATGCGGCTGCAAATGATGAATTTATTGATTTTAACCTATCAAAAAACGCAAAACCTTATGATGTTGGTATGTTAACAAAGTATAAATATTTAAAGCAGAATAATAATCAGTATGTTATTGAGTTAAATCTCACTATTGGCACTAAAATGTATCTTGTTGTAACTGAAACTGTATCTAAATTTGAATCTCTTGACTGCATTGCCATTGAAAATGCGATAGTTGCTTTACAATATGAATTTTCACGCAAACATGCGATTTCTGAGCTTGAAAAAAAATATCAAAATGATATTTTTAATAATCTCCTAAATGGAAAAACCATGTCATATGCCGAACTTAGACGAAATATTGAGCTTTTACATATGGATTTTGATGGATTTTATAGAGTTTTAGTTTTTGGACTTGACTATCAAGGCAAGAAAAATATCAATCAAACACTACACGACATAACCAATGTTGAAAACGCTATTTTGCAATATTCACCTAATGCTAAAATTCATAGAGATATGGATAAAATAGTAGTTATACAACCCACAAAACCAGAACAAACTCAACTTGAATGTAGACAATCTATAGGTGAGCTTAGAGAACTTGTTCAAAATAAAAATAAAAAGTTAATTATAAGAATTGGTGTTGGAAAAATAGTGCATGGTATCACTCATGTAAAAGACTCATATCGAGAGGCTCAAGATGCTCTATCTTTTATGCATATAATGGACGGCTTTTCTGAAGATTCATATATTTTACTGTTTTCTGAGCTTGGTATATTTAAACTTCTTTGTCAGGAAACCAATCCAAATATACTTATGGAATATATACCAGAATCTTTGCAAAGGCTTTATAACTATAAAAAATCCCAACAAAAAGAGCTTATAATAACACTCAAAACATACTTAAACTACAATCAGAACCTTTCTAAAACTGCACAGAGTTTATATGTTCATTACAAAACCGTGGCATATCGCATAGATAAAATAAGCGAGATTACAGGAATGGATTTTAACAATCCAAATGAAATGCTTGAAGTAAGAATAGGGCTTATAATCTACCAAATGCTTGAAAAATATAATAATTAAAAGTGATGTGATACTATGAAACTAAAATCAAATATAGAAATTAAAACGGAAAATTATATAAAAAATGCCACTATTTACAGTGAAACTAATATTACTCAAAAGGCAATTATACTATATTTTCATGGTGGCGGATTAGTCTATGGCTCAAGAGAAGATTTGCCCGACCTCCATATTGACACTCTTACAAAAGCGGGTTTTTCTATTATTTCTTTTGATTATCCCCTTGCCCCGGAAAGCAAAATTGATGTTATTTTAACTGATATTATTCAATCAATAGAATATTACATATCAAACAGTGATAAATATGATAATTTACCATATTTTTTATGGGGCAGATCCGCTGGTGCTTATCTTTGCTTACTTGCTGCATCAAAAAAATTATCTAAAGCACCAAATGGTATTTTATCATACTATGGATACGGTTTTTTGTGTAGAGATTGGTTTGAAACACCATCGGATTACTATAATACTTTTCCCAAAGTAAGCGAAAACTGTATTGATGCTTGCAAAGATATCATTTGCACAAATGGTTCGCTTGACATCAGATATAGCATATATGTTTACGCCCGACAAACTGGTAAATGGAAAAATCTATTCTATCAAGGCAGAGAAAAATTTTTCTTTTTGGATTATTCACTCGCACTATGTGAAACTATGCCTTGTCCAATATTTTTCACTCACAGCATAAATGATAATGATGTATCTTATAATGAGTTTAAAGAGTTATCTTCCCGTTTTAAGTGTTCTACTTTCATTGTGTCAGAGCCTATGCATGATTTTGATAGAAATACACAATCAGAATCTACAAAAAAACTACTTGAGAAAACAATAGAGTTTTTAAATCATAACATATAAAAATAAACTCTTCGCCCATAACTACAATCGCATTTAGTTTATTTCCATTATATATTTTTCTAATAAAAGAAAAATCCACCAGACTGTAAACAGGCATTTCTACATCAATGTGTGTTTTTCTGCAAACTGCTTGACACCACAACTAAGTTGGTATATCATAAGAATCGGTATATTATAATTTCACTTTACAATTATGCAATTTGGATGGATAAATCAGTTTGAGTAAACAGTGGGAGGCATCCTGAATAACCTCTTTCCTTTTATGCGATTTGTAAAGTGTTCTATAAAACTCAAACGGGTGACTATATAGGGAAAGCTCCCCTCAAAATAACAAAGTATAAAAATAATAAGAAAAAGGAGAGAAAAAAATCACCATGAACAATCAATCGACCGAACGCCAAAAACTACGCGGACAGATTATGCATGGTTTTATACGTGTCATTTTATTCACCTGTATCCTTGGGCTTGTAACCCTCATACTCCAGGGTGCTCTATACTGGAATTACCAAACTGTCAACCGAGATGAAGAGAACCGGCTGGATATTCAGCAGGTAGTTATCTCTCATTATGTTTGGCGTGCGCAATTAAGCAGCAGCCTTGATAACGGGACAGAGTTTAATGGCAGCTTGGACCCTACTTCTTGTTCCTTAGGGCAGTGGATTCAGAGGAATGTCAACAACACCCAAAATAACTCTGAAGTCTTCGAATTGGTTAAGCAGGTGGAAGAACCCCATACAGAAATGCACATGGCGGCCAGAGATGTCCTACAAATCAGGGAGACAGCCCCAGAGTCTGCTAGCCAACTGTTTGCTCTAAATGTGGAACCATATACAGATGAAGTCATCCAGATTTTGGGTCAGATCGATGATTATTACTCTGAGCAGGCAGACAATGCCAAGTCAGCTTTTCAAACACTGCTGTTTATCACACTGCTGGTGGTTGTTTTCATCACAGCAGGCATCGTTGCCTACTCTATCATGTATGGCAACCGCTTGGCGAAGCGTATCTCCAAACCTGTAGTGCATATGGCCGAGTGGGCAAACCGTCTGGCTCTGGGTATTGTGGAGTCGAAGTCAGACGATGAGTTCCACCAAATGAAGGAGGAGAACAAAGGCAATGAGATAGGTGCCATGATGCAGGCGTTCCAATCCATGGCCAACAATATTGAGCAGAATGTAGATGTACTACAGCGGGTGGCCAAGGGAGATATGACCGCATTTGTACATATTCATTCCTCACAGGACATTCTGGGCAAAAGTCTCTATCACTTGGTGCAGTCCAACGACATCGTGTTCAATGAAATTGTGGAGGCAGCTCACACAGTGGCTTCTGGTTCCGGCCAGATTGCTACAGTCAGCCATTCGCTAGCAGAGAGTGCTACTGAGCAGGCTGCGGCGGTTCAGCAACTGTCCGAAACAATCGAACATACCAGCGATTTAATCCAGCGTAATAGTGAGCAGACACAGCGGGCAAAGCAGATCACCGACAAAATCAAGCAGGACACTGAGGTCAGCAACCAGCACATGAAGCAGCTTGTGGACAGTGTCATGCGGATTCAAGAGGCTTCCCAACGTATTTCCGCTGTGGTGAAGTCCATCGACGATATTGCTTTCGAGACCAATATTTTGTCTCTGAATGCTGCCATTGAGGCTGCTCGAGCTGGTTCTGCCGGAAAGGGATTTGCTGTGGTAGCTGAAGAGGTGCGTTCCTTGGCACTAAAAAGTGCCGAGGCGGCACAAGAGAGCAAGGCTCTAATCCAGAGCAGCATCGACCAAGCAGAGCAAGGCAGCAGCATTGCATCAGAATCAGCTAAGATATTTGACGCGATCAACGATGAGATTCATCAAATTGTGAAAATCGTGGAGCAGATATCTGTTCTCTCCAATGAGCAGATGGAGGGTATCTCCACGGTCAATCAGCAAATCAACCAGATCTCCGATGCTGCCTCCAATAATGCGGCAATCAGCGAGCAGTCAAGCGCAGCTAGCCAGGGTATGAGTCAGCAGGCCGAGATTTTACGTCAAAACATGGCGCATTTCCATCTGCGCGAGCGGAATCATGGTCATGCTTTTATTCCCCCAGAGAAACAGAATGACCCGCTGTTTATCAAGGTCGCTAATAAAGCGCACCAGCATACAGAACAGACTGGTCAGTTTGGGCACGAATATATAGACCCAGATGGAGCTCAGCTTGAAGATAGCATAATGATATAGAAATTGCCAAATGTGAAGGTGCAGCCAACGGGCTGCACCTTTCTTATATCAGTGCGACACATGAAGTCGATTCATCATAATTGATATATGTAAAAAAGCAGAAAACCAATAATGGTTTTCTGCTTAATTTACGTAAGTAAGTGCCTAATTATCTACACAAGCTATCATTTAATCACCAAAAGCGATAGTTTCGATAAGTTACATTAAAACTGGATGTCTGTTTTATATTTAAATCAGTTATTTTGTATTAATGTCAGAAATAATATTTGAGATATATTCAAATAATTCGTTTTCATTGCTCTTATAGGATTTATCGCCTATGTAATAGAATTTCTCACAGGATGCTCGATATTTTACCAAGTCAGTGATATCCATGTCTTTGCAAAGAGAGGATAGTTCCATAGGAATATAAGAAGATTGACTTCTTGCTTCACTTACAGTTGCGGAGGAGAAAGGAATTCCAATAGGGGTTAACTGATATCCTCCGGTTTCTTTTACACTACCAGCCAAGTATTTCTCATCTTCGGTCAATATTCCCATATCAACTAAACCATTTAAAAAAGACTGATATGTTTCTTTTGTCATATCTTTACCAGCATACTTGTCTTTTAATAATTTAAGCTGATTTTCATCTAGGTCATCTTTTTTTGAGCTTAACTGCTCTAAAATTTGTTTCGCAATATTTGAGGAATTTTCTTCAAAGTCCTTTTTATATTCTGATTTTAACTCTGCGATAGGCAGTTCTTTATCATTTTGCAGTTTATGTGTGCTATAATTAAACCATTCACTTTTTATACCTCCAATATTCACCCTTAACACCTCACATTTTAAATAATAGTTACGATATATCAAAATATCATAAATCAGAGCTAGTAGAATAATTATAAATTATTCACTAAGACGGTTAATAATATTTTGCACTTTTTTGCAAGCTGTAATTTGTTCATCTATTCCTTTAGTTATATAGCCATCAATTTTAGAAATCTGACTTATTTTTGACTGATAGAAAATAAAATAATCAAGCCATTTTATAGTGTCTTCTTCTAGCATATTTAATTGTTCTTGTTCATTTGGAATAAGATTTCTACAAATTGCCAATTGACCATTTTGATCCGGTTCAGGTAAAACTACTTCAGTTCCTGAAGCCAAAAGTCTTTCTTCGCTTGTTATTAGTCCGTTTTTTTCCAACTTTGAAAGGAAAATATCCCACCTTTGAGAACCTGTATACTTACTATTTAAATCTTTATTATTAAATTCTTGCCATGCTTGAGACACTTGTTCATTTTGTTCTGTTGTAAGTCCTTCAAATATAGGATTATTTGGTTTTTCAGTATAATCTAAGCTATTAGTTTTTTTATATATATTTTCTGTTGTTTGTATTCTAGTGTTGTAACGCCAATTTTCTTGGCTAAAAGCTCCTATCATAGATAAATCCATTTTTTATTCCTCCATTATCTACTTGGTGCAAACTTTGCACTAAGTTCAACGCCCATCTGAGATGTATTAAGCATTCCGTATCCAACATAATAAGCAGTAACTAAGTAATAAAACCAGTTGTGGTCAAAATAATTTTTCCAAAATTATCAATCAATATTTGTGTGATTTAAATGATATTGTTTTGGTTTTTTAAAGAATACAATAGTTAAGCATAGTAGTAAATGAGAAATTAAAAAATTAAGGAATATCTGTTCCCACAAAACAACTAAAAATAAGTTAGAGTTTTGCAAATTATATATTCCAACAGAAAAAGATAAAGAAAATAAAACTTCTCTTGGTAATCCAAATAAATTTAGAACAATACTTAAAACAAATAAAGTAATAATACAAATATTGTATATTTTTATGTTATTATTTTCAAGAACATCATAATTACGTTTACGAATTACTACACTTATACCAATAATAATAATTGTTCGTAGTACAAATAACATAATAGAACCAAAAGCAGATGTGTTTGTATGCGATAAATCATAAGATACTAACATGTAGTTAAAAACTGAAAATATCAAATATACAAGTATCACTGATATAATACATTCTAGTAATAATTTTTTTGGGGATTTTGCTTTGGTGTTCATCAGTCTCTACCTCCAATATCACCACTCTAAAAAATGAGCACAATTTTTATATTACGCTTATGCTGTTCACTAACAAAGTAATACCATTAAATCAAATATTTTTCAAGTAACAAAATACATAATTTTGTAATAAAAAGAGGAAAACCAATAATGGTTTTCTTCTTGAATAATACAAGTGTTTATAAGTTATTCTCATCACTAATAGTTATAGTCATTTATTGCATAGCATCTCACAAACAAAAATAATTTATACATATTGTCTGTTTGATGATACCATTAAACTCCAATCGCCCGGAGAATCGTAACTGCTAGCTCTTATTGATACTTTTGTATTCTTTGGTGTATCAATTTCAAACGCAGCCCCTTCATCTAAATAGCTTCTCCATCCCAAAGATGCATTTGTTTTTTATTAGAATAACCCAAATTATAAGTATTACCCATATTATTATATCCTACAGTCGATAGTTTTTTTATATTATACTCGTTTGATGTACCCACAAAAGCCGATGTTTCAATACTGTAAAATTCTGGAGAATTGGTAATGCTGCTAGGGATTTTCAATGTTACAATTTTGTTAAAAACAGTATCCCAATCTCTAGTTTCCTTTGAAGTTGATACAGAATCCACATCATCATCTTCTTGTTGGAAACTTGGAATTTCCCAATCATCAGGAAATAATTTATGAAACTCTGGAACTTCTTCATAATTCCCATATTTATCTATTATACGACCACCTAACCCATCAGCTACCCAGCCTTGACTGAATATAATTGTATTACGTGATTCGATAATTTTATCTTTCATATAAGCAGAATCAACACTATCTAAATCAATATATGCATATTTGCTGGCATCAACAACTGATTTATATCGTTCTTCTGGTAACGATGATAAATCTAATTTTTGTAATTGATTGTCTACATATGCCTGGAATACTTGAGCATTACTTATGTCACTGGAATAATTGCTTTCTGTAGCTGATGCGCTAAACATAAGTGTTGACATTCCAATACAACCCACAAAAATCATTTGGAATAATTTATTTTTTAACATTACATAATCCTCCAATCATGTTTTAACAATATTAAATCGATTCTACATACAGTGTTGATTCATTATCAGTACGCAATACCAGCTGCCATTATGGCAAAGTTTCTGCCTTTTCGATTATATATGGATTTTTTGCTAACCATCATAGGCATCAGTCCTTTAAATCTTTTTAACCATACTCCGAGTACAATTTTTATATTACGTTGTGCACTAACAAAGTAATACCATTAAATCAAATATTTGTCAAGTAATAAAATACATAATTTTGTAATAAAAAGAAGAAAACCAATAATGGTTTTCTTCTTAATGAACGGTTAAACTAATAAAATTAGTTATTATATTTACTCTGCTTTATGAGTAATTATTTAAAATAATAAGATTAAAATAGACTGATAGCCACTATTTACCATATTTAATGCAAATTAACAAACATAGTCTAAATTTTTTTGCATATATGCTAAAACCTTATTTTATAAATCATATAACTTGAATTTTATAGGTTAATTAATTTCAAATAAGATTTCCACTTTCACTCACACGTATTGTAACAGAACGTGAAACTGGTAGACCAACAGCATTAGTAAGATCTAAATCATAAGTAACATAAGCAAACTTGTTGAAAACACCTCCATATTTTCCAGTTCCATATGTACATTTACTGTTATTAACTTCCACCTTGCTTGGTATATAATCATATCCTCCACTTGGAGAGCTTACACTTACATCTTCATCTCCCCATTCGAAGTGTCCTTGTGCATAAATTGTTGTATCTCTACCGTTTGTTCCAGTCCAAGAAATAACTTTTTCGTTTTTATACCAACCACTGCCAGATTTTGAATAGAGAGTAATACCATTTTCATCAGGCACAAAATATGTTCGCTCTGTAATCGTTGTTTTAAGCTCTTCATCATAATAAGTAATTTCTTCAACTGGGGAACCATATTCATTTGGTTCTGGTATTGCTGTATCTACATATGTAGCTGACGCAGATACAAATAACGATACAGCCATCACATAAAGCATAAATACTGATATAACTTTCTTTTTCACATGAATTTCTCCTTTTTATTATATTTAAACTCAAAAGAGTTTATTAACCGAGTTATAACATAACTATAATAAAATATTATAAACTTTTAACTTAATTTTAATTTCCTAAATATTAACATAAGAATAATCGATGAGAAAAGACAAATAAAATATGTTATTAAAATAAATTCTTGTGCTATATGAACGTTTGCAACTCTATGCAGATATTCATTATATTGTAGCATAGATATTATCGCTCCCATAAACTGTACAACATAAGGCAAAGCAAGCATTTTTTTAATTTTAATCATCTCATACGTAAGTAATAGTGAGTATAAAGAAAAAATTATACTTAAACCCAACAATACTTTGGATAAAACAGCATAAAAATTAGCATCTATTGTAAAAAAATAATTAGAATTTAATATTACAATCTGCAACAAAAGCATTACTGCACATAAAAGTACTGATGAAAATAAAAATCGATTATTTTTAATGGTTATCATAATTTTAACCTCACTTTCAAACAAATTATAGGTGATTACTAACATTACATTAACTTAATGCAAATATAAATGACTGCCCTGCTTTATAAATTCATTATTTACTGGAGGTGTATTCGTTTTTATTATATATCAATTTTTTGCTAACCATCATAGGCATCAGTCCTTTAAATCTTTTTAACCATACTCCGAGTACAATTTTTATATTACGTTGTGCACTAACAAAGTAATACCATTAAATCAAATATTTGTCAAGTGGTAAAATACATAATTTTGTAAGAAAAATATTTAATTCTATTTTATAGTATTATATGTATGTAATTACTGAATTTATTTGGGATATTTTAGTTTTTTTGAATATGACAGTCAGAAAACTGTCAATCATCATTGTCAGGTGCTTGTCCAACATGAGTAAGCCATTTACAATCAGTAATTTCCATATTTGTAAATACTGATTTAAAAGAAGAGTCCTCTGGACTGCAAGCATAAATACCAAACGGAACAACCTCAGGGATATTAAACATATGGCAGATACGCATTTGGTTATAATTCACACCATCTATTGAATTTTCAACACAAAAGTCATTTTCTCTGCGACTAAGGCGAAACCACATTGATTTGATAGAGGCATCGACATCTGTTGACGACCAATCTGAATACCCATTGTTGGTTACTACAGTACCTAGACGCTGAATTTTTTCATTTTCATACTCCACAGAAGCCTTTATCCAATTCTCACTGTCTAAATACATTACAATGCCACATTGGTCAAAACGATGTTTGCTTTCAAACTCTGTCTTAACTGAAAAAGAAAAATATTTTTCAGCATTTTCAATCTGCAATACAGGAGCGTTATCATTACGGAAATGGTAATAAGTTCTTTGCCATAAATCTGTATGAGGTTGTGTAATAATTTCTATTCTATCCTCAGTTATCGTATAATTATCTGGCTGTCTTATCCATTTCAAAAGATTTGTATCCAATTTCATATTTTTTCTCCTTTACACATTATAAAATTTTTAATTTATCACTCTATTTTCAGTTTCATTATAGCATACAGATATGGACATTTCTATTACTTTTGGTTCTAGTACCAGTGTAAAATCCCATGCTTGCGGTACGTGTATTGTATAATGTGAGTGATAGCGGTCAACCAGCCACAACAAGGGATGATGTGACTATAAAAAACTCTATTTTCCAGATGCAATCGTCACAAAACTGAGATTTTATCTTAATGGACGCTCTCATCTTCGGTCACGGTCAATAAATGTTTTACCATTTAATAATGCAACCTATATGCGAACACAGGTTACAACAGTTTTTTTAATATGATGAATGCAAAAAAGCAGTAAATCTCTTCCAGATTTACTGCTCATATGCGCTGTGTGGTATAGATATTTAGTTTAAAGCTCCTCTATTTAATAAATGGGAAATTTCATTCAACTAACACATTTTCGATGGTTTTACTGTTTCCATACCATGTAATATTCTTTTTCATTGGTATTTTTATCTACATTCTGATTTAAAATCTTGAAGCCCTCTCGTTGATAAAATTGTATTGCTCTTGTATTCTTTTGATATACTCTTAGGTTTAATTGCCTTTTTATACCTTTTACAAAGTCTATCAACTGTTTACCTATACCATGTGATTGTGCTTCACTTGCAACAAAAATTCCTGCTATATATTCATCATTTAATCCAATAAATCCTTGTATTTTATTTTTTTCTTTATATATGTATACTTCCGCTTGCAAAATCATTTGTTTCACTGTTTCTAAATTGTTTTTCCAATATTGTGCAGAAATAAAGTTATGAGATTTTATATTCGTATCAAACCAAATATATATAACTGTGTCTATATCTGGTTTTTGCAATTTTTCAATCATATGTACCTCCATTTACAAACAAATTCCCATTTATAGTGCTGAAAATAATGCGAAAATAATTCTTCCTGCACCTGCTTCAGCAATAGGCACTCTATCCGTTAAGATAAAACGTCCTTGACAAGTAGCGATTAAGCATAATACCACACCACCATGACGATATTTGGTTTTGTCTCTTAAATGACATCTCCCATTATTAGACACATTTCTCACCTGATTATCAAAGTTGGAAAAAGAATTGAATAAGCAATGACAAATGCCTATAATCCTTGAAAATAAAGTCTTTTTCCGTTTATCTTTATATTATCAATAACATAGCTCTGCAATGATTATGGTTGAATCTGGTGTTGATATAAATACGATAAAAAAGCAGCTTGGACATTCTAAAATATCAACAACAGAAATATATTTACATGATAATTTTACATCATCACAAAGAGCAGCTGAATCAGTCGTTTTGTTGCTTTTTGAGCCATCAAAAAATCTGGAAAAAATTTCTGAGAAAAATTCAGACTAATTTAAGACCAATTTGGGCTAAAATACTGTCATCTTACAGCAAAATTGATTTTAAAAAACACAACTTTTTCCGCCTTAAAATAAAGAAAATCCGCTAAACCAAACGGTTTAACGGATTTTTATGGCGGAGAGTCAGGGATTTGAACCCTGGGTACGGGATTACCGCACACACGATTTCCAATCGTGCGCCTTCGACCACTCAGCCAACTCTCCATACTATATTCATTTCCTGACCGCCCAACTCAGCGACCTTGTTTATTATATGCTATATAATTATAAAAGTCAAGCGTATTTTCTAAATTTTTTTAAATTTTTTTATATACCTATTTTGTATTACAATATAAGACAAAATCCGCTAAGATTTTAATAATCATAGCGGATTTAAAATAATTAATCTTTGTCTTTCATAAGCGTAACCATAACTGCCTTTTGTGCATGTAAACGGTTCTCTGCTTCCTCAAAGATTTCATGTGCATGTTCTTCAAAAATCTTTTCTGTAATTTCCTGTCCACGATATGCTGGTAGGCAATGTTGAACCATTGCACCTTCTTTAGCTGCTGACATAAGCTCATCATTTATCTGATAACCCTTAAATACTTTCATACGGGCTTCCTTTTCATCTTCCTGACCCATAGATGCCCATGTATCTGTAATAATTACATCTGCATTTTCTGCTGCTTTCATTGGTTCATTACATAGTGTGAAATCTGCAAAATCCTTAGCAAATTCAAGCACCTTTGAATGTGGTCTATAATCATCTGGAGTTGCAACTGATACTTTCATACCAGTTTTAAGACCGCCAACAATCAAAGAGTTAGCCATGTTATTACCATCACCAATATAACACATCTTCAAACCTTCAAGCACAGCATATTTTTCACGAATTGTCATAAGGTCCGCAAGCACCTGACAAGGATGACAGAAATCTGTTAAGCCATTTATAACTGGAATAGAACCATATTCAGCTAAATCTTCTACTTCCTTTTGTTCAAATGTGCGAATCATAATACCATCTAGGTAGCGTGACAACACACGAGCGGTATCTTGTACAGGTTCACCTCTGCCAATCTGAAGGTCACGAGATGACAGGAACAATGCTTGACCGCCTAACTGATACATACCAGTTTCAAAAGACACTCTTGTGCGGGTTGATGACTTCTGGAAGATAAGACCTATACTCTTTCCCTCTAAATGATGATGGGTAATATTATTCTTACGTTCATATTTTAACTGGTCTGCAAGGTCTAGCAAACCGATAATTTCTTCTGTGCTGCAATCAAGCAGTTTTAATAAATGTTTCATAATTTATTCCCTCTTATTTTAATTAAAAACTTTTTTGAAAACAGAAATAGCTTCATCAAGTTCTTCATAGCTTATTGTTAGTGGCGGCAATAGGCGAATAGCATTTGTACCTGCTGTTATAACAAGTAAACCATTTTCGATACACGCATTTACAAACTCTGCACGCTTATCTGCATCAACAATTATGCCAAGCATAAGTCCCATGCCACGAATCCCTTGAATCTTGTCAGAACCGATTGATAAAATACCTTGTTTTATATATTCACCTTTTTTATTAACTTCATCAAAAAATTTCTGATTATTCACTATATCTAATACTGCATTAGCTGCTGCACATACTATAGGAGTTCCTCCAAAAGTTGTGGCATGCATACCAGGACCCAGAACATCACAGCATTTTTTATTTGCCATAACCGCACCGATTGGCACACCGCCACCTAGTCCTTTTGCCATAGTTACAACATGAGGTTTAATGTCATACTGCTGGAAACAGAATAGGCTGCCTGTTCTGCCGATACCAGTTTGAACCTCATCTATAATTAAAAGTAAATCTTTTTCATTACAAAGGGTCTCGACCTGCTTTACAAAACCTTTATCAAGAGGAAGTACACCGCCCTCACCTTGAATAAGCTCCATCATAACCGCACAAGTTGTATTATCAATCTTAGATTTTAAATCCTCAATATCATTAGCGACAGCATAATCAAAGCCTTCAGTAAACGGGAAGAAATATTTATGAAATTTTTCCTGACCTGTTGCATTAAGAGTTGTTATAGTTCTGCCATGAAAAGAGTTTACAAGAGTAATAATCTTACTTCTGCCCTCTCCATATTTATCAAAAGAATATTTACGCGCGAGTTTAATTGCCCCTTCATTAGACTCCGCACCTGAGTTAGAGAAAAACACTTTTCCCATGCCCGTAGACTGCACAAGTGTTTTTGCTGTTTTAATCATCGGTTCGGTTGTAAACAGGTTTGAAACATGCATTAACTTATGTGACTGTTCTGTAATTGCAGAAATTATCTTTTCATTGTTGTATCCTACACTGCAAACACCAATACCAGATGTCATATCAATATAACGCTTGCCCTCAATATCCCACAAAACCGATTTTTCACCATGGTCAAGAGCTATAGGAAATCTGCCATATGTATTCATAACATACTCATTTTCCTGTGCTTTTAGTTGTTCAAAAGTCATTTTTATTTCACCTTTATTTTGATATAAATTAGTTAAACATTGTGCCTACTCCAACTTTACTTAAAAGCTCAATAAGAATAGAGTGCGGTACTCTGCCATCTTGAATATTTGCACGCTCTACACCTTTACGAACTGCCTCAACGCAGCAATCAACCTTTGGAATCATACCGCCAGAAATAACGCCCTCTTTAATAAGTGCAGGAACTTCTGAAACTTTTAATTTATGAATAAGTGTTTCTTCGTCCTTAGCATCACGAAGTAAACCACGTACATCTGTAAGCAAAATCAGCTTTTTCGCACCAAGTGCGATTGCGAGTTTAGCCGCTGCTGTATCAGCGTTGATATTATAATTGGTATCTGCATCAATCCCCTCTGCAACCGTTGATACAACAGGTATATAACCCTTTGAAAGTGTATCAATAACTGTCTGAGGGTTAACATCTACAATATCACCAACATAGCCAAAATCTGTGCCTTCCTCGTCAGTCAGACGTTTTGCCTTAAATAGTCCGCCGTCCATACCTCCAAGACCCACACCCTTACCGCCTGCTTTAGACAGCAATGTTACAAGGTCTTTATTTACCTTGCCGCAAAGCACCATTTGAACAATATCCATGGTTTCTCTATCTGTATAACGTAATCCCTTGACAAATTTAGATTCCTTGCCAATTTTTTTAAGCATATCAGAGATTTCTGGACCGCCACCATGTACAACAACCACTTTTACTCCTACAAGGCTTAAAAGCACTATATCATGTATAACTGCATCTTTTAATTGCTCGTTAATCATAGCGTTTCCGCCATATTTTATAACTACTGTCTGACCATAATATTCCTGAATATAAGGCAGAGCCTCTACAAGAATATTCGCTTTGGTTTCTGCATCAAAATTCATTTATTTCCCTCTTTTTTTATTTCTTTGTAAGCCAAAAAGAATCCTCGCTCATGGACATAGGAAATCCTGTGTCCGAGAACGAAGATTCCAAAAATCCGTTTTAGGTACGGTAATCGCCGTTAATCTTTACATAATCATAGGTAAGGTCACAGCCCCAACATGTGGCTTTTTCTTCACCCTCGTAAAGCTCAACATCAATATTAACCTCGTTTTCAAGTAAAATTTGCTTTGCTAAGTCCTCATCAAACTCTAATCCGTAGCCATGGTCACAAACCACGACACTTCCAACACTAGATGAGAATGAAACAGTGACATATTCTGGTCTAAATGGCGCTTTAGAGTAACCCATAGCACAAAGAACTCTGCCCCAGTTAGCATCTGCACCAAACATAGCAGCCTTTACAAGATTAGATGCACATACTGCTTTTGCAAGACGTTCTGCCGCTTCTTCACTTCTAGCACCCTTTACATTGCAAGTGATTAGCTTAGTTGCGCCCTCTCCATCACCTGCAATCATACGAGCCAAACGAACATTAACTTCATGTAGTGCTTGATAGAACTTATCAAAGTCCTCATTCTGCCAGTCAATTTGCTCATTTCCAGCTAAACCGTTTGCCATAACAATGCACATATCATTAGTGGAAGTATCACCATCGACACTTACACGGTTATAACTTCTGCGAACGCTTTCAACAAGTGCAATTTGCAGCATTTCATGTGTAATATTACAGTCGGTTGTAATAAAAGCTAACATAGTACCCATATTGGGATGAATCATACCGCTTCCCTTTGCAATACCACCAATATGGCATGTTTTACCACCAACTGTAAATTCAATAGCAACACTTTTTACCTTTGTATCAGTTGTTAATATTGCATGACTTGCAGCCTCTGAGCCATTTTCTAAAAGCTGTAAATTTCCAATATTTTCTTCAATGCATTCAATATTAAGTCTTTGACCGATAACACCTGTTGATGCTACAAGCACTCTGTCTTCTTCAACGCCTAATAGTTTTGCAGCCGCTTGTGCTTGACGCTTTGCATTTTCAATACCATCTGGTGCACAAGCATTAGCATTGCCAGCATTTACAACGATTGCACGGGCAACACCATCTTCAAGATGCTCCATTGTAATATAAAGCGGAGCAGCTTTTACACGGTTTAATGTATATGTTGCAGCCGCTGTACATTCACATTCAGAAAGAATAATTGCAAGGTCATCAGTTGTGCGGCCTTCCTTAATTCCGCAACATGTTGCACCTGCTTTAAATCCCTTTGCGGCACAAACGCCGCCTGAAATTATTTTCATAACTTATTTTTCTCCAAAACAAAATCTTGCTTTATTTTATATATTAAGACCTGTGGTTTCGTCCATACCGAGCATGATATTCATATTCTGTACAGCCGCACCAGATGCACCCTTACCCAGATTATCAAATAAAGCAGTAATCATAGTTTGATTTTCATTTCCGCAAACTATAATTTTTAAACTGTCTTTACCTGCCATTGTATTTGCTCCAATCATATCTGCACCACCGCCAAATGGTGCAACAGTAATAATCTTTTGATTTTTATAATAATCAAAAAGTGCTTTGTGAATTTTCTCTGCGGTTTGATTTCCGTTTAGCTTATCATTTACAAGGCTTAAAGTACCAGCCATACCCTTATAGTAATCATCAACCACAGGGGCAAATACTGGTGGATTTTCAATTTCACAAACCACTTTCATCTCTGGCAAGTGCTTGTGGTTTAAGCTAAGACCATAAATTCTAGGTGCAAAATATTCTTGTGGTTTATCCTTACTTTCATAGGAGGCAATCATTTTTTTACCCCCACCAGAATACCCAGTCAATGAGAAAAATGACATGGGATAATCCTTTGGCAGTATACCGAGCTTTACAAGTGGATAAACAATAGAGATAAAACCAGTTGCATGACAACCAGGGTTTGCAACTCTTTTGGACTTTTCTATCGCCTGTCTTTTTTCGCTTGACAACTCTGGAAAACCATAATCCCAATCTGGATTTATTCTATGAGCAGTTGAAGCATCAACAATTCTGGTGTTTGGATTTGTAACCAGTGTTACAGCCTCTTTAGCTGCTGCATCAGGCAGACATAAAAACACTATATCCGCCTGATTCATAAGTTTTGCACGTTCCCTTGTGTCTTTGCGTTTATCCTCGTCAATAAGAAGTAATGTTAAATCATTGCGTGAGCCTAGACGCTCATAAATTTGAAGTCCAGTGGTTCCTTCTTTACCATCTATATAAATAACAGGTCTCATTCTTCTACTGCCTCATATTGCTCCATGAATTTTTCAATCTTTGCAATCTGACGCTTTACTTCCTCTGGAGCTGGACCACCTATTACTTTACGTTCTCTTACGCATGTATTAAGGTCAAGAGCATCATAAACATCTGGTCCAAATGTTTTTGAAATTGCACCAAAATCCTTTAGTGTAAGTGTTTCCAGAGTCTCATCAGCCTTTATACATTCGCTAACCAGTCTGCCGACGGTTTTATATGCATCTCTAAATGGCATACCTTTCTTTGTCAGATAGTCTGCACAGTCGGTTGCGTTGATAAAGCCCTTAGACGCCGCCTTACGCATATTATCCTTACGCAGTGTCATGGTAGAGAACATTGGTGTAAATACTTCTAAGCATTGTTTAACAGTATCAATAGCGTTAAATACTGCCTCTTTATCCTCCTGCATATCCTTATTATATGCAAGTGGCAAGCCCTTTAACATTGTAAGTAGGGTTGTAAGGCTGCCATATACACGACCAGTCTTACCACGAATGAGTTCACAAACATCAGGGTTTTTCTTTTGTGGCATTATAGATGAACCAGTTGAATAAGCATCATCTAGTTCCACAAACTTAAACTCCCAAGAACACCAAGAAATAATCTCCTCTGATAGTCTTGATAAATGCATCATCAGAATGGATAAATCAGAGCAAAGCTCGATACAATAATCTCTATCAGAAACACCATCGAGGGAGTTATCAGTAAGTCTTGAAAAACCTAGCTGCTTACGCACAAAATCTCTATCGATTGGATATGTAGTAGATGCTAATGCACCAGAACCTAGTGGCATATCATCCATACGCTCCAAGCAGTCATCAAGACGCATAACATCACGCTTTAGCATATTTGCATAAGCCATCATATAATGAGCAAAGGTTGTAGGCTGTGCTCTTTGCAGATGTGTATAACCTGGCATAACAGCATCTAAATTATCCTTAGATTTATTACAAAGAGCCTTCATAAAGTCAAGAGTTAAACTGATAATCTCAGCAATTTCCTTTTTAACATAAAGACGCATATCAAGTGCTACTTGGTCGTTTCTGGATCGACCTGTATGCAGACGCTTACCTGTATCACCTATTCTTTCGGTCAATAGCTGCTCTACATTCATGTGAATATCCTCATAATCGAGAGAAAATTCAACATTACCCGCTTCAATATCTGCTAAAATCTCTTTAAGACCTGCAACAATCTTGTCAGCCTCATGTTGTTCAATAATGCCTTGTTTTCCTAGCATTGTTGCATGTGCAATCGAGCCTGTTATATCCTCTTTATAAAGACGACAGTCAAACATAATAGAGGAGTTAAAATCATTTACTACAAGGTCAGTTTCTTTTTGAAATCTACCTGCCCATAATTTTGCCATAATTATTTAAACCTCTTATTCTACGCTTGGGAAGTGCTTACCAGTCTTTTCAAATAATACTTGGTCATTCAATGCACGAACCTTTATTGGCAGACCAAATAGGTTAATAAAACCAGCGGAATCAGCCTGGTCATAGCAATCGTCCTCGTCAAATGTAGCCATACCATCAGAATATAAAGAGTATGGAGAAGTTACAGACGCAGGAATAATATTACCCTTATACAGCTTTAGCTTAACATCACCAGTGACAGTTTCCTGAGTGGAATCAACAAAAGCAGTCATAGCCTTACGAAGTGGGGTATACCACTGACCGTTATATACAAGGTCTGCAAACTTTAGTGCAAGCTGCTGCTTATAGTGAGCAGTTTCCTTATCAAGGGTGATTTCCTCTAACTTCTGATGAGCAGCATATAGAACCGCTCCACCTGGGGTTTCATACACACCACGGCTCTTCATACCAACAAGACGGTTCTCAACGATATCAAGAATACCGCAACCATTAGCACCGCCCAGCTCATTTAACTTAGTAATAAGAGCAACAGAATCCATTTCAACCCCATCAACAGCAGTTGGAACACCCTTTTCAAAGTGAATGGTTACGTAAGTTGGAACATCTGGAGCTTGCTCTGGAGAAACACCCATTTCAAGGAAACCCTCCTTGTTTAGTGGAGCTTCATTTGCAGGGTCTTCAAGGTCAAGACCTTCATGTGACAGATGCCACAGGTTTTTATCCTTAGAATAGTTTGTTTCTTTATTTATCTTTAGAGGAATATTATGCTTTTCGGCATACTCAATTTCCTTTTCACGAGAGTTAAGCTCCCAGAAACGCCATGGAGCAATAATGTCCATATCTGGAGCAAAGGCCTTAATAGCCAATTCAAAGCGAACTTGGTCATTGCCCTTACCTGTGCAGCCGTGGCAAATAGCATCTGCACCCTCTTTTTTAGCGATTTCAACAATACGCTTTGCAATAATCGGACGTGCAAATGAAGTACCTAGAAGATACTGCTCATAAGATGCACCAGCCTGCATGGTTGGGATAATATAATCATCAACAAATTCCTTTGTTAAGTCCTCAATGTATAACTTAGAAGCTCCTGTACCAAGCGCACGTTCTTCAAGACCCTCAAGCTCGCTTGCCTGACCTACGTTGCCGGATACAGCGATAACCTCACAGCCATAATGCTCCTTTAGCCAAGGAATCAGCACAGACGTATCAAGACCGCCTGAATATGCTAAAACTACTTTATTATATTTCTTTTCCATATTTTATTCCTCCAAATTTATCCGATTTCGGGATAAATTTATTATAACTCCTAAATACGGTTATTGCAAGAAAAATAAATAAATATTTTTATAAATGAATATTTATGCATCTTATGCATGAATATTGCTAGATCATTTTTGAAACTTTTACGATTTTTCTTGAAATTTTCTCTTATTCGTAATATCATAGTCTTATCTAAAGGTGTAAAGACACCCCTTGATTTTTAGATGAATCTTACATTTCTTGAAAGGGAATTCGGATTAAAATGACAGAAAAAAATCTTACTATGTTGACCGATTTTTATGAGTTTACCATGGCTCATGGCTATTTTGAAAAAGGTATGGCTAACCGAAGAGCATACTTTGATATGTTTTTCCGCAGAGTCCCAGACGGTGGCGGATATGCTATTATGGCAGGCGTTGAGCAGCTTATAGAGTATTTTGAAAATCTTACCTTTACAAATGAAGATATTGAATATCTTAGAAGCAAAAACTGCTTTTCTGATGCATTCCTTGCATATTTAAAAGACTTTAAGTTTGAATGTGATGTTTGGGCAGTGCCAGAAGGCACCCCAATCTTCCCTGGTGAGCCTATTGTTACAGTTGCAGGTCCAATGATTCAGGCTCAATTTGTGGAAACAATGATACTGCTTACAATCAATCACCAAACACTTATTGCCACAAAGGCAAGTCGTATAACGCGTGCTGCACAAGGCAGAGTTGTGCTTGAATTTGGCTCTCGCAGGGCACAAAGCTATGATGGTGCAGTTTTTGGTGCAAGAGCATCTTATATAGGTGGCTGTAATGGCACAGCTTGTGTGCTTGCTGATAGAGATTATCATATCCCAGCAGGCGGTACAATGGCTCATTCTTGGGTACAGATGTTCCCTAGTGAGTATGATGCTTTTAAGGCTTATGCAGAAATTTATCCAGATAACTGTGTATTTTTAGTTGACACATATAATGTATTAAAATCTGGTGTAGTTAATGCTATTAAAGTAGCAAATGAAGTGCTTGCACCAATGGGGAAACGTCCAAAAGCAATAAGACTTGATTCAGGTGATATTGCATATCTTTCCATTCAGGCAAGAAAAATGCTCGATGATGCTGGTTATAAAGATGTGCAGATTATGGCATCAAACTCTCTTGATGAATATTTGGTATCTGATTTATTATTACAAGGTGCTAAAATTGATTCCTTTGGTATTGGCGAACGCTTAATTACATCTAAATCTGAACCTGTATTCGGCGGGGTTTATAAGCTCGCAGCTGTTGAGGACGACCATGGCAATATTGTTCCAAAAATTAAGATTTCAGAAAATGTAGAAAAAATTACAAATCCACATTTTAAAAAAGTTTATCGTTTATTTGATAAACAAAGCGGAATGGCTCTTGGTGATGTTCTTTGTGTGCATGATGAAATTATAGACGAAAGTCAGCCTTATACACTATTTGACCCAATCCACACATGGAAAAAGAAAATCATTGCTGATTATGAGGCTAAACCTTTGCTTATTCCAATATTCGAAAATGGCAAAAAGGTTTATAATTCACCTGATATTCATGAAATCAGAAATTACTGTCAAAAGCAGCTTGAAACCCTTTGGGATCAGATTAAACGTTTTGAATATCCTCAGACATATTATGTTGACTTGTCAAAGAAACTTTGGAATGTTAAAAATGATTTGCTTGAGAGTTGCAGAATAGTATAAATTAAAAAGTGGTCTTAGACTTAAACTCTAAGACCACTTTTCTATTAGTAATTAAGGTTTACCATAACTTCGGAAACATCTGGTTTTTCGGATATAATGCCCTCTTCATACAGCCAATCTATATTCTCTTGCCAACATTCTTCTGTTTGGCTTAAAAATTTTGCAGACTCAGTCTCCATAAGTGGTAGAAGGGTTTCAACAGATTTTTGCTCAACTTCCTCATCAAGCGGGAAGTTTGCTTCGTCTTGATTTTCAAGTAAAACATTAAGCACTTCATTTGGTGAGTTTTTGAAATCCTCAAAACCCTTTTCACAAGCTCTTAAAAAGCCTTCTAGTACCTCTGGTTCATCATTTATCATACTATCATTTGCAAGGAATACCCCTTCATAATACTGCGGCACACCAAAATCATCTGGGAAGAAATAGTTTACCTCAAAACCTTCCTTTTCCATCTGTGGTACTTCATGATTGACAAGACATCCAATTGTAGCGTCAACTTGACCAGTTGTCATAGA
The DNA here is from genome assembly GCA_944376065.1 of uncultured Butyricicoccus sp. Lineage (GTDB taxonomy): Bacteria > Bacillota > Clostridia > Oscillospirales > Butyricicoccaceae > Butyricicoccus_B. Next base: position 70,093 of record CALWBL010000003.1, on the reverse strand, counting down.
CGCCATGAGCTCAAAACCTACATCAATCATATTAACATCATCTGCACTTGCACCATTATTTTTCATAATACTGTGAATAAGTGCTTCAGATAATTCTGTACCAGCATAACCAATAGTTTTTCCCACTAAATCCTCTGGTTTAGTGATATTTTTTTCTTTTAATGAAAGAATAATATTAAGCGGACTTTGCACTACCGCACCAATGGACTTTACAGGGATATTCTGGTCAGCTCTCGACTGAATAACATCTTGCTGATAATAAAGACCAATATCCGCCTTACCTGCTGCAACCATACTTATAGCGTCGTTAGTGCCTGCGGGTGCTTGTAAATTAACTGTTAATCCTTCCTCAGCAAAATAACCGGCCTGTTCAGCCTGATATAAAAATGCATGAAGTGCATTTGGATACCAGTCCAAAACAACAGTCAGCTCTCTAAGCTCTTTTTCCTGTGAGCCATTTGCAGAACCATTATTTGCATTTCCGGAACAGCCTGCAAGCAACATCGCCGCAGCGGTAAACGCTGCAAAAATTCTTTTTTTCATCTTAATCCTCCTATTATAAATGCATATTTTTTATAAATCTCCACGCCATGTAATCATTTTTCTTTCAATATAAGAAATTATGCCAACAATAACCATTGCAATAATACTTAAAACAACTATTGGTGCAAATACACCTGCCCCGTCAAGCTGTGTCATCATTCTTCGGCTGAAATAGCCTAATCCTGCTTGAGCACCAAGCCACTCTCCTATTGCAGCACCGATAATGGACATAGGAACTGCCATTTTCATAGCTGAAAAAAAGTGCGGAAGTGCAGCCGGTAACTTTAGTTTAAAGAAAATTTCCCGCTTTCCTGCACCAAATGTACGCATTAAATCAATCATATCATTTTTTGCAGAACGAAGCCCATCAAACAATGTGACGGCTATTGGGAAAAATGTTATAAGCACAGTGACTAATACTTTACTCCAAATTGTATAACCAAACCACATTACAAAAAGTGGTGCAAGCGCTGTTGTTGGTATTGTCTGTGATGCAATCATAACTGGATATAAAGTTTTTTCAGCAAGCGGACTTATATCCATAATAATCGCAAGAGCAACTCCTAAAAGAATGGAAATTAGCAATCCTATACCTGTACATGTCATCGTTGCTGGTAAATGTGCAGTGAAAAGTGGCTCTCTAAGTTCCCAAAGCCTTTTTAAAATCTGAATAGGTGTAGGCAAAATATAGGCTGCATCAACTTTCATCGCTCCAAATTGCCATATAATAAGCAGAGCAAATGTAAAAATCAAAGCAGGTAGATTATTATTTTTCATTTTGTTCATGCCTTAATCTCCCTTCTGAGCATGCTTATAAGCTGCTCTCTAAGAGTTATTATTTCAGGCTTTGTAAGGCTTTCGCGATTTCTTGGATAATCACAAGGCACATCAAATGATATAAGTTTTTTTATTGGTAAGTCTTCAATCACCAGCACTCGACCAGATAAAAATAAAGCCTCCTCAACATCGTGAGTGATAAACAATACTGTTTTATGCTCTCGCTCCCACTGCTCAAGCAGCCACTCCTGCATGGAAATACGAGTTAAAAAATCAAGTGCAGAAAACGGTTCGTCAAGTAAAAGCAAATCGGAACCAGTTAAAAGCGTTCTTGCAAATGCAGCACGCTGACGCATACCACCAGAAAGCTCACTAGGTTTTTTATTTTCCAGTCCTGAAAGCCCGACTTTCTCAAGGGTAGATTTCATTTTTTGGGTCATTTGTTCTTTAGCAAGTATTTTCTGTATCTGCATTGGAAGTTTTAAATTTTCACCAACTGTACGCCATGGAAAAAGCAGGTCTTTTTGTGGCATATAACCACAATAGCCTTTTCTTCCATCGATGGGTTTACCATTTACAATAATTTCTCCACTTTGACGGTCAAGAAGTTTGCAAATTAAGCGAAAGATTGTGCTCTTACCACAACCTGACGGTCCAATTACAGAAACAAATTCACCTTTTTTAATATGAAATGATAAATTTTCCAGCATATTGTAATTATCAATATCATATTTAAAAGAAACATTTTTAAATTCAAGCATGGTTTATTTCTCCATATTCCATGCCATATCCCAGAATTTATATTCATATTCTGAGCAGATGACGAAAATATCAATCAGCTTTTGTGTTTGATTTTCGTTGATATTTTCGCATAGCCTATTCATAAGTTTTTCAATCTTACGGTTTGCGTTTGCATATTCTTCTCCAGAATATCCGCTAATCCATTCGCCATAAAACTCATGGTTTACAGATTTAGGATAATTTTCTTTAATCCATTTACCAATAAATTCATAACTTATTGCACATGATAAAATTGCTGCAAGTCCTGCAGTTTCATCACCATGTTCTGCAACATTTAACATATATGATGTATAAGAAAGATTTGTTAAACTCACTTTAACTTTTTCTACTTCCTCTTTTGAAATACCCATGCGGCTCATATAACCTTTGTGGATTTTCATTTCACCATTTAAAATGTTGTTTATACTCGAAGAGCAAAGTGACATTATTTCTTTATTATCTGTTTTAGTCAATGTGTGAGCAAAAACTTTTGCATAATCGTAGAGATATAAATAATCTTGCAAGAGATAAAAGCGAAACTTTTCTACTGGTAAATCGCCATTTGCAACCCCTAAAATAAATGGATGGTTTAAATATCTTTGCCAGATGTTTTCGCTTTCTCTGAGCATACGCTCTATAATAGGTCTTTTATTCAAGGTGGTACCCCCAATGAAAAATTTTTATTTTTTTAAGATTTCAAACCTAACATTTTCAAATAACTGTTCATTTGAAATCATACTTACTGAATCAATAAGTCGTGTACGGAATGAGGCGGTGCCCTCCATCAGTTCTCGTACGCGCTTTTCTGCTATTTGGGCTGATACATTCATAACAGCCGCAGCTGTTACCGCACTAGCAAAACATTTATCTGGATTCGCTCCGCAATATGTCGCTGTAAGTGCTGTAAGCATACAACCTGCCCCTGTAATTCTGCTCATCATTTCACTGCCTCCACGAAAAATAGCAGTGTTTTTTCCGTCGCTTATTAAGTCAATAGCTCCAGTCATCATAATTACAGAACCGGTTTGCAGACTATACTGACAAACCATATTGATAGCTTCCTCAAGGTTTTCTTCAGTGGTTCGGTCAGTTTTATTTGCTTCAACGCCCTTTGTTGTAGTGCTGCCTTTAGCCAAAGCTCTAATTTCAGATGCATTGCCACGAATTACACTGATTTTTGCGTTATTTATAAGCATTTTACCTGTATCACTTCGTAATATTGATGCACCCACGGCCACTGGATCAAGTACAATGGGGTGATTAAGCTCAGTTGCCTTTTTTGCGGCAATAAGCATTGCATCTTGTGCTTTTAAAGCTCCAAGATTTAACGCAAGTGATGAGCAAAGTGATGTTATTTGCTCTACTTCCCGCTCGTCTTGTGCCATTGTCGGCGCTCCATAAGCAGCATGAATAATATTTGCACAATCATTAACAGTTATATTATTAGTAATTGCGTGAACAAGCGGACGTTTGATTTTAGTGTTTTCTATGATTTTAACTATTTCTTTTATCAACGCAGCGATACCTCAAGCTGATTTAATACTCTTGTGCGTTTTAATGCAAATAACACTAAAACGGAAACCAAAGCACCAACAGCAGTTGACACTAAAAATGATGGTACAAAGGTAAAAAGTACAGCAGTAGTATTATTCATAAGCAAGACAGCTAATGGATAAGATGCTATGCCTCCCAAAATACCAGTGCCAAAAACCTCGCCTGCATATGCTGCTGGCAATTTTGGACATGCTTTGTATAATAAACCGCAAAGCAATGCACCAATCATAGAGCCTGGAAATGCAAGCACGCTGCCAAGCCCCATAAGGTTGCGAAGTAAAGAAGCCACAAACGCCATACCCAACGCATACCAAGGACCAAGCACTACACCAGCGATAACATTTATCATGTGCTGCACTGGTGAGCATTTAGCACCAAGCACTGGAATGGAAAATAAACTTCCCACAACCGCTATCGCAGTCAATACCCCTGCAAGTGCCAATTTTTTTGTGTTTTTCAATTTTTAAACCTCCCTGTATTTAAATCCATGATCAAGTGGACCACTACCTTTTCCAAGGTCAAGCTGTGCATTTAATGCTCCAGTTATATAGTCCTTTGCATTTTTCACTGCCTGAGCAAGTGTGTCACCCTTAGCTAGGTTACACGCAATAGCAGATGAAAGTGTGCAGCCTGTTCCATGTGTGTTTGGGTTATTAACACGCTCACCAAAAAACCAATGGATATTACCGTTTTCATAAAGCAAATCATCTGCGCAATCTGTTAAATGACCGCCTTTAATTAAAATAGCTGAACTGGTTGTCTCTGAAATTTTCTCTGCTGCCTTTGACATATCATCTTTATCTTTGATATCAAATCCACAAAGCACCTCAGCCTCAGAAATATTAGGTGTAATAAGTGCTGCAAGCGGCATAAGCTCGCTAATAAGCGTATTAACAGCATCATTTTTCATAAGGCTGCTGCCACTCGTTGCAACCATTACAGGGTCACATACAATATTTTTTGCGTTATACTCCTTTAGCTTTCTGGCAATACTGTGAATAATATCTGTATTTGATACCATTCCTATTTTCACAGCATCTGGACGAATATCCTCAAAAATACAATCAATTTGCTTTGCCACAAACTCTGGTGATGCCTCCAAAACATCATAAACACCAGTCGTATTTTGTGCTGTAAGTGCTGTAATAACGCTCATACCATAAACGCCATTAGCTAACATCGTTTTGAGGTCTGCCTGAATACCCGCACCGCCTGAACAGTCAGAACCTGCGATAGTTAATACCTTTTTCAAAACTCAAATCCTCCTTAAAAAATAAAAGACCGAAAACAAAACCATAAAAATAGGAATGTTTCCGGTATCAAGTCAAAATTTTACATTTAACTTTAACAAAATAATTCGTCAGCGTCCCTACGTTGGCATTATCCAAATCAGGTTAAAGGTCGAGGGGAAACCGCCCCTCCTCTCAGCCTTCCTTTGAAAGCTCCCTTGCAGACAAAATGCTATCACTAAAAACAAAATTTGTCAAGCATTTTACAAATTCCGACTTGCATTTTAATTATAAATAAATTATCATTCATTAAAAAATAAAAAATATATAAATTTTTAGGTGATACAAATGAAAAACACTACTTTATGTTACATTGAAAAAGATAATAAATATTTAATGTTACACTGTAAAAAACAGAATGCAAATAATGATAAATGGCTCGGTGTAGGCGGAAAATTTGAAGATAAAGAAAGTCCAGAAGATTGTGTACTCCGGGAAACATTGGAAGAAACAGGTCTAACATTAACATCTTATGCGTATAGAGGTATAGTGACATTTGTGTCGGATATATATGAAACCGAATATATGCATTTATTTACAGCTAATGAATGGACAGGCGAAATTAAAGAATGTGATGAAGGTGAGCTTGTTTGGGTCGATAAAGATAAAATTTTTTCTCTGCCCATTTGGGAGGGTGACAAACTTTTTTTAAAGCTTCTAGATGATAAAGCTGATTTCTTCTCTTTAAAACTATGCTATACTGGGAACACTCTTACATGTGCTGTGCTAAATGGCAATGACCTTTTATTAGGTTAAATTATGGCGATTTTGTGAAGATTCTATTTATTTTCCTTATCATTCATAATTTATTTACATACACCCCTTGACTTATTGCCCTCATGGTGGTAAATTATTTTTAGCACTCAGAGGTTAAGAGTGCTAAACGAAAGGAGGGCTCCATCATGGAGCTTTCAGAACGAAAAAAACAAATACTAAAAGCAATTATAGGTGATTATATTTTAACCGCTGAGCCTGTGGGGTCTAAGGCACTTGCCGCTCGACCAGAGCTTAATTTTTCTTCAGCTACAATCAGAAATGAAATGAGCGAACTTGAAGAAATGGGTTATCTCGAAAAACCTCATACCTCAGCTGGTCGCATACCGTCACCTCTTGGTTACCGCTTATATGTAGATGAGCTTATGGACACCTATGATATATCCGATAAAGATATACCACCAATTGAGGCAATGCTTAAAGGCAAGGCAAAAGAGCTAGATAGACTGATTCAAGAGGCGGGTCGGTTGGTTTCCAGCCTTACAAACTACGTTTCGGTCGCTGTAACTCCAGATATGAACAAATGTGTAATAAAACAGTTTGAAATTATAACAGTTGATACGACTACATTTGTTATTGTTGTTGTAACAGATACTGGTCAGGTTAAAAACAAGCTGGTTCATACCTCTGCCCCAGTCACAAAAGATGAATCTGAACTTCTAACTTATATTTTAAATCAAACATTAGCTGGTTTGTCTTTAAGTCAAATTACAGCAGAACGTTTTGATGTTGTAAGACGTGCAGCAGGGCTTTCAGCCTTACTCGCCCCAGTCGCTGAGTATATCGCAGAACTGATAGATGAACTTGGAAGTCAAAAGGTGTTCTTAGACGGTGCAAATAAACTTCTCAGATTTCCAGAATACCGTGACCCAGATAAAGCACAAGCACTGCTTGACTATATTACAACTGATGATAAGCATTTACTTCCCGTTTGCAAAAACATGGACGGTATTCAGTTTTTTATTGGTCCGGAAAATGGTGAAAATCCGCTTTCCAATGCCTCTATGATTTATGCAAAGTATGATATAGGAAGTTTAGGTCAAGGTGTTATCGGAATTATGGGGCCAACCAGAATGGATTATAAAAGACTTTCTGCAAGGCTTTCGCATTTTGCAAAAGAGCTTAACAAGCTGATAGCTGAAACATTTTTAGATGAAAACAAATAGTTTTAAGGAATGATATAATGAGTAAAGAAAAGGAAATCCTAGAAGAAGAAATTCAGGAAACTGAAACTGATGCTGAGGATACTACAGAAGCTACCGAACAGTTAGAAGAAACTGTTTCCAAAAAACAGTATGATGAGTTAAATGACAAGTTTGTTCGTTTAGCTGCTGAGTATGATAACTTCCGCAAGCGTTCTTTAAGAGAGCGTGAATCAGCTCATAGTGATGCGGTTTCTCATGCTGTTAAAGCACTTCTTCCAACCTATGACAATCTTGAAAGAGCTTTAAAAGTTGAAACAAGCGATGCTGAATACAAAAAAGGCGTTGAAATGACCATGACCCAACTTGTAGACAGCTTAAAAAACATTGGCGTTGAAAAAATCACCGCTGATGTTGGCACTGAATTTGACCCCAATTTCCATAATGCAGTAATGCATATTGAAAATGAGGAGCTTGGCGAAAATGTTATCGCTGAGATTTTTCAGCAGGGCTTTAAAATCGGTAATAAAGTAATTCGCCATGCAATGGTGCAGGTTGCAAACTAATTTTTCTGCACACACTTAATTTTGTTAAATATACTATCATTATAAAGGAGAGCTTGAATTATGGGTAAGATTATTGGTATTGACTTAGGTACAACCAATAGCTGTGTCGCTGTTATGGAAGGCGGCGAAGCTGTTGTAATCGCAAACGCAGAAGGTGCTAGAACTACTCCTTCTGTTGTAGCTTTCTCTAAGACCGGCGAGCGTATGGTAGGTCAGGTTGCTAAGCGCCAGGCTGTAACAAATGCAGACCGTACTATTATTTCCATTAAGCGTGAAATGGGTACAGATTATCGTGTAACTATTGATGATAAGAAGTATTCTCCACAGGAAGTTTCTGCAATGATTCTTCAAAAACTAAAGACTGATGCAGAAGCTTATCTTGGTGGCACAGTTACCGAGGCTGTTATCACTGTTCCAGCTTACTTTACCGACTCTCAGCGTCAGGCTACTAAGGATGCTGGTAAGATTGCAGGTCTGAATGTTCTGCGTATTATCAATGAGCCAACAGCTGCTGCCCTTGCTTATGGTGTAGATAAGGAAACTGAGCAGAAGATTATGGTTTATGACCTTGGCGGCGGTACTTTCGACGTATCTATTCTTGATATCGGCGATGGTGTTCTTGAGGTTCTGTCTACTGCTGGTAACAACCACCTCGGCGGTGATGACTTTGACAAACGTATTATGGACTGGATGGTTCAGGAGTTTAAAAAGACCGAAGGCATCGACCTGTCAAATGATAAGATGGCTATGCAGCGTCTAAAAGAGGCTGCTGAAAAGGCTAAGATTGAGCTGTCTGGTGTAACTTCTACCTCTATCAATCAGCCATACATCACTGCTGATGCTACTGGTCCTAAGCACCTTGATTTAACTCTTACTCGTGCTAAGTTTAATGAACTAACTGCTGACCTCGTTGAGGCTACCATGGGTCCTGTTCGTCAGGCTATGAGCGATGCTGGTCTGCAAGCTGGTGACCTTGCTAAGGTTCTGCTTGTTGGTGGTTCTTCTCGTATTCCTGCTGTTCAAGAGGCCGTTAAAAATATCACTGGTAAAGACGGCTTTAAGGGCATCAACCCAGATGAATGTGTAGCTATTGGTGCTGCTATTCAGGGCGGTGTTCTTGGCGGAGAAGTTAAGGATGTACTTCTGCTTGATGTAACTCCACTTTCCCTTGGTATTGAAACTTTAGGTGGCGTTTGCACTAAGCTCATCGAGCGTAACACAACTATCCCTACTAAGAAGAGTCAGGTTTTCTCAACTGCTGCTGATAATCAGCCATCTGTTGAAATCCATGTTCTTCAGGGTGAACGTGAAATGGCTGCTGGCAACAAAACTTTAGGTCGTTTTACACTTGACGGTATTGCTCCAGCTCCTCGTGGTATTCCTCAGATTGAAGTTACTTTTGATATCGATGCTAATGGTATTGTAAATGTGTCTGCTAAGGATTTAGGCACTGGCAAGGAACAGAAAATCACTATCACTGCATCCACTAACCTATCTGATGAGGAAATCGACAAGGCTATGCGTGAGGCTGAAATGTTTGCTGACGAGGACAAAAAACGCAAGGAAGAAGTTGAAATCCGCAATGGTGCAGAGCAGCTTGTATTCCAGTCTGAAAAGTCCCTATCTGATCTTGGTGATAAGGTTGATGCAGCAGATAAAAGCGCTGTTGAAGCTGAAATTGAAAAGGTTAAAGAGGCTCTAAAGGGCACTGATACGCAAATGATTAAGATGGCAAGCGACAACCTGTCCAAAAAATTTGGCGAAATCGCACAGAAAGTTTATTCACAACAAGCACCTCATGGCGATGCTGCTAACATGGGCGGTGGCTTTAACGCTGGTGCAGGTGCACAACAGCAATCTGGCGGTGCAAACGGCGACTTTGTAGACGCTGACTTCACCGAAGTTAAAGATAACTAAAATATTCTTAGGGCGGGACGCTTAAAATATGTGTTCCCGCCCTTTTGTGGATATTCTTATTTATTTACACAAACGAGGTTAGTAATATGGCAGATAAAAGAGATTATTATGAGGTGCTTGGAGTTTCTAAAAGTGCATCTGATGATGAAATCAAAAAGGCACACAGAAAACTCGCTAAAAAATATCACCCTGACTTGAATAAAGACAATCCACAGGCAGCAGAAAAATTCAAAGAACTAAATGAGGCTTATGAAGTGCTGTCTGATAAAACTAAGCGTCAAAAATATGACCAGTTTGGTTTTGCAGGTGTTGACCCTAACTATGGTGCAGGTCAAGGCGGCGGATTCGGCGGCTTTGGTGGTGGTTTTGATATGGGCGACCTTGGTGACATCTTTGGTTCATTCTTTGGTGGCGGTTTTGGTGGTTCTTCTCGCTCACGCAGAAACGCTCCTCAACGTGGTCAAACCATTCAGCAGCGTGTTATGCTGTCATTTGAGGAGGCTGCTTTTGGCTGCGAAAAAGAAATCACTATTCAGCGTACTGAAAACTGTGAAGAATGTGGTGGCACCGGTGCTGCAAAGGGTACATCAGCAGAAACTTGTTCAAATTGCCGTGGCTCTGGTTATGTAACACAGACTCAAAGAACTCCTCTTGGTATGTTCCAAACTCAGGCTCCTTGTCCTCACTGTCAAGGCAGTGGTAAAATCATAAAGCAAAAATGTACAAAGTGTGGTGGTACTGGCAAAACACAAAAATCCCGCACACTTAAAGTTAAAATTCCTGCTGGTATTGATGATGGTCAGGCAATTCAGCTTAGAGGTCAAGGCGGTTCTGGTATAAATGGCGGACCCGCTGGTGATGTTATTGTAACTATTTCCATCCGCCCACACCCAATTTTCACAAGAGAAGGCTCAGATGTTATATGCGAAATTCCTATTTCTTTTGCACAAGCAGCTCTTGGCGACACTCTGCAAGTGCCTACCATTGATGGAAAAGTTGAATATTCTGTTCCAGAGGGCACTCAACCAGGAACGATATTCCGTCTGCGTGGTAAAGGCATACAAAATGTAAATGGTCGTGGTCGTGGAGACCAATATGTTAAAGTTCATGTTGAGATTCCAAAAAATCTTACAAACAGACAAAAAGAGCTTTTGAGAGAATTTGAAGAAACAACAACCGATGACAACCAGCAGCAAAAAAAGAGCTTTTGGGATAAAGTCAAAGATGCATTTAAAGGTGATTAAATAATTATATAGAGCCTAAAGTTTTAAACTTTAGGCTCTATATTTTTTAAGTCTTATTTAATTATTCAAAACTTTACTGTTTTACTGTTATTTGTTATAATGACTATGTATTTTTATCCTATCTTAAAAAGGAGCATAAACTCACTATGCCTATAAAAATCGCTGACAGCCTTCCAGCTCGTGCAATTTTGGAAGGCGAAAATATATTTGTTATGACCGAACACCGTGCACTTTCTCAGGATATACGTCCGCTTAAAATTGCACTTCTCAATTTAATGCCACTTAAAATAGTAACTGAAACCCAGATTTTACGTTGTCTTTCCAACACTCCCCTGCAAATCGAAATAGATTTAATTCAAACCAGCACTTACAAATCGGCTCACACACCAAAAGACCATCTTCTTACCTTTTATCGTACTTTCGATGATATAAAAGACAATAAATATGATGGTCTTATAATAACTGGTGCACCAATAGAGCTTATGAATTTTGAAGATGTTGATTACTGGCAGGAACTTTGTACAATTATGGATTGGTCAAAAACCCATGTCCATTCTACTTTACATATCTGCTGGGGTGCTCAGGCTGGTCTTTATCATCACTATGGAATACCAAAATATCAACTTGCTGAAAAAATGAGCGGTATATTTAAGCACAAGGTTCTAACACCTAAAGAAAATCTATTTCGTGGGTTTGATGATGTGTTTTATGCACCCCACTCAAGGCATACAGAGGTTCACGCTGAAGATATAGAAAAAAATCCCAATCTTAAAATATTGTCTATCTCTGATGAAGCTGGTGTGTACATAGCACAGGCTAAATATGGCAGACAAATTTTTGTTTTGGGTCATTCTGAATATGATGCTAATACTTTAAAGGCAGAATATATTCGTGACAAGAGTCGTGGATTAAACCCTATCGTTCCACGCCACTACTTTCCAAACGATGACCCAACACTTGAGCCCCCAATGACTTGGCGTTCTCATGGTAACTTGCTTTACACAAACTGGCTTAATTATTATGTATATCAAACCACACCCTATTATCTTGAAAAAAATTTTGAATAATAAACGGCTATATTTTATTGTTAAATTTTTCTCATTTTTACAATGCACAGAATCGCTTTTTTGATTTATAATGTTATGTGGTATTACTATTAAAACTGACTTAATAATCTGTTTATCAAAAATAGGTGTCAGTCTTTGATGTATGATATAGTTCAAAGACTCCATAGTAAGGATAATACAATATCCTCTACACACAATAACCATAATCATACAGTTAATTTGGGGAGGTAGTCTCCCTTATCAACCTAAATTTATTATACAAGGAGAATCTTTATATGTTCTGTACCCGAAAGGTATCCAATAATATTCATTGGGTCGGTGGCAGTGACCGCCGCTTAGCTCTATTTGAAAACATCTTCCCTATATCTCGAGGTGTTTCTTACAACTCATATGTTATAACAGATGAAAAAACAGCCGTAATTGATACAACTGATTCATCTATTTCTGAGCAATTTATAGAAAATGTTCTACATGCTCTCGATGGCCGTGAACTTGATTACATTGTAATAAATCATATGGAGCCTGACCATTGTGCCAACATTATGAATCTTGCTTTGCGCTTCCCTAATGCAAAGCTGGTTGGCAATGCAAAAACTTTTGTTTTTTTTAATCAGTTTTATTGCTGTGAGCTTGAGGGTAAAACCATAACAGTTAAGGAAGGTGACGCTCTTGAGCTTGGTGAGCATACCCTTCGTTTTTATATGGCACCTATGGTTCACTGGCCTGAAGTTATGGTAACATATGAAGAAAAAGAAAATATTCTGTTTTCGGCTGATGCTTTTGGTTCTTTTGGTGCGTTAAATGGCAATATATTTAATGATGAAATAGACTTTGACCGTGACTGGCTTGATGATGCCAGACGCTATTACTGTAATATCGTTGGTAAATATGGTCCTCAAGTAAAGGCTGCTATTACTAAGTTATCTGCTCTTAATATTAAAATGATTTGCCCTTTACATGGCCCAATCTGGCGTAATAATTTTGAGTATTTACTGGACAAGTACCAGCATTGGAGCGAATACATCCCAGAAGATAAATCTGTTGTTATTATCTATGCATCAATGTACGGCAACACAGAAAATGCTGCTAACGTACTTGCAAGTAAACTGGCTGATGAAGGTGTTAAAAATATTTCTGTTTATGATATATCTAACACTCATGTATCAACTTTAATTGCAGAAATCTTCCGTTCAAGTCATATTGTGCTTGCTGCTCCAACCTATAATAGTGCAATCTACCCTATTATGTATAATCTTCTGCATGATATGCAGCAGCTCAATATCCAAAACCGAACAGTTGGCATTATTGATAACGGCACATGGTCAATAACTGCTGGTAGTCAAATGCGTGACATGCTTGGTCAAATGAAAAATATGAACATTTTAGAACCTACTGTTTCTGTTAAATCATCACTAAAGGGAGATTCTATGATTCAGCTTGAAGGTCTTACTAAGGCAATTATTGAATCTATGAATACACATGCTTAATGATATGAATAAAATTTTATTCGACACTCATGCACACTATGATGACAAGCGTTTTGATGACGATAGGGACGAGATTTTACGCTCAATGCCTGAAAACGGCGTAGGTCTTATCATTAACCCTGGCTGTGATATTGAAACAAGTAAAAAAGCAATAGAATATGCGGAAAAATATCCTCATGTTTATGCTGCTGTTGGTATTCACCCAGAATGTATTGAAGAAATTGACATTGATAAAACCATATATGAGCTTAAAATTCTTGCTAAATCCAGCAATCGCATAAAAGCTATTGGTGAAATTGGTCTTGACTATTACTGGGTCAAAGAACCTGAACTTAGAGCAAAACAAGCTGAACTTTTACGCAGACAATTAAGCCTTGCAAAAGAGCTTGGTATGCCTGTTATAATTCATGACAGAGATGCACATGCAGACACTCTCAAAATTGTAGAGGAATTTCCAGAAGTTAAGGGTGTGTTTCATTGTTATTCTGGCTCAACTGAAATGGCAAATCGTTTAATTTCACTTGGTTATCTTATTTCATTTACTGGTGTTATCACATACAAGAATGCGAAAAAAGCTGTCGATGTTGTGGAAAATATACCTCTTGATAAGCTAATGATTGAAACTGATGCACCTTATATGTCACCAGAGCCATTTCGTGGCAGAAGAAACAGCTCATTATATGTTTATCGAATGGCTGAGGCTATTTCTGATATTAAAAAAATTCCTCTTGATGAAGTTATAAATCAAACCACTGAAAATGGTAAAAAACTTTTTGGTATATGAAAAATGCGACTGCTAAAAAGCGGTCGCATTTCTATTTTTATTATTAAAGAATAATAAGTTCTTTTGGTGCTTTAGTTAGATTTTCATTCCCATCTTCTGTTAGGTACAGCATATCTTCTATTCTAACACCAAACTTGTTTGGAATATAAATTCCTGGTTCAGCAGTAATTACACAACCAGCCTCCATTATACTGTCGCCTTTCATTGATACAGTTGGCTGTTCATGAATCTCTACACCAACGCCATGACCAAAACCATGACCAAAGTATTCACCATATCCAGCATCAGCGATAATATCACGAGCCACTTTATCTACATCACAACCATGCAGACCAGCTTTTGCAGTTTTAATGCCTGCCTTTTGAGCCTTTAGAACTGTTTCATAGACTTCACGCATTTCATCTGTGGCATAGCCGACTGCAACTGTTCTTGTCATATCTGAACAGTAACCATTTACAATACAGCCGAAATCCATTGTTACAAAATCACCCTCTGCAACAACTGCACTAGATGGCACACCATGAGGTTTTGAAGAATTTACACCAGTTACAACGATTGGGTCAAACGACATATTCTCTCCGCCATATAAAAGCATTAAATATGTAAGTTTTGCAGCGATTTGCTTTTCGGTGACACCTGGACGGATTTCTTCCAAAATTTCTTCAAAAGCACGTTCTGCAATACGTTGTGCAGCGATAATATTTTCAAGCTCTGCTTGTGTTTTAACTCTGCGAATACGGTTCATCATCTGCCCCATAGGAACAACCTTAGCTGTGAGTTTTTCCTGCCAGTCTGTGTATTCAGAATGTGTTAAAACCTCATTTTCAAGTGCTATTTCCTGAACATGGTCATGCTCTAAAACCTGATTTACAGCAGTTGTATATGGTTCTCCAACACTTACCTGACGCACATCAAAGTCTTTTATATTTTGCTTTGCAGCCTCGATATAGCGAAAGTCTGTGAAGAAAATAGCATGTTTTTCTGAAATATATACAACACCTGCACTAGATGGGAAACCTGTTGCATAACGTCTATTACATTTTGTTGTAAGAAGTACAGCTTGTGCACCAATTTTTTTCATTTCACTTCTAATTTTACTAATCATTCCAAAATTCCTTTCATAGCATCAACTGCGAGCATATAACTATTTTTACCAAAACCAGTAATAACTCCTGCACAAACTGGCGCGATTACTGAATTATTACGAAAATCTTCCCTTGCGTGAATATTTGATAAATTAACTTCAATACATGGCAATCTGGTTGCGGATATTGCATCACGAATTGCATAACTATAGTGTGTATATGCACCTGCATTTATGATAATACCATCACAGTTATCAATAGCAGCATGGATTCTGTCTATTATATCACCCTCGCTATTTGACTGAAAAATCTCAAATGCAAAGCCACACTGTTCACATTTTTTAACAAATTCATCGTTTATACTTTCCAGATTATTTCTACCATAAATACCTGGCTCTCTTGTGCCTGTTAAATTCAAATTTGCCCCATGTATAAGAGAAATTTTTTTCATACATGTTTCTCCTTTGCAAGCTATATTTTTAATTATAACATGATTTTTACCTTTTGCAAACAACGCTTTTACTTGTGAGAATATGCATAAAACATACAATGTACTATCATTTTCAACTTTTAAAACACACATTTTTCACAAAATACAAATTTTCTTAAATTTATGCTAAAAAAAAGAGGATTTTAAAGTATAGATTGCGTAATATATAGTGTAGGGTTTGTCCTAAACTTAAACAAATTTTTTATTTGCTCAAAGGAGGGATTTAAATTGGCAATAGACCAGTCATTTTTAGATGAATTAACTGCCAGAAGTGATATTGTAGATGTTGTATCTCGTTATGTATCACTAAAGAAAAGCGGCTCAAATTATTTTGGACTCTGCCCTTTTCACAATGAGAAATCCCCCTCTTTTTCAGTATCTCAAGATAAGCAAATATTTCACTGCTTTGGCTGTGGTGTTGGCGGTGGCGTTTTGTCATTCATCATGCGAGCAGAAGGACTCGAGTTTCATGATGCTGTGTCTTTTTTGGCAAAGCAAAATGGTATGACTGTACCTGAAAGCAATTACGACCCAAAAGCTGGAAAAAGACGCGAACGCCTTTTTGAGCTTATGCGTGATACTGCTAGATTTTATTATTCAGAGCTTTGGAAACCCGAAAACGCCAAGGTTCAGCAATATTTTGCCCGCAGAGGACTGACCAAAAAAACTATGAACCGTTTTGGTTTAGGTTTTGCACCAGATTCATTTTTTGCTACAATGGACGCTATGCATGAAAAAGGATATACCAAAGAAGAGCTTTTAGCCTGTGGGCTTGTAGCAAAAAGCGAAAAGGGAAACTTATATGACAAATTCAGAAATCGTGTTATGTTTCCAATTTTTGATTTAAGAGGTAATGTTATAGCTTTTGGTGGCAGAGTTATGGACGATTCTAAACCTAAATATCTAAACTCACCAGAAACAGCTATTTTCCATAAAAGCAGAAATCTTTTTGCTATTGAGCAGGCAAGAAAAACTAAAAACAATTACTTTATACTTGCTGAAGGTTATATGGATGTTATAGCACTTCATCAAGCTGGATTTGATAGTGCTGTTGCATCACTTGGAACGTCGCTCACCGAAGAACAAGCACGACTTCTTGCACGCTATACCCAAAATATTATTATCTCATATGATGCGGATAATGCCGGACAAGCAGCTTCTCAAA
The DNA here is from genome assembly GCA_944376065.1 of uncultured Butyricicoccus sp. Lineage (GTDB taxonomy): Bacteria > Bacillota > Clostridia > Oscillospirales > Butyricicoccaceae > Butyricicoccus_B. The sequence continues at coordinate 53,429 of CALWBL010000003.1, read as the reverse complement.
GGGCTATTGATATTCTAAAAAAAGCTGGACTTAATGTTAGGGTTTTAAAAATACCAAATGCAAAAGACCCCGATGAGTTTATAAAAGAAAAAGGTTCTGATGCATTTCGCAGACTTATAGAAAAAAGTGCTGATGATATAGCTTATAAACTCGATATTATTGCAGCAAAATTTGACCTTGAAGAAGACCAAGACAGAATATCTTTTCTAAAAGAATCCGCCTATATGTTGTCTTTTATAGACAGCGATATAGAAAGAGAAATTTATACATCTCGTGCAGCAGCTATGGCAAATATATCTATTGATTCTATGATGGTTGAAGTTAAAAAAGCTATTCAGAAACGTGAACATAATTTACAGAAACAACAAAAACGTGAAGTTCGCGCAGCAGCTCAAAAGGCACAGCCAAAAGATAAATCACTAAAATATGATAATATTATTTCCGCTCGTGCAGAAGAAGGTATTTTATCAATTATTTTCGGGGATAATAGTCTAGTTAGCTACCTAAACGGAAAAATTTCACCAGATAACTTTACTTCCCCAATATTAAGAGCTTTTTTCATTTATGCTCTTGAGCTTTATGAAAACGGCAAAAATATAACAATTCCCGCTTTTGAAGGTCATTTCAAGCCTGATGCACTTTCTTTGCTCGCCACTATTACGAGCAGACCTATACCATCTATGCGTAAAAAAGCTCTTGATGACTACATATACAAGATAAATGAGTGTAGTTTAAAATCAGATGACACCACTACACAATCTGACCCCTTGCTTGCAAAGGCAAAAATGAAAAAAGAAAAAATTTTTGGAGGTAATAGATTATGAACCAAAGTGCAGAACAGCAAATGCAAGTTATCCACGATTTACTTGCTCTTGGTAAGAAAAACGGCAAACTTACACTCAAGGAAATTGCAGATGCACTTAGTGCAGTTGAGCTGGAAACCGAGGACATTGACAAGCTATATGAAACCCTTGAGCATGAAGGTATCGAAATTGAGGGCAGTGATGTACTTGAGACACCAATTGGCGATGATGAAAGCGAGTTCAAAGCATCTGAGGTCGAAGAAGTTCCTGAAGAAGAGCTTGTTGACACATCAGTTTTAGCAGAAGGTTTTGCTATTGATGACCCTGTTCGTATGTATTTAAAAGAAATTGGCAAGGTTGACCTCTTATCCCCTGAGGAAGAAATAGACCTTGCTAAGAAAATTATGGACGGCGTAGCTGCCTCTGAAAAAATGGACGAGTATGAATCCAAAGAAAACCATAGTGCAGTTCAAGCTGATGAGATTGTGCAGTGGAATCGTGCTATCAAAGCTGGTGAACGTGCTAAAAAACGTCTTGCAGAGGCTAACTTACGTCTGGTAGTATCCATTGCTAAACGTTATGTAGGTCGCGGTATGCTGTTTTTAGATCTCATTCAAGAAGGTAATCTTGGTCTTATTAAGGCCGTTGAAAAGTTTGACTACACAAAGGGCTATAAATTTTCCACATATGCTACATGGTGGATTCGTCAGGCTATAACAAGAGCTATTGCAGACCAAGCAAGAACCATACGTATTCCAGTTCATATGGTGGAAACTATCAATAAGGTTATTCGTGTATCCCGTCAACTACTTCAAGAGCTTGGACATGACCCATCTCCAGAAGAAATCGCTGCTGAGATGAATATGCCTGTTGACCGTGTGCGTGATATTCTAAAGATTGCACAGGAACCTGTATCTCTTGAAACCCCTATTGGTGAGGAAGAAGATTCACACCTTGGCGATTTTATTCCAGATGATGATGCACCAGAACCAGCAGAGGCCGCATCTTTTATGTTGTTAAAGGAACAGCTTGTTGAGGTTCTGCAAACACTCACCCCAAGAGAAGAAAAGGTTTTGCGTCTGCGTTTTGGTATTGATGACGGTCACACTCGTACCCTTGAGGAAGTTGGTAAAGAGTTTAAGGTAACTCGTGAACGTATTAGACAGATTGAGGCAAAGGCTTTGCGTAAACTGCGTCACCCATCACGCTCTAAGAAATTAAAAGATTTCTTAAACTAATATTTTTTAGAAAGCAGCATTAACGTGCTGTTTTCTTTTTTTAATAAAAACTAAAAAACAGGCGAACGGATAGTTTTTTCTGTTCGCCTGCTCTATGTGAATTTTCTCATAGTATTTTGTTATGTGATTTTGTTTGATTTTTTGTTATTGTGTTATAGATTTCAGCAACAAGCTAATTTATCAGATGTGCCAATCATAAAAAAGCCGTGCTTACATTGCCCTTTGCTGTATATAGTCCTCTATAATATCATTAAAATGAATCAATGATACTTCAAGACTATTTAATTTTTCAGCAAGAATTTCCACCTCCTCATATATGGGGGCAATATCCCCTATAATGCTTATTGTTTCTTCCCCATCGCAAGCCGCAATACCATTTACTTCTTGTTTACTTATTGCAACATACCTTAACATTAACTTACTCCTTACTCCTTTATATTTTTCCTAAACATGATAACATTTTATTAAAGCAAATAATGTCAAAGTATGTCGAATAGATAATTTTTCCAAAATAAAAGAACCACCCAAAAGAGTGGCCCTTATTGTATTGGTCAAGATGTGCTAATCAAATTAGACTGCACGAGTAACCTTGCCGGAGCGGAGGCATCGAGTACATACGTTGACATGGCATGGAGTACCGTTTACAATCGCCTTAACACGACGAACGTTAGGCTTCCAAGTTCTGTTAGAACGTCTGTGGGAGTGAGAAACCTTGATACCAAAGGTTACGCCCTTTCCGCAAATATCACACTTTGCCATTTTCCTGCACCTCCTTATCTACAAGGCATTGAGTAACGTATATAATATTATCATGAAGTTTAGAAAAAATCAAGTGCTTTTTTGATTTTTTTTGGAAGATATAAAAAATATCTGTATATCTTTGTATAAGCGTTGAAAAATACAAAAAACTCGTCTATAATAAGCATAATGAATCCCCCAAAAATCACAGGAGGGCTGAAAATGCAGTTAAAAGAGTTTGGTGTGTCTTTAAAAGACCTTATTCAAGAATTTAATTTTGAAGTAGTCTACGGACCAGATGGATTTGAAAAAACAGAAATCACTAGAGATGATGTAAGCCGTCCTGGCTTGCAGCTTGCGGGCTTTTTTGACTTTTTTGACCCTAATCGTTTACAGGTTATGGGCAAGGTTGAAACAACCTATGTAGAAAGTTTTGAACATGAAAAGCGTCAGGAAATTTTTGACAGATTGTTTTCAACTGGTATTCCAGCCATAATTATTTCACGAAATATTGATATATTTCCAGAATGTATCGAGGCTGCAAAAAAATATAATGTACCTATTTTGCGTACAAATGAATTTACCTCCACAATTATAAATTCACTTGTGGCTTCACTTAAAGTTTCACTTGCACCAAAAATCACATTGCATGGTGTGCTTATTGAAATCTATGGTGAGGGTGTTTTGCTTTTAGGTGATTCTGGTGTTGGTAAGTCAGAAACCGCTATTGAGCTTGTAAAGCGTGGTCATCGCTTAATTGCTGATGATGCTGTTGAAATCAAGCGTGTATCTGATAAAACCCTTGTTGGTGCTTCACCAGATGTTATTCGTTATTTTATTGAACTGCGTGGCATAGGCATTGTTGACGTTCGCCGTATTTTTGGTGTTGGTTCAGTAAAACTTACAGAAAAAATTGAGCTTGTTATAAACCTCGAAAACTGGGAGGATGGCAAGCAATATGATAGACTTGGTCTTGATGGTCAAACAACCAGTATACTTGATATTCGCGTGCCATCGCTTACTATTCCAGTGAAGCCTGGTCGAAATTTAGCTGTAATCATTGAAGTTGCAGCTATGAACAACCGTTATAAGAAAATGGGTTATAATGCCGCTAAAGAACTTCAAGAGCGTATGCTCCGCTCATTTGGCAACTAACTCATTAAACAGGGCTGTGGCTGATAGTTACAGTCCTGTTATATTTCAACACGAGAAAGGAACGAACTTTTAATATGATTAAACTTGTAGCAGACCTTCATACACACACTAATGTTTCACATCACGCCCATAGCTCACTGGAAGAAATGGTTCAAGGTGCAAAACGTGCTGGACTTCGTGCCATTGCAATAACTAATCATGGACCCAGTATGGTAGATGGTGCACATCAGTGGCATTTTACCAATTTGAATATTGTACCTAGAAAAATCGATGGTATATGTGTTATTCGTGGAATAGAAATGAATATACTACCCCCTAATGGCTCAGTTGATAATATGGAAGAAAAATATCTTAAAAATCTTGATTATGTTATAGCTTCTTTTCATGAGCCTTGTTTTCCACCTGTAAATTCTGATGTACATACAAGAGCTCTTGAGAGTATTTTAAGAAACCCATATGTAACCACACTTGGCCATCTTGGTAACCAAAATTATATATTTGACCAAGAAAGAATTGTCTCTCAATGTAATGAGTTTGAGAAAATCATAGAAATAAACAACAACTCACTTGCTATACGCAAAGGAAGTAAAGAAAACTGTAAAAGCATAGCCAAACTTTGTATGAAGTACCATGTACCCATTGTTGTCACAAGTGACTCGCATATATCTTTTATGGTTGGTAAAACAGATTCTGCATTAGCTATGCTTGAAGATATTGGCTTCCCTGAAGAACTAATACTTAATGCAGATTTTGACCGCTTAGCTAATTATTTCAAAAAAATTAGAAATATTGATATTCATTCTTTTGAAGAAAATCAAGTTTAATTTTTGTTGATTCAGTATAAATTTAATGGTAAAACACACTATAAAACGCTTTTATTTTACAATTTTGTTACACATATTGTTTGTAACTTGAGAATTTTGTATTATAGTGTTATATTATATATGTTGGGTTTTTTATAATACGGCTGCTTGCAGCCGTATTACTTTTGAATTTATAAAGCTATTATATAGCTAAGTTGTAAACGGAAAGGAACGGTTATGCGAAAAAGAGCAATAGCATTTATGTTGCTGTTTTCATCGGTGTTCTCTAACATCGGTTATGCAGCAAATTCACAACAAATTGAACAGACAACCATCAATGTTACAACAACTGGTTCTGCTGATTTATATGCTGCAACAAAACAAGGTAAAAAAGCTTATGTCAGCACAATGGAAATTTATTTAGATGGCGAGCAGGTTAAGCCTATCGCATATCTTATCAGCGTTGATGCTTATGGTGCATATACATATTTTAAACTTCGTGATTTAGCATATCTTATGAACGGAAAAGATTGCCAGTTTAGTGTGGACTATGACGAAAAGACAAAACAAATAATTGCTAAAAGCGGAGAACAATATGTGTCTAATGGCTCGGAGATGAAAGCCTCCAGCTCAGGCGACCAAACTGCTTATGAAACTAACAGTCCAATTTGGCTAGATGGAGAAAAAGTAGAAATTGAGGCTTATAATATCAACGGAAATACATACTACAAGTTGCGTGATATGGGTGATGTATTCGGCTTTGATGTTTCTTATAAAGATTCCAGTAGACAAGCTATAATACGCACACCTGGTTATACTGGTTCTGATACACCTGAAAGCGAAGAAACACCTGATAATAAACCAGATAACACGCTCCCCCCTGTTACCCCTGAGCCTGAGCAAACTCCAGAAGAACCTACACCTAATAAGGTTGATGGTGTACTGACTGTTCTTATTGATGTTGGTCATGGTGGTTCTGACCCTGGTGCTACTGGCACAGCTCCATACGATTTCATAACATATCAAAATCGCAAAGTTGTTGCAGGAGGTACTATCAGCGAAAAGGATTTTAATTTACCTGTTGCACTTTGTTTACGTGATTTACTTGAGGCTAATGGTGCAAAGGTTATAATGAGTGCTGAAACCGATAAATATGTAAGTTTTTCAGAACGCAAGGAAATTATAGAAAGCAATGCAGATAAAGCCGATATGCTAATTAGTGTTCACCACAACTCATTTAATGGAAATGCATCTGGTTTTGAACTTCTTGCACAGATTAAGTATAAAAACGGTGGTGACGGATTAGAGCTTGCACAGGCTTTTGAAAAGCGGTACTATGAAAATGGCCGAACTCGCCATGCTCCAACAGTATTTAAAGAAGGAAGCAATGGAGACTATTATGCAATTTTACGTTATGCTGCAAATGTTGACCTGCTTGCTGTAATCAGTGAATATGCTTATATTGACAATGCAAATGACATATCATGCATATTAAGCAATGAAGGTGTCAAACAGGAAGCTCAAGCCATGTATAATGCAATTTTAGATTTTTATTCAACTCACGAATATTAAATTATTTAAAAAGGACTGATTTTATGACTAGAACTGAAAAAGCTGTAAGCCTGCATGATAAGGGTTATAACTGTGCACAAGCTATCGTATGTGCCTATGCTGATTTAGTGGGCTTAGATGAACAAACTGCCTACAAAGTCAGTGAGGCTTTCGGTCTTGGTATGGGACAGATGGAGGTTTGTGGTGCTGTTTCTGGTGCATGCATGCTTGCAGGTATGAAAAACAGTGGCGGTCTTGAAAATGTTGGTAAAACCAAAGGTGAAACCTATAAAATTAACCGTGCTGTTGCTGATGAGTTTAAGCAGATGAATAAAAGCGTTATTTGCCGCGAGCTTAAAGGCGTAGAAAATGGTACTGTTCTTCGCACATGCACTGGTTGCATTGAGGATGCGGCAAAAATCATAGAAAAATATCTAAAATAATCCATTAAATGCAAAGCGAGCTGATTTTTCAGCTCGCTTTTTTTATTTATAAAATATTTTTAATATCATTTGTGATTTGCTCTGTAGTCAGATGATTTTCTTTTAAGACATCATCTATATTATATCTATCATAAAACTGCTTTTTAAGTCCATAATTTAAAACTTTAACACTGTCCTTACCATAATATCTAGCGATTTTTTCGCCAAAACCACCATCTATAACTCCATCTTCAAGTGTGATTACAATATCATGATTTTCTTTTAAATTATTTAATAAATCACAGTCCAAACCGGTTAGGTAAATTGGATTTATAAGTGTAGCTTTAACTCCTAACTTATTTTCAATCTCACAGGCACATTGTTTTCCGAGTTCAAAAAAGCTGCCAACTGCTATAATAGCAATCCTACTGCCCTTTTCTACGATTTGATATTTATCAATATCAGAATAATCATTTTTAACGGGTCTGTCAGATGAAATAACTCCGTTTCCTGGTACACGAATAGCTACTGGATATTTATTCTGCTCCATACCCCAATCGAGCATTGCAAAATATTCTTCTTTCGATGTTGGTGCAAGATATACAAGCCCTGGAATGTTAGAAATCATAGGTATATCATAAAAACCTACATGAGTTACATCGCTCATACCATAGACAGAGGCACAAAATACAACTATTGTTGCTGGATTTTTATTTACACATAAATCCTGTGAAATTTGGTCATATGTTCTCTGCATAAATGTGCTGTATACACCAAAAACAGGCTTTGCCCCGCCCTTTGCTATGCCTGATGCCATAGCCACGGCTGTTTCTTCTGCTATGCCTACATCAACAAATTGTTTACCTGCTTTTTTACGCTTTTCTAATGTAAATCCCATTACAGCGGGGGTACCAGCAGTTATAGCAACAATTTTATCATCATTCTTCATTTTTTCAAGAAGAAAATCTGATGTTAATGTTTCATAATTTTCTCCATCAAAGTTGACAAGCACTTTGCCTGTTTCAACATCAAATGGCATTGTCCAGTGGAAAGTTTCTCTATCATCTTGTGCTGGTTTATACCCCATACCCTTTTGTGTGCAGATATGTACAACAACAGGCTTTTTACTGTCTTTAACCAATTTAAATGCCTTGATTAACTCATTTATATCATTTCCATTTTTAACAAAAACATAATCAAGTCCAACTGCTTTAAATAAGTTACACTCTGCCTTTCCATCTGTATCACGAAGTAGCTTTAAATTGCCATATAAACCGCCATGATTTTCAGCTATAGACATATCATTATCATTTACAACGATTATAAAATTGCTGTCAAGTTCTGTTGCTATATTTAGTCCCTCAAGAGCCTCACCGCCTCCAAGTGAACCATCGCCTATAATAGCTATAACATTACCACTTTCCTTTTTAAGCTCTCTAGCCTTTACCAGACCGCTTGCAAGGCTTATTGATGTAGAAGTATGTCCGACTGTAAAGAAATCGTGTTCACTTTCGTCAGGGCTGCTATAACCTGTTATATCATCGTATCTATTTTCATCTAAAAAACCGTAGGCTCTGCCAGTAAGCATTTTATGACAATAAGTTTGATGTGATACATCATACACCATTTTATCCTTTGGGGAGTCAAACACATAATGAAGTGCTATTGTCGTCTCAACCATACCCAGATTAGGGCCAAAGTGTCCACCATGGGTGCTTACTTTCTTAATTAACAGCCCACGCATTTCATCTGCTAGAGCTTTAAGCTGATCATTTGAGAATGATTTGATATCACTTGGATTTTTAATGTTTTCTAAATACATATTTTCCTCCATCAGTCCCATGAAAGTTTACCAGTTTTAACTGCAATTTCATAACGACTTATTTTATAGTCTAGTTTTTTGAGTGTTTGGTTTATTTGTTCACGCTGTTTTAAAAGTTTATCGTATTGATTTTTAAGCAACTCTAACCTCTGTTCAAAAGTTTCATCACCTTGCTGATATAATTTTAGATATTTTATCATAACATCAACTGGCAATCCTGCACTGCGCATACAAATAGCCATTTGAACCCAATCGAGGTCTTGCTCCGTATAATCACGAATACCGCTTCTATTTCTATTTACAGTTGGTATCATTCCGACTTTTTCATAGTATCTAAGCGTATCCTGTGATATATTATAAATCTCACTTACTTGTTTTATTGTCAAACAATCACCTCTATATTTTATTTTAATAGTTGGAGTACACTCCAAGTCAAGAGTTTTTTCAAAAAATATGCACAGGCTGTGCAAAAAGCACAACCTGTGCATATAAATATTTTTATCAAGTTAAAGAACCAATATCAACATAAGAATCGAGGTCGGTTGGAGCTGTTATAACGACAGAGCTTCCAGTGTTTAAGATATCATAATCTAAATTCATATCCAATGTCATAGACTGACCTTCAAGCTGCATAGTATAAGTCATATCTGCTGTCATAGACTTAATCTCTCCATTTTGTGGAGTGATAGTCATATTTACCTTATCAATTGACATCTTAATATCATCAGCCGTCATACCCATCTGAGCAAGCACATTGTTGACAGTTGTGTTTAGATAATTTGTAGAATATGAAACATTATAAGTTCCATTTGCATCTTTACTTAAAGTATCAATAGAAGAAATAGGCTCTCTTTTGGTTAGTGCGTTCATATCAAGGCTTGAAAGCATTTCATCAAAGCTCATTGCCATTTTCATTTTCTGACCAGCAGAACTTATATAATACATACCATCTGCATAGTATGCACTCATTTCTGTTTGAATGGTTGTGTCAGAACTCTCTCCTGTAAGAGAGCTGTCCATTGTCATTGTTGTATTACCTGTAACAGAAATCTCAGACTTATCAAGCTGTTCCAGATTCATATTAGTTTTAATATTGGAGTCAATGCCCATCGCAATAACAGACGCACCATTGAGTTTCGCGTCCATAGATATTTTAACATTTGCCTCCATATCTGTCATGCTTGAATTTTCTTCTGTAAGCTGGGCATACTCATCATATAAATCAAACTTATCCTGGTATGGTTTAGCCTTTACAGAATCAATAGCACCATCTGCAACCAGCTTATCTAATAGATTGTCATATTGTGCGTCCTTAGGCTCGGTTGCAAGGGTTGTATAGCTCATTGCCACAACATGGTCGCGCAGGAAATTATCTTCATTGCAGTTTGCCATATCCACAACGCCCTTTTGCTCGGCAAAATCAACAGCGTTATTATATGTGAAATCTGGATTTGCAGCAGTATCTGAATAGCCTAATGTACGGAGAAGGAATGTTGAATACATTTGAGCTGTACAAGCGGAGCTTGTGCCATATGTTGTATCGCTTGTGCCATTTGTTAGCTTGTTTTCATAAAGCCAACCAACATAAGGTTTAGCCCAATCTGGAACATCTGTAAAAGGAGTTTGATAATTTTTTTCAATAGCCTCCGTTTCCTTTCCTAGAAGGCGAACAAGCATAGTTGCAGCCTCACCTCTTGTAGGTGTGCGGTCAAGCTCATAGCCTGTTTCTGTACCCTTAAAAAGTCCCATTTGGTTTAACGCATCTGCACAATTTGTGAAATCAGCGGCAGACGCATTCACAGCGAAAGTCGCTGACATTGCAGCACCAATAATAAGTCCTTTATAAAACTTTTTCATTATTATCAACCCCTGTTATAAATGTTTAGTCCAGTATAACATATATACTGATAAATAACAACTCAAAATCTGTAATTTTACTTGTTAAACTTTTGTCAATGTGCCATATTTTTTCTTTATTCGATAAATAAATTAGTATAAAATATACCTTGTAAGTCAACAATAAAAGTGTATAATAAAAAGCATAGTAATTAAGTATGATTTTTATAGATGACATAACATGAAAGGATTGATTTATATGACTAGTTTACGCAAATGCGGTATTATTGGTGTTGGATTTGTTGGGGCTACCTGTGCTTTCACTCTCGCAACAAGCGGTTTATTTTCTGAGCTTGTACTTGTAGATGCAAATCATAAAAAGGCTGAAGGTGAGGCTGCTGACATAAGCCACGGTATTGCTTTTTCACAACCCTGTGCAGTTCGTGCAGGTGGATATGATGACCTTAGAGAATGTGGTCTTATTGTGATTGCTGCTGGTGCAAACCAAAAGCCTGGTGAAACTAGAATCGAACTTCTTGGCAGAAACCGAGTTATCATGCAAAGCATTGTTGAAAACATCATGAATGTAAATAAAGATGCTATTTTACTTGTTGTATCTAACCCTGTTGATTTATTAACTTATATGGCTCAAAAGATTTCTGGACTTCCAGCAGGTCGAGTTATCGGTTCTGGCACAGTCCTTGACACTGCAAGACTAAAGCATCTTCTTGGTCAATATCTCGAAATTGACAGCCGAAATGTTCACGCATTTATTGTTGGCGAGCATGGTGACAGTGAGCTTGCGGTTTGGTCATCTGCTAATATTTCTGGTGTAGACCTTGATGATTATTGCAAAATTTGTGGCAAAGACTATTCACAGGAAACTCTTGACAAAATTTATGTATCTGTTCGTGATGCAGCTTATTCTATTATCGAAGGCAAGGGAGCAACATATTATGGTATAGGTCTTGCAGTTCGCAGAATTGCAGAGGCTATTGTACGTGATGAACATTCTGTGCTTCCTGTTTCCAGTATGGTAGACGGCCATTATGGTATTTCTGACTTGTGCCTTGGACTTCCATGTGTTCTTGGCAGAAATGGTGTAGAAAATGTTCTTGATATTCCTTTAAGTGAAGCAGAAACAGAAAAACTTCGTAATTCTGCGGAAAAAATGCGTAATCTTTTAGATCAGATTGGTTTATAATAAAATTAAAACTGGTATGTAGACTATTAAATCTACATACCAGCTTTTTTTATGCGGTTTTTAAAAGTTGTTCTAATAATAATACTTTGTCCACATTGCCCTCAACCTTCATTTTACCTTGCGTAAGTGCAACATGCATATCAAGTTTTCCTGATAGAATTTTTTCAAGATTTGTCATTGCGATAGAAACCAATGCATCTCTATCAATGTATTCATAAGGCATAACAGAAAGTACACCATTGAGAATCTCAATATAGAAAACTCCGCCTATTTTCCCGGTGAGGTTTACTTGAATTGCTAGTTTTCCATCTGAATATGAAATATCCTTCTCCGATAAGCGATTATAAATTTTTTCGGTAAGTTGCTGTATTTTCATATAAATTCCCTCTCTTTCCAAATATATGACTATGAATTTATATTTATTATGCATTAACTTTCCGCAAAAATCAAGAATAATGTGAGAACTTAACCTATTTTTGTAAACTTATTATGTTTTCTTAACAAATTCATTGCCACAATTTGGGCAATGAATACTGATTTTACCTTTTCCTTTTGGAACTCTCAAATATGTCTTACAGCATTTACATTTAAAGTATCTATGTTCTTTTCTATCTTTAAACCGAAAAACAGCATTATTTATTTTTTCTTTTTGAGGCATATACCAGGAAAGAAAACGCTGGTTTTCCGACTGTCTTTTTGCTATATTCCGCGAAAACATACGATAATAGCAAAGTCCAATTATAATAATGACTAATATTGTAAGTATACCCAACTGAACAAAGCTCCAGAGTGCGGCAAAAAACAAACCTAACAGCATTAAAAATTGATTTAGTTGGTCATTTCCATAGCGGCCGTACATAAAACGTCGAATAAACTCAAGTATCATAATAAAATCTCTCCAATCTAAATTTAATGCCTCTTGTTTTTATCCAATCCCCTTATTCATTCTTGTTGTTCTGGCATCTCTGATACCTTTTGAATAATATCCAAAACCTCGTCTTTTCCGTCACCCTTTTCAGCAGAGAAAGCAATAACCGGTACATCATCAGGAAGCAGCAAAGTTTCACGAATCACGCGTATATTTTCTTCTCGTTCTGATTTTTTTCTTAGCTTATCGAGCTTATTTGCAATAACTATAAATGGCATCCCTGTTCCTATAAACCACCTAGCCATGGTCTGGTCGTCTTTAGTTGGCTTGTGACGCATATCGACAATTTGAATTCCCAAAGTGATTAGACCAGATGCAAAATATGTGTCAATTAGTTTGCCCCAGCGGTCACGTTCACTTTTAGAAACTTTTGCATAGCCATAACCTGGAAGGTCAACAAAATATGCCTTCTTATCTATTTCAAAAAAATTTATATGCACGGTCTTACCCGGCTGATTACCAACGCGCGCAAAATTTTTTCTGCCAAGAAGTTTATTTATTGTTGATGATTTTCCTACATTTGACTTACCAGCAAAAACTATCTGTGGCAGATTATCGTCTGGAAAATCACTTTGTTTTACAGCCGAACGAATAAACTCTGCATTGTGAAGATTTAACATTTGTATCACCTCATTTCCTTATTGACGCATGGTCGGTATAACATTTGTGCTGTGATTTATAGTCAGAGCATTTGATGCATCAACTGATTTTTTCTTTTTCGGTATACGCTTGCTAAAATCAATAGCAGTTTTCATAACGGTATCCATATCTTCTGCTATAACAAATTTTACATTTTGTTTTACAACATCGAGTACTTCTTCAAGGTCTGGCTCATTATCCTTAGGTATAATAATTGTCTTTATGCCTGAGCGGTAAGCAGCCATGGTTTTTTCACGAAGTCCGCCAATTGGCAAAACTCTGCCACGCAGAGTGACCTCACCGGTCATAGCCACATCTGCTCTAACGGGTGCATCAGTTAATGCAGATATAAGTGCAGTTGTGATAGTTATACCAGCCGACGGGCCGTCCTTTGGAATAGCAGCCTCTGGGAAGTGAATGTGCATATCCATATCCTTATAGAAATTAGGCTCAATATCCAATTCTTCTGCACGGGAGCGTACAAATGTAAGTGCTGCCTTTGCACTTTCTTGCATAACTGTACCAAGATTGCCTGTAACCTCGATTTTTCCTGTACCTGGAATTACTGCTGCCTCTGCCTGTAGCATTTCACCACCAACGCTTGTCCATGCAAGACCGTTTACAACACCGATTTGATTCTTTTTAGATATAGAATCCTCTTTATACTTAGTATGACCAAGTATTTCCTCAATGTTGTCTTTTGTAATAATAATTTTATCCGCTTCTGTTTCCACTATACGCTTTGCTATCTTTCGGCACAATTTAGCTATTATTTGTTCTAAACGTCTAACTCCTGCTTCCCTTGTATAACCGGAAACCATCATATGCATGACATCATCAGATAATTCTAGCTGTTCTGGTTTTAAGCCATGCTTTTTAATCTGTTTATTAAGCAGATGACGCTTTGCAATTTGAACTTTTTCTTCTTCAGTGTAGCTTGGAAGCTCTATAACTTCCATACGGTCGAGAAGTGGTCGTGGAATAGAGCCTAAATCGTTTGCAGTTGTTACAAACAACACATCAGACAAATCAAATGGTAATTCAATATAATGGTCTCTAAAGGCATTATTTTGCTCAGTATCTAAAACCTCAAGCATTGCAGATGCAGGATCGCCCCTGAAATCATTCCCCATCTTATCTATTTCATCCATTAGCATAAGCGGATTTTTGCTGTCTGCTTGTGTCATAGCGTTCATTATTCTGCCTGCCATAGCGCCTATATAAGTTTTTCTATGACCTCTAATATCGGCCTCATCTCTTACGCCTCCGAGTGAAAAACGGACGTAATTTCTGCCCATAGCCTCAGCGATTGAGCGAGCAATAGAGGTTTTACCTACACCTGGAGGACCAGCTAAACACAAAACTTGACCTTTAAGCTCTGGAGCAAGCACTTTAACTGCTAGAAATTCTAAAATACGCTCTTTGACTTTTTCAAGACCATAATGGTCACGATTTAAAATCTCCTCTGCTTTTTTAAGGTTATGTTGTTCTTTTGTGGTTTTATTCCAAGGCAAACTTAACACTGTATCAAGATATGTGCGAATAACTCCACTTTCGGCAGAAGTACTGCTCATTTTAGATAATCGGTTTACTTCTTTTAGAAGTTTTTCTGTATGTTCTTCTGGCAGATTTAAGGCATTTATTTTTTCTTGATACTGTTCTATTTCCGCATCATTATCATTTTCTCCAAGCTCAGACTGAATAACCTTAATCTGCTCACGGAGATAATATTCTCTTTGATTTTTATCAATCTGGTCTCTTACTTTATCTTGAATTTCGCTTTCAACTTTAAGAATTTCTATTTCATCTGTTAAAATACGAATAACTCTGGTGATTCTTCGTGTAACATTAAGTTCTTCCAGTATTTCTTGCTTTGTTTGATAGTCAATAGAAATGTTTTGAGCTATATAATCCGCAAGATAGCCAATTTCACCACCATCTGCAACGGTCATTAAAACATCACGGGAAATGCGTGACATAAACTCAGAATATTCATCGAAACGCTGTTGAGCGGTGCGAACTAATGCCTGTTCTCTGCGATAAGATGGATATGGGTGAATATCTTCCAACTCCACAACGCTTGCATAAAGGCAACCATTGTCTTCCATAGTTTCAAATTCAAGCACTTTAGCTCTTTTTTTACCCTCTACAAGCACACGAATATTATCACCAGGCATACGCAAAATCTGCTTTACAGTGCAGATAGTACCTACCTTATATAAATCCTCTTGTTTTGGGTTATCTGCTTTAAGTTCTATTTGAGCGGTCAAGAATAATTTTTGACCGTCTTTCATAGCTGCCTCAAGTGCCTTAATAGACATTAAGCGCCCAACATCAAAATGAATAAGCATTGCAGGAAAAGCTGTCAAGCCACGAAGTGGCAATACTGGCAACGTCTGAATGCTCTCATGCTTTGTCATATCTTCAACTCTCCTATACAGTGGGTTTTTTTACTTATCTCAGTATAATCTAAACCCGTTTGTAATGCAAGCAGCAGTACTTGCCAAAATAGACAAAAAGGGTGCAGTAAATACACTACACCCCAGTTTTTTAATTTGTGGTATCTTTTTCTATTCTAGGTTTTCTGGTTTTATCTCTTGTAATTACTGGCTGACCTTCGTGGTTAATTACAGACTTTGTAATAGTAACCTTTTCAATGCTCTCATCTGATGGAATTTCAAACATAATATTTGTCATAACATCTTCAAGAACTCCACGCAGACCTCTTGCACCAGTTTTACGCTCAACAGCAATTTTAGCCACTTCACGCAGAGCTTCTTCATCAAACTCAAGGTTTACATTGTCAAGCTCAAAAAGTTTTTTGTATTGCTTAACCAGCGCATTTTTAGGCTCAACGAGAATACGAATAAGTGCCTCCTCGTCCAGATTATCAAGACTTACAATAGCAGGAAGTCTGCCAATAATTTCTGGAATCAGACCAAACTTCATAAGGTCATGAGGTTCAATCTTTTCAAGCAGTTTAGATATATCCTCATCTTTTTTGCTTGCCACCTCAGCACCAAAACCAAGTCCTTGCTTACCTGTACGGTTTTTAATAATCTTTTCGATGCCATCAAAGGCGCCTCCGCAGATAAATAGAATATTAGTTGTATCAATTTGAATGAAGTCTTGATGTGGGTGTTTTCTGCCTCCCTGAGGTGGAACATTAGCAGTTGTGCCTTCAAGCATTTTCAGAAGTGCCTGCTGAACACCCTCACCAGAAACATCACGTGTTATAGATGGATTTTCACTTTTACGAGCGATTTTATCTATTTCATCAACATAAATAATACCACGCTGAGCTAGTTCGACATCGAAATCCGCTGCCTGAATAAGTCTAAGCAGTATATTTTCAACATCCTCACCAACATAACCAGCTTCAGTAAGTGTAGTAGCGTCTGCAATGGCAAACGGAACTTTCAAAGTTTTAGCTAGGGTTTGCGCCAGCAGAGTTTTACCCGAGCCAGATGGACCTAGCATAAGAATATTGCTCTTTTGAATCTCAACATCATCGCCACCACGGAAAATTCGCTTATAATGGTTGTAAACAGCAACAGAAAGTGCAATTTTTGCACGGTCTTGACCGATTACATACTCATCAAGCACTTCTTTAAGCTGCATAGGAGTTGGAAGCTCTTCATTAACTTCTTGGTGCGAGTTTGGTATTGGCATCTCATCTACGTATCCAAATTCTTCCTCAAGTATATTGGAACATATACCTACACACTCATCACAGATAAAAACTCCTGGTCCAGCAATCAGCTTACGAACTTTCTCTTGTGATTTGCCACAAAAAGAACATTTTACTGACCTTCTATCGTCTTGCTTTGACATGATTACCTCTCAACTTTCCGGCAAAAAAACGCCGCTTCTTATATCTCCCATTTAATATCAAGAAAACCGCTGCACCGATTTTTGTGTGCGGTGTAGCGGTTTTACATCAACGGACGACTTATCTTTTATCAAAAACCTTATCAATCAGACCATATTCCACAGCCTCGTGAGCACCCATAAAGTTATCTCTATCAGTGTCACGTTCGATTGTTTCGAGCGGTTTTCCCGTATTCTCCGCCAGAATCTTATTTAGCTTATCTCTTGTTTTGAGAATCCAATCAGCATGGATTTTAATATCTGACGCCTGACCCTTAGCACCGCCAAGTGGCTGGTGAATCATAATTTCACTATTAGGCAAAGCATAACGCTTACCCTTTGCACCAGAGGATAACAGGAAAGCTCCCATAGATGCAGCTAAACCTACACATATTGTAGAAACGTCAGGCTTGATATAATTCATAGTATCATAAATAGCCATACCAGCGGTTACAGAACCTCCAGGGCTGTTGATGTAGAATGAAATATCCTTTTCTGGGTCCTGTGCCTCAAGATATAGAAGCTGAGCGATAACCAGTGAAGCGGTTACATCGTTAACTTCCTCTGACAGAAAAATAATACGATCGTTGAGCAGACGGGAATAAATATCGTAAGAGCGTTCACCGCCACGGTTGGTCGGCTCAATGACCATTGGTACCAAACTCATAAATTATGTTCTCCTTTCAAATGTCCTTCGCTTGCAATAAACAATATGGCAGCACCACTCTCTTCTTGTCCCCGAAGGATACACCCTTGTCCGGAGTGAAGAAAATTAGCCTTCCTTAGTTTCAGCAGCCTTTTTAACAGCCTTTGCGCTCTTCTTTACAAGCTCAACAGCACGGTCGATTTTCATATCCTCACGCATAGCTTCAGCTGGCATGATTTCCTTAACACGCTTAACGTCCATGTTGTACTGCTCTGCAAGAGAAGCAATTTCGCTTTCCATATCCTCATCGCTAATCTGAATATTTTCCAGCTCAGCAACCTTTTGGAGAGCAAGGCGACCCTTAACCTGATTTTCAGCCTGCTGATGGAACATAGCACGGAAACTATTTGCGTCCATACCAGTAGCCTTGATATAGCCGTCAATATTCATGCCCTGCATCTGTAAACGATAACCGAAATCACGGATAATGCTGTCTACCTGTTGCTCAATCATAACATCTGGAATATCTGCCTGCATGCCATCAACCAGCTTATTGATGATATTTTGAGTAAACTCATTGTCAGCTTCTTCGTTCTTAGCCTTTACAAGACGCTCCTTAACTTCCTTTTTAAGGTCAGCTAAATTTTCAGCGGTTTCGGAAACGTCCTTAGCGAACTCATCGTCGATAGCAGGAGTAATAGTTTGCTGAACTTCATGAATCTTGCACTTAAATACTGCTTCCTTGCCTGCCAGCTCCTCAGCATGGTAATCTTCTGGGAAAGTAACAGTTACGTCCTTTTCCTGACCTGCCTTGGTGCCAATAAGCTGCTCTTCAAAGCCTGGAATAAAAGAGCCAGAACCAAGTTTTAGAGGGTGATTTTCGCCTTTACCGCCTTCAAATGCAACGCCATCAATAAAGCCTTCAAAGTCAATAGTTACTGTGTCGTTTTTCTTAGCAGCACGCTCAACGGTTTCTGTGCGAGCGAAACGCTGAGCCATACGCTCAAGCTCTGCCTTAACGTCAGCAGCCATAACCTTTACTTCTGAACGCTCGGCCTCGATTCCCTTATACTCACCAATAGTAACTTCTGGAGCGACTGGAGCCTTGCAAACGATGATAACCGCACCATCATCAGTAACTTCCTTGATTTCAACATTAGCTGGAGCGATTGGTTCTATGCCAGCTTCTTTAACTGCCGCCTCAAAAGCCTCTGGATAGCAAACATTGAGAGCATCCTCAAAGAATACACCCTCACCATACAGCTTTTCGATTAGCTTACGAGGAGCTTTACCCTTACGGAAACCTGGGACAGTGATTCTCTTGCCATTCTTTTTAAATGCCTTTTCTTTTCCTGCCTCGATTTGCTCTGCAGGGATTTCAACAGTAAGAGCAACAATACTCTTTTCCTGTTTTTCTACGTTTTTTAGTGCCATTTTAGTTTATTCCTCCTAAAAATGTATCCAATCTATTCTATCAGATTTTTTTATAGATTTCCATACTATTTTTCATTTTTGTTATTATTTTTTTAACAGAACAGGTGTAAAATCTACATGGTCACCTGAGACGAGAGAAAACTCTATTCCGTCATATTTGCCAAAAACAGCCCATCTTCGAGCGTCTGAATGTAAATGACCATAAATACAGCGTGTTACACCATAGCTTTTCATTAAATCTATGATTTCATCGCATCGAAAATTAGAATAAATCGGTGGATAATGTAAAAAGCAATATATTTCCTCTACATTTTGCTTTTTTGCAGCTTTTAATGAAGTTTCAAGTCTTAGCAGTTCTCGTTTGAAAATTTTTTCATCATGTTGCTTTTTAAAATCCTCCTCATAGAACCAGCCACGAGTACCACAAATGCCTATATTTTGATATACAAATGCGTTATTATGCAAAAATTCAATATTTTCAAAGCCGTTTTCCTTTAAGAATCTGCTCATCTTGCTAACAGTTGCCCACCATAAATCATGGTTACCTTTTAATATGATTTTCTTTCCTGCTAAACGAGTTAAATATTCAAAATCTGCTTTAGCCTCTTTTAAATCAATACCCCATGACACATCTCCGCCGATTACAACTATATCATTGGGCTGCACAATAGCATTCCAATTTTTCTCGATTTTCTGCATATAATTCTGCCAACGTCCACCAAAAATATCCATTGGCTTATCAACTGAGCAAGCAAGGTGCAAATCCGCAAGAGCAAAAAGTGCCACAGCACACCTCCTTAAAGATTGATTAAAAGGTCGATAGTTTCAAAAATCTCAGATTTATCAACAACTTTATCAAATCTAGGCTCCTTGCCAGCAAGCTCTGCAAGAGGCTGAGGTTTCTTCGCGCCTGTCATATCACTGAGAACATCTAGTTGGGTGACATCGTCCTTTTCAAGTGTTCCTCCAAGAGCCTCAATAACCGCACGGCAGAACTTAAATGGACTTGCAGTAGATGCAATAACAGTAGGTGTTTTATCTTTTGTACGCTCACAGTAGTCCTCATAAACCTTAACTGCAACAGCGGTATGAGTATCCGCAAGGTACTTTTCATCATTCCAAAGCTTGTTTATAGTTTTAGCTGTCTGCTCATCATCACAGTAACCTGCATCAAAATCAGCTGAGATTTTCTCATAAAGCTCGGTTGGAACAGTGTACTTTCCGTCCTTATTTAGGCTATTGATAAGCTCTGCAACCAGTTTATCATTCTGACCGGAAACATAAAACAGTAAACGCTCTAAGTTTGAAGAAATCAGAATGTCCATAGATGGCGAATCTGTTGTGTAGAATGGACGGTTTCTGTCATAGGTACCACCATGTTTTAAGAAATCGGTTAAAACATTATTCTTGTTAGATGCACATATAAATTTATTTACTGGAATACCCATCTGCTTTGCAAAATAGCCTGCAAGAATATTGCCAAAGTTACCAGTTGGCACACAGATGTTGATTTTATCACCGTTTTTGATAGTGCCAGCGTTTACCATATCGCAATAAGCAGATACATAATAAGCAATCTGCGGAGCCAGACGACCCCAGTTAATCGAATTTGCAGATGAGAACATCATTCCATGTTTGTCCATTTTTTCTGCTGTCTGCTTGTCTGTAAAAATTTTCTTTACAGCACTCTGAGCGTCGTCAAAATTGCCACGAATTGCAACAACTTCAACATTTTTACCTTTTTGAGTTGTCATTTGAAGTTTCTGCATTGGAGATACGCCATCAACTGGATAGTATACCATAATTTTTGTGCCATCAACATCGGCAAAACCATCAAGAGCAGCTTTACCTGTGTCGCCCGATGTTGCAACTAAAATACAAGCTGTACGAGTTTCACCTATCTTTTTTAAAGATGCGGTAAGTAAATGAGGCAACATTTGCAGAGCCATATCTTTAAATGCACATGTTGGACCATGCCATAGCTCTAAAATTTGCTTACCATCAGCCAGCGACACAACTGGAGCGGTATTGCTGCCACCAAACTTTTCATCAGCATAAGCCTTGTTGCAGAAATTCTGGAGTTCTTCAGCAGTGAAATCGGTTAGAAATTTGCCAAGAACCAAAGCTGCACGACCCTTATAATCAAGTGTCATGAGTTTTTCAAGCTCTGATGCGGAAATCTTAGGAATTTCGGTTGGACAAAACAGACCACCATCTGGAGCAATACCTGTTGCAATTGCCTTCGCCGCACTTACGGCTAGAGTCTTGTCACGAGTGCTTACGTAATTCATATCTTACCTCCAATTTATGCTATTATTTTAAAGTATTCTGTGAATAAATTTGTTTGCATTATCATAAAACAATGCGTCAACCATGCTTTGTGGATAGTTATGTTTAAGCATATATTCAGCAAATTTTTGCATATCTCTTGCTGATTTAATTTCTTTTGGCAAATTGTCGCACCCATCAAAATCGCACCCTAATGCCAAACAATCCTGACCGCCAAGCGAACAAAAATGCTCTATATGCTTTAAAGCATCAGCAAAGCTGGACTCAGCTTTATCTGATAAAAATTTGCTGTAAAGATTTATACCGCATAAACCACCACGTCTAATAATTTCAGAAAACTGTAAATCGGTTAAATTTCTAAGGTGGTAATGTACACTTCTGCTATCCGAATGACTAGCTACAAAAGGAGCCTCTGTTTGAGTGCATACATCCCAAAATCCATGTTCAGATAAATGAGAAACATCAATTATAATATTCATTTTTACAAGGCTATCAACTAGCAATTTACCTTCATCTGTTAATCCAGCATCATTATCAAACATAGCACCAGCAGCATATCTATTATTATAGTTCCAGCTTAGAGTTATCATTCTAACACCAGCATCGTATGCCTTTTGCAAATGCTCTTGCGTTGTTATAAGCTCTGCACCTTCAATAGATAAAAATGCGGCTGCTTTTCCTTTTGATAAGGCGATATCCAATTCTTCACTGTTATAGCACTGGACCAACCAATCAGCATTCAATCTAAATTGTTTTTTAGCCTCATTTATAAATGCGTCCAATCTATCTTCTTCATTAAGTTTCCATAGTGCATTTGGGTTTTGTGAATCTACTCCACAAAATAGAGCAAAAAACTGTACATATTGATTGTACTCAGATACTTTACTCTGGTCAATCATCAAATCGTTATTTCTTAAATTTTTTTGATTTTCATAGCACTCATAGAGTGTATCACAATGCAGATCAAACAATTTCAAGGCTAAAATTTCCCCCTTTACATGTTCTATGCATCAAATGCGTTTTCGATATGATTTATCTTTACGCTGCTACCCTCATGCATATAAATCTCTATAACATCAAATCGTGGCTGTAAACTTGTTTTATTATCGGAAAGCCATTTTTCAGCAGTTAGAATCAGTTTTCGCTGTTTTGACTGTGTAACAAATTCAGCCGGTGTTCCATATATGCTGTTTTTTCTGAGTTTCACTTCGACAAATATTAAATACTTTCTATTTTTCATTATAATATCAATCTCGCCAAAACGTGAATGATAGTTTCTTTCGATTAAGTTATAACCCTTTTTTGTTAAAAATTCCAAGGCGATATTTTCTCCTAGTTCTCCCCTTTTCATTTTTTTGCCTCTGGGTGTTTTTCGTAGAATTTCTTTAAAAAAGTTACTCTGTGAATTTCACAAGCTCCATATTTTAGTATAGCATCGTAATGGGATTTTGTGCCATAACCTTTATGTTTTTCAAAATGATATTGTGGATATAGCTTTGCCTGTTCTAACATATGATGGTCACGGGTTACCTTTGCAAGAATTGATGCCGCCGCAATAGATGGGCTTTTTGCATCGCCTTTAACAATGCAGCTAAATGGAATTTCCAGTCCTTCAGAGCGGTTTCCATCTACAAGAGCATAATCCGCTTCAACATTTAAACCCTCAACTGCAGCTTTCATAGCCAGATATGTTGCTTGCAAAATATTTATTTCATCTATTTTTTTGTGGTCAACCATTGCGATAGAGTAAGCAAGAGCAACATCTTTTATTTTCTCAAATAAAACTTCTCGTTTTTTCTCACTTATCTTTTTTGAATCGTTAAGACCTTCTATTTCACAGCCATAAGGCAAAATAACAGCGGCTGCGCACACAGGACCTGCAAGAGGACCACGTCCTGCCTCATCCACTCCACATATACTTTTATAGCCTTTTTGTGCTATTTCATTCTCAATTATCCACTGTAACATCTGTGTATTCTTCTGGGGTTTCCAGTGTGATTCTTCCAAGCACACCACCACGATATTCATCTAAAAATACTCTTGCCATACGCTCGGTATCTATTTCACCGCCACGCATCATAAATCCACGTTTTTTTCCTGCCTGCTCAAGCAGCATATAGCCTAAAAAGTCAACTTCTTCATCTGGCTTAGGAATTTCAATTTTGTATCTATCAATAATAGCCTGAGGTGCTCTTAAAGCCAGAATTTCAAAAAGTTTACAAGCAAGGGTTTCAACATCTAAAATATCATCTTTTACAGCACCAGTCGAGGCTAAAAGCAAGCCTGTGCGTTCATCGTCAAATCCAGGCCACAAAATACCAGGAGTGTCTAGTAAATCAATACCATCACCCACCCTAAACCATTGAGCCCCACGGGTTACACCTGGTTTATCCGCTGCTTTTGCGGATTTTCTGCCCAGAATACGGTTAATAAAAGTGGATTTACCTACATTAGGTATACCAACAACCATTACACGAACAGCACGACCTGTTTGACCCTTTTCATTCCACTGAGCAATTTTTTCAGCTAAAACTTCACGCACAGCAGATGCAAAACGTTCTGTTCCCTTTCCATGCTGACTATCAGTTTGAATAACCGACCAACCTTTTTTTCTAAAGAAAGCAGTCCATTTTTGAGTTTGGTCGCTATCTGCAAGATCAATTCTATTCATAATAATCATTCGTGGTTTACTACCAGCGATTTCGTCCATATCTGGATTTCGGCTAACCATAGGTATACGAGCATCAACAACTTCGCATACAATATCTATATTTTTTAGGTTCTCAAGCATTTGACGGCGGGTTTTTGCCATATGTCCTGGATACCACTGTATATTCATTATGTTTTTCCTCCAAAGTCATTTAGTGGCCAAATAACCGCCTTCACCTGACCTATAATATAGCGTTCATCGACCATTCCTATCATAGAGCTTCTACTATCTGTTGATTCGTTTCTGTTGTCACCCATTACAAACACACAACCCTCTGGCACAACTTGTGGAAAATCCATACCTTCATATGCAAGCGGTAATTCAAAATTATTGATATAAGGCTCATCAAGCTCCTGACCATTTACATATACCTTGCCAAGTTCAAAATCAATATTTATTTCGTCTCCACCAGTTGCAATAATACGCTTTACAATTGGACCTTTTATAACTTCAGTAAATTCTTGCACTCCAATTTTATTTAATACGATTATATCGCCTTTTTCTGGTGTATAAGCGAAATTGCTAACCAGCATAATATCCTTATCATGTAGTGTTGGGAACATTGAACTGCCATCGACACCAACAAGTCTTACAAAGAATGTGAATAGCACTACAATAATGATTAAGGCTACAACTATTGATTCACCCCAATCAAAAAAAATACTTTGAAAACGACCTTTTTTAGTTACAGTTTCTTCCTCGAATGGTTCACGATTATCTACCATAAAATATATCCTCCATTGAGTTTATGTTGCATATACATCTTATTATAGCGTTGACAGAGTATATAATCAATAAAAAATTATATTTATTAGCATAAAATACGCTTTTTACCACCAACATATAATTATTTTTATGGAAAAATGTCATATTTGTATGCCAGCGAAAGAAAAAGAAAAGAGGGAAACGAACCTCTCGCTTCCCTCTTAATGATTGCAACTTAAACCTTTTCTGCAACCTTTGCAGCCTTACCAACACGACCACGCAGGTAGTACAGCTTAGCACGGCGAACCTTACCGTTACGAACAACCTCAAACTTAGCAACATTTGGGGAGTGTACTGGGAAAGTCTTTTCAACGCCAACGCCGTAAGAAATACGACGAACAGTAACAGTCTTGTTGATGCCAGCGTGCTTCATAGCAATGATTATGCCCTCAAACACCTGAATACGCTCTCTGTTACCTTCCTTAATCTTTGCATGAACCTTTACGGTGTCACCAATCTTCAGTTCTGGAAGATCGCTCTTGAGCTGCTGCTCAGATAATACCTTTACTAAATCCATATTACAGTATTCCTTTCATCATAGACATTCTTGCCGTATCATAAATTTAAGGTTTGAAACCGGTAAGCAGAGGAATGCCCGTTATTCGGTTTCAAATTATACCACATTTAGAACTTGAATTCAATAGTTTTTAATTTCAAAGTGCTGTTTTCGCTATTTATCGTCAAATTAACATATTTTTTCATTTTTTCTTTTGTAGGCGTTGTTATTTTCAACTAAAAGCGTTATACTATTACTGTCCCAACATTAAGACTTATGTAAAAGGAGTTGACAATTTTTATGTGGGCTTATGAAAGTGTATTTTATCAGTTTTATCCTATTGGCTTTTGCAATGCTCCAAGAACAAACGATGGTGTAACAGTAAACCGTATTGGAAAAGTTTCAAAATGGATAAAGCATTTACAAAAGCTAGGAGCAAATGCGATTTACTTCTCACCTATTTTTGAATCTGACAGCCATGGTTATGACACCCGTGACTTTAGTAAGATAGATTGCCGTCTTGGCACAAATGAAGACTTTGCCAAAGTATGCGATGATTTGCACAAAGCAGATATAAAAGTTGTGCTTGATGGTGTATTTAATCATGTTGGACGCGGCTTTTGGGCATTTAAAGATGTTCAGGAGAAAAAATGGGATTCCAAATATAAAGATTGGTTTCACATCTCTTTCGATGGAAATTCATGCTATAATGATGGCTTTTGGTATGAAGGCTGGGAAGGGCATTTTGAGCTTGTAAAACTAAACCTTAAAAATCCGGAAGTTGTTGACCACATTTTCAACTCTATAAAAAAATGGGTGGAAGAATTTGATATTGATGGCTTGCGCCTTGATGTTGCATATATGCTAGATAGAGATTTTATGCGACAACTCAGAGCATTTACAAACACACTAAAGCCAGATTTCGTGCTTATTGGTGAAATGCTGCATGGTGACTATAATCAGATTGTAAATGAACAAATGCTGCACTCTTGTACAAATTACGAATGTTATAAGGGACTATATTCATCGCTTAACAGCATGAATTTATTTGAAATAACACATTCTCTTATGCGTCAGTTTGGACCTGAGCAATGGACACTCTATAAAGGCAAACATTTAATGAGTTTTGTTGATAACCATGATGTAACAAGAGCGGCAAGTATTTTAACCAATAAAAACCACCTTCCCCTTCTTTATGGAATGATGTTTGGTATGCCTGGTATATCTTGTATATATTATGGATCTGAATGGGGTGTTGAGGGTGTCAAAGCTAATGGAAGTGATGATTCCCTCCGTCCTGCGTTTGACACACCAGAATGGAATGAACTTACAGATAAAATCGCAGCTATGGCAAAAGCACACAGGGAAAGTAATGCTCTTTGCTATGGTGATTTTAAACATTTAGTTTTGACTAATAAACAAGCCATATGGGAAAGAAAAACAGATAGCGAACGTGTTTTAATTGCAATAAATGCAGACAGCACACCATATACTGCACATTTTGATGCCAGATGTGGAACTGCTATTGATTTAATAACAGGTAAAATGCATGATTTTGGCGGAGGAAGTGAACTTCCACCATATTCAGTAGCATTCTGGAAAATGGAATGTGTATAGAAATAGCAACACAAAATAGTGAAGTTTTCGCCCTTTGATTTTGCTTTGCAAAATCAATTTAACTCAATATTTAACCCCCATCGCCTATGGCGATGGGGGTTTTCACATATTCCTCCACTTCTGCATAGACTGCCGCAGGAGGATTTAGGCTTTATGGATTTCTTACTTGTACTTTTAATGTCAATGGATTCGCTTTTAACATGTTTTTCACTTGGCACAAAACATATATCAATATCATTTGGTGCAAGGCTTGTTATAGCTTGTGTGGGCACATGTTGCTTGGTTTTGTCATTTTTATTTGCACAAATCTTATCTGCAGTCTTGCCCGAAGGTATTTTTCATTTTATAAGCAGTTTTTCACTTTTTATAATCGCTCTTTTCTGTTTATTTGATAAAAGTTTTTTAAACCCAGATACAGCAGACATCGATAATTCGGGCGTTTTATCACCCACTGAGGCTTTATTTTTGGCCGTTCCTCTGTCACTTGACTCACTTTTTACAGGTTTATCTATAAATACAAGTGTTATTTTAGTTGTTTTTTGCTTTGTATGTGGGTTTACAGCATCTTTTCTTGGTCAAAAACTTGGTGAAAAGTTTGCAAATGCACAAGGAAAAAAGGCTAGTTTTTGCAGTGGCTTTATACTTTTAATGATTGCTGGTTTTAAGATGATTTATGGATAAAAAAAGTCCGCCGGATGGCGGACTTTAATTTTTGTTAGATTAGTTGATTTTGCAAAGCAAAATCAATAGAGAATTTCGCACTCTGCCAAGTGCGACAAGAGGCTCTGCCTCTTGACTTTGCAGCCTTTTGAAAAAGGCTGGTGAAAACTTTATTCTTCTTCAGTTTCGATTTTTGTCACAGCAATTGATAGGTCGTCAAGCTGTTTTTGCTCAACAACATCTGGGCAGTGCATCATTAAATCTGATGCATTCTGCACTTTAGGGAATGCAATAACGTCACGGATTGAGTCAAGACCAGCAAGGAGCATACAAAGTCTATCAAGGCCATAAGCTAAACCACCATGTGGAGGTGCACCATAAGAAAATGCGGTAATTAAATGACCAAACTGCTCCTGAGCCTTTTCTTCTGTAAAGCCAAGCGTTCTGAACATCTTAGTTTGCAGCTCTGGGTCATGTATACGAATAGAACCTCCGCCAAGCTCGCAGCCGTTAAGAATAATATCATAAGCCTTTGCACGAACCTTTTTAGGGTCAGTGTCAAGCAAAGCGATATCTTCGTCCATTGGTGCGGTAAATGGGTGATGCTTTGCAACAAGGCGATTTTCTTCCTCGCTATACTCAAACTGTGGGAAATCAGTTACCCATAACAGTTTAAAGTCATCTTTCTTTGCAAGCTCAAGGCGTCTAGCAAGCTCACAGCGTAGCGCACCAAGAGCAGTTGCAGCAGTTTCCCAATCTGCGTCAGCAACAACAAACAATAAATCGTTTTCTTTTGCATTTGCACGAGTTTTGATTTTATGAATTTCATCTTCGCTTAGAAACTTAGCAAAAGAGGAAGTCATGGAGCCATCTTGAGCGAGTTTTAGCCATGCCAATCCCTTTGCGCGATATGTTTTTACAAATTCACCGAGCTTATCAATCTCCTTGCGTGGGAATTTATCCGCATAACCATTGCAGTTAATAAGCCTTACACTGCCACCATTATCAACGGTATCCTTAAATACCTTAAATGAGCAGTTAGCAGCTATATCAGAAATATCACAGATTTCAAAACCGAAACGGGTATCAGGTTTATCAGAACCATACTTGTCCATAGCATCTTGCCAAGTCATTCTTGGAAGTGGCAGAGTGATATCAACACCAAGAGTCTCTTTAAATACACGCTGTAAAAAACCCTCATTTACTGCAATAACATCATCTTGCTCAACAAAAGACATTTCAAGGTCTATCTGAGTAAATTCTGGTTGGCGGTCTGCACGTAAGTCCTCATCACGGAAACAGCGGGTAATTTGAATATATCTATCCATTCCAGCGAGCATTAAAAGCTGCTTATATTGCTGCGGTGACTGTGGCAAAGCATAGAACTTACCAGCATGAACACGGCTTGGCACAAGATAATCTCTTGCACCCTCTGGGGTTGACTTTGTAAGCATTGGAGTTTCAATCTCAATAAAGCCCTGCTCATCAAAGTAATTTCTTGCAACCTGCATAACTCTATGTCGCAGCATCATATTTCTTTGCATAGAGGGACGACGTAAATCAAGATAACGATACTTTAAGCGAATTTGGTCATTTACTTCCTTAGAATCATCAATTTCAAAAGGAGTAGTTTCAGCACGTGTCAATATACGAATATCTTGAGCGATAACTTCAACCTCACCAGTTGGCATTTTGCTGTTTATAGCAGCCTCATCACGAGCAACCAGTTCACCCTTAATAGCAACAACAAATTCTGTTCTGCAAGTAAAAGCGATATCAAACAAATCTTTGTTTACACTTTTATCAAAAGTGCACTGAATAATGCCTGAACGGTCACGAATAAGAAGAAACAGTACACCTCCATTATCACGAACTCTGTCCACCCAGCCATTAACAGTCACAACATTACCAACGTCTGTTTTACGCAGGTTACCACACATATGAGTTCGTTTCATGCCTGCAATAGAAGTATTATTCATAATAATTTATGCCTTTCATTTATAAATTTATTTGTCATTTATTACTTTGTCACATTCAAATTTTAAAAGCCCTGACTTAATTCTCTCAAGAGCCTCATCAAAACCGGTGTTTGTTTGTTCACCTGTTGCAAGCTCCTTTAGTGCCACAATGTTGTTTTTAATTTCGTCCTCACCCATAAATATAACATATGGAATGGATAATTTATCCGCATAAGTAATTTTAGCTTTAAACTTTTTCTTTTCGCAGTTAAGCTGAACACGAACGCCATTATCACGCAGACGGGTTGCAAGTTCAATAGCAGCACCAACATCATCGGTCATAGGTAAAATCATAACATCAGCTGGTGAAGAAGTTTCAGCCAAATAATTTTTATCTTCAAGAACGAAGAATAGACGAGTTAAACCGATAGAAATACCAACACCTGGAAGCTGTTTATCTGTATAGTACTCTGCAAGGTTATCATAACGACCACCAGAGCAAATAGAGCCTATTTCTGGATGGTCGAGCATAGTTGTTTCGTAAACAGTACCAGTGTAATAATCAAGACCACGAGCTATAGTCAAATCAATTTCAAAATGACTTGCAGGAACGCCAAACTGCTCCATATAACCTGCAACTGTTGTCAATTCGCTAATGCCCATATCAAGAACTTCATTTTTGCCCTGATAAGCCTTTAAAGCATCTAAAATGCCCTCTGTTCCGCCTGAAATAGTGATAAACTTAATAATTTCATCTGATTGCTCATTAGATGCGCCACAATCTTCTAAAAGAATCTGGCGAACCTTATCAGCACCGATTTTCTCAAGTTTATCAATAGTACGCATTACATCGCCCGAACGCTCGCTAAGACCCAGCATTTCAAAAAATCCGTTCAAAACTTTTCTGTTATTGATACGAATTTTAAAGCGATTTAATCCCATTTTAGAAAAAGTTTTATATATGATAGATGGAATTTCGGCCTCGTTAATAATATCAAGCTGACCATCACCAATGATGTCAATATCAGCCTGATAGAATTCTCTAAATCTGCCGCGCTGAGCACGTTCTCCACGATAAACCTTACCTATTTGATATCTTCTAAACGGGAAAGTTAGCTGACCATAATGCAAAGATACATATTTTGCAAGCGGTACAGTTAAATCAAATCTCATGGATAAATCTGTATCACCTTTTTGAAAGCGATAAATTTGTTTTTCTGTTTCTCCACCGCCTTTTGCAAGAAGGACTTCTGATGCCTCAAGCACTGGAGTATCAAGTGGATAAAATCCATAAAGCTCATATGTTTCACGCAGAATCTGCATCATACGCTCCATTTGTTTCTGCTTTTGTGGTAAAAGCTCCATAAAGCCAGACAAGGTTCTGGGTTTCATTTTTTCCATTTGTGTAAGCCCCTTTTAATATATGAAAATTTATTTTAAATTTAATTTAACTATATTATCATATCATATTTATTGTAAAACTCAATAGTTTTAATATATAAAAAGTGCTACGACACAAATCGTAGCACTTAAAAAAACCTTAATGAGTTTTTGGATTTACAATATTTCTCCAGTCAAGGTCGCCTCTATCAAGACCAAGAATTAACATCTCAGCTGTAGCTGCATTAGTGGCGATTGGGATATTGTGCATATCACACAGTCTAGCAAGAGCATGAACATCTGGTTCATACTCACTATTTGACATTGGGTCTCTGAAAAACAGTACAAGGTCAATTTCATTATATGCTACACGAGCAGATATTTGCTCCTCACCGCCCTGCATTCCTGCAAGATACTTTTCAATTTTAAGACCAGTAGCCTCAGAAACGAATTTTCCTGTAGTACCAGTAGCACACAAATTATGCTTTGCCAAAACGCCACAATATGCCATACAGAACTGTACCATAAGTTCTTTTTTGCGATCATGTGCAATCAGAGCGATATTCATTTTAAATTTCCCCTTTCGAGTAACTTTTTAGATACGCATAATTGGCAGTCTAACACCATCTATTCTTTGTGCAATATTGCAAAACGCAGTTACAGCACCACCTTTTTTACTTTTTATTAAGCATTTTCCATTAGTACCGCAAGCTATAACATTTTCATCTTCTGGAACAACGCCTAAAAGCGGCAGACCTATTTCGTCCATAATATCATCGATATTTCCCATAATACCTTGACGAATAAGTGATGGACGCACTCTATTTACTACTATTCGTATACGCATTATATTCTCATTTTC
Organism: uncultured Butyricicoccus sp.; assembly: GCA_944376065.1. Lineage (GTDB taxonomy): Bacteria > Bacillota > Clostridia > Oscillospirales > Butyricicoccaceae > Butyricicoccus_B. Next base: position 21,603 of record CALWBL010000003.1, on the reverse strand, counting down.
AAGCAGCCTTGCAACACGCTCTGCTCCTCTAATGCTTGCCTTATCCGCCATAGTTACTACTATACTTTGAGTTGCAACCAAAGCAAATAATTTAACTTCATCAGCAAGGCCGGCTGGACCATCAATGATTACATATTCAAAGCTAAGCTCTTTTGCCTGTTCAATTATACCATAAATTTGATTTTCATTTAGTTTTGGAAGCACGACAGGCGCAGTCAGTAAATAAAGATTATTTAGGATTGAGTGTTTTGCAGCAGCCTGTTCAAGTGTTACAATATCCTGTGCCACATCAGAGAAACTAAAGACAACGGAATCACTCATACCTAGAGTTATATCCAAATTTCTCAGCCCACTGTCTGCATCTATGACCAAAGTTTTATGACCCTTTTCAGAAAGTGCAGCTGCGACATTTGCTGTTACAGAAGTTTTTCCAGTGCCGCCTTTGCCTGATGCAACTAAAATCACTTTAAGCATACTGTCTCTATTACTCCCTCCGATTTTAGTATAAATCATTTCAAATGGATATACAAGGTTTTCTCCAACTTTTCATTAAAAGAAGATTTTATTTTAGATACAATGCACAACAACAAAGTTGCGTATGAAAATTTAGATATATAAATATACTATTTAACTAAAGTATTTTCGCCATTTATATCGGTCACACTGCCACCATCAGTAAAATATGCATCAAATATATCTCTAGCAATCGGTGCAACATCTGAACCATGTTTAGCATACTCACCAACAACTGCAACAGCTATCTGAGGGTCATCATAAGGAGCATAAGCGATAAACACCGCATGATCACCCTTATATTTACCGTTTTCATCTTTTTCATTGTGCTGTGCAGTACCTGACTTACCAGCAACCTTAATTGAATAATTGGCAAAAGTCTTAGCAGCTGTACCTTGGTCATCGGTTACTTCTGCCATGCCTTTATGAACTAAATCAAGAGTTTCCTGTGAGATATCTATTTGTCTTATAATTTCTGGTTGTTCTTCTTTTACAGTACCAGTGTAATCATAAGTTTTAACACTCTTTAGAATAGTTGTTTTATAAAGTGTACCACCATTTGCAATAGCGGCTGTATAGTTTGCAAGCTGAATAGGGGTCATAAGGTTATCACTCTGACCAATGCCAGTAGTTACAACGTCACCCGGCTGCCAAGGATTTAAAAGTGGTGCATTTTTAAGCATTTCTGCACGATTACTAGGACCTGATGCAGTACCTGCACGCTCACCTTCAAGCTCTATACCTGTTTTTTGACCGAATCCAAAAAGCCTGCTCCATTCTTCCAGCTTTTCACCGCCCAATCTGTAGCTTGTTTCATAGAAGAATACGTTACATGACTTTTGCAGTGCACGAAGCACATTTGTTGGACCATGGTTACCCATACATCTATAGGTTTGTGATTCAAACTGCGTGTAGTAATGATTGCAAGTTATAAGAGATAAGCCATCAATAACCCCTTCTTCAAGACCTGCAATAGCAGTAAGCGGTTTGAATGTAGAACCAGGTTGATATGCACCTTGTATTGCTCTATTGAACAATGGTCTATTTTCTTCATCTGTTGCCCAAGTCGAGTAAAGTTCATTCCACTGAGTTAAATCATATGTTGGATAGCTGGCAAGAGCTAAAACTTGACCAGAATTTACATCAATAGCAACAGCAGCACCACCGCCTGCACCGTCAATTTCAGAAAGATGCTCTGCAAGCGAATCTTCAGCCGCTTTTTGAACATCAAGGTCGATTGTAAGAATACAGTTATTACCTGGCTGTGGAGCTGTGCCCTCTACTATATTTGTAACATTACCGTTGGCATCGGTTTCAATTGACCTAGTACCATCAGTTCCCCGCAAATATTCTTCAAAGGATTTTTCAATGCCTTGCTGACCAACCATAGCATTCATATTATATCCTTTTTCTTTGTATTCTTCCCAATCTTCTTTATATATTTTGGTAACTCTGCCTAAAATATGCGCCGCATATGTTGTTTCATATTTTCTTACCGCTTCAGTTTCAACATTTACACCTGCAAACAGTGTGTGCTGTTCTTTTATCTTTGCAATAAGGTCCATAGATACATCAGAGGCAATTATAAATGAGTTATAAGCTGAAAAGCTGCTTTGCTGCATTTCGTATCTAATGCCAACAATAGAACGTGCATTTGCATCTGAATATGCCTCATCAATATCATAATATTCCCTTAGCTTTGCCATAACTTCATCTGCTGTTAGCTCTGCTGACCAGCCTTCATCTTCGATAAATTCTGCTAGAATTTCTCGTTCCTTACTGTCTTCCTCACCAATATAGGTAAAAGGAGCCTGCTCAGAAATAGGCAATGTATCAACAGGCAAACTTCCAGAATTTTTTATTAACTGAACAAGGCTTAAAATAGTATAATTTTGATTTTCCTGATTCCAGTGTGGATAATCTATTCTGAGAGAATATACCGACTGATTTGTAACAAGAGGTCTGCCATATCTATCAACTATCTCACCTCTTGATGCTGCAACTGTTGATGAAGTTGTAAGTCTGTTTTGTGCCTGCTCATGATATTCCTCACCATTTATAACCTGAAGTGAGAAAAGTCCTGCTGCACTTATACATGCGAGCAAACTCATTATTGCAAAAAGTGCAACTAATCTGCGAAGAAGTTTTGCTTTATTATCCATTTTGACTCCTTTCCTAAATTATACAATTTTTTCAAATCGTCTTGAGATATTTCTTACAGGGAAATAAACAATTGGCGATAATACAATAGTAAGAAGTATTTCTCCGCACATCTCCTGAAAAGCAAGCGGAAATGGAACTTTAGATATTATCATCAGCGATAAACCATAGCGAATAAGCCCCAAAAACATCATTCCGCAAGTGCTTAATAATAACATAGATGGAAACATACGTCTTAAAAACTTCATGCTTATAGCACCAGCAAAAATACCAAAAAGCATATAATAAATTGGGAATAATCCATCAACGCCAATAAATCCTACATCATAGAGCATACCTGTCATAAATCCTATAACTCCGCCAATAACAGGACCTTCCATAAGTGCCACCGCTGCTGGTACACATGGCAAAAGGTCTATTCTAAACCCAAATACCTCCAGCGGTATATTAGCTGTTTCCACTGAATAGAGCAGTATAAGAAATACTAGGTAAACTATATATTTTACAATCAATGGTTGTTCTCTTTGCATAGCTTAACCTGTCACCCCAAAATCTGTGATAATATAAACACTCTTAACTTCTTCTACATCAACAAATGGCTTTATAACTGCATAATTAGAAATACCGTTATCTTCCGGAATTACACGCTCAACAGTGCCTATCATAATACCTTTTGGGAAAACACCACCCATACCAGATGTTTCTACTGTATCGCCTATAACAACTTCACAATCGGTTTCTAGGTATGCAAGTTTTAAAGTTCCCTCGCTCATAAGCGTATAATCACCTTCAGCCACACCAACTTCTCTTGTGCGTGTTACAATTGCACCAGCATACATATTTGTGTCTATAACTGTTGTAACATCACAGTATGTCGGAGCAACAGATGAAACATAGCCAACCATACCATCTTCTGTTATAACCACATTATTTAAGGCAACACCATCATTTGTGCCTTTATCCAGTGAAATAGTTGTTGCCCACTGACCAGGACTTTTTGAAATAACCTCTGCTGGTTCACAATGGGTGAACTGAGGATTATTTTCCTTTAATCCTAAAAGAGTACGCAAATTATCCCTTTCAGTTATAGCTAAATCTGCATCACGAACTTTCTCTTCAAGCTCCCTAACCTTGGTTTTGAGTTCTTCGTTTTCCTTTTCAAGTGCGTCATATCCTTCAAAATATGAAGTGCCTTGAGAAATAATATTTGCAATTTGGCTTATACCCTTTTGTATTGGTTTTATCACCATACCAACACCGGTTGCAATGGGGTTAGCGTTTCCCGTTGCACCTGTATAAACTGTAACACCAAGGCATAGAATAATTACTAGTGCTACCACAACAAACATACGAAAAGAAAATAGATTTTTCAAATTTTCACCTCATTAACGGGATATATATTGCTCTATCTCACACAGCATAGTATAAACCATTGAAACAGGCAAACCAACCACACTGAAATAATCCCCATCTATTGAATCAACAAGCACCGAGCCTAAACCTTGAATACCATAAGCACCCGCTTTGTCCATAGGCTCACCTGTTTCAACATAGCTTTCTATTTCGTGCTCTGTAAGAACTCTAAACTTAACTTTAGTTGTTCTATGGTTTACAAGTTTTTTATTCTTACATAAAACTGCAACACCAGTTATAACTTCATGTTTGCGACCAGAGAGCATTTTAAGCATTCTTATTGCATCTTCTTTATCCCTTGGCTTACCAAGTGGTTTTGAGTCAACAACAACCATGGTATCGGAGCCTATAACAATACTATCTTCATTTTTCTCTAACACAGTCTGTGCTTTACGCTTTGCAAGGGTTTCAATCTGTTTTTCAATCGGAAGTCCTTCTGGTAAAGTCTCATCAGCCTCAGCCGGGCATACAGTAAAATCCCTTGTTATGTTACTGAGCAGTTCCTGCCTTCTTGGTGATGCAGACGCTAAAATTATTTTTTTCATATGTTCACCTAGTTTTTTATTTATTCTACTCCACGATAATAAAGTCCTCGTGTAAATTCTGATTGGATAGTTTCATTATTCTGTGCAAGGGAGCATATTTCAGCACATTTTTCTTTTGATTCGGTTGTAAATCTCAGCATTGCATATTTAGCCCCCACTTGCTTACATTCCTGCATTTTATCAGCAATATAAAGCGGCTGACTGTTTAAAAGCTCATTTCTGCAACCAAAAGCGGGTAAAAGTGCGAACTTCTTACCTTGTCTATCGGTTAAATAACAAGTCTGCTTTTTACAAGTACACTGACCTGTTTTTCTTTTTATAGCACAATTTTCAAACACCATAAGTGGTAAATAACCATAAACAGTTAGAATAGTATCCATAGGTTTTGCTAAATCCCTAAGCTGAGCTAACCTTGCCTCAAAAGACAACACTTGTTTTTCTACACCTAAGCGTTTAAGCTCATTCATGCAACAGCTATTATAAGCATTAAGACCAAAATCGCCATGTATTTGTAAATGTAATTTTCTTGCAAGCTCTACTTGTCCTATATTGGTAATCATAACACAGCTTGTACCATTATTTATGCAGTTTTCTAGCAATTTTTGAATATTTTCTTGCTCATCATCGCGATACACTCTGGGAAGTACAGGAATTAAGCCTTCATATTTTGCTGCAACTTCCAACGGTGCATAAATTTGTGTAATTCCTGAATTTTTAACGGCATGTGCTTGCTGTATTGTTCTCACCATAGCAATAAACTTCATATCTTGCACAGCTTGTTTATTTTTCTCCACTGGTTTTAGCTCAATCCAACGTATAACTGGTGGCTTACCTCTAAGCTGCAACAGATTTTCAAGTGCCTGTCTACGCAGTGCATTTATACGTGATGCTGGAACAATGACACCTTCGGGTATAGTTATGGATATGTTTTTAATATCGAATGGAGTTCCACCGGATTTGCTAAGATTTCTTTTGAGCTGCTCTGCTGAAGTTGGTTTATTTTTGGCTTGTTCAACTGTATTATTATCCTGAACAGTTTCACTATTGCCATCACAGTCGCTTGCACATAAACAAATACCATTTTCAGTAATATCACATGTCATATTAACAGGTACAAGAGGCATTTCTTTGCCTTCTGCAAAACGCTTGGATGCCTCATCATAAAGCTGTTTTACACTATCAAATGGTACATCTGTTTTCGTACCAAACATATTATCGCCTTTTTTACCAGTTAAATACCCATCGGTGAAACCATCTCTTGAAAAAACAAGTTTTAGTGTTTGTATTTCTTGCGATGTTGGACGACGTTTTTCTTTTAAAAGCCTTGCATATATATCCGTGACGATAGCGGCATATTCTGGGCGTTTCATTCTGCCTTCGATTTTAAGTGATGAAACACCCGCCTCAACTATCGGCTCAAGCCAGCCTGCAAGTGATAAGTCTTTTAAAGATAATGGATAACATTGCTTTTTACAGTCATCATATTTATAAGGCAATCTGCAAGGCTGAGCACACATACCACGGTTTCCAGAGCGCTGACCTATAACAGCCGACAAATAGCACTGACCAGAGTAACACATGCAAAGTGCACCATGTATAAAAACCTCTGTTTCAATACCTGCATTGGCGGTTATGTATTTTATCTGCTCAAGTGTACATTCTCTTGAAAGAACCACTCTTGAAAAACCTAATTCTTTTGCAATTTTTGCACCGTCAAGCGTGTGAATTGTCATTTGAGTTGATGCGTGAATTGGCATATCAGGTGCACATTCTCTAATCAGTTTTGCAACGCCTAAATCTTGCACAATAAGTGCATCTGCTCCATTATCGTTTAAAAATCTAATATCATTTATTGCATCTTGGCTTTCCTTATCAAGTGCTAGAATATTAAAAGTTATGTTTGTTTTTACACCTCTTGCACGACAATAAGCAATAGCATTTTTCATTTCTTCTTTAGTGAAATTTTTTGCCGCACGCCTGGCATTAAAAGTACCAAAACCCATATAAACTGCTGTTGCACCGCTTTGCACCGCCGCTCTAACGCCCTCAAATGAGCCTGCTGGTGCTAAAAGCTCAGGGATATTCATGATTTCTTCTCCGCCTTTGCTTTCTCATTCTCTTTTTGTGATTCAGCTGATGGTTTGTCTTCGGCTTTTTGCTCAGTTTTTTCTTCTTGCTTTTGTTCTGGCTCAGAAGATGATTCAAATTTCATACCTACTTTTGCTTGCAGTTGGTCTCTTAAATCAGAGTTTTCCTGAACAAGTCGCATCATTTCCTCACGAATAGCCTTGATTTGTTCCTCACGTTCTACAATTTCACCCTTTGCTCTACGAACCTCACGCTCGGCTTTTGTAGCCTCGTCTGCAAGGTTCAAAGCTGCTAAAACCGCTGCATTTAGCGGAGATGCCTCGGTTACTTCTCTAGCCTCTCTGATTTTGCTGTCAGCACGGAGCGCAACCTGCCTTGTGTATTCTTCGTTCTCCTCTGCGAGAATTGTATATTGTTGACCTGCTATTGTGACAGAAATTCTATTTGGCATAATAAAAATCTCCTTTATTATAGGATATACTTCAAAACTAAATTAAAATCGTAAACGTATTTATTATACCATATAATAAGCTAAAAAACAAACTAAAACACCATAAAAACACACAAATATGTAGTTTTTGTGAATATGTTTATAATACACATTGGAATAAAAATTTAACTTTTTATATTGTCACCTTGTTTGCACTATGATACTATAAAAGCAGGCTATTTGCCTATTTAAAATTATTTTGGAGCGAACTTTTATGTCACATGAACAAATGCGTCGAATTGTTGTAAAAATTGGCACATCTAGCCTTACATATGAAAACGGAAAATTAAACATAGCTTGTATTGAACGTTTGGTTAGAGTCATTGCAGATTTGCAAAACCGAGGTTATCAGATGGTTTTAGTGTCCTCTGGTGCGGTCGGTGTAGGCTGTGCAAAACTTGGCTGGCGTGAGAGACCTAAAGATATAAGAAAAAAACAGGCAGCGGCCGCTGTCGGTCAGTGTGAGCTTATGCATATTTATGATAAATTCTTTCTTGAATATAGCATAAATGTTGCGCAAGTTCTGTTAACACGAGAAAATGTATCCGATAATGAGCAACGTGAAAATATTCACAACACTTTTGATACTTTGCTTGAAAATGATGTTATACCTATTGTAAATGAAAATGATACCGTTGCTACTGCCGAACTTGAAAATATTGAAACCTTTGGCGATAATGACACCCTTTCTGCTGTTGTTGCTCGGATATGCAATGCAGATTTGCTTGTAATTTTCACCGATATCGACGGTTTATACGACTCAAACCCAAGAGAGAACCCCAATGCAAAGCTTATAGATAGAGTTGAATATATAGATTCTGCACTGCGCTCAATAGCCGGAGGACCCGGAACAGCTGGTGGCACAGGAGGTATGGCAACCAAACTCGGTGCAGCAGAACTCTGCATGGACGCAGGCATATCCATGCTTATAACAAAAGGTGATAATGCTGACATTTTATATGATATTGTAGATGGCAAACCAGTAGGCACATTATTTAAACGCAAACGAAAAAAGGAGGAGCTTTTAAATGCGTGATTTAATTGAGATTGCTCAGGCTGCTAAAAATGCCAAGCACAAAGTTGCAAAACTTGATACAGGTATGAAAAATGCTGCAATAAATAAAATTGCAGATGCACTTTTAGCAAAAACAGACGAAATCTTAGCCGCAAACCAAAAAGACCTTGATTTAGCAAAAGAAAATGGTATGAATGAAGGTTTAATTGACCGTTTAACTTTAACCTCTAGCAGAATAGAAGGTATTGCTGAAGGTTGCAGACAAGTTGCAGCACTTGCCGACCCAGTTGGTGAGCTTTTATGGCAAAAAATCCGTCCAAATGGACTTAAAATCGGTTTGAAACGTGTTCCAATGGGTGTAATTGGCATGATTTATGAGGCTAGACCCAATGTTACAGTAGATGCAGCTATCCTTTGTTTTAAGGCTGGCTCTGCATGTATTCTTAGAAGTGGCAAAGAGGCGTTTCATTCCTCTATGTGCCTGACAAACGTTATGCGCGATGCTTTAAAGGAATGTAATATCACACCTGATGCTGTAAATATTGTTGAGGACACAAGCAGACAAACTGCAACCGAAATGATGCGGCTAAATGGCTATATTGATGTGCTTATCCCTCGTGGTGGTGCTGGACTTATTAAGTCTGTGGTTCAAAATGCCACTGTTCCCGTAATCGAAACCGGAACTGGTAACTGTCATGTATATGTTGATTCCAACGCTGATATGAATATGGCAGTGAATATTCTTATAAACTCTAAGTGTCAAAGAATTTCTGTTTGTAATGCAGCCGAAAGTTTACTTGTTCATGAATCTGTTGCGGAAAAGTTTTTACCGCTTGCAAAAAAAGAACTTGCAAAAAGCAATGTAATAATTCATGGCTGTGCTAGAACAAAAGAAATATTAGGCGATAATATCATCCCTGCAACCGATGATGATTACGCTACCGAATATTTAAATTATGAAATCTCTGTTAAAGTCGTTTCTTCACTTGATGAGGCAATCGACCATATAAATAAATATAACACTGGACACTCTGAGTGTATTGTCACAGATAGCTATTCAGCATCACAGCGTTTTCTTGATGAAGTTGATGCCGCTGCTGTCTATGTCAACGCCTCAACACGCTTCACAGATGGTTTTGAGTTTGGCTTTGGTGCAGAAATTGGCATTTCAACACAAAAACTTCATGCTCGTGGTCCAATGGGACTTGAAGCACTGACAAGCCAAAAATATGTAATTTTAGGAAATGGACAGGTGAGAATATAATGGAACGAGAATTCAAATGGAAAGCAACTGCTCAAAATTACATTGATATTTTAAATGATTTAAACCTTTCAGAAGATGATGCTGTTGAAATGCTCGCATCATATTATGACACAGCATCTCACTGGCTAAGAAGTCGAAAAATAGCACTTCGTTTGCGTCGTGAAAATGATAAACAAATGTGCTGCTTAAAACTTCAAGATTCTGCACGTGATGGACTCCATATCCATGATGAATTTGAATGTCCAGCCGCATCTCTAACTGATGGTCTTAATGAACTTCCAAAGCTAGGGGCACCTAGTGATTTATGTTCTGCACTTAAAACCGAAAATTTAATCGCCGTATGTGAAACTAAATTTCATCGTCGTAGAGCTACATGGAAAACTCCGGACTTTACAGCAGAAATTGTGTTTGATGAAGGCGTTCTAATCTGCCAAGATAAACAACAAGCATTTACAGAAATTGAATGCGAGCAAAAATCTGGCAACGATATGGCTTTTGAATCCGCTTGCATGGCTATTTCTGAGAAGTTTGTATTAAAATCCGAATCAAAGAGTAAATTCTCTCGTGCACTTGATTTGGAATGTTCATAAAAGCATATATACTGGTATAAATTATACCATATAACGAAATAATATTCATTTATATCATTATTCATAAAAATAAATATAATATTTAGATTTTAAAGCCACATGTGAAAAACTGTGGCTTTTATATTGCAATTGATTGTCGTTTTTAGTATAATAATGATGAATATATGTAAATGATTATAATATTGTTTTCCGCAAATTTATACCTTAATATACTTTCTTTGCCTTATTATTTTTACCGATAAATGGCTATAAAAGGAGTTTTGCACTATGAAACAAAAAGCTGTTATTGACCGTTTTGAAGATGAATTCATTATACTCGAACTAGATAATGGTAAATATATCAATATCCCACGCAAAAACTGCCCCAAGATGGCGGGTGAGGGTATGGTTGTTTGGTATGAAGATGAAAGCATTATCTCAATTGATGAAGAAGAAACTGCTCGTCGTGATTACGATTTTAAGGCTCGTTTTGAACGTATTTTAGGTTGTAATAAATAATTTGTTTAAATTTAAAATTATAAATAAAAAGGAAGATGAATCCAATGCAGAAAAAACCATTTGTAACACTTTCTCAGGTCGAGGAAATGACAAAAACTTACCCTACTCCATTCCATCTTTATGATGAAAAGGCTATTCGCGAAAATGCTCGTAAGGTAAAAGCTGCATTTGCATGGAATAAGGGCTTTAAAGAATATTTTGCTGTAAAAGCTACCCCAAACCCAAGAATTCTTCAAATCCTAAAGGAAGAAGGATTTGGTGCTGACTGCTCCAGTTATACTGAGCTTCTAATGAGTGATGCTGTTGGTCTTAATGGTCATAATATTATGTTCTCCTCTAATGTAACACCAGCAGAGGACTTTGAACTGGCCGCTAAGCTCGGTGCAATCATCAATTTTGATGATATTACCCATATCGATTTTTATGGCAATATTGCTCCATTCCAAGAGACTATGTCTTGCCGCTTTAATCCAGGTGGGGACTTTAAGATTGATAACGAGATTATGGACTGCCCTCAAGAGGCTAAATACGGTATGACCCGTCCTCAGCTAACAGAGGCTTTCTTGAAACTGAAAGAAAAAGGTGTAAAGCATTTTGGCATACATGCGTTCCTTGCATCTAATACAGTGGCTAACGAATATTATCCTGTACTCGCTCGCATTTTATTTGAAACCGCTGTTGAACTTCAAAAGGAAACCGGAGTTCATATTGCATTTGTAAACCTGTCTGGTGGTGTTGGTATCCCTTACCGCCCAGAACAAAATGAAAACGATATTATGGCTATTGGTGAAGGTGTTCGCAAGGCTTATGAAGAAGTGCTTGTACCAGCAGGAATGGACGATGTAGCTATTTACACCGAACTTGGTAGATTTATTCTTGCTCCTTATGGCTGCCTTATCACAAAGTGTGTTCATCAAAAACATACTCATAAGGAATATATCGGCTGCGATGCTTGTGCTGCAAACCTTATGCGTCCTGCTATGTATGGTGCTTACCATCATATCACTGTTCTTGGCAAGGAAGATGCACCATGCGACCATAAATATGATGTAACTGGTGGTCTATGCGAAAATAATGATAAATTTGCAATTGACCGTATGCTGCCTGAAATCAATATCGGCGATTATTTAGTTATCCATGATACTGGCGCACATGGTTTTGCTATGGGCTATAACTACAATGGTAAACTGCGTTCTGCTGAAGTCCTCTTAAAGGAAGATGGCTCAACTGAGCTTATTCGTCGCGCAGAACGTCCAGAGGATTACTTTGCTACACTTGATGTGACTGGTGTTTTCAATAAGTAATTTTAAAACTTAATTTTAGTTTAAAAAACTGTGTATGCAATTTTACTGCTATGCAGTTTTTTTATGTATTTTTTTTGTTTTTTTTGTAAAATTATTGACCTTTATTCAGTTGTTTTTTAATTATATTGAAATAAATTTTACTTTTGCCCTTTTCATTTTTAGATAAAAATGTTATACTTGACGTATCATTGATTTGCCATATTTACCTGGTGAATTGGAAAGGAGTTCATCTAATGGGTTTTATTGACAATCTGCGTGATGCTTGGAATAGTTTTACAGGTAATCATTATGATGATGAATATGATGATATTCAATATAATCAGGGCATGTATTCTGGAGTGAATCTGACTTCCTCTGCTCCTAATTATTCATATTATGAGCAGACTACTCAAGAGCAGTACGAACAACCAGAACAGCCCGATATTTATAAATCCGCTTCTAATGAAACTACTGTTTCTGAAATTGCACTTGTCCGTCCAGCCGATATGGAGTCCGTTCGGGATGCCGCAAGTCATCTTATTAAAAATCGTGCTGTTGTTCTAAGCCTTAAAAACACAGAATCTGGTCTTGCTCGTCGTTGGCTAGACTATCTTGGTGGGGTTACATATGCAGTTGATGGCAAAATCAACCGTATTGCACCTTACACCTATCTGTTGACCCCAAAGTGGGTTCAGCTGATTTCCGGTTTTGAAAGTGAAGCTTAATCCATTTGCCAGATTTTTTTGTTATTTAAGTTCATCCGGGAAAGCTATTTTGCTTTCTCGTTTTTTTATATAAATTCATACTTATAGATGAATATCATAATTTGCAAATACAAAAACAATAATTTAGCCTTGCGATTTTACTCACAAGGCTTTTTTTCTATTATACATACAGCATGTACTGCTATTCCCTGCTCTGCTCCAGTAAAACCAAGTTTTTCCTCTGTTGTCGCTTTAACGCTTATATCGTCTACTGAAATTTCAAGCACATTTGCAATATTTTCACGCATCTTTAAAATATGAGGTGCCATTTTAGGGGCTTGTGCAAGTATAGTGGCATCTATATTCCCTACTTTATACCCTTTTTCATAGATTTTTTGACTGACTTTTCTCATAAGCTCAAGACTATCTGCACCTTTAAAAGTCTCATCAGTATCAGGAAATAAATGGCCAATATCACCCATAGCTGCCGCACCTAAAATTGCGTCCATAATAGCATGTGAAAGTACATCTGCATCGCTATGACCTAATAAACCTGTCTTATGTGGAATATCGACACCTCCTAAAATACATTTTCTTCCCTCTACCAGTCTATGTACATCATATCCATGACCAATTCTTATTTTCATCTCTATTCTATCTCCTTTAACAATGCTTCTGCAAGTAAAATATCCTCGGGTGTTGTTATTTTTATATTTCTGTAATCGCCCTTTGAAACATATACAGATACTCCAAGTTTTTCTACTGCTGCACAATCATCTGTTAATGCCAGGTTTTTATCTTTTGCATTTTGCAATGCCTTTTTTATTATATCGCTTTTAAAAATTTGAGGTGTTTGTACTGCTGCAATGCTATTTCTATTTACATCACCTACAATAAATCCATTTTCTATTTTCTTTATACTGTCCTTACATGGCACAAGTGGAGCTGCTGCGCCATACTCAATAGCATCAAATATAACATCGGATATCACTTGCTGTGAAATAAGTGGTCTTGCTGCATCATGCACAGCTATAAATTCACTTTTTCGTGAACATGCTTTCACACCACAAAGTACAGATTCTGTTCTTGTATCGCCTCCACGAACGATTTGGCTTATTTTGCTTACTGAAAATCGTTTACAAAGCTCTGCATAGCCTAAAATATCACTTTCTCTGCAAACGATAACAATTTCATCTATATTTTCATTTCTCTCAAAGCATAATAGTGTTCTTGCAAGAACTGGAATTGAATCCAATGTAAGTAATAATTTATTTATATCCTCTCCCATTCTGCGAGATGAACCTGCCGCAGCAATCACAGCTGATACGAATGGACGAACTTTAGTTTCTTTTTTTCTCCACATGGTACAAGCTCCTTTTGTATGTTTATTTTTTATATTATCTGATTTTTACGGGTTTTGCAATACTTCTTAAACCATATTGACTCCACAGCACACAGGAAAATAACATTAAACTGCAACCTTTTCCATAAATAACTAGCAATATACCAAGTATTGTAACTATTATTATTACAATATATCCAATAATTTTTACAATATAATGTGGAACTATCTGTTCTATTATGCGGCCACCATCAAGCGGTAAAACTGGAAGCAAATTAACAATACTTAAAATCAAATTTGCACCTGAAAATACAAAGTATCCAAGTTTTGCTGATATATATGCTGTTATAATACCTATCAGCGGTCCCGACATGGCAATTATTATATCACGCAATCTTCCCCCATCTTGGTGATAGTGAATAACTCCTCCAAAAACAGTTATTTTTACACTAAGTATCCTGCCTTTACAGATCAAAACCGCTAAAATGTGTCCCATTTCATGAACGAGTGCCGCAAATAAAAAGATAATTGTAAGCATTGTTGTATCTAGCAGCAATGCAGCCGCAAAAATAAGCAAAACCGAATCAGAAACCTGCAAACGCCCGCTCAATAGAACACATAATGTGATGGGTCAAGTATTTTTCCATCACGCCAAACTTCAAAATGTAAATGGTTTCCTGTTGCTATACCTGTTGCACCGACTTCTGCTATTTTATCTCCAGCTTTTACTTTATCTCCCTGTTTAGCTGTCACCTTGCTGCAATGAGCGTATAGTGTAGAAATTCCATCTGCATGGTCTACTATTATGTAATTACCATAACTGCTGTTGGTTCCGCTTTCTCTAACAACACCATCTGCAAATGATAAAATTTTAGTGCCTTCATCTGCTCCAATATCCAAACCATAATGAAAACTTTCCTCACCGCTTACTGGGTGTACTCTTTGACCAAAATCTGAGGTTTTTATACCATCAACTGGTTTACATGTTTCAAAGTCCAATACATATGCGGTTATATCTTCCTCTTTTGGAAAGTTAGACTCCTGTCTTTTTGAAATCAAATCTTCAGAAAATGGCGCCTCAGCATAAACCATTGCAGTATCTTCTGCGTTTTGATTATTATTCTGATTAAATGCTGCAAAAACTGCTGGTAAATCACCATTTTCAAAAGTCTGTCCTGCTGCTGCAACAACTTCCTGTGCAGAAATACCACCATTTAAAAGATTAACTGCTTTTATTTTTAAATTCTCTGCCCAAGGCTGAGGAGATGTTTTGATAAAAACTGCACCTAAAAGTAAACCTGCGGAAAGTAATATTTTTACGTCCCGCAGGGTAATTTTATCTGATTGATTATTTCGTTTCCTAACGCCTGCCATTTATATTCACTCCCTTAAAAGATAAGTTTACATAAATATATGCAAAGCGTAAATTAAAAATACTTTATCTAAAAATTAAAATATAAAATTAAGTTTACACAAGAAAAAATTATATTTTCAAGCGTGAAATATAATAAATATCTTTTTTTGGTATTTATTGCTCAATTTAAATATTTAAACCTAGTTTTTCAGCTTTTTCTCTTGTTTGTTTCAATATCTTTTTAAATCTGATAGCAAAAAAAGTGCTTGTTGTTGATGCCGCTATAAAATCCGCTATTGGTTCTGCTAAGAATACCGCAAAAACTTTATCATCAAAGAAATTAGGTAAAATCAAAATAAGCGGTATTAACAGTATAATTTTTCTTAAAAGTGCTAAAAACAGCGAGATTTTCGCCTCTCCAAGTGCAACAAAACTTTGCTGAAATGTATTTTGCACACCAAATACAAAGCCTACTGCAAAATAAACTTTCATCGCCCAAACAGTTTTTTCCAAAAGTGCTGCATCTTCCGAGTTAAATAAACTTGCCATTTGATATGGTATAAGCATTGTTGCAATCCAGAAAAGTGTGGAAAAAGTAATTGCAGTTATAGCTGTAAGCCTAACAGTTTTTTTCATTCTTTCTGCATTGCACGCGCCATAGTTATAACCCAAAATCGGCTGTCCGCCTTGGGAAAGTCCCATAAGCGGAAGCGACAAAATCTGATTCAGGCTTGTGATAATTGTCATTGCACCAACTGCTGTTTTTCCACCATATTTTAAAAGCGATACATTAAATGCCACAGATAAAAGGCTTTCTGTGCTTTGCATAACAAATGGAGCAAGTCCAAGCGCTATGCATGGCATAAGCACTTTTGCTTGTGGTTTTAAATACTTCTTTCTAAAACGTAATGTTGTATGCTTTGAATTAAAGAAAACAAGCACCCAAATTGCAGAAACCATTTGAGAACAAACGGTTGCAATAGCTGCACCTTTTACCCCCATATCAAAACCAAAAATTAAAATAGGGTCTAATATAATATTTATAATCGCACCAATGCACACCGTTGCCATCGCAAAGCCTGCTTTTCCTTGTGCTGTTATAAAACCATTCATACCAAGGGAAATCTGTACAAAAACTGTGCCTAAAACATAAATACTCAAATAACTACTTGCATAACCAATTGTATCAGCATCAGCTCCAAACCTCATAAGAAGTGGTTCATTAAAAACACTAAAAAATACCGTTAGAACTATTGCAATAACTATTAGTGCTGTAAAGCAATTTGTAAGAATTTTTTCTGCATCATCATTTTTATTCTGTCCCATTGCTATTGATGCCCTAGGACCTCCACCCATTCCTATCAATGCGCTAAATGCAGAAATTAACATAATAACTGGAAATGTTACACCCACTCCTGTGAGTGCATCTGAGCCAATATTGGGAATATTGCCAATAAAAATTCTGTCCACAATATTATAAAGCATATTAACAAGCTGTGCACAAATACATGGTACAGCAAGTTTAAAAAGCAATCTGCCTATCGGTTTTGTTCCGAGCTCAGACTGTTGTCCCTTTTCCATTTAGTTTACTTCCTTTCCAAAACAAGGGGGGTAGGAAACTAACCCCTCCCCCGTTTTATGATTTATTTGTCGCGCTTGATAAGCAATTTCACAGCCTCAACTGCCGTTTTAACCCCTCTTTCTGCCGCATCTGGTGCAATAGTATCCGCTTTATCATTATCTGCATTCCAGAGAACATTCAGTACAGCGCCACATCTGACCCTTAAAACAGATGCAACAATAAATAATGCTGCTGCCTCCATTTCACTTGTCAATGCACCACCCGCTTTCCATGCTTTCCATTGCATTTTAAGCTGGTCTGCTATTGGCTGAATATTCGGTCTAAGCTCACCATAAAAACTATCCTTTGACTGTATAACGCCCGTATGACAACGATAACCGAGCTTTTGTGCTGCATCTCTAAGGGCAAGTGTTACATCAAAGTTTGCAACGGCTGGAAACTCGATAGGTAAATACTCCCTGCTTGTGCCTTCTTGACGAATGGATGCTGTTGCTATGCAAATATCACCTGCAAGCACACTATCTTGCATACCCCCTGACGTACCCACTCTTATAAATGTATCAGCACCACATTCAACCAGTTCTTCTAGTGCAATCGCAGCAGAAGGACCGCCTATACCTGTTGAGCAAACACCGACTTGTACGCCATCAAGATAGCCTGTATAAAGTGTATACTCACGATTAGACGCTAGTTTTTTAGGGTTTTCAAAAAGCTGTGCTATTTTCTCACATCTTGCAGGGTCACCAGGCAAAATCACATAACGACCAATTTCACCCTTTGTTATTTGAATATGCATTTGCTTACCATCAACTAACATTTAGGATTCCTCCCTTTCAATCGACCGAATGTTTTTTTCCGCTTTTGAACGTGCCACCATAATTTCTCTGCCGCAAGTTAGGCATTTTAATTTAAAATCCATGCCTGTTCTCATAACTATCCACTGTTTACCCCCGCAAGGGTGTGCTTTTTTCATAGTTAATTTATCGCCAAGTCTAACATCCATTTACACCCCTCCTTTTTTTAAATCTCTTTTTATTTAGTATATCATAATAATTGTATCATTAAAAGTTCATCTTTTTGTCAAGTTTATTATATTTACTGCATATAGTAAAACCAGCATGATATACAAAACGGCTTTTTATAAAAGTCTAAGGAGGTTTGGTAAATATGAATTTATCTGCATATATGCCCGAAGGATTAAGGCTAAACAGTGCGGAAAACAAAAGCATTTTGCAAAATCCGACTGCTCTACAAAATGCCAAGGAACAAGGCACTATTTTAGAGGGCACTGCAATTTCCTGCGATGCTGAACACAATCTTATAGTTGACCTTTTCGGAAAAAAAGGAATCATTCCACGAGAAGAATGTGCAAGCGGTATTTCAAGCGGTCAAACACGTGATATTGCCATTTTATCACGTGTTGGAAAACCAGTTTGTTTTGTTATAACTGATATAACTGATGACAAACTTATTTTATCTCGAAGAATGGCACAAGAACAAGCTCTTGATACCATGTTAAATGAACTTAAATCTGGTGATATTATCTCAGCTTGTATAACTCATTTGGAACCTTTTGGCGCGTTTGTAGATATTGGCTGTGGAGTAGTATCTTTTATCGGTATTGAAAACATATCTGTTTCAAGAATAACTCACCCATCTGAGCGTTTTCATTGTGGTCAGCTTATACATGCTGTTGTGTTATTTACTGATTTACAGACAAGACGAATACATCTAACACATAGAGAATTGCTCGGTACATGGGAAGAAAATGCAAGTTTGTTTAATGCAGGCGAAACTGTTAGGGGTATAGTACGCAGTATAGAGCCTTATGGGATATTTATAGAGCTTGCCCCGAATTTATCAGGTCTTTCGGAAAGAAAAAGCGGATTAACTGAAGGTGACGCTGTTTCTGTTTATATAAAATCTATTATTCCCGAACGTATGAAAATAAAACTCAATATTATAGATAAACTTCAAAAAGCACCAAATAAACTTGATTATTTTATAACGGAAGGGCATATAAATCAATGGATATATTCTCCGAAATGCTGTGATGTAAAATATATTGCAACCAACTTTGGTACTATTTAAAACAAAAATCCGCTTAAAACAGCGGATTTTATTTTTTTATCCTACTCCAATAAGTAAATGCTGCCTGTTCATTTTTATTCTGACCAAATTCGTAATATTTACTCCCTACAAGTTCATCCGGTAAATATTGCTGCTCTATCCAATGATTTTGGTAATCGTGAGGAAATTTATATGTCAGACCTCTGCCTAGATTTTTAGCCCCATTATAATGGCAATCCTTTAAATGTGCAGGAATATCCCCTGTTTTTCCTTGCCTAATATCTGCTAATGCCTCATCTATTGCTTTGATTGCCGAATTTGATTTTGGTGCAGTTGCAAGCAATATGACAGCCTGTGCAAGCGGTATTCTTGCCTCCGGAAGTCCCAACTGAAACGCCGAATCTATACATGATTTAACTATACTAACAGCCTGTGGATAAGCTAAACCTACATCTTCACTGGACATAACAAGCATACGTCTTGCCGCTGAAATTATGTCCCCTGCCTCAACAAGCCTTGCAAGATAATGAAGTGCTGCGTCTGGGTCTGAACCTCTAACAGACTTTTGAAATGCTGATAAAATATCATAATGTGAATCACCATCTCTGTCATATCGCATATTTGAACGCTGTGAAACTAACTTTGCATCTTCTGTTGTTATCTCTTTTTTTGCACTATTAACTAAAAATTCCACCGCGTTAAGTGCCTTTCTTACATCTCCGCCGCAGCCATTGGCAATTATATCTATAACTTCATCATTATATTTTATATTTTCAGTTATAATATTAAATGCACGTTTTACAGCTTGTTTTATATCCTCTTTACTGACTGGTTTAAATTCAAAAACCGTGCATCTGCTTAAAATAGCATTATATACATAAAAATATGGGTTTTCTGTTGTTGATGCAATAAGTGTAATTCTACCATCTTCTATAAATTCTAATAGGCTTTGTTGTTGCTTTTTATTGAAATACTGTATCTCATCAAGATAAATCAAGGCTCCATTTGGCGTTAAAAATGTGTCTAATTCATCTATTATCTGTCTTATATCTTGAATAGATGCAGTTGTAGCATTTAATTTATATAGTTTTCTATCGGTTTGTTTTGCAATTATTGATGCAACTGTGGTTTTGCCAACTCCAGATGGACCATAAAAAATCATATTTGGAATCTGTCCATTATCTATAATACGCCTTAAAATACCGTTTTCACAAAGCAGATGAGCTTGTCCTACAACATCATCAAGCGTCTTTGGTCTTATTTTTTCTGCTAAAGGTTGATACATTATATAAATCCTCTTATAAACTAAAATGATATATAAATTATATCACAATAATTTAAAGAGAAAAACCCGCTTGACGTTTTCACTTTATCATGTTAATATATTAAAAGCAAAATGTATCTTAGAGGTGAATCCAAATGAATAAGCCATGGTCAGATAAACTTAGAAAAATAGAGCCATATATTCCTGGTGAACAGTCAAAAAAGTCTAATGTCATAAAATTAAACGCAAATGAAAATCCTTATCCACCTTCTCCTGAAGTAAAAAAAGTTCTATCTAATTTTGACACTGATAATCTTAGAAAATATCCTGCTTCTGATGCCAGTGATCTTAAAGCTGCTCTTGCCAAATGTTATAATATAAACGAAAATCAAATATTTGTAGGCAATGGCTCTGATGATGTATTGGCTTTATGTTTTCAGTCTTTTTTTTGTTCTGATAAGCCCATTTTGTTTCCAGATTTAACTTATTCATTTTATCCTGTTTGGTGCTCATTATTTCGTACACCCTATAAAACAATACCACTTGATGAAAATTTTCGTATAAATCCTGATGACTATAAAAAAGAAAATGGCGGTGTTATACTGCCTAATCCTAATGCTCCAACTGGCATTTACGAAAATCTGAGTTTTATTGAAAACATTCTAAATAACAATAAAGATAGCATTGTTATAATAGACGAGGCTTATATAGATTTTGGTGGTCAATCGGCAATATCTTTGCTTGACAAATATGAAAACCTGGTTATTGTACAAACTATGAGCAAATCGCGTTCTCTTGCTGGCTTGCGTGTTGGCTACGCCTTTGCGAGTGCCGAGCTTATAGAAACTCTTGATGCTGTAAAAAATTCATATAACTCATACACAATGGACAGCGTAACCATTGCCGCAGCATCAGCATCACTTTCTGACCATCAATATTTTTTAGATACCTGTAACAAAGTAATAAATACAAGAAATCGTACTATCAATGTACTTAATGAGTTGGGTTTTCACGTTTTACCGAGTGAAACAAACT
Organism: uncultured Butyricicoccus sp.; assembly: GCA_944376065.1. Lineage (GTDB taxonomy): Bacteria > Bacillota > Clostridia > Oscillospirales > Butyricicoccaceae > Butyricicoccus_B. The sequence continues at coordinate 393 of CALWBL010000003.1, read as the reverse complement.
TCGTACTTGCATCACATAAATCTATTTCGGCTATTCACATCTTTGAAAAACTAAAACAAGAAAATATATTCATTAGATATTTTAAAATACCACGAATTGAAAATTATCTTAGAATCACAATAGGAACCGATGAAGAAATGGATACTTTATTTTCTTCACTTAAAAAAATATTATAGGTTCGTATAATTGTAAGATTTTTTGTTAGTTAACTTATATTTTGAATTTTTTTAATAATATTTAACGGAGTAATATTATATTACTCCGTTTTTTATATCTTGTTTTATAATATAAAAAAGCAGTAGCATATTGCTACTGCATAAAGTGTAGGCGATGAGTTATCTTCCCGGGCCGTCTCCAGCCAAGTATTGTCACCGTAAACGAGCTTAACTACTG
>CALWBL010000002.1 GCA_944376065.1 uncultured Butyricicoccus sp. | reverse complement strand
TTCGGTGGTACTGTTTCTTACTATTATTATACGCTATTTCTCGTCAAAAATCAACCATTTGTTGTGACAGAGCCAAAAATAAAAGGCATAATAGCCATTTTAATACTATTACACCTAAAAATCTAAAATTTATAATATCAGTTTAAAATCCAAACTGAAATATTTAGATATGCTGCAAATAACACCCAAATCAAATATGGTATTTGTAATTTTGCTGCTAGTTTATCAAGTTTCCAAAATGAACCTATCATAATAGCGATTAGTGCTATAAGCAGTAAAATAATTAAAAATGCTAAACCAAATGCTTGAAGATTAAAGAAAACCAGCGTCCAAATAACATTAACTGCAAGCTGTAAAGCAAAAATAACTATGCTTTGTCTCCTTTGATTAGACTCAGGTTTTAACCAAATTCTAGCTATACTAATTCCCATGAGTGCAAATAGTACACCCCAAACAATTGGGAAGATAAAACTTGGAGGTGTAAGTGGCGGTTTAGTTACTGTTTCAATATATCTTTGTACGCCACTTTTCGTCAACCAACTTGAAATTGCACCTATTGCCTCCACAATCAATACAGCTACTATATACGGTTTGAATTTTTTAATAAATTGCATCTTTGCATCACCAGTAATTATTTTATGAGCTATGTTAGTTTTATATTCCAACTTTATTATTTGTCAATTTTTCTTGTATATTTACATTCTGGATAACCTGTGCAACCGATAAATTCTCCATATTTACCATTTCTTTTTATAAGTTTTTTTCCGCAAAATGGACAAACCTTACTTTCATATCTTTTCTTTATATTATCAATATGTTGTTTTTTTATATCTTTAGATACCTTTGTTAATGGTTTTAATTGTTTTTCAAATTGTTTTATTTGTTCTTTTGTATATATGATATCACGTTTTTTGAGTGTTTTTCTAAGTGTTCTAAGCATTTTATTTATTGATAAAATTACAATCTTATTTGTACTTTTTGGTACTTTTTTAAGTGTGCAGCGCTCAGAAAATATTATATATGATGTAAACGCACGATTAGGTAGTGATAAATAGTCAGCCAGAGCCATTATGTGAGTATTATTTTGCTTTATAGGGTTATAGAAAATGTGTTTATTTCCATTGGACATTTTCTGAACCCAATTCAGTTCATCAGCCTCACCAAATATATACCCACTATAATTTTTGCTTTCAAATACAAATATACCCTTTTCATGTATCATAAGCAAATCTATCTCTGTGGTTTTATTTTTTAACGGAACATACGCATTTTTTAAAACTATATATTCGCCTTTTAAATTATTATTTTTAAGTGCATATTCGGTAGCAAATTCTCCAAATTGCCCTGCATTTTTATAATTTAGCAGAGTTGTAAATAATCCGGGTTGCTCTCCTTTTAAAATCGCCAATAATCCCATTATATATAAACTTCCTTAATAAAATATATTAAATAATATATTTATATTTTAAGAAAAACTTAGAATTTTGTCAATAAAACTGCTACCTTTGTGCATTAAATGCATCTGCAAGTTTTTGCAATGCCTTCTTTTCTATCCTAGATATATATGAACGAGATATTCCATACATTGATGCTATTTCTCTTTGTGTCAGTGGCTCATTCCCACCCAAGCCGTATCTAAGCTGTATAATTTGTTGTTCTCTTGGTTGCAAATTTTTAGTTATATGTTCATAAAGTTGCTTATATTGGTCATTATTATCAACTGCCTGTAAATTTTTGTCCTCACAGCTTATCATATCCATAAGCTCCATCGAATTTCCATCACTATCATGGTCTAATGTTTCTGAAAGTGAAATTTCATTTGATGATTTTCTATTTGCTCTAAAATGCATTAGTATTTCGTTTTCAATGCATCTTGCAGCATATGTCCCAAGTTTAACACCCTTTTCTGGTCTATAACTATTTACAGCTTTCATAAGTCCTATTGTGCCTATTGAAATTAAGTCATCTTGGTCGGCTGGATCTGAATAATATTTTTTTACAATATGTGCAACAAGCCTTAGATTATGCTCTATAAGTTCAGATTTTGCATTTTCATCTCCAGCCAACATTCTATCAATACGTTCTTGTTCCTCCTTTTGTGTAAATGGTTGGGGAAAACTACTGCCCTGAACGCGCAAAATAAGATAAATTGCACTCATAAGTAATGTAGATGCTAAAAACATACATTTACCTCCTTAAATCGCTATATATAAATATATGTTTTTCACTTCTATTTTATAAACAAAATAAACACGGCATCTATATAAATTAAGATACCGTGTTTTTATATAATTTGTTTTTTGACTAAATGTCAATGCTTGAAATGGTAGTTATTGTAATACTTCCTGATCAAACTGCGGATCTGTCATTTGCTCCCAAATTTCATTTACGTTTTTCATACAATTAAAATAAACTGTTGTAAGCATATTTGTTGGTATACCTAATTCTTCTGCTTTAACTGAAATATTCTTCCAATCCGCCTTTTCGTAGCAAATAATGAGTGATAAGAGTGTGCCTCCTTGACCTTCACCACTGATAAGTGCATTTTTCATTTCGTCTGTGAGTGGAATATCCTTGAGGATTTCAGCCATACTTGCATCAATAAGGTATTCAAGAGTTGAGAACATACCAAGCATATATGCCTCAGATTGTGTAATAGTCGAACCTTTCATGTAATGCTGAAGTTCACTTGCAAAACTTGCACGCATGAAAGATAGCTTTATAAACTCTTCAAATTCTTGTAGGCTACTTTCATCATTATCACCTACGGTTAACAAATAAACCCAACGCTTTAACTGGTTTAGACCTAATGTAACAATAGCTTGGCGAATTGAGTCGGTTTTTGTTCGTCTTGCAAAATATGCAGAGTTTGCAATTTTAAGCAAGCTATAAGTAAGTGTAACATCTGCAGATATAATTTCTTCAATTTCATGAATATCGGGGTCTTCTTTTGTAACTGCAACTACTAAACGGAAGAAATTGCTTCTTAAATATCCGCTTTGGTTTACTTTATTAGCCATTTTATCAGCGATATATGCGCCTTGCATACCATAAACGCCAATTTCTTTTGCGAAATTATAAATTTCCTCGTCATCAACATTTGTTGCTATAACACGCTTATTCATACTCTTTGCAATACGCATAATATTTTCAGCTGAGCTATGGTTTAAAGTCTTCATATTGATTTTTATATATGAAAGCTGATCTAACAAAGCTAAGTATCGTGGTGCAAATTGAAAATCATTTGCTGCCACCTCATATCCTTCATCAGCGTATTGCTGTAGTAAATGCATAGCAAATGGATGAATTATAACACTATCATCGATTTGAATTACAAGATCGGTACTTTTGAATAAATGTGGTGTCTTTTTAGCAAGAAGTGAACTTGTAAAAGTCATAAATGTACGTGAATCGCTTAGAGCTTTTTCTGAGTTTTGTATTAGGCAATTATATATTGTTTCTGCAGCAGAAGCTTCACTTGCATTTGTAACACCATATGCATCACTTCCAGAATACATAACCTCATAGCCCAGAATATGGCTATCAGCGTCTTTTATTGCCAGTCTAGTAATGTATCTATTCTTATCGATCATCGATTATCACCCTCTCGAATCATGCTTTATGAGCTTATTTCTCTTTTTTTTCAAGCAAAGCGTCCATAACATCTACTAAATGACCTATCTCCGGCTTTGACATTTGATCGTCTGCTCCTAGTTTCTTACCCTTTATCCACATTTCTTCTGTAATAAGTGACGAGAAAATAACGACCGGAATGTGTCCAAGAACGGGATCTGATTTTATCAATTTAGTAAGTCTATGTCCGTCCATGCTTGGCATTTCTATGTCAGTAATTACAATTGAAACCTTTTCATCTAAAGTTTCTGGATCATTTGCCATAGGTTTTAAATAATCCCATAACTCCTGACCATTAGAAAACATTTTAAGGTTGTGATAACCAGCTTTTTGAAGTGCTTTTTCAAGAACATTTGCAAGCAAAACAGAATCTTCTGCTATAAGCACAGAATAATCACGCTCTTCACGCTTGCCCATACTTTCTACTTCTTTCATCTGAATTGATGTTTCTGGCGCAATATCAGCCACAATTTTTTCAAAGTCAAGCACAGTTACAAGTTGCTCTTCGCACTGGGCAATACCAGTTGCTACACCAGAGTCACCGCTTGAAATAGTTTTATCTGGCTTGTGAATACCAGTCCAAGAAATACGGCTTATTCCAACAACTGTATGAACTCGGAATGCAATGTACATCTTATTAAAATTTGTTATTATAAACAAATCCTTTGTATCAGGTTCTGAATGTTTACCTGTTAGATAGTATGGAAGATCCACCACAGTAAGGACTACATCTCTTGGTTTAAAAATACCCTCTACTGCTGGGTGCACATGAGGAATGTGTTTTACTGGCACACTCATCATAATTTCACGAACTTTAGCTACATTGATACCATACAGATTATTATTTATAGTAAACTGCATAATTTCAATCTCATTTGTTCCTGACTCTAATAAAATCTTTCCGCGTTGATTCTCCCGCATTACATTGTCACTCCTTTTCTATTACCTTACAGCTTTCGCTGGACATTTCCATATACTTTAACTGTTCCCTCACCTGTTGCAACATCAAAAAACAGAGTTCGTGCTGTGCTGCCACCAATATCTTCTTTTAAAATTCTTATACCTTCCATACGAAGCACTTGGTGTACACTTTCTACATTTCTCTGTCCGATATTCCCAAGGCTGCCATTTCCCGGAACATTGAACATTTTTGCACCACCAGCAATCTTTGCCACAATTCTTGCACGTCTAGCACCCATCTGTTCCATTTTGGTTAGTGTAAGACGTATACCTGTATCTGCATACTTAAATGGTGATGTTCTGTTTGTTTCCATATTTATTGGCAACATTATATGAACTAATGCTCCAATCTTAATCAAATGATCCCACAAGCATATACCTACACATGAACCAAGTGCATATGTTACCAATGTACCTTGATTCTTTGCCAATTTCATATCTGCAATTCCTATTGTTAGTTTCTCCATTATTCACCAATCCCTAAACAATATAAAAGATAGTTCAGCGATTTTACATCTGGTGCCAAAAGCAGCTTACAAGGTATTGTCTTGTTGTCAACAATAAATGTACCACCCAAAAGCATAATATAGTTTGACTGATTTCCATACGCTGCCATAGGTACAGTTATCATTGCACCTTGCATATCAATAGCCACCTGTGGAACAGATGGGGAAATTTTAACTCCTGTTAGATTAGATAAAGCATTTATGAAAGTTGAGATTAAGATATTACCAACTTCAATAACAGCTGAACTTTCAATATCAGTAAGCTCATTGTAATCGCTGACTGTTTTTCCTATCATACGGTCTAAAAGTAAATTTATGGCATCTAACCCGAAAAGTGCAAGCATCATGCCATTTATCTGACCACTTAGAACAGAGATAACCCCTGCCGAAATCGTTTCAAATCCACCAAGTTCCTCTACTGCTTGATTAAACTCAAGAATTTTCACTTCTGGAAGAGGAATACGAACCTCCGAACCTAAAAGCGAAGACAGGGATGTTGCGGCGTGGCTTGTGCCAATGCTGCCTATTTCACGAAGAGCATCAATTTGTATTGAATTCATTTCTTCAAATCTATTTAAGCTCATAATTTACACTTCCTTATCAGCTTTTCAAGCCGTTTATAGTGGATTCTATTTCATCTTGTGTTTGAACCATTTTCAGTGCATATGAATACGAGCGTTGTGCCTCAATAATTTTTGTAAATTCTGTTGTAACATCAGCATTAGACGCCTCAACTGCACCAAAAACAACCGTTCCAGTGCCTGCCATAACCTGACCATTTTTCGCCACTGGAGCAAGCATATTATTTCCTACATGTTGCATATCATTTGTATTTGCAAAATCAAACACGCCGACTGGATACTGTGCGGTATTATCCTCACCCATAAGTATTGGTTGCTGATTTTGGTCTAAAACATAGTTTCCTTGTGAGTCACAAAGGTAAAACTCATTTAGGTTATTGGCTGTATTTCCCCAATGAAATGAACCTGCCCTAGTATAACTAATTTCATTTGTTTCTGGATTCATCACTGCGAAAAATCCATCACCATTTATAGCATAATTTTGACCATCAGCTCTCTGTATAAATGCACCATTTCGGAAATCTGTTGTTGTTTGCATTATACGGCTGCCTGTACCACGATAAACCTCATCTTCAGCCCCGTTATATGTTTGATATAAAAGCTCCGAAAATTGTGCCTGTTGAGCCTTAAACCCAACTGTATTTACATTTGCTATATTATTTGATACTACATTTAAACTTTGTTGCTGCTGAGACGCTGCAACCGCTGCTGAATAAAAAGATTGATTCATAGTTTACGCTCCATTTTGCCTTTATACTCTACCAATTTCACCTGTTGCTTTTGTCATAATGGTATCATACATTTTTGTCACCTGAGATGCACTTTGCAGTGCTCTTTGACAAACCATCATTTCTGTCATTTGCTGAACAAGATTTATATTAGATTTTTCTACCATTTGATGATGAACAACCGAACCTTGTGCAAGCTGTGCCTGACCATTTGCATAAAACAGCTCTCCATTGCCCTTTTGAAGATCTTGAGCTGGATTTGCAAATGTAAAAACACCCAACTGACCAAGTATTTGACCGTTATCATCTGAAATAAAACCATTGCTGTCTGCTGTGATTTTATCTGTGCCTAAGTATATAGGCTGACCATTTGCACCAAGCACTCGACCTTGTCCACCAAAATACAGATAACCTTCATTATCAAGCATAAACGAACCATTTCTAGTGTATGCTATACCATTTTCTGTCTGTATAGAGAAATACCCCTCACCCTCTATTGCAAAATCAAGAGGCAAATTTGTCTGTTGCAGTACACCTTGAGAATGGTCTGTAACTACATCTGCAATTGCAGTCATATAGCTTGTGGTTGTACCAAGCTCCTGCGGGTCTTTTTCCTTATTGCCAACTCGGCTAAGCATTACATCACCAAATGTTGTATCGACATATCTGTCAGCTTTGTAACCACTTGTAGATGTGTTGCCCATATTATTGCCAATAACATCTAAATTTCGAGTTTGCGTAAGCATCGCCGAACTCAAGTTATAAAATCCCTTTAACACTTATATGCCTCCCATTTCTCATTTAGTCGCAAAGATATTTTTCCATACAGATACGAAGTTTGCGAATTGCATTTGAGTGTATTTGTGAAACTCTAGGCTCACTGACACCCATAACCTGTGCGATTTCTTTCATTTGAAGTGATTTCTGATAATACAGTGAGAGTACAAGCTGTTCATTCTCTCTAAGCTCTGACACTGCACTATTTAAAACTTCATACATTTCTTTCTTTTCAAAGTGTTCCTCTGGTTGTGCTTCTGGGTCAGTCTGAGGTGGTCTTTTAGTTGGAACCTCTCCATCGCGCTCTTCCAAAAGCATATCCAGTGAAAGAACATTGCACAATGCTGTTTTTGCAAGTTCTTCTTGATATTTAGTTTCTGTAAGACCAATTCTATCTGCTATTTCCTTGTCTGTAGGCTGACGCCCAAGCTCAGAAAATAATATGGAACTAACTTCATCTATTTCTCGCATACGCTTTCTAACCGAACGTGGCATCCAGTCTTGACGTCTTGCAAGGTCTATTATCATTCCTCGAAGTCTTTTTGAAACGAATGTTTCAAATTTTACATTTTGCTCTGGATCGAATTTATCAATCGCATTCATAAGCAAAATAACTCCCTCATTTATCATATCATCAACTTGTGCAAAACTCAAATAAACACCTCGTAATTTTAGTGCAATGTTTTTCACAAGATAAACATATCTAAGAACAATGACCTTTTTAAGTTCCTTGTCATATGTTTTATGATATTCAGCGAGAAGCACCTCGTTTGGCATGGTTTCCCACTCTTTTTTCCGCTCCAAGGTGTTTCCCTCCTTTGCGTTTTAATGTTTTTATTGTGATGTTATATTACCAAGTGCTTGAATTTGAATATTTGTAACAATTTCATTAAATGATAATACTATTAAGTCTGGATAGAACTGCTCAAGCAAACGTTTTAGATATATTCTAATAACATGACTTGTAAGTAAAATTGGCTTTTGACCAAGCTCAGAGAATTTTTTAATATTTTCCCCAAGTTGTGCCAACATTGTTTGCATAAGGTCTGGACCGATAGCCAGATATACACCTTGCTCATTTTTAACAAGGCTTGCAACAATTTTCTTTTCCACCTCTGCATCAAGAGTTATAACATTTAACTTATCCTCCTGACAGAAACGGTGAGTTATTGTACGTTTTAGTCTTGCTCTAACAGTTTCTGTTATTAAATCAGTATCTCTTGTTATGTTAAGAGCATCAACCGTAGTTTCTACGATAGTACCCATATCCTTAATTGGAATACCCTCTTTTAGTAGATTTCCGAGTATTTTCTCAAGCATTGCATAAGATACAACATTTGGAAAAGCCTCCTCTACAAGCTGAGGTGCTGTCTTCTTCATATGCTCAACAAGCTGAATTGTTTCCGCACGGTCAAGAAGTTCATGAGTATGCTTTTTAACAGTTTCTGAAAGATGTGTCAGCATAACTGAAAGTGGGTCAATGACTGTATATCCATAAATTTCTGCCATTTCCTTATTTTCCGGCAAAATCCAACGTGATGGAATACCATAAGCTGGTTCAATAGTTTCAATACCCTCAATTTCTCCAGCTGGACTTGATGGCTCAAGAGCAAGGTAATAATCAAGTAGGATTTCACCTCTTGCAACTTCTTCGCCACGAATCTTTATTACATATTGGTTTGTGCCAAGCATTGATGCATCTCTAAGACGAATAGATGGAATGACAAAACCCATTTCCTGAGCATATTGTCTACGGAAAATTACTATTCGGCTAATAAGTTTACCACCATTACTTTCATCGACAAGCGGAATGAGACTATAACCAAATTCCATTTCAATCGGTTCAATATGAATAAGTGAATAAACATTATTAACATCTTTGTAATAATCCATTTCTGTTTGTTGTGCCTCAGCCTGCTTTCTTGCGAGTTCTTCAGCTGCTGGTATAGATTCCTTTTGCTTTTCGAGCTCTTTCATATTCTTTGTAACTCTATTACTTATAAAGAATAATGCACCTGCAATTATAAATAGCTGAATATGTGGTGTTCCTGGAATTATTCCAAATAATGCTAAAATAACAGCTGCAATCATTAGTGCCTGAGGCTGTGCAAGGAACTGCTTAATAACGTCTTTATTAAGGCTGCCCTCAGCTACTGAACGAGTGACAATCATACCTGTTGCTGTTGAAATCATAAGAGAAGGCAGCTGTGACACCAGACCATCACCAATGGTTGCAATTGAATATACGCTAAGCGCCTGACTAACATCCATACCAGACTGGACTATGCCAATAATAAAGCCTGCAATAAAGTTGATTGAAGTGATGATAAGCGACATAATCGCATCACCTTTTACAATCTTTGTTGCACCGTCCATAGCACCATAGAAATCAGCTTCTCTTTGAACCTCTTCACGTCGTTCTTTTGCCTGCTGTTCGTTAATAAGACCTGAAGAAAGGTCTGCATCAATCGCCATCTGTTTACCTGGCATGGAGTCAAGAGTAAATCTTGCTGCAACCTCAGAAACACGTTCTGCACCTTTAGTGATAACGATAAACTGCATTAAAACGATAATTAAGAATATAATTATACCAATAACGATGTTTCCTTGAATAACAAATTCACCAAACAGTTTAATTACTTCACCTGCTTGACCATTCTCTGAAAGAATAAGTCTTGTAGATGAAATGTTAAGACCTAATCTAAAAAGAGTAGTTATAAGCAATAGCGATGGAAATATTGAAAACTCCAATGCTTCCTTTATATTCATCGTAATAAGCAAAATAATCAGGGAAATTGATATATTAAATATGAAAAATACGTCCAGCAGAAACGGCGGTAACGGAATCAGCAGGAACAATACGATAAGTACAACAAAAACAGATATCATGTTGTTAAAAATTCGTTTCATAACTCCACCATTTCTATCTTTTTTAAGGCTTATTTATCTATTGTTTTGGGTTTGCCGCTAAAAACAGCCTTTTGTTTTATTTAGGCGGCAGTTTATTATTTAGTTTGTAAATATAAACAAGCACTTCAGCGACTGCACCATAATGCTCATGTGGAATTGGCAGACCAATATCAGCATCTGCATAAAGTGCGCGTGCAAGCGGCTTATTTTCCATTACAGCGACACCACTTTCCTCAGCAACCTTGACAATTCTGAGTGCAAGTTCGTCCTGACCTTTTGCAACAACTACTGGTGCAATATCTTTTTTAGGTTTATAACGAAGTGCAACTGCAAAATGCGTAGGGTTACGAATTACAACATCAGCAGTTGGTACTGCCTGCATCATACGAGATTGTGCTATCTTTCTTTGTGCCTGTTTAATTTTGGCTTTGATTTTTGGGTCGCCTTCAATCTGCTTATATTCTTCTTTGACTTCCTCTTTTGTCATTTTCATATTTCGCTCAAAATTCCACCACTGGTAAAGATAATCGAAAAACGAAACAACAATGAATGCAACACCGACTTTTAAAAGCAAATCAAAAGCCATATCTCTCATATCTGAGATTGCAACCAATAAATCGGTAGACAAAAACTGTGAAAAATGTACAAGAGAATCACTTACAAACATATATATAAGCACTAAAAGAATAGTTATTTTAATTGTTCCTTTTAATACTTCTATAAGACTTTTAAGTGAAAAAAGATTTTTTAATCCATTTAAAGGATTTAGCTTGCTAAATTTCGGTTTAATTGACTCAAAGGATACAAGCAGTCTAGTCTGTGCGAATGTCGCTATTGTAGCACCTAAAAGCGTTGCTAAAAGCGGCAATGCAACCGACCGCGTGACCGCCATAATTGATTGACTGCTTATCTCTGATATTATGGCGCTCACGCCGCCAGTCGGCAAACTGCCCACAAGACCAATAACATATTTTGTGATTTGGGACAGTGCATCTGCCATTATTGGAAGTCCAAAACGCAGTGCAACGTAACTTGCAAATAATGTGACAACCGCAACAACATCACGGCTCATCATTACATTACCTTTTTTTCGTTCGTCACGTCGCTTTTTCGGCGTGGCCTTTTCGGTCTTTTCTCCCGAACCACCCGGCATTTTGTTCCCCCCTTTTCTAAGCGGCTATTATTTTTATTACATCTTGTATTGCAATAAGCATTTGCTTTTCTATTGATAGCATAAATTCCCCAATAGGAGATATAAGCATCATTAGCATAAACAGACCCAAAATAATTTTAAGCTCAAGATTTATTGCAAATACATTTATTTGAGGTATGACTTTCATCAAAATACCCATTCCAAGCTGACCTATAAGCGAGGCCGCTAGGATAGGTAAAGCAAGTTTTAAAGAAAGTATTGTACAGGATACAAATATATCAAGCACATATGTAGCTGTCTGCTCACTAATCCAAACGGAACCAAATGGAACGACTTGACCTGATAAAATTAAAATTCTCAAAAGTGTTATATGACCATTTGCTACAAAAAACAATAATATAAGCATTATATTAAAAAATGTGCTTGTCATTGTAATGTTTGTTCCCATGGATGGGTCATAATTTTCAGACATATTAAGTCCCATCTGGTTATCTATTTGGCTTCCTGCTTGAAATACAATATATAAAAAACACTGTATAATAAACGAAATAGCATAACCTATGCCAAGCTCTAACAGCATACGAACGACAAACTCTAACACTGTAATCGGTGCAGTTGGAGCCGCTGAGGGACTGAAAAAATATACTGAAAGAGTTAAAACAAAAATGAATCCTGCTTTTACAAGGTTTGGTACACCTCTTCTCCCGAAAATTGGGTTAAAAGATATAAAACCAGTCATTCTCATTAAAATAGACAGAAAAAGAATAAGCTGTGCCTCATCATACATCAGATGTTTACGCCTCCTTATTCTATCCTATCATTTGGAGAAAAATCATTCTTGTAAAATCCTGCATTGTGTTTAGCATCCAGTTACCACCAATAAGCAAAAATACAACTATTAGTATTAGTTTAGGAATAAACGAAATACTTTGCTCATGAATCTGCGTTGCCGCTTGAAATATAGCAATAATTACACCTATTGCCATACTAGCAATCAGTATAGGTCCACCGATTTTTATTGTCACCCATATTCCCTCACGCAGTATATCTAGCAGTTGATATTGTTCTAACATTTACACTACCCCCCACTAGTTAAAGCCTTGCACAAGTGTTGAGAAAAGAAGTTGCCATCCATCAACTGTAATAAATAAAAGCAGCTTAAATGGCATAGATATCATAGCTGGTGGCAGCATAATCATACCCATACTCATGAGAGTAGATGATACAACTATATCAATCAGCAAAAATGGTATGTAAAGCAAGAAACCTATCTCAAATGCACGTTTAAGCTCACTTGTGACATAAGAAGGAATGATAACACGCATTGCAAGCTGCTGTGCTTCTTCTGCTGTATCAGGTGTATCTACCTGTGCCATCTCACAAAACAGCCTTAATGATGATGTTTCTGTTTGACGAATCATAAAGTCTTTTAGTGGAACTTTTGCTCGTTCAATCGCCTCTTGCTGAGTAATCTCAAGCCTTGTATATGGGTCATAAGCATTCTGCTTAATATCTGTAAGCACTGGATTCATTATAAATAATGTTAAAAACAATGCTATACCTATAAGCACAGTATTAGGTGGATTTTGCTGCGTACCCATCGCTGTACGCAAAAAGGAAAGAGAAATGACGATTCTTGTGAACGACGTCATCATTACAAGTATAGACGGTAACAATGCAACCAATGTTGTTAAAAACAGAATTTCTAATGTTTGCACGTTACTGCCATTTACATTGATAAGTCCTTCTGGCATTTTTAATCATTTCCCTCCCTTACAATTTTTATTATCTAACATTTTTGAAAAAATGTCCATAAAACCAGATGGTGCTGTTTTTTTATCGTTATCTGTAAAAGCCTTTGCCTGTTCCTCAGTGAGCTCTACTATAAGTGATATATTTTCATTTGAAACACCAAGCACAAGCCAACGCTCACAAATTTTAACAATCATAAGCGATTTATTTGGTCCTAACACCATACGCTCATATACTTTGATTTTTGTGTTGCTTCGATTTTGCATACCCGAAAGCGTACCAGTTGTGCCTAGTTTACGTGTAACAAAGTAAGCAAGTAAACATATCAAAGCAACACTAAGCACCATGCTAATCAAAGAGAGGATATCCTCCAGCATATACTCTTATGGCTCGCCAACGATAGAGGAAACTGTCTTGATGATACGTTCAGGCTTAAATGGCTTTACAATAAAGTCCTTTGCACCGGACTTAATAGCCTCAATAACCATTGCCTCCTGTCCCATTGCAGAACACATTACAACAGATGCATCAGGGTCAGACGCACGAATTTCCTTTAGTGCTTCCAAACCGTCCTTATTAGGCATGGTAATATCCATAATTACAAGGTCAGGCTTAATTTCAGCATACTTATTCACTGCCTCTGCACCATCAGATGCTTCATATGTGTCGGTATAACCGTTCTCATTAAGAGTGTTTTTCACCATCATTCGCATAAAAGCAGCGTCGTCTACTAATAAAATCTTTGCCATTTTAATATCCATCCTTTACATTCTTTAAAATTGATTTTTGATTAAAAATTTTTACGCTGTGCTTTATATTATAAATCCTCAAGAGATAGAGGTTCGATTATTTCCGCAATTCTAAGACCAAAACTGTCATCAACTACAACTATATCGCCCTTTGCAATACATTTGCCATTTACATAAAGATCTGCTCTATCGCCTGCCAATCTATCCAGAACAATGAGGGAGCCCTTTGTGTAGTTGAGAATATCCTTAACTCTGCGACGAGTTCTTCCAATCTCAACTGAAATATCAACTGGTACAGACATAAGCAAATCAAGGTTGCCTGCCTGTTCTTCATTTAAGTTGTTTGTTTTCTCAAGTTTAGGCATTGAAGGAGCAGAAGTCTGTATAGTTTTTGGCTCAGGCTGCTGCATATAATACATTGGTGGATATGGGTATGGCGGATACATCATACCTTGGTTCATCGCTGCATACTGCTGCTGCATATCCGGTGTCATTTGCATTTGTGGCATTTGTGGCATTTGTGGCATCTGAGGCATTTGTGTTTGTTGCTGCCCAATGACTGGCTGCTGCATTTGCGGCGGCTGCTGAGTCGCTGCTGGCTGCTGCTGTGGCATCTGAACTGTTGGCTGCTCTGGCTGCACAGAAGTTTGAGGTTGTGCAGCTGCTTGCTCTGGCTGCACAGCAATTTGTGGTTGTGTAGCTGCCTGATCTGGCTGAGATATTTGTACACCTTGCGTTTGAGAGCTATCATCACCAACATCAGCTCCGCTTATTCCAAAGCCCTTTAACATTTCACGAACTAAATCAACAGTAAGTGTGCTCATGAATTCACTTTCAACAGCGTCTTCGATTGTAAGTTGAAAACGAACCACAACAAGTGTGCCCTCGCTAGGGAAATATTTATCTATGAGTTCGTTTACACTTTGTATTTCAAATGCTTCTGGTGTAGAGATATTAACCATCTCACCAAGAAAGTCTGACATTGCTGTTGATGCTGCACCCATCATTTGGTTCATAACTTCGGAAATTGCACTAAGATTTAACTCATTTATTTCAAAGTCCTCATCTTTTGTTTCCATTCCCATAAGTATGTCAACTATAGCTCTTACATCTTGGCGCTTTAGCAGCATAATATTGCTACCATTTAAACCTGCAACATAATCAATTTTTACACCTATTGCAGGTTTGACATTATCGATTGAGAACTCGTTTGCTGAAACTACGGTTACGGTTGGTGTAGTAATATCCACACGCCTTGCGAGCATATTGGAAACCGCAGTTGCAGAAGATCCAAGGCTAATATTAAATATTTCACCAATAGCATCTATTGCCATTGGGCTGAAAATGTTAGATCCCATTCTTTCTACTACTCTCCTTTATCCTGCTCTTTTTCCATGTCGGTCAAGAAATATGTTTTATCAATTTTGACCGCTTTATTTTTTCGATATACACCCATCTTACCATCAAACCAACGTTTTCCACCGATATTCAAATATACTTTAGAATCCTTTGGCTGGCCTAAATTTATAACATCTCCAACGTGCAGATGATATATATCTTCTAGTCTTAGCGTTGTATGCTGCAGCTCTGCTGTAATTTCAAGGTCAGAATCCCTCAGATAATCCATGATTTCCTCACTATCTTTAGGGTTTGACTGCTGTATACTTGCTGTTTCTCTATTAAGCTGGGTGAATATATCACTTAAAAGAGAGCCTGGTAAACATATACTAAATCTACCGTTGCTCACAGGTGTCTTAATTGTTATTCCTACAATAACAACAGTTTCATCAAGACCTATAAGTTGCACAAGTGTAGGGTTTACCTCAACTCTATTGAAATTGAATCCAATATTAATATAATTTCTCCATGCACTAGACATATTTTCCACAAGATCTTGCACAAAGTCATGATAAAGCCTAAGTTCAATATCTGTGTATTTGTAGTCCGAATTTACTTCACCCTCCACATCACCTGTACCGCCAAGCATTCTATCAAGCATGCTTATCATTATACCAGTTGTGATATGGAATAATATAGGGTCTTTATCTGGGACTGTTTGCATAGTATTACTAACCAGAGTTAAAACATCTCTTTCGCTAAGCGCGTTGGAAAATTCAAAATATCTTTGTTCCTCAACCGAGTCTATTTCAAGCTCACATATCATATGCAAAATTGCATTAAGTCTTGAGGATATAACACGAACATAACTTTCAAAAATACTATTTATCATTTTCAGACGATCTCGTGTGAATTTTTTCGGACTGTAAAAGTCATACTTAGGATATTTCTTTTCCTCAGGCTTTTTGGATTCAGGGCTTGCATCCATTTCGCCCATACGTGCGGCGTTAAGTAGCATGTCTATCTGGCTTTGTGATAAAACTTCTGACATGTTCTAACAAATCCTTTACTTATTCTTGAGTTTCCCCATCACCTGTTCGTGTGGTGAAATACTGGTCTACACTGCTTTCCATACTATCTGGATTTATTCCAGTAATCATAAGTTCCACACGACGGTTTTTTGCTCGTTCTTCACTGGTGTCAAAACCTGCTATTGGTCGCCACTGACCATATGCTACACTAACAAGTCTGTCTGGGTCAACTATATTTTTCTCCTGCAAATAAACAGTTACTGTCGCTGCACGGTTTGATGACAGAAATCTATCAACCTCAGGATTATTTGCCCTATCAGCAGAACCTTGGGATGTATGACCCATAACTCGCAGCTCATCAATAAGTCCACCTTGCGGCCTGATTGCCTCCGCTATGACATCAAGCACTTTGGCACCACTATCTAATAAATCATAACTATCTCCTGCAAAAAACACAGCATCTTGGAAAGTTATAAATACATATCCTGCACCTTGGCTTATACTAATCTGTTGTTGCATATTATTCTGTGCAGCATATTCTTCAACTTTCTCTGCAATTTCACTAAGTGCCTCTGCAACCTGTTCTTCAGTTACTTCATCAGGTTTAATTGAGGAATCATTTAGATTATACTCTAAGCCAGTTCCCTGTCCTGGAGTACCCATAGTCTCAGACGCAGTTTCACGCTGAAAGCTTTGTACAACCGCCGCCCATTTTTCCTGATCGACACTGGACATGCTGTACAAAAGCACGAAAAAGCAAAGCAACAATGTAACCATATCGCCGTATGTATCCATCCAGCTTGCGCCACCGGCTTTTCTTTTTTTCTTCATTTTAACCAGATCCCTTTCTGTTAATTAGTGGAATCATTCGCCTTTATCTTTTTTCTTCTTGCCACCTTCGTTTCCTCCTGTTGCACTCTGCTCTAGGAAACCTTCAAGTTTTTCTTTAACAAACTTAGGGTTTTCACCAGATTGGATAGCCATAACCCCCTCAACAACAAGCTGACGGCAAAGAATCTCTTCTTGGTCGCGAGTACGAAGGTTATTAGATATAGGGTTGAACACAAGGTTAGCGAGAACAACACCATAAAGAGTGGTAATAAGAGCAACTGACATCGCAGGGCCTATATCGCTGCTATTATCACCCATAGATGCAAGCATGTTGATAAGACCAATAAGAGTACCAATCATACCGAATGCTGGTGCCGCAGATGAGCCAAGCTCATACATGGCGATAACGTCATCATGTCTTGCACTTAATTGCTCAATATCGCTCATAAGCATATCACGAACTTTATCAGAATCATTACCATCAACTATAAGCATAATACTTTTTTTAAAAAAAGGATCTTCAAGCTGATTTGCACGTTCTTCAAGTGCTAAAAGACCGTTTTTACGAGCAATCTGTGCAAACTCTGTAATTTCCTCAATTACTTGCAGTGGATTATATCTTTTCTGATTAAATATAATTCCAATATGTTTACCAAAGTTTTTCAGTCGCGAACCTGGGTTTGCTGCTACAACTGCTGCCATTGTACCACCAAGCACAATGAAAACACTTGCCACATCTCCAAAGTTTGCAAGCTGCGTAAAATTAGGTGTTAAGCCATCCAGTGACATACCAACAAGAATCAGCAAAAGGCCACCTACAATACCACCTATAAATGTAACATTCATTTGATTTTATTTCCTCCAATCCGACTTTTATTGTTTTTATGTCAATTGGTCAATTCTAAGTTTAATCTATTTTTAATTTCCTGCTTTGTCAGAAATCTTGATTTCTCTGTAAATATCATGCACCCTTGCGGTGTAATCTTCTATTAGCTTTAAAACACGCTCTGGTGTTTCTCGAACGATAAAATAATCATGGTTCATCATTATTATTTTAGTTTCAGGGATCATTTCAATTGTTTCAATCTGCATATGGTTAAGTAAAAACACTTCTCTATTAAGCTTTGTTAGTCTGATCATGGTACTTCACCTTTTCCCTTTTTGGTATATTCTAGGCGTCAGGCGACGCCTAGAATACATTTCATGTAACTAATTTTGTTTTATCTCTTCATGCTTACCAAATCAGAAAGCATTTCGTCTGTAACGGTAATAATTTTTGTATTAGCCTGGAAGCCACGCTGTGTTGTGATAAGGTCTGTAAATTCTGTTGAAATATCTGTTTTGGATGATTCAAGACAACCTGCTAAAATGGTTGTACTGCCTGCTGATGTAATAGCCTGTGCTCCAGGTGTTGCTACAGGGTCTGCCACATTGTTTAGGTAAACATCACCCAACACGCCCCTTGCAGCACCAACAGTAACGTCACCAGAGTTACCGCCTGGCTGATAGTAGCCCTCACTTACCTTAGTAAGGCCATTAGGGTTGCGAACACTGCCGATTGCAATTACACCAATAGTAATTGCCTCACCCTTATTTGTTACACCTGTGATTACGCCATTTTTATCAAAGCTTAAATTCAGGCTTTCCATATCAACACGATTTTCTAAGTCAGCATCCGTGAGATTACCACCAATATAATCTGGTATATTTGTGGTTGTATCTGGAATATCTGGATAGAGTGCAGTGCCTTCTTCTGGAGCATTTGGGTCTGTTGATGCCGGAGCTGCTACTGGCAAACGGATTGGACGAAGACATGTATCATATTGAATATTTCCATCCGCATCTTTTACAACTTCACCAGTAGCTGCGTCACCCATTGGCATAAAGCCGTATACACAGTTACCCTTTGAGTCAACAAGATATCCGTCTTTATCAATACCAAAATCACCAACGCGCTTTAAAGTTAGCTGATTTGGGTCTGGCTGATAGCCTGCTGCATTTGAAGGCTTAGGTCCCACTAAAAAGAAACCACTGCCATTTAGATAAAGATGAGAGTTTACGTTTGTTGGAGCTGGAGTACCAGTGGACATTGCCATATCAATCGTACCAATTTGTGAACCATAACCAATCTGAGCAGCATTTGTACCGCCGAGCAAATCACCGCCTGCTGTACTTGTGTTAATAGATGTGTACATTGATTCGGTGAAAGTTGTAACACCTGGCTTAAATCCATAAGTATTTGCGTTTGCGATGTTGTTGCCGATAACATTCATCTTTTGCATATGTGTCTGTAAACCTGCAACAGCAGCATACATTGAACCTGTCATTTCTTGTGCTTCCTTTCATTCTAAACGATGCCACCGCTATATGTCAAACGGACATATAAACAAAACATCCTCAAAGGACCTGTTTTCTTTTATTTTAAAAGAACAGCACCGTCAATATTTGTAAATACATTGTCTTGCATTTCATCTTGTGAAATTGCTGTAACTACCCTGTTCTGAGCTACATTTATGATAAATGCACGACCAGCATCAAATGCAAGAATATTCTTTGCGCCTTTTTGCTGTGCTTTTTGAACAGAGCTTGTTAACTGTGCGAGCAAATCTGAGCTTATTTCTATTCCGCGCTCCTGAACTCGCTGTTGTGCGTGTTTGGAAAATTCAATCCCAGCACTATCTGACACTGTCGGTGCAGAACCGACATTTTCCATACGCTGTCTTAGCAGATCACTAAATGCTGTGCCAGCGTTTTGTTTAGATTTTGTGACCTGCTGCGAAATATAACTATTTGCTTGCAGGCGCTCAATCATTTAGTTTTCACCACTTTCTGGTGTATCATTTGTGTTTCCTGAGCTTTCGGTTCCGTCAGTACCATTAGTGCCGTCAGTTCCGTCTGTGCCTTCGGTACCTCCTGTACCATCAGTACCACCAGTTCCGTCTGTGCCTTCAGTACCTCCTGTGCCGCCTGAGCCTTCGGTGCTACCTGAACCCTCTGTTTTATCATCCTCTGGAATCTCACCAACTGCCATAATTGATGTTATAGGATATGTTTTGCCATTTACAAAAATAACCTGCTCTCCATCATATGTACCAGTACCAGTTACAACACCTACAATTTCATTTAGACCGCTTGTTGTAAATTCACCTACTGTTACAGTCTTGCCAACAAGAGATGCAGCATATGTCATTGTTGACGCATCGGTCATTGTTGCCATAGCCTGAATTGTAGACATCTGCATAAGCTGATTCATCATATCACTTGTAGATGCTGGATTGTCAATATCCTGATTTTGGAACTGAACAATCATAAGCTGGAGAAATTGCTCCATAGTGAGCGTAAGGTTATCAGCTGATGAATTGTTTAAGTAACCTGCATTATTTTTTGAATCGGTTTTTGTTGTAGAATTTGTGTTAGAAGTATAAGTAGTAGCTCCAGCTGCTGCATAAGCACTAGCCGTTCTTGCCACTGTTGGAGTAAATAAATCGCTCATTTTTTCCTCCGTATAAAATTAACTCATTTGATATAAACCAAGTCTCAACTGGTCTATAAAGTTTTGTTGTTCGTCCTTGCCTGGCTGCTTATTTTGTTGCTGCTGTTGTTGTTGATTCTGACGCTGGGAATCATCAAACTGCTGTTGAGGCTGTTGCTGCTCAACATAAACCTGAACTGGCTGCGCAAGACGCTCTTGCATAATAGTTTCAAGTCCGCCTGCATGCTGTGCCAACAGTGATAAAGTTTTACTATTTTCAGCGGTCATAACAACTGACATACTGCCATCTTTCTGAACGAGCTCAATAGTTATTTTACCTAAATTGCCTGGGTTTAACTGAATCTCAACCTTATCACCCGACTGTTTTAGATTATATGTAACAATATCTTTTAGTTCTTGCTCCATATTAGGTGATTTAGTGTCAAGTACTGGAGTATTTTCTCCAACTTTTACCGGTGTACTCTCAATATTTTTGAACAGTGGAGTTTGAACTTCTACCTCCGTATTAGTTTGCTCTGCTTCTGGCTTTTCACTTGCTTGTGATGTTTTGCCTTGCATCATATCTTGAGCGTTTTCACCGTTTTGCTCAGCATTTGCAGTTTGTACAGTCTCGGTTTGCTTCTCAATGTTCTGAACGAATTGACCAGACTCTGTATTCACATTTGTTTTATTTTGCTGCTCTGGCTCAATAACTTGCTGGTCTAATTCAACAGTTGATGTTTCTGCTTGAACTTGCGGAGCAACTGTCTGCTCATTTGTCTGCACATTTTGCATAGCTGTTTGAACATTACTTGCTAATTCACCTTGAACCATTGGCTGAATTACGGACTGTGCGACTTGGTCAATAACAGTTTCAGTTGGTGATTGTGGTTCTTGCTGACTCATCTGATTTGCTACAGGTGTGATACTTTGCGCAAAGAGTAGATTTGCAAGAAGTGCCTGTTTTGCCGCAATATTTCCTTCATCGTCTTTTATTTGAGGATTTTCTGATTCATTTTTTGCAGGAACACTATTTTGTTCTTTAGTGTTGCTAATCTGTTTTTTATCATCAAGCATATCCTTAAATGAACTGTCTTCTTTCTGAGTGTTAGACATGTTTGTGTTCGGACGATTCTGAGTTATCATTTGAGTCAGCATTGTTATCTGTTCTGATGTCATTTTTTCTCTCACCTCCTTTCCATTTTATGAATTAGCTGCCATAATCCTTTTAGTTGAAACAAATTCATCAATAAATTGCTCTTCGCTTTTTTCAATAGCTTTTTGATATTGCTTATATTTTGTTTCCTTGATTTTTTCGATGGTTGCTTTATCCGTTTTTGCCTCACGAACCTTTTCACGTTTAGCTTCTTCGTCACGTTTTAAAGTATCCAAAATATTGTTTTCATGCTGGATTTTACGTTCTTGAGCACGCAGCATCACATCAAATCCCACTGCATCAGCTATCGTCATACCGCTCATTTTTCTTTGGCGATATTCATTATTTACATCATTAAATTGCTTAACAAGTGCTTCAATTACGTCTTCTTGCTCACGAACTTTTAAAAGTGCGGCAGCATGTTCTGCTTTTATTGCATCTAGCATCTGCTCACGATAATGTAAAACTGTTTCGAGTGAAAAACGGAACTTCTTCATCGTTATCATCTTCTTTCGGTTTATTAGCAATAAATAATTCTACTATTTTAAAATACGTTCAAGCTGTTTTAGGCTTTCATCATAAGAGAATGTTTCATTTATACCTTGCATTAAAAACTTATTTATACTGTCAATTTTGTTTATTGCATAATCAAGCCTTGGATTGCTACCTGACTTGTAAGCTCCGATTGCTATAAGGTCTTCATTTTTTTCATAAATGCTTAATATATCACGAAGTTTACCGGAAAGTTTTCTATGCTTATCAGAAACTATTTCTGTCATAAGACGAGAAATGCTTGCAGAAACATCAATCGCTGGGAAATGGTTTGCATTAGCGAGTTTTCTTGAAAGCACTATATGACCATCAAGGATACCACGAACAGTATCGGCAATAGGTTCATTTGTATCATCGCCTTCTACAAGAACGGTATAAACTGCTGTTATTGAACCTTTTTCAAAATTACCACTTCTCTCAAGCAGTTTGGGCAGCTCTGCATAGATAGATGGTGTATAACCACGAGCGACTGGTGGTTCACCGACTGCCAAACCGATTTCACGCTGAGCCATAGCAAAACGTGTAAGTGAGTCCATCATAAGTAGAACATTGAGACCTTGATCTCTAAAGTACTCAGCTATTGCTGTTGCGACTGATGGGCATTTCATTCTAAGCATTGCTGGCTGGTCAGATGTTGCAACAACCAGAATCGAACGTTTCATACCCTCTTCACCAAGGTCCTTTTGAACAAACTCAAGAACCTCTCGACCACGTTCACCCACAAGTGCTATTACGTTTATATCCGTTTTAACGTTTCTAGCAATCATACCCATAAGTGTTGACTTACCAACACCAGAGCCTGCAAAAATACCAACACGCTGACCTTTACCAATGGTAAGAGTGGAATCAATAGCACGAACGCCAAAATCCACACGCTCACGAATTGGCGGACGGGTAAGTGGATTTATGTATGGGCTATCTACATAGTAGCTTTCACCTTCTGGAAATGGTTCAAGGCCATCTATTGGTTTACCCATTGCATTTATTATACGTCCTCTAAGAAAATCGCCAACTTGAAGTCTTAGTCTGCGACCGGTATTTCTAACAAAATTACCAGGTGCAAGACCATTCATATTTTCATATGGCATTAAAAGCATTCTATCACTTTTAAATCCAACAACCTCTGCAAGTATCTGGCTATTAGACTCAGCGGAATAGATGCGACAAATATCGCCTATTGCTCCACGTCCGCCAGAGGCTTCTATGGACATACCAACAATATTTTCAATTTTACCGGTTCGGCTAAATAAGTCGCTGTCTTTTACTTGTCTAATAACCTGCTCAAACATGGGCATCTGCTTCCTTTAATAACTAACTATCACGAATTATAGTGCGAATATTTTCTAGCTGTGTTGAGGCACTGGCATCAATTATCTCATCAGGCATTTCCACTATGCACGTACCTGTTTCCGCATCATGCATTGGAACTATTTTAACATGTTCTGATATTGTGCTCAATGCCGCAGCAAGCATTGGGTCGGTCTGGGTGACGCCTTTAACATCGCAATCTGCAATATAAATCTGTACCCATTCACGACGTTTTAGTTTTTCTGTGGCAGATAAAATCATACGACGTATAACTTCTCTGCTGCTTTTAAGGCTTACATGAATTACCTTTTCTGCAATAGTAACTGCAACATCAAGAAGTTCATCTCTTGCATGGTCTATTGCATGTTCTCTTGCCTGAGTTGCAAGGTGCATAAATCTGCTAATATCGTCTGCTGTACGCTGTGCATTTTCGCGCACTGCCTCGGCTGCCTCGGTTTTAGCTTTTTCAAAACCATCAGAATAACCTTTTTGAAAGCCTTCTTCTACAGCCTGTTGCTTAATACGACCAACTTCAGCTTCTGCTGCCATTTTTGCTTTAGACAATATTTGCTCAGCCTGTTCTTTTGCGTCTTTTAAAATAACCTCTGCTTGAGCCTGTGCAAAAGTTATGGCACCTGATGAAACTTCATCTTGATTTTGATGCTCATCCAGATCTGGTTCTTTTCTTTCAGCCTCGGTTAAGAACTCTGAAAACTCATCGTTTTCTGGTTCTCCTCCGTTTACTGTTGGAATACTTTCCTGAAAGCGAACCATTTCCTCGAGCTGGTTTGTCATTTCCTCGGTATCTGGCAGCTCATAATCATCTGCCTTCGGCTTCATGAAATACTTAAGGATACTAGACAAGGATCTCATCCTTTCCGCCCTTTAGGATAATGATTTCATTCTTTTCTTCCAAATCTCTTATGATGCTAACAATACGCTGTTGAGCTTCTTCTGCATCTCGTATACGGACATTTGTTGTAATTTCGAGGTCTTCCTCGATATTCTGACGCATACGGCTTGACATGTTGGAAAGCAGCTTGTTTGCAACTTCTTTGTTTGCACCTTTGAGTGCAAGAACAATATCTCTTGAATCGCAATCTCTGAGGAAACGCTGAACAGAGCGGTCGTCCATATTGACAATATCCTCGAATACGAACATACGCTTTCTGATTTCCTCTGCCAAATCCTTGTTGCGAAGTTCCAGACCATCGAATACAGCCTTTTCGCTTGAGCGTTCGAGATTGTTCATAATAGCAGCGATATGGTCTACGCCACCAACTTGAACATTTTCTGTAATAACAATGCTGCTGAATTTCTTTTGCAGTTCCTCTTCTATCATCTTTACAGCCTGAGGGGATGCACTTTCCATTTTTGCAATGCTTTCTACTACACGCAGTTTCTTATCTGGGTCTAGTTCCTCAAGTACAGCTGCAGCCTTATCTGGGTCGACATATGAAAGCACAAGTGCAATTGTCTGGGCACGTTCATGCTGTAGGGTAGCGAACATTGTTTTTGCATCTGTTTTATTGAGGAATGAGAAAGAACGGTTTGAAAGTGCCTTTGTAACTTTGCTGAGCAGGTGTTGTGCCTCCTGCTCACCAAAAGCCTTTTCCAGTACAGAGCGAGCATATTCCATGCCACCCTCTGTAATAGCTTTATTCGTCAAACACATTTGATAGAACTCATCAAGCACTTGTTCAGTATATTCTGGTGATAAGTGACCCAGTTTAGCAACTTCGATTGTTAGCTGTTCTACTTCCTCTGGTTTCATATACTGGTATACTTTAGATGCCTTATCGCTTCCCAGAGCGACAACAACGGTAGCAGCTTTTTGTGCCGAGGTCATCGCTTCTGGACTACTTATTTTAGCCATTTGCATCGTCCTCCCCTCTTAGCCATGTGCGTAGCATACTAGCTGCAATTTCTGGATTTTCTTCTGTAAACTTACGTATATCCTGTTTAAGCTCAAGATTCCTCTCATTTTGGATATCGAGAATATCTCTTTTCGCAGCTTCTTCTTGCGCAATACGTTCTGCCTCAGATAGAGCCGCCTTTTTAAACAATTCGTCCTCAAGAGCCTTCTGTTGAGCTTGTGCTTCTTCAAGTGCCTCTTGCTCTGCAATGAGTCTTGCCTTTTTACGGCGTTTTCTAATGATAATAAGCAGGATAATAAGAACAAGCAGCAAGCCAACCAAAGCACCAATAACATAAATACCCCAAGGTGGGAGTGTAAATCCACCAATAGCGTTGTTATTGTCGTTGTTTTGATTATTCTGAGCATCTGGGTTATAGAATGGAGCAATAAGAACGTTGATTTTATCTGCTTGTTGGTCTGCCTGTATACCAGCAGCTCTTGCAATATGGCTTACAAGCTGCTCAGCTCCCACATTGCCTGCCGCATTTTCATTTATGGTAACTGCAATCATTACATCGGTTACAACACCAAAGTTCTGCTCACTCTGCTCAGTTGTTGTATTTACCTTAAAATCCTCTACACCAGAGTTTCCAATGGTGGTTTCATTTCCCTGGACAGCACCCTGTGTATTTAGATAAGTATTAATATCTGTATTTGTTTCAGCACCTGCAACACCGCCCGCTGCTTGTGCATCTGTTGGACGGGTAAGTGACTGGTCATATTCATAGTGACCTATAATACCCTCACCAGGATTTGCACCCTCTGGAGTGTTATAAACTACACTCTCCTGAACTCTATGACTAACATCAACTGTACTATTAACGCTAACCCTAACATTATCAATGCCATAAACAGGTGTAAGAGCCTGAAGAACTTCACTTCTCACACGGTTGTTAACCTGCTGCTCAAGTCTTAGTTTTAGGTCTGATGCACTAGAAGTGCTCTCAGATGATGAAGTTTCACCAGGATTAAAAGTATTGCCATTGGAATCTGTTATTGTTATATTTTGAAATTCCAGTCCAGACACAGCGGTTAAAATCATATTCGCGATTGCATCAACATATTTTGTTGGAATTTCTTCGTTATTTTTCATAATTACAGTTACAGATGCACTTGCCGGAATAGAATTTTCACTATCCAGTACATAACGGTTATCTGAACCTGCCTGAATAGTAACCTTTGCATCTTTAACGCCTTCAAGGCATTTAATTGTTGCGCCCATACGGTCTTGAAGGTCCTGAAGTTCGGCGGTTTGACGAGCAGATTCACTTGTCATCATGCCGAGCTGAGAACTGTAAGTTTCATAACCAAAACCTGACTTAGGATAACCATCAAGCATTAAATCAGCACGAACATTAAATTCATCCCTGCTGTCAACTAATATCGAATCACCTTGTATTCTATAATCGGTTACACCATATTCTTCAAGTTTTGAAACAATGGATGACATATCCTCTGTAGTTACATCAGAAAATAATGTAACATAATCTTTTTTATTAAGCCTAGCGGCAGTAAACATAGAAACAGCGATTATAAGAATTAGTGCAAGTGCCGTAATACCAACACGTTTTTTCTTCTTATCACCGCTATAAAACTCTTTTACCTTATTTACACCGCCTTGCAGTTTTTCTTTCACGGTTGCCACTACTCCATCTCCATATTTCTCTTTCTGAATTTAGTTAAGATTGAGAATTATTATTACATGCTCATGTTCATCACTGTGTTATAAGACTCTAATGCCTTATTACGCAGCTGAACAAGTAGCTGCACCGAAATTTCAGCCTTTGAGCTTGCAATGCTTAATAGTGCAGGGTTATCTAGCTGACCGGTCGCAAGTAAATACTCAGTCTCAGTTTTTTCTGCATCTGTTTGTTTAACATTTTCAACTGCTGTGTTTAGTATGTCTGAAAATACTGGAATACCATCATTTTGAGCTGTATTAGTTACAGTATTTAGTCCCATGGCTTGACTTTGCCATAGTGGGTTAATCTGTGCGATAGTTGCCATATTTTTCTCCTTTATATTAAAGCTATTACTTTATTGTATAAACTATTACTTACCAATTTCCAAAGATCTGGTTGCAACTGTTTTAAGGGTATTAAATGCAGTTACATTGGCAGAATATGCTTGTGTTGCAGCCATTGCATCGGTTATTTCTTTTACAAGGTCAACATTTGGCATCTCAACATATCCTTCTTGATTTGCATCTGGGTGAGTTGGGTCATACTGTAGCTTAAAAGCGCTTTCATCCTCAACAATTTGTGAAACACGTACACCGCCGATTTCTGAAAGTGAACCTGTTGCTGGTTGCATGCCACCAGCCGTACGTGCTAAGATATTTCTGAATGTGTCACGGCCCTCGTCTGCCTCAAGCACAACCATCTTACGTCTGTAAGGGCCATCACCGTTTTCTGTGCGGGTCGTGTTTATATTGGATACATTTTCCGATATGACATCCAGTCTAAGCTGTTGAGCGGTAAGGCCAGATGCTGTTATATTCATTGAGCTTAAAAATGCCATTGTAAATTACTCCTTATTATCCTGCTGCTACTGTTCTTAAAAGTGATAGTTCGGTAGAGATTGCGTTATAAACGTGCTGTTGCTGAAAAGCGTTTCTAGCAAGTTCTACACTTTGTTCGTTTATGTCCACACCGTTTCCATCTGCCTTAGCTGTTTCATCAGCCACATGCACTGTTGCAGTTGTGTTTTCCAGTGCATCCCGAATTTTGACTGCGCTTCCGTTTGCACTATTTAACTTACTTTCCAACATTTCCTCAAATGTAACATATTTAGTTTTATAATTTGGGGTTTCAACATTTGCAATATTATCTAAAATGGCGGTCTGCTTTGTCCACAGAAAATCCATTGAGCGTTCCATCATAAGCATCGAATTAGCAGTAAATAATTGCATATATATCCCTCTATTCCATATAATCTATAAAAGCACAGAAATCTGTTGTACCATTATTATACTGCACTTCTTATTATTTCGCAACATTCTATTCATGTTTCATAATCATTTTGTCGAAATGCACATCAATATCGCCTTTTTATGTTTGTAATAGTAAATATATAGTAAATATTATGTACTATTATATTTTTTTCTACAAATAAAAAATCTTTTATATTTGAAATTTTTTATATAATTTTATTACACATATTGATTAAGCAGTTAATTATAATCCATTTTTTTATTTTATAGACAGAAAAAACCGTGTTGCATTTATTGCAACACGGTTTTTCCATATTATTTCCTTGACCAATTGTTGTCAATTATATTTTGTGCATTTTGCTATACGGTATGAAAATGTAACTTAACTAATATTTATTTATTATTAAATGTATGAAGATGCCATTTGTATATAAGCATACGCCCAATGGTTGTATTTAACATCTGTATATCTTTGGTTCATATTTCCATAATTTCTTCCTATTACTCTACACATCATTGTTACAACTTCTGCACGGGTCATATATTGATATGGTCTAAAGGTTTGGTCTGAATATCCATTTATCCAGCCTTGAGATGCTGCATATATTATAGCTGCATTTCCGCTTGTATTGCTAACATCTCTAAAATAAACCGTACTTGTTGAAACCTCTGGAGAACCAGAAAGACGATAAACCATTTCAACCATTTCACTTCTTGTTATATAACGGTTTGGATAGAAATATGAGTCTTTATCTATTATACCTGCATTTGCAAATGCATTTATTTGTGATGCACACCACATACTATACGGAACATCAATAAACACACTTTCACTTTGTGATGTAGAAATATTAGACATTCTATATAGCATAGAAACAGCCTCTGCTCTTGTCATATTGCTTTCTGGGTGGAATGTTCCATCGTTGTATCCATTTACAAACGGGGTTCTGGTATTTTTATCTAAAGATATCGAAGTTGTTGGAGTTACATTACTTGTTGAAAAATATGCCTTTGCAGAAACCGTGACATTTTGCTGTATATTTGTAAGATGCAATGTAACAACACCGTCTGAATCTCTGCTCATCATATATGTTTTACCATCGATTGTTATAGATGTTTTGCTTGCAGCTACTGTTTTTGTATTATTTCCTATTTTAACAGTTATTTCTGAAATTTGGTAGTTTTTATTTGGTGTAAAATAAAAGTAAACGCTATCTCCCGCATCTATCTGATAAGCATTTGTGCTTTTGGTTATTTTTATATTGCTTGATGCAGAAATTGTCAGTCTTGGACGAGAAGAACTGCTGCTAGAATTTGATGTAGATGTCGCATAAACTTTTACTGGCTCACTTATATCCTCTACCAAAAGCGAATATATGCCATCGCCTAAATCATCTATTCTATAGTTCTTATTGCCAACAATAATTTCACCATTGCTTGCACTTACTGTAGACCTCTCATTGCCAACTGTCAATGTTATTTTATTTACAGAGTAACTATCTGATGTTGTGCTTATGTAAAACAACACATCACTGCCTCTTGACACAGTATCTGGTGAATCTGTATAGATATCTATTCTTGAACCCTCTTGTATTTCAATAGGTATATTTTCACTATCATATGTTGAAGTAAACTTTACTGTCATGTCTTGGTAAACATCTGGAATTGTAAAGCTAACAGTGTCATCATTTTCACTAACTTCTATTCTTGTGTTACCTATTGTTAGGAAATTTTGCCCTGGAACCCATGAGCCATAAGATTTTCCGTTTTGTAGAACGCAGTCGCTAAATAAATAGCCCGTTTTGACTCTTGCACTTACATATACAGACTGACCTTCATTTACAGTTATTGAACCACTGCTTGGGCGTGAGATTGTGACACCTGTATCTCCCTGCACATTTACATTATACTGTTTTGGTATTTCCTCGGTCAACACATCGCTTAGAACTACATCTCCTTTTAACTTACCAACAATTTTTGTTTCTCCTGTGCTGCTCCATGTTACAGTCCAATCTTGAAATGTTGTAGAAGATGTAATTGTTTGGGTATTTGCTTCTGTACCAGAGCCATAAGTCATTTTAAAACTAACCAAACGATATTCTTCATCTGGCTTTATTATAAATGTAATTGTTGAATTTTCGTAATATCTATTATTTACTGTAACCTGTGTATCAGAACTAAAAGATGTTGTGGCGTTATCTCTTTCGCCCTCAGTTATGCCAACAGAAAACTCTTCCCTTGACGTAGTCACAGCTTTTATTTCAGCAGTATATTGTTTTCCTTCTGCTATTTTATTTGATTGAGCTGTAACGGTGAGTTTAAACGACTCTCCAGCCTTTGGAAATTTATCCAGCTTTGCAGATATAATATCATTACTGCTTGTCAAACCAGATGTTTTTTCATTTATTTCAACGTTGTTTATCTGAGCTGTACCACCTGAAGAACCAGTTGTTTCCTCAGTAAATTCAATTATAATATTTTGCAGCTTTTTACTGCTATCACTAACTTCCAATGTGTATTCATGTGAAGTCTTATTTATGTTTTCACTATTTGATAGGACTATGCTCTGATTACTACTATTTGTTTCAAGCCCCGCTCCAACATTAAACATAATTTGCCAAGGAGATGGAGTAGCACCATCTGGTTCAGCATCCTCTGCTCCTGCATACCATGTGCCATTTGGCAACAAAAATGCAGCTATCATTATTACTGACAACATTCTTTTTAACTTGTGAAACATTGCACTCAACTCCTAAACATTATCTTAACAATTACATAATAACATAGTTTGTCGACTGATTTCCATAAAATATAGCAAATAACTTTACAGGGCAAAACGTATGACTCAATAAATTCTATTTATACGTCGACTTTTCTTCTATCGTCCTAATTTTAAAAAAAATAATACAAATTAACAGTTTCTTTTTTCAAAACTTTTTTCTTGCTTTTTTGTGCAAACCCTGTAAAATTAGATTAGTGTTTTATGCCATAATATCAGTTTGTATTATTAACTGGTTTTTTGGCAGAATATTATGAATGGAGGAAAACAAATTGTTTCTCAAACGTTTTTTTGCATTTTTACCATTGTCCATACTCTTAATGCTTTCTGGTTGCGGTGATGATGATACACTAATTGCGTACCAATTTGATGGCAACTCAGTTCCTGCACTTGATAAAGTTCTTACTTCTGCGACAGGTGGCACCTACATAACATCTTTGTCCCCTGCCAGTGGCGAAGGTGAAATCACAGAACCTGAAGAAGAATCTGAAGAAGGTGATGGTTCTTCAGAAGATACATCTACTCAAGTAGTAACACCTGCAATAAACTATATCTCATATGATTACCAGATGTTCCACAAAGACCAGGCAGCAGTGGCAGTAAAAGCATATGTTGATATGATGACAACTGATGAATATGCTTTTGAATTAGACCCAGATGAAGAACCAGATTACACTACCGCTGTTGGTACTGTAATTCTAAAGCGGCCCGCTGTGTTGCTTGATGAAAATGGAGAACCTACCCAAGCTCCTGAATCCGCAGCCGAACAGGAAAATACTGCTGAGGATGAAGAAGCTGCGGAAGAAGCTGAAAAGAACATGACAAAGGAAGAAAAAAAAGCTGCAAAGGAAGCTCAAAAGCAGCTTGAAAAGGAGCTTGAAGTGCTTCCTCCTTACTCAAACTTTGTACAAGATTCTGCAAAAAATCTTGTAGTTCAGGTCGATTGGACTTCAACAAGCTGTATAGTTACCCTTACTGCTGAAGCTGTTCAGCAGTCTGGTGAAAACGGACAGCCAACATCTGTTATATCGTTTACTGGTGCAAAAACGCTTATGTATTCCGTTGTTCCTGCTGAGCTTGGACTTCCCGGCGATGATATGAGCGAATATGTACTAAAGCCTGGCCCTGGTTATGTTATGGTTGATGATGTACCATGTCTTGCCGTTTATGTCTATGAAAAGAGTGAACAACATACAAATCAGCTTGCAACCACTTGCTTTGTCTCCGCTGATGGCAGCACACTGTATCAGCAAGTAAACCCAGGTGATAATCAAGTTAAAAAGGTAGAGCTTGGAGAAATTCCAGAATCTCTTCCAAATGATGGTGATGAACTTCTTGAAATGGCTATTGATGCCGAAAAATAACGTTAAAAGACCCGACTTTTATTAAAAAGTCGGGTCTTTTATCATGCGTAAGTGTCAATATTTTGACCGATACCAGCAGGATTTTGTGGCATCATCTCAAGCAAACCTTGCATAGCCACTTCTTGGCTATCCATTGCCTTTTTTGTCACTGAAAGTGAAACATTGTACTGAAGCTGCGCCGAACTAAATGCGGTAGCTGATGCTGCTATACTTGTTGCCATACTCATACTAAAAACTCCTTTCAAATTAAATTCTAAGTTTTTATCACGCTTAGACATATTTATAATCGACACATTGGTCTTATAAATAACTCAAATTTAATCTTTTAATATGTAAACTTTTGCTGAACGTACGCCAAATTGGTTCGCCTCATCACCTGTCATAAAAAATAAATCTATCTTATTTCCCTTGATAAGCCCACCTGTATCTTCTGCAAGTCCTGGACCATAAGACCATGATTGACCGCCATCTGATACAACATAAAGTCTAGTTCCAAGAGGAATGACACTAGGGTCTACTGCAATAGTACCATATTTAGTAGTAGTTCCTGTCGCAGTTGTAAGTCCGCCTTCTTCAACTCTATGATATGCAGTTGCTGTTACATCTATAACACTTGTATACTCATAACTGGAACCATCACCAGCTGTTATGATTTTATTCACCGTATTGTCCTGTATTCCCGCTGGAACAGACCAAACATAGGCTCTCCCTGCCGTTGATAAATCTTCTGGATTTGTGCTGTAAATAATTTGCTGCTCTGGAACTTGAACAGTTTGTTGAAGTTTTTTTGTTGTAGTTTCTGCTGTTTTTTCTACTTCAATCTGTTCTGCCTGCTTTTTTTCGTCCTCTGTTTCAGGCTCTTTTGTTCCTTTTTCGATTATGCAGTTTACAGGTTCTTTTACAATTTCCTCAGAAATCATTTCTTCGGAAATTTGCTCTCCGTCCTCAAATTTTATTTTATATGTTACCTCTTTTTCACCATAAACGCCATATTGTGTGATTTTTTGCTGGCCTTTCAGCATTTCATTGTTGTCTTTAGTTTCAATTTCAAAAGCTACTTGTTCACTTTCAATTTGCTCCTCATATTCAACATCAATTATAGTAATATCTGTGTCTTTTTTTAGCCTTGTATCAAGAGGTGGAATAACTTCATCGTCATCATCAAACGAAAAGCCCTTTTCCTCTAAAAGCTCACGAACTGTGCATTCTGTAAATCTTACTGTTATACTTGTTTGTTTGGTTTTAATTGTTGCGTGTAGTGCTGGGCTAACTTTTACTATTATTTTTCCTCCTTCTTGCTCCTGTTTTGTTATAATCATATCTTCAAAACCAAGAGCTTTACAAGCCTCGTCTACACTACCTGGGTTTAATGTTATAGATTTTTCTATTGTTCCATCGCTGATAATATATTGTTGCTCCGGATGCAAAAATCCCCAAATAACCCCACCCATAACAATTAAAATTGGTATCAAAATTATAAGTAAAATAACAATATACTCTTTTTGTCTCGTTTTTTTATCCTGTTTTATTCCCCTATTTTCCATTTTTATGACATTTTTTTTCATTTATGCCCTCACATATATCTTTATTTTCTTTTAGCATAGACTTTTATAGGTTCCTTGTCAAGTAATGAAACTTCATATGCTTGACATTCAATAAAAAAAATATATATAATGAAATCATTCATGATAGATTGTTTATTTTTGTAATATTTTGAGGAGATTATATAATGAGTATTGGAACACTTTATCTAGTTGCAACACCTATTGGAAATTTAGGTGACTTTTCTCCTAGAGCTAGAAAAACGATGTGTGATGTTGATTTTATTGCCGCCGAAGATACCAGAGTTACGAAAAAGCTGCTTAATGCACTAGATTTACCGCCCAAACCAATGGTTAGTTATTTTGAGCATAATCGCAGACAGCGTGGCGAAGAAATAGTTGAAAGGCTGCTTAAAGGTGAAAATTGTGCACTTGTGACCGATGCTGGCACACCTGCTGTATCCGACCCAGGAGAAGATTTAGTGGCTCTATGTGCTGAAAATAATATACCTGTACAATCTGTTCCAGGCTGCTGTGCTGCTGTTTGTGCGTTAGCTGTTTCTGGACTTCCTACTGGCAGATGGTGTTTTGAGGGTTTTTTATCTGTAAATAAAAAGGCTAGGAAAGAGCATCTTGACTCCTTGCTCTCCGAAAAACGAACCATGATTTTTTATGAGGCACCACATAAACTACGTCAAACCCTGCATGATATGAGACTTGCTTTTGGTGATAATAGAAAAATTGCTATGTGCAGAGAAATAACAAAGATTCATGAAGAAAGCCTTAGAATGACATTAAAACAAGCTGAAGAATATTACACAGAAAACTCACCAAGAGGAGAATATGTGCTTGTCATCGAAGGAAATGCAGAAGTTATAACAGATGTTTCTGATGAGGAACGCATGGAAATGGCTATTTTAGCAGTAAAAAGCCATATGGAAACCGGTGAAACATTGAAAGATTCAGTAAAACTTGTTTCTGCTGATATTGGAGTAAAGAAAAACGCACTTTATAAAGAGGCATTAAACAGATTATCATAAAAAAGTCCGACAAAGAGCTTTACACTCAATGTCGGATTTTGATTTTTATTTTTTTATTTTATGAGGCATTCCACCCTCATAAAGCTCATGACGAATAGCTGCAAACATATCCTCTGCCATATGAAAATATCGTTTTACAGTTTGCTCATTAAGGTTTAATGGCAAATCTGTTGGATAACGTGTTTCAATATATAAATTATTAAGCGCAGCACTTTCATCAAGCCATTTTTCAAAAGAGCGGTCAAGTTGAACAGTCTGCCTGCAAAGATATGTTAAGTTATGACCATCAAAATGTTTGCCACTTTTAAAAAGCAAATAGCCCTTTAATGCCTTTTCAATAGCTTGTTGACAGTGGAATGCAATATTTCCTGCATCGCCGCCCCAAGTCATCAAAATCCTAGCTGCTTGCAGGTCATAAAGTGCTTTATCAAGCCACTTATAGTAGTACATACTATCTCTGGCACCTCTACGGTTCCGACTCATAAAGCACCGCACCTTTCTCAGAAATCCATGCTGCATAACTGTTTGGGTCATTTTGCAGCTCATTCCACTCCTCATCTGTATAAATCTTGATATTCACTTGAACATCAAGCGGCATTTGAAGATAAAGCCTATGAAGCAACTTATTTTTATCACAATTGCCAACGACTATACATATATTAGCTGTTTTAAGTTTTCCGCTTGAGAGACCATGTTTTGCACCATATAATATTACACGAATGGGCTTACATAACTCCAAAACCGATTTAACAATTATGCTTTTCTCATTCTCATTCATTGGCTTTATCCTCCCCTTAAAAAAGTATGTTTTTATCTTAAAATAGCACTTATAAGCATTGTAAATGCTCCTAAAAAGCTATTTATTTGCTGTGCATCTGGGAATGCATTTTCTGGCACAATAATTGCATCTGGTGCTGTTTTATACCATTGTTTTAATTGTTCTTTTAAGCCATCAACAACATTTAAAGACTGATAACGGAAATACACCTCGCCATAAATACCGTTTTTTTGTGACATATACTCCAGTGAATCCATAAGCGGTTTTGTGCTGGACCATGTAGGCGGTGTTGCATCATGGCATTTATATGCCGCCAAACCTATGTAAAGTTTAACATCTGTACCCTGAGTGTTATCAATCCACCAATCGACTAATGTTGCAAAATCTGCGGCTGAATGACCTATTTCCCAGTAAATCTGAGGCATTATATAATCAATAGTACCAGCCTCAATCCAAGCCAAACTATCTGCATAAGAGCTTACATAACTTTGATTGCCTCTAGTGTCTGAACCTCTGGGGTCAGTTGATTTGTTTGCCCAAATACCTGCTGGACTTATACCGAACTGAATATCTTTGTCTGCTTTGTGAAGTTCTTCATCAAGCATTGCAACCATTTTGTTTACATTATCTCTGCGCCAATCTGCGATATTACTGAAATCTCCGCCATATTTTGCATATTCCTCAGAATCGTTAAAATCCTGACCAGGATAGAAATAATCATCAAGATGCAACCCATCAACATCATAATTATTAACTATTTCAAGTGCACCATCAACAATAAGTTGACGAACTTCCGCAAGTGCTGGATTGTAATAGTAATTGCCATCTGAATATTGCTCAACCCACTCTGGATTAAGTTTTGCAGGGTTATTTTCATCAAGCTGCTCCCATGTTAAACCTCTGCTTGCTCTGTATGGGTTAATCCACGCATGAAGTTCTAAACCACGCTCATGCGCCTCATCCACCCAATATTCAAGGGGGTCAAAATTGTTTTCTGGTGCTTTACCTTGCTCACCTGTGAGCCAGTGACTCCAAGGGAAAATATCGGATTTGTAAAATGCATCTCCCGATGGTCTAACCTGTAAAAATACAGTGTTAAGTCCCGTTTCTAATGCATTATCCAAAATTTCATCAGCTTGTTTTTTAAGCTCACTTTCTGATATTGTTTTCTTTGTTGGATAATCGAGATTATAAACCGTTGATACCCAAACGCCACGCATTGGGGTTACTTTTTTTTCCTCTGCTGCCTGAGCTGAAATAGGGATAGACATTATAGCGCACATTAGTATTGAGATTATTCTTTTTTTCATGTAATTTCCTTTCCTTGGCTGTATTCTATTATCATGGTATCATTTTGACAGGCTTTATGCAATAGGTATTGACTTATAATAATAAAAATTGTACCATAATTATATTTCGAGGTGATAAATATAATGAAACAAAAAACAGTACTTGCACTTCATGATTTAGCATGTTTTGGTCGTTCATCGCTTGTCCCTATAACAGCGGTTTT
Organism: uncultured Butyricicoccus sp.; assembly: GCA_944376065.1. GTDB lineage: Bacteria > Bacillota > Clostridia > Oscillospirales > Butyricicoccaceae > Butyricicoccus_B. The sequence continues at coordinate 285,527 of CALWBL010000002.1, read as the reverse complement.
AAGTGTGCAAGGTCATCAATGTGTCCCAGTTCCGACGGCTGTTTTCTCAACTCATACAGCAATAAATGACTGGACTTGCATAGACCTTACAAGCACAATGCCAAATATACTTTCACATTTTGAAAAATTAAATCTAAAGTTTGATGCTATATATTCTGGTTTTCTTGGTTCTGCAAAACAAATCGACTGTGTTTTAGAATCTGCAAAACTAAAATCGGAAAATGGATATTTTTTAGTTGACCCTGTTATGGGTGATAATGGTACCGTTTACAAAACATATACAGATGAAATGACAAAACGTATGAATGAGCTTTGTCATATAGCTGACTGTATAACCCCAAATGTGACCGAAGCTGCAATTTTACTTGAAAGAAACCCAAATACCACACCAAAAAATAAACAAGATGCTGAAAACTGGTCAAAAGAATTATCAAGTAAATTTAATTGTGATGTAGTGCTTACCGGTTTACATTTTACCGATGATACATTAACAGTTGCTTGTACAAGTCGTAGTAAGACCCATTTTATAGACCATGATTGTGTAAATGCCTTTTTCCCAGGCACAGGTGATATATTTGCATCTGTATTGCTTGGTCAAATATTATGTGGAAAATCTATTAGCGAGAGTGCTGCTTGTGCATCTGATTTTGTAAAACACTGCATAAGCTATACTGCCAGTAAAAACACTGACAGAATGTATGGTGTTGAGTTCGAGCCATTGCTTCACACCTTGCCGCATATTAAAACTATATGAAAAATAGTTTCCGCCTATTCATAAATGAGAACAGGCGGAATTTTTTATATACTCTGAAGTTTAAGTTCACCATCTTCTGCTTCGATATGAATACCAATGATTTGGTTATCCACAGCAGAAAGGATTTCGTTTGCAATTGCGTTTTCGACTTCCTTTTCAATAAGTCTGCGGAGGTTTCTTGCACCAAATTTAAGCGAATAGGAATTTTCAACAAGGTAATCCTTTAGGCTTTCGTCCCAAGTTAAGCGGATTTCACGCTCATTGAGATTTTTAGCCAAGTCACTCAGGAGAATATCTGCAATCTTTGCAAAATCTTCTTCTGATAACTGATTAAATGCTATAATCTCATCAATTCTATTTAGGAACTCTGGACGCATAATGTCCTCAAGAGCCTTCATAGCTTTTTCCTTGCCTTGCTCTCTTGCAGTCTTACCAAAGCCAAGAGATGTGGTTTTATGATCACTGCCCGCATTAGAAGTCATAACAATAATAGTATTTTCAAAATTAACCATTCTTCCATGTGCATCGGTTAGTCTGCCATCATCAAGAATTTGTAACAGAATATTTAATACATCTGGGTGAGCCTTTTCGATTTCGTCCATTAAAATTACAGAATATGGTCTGCGTCGAATCTTTTCTGTAAGCTGTCCAGCCTCATCATAACCGACATATCCTGGAGGTGAGCCAATCAAACGAGCTACAGTATGCTTTTCCATATATTCAGACATATCAAGTCTAATAAGAGTCTCTGGTGAGTCAAACATATCCTCTGCAAGAGTTTTAACAAGCTCAGTTTTACCAACGCCGGTTGGACCTACAAACAAGAATGAAACAGGCTTTTTCTTAGGGCTAATACCCGCACGATTTCGACGTATAGCCTGTGCAATAGCATGTATAGCCTCGTCTTGACCGATAACCCTCGTTTTTAAGCGGTTTTCCATATCGCTCAGACGTTGCATTTCCTGTGCCTGAACCTTGCTTGCAGGAATATTAGTCCAAAGCTCAATTACAGACGCAAGATTATCAAGTGTCAATGCTGGTCTTGGTGCTGCCTCTGCCTCATGCAGACGATTTTCAAGCTGTAACTCCTTAGAACGCAGTTCCGCAATTTTAGCATATTTATTGTCAAGCTGCTCAGTTGTCATGATCTCTCCTTCTGGAGTTTGGTCACTCATTAGGCTTTCACGCTCTAAAGTTACACTTTTTAGCTCGGCTTTTAAATCAGCCGCCAATGACAGCATTTCATTTTTAAGATTAAGGTCTGAGCAGGCTTCATCAATAAGGTCGATTGCTTTATCTGGTAAAAATCTATCAGTAATATAACGCTCTGAAAGCTGCACGGCTTGACGACACATTGCATCAGAAATTGTAACATAGTGATAATCTTCATAATAAGACTTAATACCCATTAAAATATCGGCTGCATCATCAAGAGATGGTTCTTCAACTGATACAGGCTGGAAACGGCGCTCCAAAGCGGAATCTTTTTCAATATGCTTACGGTATTCATTAAAAGTGGTAGCACCGATAACCTGAATTTCGCCACGGGACAATGCTGGCTTTAGAATATTTGCTGCATTCATAGAACCTTCAGAGTCGCCCGCACCAACTATATTATGAACTTCATCAATTACTAGAATTATATTGCCTAACTTTTTAACTTCCTCAATAAGTCCTTTCATACGACTTTCAAATTGACCTCTAAACTGAGTGCCTGCAACAAGTGCGGTAAGGTCTAGCATATAAATTTCTTTATCTCTTAGTTTATAAGGCACCTTACCCTGTACGATTCTAAGAGCCAAACCTTCTGCAACCGCAGTTTTACCAACACCTGGTTCACCAATCAAACAAGGATTATTTTTCTGGCGGCGATTTAAAATCTGTATTACACGCTCGGTTTCTCTTTCACGACCAACAATCTTATCAATTTTGCCATTTCTAGCTTTACCAGTTAAATCTTCGCAGTAATTTGTTAAGAATTTGCGTTTTTTATCCTTCTTTGATTCCTTAGACTTTTTTTCGGTTTTATCTTCATCAGCTTTAGCGGAATTTTTGCCACCGAAAAGCGGAAATGGAAATGGCATCTTCTTTGATGTGCCTTCTATTTCCTCATCGCTTGTATTATCTTCATCTTGTTCGCTTTCAACAGGGGATAAACTGGATAAATCACCAAAAGCGCCGATTTCACCTGCAAGTGCGTCTAAATCCTCCTCGGTGATTCCCATTTGGTCCATTAGATTATCAATAGGTTTAATACCCATTTCCTTTGCACATTTTATGCAAAGACCTTCCTGCTCAGAGTTATTGCTCTGGTCAATTTTTGTAATAAACACGACTGCAACATTTTTTTTGCATCGTGAACACATTGGCATATTCATGTACTTCTCTCCTTAAAAAATCATACACTTGGCAATAGACCAAGCAAATATGCAGTTATACTGGTTTTTGCTACATTTTGAGGTGATAGATAACCATTTACACCAAAAATCTCTGGTGCAAATTCTCTAAGCAAATAAAGTGCAGCTATACATAAAATTATAGAAACCGCCACACCAAGTAAAAGACCACAAATTCTATTGAGTGTGCCTATAACAGGTATTTTTGTAAGTATGCTCATTGCTTTTGTAAACAACTTCAGCACAAGGTTAATTATAAACATACTGATAAAAAATACAACTGAAAAAGCAATACTTTGTGCAATAGGTGTAGCTATTTGTAATATATTATTTTGAATTTGATTAACAATCTCAGGTGATATTTGGCTTACTTCACCTAGCTGTGTTTGAAAAACCTCGTTTACAATCGGGGTTACAATTTGAGGAGCGATGGCTGGTGCGATAATTCTTGAAACGATTGCAGCACCACCCATAGAAACAACAGCTCTAATACTGCCCACGACAGTTCTAACCAAACCCTTATGATAACCAATAACTGCACCATAAAGTATAACTGCAATAATTATAATATCTGTTAGATTTAATAAACCCTTTAAAAAATTAAGGCTGTTTATAAAATCTACATTATTTAGATTATTGATTAAATCCAAACTATCTAGTGATAACTCATTCATGATTTTAAATCCTCTGAAGTGTCTGATGATGTAGAAACATGTTCCGCTTGCTTGGAATATATAAGCCATACACCGCCATCATCTGTCAAATTTATAAATTGTGCACCAACTGCACTTTCATTTTTCCACAACGCACGCATAGCAGCATTATAAACCGTAAGACCGCTTGAAGTCAGCACAGCTATTCTCGAACCATCGTAATCGATTGCCTGAATTTCCTGTGAAATTTGAAGTGTTTTATCACTTACACCTCTTGAACCCAGAATATATACTTCTGTTCTTGCATTTCCCGAATATGAATGGATAGCCAATGCAAGCTCACTTCCGCCAAATGAAAATGCTGTTAAATCGTCTGCGGTGTAACTTATTTCATCTACAATTTCACCCTTTTGGTTTATGATATTTGTTGCATAATCTCCAATAACTGCAACCGAGCTATTATCCAAAAATCCTACTGTAAGTGGAACTGTTGTGCCAAGTGATACCTCTCTTATGCTATTTTCATTACTAAGGTCACGCAAGAAAACTTTTCCCTCAAGCTCAGCATCTTCTGTACTGCCAAAAGATGTTACAGCGATTTTACTGCCATCTGGCGAAATAGCACATGATAAAAAATAATAATCTGGACTTGACCACTTAAATCGCTGTTTTCCTCCGCTTGTATAGACTGTAACCGCTGTTTTATATCCAGATTCATTTGTTATTAATGCATAATCACCTGTATCTGCAACAGTAGCCACTAGAATAGAAGAATCCGTTTTTTGACGGCTTGCCTCCGCTACACTCGATGCCAAAACCGCTTGGTTTCCATTTTTATCATATGCAAGCACATAACGCTCTGATGTAACTACTGCTGGTGATGTATAGCCAAGTGATGCTTTAAGCCTAACACCTGATGATGTATTTATGGTCATCATATCGTTATCAACCACAACAACACCTTGATTAAACGGTCTTACAATTGATGAATTTTCCGATTGATAATCAATATGAGTAGCAACCGATGCATCATCAATACCTGCCCAAAAATATCCCATAAATTGAGATATGGAGTTTGGCGATATTTTAGAACTATTTAATGTAATCGTTAAAACACTTATTATAACAAGTGTCATACCCACCAGACGACGGAGCTTTGCCACAATTCGGAGTCTGCGGTCTGGTGAGTTTCTAATCTTTCGACGTCGCTCATTTCTCTCCATGCGGAGTGATTTTGTCTTTTGTGGCATTTGTCGACCTCCTTTTATATATCTAGCCTATATGATTTCAGCTCATTGGTATAATCATACCAAAGTCTGTTCATATAAAGCCCATGAGCTGGCAAGGTAGGTCCTGCATTTGCTCTGTCACAAGACTTCAAGATATCTTTTATTTGCTCTGGTTTTATTTTACCACTTCCAACATACATAAGCGTACCTGAAATTGCACGAACCATATTATATAAAAAGCCATCGCCACAAACCCTTATTTGTATAAGTTTTGTTTGGTCATTTTGCATTGCAAATTTAAAATTATCCACACATTCAACCTCGCAATGAAAAATTGTGCGAACTGTTGATTTAACAGGTGTACCCACAGCGCGAACAGATGCAAAATCATGTGTTCCAACAAAGAACTTTGCACCCTCTGCCATTTTTTCTGCATCTAACGGATAAGTTGTGCGATATGCTCTTTTAGATAAAAATGGGTCATTTATCTTTGAAGAATACATATAATAGGCATATTCTTTTTTAGTGCAGCAAAATCTTGCATCGAAATCCTCATCGACTTCTATAGCATTCCATACTGTTATATCATCAGGCAAAAACGCATTTATTGCAAGCGGAAAACGCTCAAGCGGGATTGTGCAGTTGGCTTTAAAATTTGCAACATACTTTCTAGCATGAACTCCCGCATCAGTTCTTCCTACACCAGAAACATAAGTATCACATTTTAAAATCGCGTTTATTGCCTCTGTTATCGTTTGCTGGATAGAAGCACCATTTTTTTGTGTTTGCCAGCCATGATATTCGGTTCCGTCATAGGATAAAATTAAAGCAATATTCTTCAAACCTTACCTCCTTACAAACCAAAACGACCAAGAACAATAACTACAGTGAAAATAACCGCAGACACCGAAATGGAAATATAATCATCACTGCAAATCCTGAGCTGTTTCATACGTGTTCTTCCTACATCGCCACGATATAAACGACATTCCATAGCTGTTGCAAGTTCCTCTGCTCGGCGTATGGATGAGATAAATAACGGAACCAATATAGGCACCATAGCTTTAGCACGTTTTAAAACACTGCCTGTTTCAAAATCTGCACCTCTTGCTTTTTGAGCGGATATAATTTTTTCGGTTTCCTCAATAAGCGTAGGAATAAAACGGAGTGCAATAGACATAACCATAGCTAGTTCATGCACTGGAATATGTATTTTCTTTAGTGGTGACATAAGGCGTTCAAGCCCTTCAGTAAGGTCTATTGGTGAAGTGGTATAAGTTAGCATTGATGTGCCAATAATTAGGAGCATAATACGAACTACCATTTCAACTGCTGCATAAATGCCTTGTTTAGTTATATGAAGAAAACCCCATTGCCAAATTATATCGCCTGGTGTATAAAACAAGTTTAAAATAGCAGTAATAACTACAATCATCAAAACTGGTCGAAGTCCACGCACCACCATTTTAAAATGCACTTTTGAAACAAAAATAACAAGCAAAAGATAAACTGCCATTAAAGCATAGGAAAACACACCCGATGCAAGAAGCAAAGCTGCAATCATACCAATAACAAGTACAATTTTAACCCGCGGGTCAGTTCGGTGAACTATACTATTGCCTGGGAAAAACTGACCTAAAGTTATATCTTTTAGCATGATTTTCCCTCCTTATATGCATTTATTGCTTTTATAGCATCTTCTACTGTGAAAACAGATGTGTCAACATTAAAACCTCTTTTGGAAAGCTCCAGCATTACTTTTGTAATTTCTGGTATATCAAGTCCTGCTTGTATTATCTCATCTGTATGAGAGAAAACCTCTTTAGGTGTACCAAGGAGCATAATTTTTGCATGATTCATAACCAGCATACGGTCACTCATTCTTGCAGCATCTTCCATAGAGTGGGTAACAAATAATATTGTAGCACCAGTTTCTTTATGATATTGCAAAATCTGCTCGAAAAGCTCATCACGACCAGCGGGGTCTAAGCCTGCGGTTGGCTCATCAAGAACTAAAACATCTGGACGCATGGCGATAATACCAGCGATTGCCACTCTACGCTTTTGACCACCAGAAAGTGCAAATGGTGAAATATCTCTCATGCTTTCATCAAGCCCAACAAATTTCATAGCCTCACGCACTCGCTCATCTATTTCGCCTTGTGAAAGCTCCATATTGCTTGGACCAAATGCTATATCTTTTGCAATGGTTTCTTCAAAAAGCTGATATTCTGGATACTGAAAGACAAGTCCCACACGAAAACGGGTATTTTTATCACATTTACCCTTTTCATTCCATATTGACTTACCATCGAGCAGAATTTCACCCAATGTTGGTTTTAATAAACCATTCAAATGCTGAATAAGTGTGGATTTACCCGAACCAGTGTGACCTATTATTCCGAGAATCTCACCTTTTTTAACTTGTAAATTTACATGGTCAAGAGCCATGCGTTCAAACGGGGTACCTGCTGAATAAATCTGAGTCAAGTCCCTTACTTCTAAAATATAAGACACGTTTTTATCCTCTTTTATTTTAAATAACTCTCTAAAATATCCGCACACTGAACAACGCTCATAGCATCAATTTTCAGGTTTGCATTTAACTTCTGATTTAATCCATATAAAACTTCAATAGTTTGCGGAACAGTAAGGCTTGCTTTTTTAAGATCATCTACATTTGTAAATATTTCTTTTGGCGCGCCGTCCATAATGACCTTACCGCCATGCATCACCACCACACGACCAGCTTTTATGGCCTCATCCATATGATGAGTTATTAAAATTACAGTTATTCCAAAATGCTGATTTAGCTCACAAATAACTTTCATAACCTCTTTACGACCAGCAGGGTCAAGCATTGCTGTTGGTTCATCAAAAACAATACATCTTGGCATCATAGCAATAACACCAGCTATTGCAACCCTTTGTTTCTGACCGCCTGATAGCTTATGTGGGGCATGTCCTCTATATTCATACATACCCACTGCTTTTAAAGCATCATTAACACGTCTGCGAATTTCTTCTGGTGGGACACCCATGTTTTCAAGTGCAAATGCAACATCTTCTTCAACAACAGTTGCAACTATCTGATTGTCTGGATTTTGAAACACCATAGCACATGTGCATCTAATATCATAGATTTTGCTTTCATCTGCTGTGTCCATCATATCGACATACACTTTACCACCGCTTGGCAAATGAATAGCATTAAAATGTCCTGCAAGTGTGGATTTACCTGAGCCGTTATGCCCCAAAACAGCTACAAATTCACCACGCTTAATGGATAAATCAACACCATTTAAAGCGTATTTTTTGTTTCCGTTTTCATCATGATATGCATATGTTAAATTTTCAGTTTTGATAATTTCAGACATAAATTTATCACTCTTTAAAATTATTTTATTTACCTATAAATCTAGCAGATGAGCCACAAGGCAGAACAAGACCAGTTGATTTAACTGGCAGCCCAAGCTCTTCAGCCTCGATTAAACCATTATGTTTTTTACCTGCTGTGATGCCTAAAAGATATGCCATAACAGAAGGTGCAAGACCTGTTGAATAACTGGATATAATAACAAACAATGGATTATCGCTTAAAAGCTCCATGGTAAGCTGTACAAAGTCTGCAACATCTTCTTCAATTTTCCATGTTTCACCTGAAGGACCTCTGCCATAAGATGGTGGGTCCATAATAATAGCATCATATTTTCTTCCGCGACGTATTTCACGCTGAACAAATTTTTTACAGTCATCTACAATCCATCTAATAGGTCTATCTGCAAAACCAGAAGAAACTGCATTTTCTCTTGCCCATTGCGTCATGCCCTTAGATGCATCAACATGACAAACACTTGCACCTGCTGCGGCTGCTGCAAGTGTAGCGCCGCCCGTATATGCAAATAAATTTAATACATTAACTGGTCTGTCTGCGTTTCTTATCTTTTCCATAATAAAGTTCCAGTTAGCTGCCTGTTCTGGAAAAAGTCCTGTATGCTTAAATGACATAGGCTTTAGATTAAAAGTCAGCTCTTTATAGGAAACTGTCCACTGAGCAGGAAGTTTTTTTATTTCCCACTGACCTCCACCAGATTTAGAGCGGTGATAAATAGCATTTGCTTTGTCCCAAGCCTTAACGCCCTCAGCTCTTTTCCAAATTGCCTGTGGGTCTGGACGAACTAATGTATAATCCGCCCATTTTTCAACCTTTTCACCGCCACCACAATCTAAGACCTCATAATCTGACCAATCATTTGCAATCCACATCCATTTATATCCTCTCTTTTGAAATTATACAACTACACTATCTTATCATACTTTTTTATTTTATCATCAGTTTGCACTATATGCAACGGGAAAGCTATTAAACATAATTTATATTGTATGAATTTTACATTATACGGGCATACTTTAGATATTATTTTATCAAAAAAACGACACAGAGTATATTAACCCCCTGTGTCGTTTACAAAAAATTATTTAATTAACTGTTTTCGCGTATATAAGCCGCTAAACGCTTATCTTCCTGACGAATATGGCTAATCAGTTTGCTCACAAGAGCATTAAGCTCTCCAAGTGTCTGAACTGTTGCACCATTTTTCTTCACTTTATCAACAAAGTCACTTACATCTTTCCTATACCTTTTATGGAATGCTAGGTGACCTTCCATGTTTGGATATTTGCATTTTTTCTGAAGATTTTCTTCGTCTGAGAAATGCATTCCAACATAAGTTGCTAAAAATTCAGCGGTTTCAGCGATTTTATCTCGTCCACGACCGTTGGAACAAGCATCTAACAGCGCATTTACCGCATCAAAAATCTGAATATGTTCGGAGTCAATAAGCTGATTGCCTGTTTCAATGTCTGGAGTCATGCTATAGCGATTAGTATTTACCTTGATCGTCGTACTGATAGTCGGAGCGAAAGTTACCACCCATACTTGGGCTATTACCTCCTGCATTAAAGCTGCCGCCTACTTGTTCTTGGGAAAAGTTTCCGAAAGAATCACCATCGTCCTCAACTTGGAATGAAGAGAAAATCTGACGCATCATATTTGCCTGAGATGACAGTTCTTCACTTGCTGCTGCGGACTCCTCACTAGTTGCAGAGTTTGTTTGAACAACTGTTGCAATCTGATCAATGCCCTGAGTTACCTGGTCAATAGCTTGTGACTCACGCTCTGTAGCTTGAGCAATCTGAGCAATTTTGTCAACAGCCTGAGTAGTAAGCTCTGTGCTTATAGTGATTGTTTCCGCTGCGGAATGAGCAATGCTAGAACCATGCTCAACTGCACGTATAGAGTCTTCAATAAGAGTTGTGGTATTTTTAGCAGCCTCTGCGGACTTGCTTGCCAAATTACGAACCTCATCAGCAACTACTGCAAAGCCCTTACCAGCAGAACCAGCACGAGCAGCCTCTACTGCTGCATTAAGTGCAAGGATATTTGTCTGGAATGCGATATCTTCAATAGTTTTAATAATCTTGCTGATTTCCTTAGACTTATCGGTGATATCGTCCATAGCAGAAATCATTTGAGTCATCTGCTCTTGGCTTGCACGGTTCTGCTCACCTGCTTGGTCAGCATTCTCACGAGCAATTTTTGCAGCCTCAGCATTCTGACGAGCACCCTCAGAGATATCGTTAATGCTTGCGGACAGTTCTTCAACAGCACTAGCCTGCTCGGTTGCACCCTGTGCAAGAGCCTGTGAGCCATTTGCAACCTGTTCTGCACCTGCTGAAACCTGTTCAACAGAACGCTTTACACTGGAAATCATAGAATTCATTTTCTGTTGCAGAGTGCTTAATGAATGAGAAATAGAGCTGAATGCACCTGGAAGATCGCTATCAACCTGTACATTGAAACGACCATCAGCCATAGCTGATGCAATATGCAGGATATCATCACAAGCCTTACTCAGCACATTCTGGCTTACGCGAAGTGCTTCTGCCATTTCACCAATTTCGTCCTCAGATTCATAACGAACAGGTGTATCAAGAACACCTTGGCTCATGGAGATGATAGCCTTATGAATCTCACCTGTTGGTTTAACAATAGATTTAATGATTGATTTTGAAACAATAAGTATTATTACGACACCAATGGCAATCAACACAAGCATTACAACAGTGTTCATTGCGTTCTGTGTTTTTAGTTCTTCGCGTCTCTGGTCAACGATACCATTTATTGATTCTTCAAGTCCATCTGCATATATACGCAGATTAACGAGCGCAGGAGCACATTTTTGACGCAACTCCTCATGTGCCTCATCAAATCTACCGTTTTTTGCTAAATTAACGATAATATTTGCTTCTGACATCCATGACTCAAGTGCAGCTGTGTATTCCTCTATCTTGCCGTCGTTAAGTGGGTAGTTCTCCTTAACATAGTCTAAAGCAGAGTTTAATGATGCTATTGCTTCATCAAATTTCTGCTGATTTGATGATACATCTTGCATTTCGGTGTCAAGTACCATATCACGTATAATACGAGATGCCATACTATTGTTTATACGCGACTTCGTCATTTCATTGCTGAGCTTAATTTCTTCATCAAACATTCTGTCATATCTATCACCTAAGCTTGTCGATTGTACTTCTGAAACTATAAGTAATATAATTGACAAAATAAGTGGGATTGCGAAACCCAGAATCAATTTGTTTTTGATTTTTAAATCTTTTAATTTCATTTTGTATCATTTCCTTCCTTTGAATCTATTGAATCTATGAAAAAACGGAAAAGCCTTGTTTTTTATTTTAGCTCCCCGTACTTTCCCTTTGGAATGTCCGCAACTATACGGCCCTCTACAAGTGTAACAACTCGTTTTCTCATTAAATTTACAAACTGTTTGGCATGTGTAGCCATTATAATGGTTGTTCCACAACGGTTAATTTCCGCAAGGATATTCATAATATCCCAACTGGTGTCATAATCAAGGTTAGCTGTTATCTCGTCCACCACAAGGATAGGCGGATTACAAATAACCGCCCTTGCAAGCTCCACTAGCTTTATTTGTCCTCCCGAAAGCTCAAATGGATAGCGTTCCGCCATAGCTCTCATGCCAACCAAAGCAAGGGCTTTTGTTGTGTTTTCTTGAGCTATTTTGGATCTTACCCCCAACGCTCGCTGAACTATATATAAATTTTCTCTTATTGTCTTTTTTCTTATAAGTCCAGCTTCCTGCCAAACCTGTCCAACCATTCTTCTATATGAAGTTCTTCTCCAATAACGAAGTTTAGTTACATCTTGATCCCCAATCCATATTCGACCGGAGTCAGAACGAATTTGATTAGCAATCAATTTAAGCAGTGTTGTTTTACCCGCACCACTACTACCGATTAAAAAGACAAAATCGCCTTCTTCAATGGTAAGTGAAATATCGTCAACTGCTGCAAAGCGTTTTTTGCGGTCATTGACAAAATACTTTGTTACATTTTGAAGTTCTATCTGAGGCACAATATTTCCTCCATACATAATATTCAAAGATTAGACAAATTACGATTTGTTTGTTATGATAATAAAAAATAAAATTTGTGGAGGTGAATCTTTTGAGATCAAATAAAATAACGAAACCCAAATTTGAAAAACTTAAAATGACACTACTGGTCATTTTCTTATTTGTAACATGTGTTGGCGGTGTAGAACTTGCCATCTGTTATTGGCATGACCCGCTAGTTTTTAAAAAGATTGTAACTCCTGTACAAGTTGCAGCAAAAAACATCGCTCAAAGCACTATATCATATAGCAAGCAATTTGCCAAAAATACAGGTGACTGGTTTTTAGACTGCAAAAACTGGTTTGATAATCAACTTGATCTGCTGGGTGAAAAATTTTCTCAAGCTCAAGAAGAAAACCAAGAACAATCCTCTCCAATCAACGAGGACGCATCAACTGTAATGACACGAATTGATGGTATTGAAACATTAACTGGTGGATTAGTTCCTATATCATATTTTGCTCAAAATGACCCTGAGTGGAAAGACCAGCTTTATGGTAATGACCCTATCGGTGTGTACGGCTGTGGTCCTACATCTCTTGCAATGGTCATAAACAGCTTAACCTCACAAGAAACCGACCCCGCCAAGATGGCTGTCTTTTGCGCCGAACAAGGATACTGGGCACCTAAAAGCGGTTCATATCATAACATCGTACAAGGTGTTGCAGCATCATTTGGTTTAAACTGTGCTGCACCTGCATCACTTGACGCGACCGAGCTATGTAACAGATTGTCAAGTGGCGAAATAGCCATTGCTCTTATGGGGCCTGGGCATTTCACTAACACTGGACACTTTATAGTTCTGCGTGGCTTAACCGATGATGGCAAGGTACTTGTTGCCGACCCTATAAGCCGCACGCGCAGTCTGCAAGAATGGGACGCACAGCTTATCATTGATGAATTAAGCATGAGTCGAAGCAGCGGTGCACCACTATGGTTTTTATCAGCAAGTCAATAAACTCGACATGCGTCAACACACCATATCACTATTTTACAGCAAATAACGAAAATGAGCAATAGCATATCATATTTTTTTCCACATGAAAATTGCATATTTTTCGTTCTATTATCGAATATATTGTGTATTATTCCAAAAGTATTCCCATCGCAACTTAAATATGAATGCGATGGGAATAGTTTTTATCTTTTTTTATTTGACAATACTTTTAAGATACGCTTATCAAATGAAACCAATCGCTCAACAAGTCTTTGATTCTGCTCCATCTGCTGTTTAAACAGCGTTTCCTCTTGGCTATTTGGATTGTCGTTATTTTCTAATGCTGACCACCTATTTACAATATCAACTGGTAATGTAGACCTTAATCCTTTAATAATCATATCTGATTCTTTCATTTTTAGAATTGGCTCCTGTCTCATAGCTAAGAGCATACTAAATGATATTTCATCATCACGATTTAAAGCCTGTGACATTTGTTCTGTTAAATCATAAATCTCGCTTAATAAAGAATATCTTTTTTTTAATTGAACTAATATTTTTATCCATTCAGCATTCATATACTCTGTGCCTCTTGTGCTTTTCTGAAAGTATCTCTCATATCTATTAGTTGAGGTTTAATCTGCTCAAGAACTTGAGCATTTCTTCCAAAACGCACACGATTTAACATATAAAGGAAATAATCATAAAGTCTGTGAAGATCTCGGCTTATTGGATATTTCATATCTAAAGTACGATCTAAGTATCTTACAATATCAATACATCTTACAACTGATGTTTCAAAAAGCTCAAAATCTTTCTTTTTCAGAGCTAATTCTGTACGGATTAAGCGCTTAACAAGCTCATCATACAGCAGCATCAATAGCTCGCCCTGCGTCATTGTGTTTATGGATTGTGCTTTATATTGTTGATACCCCTGCATATCCATATTTTAAAAAATCCTTTCCCAAAAATACAGAATAACCGTATTGCTAATTAATATCCGCCACTCATTCCTGCCAGATAAGAGCTTTGTGAGTTCATCTGGCTTATAAGAACTTCAAGCTTACTAAATTTAGAGGTATAGAAATCGATTTTATCATTTAGCTGGTTTGTAAATTTTTCAATGATATCATCAATATCGTCCATTTTATCCTGAATTGTGTTCTTGAGCATTGATGTTGCTGAAAACTGAGAGCCAGCCTTTTCAATAAGAATACCCTTTGTTGCACCAGTTGTGCCAGCATATTCGTTGATAACTTCTTTTAGTCTGCTTATAGCGCCGCCACCGGTTACATAACCCTTGTCATTGGTTTCAACTGGTGCTGACAGAGCTTTTTGAACCTTTTCTGGATCGCTTGCAAGAGCAGCTCTAAGAGCGTTTTCATCGATTGACAGCTTACCTCTATCAGCAGCCTCAGTTGAAGTTTTAATACCAATCTCCTCTAAACTCGTATCAGAGAATAAGAAACGTAAATCGCTTGCCAAAGCCTTCAGGTCGCTATCTGCAAATAGCATACCTTGCTGAGCTTTTTTCTCATATTCTTCAATCTGTTTTTCGGTCATATCTGCCTTCTGATCATCGGTCAGAGGCGAATATTTACTGTCTGGCTGAGTTGAATATAATTCGCTAAGATCTTCAAGCATTGCATTATATTCTTCAACAAATGTTTTTATATTGCTTATAATCTTATCTGCATCTACGTTTTTGTTAAATGTTACAGCCGTTTCATTTCCTTGAACCTGAAACGCTCCATTTACAGTTATTGACATACCATCAATATTAAATGTGTTTGTGTCACTGGTTAATGTTTTCTCTGTGCCATTTATTAGTGCTGTTATGGTAGCATCTTTTCCTTGTACTTCTTTTGAAGGCGTACCAAAAACATTTTTTGCTATATCGCCATCAAGCTCCACTTTGCCACCTGCACCGCCGTAAGTAGATGTAAAGATAAACTGGTTTGCTGTCTGAGAATATGTAACTTTCACACCAGCATCCGAGCTATTTATATCGGAAATAATAGTTGATAGTTTTGTATCTTTATTGTAGGTTCCTATCTCAACACCATTTATCTCTAAACGTCCATCTCCTAAATTTGTAATACCTAACTGTTCAAGTGTCATATTGGTGTTAACACGGTTAGATGAACCAGATTCAAGTCCTAAAACACCATCTTTACCCATTATCTGAGCTGAACCAGAAGTAATTGTGAACACAGTGCTGGTATCAGATGTTTTTTGAACTTCAAACTGTAATTGCAAACCGTCTGTACCATTTGTAGATTTGTTGGAAACTGTTACACGGTTATAGCCAAATGCCTTATCTATTTGTTTTTGTAAACTATCTATTATGTCATTTGCGTCTGTGGCATCACCTGGAATAGTAAGAGTTGTACTTTTACTGCCAAATGTAACACTTAATGTTGAACCTTTTAATAAATCTAGAGCTTTTTTGTCGGTGTTCAAATCACCAACTGTTACATTAGAACCACTTGTTAAATCCTGATCTTTTCTTAAACTTAGTGCATCAAGTGTTTCCTGTGAACCATCAGTAACCTTAAGATCACCGCTACCCTTAATATCAAATGTAATTTGACCAGATGATGAAACTTTAAGATCTACCTCACCGGCCTTGCCAGCAGCTTTCATCTTTTCATCAAATTGCTTTTTAATTTCATTGGCAACTTCTTCTTGAGTTTTATACTTAGCATCTGATGCAAAAGAAACCTTAATGGTTGTTGAGTCATATTCAAATGTTATAGATTTTCCTGCAAAATTACTTACTGGTACATCACTGCTTAATGATATATCTTTACCAGATATAGTATCACTTATTTTACCGCTAGCAAGTCCATCAAATGTAACACTTGCATTTGTTGCCATTTCTGCTTTTTTAATTTGTATATCACTGCTTGTTGCACCAGATGCGGAAATCATACTTGCATATGTACCCATAGGTGTAATAACGCTTGAACTAAACAAATCTGACCCCATAAGATTTGAATCAGAAGCGTATGACATATACTTGGTAGAAAGCTTAACAAGCTGGTCACTAATGCCTCTGTAAGCTGTTTGCTGCCAACCTAGAAGTGTTTTCTCCTGTTTTTGCTTGTCAATTTTAGATTTTATGCCTTGCACCATGCCCTCAATAAGGCTTTCTGTATCCAGACCACTTGCAAGACCACTGATGATATTACTGCTTCTGCTTCCATAAATACTTGAGCTGGAGCTACTGGTTAAACTGCTTATCGATGCCATAAAAAAGCACTCCTTTCCTTTACTGTATAAGCACAAATTTCTAGCATAATTTTTTAATTTTTAAAAAATTCCTTCTGTTTTTTTATTTCGACATATAGTATACTAAAAATAATAGGTAGAATAATAATAATTTTGATAAGGACGTGATTTTGTGCCTGAAATAATCGCTATCACAAACCAAAAAGGTGGCGTGGGCAAAACAACCACTTCTTCCGCTCTTATAGCATCACTTTATGAGCGTGGAAAAAAAGTACTTGCAATAGATCTCGACCCTCAAGGCAACTTAGGTTTTAGCCTTGGTGTTGATATTGAAAACACACACACACTTTATGAGGTATTTAAAAAACAAATCACTGTTGAGCAAGCCCTTTGTCATGTTCAGTACTGTGACCTTTTAGCATCTAATATACTTTTATCTGGTGTTGAACTTGAGTTTAATAAACCTGGTAGAGAATATCTTTTAAAAACTGAAATGAACCATATTGCTAAGAACTATGACTATATCATCATAGACACTCCACCTGCATTAAATCTTTTAACTGTTAATGCGTATGTTGCCGCTCGAAAACTTGTTATACCAATGGCACCTGAAATTTTGAGTTTGCTTGGTGTAACACAGATTAAGGAAACCATAGAAACTGTACGACAATATTACAACCCACAGCTTGAGGTTCTTGGCATATTACTTAATAAATTTAATGCTAGACTTAATCTTAATCGTGAAGTTTTAGAACTTTCTGAGCAAATTGCTACACAGCTTAATACTCGTGTCTTTAAAGCTCGTATTCGCCAAAGTGTAAGCGTTGCTGAGGCTCCTGCACATGGTGAAAGTGTAATAACTTATGCACCCGATTGTAAGCCATCTGCTGATTTTTCTTCTTTCACAGACGAAATTTTGAAATTGTGTGAATTATCTTAAAATAAGGAGGTTTTTATTTTATGCCACCAAAACGTAGTAATAAAACTGCTCGTGTATTGAATCTTATCGCAAAGCCAGAGCAAAATATTGAATCTTCCAATTCAATAGAAGAAAAAAGTACAAAAGATGCAGTAGATTCCAATATGTCTGATGATGCTATAGCTGAACTTCTTGCACAACATAATGAGGAACAACAACATTCTGCCAAAGCACAACAGGTTCAAGATTCCAGCAGTAATATGTCTGATGACGCTATCGCTGCTTTATTTGCTCAAAATAGCTCTGAGCAAACTCAATCCGAACCCGAAACACAGCCTGAAAAAACTCAAAATTCCAATGCTGTTATGTCTGACGATGCCATCGCTGCTTTATTTGCCCAAAATAGCTCTGAGCAAACTCAGTCTGAACCTGTAACGCAGCCTGAAAAAACTCAAAATTCCAATGCTGTTATGTCTGACGATGCCATCGCTGCTTTATTTGCCCAAAATAGCTCTGAGCAAACTCAGTCTGAACCTGTAACGCAGCCTGAACAAATTCAAGATTCCAATACTGTTATGTCTGATGATGCAATTTCTACTTCTTTTGCTCAAAATAATACTGAGTCAATATCAAAAGAACCTACCCAGGCTAATACATCAGAACAAAGTATTGGAACAGAATTACCTCCAGTACCTCAACCAGTTGTTCCAATCCTGCAAAATGTTCGGGACCAAGAGGCACAACTTGAAGACCAAATTTGTTCTGACCTTTTAAGCAGCTTAGAACAAGAAGAAGAAAAAACTCATCAACCAGAAGTTAATGTTTCCTCAGAAACAATTTCTGAGACAGAGCTTTCAAAAGACACTAACACTGTTATATCCGATGATACTACTGCTGTTTCTCGAAATAATACTGATACAGAAAAAGATTTAGAAAGCAATCCACAATCTAACTCACAACCTATTAATAAGCCAGTGGTTTCTAAGCACGAAGATTATTTTGGTGCTGCTCCACATGGCAAGCGGTCAGTTAGGTACGTAAATATACTTCAGGAGCTTGTTGAAGAGGAGTCTATATATTCATCTCAAATGCTCAAATGCCATTGTCCACGCTGTCTTGCTGATATGAAAGCATTAACGCTTACTAATCTCCCATCTAAATATGTTGTTATTGAAGATGACCAAAAAAATGGTTTGATGCGTATATACGCATCAAGATATTCACGACTAATTTCTGTGCAGATGATGAAGGCATGTGTCATTGTTAATGAAAATCCTCATCACTAACTATTTTTATTTATAAAATCAGGGGTTTATGCTAAACTTATGCATAAACCCCTTTTTACATTTATTTTGTATATTCGCTTTTTAAAAGTTCAAGTAGCTGAATAGGTGAACCCACTTCTTCGGCCGCAGAACAGTTTGCCTTTTGGGCTTCAATAAGCTCTTTTCTTACAATTAAAACACTTTTTGGTGCATTTATAGATAAACGAACTCGACCACCATTTATCTCTTGAACAGTGATTTCTATATCATCACCTATAACAAAGGACTGTCCTGCTTTTCGTTGTAAAATAAGCATTATTTACAGGCCCCTTTTTCAAGATTTGAAAGCGAGAAACGCATTTCATAATTGTCTAAGATAATCTGCTTTGCCTGTCTTGTTTCATCATTTATCACAATAGGACAACGCAAATTTATTGTGCTGTTTGATACCGGTTTATTGATTGTGCACATATTGTAAAAGCACAAATCCTCACTTTTTTCAACCTGCATTTCTTTAAGCTCGTCACTGCTTAAAACTGGTTTATAATCATTTATAAGCATAAACGGATTTACAACTGTAAACGCAAGGTAAGGTGTTTTTATACTTTGCAGGCTTAAAAGAAATCCATCTTCTTCAGAAAATTGCAAAAGTGCGAATTCTTTCTCATCTTCAAAACCAAACAACCCATCTTTAAACTTTAATGTTGTTTCACGGTCAATATCTATTTCACCAAAATGTTTTGTTAAAATTTTCATAAATCAACCTTCTCAAGCCTTAACATCAACAGCCTCATAGTCTGGGTCAGACGATGGAGGAACATATACAGGACCACCAATATACTTAATTATAACATCAGGCTGTTGAGTTACGGAAAACTCTATGTTGCCTGGAATAAATTCAAACTGACCTTCATTCATACGCCAATCGAAATTCAGTTTATCCATTTCATAGCGAATGTTGAGCTGAGCATCTTCCCATGAAATATCCGGACCAGTTGATGGTAAAAACTGCATAGCAACATTAGTGTTTACCTGTTGACTCTCCATAGCAAAACGTGTAATCAGCTCTTCTCCGATTTTAGCCTCCAATAGCAAATCCCTCCTTCTTGCATAGGTTGCCATTGTGTCATATACTTTTTGCTGTCCTTTTTGCGCTGCCTGCTCTATACTACGCATTGCAGTTGGGGAAATAGAATTTCTTGCTTCAAATGTATCAAGCTGCAAGCGAATAGGCTTGCTTTGAATTCTAATTCCACCCTTATCCCTTGATACTTCTAGGTCGACTGTTGAACGCTTGTAGTCAAGACGTGCATGATTAACAGTCATTTGTATCTCTATTGGCACAGTTGTAATCTCTATCAATCGTTCCATCTATAACTCACCCCTTTATTTTATAAAAACCACTTAATTCATATAGTCAATAAACGATTGTGAAAGCACTTGATTACCCACTCTAAGTGCTGCATTATAACTATATTGTGCATAAACAAATGTTGTAAGAGCATCTGCCATATCTGTCTTATCAACACTTGTGAACTGCTCTGTTAGATTATCGCCAGTTTCTACCAGTCTTGTTTCATTTGACTCAAGAAACTGTGCTCTTGATGTTATTGTAGCCCACTGAGTGTTTACATTGGTAAAAGTGGTCTGCATTTTGTTATAGAGCTGTTCTGCCTTTTGTTCGTCATTAGCTGTTGGTAACTTTCCGCTATCATCTGCTTTCGAATATATTTCACCAAGCTGATAAATTATAGAAATCATATTATTAGGGTTGCCATCTGCATCTTCACCGTAACCCATAATTTCAATACCAGAGATACATGAATCAAAAGCTGTTGATGGAATAACCTGTTGAGTTACTTCATCAAGGGAAAATCCAAGACCAATATCAACATAAACACTTTCGTTTAACATAGATTGCATTCTATCAAATTCATCTTGTGTCATTCCGGCTGGTGGTGGGTCGCCTGGATTAGCTTTGACTATTTCTGATACTTTAAATCCACGATAAAGAAGCTCTCCGTTTGCATCTAGCTCGAATGGAGCATTATCACCATCTGCACCAGCGAAAACATATTTATCTCCATATTTAGAATTAAGTGTATATACCATACTCTCGGCAACACCTTTTAGGGTTTCACCAAGCTCTTTTAGTGCTCCACCTGTTGGTGTATTTTGTGCTTTCATTGCCTGTTCGAGAGCATTTTTATACTGGTCACTTATTTGCTGCATACTGCTGTGAGCTGCCTCAAATTTACTAATCATAGTGGAGTTTGTTTCCTGATGAGTTTGGTTTCTAGCATAGGATGAATGTAAGCGATAAGATTCTGTTGCTCTTGCGGGTGATTCTGCAAAAGAGTTAAATAATCGTCCATCACTTAAAACCAAATTCATAGCATTGTACTGGCTAACAGTAGCCCTTGCAAGGCTGCTGCGATATGTACGAATTGTACTATTCGTTGTAACTCTCATAAGTAATCCCTTTCTTTATTATCTGCCTACAACACCCATACCATTGATAACCTTATCCATAAGCTCATCAAGTGCTGTCATCATACGACAAGATGCTGCAAATGCTTTCTGATACTGAATCATGTTTACGCCTTCTTCGTTTAGGTCTACACCTGATACACCATCTCTGCTGTTATTTAGTTCGTCTGCTGATGTTGCATAAGTATCATACATTGATGAAACTGCCTGCATATCTGAACCCAGAACCGCCTGCATATTAGCATAAAAACCTTCAAAATTGCCCTTATAAATTATAGTGCCAGGTGCACCTTCAAAAGTAAAATCCTTATTAAATAGGTCTTGGAATCTTGAAATATTGTCATTTGCTGTACTGCCTGAATTTTTATTTGTTGATGTTACAATTTCTACTGTACCATTTCTCCAGTCTTCAGAAATACAAATATTTGATGCTGTTATGTTTGCAGTACCATCATTTGCTGCAAATAAATTACCTGCACCAGCTATTGTACCAGCCATAGGGTTTCCGTTTGGGTCATTTGTGTTTAAATCATTCATTGCCTCAGCAAATTTTTGGGCGAGTGCATCAAGTGATTGCATATAGTATCTAATACCACATGTTTCATCTGTATTGTTTGGGTTAAATGTACCTTGTCCTGTTAGAATCTGACGCATAGACTCAATCGAACCGTAACCCATACCATCTACTACATCGCCATTTGCTATTGGCTGACCTTGTTCGTCCAAAACAGTGTTACCGTTTTTATCTTGCAGCTCACCCACAACGATTGTAAAGTCTTGATTATCTGGGTCTTTTATACTAATACTAGCTGAGTTAACACCATCAATCAGAGTATATCCCGGCTTGTTTGTACTATTATCAACCATTTTAATTGTCAGCTTTTCAATTTCGACACCTGTACCCAGCTTTTCTGTGCCGTATGTTATATCGACTTTCATATACTGAGAAAGCTCATCAAGCATAAGGTTTCTTTGGTCACGAAGCTCAAGAGATTGGTCTCCGCTTATATCAGCCTTACGAATTTGCTCATTTATTTTGCGAATATTTTGGATTAGTGTGTCAACAACATCAACTTCCTCTTTATACTTTGTTTCATAATTGTCCATAACGCCCTGAAGTTTTGATGCTGCCTGATTTAAAAGCTGACAAAGTGATTCAGCGGAATTACGAACCAAAGTATCAAATTCTTTTGTTCCAACATTATTTGCATCTAGTTTGCCGAACATATTAAGCAAATCTTTAAACTGTGTTGTAATACCATTTTTATTGACATCATTGATAACCTGCTGAATCTGCTCCATACCGCCAAGAAGTGCATCGGTTGAGCCCACACTGCTCATTTCATTTCTAAAACGAATATCAAGATATGGGTCTCTAAGCTGTGATATGCCTTGCATCATAACACCTGCACCAGCAGAAACAGTATTACTTGAGCGGTACAGACCTGAACCATTTAAAATAAATGTAGCCTGATCCAAACTTCTGCGAGTATATCCAGCAGTATTTATATTAGAAATATTTTGTCCGGTGATATTGAGAGCCATCTGGCTTGACATCATACCAGAGCTTGCAATAACAAATTCGCCAAAAGTAGCCATTTTTAAATTTCCTCCTAATTTAGCTATGCATGAAAATCTGTATGCACTCCAGAAATAGAACTTTGATGTGTTTGCGATGGGTCTACTCCCATTTTTTTCATCATTTGTTCTACATTACGAAGATTAGATTCAAGTGTTAATCTGGCAACCTCCGATGTACTCTTAACTATCTTATATTGTGCGGTGAGTCTATCAGCGGCTTTTCTTACTTTTATCTGCATATCTGGGTCTTTTACCTTTGACGGCAGCTGAGATAACTTAATTTCTTTAAAGCCGAGTTGCTCTTGAAGTTTTATTCTTTTTTGGTCTATATTTCTCATTTTCAGAGAAATGGCTTGCTCATGCTTCATACACTCTGCAAGCCGTGCAATGTCATCAGCACGAACAGCTTTCACAATCTCACGCTGCATATCAGACAGCTTAGCTAATGTTTGCGTGAGTTCATCTATAAGAGCTATCATGCTTTCAAACTTATCATTCATTTATCTAATCCTCCAAACAGCATAATCTGTGCAGTGAGCTGTTCCAAATCGTAACCATATTGATTATTTTCAATTTGCTGCTTAAGCTGTGGTAATTGCTCTGTTTGTCCCATCCTTACCTCTCGTGACAATTTACCTGAAAGCTCAAGAGCGAAGCGCTGCTCCCCAGAGTAGTTTGTGACCTCAACGCGGTCATATTGTCCTGCGTGCACAGCAGAGCTACGATTAGTTCCAGACTGCACATTGGCTGCTTGTAGAGGGGCCATACCATTTGTTTTATAAATTATCATTTTTGCTTCAACTCCTCTTCATTCAAACCTTTATAACCACGAAGTAATGGTCTTTTATAATGTCCATACAGCGGTGTTTGATATATAGTGTATCGGTATTACCACAAAAAAAATAATATAGAACTGTTATTTTTTTAATAAACAAATAGAAATCACAAAATATATATCATTTAATAAGCAAAAAACACAGACACATCAAAAAATGATATGCCTGCGTTTAGAAATTTTTAAACCATATTAAACGGTTATCTCCATTTATTTAGTTGACGAATCAACACTCCTGCTATATTTTCACAAGATGCTTGGACATTAACTGCACCAATATTATAAGCAACCATTGGCATACCATAAACGACACATGAATCTTTATCTTGACCGATTGTAAATGCACCTTTTTGTTTCATTGCTAAAAGACCTTTTGCTCCATCGCTGCCCATACCAGTCATAATTATACCAGCCATACGGCATCGAACATTTTCAGCCATTGAGTTAAACAGAACATCAACTGATGGACAATGTCCGCTGACCTTTGCACCGATTTGACAGTTTACAGTGTAATGAGTTCCTGTTTTCACAACTCTCATGTGTTTATCACCTGGAGCAATCAGCACTTGACCGGGCTTAATAATATCTCCTGTTTCAGCCTCTTTAACGCTAAGAGCACAATTTCTATCTAATCTTTCTGCATACATCTTTGTAAATCCAACCGGCATATGTTGAACGATGACCATACCTGGAGTGTTAGCAGGAAGACGTTTTAAAACATCAAGAGTTGCCTCTGTGCCGCCTGTTGATGCACCAAGAGCAATAATTATTTCATTGCTTACACTGTTTGCAAATGTCAGTCTTGACATACCGCTTAAAGCTGGCGTTGGTGTTGGCATTTTCCTAACTCTTGAGCGGGAAGCAATCATAATTTTATTTGCCAAAGCCTCAATAAATCGTTCTTTACCATTCATTGAATCTGGCTTTCTTACAAAATCAACTGCGCCTACTGCAAGAGCATCAAAAACTCTAAGGTCTAGCGATGACACCAGAATAATTGGAATTGGATGATTTGGCAAAATGCTTTTAACAAAGTCTATTCCATTCATACCTGGCATTTCCACATCACATGTTATAACATCTGGCTTTAGAACAGGAATTTTAGACCTTGCATCTGTTGCATTTACAGCCTCACCTACAACTTCTATATTGGCATATCTTTTTATGCCATCACGCATTATTGTACGTGCAAGTATAGAGTCATCAACTATCATGACACGTATCTTTTTTCTTTGAAACGACATACTTAATCCACCTTTTAAGATCTCTTATTACTATTTATTTTCTCTGGCAGATAGCGTTTATGTCTTTTCCAGAGCTATATATTAGTAAAAATGTCGCATATTAAAATATACACATTTCTAGTATTATACTATAATTTATAGAAATAAACAAAGTTATTTTTTCAAAATTATTTTTTCTGGAAAGTAGCTGGACGAATCATTTTATATGGACAATCTTTGCTTAGATTTTCGGAATGTCCAATCATTAAATAACCACCCTTTTTAGTAGCGTTATAAAAACGATTAACAAGTGCATCTTTCGTTGGATGGTCAAAATAAATCATAACATTTCGGCAGAAAATAACATCGAAATTCAGCTTAAATCTTATTGGGTCCATAAGGTTAAATGTTCTAAAGATTACATTTTTTCTTATTTCTGGTGTAACTGTATAAAGTCCACTTCCATCATTACGCTTTACAAAATATCTTGTTTTCCATGAAGATGGAATATCATTTGGCATTTCATAAGCTGGGTCTTTTGCCTGTGATAAAACTCTAGGAGAGATATCTGTTGCAAGTACCCTTGTATCCCAAGCGCCTGCACTGGCACCGAAATACTCTTTTAAGCACATTGAAATATTATATGGTTCTTCTCCTGTTGAGCAGCCCGCACTCCAAATTGAAAGAACTTTTTTCGCCTCATTTTTTTTTGTTATATCTGGCAAAATTACATTCATAAAAAAGTCATAATGGTCTTTTTCACGCATGAAATATGTGTAGTTTGTTGTTAGCTTACTTAAAACAAAATCTATTTGATGACTGTCTTTCTTTGATATAAGCTGGTCAACAAACTCTGTAAAGCTGCTATAACCTTGATTTTTAAGCGATAACGCCAAACGGTTATTTATGAGCTGCCTTTTTTTGGTCAAGTTGATACCATAATTATCGTGCATAAATCTGACCATTCTTTGGAAATCTGAATCAGATAATTGCATCATGAAATGTCTGTCCTTTCTATGTTTGTTTTCATCCGTCTTGATTAGTCTGCAAGAAGCAATGAACAGTCGAGAACCAGCATTGTTCCAGATTCATCTGGCATATTGCACATACCTGATACATATTTTTGCGCATTATGCTGCGGAACAGGAAGGATTGTATCAACTGGAATATCAATAATTTGGCTAACTGCATCCACTAAAATACCAATACGAACATCATTAACATTTATAACTATTATGCAATCTGTGTCAATTGGTTCAATATTTAATCTTTGACGCATGTCTAAAAGTGGAATTATCTGACCACGCAGATTTATTATTCCCTTTACATAACTAGGCACCATTGGCACACATGTTACAACATAATTTGTTATAATTTCCATAACTATTTCTGCCTCTATACCGAACAGAAGGTTATCAGTTCTAAAAGTTAAATATTTACGAGTTGCAACTTCTTCAACTTCTTGTTCCTTATTATTCGCCTGCTGTTCCTCGGTTGCAAACAGCATATTTTCATCAGACATAGTATTCCCCTCGCTTTTCTATAATTTGTGTGGTTTAAGCGTTAAAACATTGCATAGCCTGAATCTGATGAAATAAGATTTGATACATCAAGAATAAGGCTGATATTACCATCACCCAGAATTGTACAACCGACAATACCGGACTCCTTTATGCCAAATGTATTTAGATAACTTGGCAGCGGCTTAATAACAACCTGCTGTTCTCCAAGGAGTTCATCAACAAATAGACAATAAGAGTTTTCACTTGTTTCAACCCATACAAAAATACCATCTTCGGTATTTTCTGCACGAGGAATCAAACCATAACGGTTGTGAAGTCTAAGTACAGGGTAAAAATTATCCATTTTACAAATCATTTCGCCCTTCATAGCATCATATATGATGTCATCTTTGGTTGCCTTAAATGATTGGCGGATGTTTTGAATTGGGATAGTGAATATAGAGTCGCCAACAGCCACTTCCATACCGTCCATAATTGCGGTTGTCAGTGGAATTTTCAGTGTTGTGCATGAGCCTTTACCAAACTCGCTAGTCATCTGAACCACACCGCTCACAGCCTCTATATTTTTCTTTACAACGTCCATACCAACGCCACGACCGGAAAACTCTGTAACCTCTGTATTAGTTGAGAAGCCTGGCATCATTAGGAAGTTCATGATTTCTCGCTGTGAATATTCTGCATCTGGATTTGCAAGACCTTGACGAATAGCCTTTGCTAAGACTGCATTGGTATCAACTCCGCCGCCATCGTCCTCAACTTTGATAATTACCTCACTGCCAGTATTTTGCGCAGAAAGGATAATTTCACCCTCTGGGTCCTTGCCTGCCGCTATACGCATTTTCTCATCTGGCTCAATACCATGGTCCATAGAATTACGAACAATATGCATAATTGGGTCACTTATAGCGTCAACTATTGTCTTATCGATTTCTGTATCTTCACCAATAATTGTAAGTCTTGCACGGCGGCCTAACTTTTGTCCCATATCACGAACAATACGACGCATTTTCTGGAATGTACCAGAAACAGGCACCATTCTCAGTGACATTGAGATATCTTGCAGTTCATCTGTCAGCTTTCTTAGCTGTCTTGCGGATTTATTAAAGTTATCTAGTTTTACGCCTTCAAGGCCTCTTAAATCTGGAGATGCAGTCACCATTGCCTCGGTAATAACAATCTCGCCCACAACTGCCATAAGCTGGTCTAGCTTGGAAAGATTTACACTAATAAGGCTTTGCTTAATTTGATGACCTTGTGTTGCAGCTTCTTTTTGAGCAGCAATAGGAGTACCAGCCGCCTTCTTAGTCCGCTGCACAGGCTTATCAACCACTGGCTCTGGCTTCGGCTCTGCTTCAGCCACAACAACTGGCTCTTCTTTTTTGGTTTCTTCGTCTTTCTTAGGTGCTTGTTCTTCAGCAGCGACAGAATTGTTGTCTATCTGCTCAAAGCTTTTTACAAAACCCATAAGTTCAATAATCTTAACCGCATTTTCACGGTCAACAGCCGTTGAAAAATGTAGTTTGAAACCATCTTTAGCTATAGTTTGAGCAAGAGAGCTGTCATCAACATCTTCTGGCTCAACCACAAAGTCAGAACAGCACTCTTTAACATCATTTACAACCATAAATGCACGGAGGTTTTCCATTCCGCATCCTTCATCTAGATGTATATGTAATGTGTAAGGGTATCCTCCAACACCATCTGTTTCACTCGATGATGCAGAACTTTCCGAGCTTTCTTCTTTTTTTGCTCCGGTTCCATTAATTTTATCAATGACTGTATTAATTATTGTAACAAAGCTGTCGATATCGTTAGAAAGTGGTGCACCAGATTCTATATTTTCAATCTGTCCACGGAAATAATCAATAAACTTAAATAAAAGATTAAACAGCTTTGGCTTATCTTCTTCTGGAATTATCTCCATTGTTCCTTCACGAATGAGATAGAACAAATCCTCAATTCTATGAGCAAGTGTCATAAGAGGTTCAAACTCCATCATTGCTGCTGAACCTTTTAGTGTATGCATTATACGGAATATCTCATTTACATCTTCTTGAGATAGAGTATCCGCCTGTTCTGCTGTTAGCATTATATTATCAAGCTGCTCCAGCAATGAATTTGTTTCATAAAGATACATTTCCAGAATGCTATCGCCGTTATTCGCCATAATCTTTTCCGCCCTTTCCAAATTTAGATTTTTATACGTTTACATGACTAATTCGACCAAATTCAAATTTAATTAAGTCATCTTAAAAATTTTCCATAAATTTTCTATCGAAATGGAGTTATATTATGCCCAATATAAGCAATGTGACTAATCCTGTGCCTGGGCAGGAAGTCAACACATATAAACCATCTGTCACGCCAAACGATACTCAAATTCAAAACGTACCAGACCCCTCGAGAGTTGGGCGGCCTGATGCTCGTTCTGAACGTCAAGATACGGCGACTTCAAACGAAACCCGACGTTATGACTCATATTTCCAATCATTTTTAAATGCCCTTAGAGATTCTGGTTCGGTTTCTGAAACAATCACAAAATTTTTAATTTCAAGACCAGGAATACTTGTCACCTCTGGTTTGTCCGCTGGAATAAGCGAAGAAATTGCACAGCTGCTAAAAATGTTAAAAGTTGACTCCAATGAGCTTTCTGCGCTTCTAAGAGGTCAACTTTCAGCATCTACTCGTTTTGGAGGTGAACTTTTTCAGGCTCTTAGAGAGGCTTTAGGCCAAAACCCTTCGGCCTCACTCCAGTCAGATATACTTCAGTTTCTAAAAAAATATAATGATTTCTCATCTACTCCGCATATTGAGCGCAATATGCAGAGAATTATAAAGCAAATGTCATGGTTTATGCCTGAAAGATTTAGCTCACCTCTGAACGACCAGCTTTCTCAGCTTGAGAGCTTGCTTTCTAGCGGAAACCGTACAGGCGCATTAAAACTACTACAAAATGGCATTATACCTTATATGTCCAACTATGTATCCCAAATGCATGAGCGTGGAATTACAAGAAACCTGCTTGGTATGCTCATTTTAGATATAGCAAGATACCAAAATGGCTCGCCACAAGAGCTTTTACAATCATTTTATAAACTTCTAGGATATTCATCTATTAAAAATCATTTGGGTAATCCTGACGCCAACGAAGTGCTGTCCATGCTTCAGCAAAATGCATCAGAGGCGAATTCCGCTCCATCACCGCTTCCAGACCTTTTAGCCCAAATAACTTCCCGCTCGATGCTTGGTGAAACTAACTCTGACATGAAACAAAGCCTAAAGGCACTTGTTGACTCAATTTTACTTAATCAAAGCGTATATATGCCTCTTTCTCATGCAATTTTGCCTGTTGAAATGGAAAACAGAATGATGTTCTCTGAAATCTGGGTGGACCCTGATGCTGATAGTAAATCTTCTTCTGGCTCTTCATCAAGAGCTATGCGTTTGCTTTTGAAATTTGATATACAAGACCTTGGTCTTTTTGATTTAATAATAACATATCGTTATGATGACACTATTGATGTAGCTATAAACTGCCCTCCAAATTTATCGCAGTTTAATAAGCTATTTGAAGAAAAATTGTCCGAATTTGCAACAAAAGATGGGCTAAAAACATCTAGCATGAGAGCCTCACCAATGGTAAATCCCTTAACCATTTCGGAGGTCTTTCCTAAAATCTTTGAAAGGAAGGACAGTATAAATGTCTCAATCTAATAACCCCAGCCGTAAAGCGATTGCACTGCAATATGAAAATGGCTCACCTGCACCAGTGGTTGTTGCATCAGGTATGGGATATATGGCAGAAAAAATCGTTGAAGTCGCATCTGAAAATGGAGTTCCGGTTTATGAGGACACCTCGCTTGTAACAATGCTTTCACAGCTAAAGTTAGGTCAACCCATACCCGAATCTCTTTATCAGTTTATTGTAGATATTTATGTATATTTTCTACAATTCGACCCAGAAAACCCAAAAAAATCATCATCTGCTCACGTGAAACCAGAAAATCCCGAAAATAGTACAGATGATTCACAGAAAGGAGAGTCATAATGAATTCAAAAAAAGAACCTCTAAGATTTGCAATAGTAAATGATGAGCGTCATACACTTGCAACATGCATAATGCTCAGTCAACAAGGGCAAAACAAGCAGCTTAAAATGCTTACATATCCAAATGTTGACCTTTGTTCATTTGAACATCTCAACTTGTTTAGTCTTAACTCGCCACAATTCATTGCATGGCGCGGAAAGGTAACAAGACAACGCGATGAACAAATCATTTTTTTGGCTGAAGAGCAAATTGACGAGAATTTCCGTAGGCATTTGCGTATAAGTATTGACTTTGAAACATTTCTGTACCCAATACGAGAGCCAAAAAAGAGAATCAAAGTTAAAGCAAATGATATAAGCTGTGGTGGAATAAGTATTTTTTCTGAGAAACGTCTTTCGGCTGGTGAACGCTTTGAAATTGTGATGCCATGTACTGAACCACCTATTGTTGTACCTATGGAAGTTTTAAGGATGTTGCCGGATGGTCAAAATCTGTATGCATGTCAATTTGTCGACTTGCTAGGTCAAGAGGAGGCTCTTATTCAGGAAAGTATTTTTGAATACGACCTTAGACAAAATGGCGTTCATTAACATATAAAAACTCACAAACTCAAGGAGATAAGTATTTTATGAAACCCTATCGCAAGAAATCTCACATAAGTATTTTCCAGCGTATATGCTCATTTGTTTTGTGTGTTGTAATGCTTATTGGTATTTTGCCTCAAATTGAAATTGAGCAGGCAAAAGCGGTCAGCACAACATCATCTATCACCCAAACTGATGCACTAAATAAACTGGTTCAGTGGGGCATTATGCGCGGCGACCAAACGGGCAGTTTATCGCCTGAAAGAGCTATAACCCGTGCAGAATTTGTAACTATGATTAACAGAGCTTTTGGCTACACTCAAACCGGAGCTCAACCATTTAGAGATGTAGAATTGAGCAACTGGTTCTACGATGATATAAGCATCGCTTATGATGCTGGGTACTTTACAGGCACTAGCACAACAACCGCATCTCCAAATGCAAACCTAACCCGTGAAGCAGCCGTTGTTCTGATTTGCCGAAACATTATGCTTCAAGAGCAATCTGGTGAAAATTTATCCTTTACAGATAGCCGCACCGCAAGCAGTTGGAGCAGAGGATTTATCAAAGCCGCAGCAGACAAAGGCATTGTTTCCGGCGACCCCGCAGGCACCTTTAGACCTCTTGCAAATATCACTCGTGGTGAAGTCGCAATTCTCCTTGCAAGAGTTATAGGTACACCTGTTCAAAATCAGGGTACATATTCAAATAACGTATCAGGAAATCTTATGGTTTCTACTTCTGGTGTTACACTTGAAAATATGACTGTAACCGGTGACCTTTATATAACTGCTGGTGTAGGACTTGGTTACGTAACACTTAATAATGTTAATGTATATGGTCAGATTATCGCAAGTGGTGCAGGCGAAAGTAATAAAGGCGATTGCAGTATTATAATAAAAAACAGCACCGCACCAGAAATGATAGTTGATAGTCCATCAAACCAATATGTAACAATTCGTACAATGGGATCAACCATTATTGATAAGACATATGTGCGTACAGATACATATCTTGAAGATAAATGTACAAATGGTTATGGTATGATTTACATTGAAGTTGATGGTGAAGAAGGCACACAACTAGACCTTTCTGGAAATATAAAAGAGGTAGTAACCGTAACCCCAGAAAGTGAAATAAATGTTGGCAGCGGCACTGTAGAAGAAATGACAATAGACGAAGCTGCTATCGATTCCACCGTTAGTATCGCACAAGGTGCAGCAGTTGAAACAATGAATCTTGATACTGCTACAAATGTAACAGGTAAGGGTGATATTGGCTCATTATATGTAAATGCACCTGGCTGTAAGGTTGAGATGTTGCCTGATTATATATATATCCGTCCAGGTATAACAGCAAATATCAACGGCATAGAAATGGACAGCACTATTGCTCAGCAAATGTCCGATGCTCCTCGTATTTTAACTGGTTATCCTCGTTCTGATGACATTGGACCAAATCAAATCACTACTAAATTCCAGACCAATAAGTCCGGTACAATATACTGGGCTATTCGCCTAAGTGGTGATGGCGCAATGGTTGCTGATGATATTATCAGCCCTCCATCATATGGTGCTAAAATCGTTAAAAATGGTAATTTAAGCGTCAGTGATGCAAATACAACCGTCCAAACTAATGTAACTGGCTTGGCACTTGACACATCTTATGTTTTATCCGCTGTATTTGTCGATTCTAAGGGTGATAAAAGCCCTGTAAAAACACTTTACTTTACAACACCAGATAATAGCAAGCCTGCATTTGCAAGCGGTTATCCAAACGCAAGCATCATTGAGGATACTTATGTTGTATTTGATGTTGCAACAAGTAAAAACTGTACCCTTTATTGGGCTATCTTCAAAAAGGGCATGACCGCTCCAACCGTAAATGATTTTAAGGACAACACACTAAGCGGTGCAATAGATTCTGGCACTCTTAGAATGATTAAAAATGAAGATGACAGTATAACCATGGGTAATATTCTAGAAGATGCACAAAATGCGCTTGAAGAACTCACCGATTATGATGTTTATTTCTTCCTAACTGATTCTGTAAATGAATCCAACATAACTAAAGTCAGCCTTACAACTGCTGACCGCACCCCACCTGAGTTTTTAAGCAATTATCCAAGAATTTCAAAAATTGATGCAACAGCTCTTACTGGCGAAGCTGCAATCAATGAAGATGGTAAGATTTACTGGGTAATTGTTAATCATGGTACAGAGTATCCACTTCAAAACCCTGCACTTAACACACCAGAAGAAATTCTGCTTGACCAAAAGCTGCAAATCAAGGGTGGTATGTATGCTTTAAAGAGCGGCTCTGTAAACGCTAGGGAAAATGCTGTTGCAAGCATAAACTTCTCTGGTCTTAATGCGGAAACTGCTTACGATATCTATTTTGTAGCAGAAGATAATCATGGCAACTTCTCAGATATTGTGTCCATTAAAAACGCAAAAACTCTTGATAGAACTGCCCCAACTCTTGTTGAGCAAAATTTCTCACAGGCAAATGGCGATGGTGTGCCTCTTGCTGACACAGATGTAACCCTTGTATTTAGTGAAGATATTTACAGCTCACAAACAAGATTATCACTATATGAAATGTATAACTCAACAGAGCCGAACTTTACTATTTACGGCAGCCCAACAGAAAAAATTACTTTTGTTGATATTATCAAGAATATGTTCACTCTTAGAAATCTTGATATCTCTGACCCAAAACAACAAGTTGTTGAGTTTGATATCGATTCTGATAATTTCAAAAACCGTATTACTGTTGAACTTACAGATGAAGGTTTAACAGAGGTTACATTTAGGAGTGATGCTATTAATCTGCTTAGTGGTACAAATTATCAGTTTACACTAAACTATGTTTCCGACTCATCTAACAACACTATGGGACGTGACACAAAGGTTGATGCTTTTAAAACACTTGATGCTCAGATTGACCTTAATGAGCTGACTGTAATTACTGTTCCTGAAGGTTCTGGTACAGTTACCGTTGATACTTCATTCTCAATGATTCCTTATGCTAACAGCACAGAAAATGCATCTGCTGAATCTCGTTATGATGTGCTAATTGCATCTGATACAACAATATCATTTGAAGTATACCGCAGAGTGCGAACTGAAGGCTCTTGGGAGAAAGTAACAAATGTTAATGATGGTACATCAATATTTAGCATAACCCGTACATCAGGCGAATGGACTGCTCTTAGCCTAAACCATGCAGAAGGCTTAACTGTTGACCAATACAATAGAGTTAAAGACTTCCCTACTGATGGTTTTGAATATGCGATTAAGCTCCAGTCTATTAACCTTATTACAGACTCCAACAAATGGAACGCTACTGTCAATCTGAAAATTTTCTGTGCATCTGGCAGCCCAACTGCACTATATAACCTATCCCAAGGCGGTGCGATTGATGCAGCTGACTGGAACTCGGCTATAGATACTCAAAGAGTTTCTTCTATTGGAAATCCGGGTGATTTCTCTCTTGAAATTGTTCGTGTTAACCAAACTGCTCCTCAATTTTCAGAGACATATCCAAGAGCATATCCTGGCGACTCTGTGACAAGGGTTCAGTTCCAGCTTGACCGTGAAGGCGAACTTTATTATGTAGTTGCTCCAGAAGGATTGCTAAATCCACAATATGCAACACAAAATGGCTTAAAACCATCAGGTTCAGATGCCGAACGCAATATAGGTGATACTAGCGGCAACTGGAGTGACCTATTAGGCATGGAAAGAAACCATCAAATATCTTTGCCAACAACAAACAATATTATGAATCCTGGCAACTATTCAGAGTCAGACGGCTACCGTTCAGGCTCAGTTGAATACAGCGGTACAGGTGTCAGCAGTTTTAATATTGAGAACCTCAGAGCAAATCAAAAATATTATATATACTTTGTTTTAAAAGGTTCATATAAAGACCCATCACCTGTAATGGTTTATACATTTAGTACCGGAGATGTAGTTTCACCTGTGCTTAAAGCATACGCTAATGGCTCCAGTGCAATATATACAATCGAGCCCGAACAAGACCAGTCTGCTGTTTCAGCTCAGACTTATTGGAAACTTTATCCTTACAACCTTAACAGCTATCCTTCAATCTTTGATGAAACGTTTAAAATAAATAATCAAGATGTAAAGGTTATAGATGCCATTAAAAATGGCAGTATAAACTCTGCCTCCTCCACAGATAAAGAGAGGTTATGGAGTTTGCTCTCTGCTCCAACAAGTGGCAGTCCTGCACCCGTGCAGTCTGGTAATGAAGTAATGACTGCAACTTCAACAAACACTGCTCAAAACAATGTAATCAATCCAGATGAGCTAATCTCAAATACTGACTATGTTATGTTTGTTGCTGCAAAGAACGAACTAGGCGGTGAACCTGTGTTTGCAATCGTTGAAGGAATTAGAAAGCATGAAACAGTAGGTCCTCAAATAACAAACATTTCTATTACCTCTAACTCTATAAAAACTGATAATGGAAAATTTACAGGTTCTGTTACTATTTACTTTGACCAGTCCATTTATGTTAAGAAGTCTGGAATAACTCCTCCTGATACTAAACTTTATAAAACAATTACCGACGCTGAGCACGGACCTCTTGATCCAGGTATGACAAGGCACTGGGATAAAGACCTCATTTTCACCCCAATAGGCAACGAATCTGCCACCATATCCAGTGTATCTGATAGACAAATTACAGTTACTCTTAGAGCTGTTCCAACCCAAACAACATTTTCTATTGTACCTAATATACCAGATTATGATTCCCTTTTCTGTTCTGAAACTGGTATATCTAGGGGAGAAGAAGTATCCATCAAAATCCAACCATTAAATGATGGAACTAATAACTGTATAGCTGTAATCAATGGTGGTACTTACGATGGTCAAACATCCGAAATCCCACAAAACTAATATCTGATATCTTAACTTAAAACAGGAAGTCAAACGGCTTCCTGTTTTTCTTTTTGTCAAAATCAACTATTTTAAATAATATTTCAGTGTGATATAATTTCTCTAAATATTTGTGATTTTAGATTTGAGGTAATTTATGTTTGATTTTCTTCCTATTTCCCGTGAGGATATGGAAAGCCGTGGCTGGTATTACTGCGACTTCTTGCTTGTAACTGGTGATGCTTATATTGACCACCCATCTTTTGGCACAGCTATTATTTCCCGCGTGCTTGAAGATGCTGGCTTTAAAGTTGCTATTTTAAGTCAGCCTGATTTCACAAGTGAAAAAGATTTTATTGCCATAGGTAAACCTCGTTATGCCGTGCTTATAAATGCTGGTAATATTGACTCAATGGTTGCACATTACACAGCTGCAAAAAAACGCAGACATGATGATGCTTACACTCCTGGCGGCATGGGTGGTAAACGCCCAGATAGAGCGGTCACTGTTTATTCCATGCTCGCTAGAAAGGCTTTCCCTAATACGCCTGTGCTTATTGGTGGACTTGAGGCATCACTTCGCAGATTTGCCCACTATGATTATTGGTCTGATAGAGTTATGCCTAGTGTACTTTCTTCCTCTGGTGCCGACGCTCTTATGTATGGCATGAGTGAACGCTCTATTATTGAAATTGCAAAAAACTTTAAAGCTGGCAAAAAAGGAAATGATATTTGGCGAAATATTCGTGGTGTCGCTTATTTTTCTCATAGTGATGAGGAAATTCCATTTGAAAGTGTCGAATGTCCATCATATGAAGAGGTCTGCACAGATAAACCAGCTTATGCTAAATCTGTAAAGCTGCAATATGACCACGCTGACCATGTGCATGGTAAGGCTATTTTACAAAAACATGGTAAACGTGTACTTGTGCAAAACCCACCCGCTCTACCTCTTACCACCGATGAAATGGACAAGGTTTATGCCCTGCCCTATATGCGTACATATCACCCATCTTATGATAAAGTTGGTGGTGTGCCTGCAATTCAAGAGGTACAGTTTTCAATTATTCACAATAGAGGATGCTTTGGTGCCTGCAATTTCTGTGCACTTGCTTTTCATCAGGGCAGATATATCTCCGCCCGCTCACATGATTCGGTTGTGAATGAGGCTAAACAAATAGCAAAACATCCACATTTCAAAGGATATATACATGATGTTGGTGGACCTACTGCAAATTTCCGTTTTCCATCTTGTAAAAAACAAGAAAAGCATGGTCTTTGTGTAAATAAACGTTGTCTGTTCCCCAAAGCATGCTCACAACTAGAGTCTGACCACACCGATTACCTATCACTTTTACGTAAACTTCGTGAAATTGAGGGTGTAAAAAAGGTTTTTGTTCGCTCTGGTCTGAGATATGACTATATGATGTCTGATAATAACGATGAGTTTTTCACAGAGCTTGTAAAACATCATATTTCTGGTCAACTTAAAGTTGCACCTGAACATATGAGCGATAATGCACTTTATTATATGGGCAAACCATCTTTCTCTGTTTATGAAAGGTTTAGAGAACGCTACACAAAAATAAATGAAAAACTGGGCAAAAAACAGTATCTTGTACCATATTTAATGTCTTCCCACCCTGGAGCAACTCTTGATGACGCTATTTTACTTGCAGAATATCTAAATAAAATCGGTTACTGTCCAGAGCAGGTGCAAGACTTCTACCCTACCCCTGGAACACTATCAACTGCGATGTATTACACAGAACTTGACCCAAGGACAATGAAACCTGTATATGTTGCAAAAACAGCCGAAGAAAAAGCAATGCAAAGAGCATTGCTGCAATGGCGTAAACCAGATAAGCGACCTATTATTATTGCAGCACTGAAAAAAGCTGGTAGAGAAGATTTAATAGGCTTTGGAAAAGAGTGCTTAATTCGTCCCGCCAGAGGTGAAAAAGTGCCGATTATTAAACAAAAAAAATCAGCTCATAATAATCACAAAACCCGCAAAAAAGGCTGGGCAAAGCCTAAAAAGAAAAAATAAAGTTTTCGTAAGCTTTTTTAAAAGTTTGCAGGGTCTTGGGACAGAGTCCCAATATACAAAAAAGCGAGCCATTCGGCTCGCTTTTAACTATTTATTATCTTAAAACAGCACCTTGGTCTGCTGATGTTACAAGTCTTGAATAACGATAAAGCCAACCAGATTTTACTTTTGGCTCTGGCTGTTTCCACTGTGCCTTACGCTTTGCAAGCTCCTCATCAGATATCTTGACATTTACCTTGCTGTTAGGAATATCAATAGAAATAATATCGCCCTCTTCAACAAGACCAATTTCGCCGCCTGATGCAGCCTCTGGGGATACATGACCAATAGATGCACCACGAGATGCACCAGAAAAACGTCCATCTGTGATAAGTGCGACATCTTTATCTAGTTTCATACCTGCAAGGGCAGAAGTTGGGTTCAGCATTTCACGCATACCAGGACCGCCCTTAGGACCCTCGTAGCGGATAATTACAACATCACCCTTAACAATCTTACCACCATAAATAGCAGTGATTGCATCTTCCTCACTGTCAAATACTCTTGCAGGACCTTCATGTACCATCATTTCATCTGCTACTGCAGAGCGCTTAACTACGCATCCGTCCTTTGCGATATTTCCCCAAAGTACCGCAATTCCACCTGTTTCAGAATATGGATTTTCAATAGGTCTAACAACTTCAGGGTTTTTATTAACAACGCCCTCAAGGTTTTCACCAACAGTCTTACCTGTGCAAGTAATAAGAGAAGTGTCAAGGAAATTACGCTTTGTGAGTTCATGCATAATAGCTGGCACACCACCAGCTGCATAGAGCTGCTCAATGTGGTGTGAACCTGCTGGAGCAAGATGACAAATATTAGGTACTTTTGCGGAGATTTCGTTTAAAGTTTCAAGTTTTAAAGGCACTTCTGCCTCATTTGCAATAGCAAGCAGATGAAGTACAGAGTTAGTGGAGCAGCCGATAGCCATTTCACAGCAAAGAGCATTTATAAATGCCTTTTCTGTTAGAATATCTCTTGGCTTAATATCCTTTTCAACAAGCTCCATAATCTTCATACCTGCATGTTTTGCAAGATGAATACGAGCAGCCGAAACAGCCGGAGTTGTGCCATTTCCTGGCAGAGCCATACCAATAGCCTCGGATAGACAGTTCATAGAGTTAGCGGTATACATGCCAGCACAAGAGCCACAACCTGGGCAAGAATTACATTCAGCCTCATAAAATGTCTTATCGTCCATCATACCAGCCTTATAAGCACCAACAGCCTCAAAAGTCTTAGACAGTGAAACTTCTTCACCACCAAAATGACCTGCAAGCATTGGACCACCAGAAATCAAAATAGATGGAATATTGAGTCTAGCAGCAGCCATAAGCATACCTGGTACGATTTTATCACAATTAGGAATAAGTACAAGCCCATCTAGCTGATGAGCCTGAGCAAGTGTTTCCACACTATCCGCTATAAGCTCACGAGATGCTAGGGAATATTTCATACCGATATGACCCATAGCGATGCCATCACAAACACCAATAGCTGGAACCACAACTGGAGTACCGCCAGCCATACAAACACCAGCCTTTGCAGCATCAGCAATCTTGTCAAGGTTTATATGTCCTGGTATAATTTCGGAATATGCGGAAACCACGCCAATAATTGGGCGGGATAGCTCTTCATCTGTCAGACCGCAAGCACGAAGTAAAGAACGGTTCGGCATACGTTCTGCACCTGCGGTAATATTATCACTTCTTTTTGGCATTTTTTCATTCCTCCTATGTTTTTAATTTATATTTTTATCATACAATTAGGTTGTTAATTATATCATAAAAGTGTAAATTTTATATTTATTATAAATAAAAAACGCCCGCCGCCATCGGCGGGCGTTAATGGAATTTCGCTATTTTTGAAGGAAGACCAGAGGTTTGACCTCTGAACTTCATTGGCAACTAATCCTGAGACCCCATTTATTTTTCTTACTTCTTAAGCCAGCTCATCATGCCACGCAGTTTCTTACCAGTTTCCTCAAGCTGTGACTCAGCCTCAACCTGACGGGTTGCAAGGAACTTAGCACGACCGCCTGCCTTATTCTCCTGAATCCATTCAGATGCAAAAGTACCGTCCTGAATTTCACGAAGAATCTTCTTCATTTCCTTACGTGTTTCCTCAGTGATGATACGCTTGCCAGTGCGGTAATCGCCATACTCAGCGGTATCAGAGATAGAATAACGCATCTTAGCAAAGCCGCCCTCATTGATAAGGTCAATGATGAGCTTCATCTCATGAACACATTCAAAATAAGCGTTTTCTGGAGCATAGCCAGCCTCAACCAAGGTTTCAAAACCAGCTTTCATCAGCTCACAAACACCACCACACAGCACAGCCTGCTCACCGAACAGGTCGGTTTCAGTTTCTGCACGGAAAGTAGACTCAAGGATACCTGCACGACCGCCGCCAATACCAGCAGCATAAGCTAGAGCGATGTCCATAGCCTTACCAGTAGCATTCTGGTGAACACATACTAAATCAGGGATACCCTTGCCCTCTACATATGTACGGCGAACAGTATGACCTGGAGCCTTAGGAGCAATCATAATAACGTCAACATCTGCTGGTGGGATAATCTGCTTGTAATGAATGTTAAAACCATGAGCAAATGCCAGACACTTACCAGCAGTCATATGAGGAGCCACAATTTCCTTATAAATATCAGCTTGTAATTCATCAGGCAGCAGCATCATAACGATATCGCCAACCTTAGCAGCCTCCTCAAGGCTCATAACCTTCAGACCAGCAGCCTCAGCCTTAGCAACGTGCTTGGAAGTTGGACGCAGACCAACAACTACATCAACACCAGAATCATGCAGGTTCATTGCATGAGCGTGTCCCTGGGAACCAAAACCCAGAATTGCAACGGTCTTACCGTCGAGCATAGACAGATTACAGTCTGCGTCATAATACATGTTTACCATTTTAATTTCCTCCTAGAAAGTGGTTTTATATAAATTTTTATATAGCAATATAATAATTATTTCATCATAGCTGTTACGCCAGAGCGACACATATCCATAATGTGAAAATGTGAAATTACATTTAAGAAAGCATCTATTCGACTTGGAACTTCTGTAAGTTCAACAATGATGCTGTCTGAGCTGCTTTGAACAACCACAGCGTTATAAATCTCTGCGATTTCTCTTATATTATCTTTTGAAGCAGCATCACCTGCTTGAATCTTAACAAATAACAGTTCTTTGCAATAGCTTTCTTCTTCCCAAAGCTGTTCTACCCAAATAACTTCCTCAAGTTTAGAAACCTGCTTTATAATTTGCTCAAGTATTTTCTCATCACCCTGAACAATTATTGACATTCTTGAAACCTTTGGGTCACTTGTTGCGGATACTGTAAGTGAGTCAATGTTAAAACCTCTGCGACCAAACAGGCTTGACACTCTTGCCAGTACACCAGAATTGTTTTTTACAATTACTGATAATATATACTTTTGCATATCAGTCTTACCTCCTTAGTCAATCACAAAATCACGAACCGACTTACCAGCTGGAACCATTGGCAGTACTCTTTCGTCCTTGTCAATAGCGCAATCAATAATAGTTGGTGATTGTGTGCTTTCCAATGCCTTTTTTAATACTTTTTTAAACTCATCAAGGTTTTCACAGTGATAACCAGTAGCACCAAAAGCATCTGCAAGTTTTACATAATCTGTTTTACGCTCTGGGTCGGTTGCTGAGTAATGTTTGTTATAGAACATTGTCTGCCATTGACGAACCATTCCTAAAACTCTGTTATTCATTACAACAGTTATAATAGGTAAATTATAAGAAACAGATGTACAAAGCTCATTTAAGTTCATGTGGAATGAACCATCACCTGTTATATGTATAACTCTTTTATTAGGCTGAGCCATTTTAGCACCGATTGCAGCACCATATCCAAAGCCCATTGTGCCCAGTCCGCCTGACGTTATAAAATGGCGGATTTTGTTACGCTTTGAATACTGAGCAGCCCACATTTGATGTTGCCCTACATCAGTGACAATAATTGCATCTTCTCCAACCATATCAGAGATAGCACCCATAATTTGATGTGGTTTTAGCACACTGTCATCGTCCTTAGGGCGATAATCCAATTTTTCTTTCCACTGATGAATTTGCTCAATCCATTCTGTGTGTTTATTCTCTTTAATATATGGCAGAATATTCACAAGAAAAGTCTTTGCGTCCATAACAACTGAATCATCGGTCTGCATATTTTTATTTATCTCTGCTGCATCAATATCAACATGAATAATCTTTGCATTTGGAGCGAATCTATCGGGGTCGGTTGCAACTCTATCAGAAAATCTTGCACCTATGGCTATAATTAAATCTGCTTTATCAAGAGCAAAGCCAGATGAAACTTTGCCATGCATACCAACCATACCCAAATAAAGAGGTTCATCTACGGGCAAAGTGCCAATAGCCATCATGGTGCCGGAGGCAGGAATTTCTGCTTTTTGCATAAGTGCTTGCAGCTCTTTGCCAGCATCTGCTGTTTGAACGCCACCGCCAAAATAAATAGCAGGACGTTTTGCCTGATTTATTTTATCAGCAATTCGTTGTAATTCTTCTGGTTTAACTTCAAAAGTAACACTTGTATCAAGTGGCTTTTTGCGTGTATATTCATATTCAGCCGCTGTAACGTCCTTTGTAATATCAACAAGCACAGGACCTGGACGACCAGTTTGAGCAATACGGAATGCCTCACGCATAGTATCTGCAAGCTCATCTACATGTCTTACGGTGAAGTTGTGTTTTGTAATAGGCATTGTAATGCCTGCTATATAAACCTCTTGGAAAGAATCCTTGCCAATAAGCGTAGAGCCTACGTTACCAGTTATAGCGACCATTGGGATAGAATCCATATAAGCGGTTGCAATACCAGTTACAAGGTTTGTAGCACCTGGACCAGATGTTGCTAAACAAACGCCGGTTTTACCTGTTGCTCTTGCATATCCGTCTGCTGCGTGTGATGCACCCTGTTCGTGTGCGGTCAGCACATGACGAATACGGTCACGGTTTAAATATAGTGCATCATAAATATTTAGCACTGCACCTCCAGGGTAACCAAATATGGTGTCCACACCCTGCTCAAGCAGAACTTCAACCAAAATCTGTGAACCATTCATTTTCATTGTGTAACCTTCACTCCTCGCATTCATCTCTCTTTTATGATTCCGTTTTACTCTAATAAACAGAAAAAGTATTTATTTCTAAAAAAAGCCCTTGTCTCTTAAGAGACAAAGACTATAAGCTCTGCGGTACCACTCTCATTGCCGTGCAAGCACGACCTCTCAGCAACATTCAAAATCATGAATGTATACCATTTAACGGTGGTAAGCCGTCTGTGCTTAGTTGGAAAATATCTTTTCAGCCCAGCCGTTCACGAGCGACTTTCGCATAACACTGTTATCGTCTTACACCGACCGACGACTCTCTGAAAACTGAAGTTACTATGCTACTTACTCGGTCATCACATTTATAATCTGTAATTGTTTTCATTATAATCATTCAAATTAGAATTGTCAACTATATTCTTCTATTTTTATACTGGCAACACATAAGCTGAATATTTTACCTGTTTTTTGTTAATGCTTATATAAAATCTGTGTATATCAAGGTGGTTTTATATATGGCGATTTCTCTTATCCGTACACTTCTTTTATATTTTCTTGTAACGATTGCTTTAAGGCTTATGGGCAAAAGGCAAATTGGAGAGCTAGAGCCAAGTGAGCTGGTTGTTACCATTTTAATCTCAGAACTTGCAGCAATTCCTATGCAAGATGTAACTGTTCCATTATTTGCTGGTGTTATTCCAATGTTTTGTTTAGTTGCAATAGAGATTTTAACTTCTTTTATCTGTTTAAAAAGCAGAAAAGCTAGAAGGGTTTTTAACGGTCGCTCTGCGGTAATTATACGCCATGGCAAGCTAGAAATGAAGAAAATGTGCGACCTTAGACTTACAACTGATGAGGTTTTAGAAACATTAAGACAAAATAATATTTCATCTCCAGCGGAAGTAAAATATGGAGTTATTGAGCCAAGCGGGCAGCTTTCTTATGTGCTATATCCTAAGTATCAGCCGGTGACCGCTGAAATGATAGGCTATGAGCCTAAGGCAAGCGGACTTCCTCTTATTGTAATATCTGATGGCAAAATTATAAATGGTAATTTACGTCTTTTAAATTTAGAGGAGAAAGATATAGAAAAGCGTGTTAAAAAAGCCAATATACCGTCTATTTCCGATGTGTTTTTAATGACACTTGATGATTGTGGAAACCAATTTATTCAGCCAAAGGAGGGCTAATATTGAAAAGGGTTATAACTGCTTGTTTTATATTGTTTTTACTTGTAACCTCTTGCTTTTTATCTTACAACTATATAACT
Source organism: uncultured Butyricicoccus sp. (assembly GCA_944376065.1). Lineage (GTDB taxonomy): Bacteria > Bacillota > Clostridia > Oscillospirales > Butyricicoccaceae > Butyricicoccus_B. The sequence continues at coordinate 240,969 of CALWBL010000002.1, read as the reverse complement.
AAAACAACAAATGGACTTTCTGAGCATTTACAAAATGCCTCAAAAGCTGTAAGTGTATATGATTTTTCCTCTGCACATGAGCAAATGGAAAAAATATATAACCATTGGTCTAAAAATTCCTCTCGCCTTAGCAGCCTTTGCAGACACAATGAAATTGATGACATTGAACGATTATTTCAACGTGCCAACCAAGCTGTTTTAAACAAAGACCAAAATGATGCTCTTTCACAAATTAGAGAACTTAATATGATGATACTCCATTTACCTGAAATGGAAACACCATATCTTTCAAATATATTATAGTTAATTTTCCCAAAACATCATACAAAATGCAACCAATAATACTAAAGAGCAAAATATAACAGATTGTTCTGCAAAATATTTAACTCCAAAAACTCCCATAACTGCACCCATTATAAAATAAAATATAATCATTGCATATCTTATGGTCTTAAAAATTGCATCTTTATCTTTGTCTATGTACCATTTTGCAAGCTGTTCAGTTAAAGAGCGTAAATTTCCTGTACACATAGTTGTAGAAAATACGCTGCCATGAACCTTTCTGAATGTTTCAACTTGCAATGCACAGATAAAAGAAATGGAAGTATTCGCTACCATATTATATTTTTGTGGTAGATATGCAACTATAATAACAAGGAAAATCTCAATAATTACAACAGCTTGCCGCCAGTGGAATTTATTTTGATATTTCCCGAAAAATCTTCTCATAATTTCAGCAATAAATACACCTAGTGCAAAAGCAATAATAGGCATAAGGTAATGCCCTGCTAGATTATATTCGCCATTTGCTATTTTTATCCCAAGTAAAACTATATTTCCCGTTTGTGCATTAGCAAACACTCCGTCTCTGCACAAATAACTATATGCATCAAAAAAACCACCTATTATTGCTAATAATGCACCAATCCTAAATGATTCTGATGTTTGAGTTTGTTTTTTTATCAAGATTACCACCCCTGTGTTTAATAATCTGTGAATATAAAAATATCTTCTACACTTTTTCTGCAAACGTTGCTTGGTCTATATCAAAATCAAATTAAGCTATTAATTATTTTATTCTTGTTTTAATCTTTGTCAATGTTCAAAAAATAATGAATCTCACCCGTTTTTTTATAACAGGTGAGATAATATCTTTTTACTTCATTATATCTTTGCCTTTTGCCGCTGCCGCAACAATGCCAGACAGTGCAAGCAGAGCAATAAGGTTAGGAAATACCATAAGTGCATTAAATAAATCTGATAATTTCCAAACGAGTTCGACTTCGAGAGTGGAACCTACAACAATAAATAATACTACAATAGCTGCATAAATCTTAGTTGCTTTCTTTCCAAAAAGCGCTTTTACATTTGTTTCACCAAAGAAATACCAACCAATAATGGTAGAAAACGCAAAAAACAGCATACAAATTGCAAGAAATATATTACCAAAGTTACCAAAAGTAGATTGGAAAGCTGCCTGTGCAAGCTCAGTGCCTTGTAATGCACCCTCAACATTTGGTTCCAGTAAGCCCGATGTAAGAATAACCAGAGCTGTAAGAGTAAGCACAATAAATGTATCAATAAATACACTTACAATAGCAATAACACCTTGGTCTTGAGGTTTTTCAACCTTTGCAAGAGCGTGTGCATGAGGGGTTGAGCCCATACCAGCCTCATTAGAAAACAGACCACGAGCAACACCATAACGCATTGCCTCACGAACAGATATGCCAGCCGCACCACCTAAAATCGCTTGTGGGTCAAAAGCTGCAATAAAAATAGACTGTATTGCACTTATTATGTTTTCGCGGTTAATAATTAGAATAATAACACAGCCAACAATATAAAAAGCTGCCATAACAGGCACGAGCTTTTCGGTCACTGATGCGATACGCTGAACGCCACCAAGGAAAATAAATCCTGCGACCATTGCACAAGCGATACCAATGGCAATTTTTGGAATATCAAAAGCTGTTGAGCAAGCTGCACCAATTGAGTTAGACTGAACCATATTACCAGTGAAACCAAGTGCAAAAATAACAGCAAGTGAGAAAAATCCAGCTAAATATTTGCCAAATTTACCAGTAAAACGAGCCTTTATATAATAAATTGGTCCACCAGTTACATGCCCTGTGCTATCTGTTGTTTTAAATTTCTGTGCAAGAACTGCTTCACCATAAATAGTTGACATTCCAAAGAAAGCAGATACCCACATCCAGAAAATAGCACCAGGACCACCAGAATAAAGAGCGGTTGCACAACCTGTTATATTACCGGTTCCAACCTGAGCAGCAATAGCCGTTGTAAGTGCTTGGAATGATGACATACCCTCATGGTTTGCACGCTCACCATTTAGCGAAAAGCTGCCAAACATACGACGTATACCTTCACCAAATTTACGAATCTGCACAAAGCGTGTGCGTATTGTAAAAAAGATACCCGTACCGACTAGAAGAAATAACAATAAGTTATTCCATATAAAGTCGCTTACCATACTGATTTGTGCTGTTAATTGTTCCATACTTGATTTCCTTTCTTACCCCCGCCGACAAAGTGAAAAAAAGACCAAATCATGGTAAAAACATGATTTGGCTCGAAAATCGGATAGATTAGCACAGGTAAAAAGATATAACCTATCTTTTATACCTATTTTCCAAACTCTGTCCTTTTGCCTGAGAGATTAGCATAAATATGCCTTGCACCTTCGGCACTCATTTTAGAGATTCTCCAGAGCCACATCTGTTCATAGTCCTCGTCAAAAAATATGACACCTGAGAGTGTTACTCCTTCGGCAAGCACAAATTTTTATCATGCTCTTTTCCTACGAACTTCCTTTGTCGGTATGAATTTTATTCTTGTAAAGTAACATAACATACACACCTTATATTGTCAATATTATTGTGAACTTTTTGTAAAACCATATAGTAAAACATATATTTTAAGAAAAAAAATATGCAAATATTATGTTTTTTAGTGAGTAATCAATAAGGTAAAAATAAATTTTATTTATTAAAATATTTTACAGTAAAAAACTATAAAAAACTATGATATAATTGATTTATAAGGAGTGATTTAATGAACGAATACTGGATAACAGATATAACTCTAGGTAAACCACAAAATGTAGATATCGTTTATGCACCTAAAGGTGTGGCACAATGCACAGGCTGTTTTGGTTGTTGGCTTAAAACGCCTGGTGAATGTATAATGCATGATGGTAAGCAAGGTGTAGGAGAAATGCTTGCAAATAGAGAAACTGTCAGAATTATAAGCAAAATAACTTATGGGGGATTTTCTGCACCTGTTAAAAGAGTGCTAGACCGTAGTATTTCTGGTGTGCTTCCGTTTTTTGCAAATCGTCATGGCAGAATGCACCATGCAGTAAGATATCAAACTAAACCTGCTTTCTATATAACTTTTTACGACTGCTCAGAACTTTCCGAGGAAGAAAAAGAGCTTGCTAAACGTTCAGCCACAGCTATGGCTATAAATATGAACTGTAAAGAATGCACAGTAAACTTTGTTGATAAAAATATATGCACATTGGAGGATATAATTTGAAAACAGTTTTTATAAATTTAACCCCCAAAAAGAAAAACAGCATGTCTGACTATCTACTTAGAACAACAAAATTTTTCACCAAAGGCGAATGTTCTGTAGTAAATTATCGTGGTCGTGCAGACGATAAAAAAATACTTTCTGAACTTAAAAAAGCACAAAATCTTGTCTTTGCGACCCCTTTATATGTTGATGGACTGCCCTCACATGTTTTAGAGCTTTTGCAAAGGCTTGAAAGACTTGTTTCAAAAGAGCTTAATGTATATGCACTCGTAAACTGCGGTTTTTATGAGGGTGAACAATGTGAGCTTGCATTGAATATGATTAAAATATGGTGTAAGCACAGCAATACAAATTTTTCTGGTGGACTTGGGTTAGGCGCAGGTGAAATGCATCGTGTATTAAGATGGAATATATCTGTTGCTATTATTTTAACTATATTAGGTGTAATTGTGAGTACATTTATATCTCATACTGTTGGAATATCATTACTTTGGAATGCTTTTGGGTTTATTTTCTTTTGGTTTATTTTTAGTCTTAATATGTTTTTATCCGCACAAAAAATTGCAAACAGCATATCAAAAAGCCAAAATATTGGACTTTTTTATACAACAGTAAGTTTTTGCCCTTCTTGGCTTTTTACCTTTTTTGCAAGCGTATATTGGATACTTAGAGCTTTTTTCGTACACAGTGTACCTATTTGGCATATGTTTAAACGTTACAATTTAAAGTAATTGGTTTCATATAGGTTACAATGACATATATCTAGGTGTAATTTTAATTTTCTCATGATACAATATTATTGGATAATATAAAGTCTTTAGAAAATGAGGTGATTTAGGTATGAAGAAAAAAACAATAGCTTTAATGTTTATCTGCTCTTTTGCTGTCACATCTCTTTGCGGCTGTGTGGCACAAAATGGTGAACCCAATGACAAATCAACCGTTAGTATTGAAACGGGTACCCCTGCAAATGAATATGAAAAAGTGAGTATTTATCTTCCAGACGAAAATGCAGAGCACCTAATAAAAAAAGAGGTTCAAATTGAGAAAAATAACGAACCAATGGTCGAACTGGTGCAAGCACTTGTAACAGAAAATGCTTTGCCAGCAGAAACTGAGGTTGAAAAATGGTCTGTGTCAAAAGACGATGCACCTGCTGTTATGCTTGACCTTAACAAAGCCTTTGCTGACGGTATTTTAAATATGGGTACATCTGGAGAAACAATGATGCTTGGCAGTCTTGTAAACACTATTTGGGACTATTTTAAGCCAGCATCACTTACTTTAACCGTTGATGGCGCACCACTTGAAACAGGTCATAATATTTATGATAAGCCTTTTACCGCTCCAGTAGATATTACAGTTCAGACTTCAATGGAATAAATTCTTTCCCACATTAAATGTGGGAAATTTTTTTTACAAAAATCGTGGAACTTTCTTATACAACCCTCGTCTATACTATCAGAACAAGGAAAAACCATATCTTTTATTATAAAGCGAGGAGAATGTACTATGAAAAAGAAAATTGCATTTTTATTGGCTATTTCTATACTTTGTGTAAGCCTAACTGCCTGTGGCAGTGAGAAAAAAGAAACCGACAGCAATAAATCAAATATAAGCTCATCTTCTAGCGATTCACTATCTAGTGAAAATATTAGCGATACATCTGAAGATGAAAAAAATGATAACGCTGTAAGCTCTACACCTGCTGGAAGTGATAACGCAGCGTCTGGCACTACTTCACAGCCTGAACAAGCTCCAGAACAGACACCAGAACAGAATCCTGTAACCCCACAAACACCATCTAATACCCAAACATCATCTAACACCCAAACATCAAGTAAACCTCAAACTCCTGCACAACCTCAGCCTACTCCACAGGTTGAACCTGCTCCAAAACCTGAAACCCCAGCTAAATCCCCTGCTGTGAGTGATATTGCCGCTAGTATTGATAAGGCTTTGGGAGTAGATAGTAACTTTATGACATTTTCTGCTGATGATGTGGCAATGAATTATGGAATCGGCTCATCTAGTATGGTTGAATTTGTTGGTAAAATGCCAATGATGAGTGTAAAAGCCACTGAATACCTAGTTGTGAAAGCTGCTGATGGTCAAGTTGATGCCGTTAAAAACGGTATGATTAAACGTCAATCAGACCTTGATGCACAATGGAAGCAGTATTTGCCTGAGCAGTATGAACTTGTTAAGAATTATAAGTTGGTTACTAATGGCAACTATGTACTTTTTGTAATCGGTGAAAATGCATCTGGTGCTGTTGATGCTTTCAACTCTATGACAAAATAATATAAAACTGCTCACAGGGCGGGCTTGCTGTCCGCTCTGTTTTTTTATATAAAAGGGGGCTTTATCAAATGGTTTTTAGCAGTATGACATTTTTATTTGCCTATCTTCCAATAACGCTTGCATTATACTATATATGTCCTCTATGGCTTAGAAACCCAATGCTTTTAATAGCTAATCTTATATTTTATGGTTGGGGTGAGCCTAGATATATAATGATAATGTTTGCATCTACAATGATTGACTATATTCATGGTGCTCTAATTGAAAAATATCGTTCAAACGATAAACTTGCACGAAAACTCGTTGCATCATCGGTATTTTTTAATCTATCACTGCTGTTTTTCTTTAAATATTGGGATTTTATAGCATCTCAGTTTGGTCTGCCCGTTTTAGGTGTGCCGCTTCCTCTTGGAATTTCATTTTATACTTTCCAAACAATGTCATATTCAATCGATGTTTATAGAGGTGAGGCTGAAAGGCAAAAAAACCTTATTAAGTTTGGCGTATTTGTAACGCTTTTTCCTCAGCTTATTGCTGGTCCTATTGTGCGTTATAAAGATATTGCTGACCAACTTACAGAGGGCGTAAAACCTCGAATTAAAGATTTTAGTGATGGCGCAAAACTATTTACAGTTGGCTTATGCAAAAAAGTGCTTTTAGCAAATAGTATAGGTAAGCTTTGGGAGGTTTTACAAAATAGCTCTGATTTATCTGTTGTAGGTGCTTGGCTTGGTGCAATAGCCTTTTCATTCCAAATATACTTTGATTTTGCAGGCTATTCTGATATGGCATGTGGTCTTGGACGAATGTTAGGCTTTACCTTTCCGCAAAACTTTAACTATCCATATATGGCAAAATCTATAACCGATTTCTGGCGCAGATGGCATATGACCCTTGGAAGCTGGTTTCGTGAGTATGTTTATATCCCACTTGGAGGCAATCGTGTAAATGGCTTTAGGAAATATTTTAATATAATGATTGTTTGGGCATTAACGGGATTTTGGCATGGTGCTGAATGGAATTTTCTTGTATGGGGTGTATATTTCGGCATTTTGCTAATTTTAGAAAAACAAGTATTTATGAAATTCTTATCTAAGCTGCCATATTTTGTTCAGCATATTTACACACTTATTCTTGTTATCATTTCTATGGCAATTTTTGCGACTCCTCAGTATTTTACTTTATATCTTTCAAAGATGTTTGGTAATGCTTCACTTTGGAATGATACTACATTATATTATTTAATAAGCTATCTGCCTACGTTTATTGTTTTAGCTTTTGCATCCACTCCATTGCCCAAAAAGCTATTTAATAAACTTCCAGGAAATCTCAAAGATAGCTTAGGCACTGTTCTAATGGTGTTGGGAATAGCAATGTCTGTTTCCTTCTTAGTGTCTGACAGCTATAACCCATTTTTATACTTTAGATTCTAGTTTTTAGGAGGTGAATTTAAAAAAATGAGCAAATTAAATGACAAAATAAACACTATATTATTTAGCTCTATTATGATTTTTGGACTTGCAAGCACACTTCTTATTCCAGATAAGGAGTTTTCTGAACTAGAAAACCGCACACTTGCACAGAAGCCGAAATTTACTCTTGAAAATTTTCTTAGTGGTAACCTTGATGATGAGACGGAGGCATATTTATCCGACCAGTTTATACTCCGTGATGAATGTGTTACATTAAAAAGCAGTACAGACTTATTACTTGGCAAAAAAGAGTTTAATGGTTGTTATTTGGCTGATGGCAGGCTTTTAGAGCGTATGGACGAGCCAACAGAGCAGTTTATGACTAATATAAAAGTTGTAAATGATGCCGCTAATGCACTTAATATTCCTCTATCGCTTGCCATTGTACCAACTGCAACAGATATATATAAAGAAACTCTGCCTATTGGTGCACCTACTGCAAATCAAGAAAAATTACTTTCGATGATATCACAAAACTTAAATGATGTAGATATGGTTGATATGAGCACAATAATGTATGAACACGAAAATGAATATATTTATTATCGTACTGACCATCATTGGACAAGTCTTGGTGCATATTATGGAGCTAAATCACTTTTACAATCTATGGGATATGAAATAGAGCCGCTTGAGTCTTTTAATTCTAAAACGGTTACACACGAGTTTAACGGAACTTTATATTCCTCATCTGGTGTACGTTCTGTTAAGCCTGACAGCATTGATATCTATGTAGAGCAAGGTAATACTGAAGTTGAATCTTGGAGAAATGGCTCACCAGAACAAGGCACTCTATACGACCTATCCTATTTAGATAAAAAAGATAAATATTCAATGTTTCTTGGTGGAAATCAACCGCTTGCAATACTGCGTACCGGAAATACAGGCGAAAAACTGATGCTTGTGCGTGATTCTTATGCTGATAGCTTAGTTCCATTCTTAATTCCATATTTTTCGGAAATCCATCTATTTGATGCAAGATATTTTAAGCAGCCAATAAGTTCATATGTAAACAGTCAACAAATTGACCAAGTAGTTATGCTGTTTTCACTTAAAAACTTTGTATCGGATACAAATTTAAGTATTGTATGCAAATAAAAAACGAGCCGACTGGCTCGTTTTTTTAATTTAGATTGTTCTTTTTTAAATATAGCCAAGCACCTGTCATGCCTAGTGCAGCTATAAGCACAGGCAACCACCAGAACATCGCAAACGGCAAACCACTGCCTTCAATATTCATACCATAGAAACCAAAGATAATATTTGGTATAGTCATAATAATAGTTATAACTGTAAGCACTTTCATTATGATATTTAGATTATTTGATACCACAGATGCATAAGCGTCCATAGTGCCTGCCAAAATGCTTGAATAGATATTTGACATCTCTATAGCCTGACGAATCTCAATCAGTGCATCTTCAAGAATATCTCTATCATCTTCATATAATTTAAGCACCCTGCCACGAAGTACTTTCTCCATTGTAACCTCATTGCCTTTAAGTGATGCAGAGAAGTAAACCAATGATTTAGACAATCCAAGAAGCTGAATAAGCTCCTCGTTTTTAAGTGAATCATAGAGTCTGCGCTCAATTTTAGTGAAGTCACGCTCAATAAGTCTTAGATTTTTAAGGAATCTGCCTGCCACACGCAGAAGAATCTGGAATACAAATCTTGTTTTAAGGGCGGTATGTATATCCTTAACCGCACCCTCGGCAATGGACCTTAAAACCACTGTATCCTGCAAGCAAACAGTAACGACTACCTCTGAGAGAATTATAATACCCATTGGAAGCGTTCCAAAAATCTGAGACCCTTCTTCGCTTTCTTTTTCCTTTTCAACGGTTGGAATATCGACAATCATCATAACTTGGTCTTCTTCGATTTCCACACGAGAACTTTCTTCTGGGTCAAGTGGTGCATAAATAAAATCATGTTCAACGCCTGTCCATTTTACAACTCTTTCAAGCTCCTCAGATGTAGGGTGAACAATATTTATCCAGCAGCCGGACTCCATAGTTGGAATTGGCATCACTCTGCCATTTATTGTTTTGTAACATTCAATCATATTTTCCGCCTTTCTACGGCGGAGATTGTCTTAGAGTATTTCCGCCGTTTTTGCAAATTTCTTTCGTTTTCGACTACAAGGATCCGCACCCACGGCGTTATACCCCCTTTTGGTGTTAATCTTTATTTATATATAATTGCTATTTTTCACCGTAAAAATAGCCCTTATATTTCAAAGGGCCGTTTTATTTATGGTGTTACAAAGTTTTACCATGATTAAAAATACGTAGTATCTGCTCATATGGGTCAACAGACTCAGCAGGAGCTTCTTTTTCTGGCTCAGATGCAACTTTATCTTTAGCATCTGAATATGGGCTGCTTGAACCGCCACTAATCTGCTGCTGTTTTGTTGTAACAGGGCTTGCACCCACAGCGGAATTTGGAACATTATCAAAACCGGTAGCGATAACAACTACACGCATTTCGTCATCAAGCTCCTCGTCGATAGATGCACCGAAGATAATATGTGCCTCTGGGTGAGCTGCCTGCTGAACCATACTAGCTGCTGCATCAACTTCATCAAGACCGATGTCATCAGAGCCAACAATAGATAGGATAATGCCCCTAGCGTTTTCAATAGATGTTTCAAGCAGTGGGCTAGATATAGCCATTTTAGCAGCTTCAATAGCTTTTTCCTTGCCTGCTGCCTTGCCTGTACCAATATGAGCAAAACCAGCATCTTTCATGATACTGCTAATATCTGCAAAGTCAAGGTTAATAAAGCCTGGAACAGTAATAAGGTCAGATATATTAGCAACAGCCTGACGCAGAACGCCGTCTGCAATATCGAATGCGTTTTTAAATGTAATTTTTTGCTCAGAGACGAGCTTTAAACGCTCATTAGGAATAATAACCAGAGAGTCTACATTCTCACGCATAGCCTCTATTCCTTGCAAAGCCTGGTCAATGCGCTTTTTGCCTTCAAATGCAAATGGACGAGTTACAACGCCAACTGTTAAAGCACCCATACTGTGTGCAATTTCAGCAACAACCGGAGCTGCACCGGTGCCAGTACCTCCGCCCATACCAGCGGTGATAAACACCATGTGAGCGCCTTCAAGTGCTGCCTGAATTTCGTCCTTACTTTCTTCAGCAGCTTTCTGACCCACCATTGGGTTAGAACCTGCACCCTGTCCCTTGGTTAGCTTTTCGCCGATTTGTATTTTAGTACCTGCTTGAGAATAGTTCAGTGCTTGCTTATCTGTGTTGATAGCGATAAATTCGACACCCTGCATACCGCCAGAAATCATGCGGTTTACAGCGTTATTACCGCCGCCACCTATACCGATGACTTTAATATTAACTACATTGTCCATGGTTTCTTCAAATTGAAAGCTCATTGATGCCGTCCTCCGTTATTTTCATCTTCTATGTATCCGTATAAAAACTGATAAAACTCTGTTTTGCTGTCTTTAGAGAGTTACACACTCTATCGTTATAATTTTAACCCCATGAAGCAGATTTTGCAACAAAAAATACCCGTTTTATTAAAAATTGTTCAAAGTGCAGTGGTCAAATATATTACTGAGCTAAAATCCGCTCAGGTTTCACATAAATAGAAATTTTTTATTTAAAATACATGGTGCATTTATGTAATTTCTGGCGAATTTACGTCTGAAATTGGCATGGCAGACTGCTGAAATTTTTCAAGTGTTGTTGGCGGGCAATAAACCGTTACCGCATCTTCTAAGTATATTGTCTGTATATCTGATGGGGAGAGCTCATTTTCCACTATATGGACAAGCATTTTGAGTTTTTCATTAATATTATCAGCTTGTCCAAGTCTTACATCAAGCCTGCCCAGATAGCCGATACGAACATCTGTCAAAGCAGAAACATTTATAAAATTAACATTTTCAATCATACTGTGTTCTTTTAGAGCTTTTGTAAGTGAAACTAATATTTCTGCCTTTTTGTTGTTTTTAACATCAATATATTGCCCCGCTGAACCATCGACAATGCTTACTCCAGTAACACTTGGGACACCTTCTGGAATGTTTGTACTTTGCTCCAACATTTTTCCATTTTCATCTATGAGGTAATATCCTCCACCCGACAGGCTTATTGCAGCCGCGGGAACAGAATCCTTAGTTTCAATTACAAGTGTGCTTGGTAACGAACGCGTTACACTCACACTTGCAAGATATGGAAATTTTTCAAGCAATCTCTTTTCCAATGAACTTGTGCGGAATGTAAATAAGTTATCACCAGTTTTAACTTCTATAGCCTCAATAATTTCCTGCTCAGTATAATGTTCTGTTGCTGTTGCTCTAATTGTATCTATTTTAAAAAATATGGTAACGGCTAGGAAAGCTGCAGAAAATGTCATAATTAAAAATGCTATTCTGCCTGCCACTTTGCGTCTAAAACTTCTGCGGATTTTTCTTCTTTGCCTTTCTGAACGGCTCATTGGCTGCTGAGGTTTACGCCTTTTTGTGGTCCTATTTGTGCTGCCGGATGGCGGCATTTTTTGAGAGTTTACCCGCTTTTGCCGAACTGGTGAATTTGTTCTTCTGTTACTCATTGCACTCCTCCTATCCGGCATTTAAAACGCCAATTTAAGACTTCCTTACAACCTGTAAAATATGCTGATAAATTTTCTCACCTGCATCTAATGTTGCAAGTTTAGAAGCGTTTTTAGCCATTTGTTCACGCCTTTTATCATCTGCAAGCAGAGCAGTTGTCATTTCAAACATACGATTTCCATTTGCCTCATTTTCAAGCAAAACATCACATGCTCCTGCTTTTTCCAAAGCTCTTGCGTTTTTCTCCTGATGGTTTTCTGCTACATATGGAGATGGCACCATAATAGACGCGCGCCCTAAAGCGCAAAGCTCTCCTATCGTTGCTGCACCTGCACGGCATAAAACAAGGTCTGCTGCGGCCATTTTATCGGCCATATCATAAATATATTCTGTAATAGTTACATTTGGGTTTGCATCTGGATTTACACCGTTTTCTCTAATTTTTCTAGGTAGCCATTTGCTTGCCGCTGAGCCTGTTGCATGCACATGATAAAAAGAAACTTCCTCACGCATTTCTCTTGTCAGCATATCTGCCATGTGTTCGTTCATATATTTTGCACCCATAGAGCCCCAAAATGAAACAACTAAACGGTCATTATCAGTTAATCCCATTTTTTCTCTTGCAGCTTTTCTATCAGCAAAAACAATTTCTGTTCTTACTGGTGAACCAGTCATATAAATTCTATCACTATCACCTAATATATTTTTAGCCTGTTCAAAGCACACAAGCACCCTATCCGCTTTTTTAGCAAGCATCTTTGTTGTAACACCTGGGAGTGCATTTACTTCAAGTAAAATTGTAGGAATACCGAGTTTTTGAGCTGCACTCACGATTGGGAAACTAACATATCCACCACAACCAATAACACAATCTGGCTTATGTTGTAAAAGCAATTTTTTAGCTTGTGCTTGAGCTAGAAGAGTCTGCTTTACAGCTTTCAAGTTATGCATAATAGCATCTGGCTTAAAAGACCTGCGTAAACCGCTGATTTCAATTATATCAAGCGGATAACCCTCTCTTGGCACAAGACGAGATTCGATTCCACCAGATGTACCTGCAAAACGAACCACAGTATCTGGTCTTTTTTGCTCGCAATATCTTGCAATAGCAATTCCTGGTGTAACATGTCCTCCAGTGCCGCCACCGGTGATGTATAATTTCATAATAGCCCCCTACCTGCTAGTTTTTGCGTGTCATAGTTCGTGAAATATTAAGCAATATACCCATTTCACAAAGCTGAATAATAAGCGCTGTGCCGCCATAGCTAAAAAGCGGCAAACTTGCACCTGTAACTGGCATTACACCAGTTACAACAAATAAATTCATAAGTGTTTGAACTGCAAACTGAGTGGTTATACCTATTGCAAGCAAGCAGCCGAACTTATCTCTCGCGTTTTTTGCTATAACATACCCTCTGTAAATCAAATAGGCAAATAAAATTATAAGTATTACCGCACCGACAAAACCCATTTCCTCACACCATGCGGAAAAAACAAAGTCGTTTTGCGGTTCTGGCAAATAAAGCTGTTTTTGTCTGCCCTGACCCAAACCAAGCCCCCAAAAACCGCCTGAACCAATGGCCACAAAGCTATTAGCTGCCTGATAGCCTTTATCTTGGAGGTCTATAAATGGGTCAAGCCATACTGCTATACGGTCACGCACATGAGCAAATTGTGGCAACTGATATGCAACCGCAAATGCACCAATTCCACCGATACCTATTGGGAAGAAATACCAAACTTTTATACCTGCAACAAACAAAATGCTAAGTGCAATAACAAACATAATTACAATCGCTGACATATGAGGCTGGAGTGCAAGCAAGCCTGCAATCACAGCAAATGCGGCAATAAACGGCAAAAGTCCCTTATATGTTCGGATTTTATCACCCATTTTTGAAGCATAATATGAAAATGCTATAATCATTGCTATTTTTGTGATCTCTGATGGCTGAAACTGACCCAGACCTGGAATCTCAATCCATCGTTTTGCGTTATTATAGTTTGTGCCAATAATCAAAACTAAAACCAGCAATAAAACACCAAATCCAAAAATAAACTTATAAAATCGTCCATAAATATGATAGTCAATTATGGAGATAAAAAGCATTCCACAAATGCCTATAACTGCAAAAAGTGACTGATTCTTTACAAATTGCAAAGGGTCACCAAATCTATAAAGCCCTATAGGATAGCTTGCACTAAAAAGAGCAATAAGCCCTATAACCATAAGCACTAAAATAACAACAAGTGTTGTAAGATCTAGTTTTTTTATCTCCAGTTTTCTTACAATTTCTGGCTGCACTCTGCTTTTAGGCCGTGGGGCTTTTGCAGCCTGGCGATGTTTTTTTTGAGTAGCCGCTGGTTCCGGCTCATATATAAGTGAAGATTTTTTAGGCATGAATTTTCCTTTCTTTGCGAGCGAAACTGCTCGCTGGTGCTTAAAATGCACTTTTGAACAGTATCCACGCTAAAACACACATAACAGTTGTAATTAAAGTAAAAATTATAACAATTTTACGTTCACCCCAGCCACACATTTCAAAATGGTGGTGAATAGGTGCCATTTTAAATAGTCTTTTGCCATGGCTAATTTTAAAATAACCAACTTGTAAAATAACAGAAAGAGTTTCTATAACATAAATAAGGCCTACTGGCACAAGTACAAGCGGTAAGTCACAGGCAAAAGCGAGTCCTGCAACAGCACCACCTAAAAATAGTGAACCAGTATCTCCCATAAACACTTTTGCAGGATTAAAATTAAACAGAAGAAATCCTAAAAGCCCGCCTGCAAGAGCAGCAGAAAACACAACTACACCAATATTACCCTGCTTAATGCCAACACATGCAAAGAAAATAGCAACTGGTAAGGTAACACTTGCAGCGAGTCCATCAATACCATCGGTTAGATTTACAGCGTTATCACAGCCAACAACTACAATGATTGCAAACACTAAATATATTGCCCAAGGAATCACAATCGTTCTTTCTAAGATTGGAATCCAAATTCCACCTGTTTGACCACCTGCAAGCCTTAAAAGTGATAAAAATACTGCTGCAACAACAATTTGCAAAAGCAGTTTTTGCATAGGTGTTAAACCTGCATTTTGCTTTTTGCGTATTTTCGCCCAGTCATCAATCATACCGACAAGACCATAAGCAAAGGCCATAAATAAAACTGAGAAAAACAGTGGCATTGAAAGCGCATTTTGCGTTTTTCCAAAACTTAAAATGCCATAGCTTATAAGCATACTAACGGTTATACCAATAATAAACATAAAACCGCCCATTGTTGGTATATTTTGCTTGTTCATATGCCATTTAGGACCTATCTCAAGAATTTTTTGACCAAACTTCATTTTTCTAAGCCAATTTATAATTGGCATACCGATGACCGCTGTTACAACAAAAGCGATAGCTGCTGCTATTAACGCTAATTTCATAAATTAAACTTCCTCCCCCAGAAACAGACCTAATGCCCGCTCCATTTTCATACTGCGACTGCCCTTAAATAAAAACACATCGCCAATTTTTGCATGTTTTTTAAGGC
The DNA here is from genome assembly GCA_944376065.1 of uncultured Butyricicoccus sp. Lineage (GTDB taxonomy): Bacteria > Bacillota > Clostridia > Oscillospirales > Butyricicoccaceae > Butyricicoccus_B. The sequence goes on along the minus strand of CALWBL010000002.1, from coordinate 225,490 downwards.
TGTCAGCTAAATCTTCATGTGTTGTGAAAATATGAATATTTTCTTCTGACATACCACCCTGTTTTGCTCCCTCTGCCATAAACTCAGCATAAGCACCATATAAATAAACAACATCAGCATTTTTAGCAGCATTTTCGCCTGTTTGAATATGACCTATCTGCGTATAATCGCCCAGCTCCAACATGGAGCCTAAAACCGCAAATTTCTTACCACCTTCTTGTGATTTTAAAACAGCTAGTGCTGCTTTCATTGAATCTGGACTTGCATTATAGCAATCCTCATAAATGATAAAACCATTTTTGTTATAAAGACGCTGACGTCTGCCATCTGGTGTGTACTCAAAAATACCATTTGAAATTTGCTCTGGTGATACACCCAGCTTAAAGCCAACAGCAGCCGCTGCAAGTGCATTACTAACATTATGAACACCTGCGATTGAAAGTTTTACAGATGTTTTGATATCTTTATACACAAGTGTAAAACTAACGCTATCGCTTTCAGATATTATGTTTTCTGCACAAATATCGCACTCAGGGTTTTCAATTCCAAACCATATTACATCTGATTTAATCTTATCTCGTTTATCCCATAAAAGCGGTTCATCACCGTTTAAAATAGCTGTACCGCCACGCTCATAAAGACCATCTAAAATTTCCATTTTTGCTTTGCAAATACCTTCTCTTGAGCCTAAAAACTCAATATGGGCAGTGCCTATATTGGTTATAACTGCAATATCCGGCTTTGCAGCCTTAATCATGGATAAGATTTCACCAAAACCCGACATACCCATTTCAATTACAGCCACCTCATGTGTATGGTTTAGCTCTAACAAAGTCAATGGCATACCAAGCTGATTATTTAGATTTCCTTTTGTTGCATGGGTATTATATTTTTGAGATACAACAGCAGCCGTCAAACCCCTTGTAGTTGTTTTACCAACAGAACCAGTTATTGCAACTAATGGGCATGTAAACTGCTGTCTATATCCTTCAGCAATATCTAAAATCGCCTGTCTTGTATCCTCTACATACAGAGTGGGCACAGAGTATTTTTCATCTTTTCTATGGCTTAAAACAGCCACTGCACCATTCTCTATTGCTTTATTTATATAATCGTGTCCATCAAAGTTTTCTCCTGCGATTGCCAGAAATAAACAGCCATTTGGAATTTCTCTTGAATCCTTAGATACAGTTAAAATTTCTGCATCAGAGGAAACTTCTCCTTTTGTCCACTTAGCCGCCTGTGAAAGCATAAAGCTCTCCATGTAACACCCTCCACCCCACTTTACTTAGCAGGGATTTTTCCCATTTGTAGTATTTATTTTTTAAAATATTCAGCAACGATTTCACGTTCGTCCATATGGTGCTTAATGTGATTTATTTCCTGATATGTTTCATGACCTTTGCCCATAAGCACAATTGTATCATCTTTTTGAGCCATTTTTAAAGCGGCAAAAATTGCCTCTGGTCGGCTGACGATAACTTCATATGGGGTTTTGCTATCTTTCATACCCTCTACAATATCATCAATAATAAGCGCTGGTTCTTCCGTTCGTGGGTTATCAGAGGTAACAATACAGTAATCGGCAAGGTTTGCTGCAATAGCTCCCATCTTAGGGCGTTTTGTTCTATCTCTATCGCCGCCGCAGCCAAATAATGCAATCACTCTGCCCTTTGTAAATCCGCGAACAGCCTTTAAAACATTTTCCACTCCATCTGGTGAATGAGCATAGTCAATTAAAACCGTATAATCTGTGTTGGTTTTAACTACTTCCACTCTACCCTTTACGCCTTGAGCAGATTTAAGTGCATTAGCTATTTGTTTAAGTGGCACACCAAGAACATAGCACACACCAATAGATGTTAGTGCATTTGAAACTGTAAACTGTCCAGGTATACCTAAAATTATATGCTCGCTTTCATTTTCTATACTTGCATCAAATTTTACACAGTCTGCATAAAGTTCTACGTTCTTAGCCACTAAATCTGCACTATCATTATGTGCAGAATAGGTCATTATTTCACAAGTTGCATCAAGCATGATTTGCTCGCTTGCTGAATCGTCCATATTTAGTATACCCTTATTGCACATTGTAAAAAGTATGGCTTTAGCCTTTCTGTATTCCTCCATAGTGTGGTGGAAGTCCAAATGGTCCTGAGTGAGGTTGGTAAAAGCTCCAACCTCAAACGGTACGCCATAAACCCTATCGAGAACCAAAGAATGTGAAGAAACTTCCATAACACAATGAGTGCAACCTGCATTTACCATCTTGCTAAATAGTTCTTGCAGTTCGTAAGATTCTGGAGTTGTGCGTTCGGTTTCCAGAATTTCATCACCAATCATATTTTGATTTGTGCCAATAAGCCCTACTTTTGCACCTTCGCTCTCGAGGATATGCTTTACAAGATATGTTGTTGTGGTTTTTCCGTTTGTACCAGTGATGCCAATCATTTTGAGCTTTTGTGCTGGGTGGTCAAATTCATTCGCACCAATCTGTGCAAGCGCTTTTCTTGAATTTTTTACTATGACAGCAGGAATATTTTCCTGTGCCTCCTCACAGACAATAGCCACTGCACCTTGCTCCAATGCTTTTGCAATATACTTATGACCATCGGTTGCATATCCACGAATAGCGACAAACAAATCGCCTTTTTTCACCTTTCGTGAATCATAGCATACATTTTCGATTTCTGTGTCTAAATCCAGTCTGTTTTCTAAAATATCAATATTGTTTAAAAGTTTAGATAGCTTCATAAAATTTTCCCTCGTTTCATGCTTTAACGGTCGCTGACACCTGTTGTGTTTTCAAATGATACAGTAATAACAGTACCGATTGGAACCTGTGTTCCTGCTGCTGGGTTTTGTTGTGTAGCCTGAGTTTGAGCATTAGTCTGACTGCTCTTAATACCAGTTCTACGCATATATAGATTATTTGAATTAAGTCTGCTTTGAGCTGTTTCTGGGTGTTCACCTAGAACATTAGGAACAGTTACAAGTTCTGTACTCTTTTCGCCACCCATATAGAGAATGATTTGGCTGCCCGTTGGTATCTTAACACCACCGCTTGGAACTTGGTCGGTAACTGTATCGCCATCGCCAACTGTGCGGTAACTAAATCCAAGGTTTTCAAGTACAGATGCAGCTTCTTCTTCGGTTTGACCGATAACACTTGAAACCTGAATTTCAATACGGTCTGCATTTTCCTCGTCAAAACTCTGTTCAACACCCCAATATGGCAGAACATCTTCTAAAATTCTAGCTACTACTGGAGCTGCAATAGCACCGCCGCCATGAGGGGCACTTTCTGGCAGGTCATGAATAGCAACTAAAACTGCAATTTGTGGGTCGTCCATTGGTGCAACACCAATAAATGATGCTGTGTAACGATATTCGTTATCTATTACCCTACCCTCTGAATCTCGTTTCTTTTCAATTTCTGATGTTGCAGTTTTACCGCCTACACGGTATCCTGCAACATAAGCATTTTTACCCGTACCATCAGAAACTACTGCCTCCATAGCTTGACGCATAAACTCTGATGTTTCCTCAGAAATCACTTGACGCACAACTTGGGTTTGAATAGTTTCACGCACAGAGCCATCAGAATTTAAAATCTGACGAACGATATGTGGAGTTTTAAGATTGCCATCATCAACAATAGCACAAATCATAGATATCATTTGAAGTGGAGTTACCTTAAAACGCTGACCAAATGAGGATACTGCAAGGTTTGATGGAGTGTCAACAAGTTGTTCTTCTGTATAGACAAGTGAAGTATTGTTTGCTTCACCTGGTAAATCTATATTTGTTTTACCAACGAGACCAAACGACTCGAAATACTCGAAAAATGTTGCAGGAGTAGTTTTAAAAGCAATTTGCATCATAGCAACGTTACAGGAGTTCATAAGAGCTTCAGTTAGTGTTTGAGTTCCATGACCCGCTGTTTTATGACATTTAATTGGTTTACCCCAACCCGCAACCATCATGGAACCATTGCAAACAAAAGTATCCTCTGTGCTTATGGACTGAGATTCCAGGGCTGTTGCAACTGTCATGAGCTTAAAAGTAGAACCCGGCTCATATGTATCAGAAACGATATGGTTTCTCCACATAGCTTGTAACTTTGCTGTACGCATTGTATCAACTTCGGTTTTCTGCTCATCGCTCATGCCACTTGGCAGACCTGCCCATTTACCCTCACAAAGGTATTCATCGTTTACTTCGCCGTTTATACCATTTTCAGTGAAGTATGTTTCGATCTCAGCTTTCAGCTCATTATAGTATAAATTATCTTTCTCAATAGTGCTATATGAATTTATATCAAAATCTGGCATATTAACCATGCCTAAAATTTCACCCGTTTTAACGTCCATTACAATACCTGAAACACCTCCACGTGCCTGTGGGTTATCTGCAAGAGCAGTTTCCACATGTGTTTCGAGATAATGCTGAACACTTTCATCAATGGTTAGTACAACCGAGCCGCCGTCTTGTGCCGGAACATATTGTTCATACTCAAAAGGCATATCCGAGTTACTTACATTTTGAGCTCGAACAATTCTTCCAGCAGTGCCTGATAATACATCGTTATATTCCAGTTCTATTCCTCCAACAGGACCACTACTATTTATAAAACCTATTACCTGCGATGCAAATGAGCCATAAGGATAATAACGCTTTGTATCTGGCTCTGTATAAACAGATGAATATGCACCAGTTGCGATACCTGCATCGTTAATTTGACTAAGAATTTTCTCCACTATATCCTGTTCGACCTGTCCTTTGATTTCCATTGATTGACGGTCTACTCTTTGAACCTTAGATAAAACACTTTCATATGAAAGCCCTAGATTTTCGCTTAAAATCGTTGCAATCGTTGACTGAACTTCTTCAAGCTCTAAAAGCTGTACAGTTGGATCTTCTTCTTGTTTATTCTCTAGCCTATCGTTTTGGTTTTTAACCCATGTTTTAAGTCCATTTGGGTTAATAAGCACAGATTCGGTTGATGCTGATTGTGCAAGCACCTTATAATTTCTATCATAGATAGTTCCGCGCTTTGGTTCAATAATACTGTCTTTAGTTTGGAAATTAAGTGCTTTTTCTCTATAATAATCATATCTTACAACTTGCATCCAAAACAGGCGTACAGCAACTACTGAAAAACATATAAAAACCAGTACGCCTATAAGCACTGATATACGGCTACGCATCATTAAACTTGGTCGTTTAGTGCCTTTATTATGTTTGCGAATTGGCATATCGGAAATTCCTCCATTTGAAATCTGCTTTGTAGTTCTAAATCGTTTATGTATAGCAAACAAACAAGCGGGAGTCAGAAGCGTTTCCACCTCTCACTCCCGCAGTACCATCTTATTCAGCAGCCTATCTCAAATATTCCAACACAGCCGTAAAGCCACGCATGAGATTTGCAACTGCGTCCCCTAGTTTTGTTGTATCTGAAACCTCTGTAACTTCCGGTTTTGTCATCTCTATATATTCTATCTGAGAAGGGTCCATTTTCACCATTCCCAGCTCTTTCTGTGCATATTGTTCTATGTAGCTTATGCTTAGTGTCTGCCCCTGACGTGCTTTGAGTGAAACATATTCACTCTGCACCTGCTCTAAAGCTGTCTCCTGTTCCTCAATTTCTTTTGTAAGACGTGTAAGCTGCATATTACTATAAAGCAACATAACACAAAAACATGCCACTGCTATAGCAGCCATAACTCTTGGGAAAGACAACACTCTAAGCAGCTTACTTCTGGACGTTTGAACACGTGCAGCGGATTTTTTTCGCTGACGCACATTTGGCACAGCTTGGCGCCCTGTGCGTTGTGATTTATCCATTTTAAAGCCATTCCCTTCTCAAAAATCAAATTCTGATAGTTAAAGCCTTTCACAAACTCTAAGTTTTGCCGAGCGAGCTCGTCCATTTTCACGAATCTCGCCCTCCCCCGGCAAAATAGGCTTGCGACTTATCAGCTTTACCTTTGGCTTATTTCCGCACACACAAACAGGGAAATCCCTTGGACATGTGCAGCCTTCAGCCGCTTTTTTCATAGTTTCTTTAACAATTCTGTCCTCTAGTGAATGGAAAGTGATTACAGCCAGCCTTCCATTTGGGTTTAGTGCATCAATAGCCTTTTGCATAGCCTCTCTAACCGCACTAAGCTCATCATTAACAGCAATTCTTATTGCCTGAAAAGAACGTTTAGCAGGGTGCTGTTTTTCTCTTAGAGCTTTAGCTGGCATAGCACTTCTAATAACATCAACAAGTTCACCTGTGGTTTTAATTGGTTTTTGCTCACGAGTGCGAACGATTGCAGCCGCAATGTTAGGCGAATAACGTTCTTCGCCATACTCGGTTAAAATCCTGCGAAGTTCAGACTGCTCAAAACTGTTTACAACATCATAAGCCGTAAGTTTTTGCTGTCTATCCATACGCATATCAAGAGGTGCATCTTGCATATAAGAAAAACCGCGTTCTGCCTTATCAAGCTGAGGAGATGAAACACCAAGGTCAAATAATATTCCATCGACGCCCGAAAGCCCTTGAGCAGCAATTACACTATCAAGATTACGGAAATCGCTTTTAACTAGTGTTACACGTTCACGAATATCTTTAAGACGCTTTTCAGCATTAGCAAGTGCAGCATCATCTCTGTCAACACATATAAGGCGACCGCCGTTAGTAAGTCTTTGAGCGATTCCCAAAGAATGACCTGCACCACCCAGAGTCGCATCCATATATACTCCATCTGGCTTAATTTGCAATGCATCCAAGCATTCATCAAGCAAGATAGATATATGATGAAAATCATTTCGATTCATATATAAAACTCATTTCTTATATCATAAAAGCTAATTTAACATTTAACTAGGCAGATTTGGACACACCTCTCCACCTTTAAATCATTATAACCTTTTTGTCATCATTTTGCAACCCTAACTATATAACTTTTTTCAAATGCAAATAGAGCATTTTCACAAATCTAATATTAAATTCGACACTTTTCTGCACTCGAACACTTGTTCGATTTTCTGCATAGAAAAATAGGAAACCTTTAAAATTCCCCCTGTACTTCACATAAAATACGAATAAAACTTAGGTTTTGTCTATATCAAAAGTATATCCTGCTCCCTGAATACAGCTAGGTAACACAAGTTTGCCTGACCAAATAGGCTTGGTCTATAAAAAAGAAAGCCTCAGAGTTGTGGCTCCAAGACTTTCTCTTCATTTTATAATTTAAAGTGATTTATCATTTCTTCAAGTATATGTGATTGACTTGAAAGTTCTTCACTTGCTGCGGCACTTTCTTCAGCATTAGCAGAGTTATTTTTAACAACGCTGGAAATCTGGTCCATACTTTTATTTACGGTATGAATCGCATTTGATTGTTCAATAGTTGCATTAGAAATTTTATCTATGATTTCACCTACAACAGATGCCTGTTCAACCGTTTGTGCCAATGCCAAAGTGGTTTTTTGCGTTGCTTGTTCACCTTCCTCAATGGATTTTACTGAACGTTCAATAAGCTGAGCAATCTGGCTTGCAGCAGCTGTACTCTTTGAAGATAGGTTTCGGACTTCATCTGCAACTACTGCAAATCCTTTACCAGATTGACCTGCACGAGCAGCCTCAACTGCGGCATTAAGTGCAAGGATATTCGTTTGAAAAGCAATATCCTCAATAGTTTTTATTATGCTGTGAATCTTTGTAGAATCATTGCTAATACGTGACATAATATTAGCTAAATTGGTCATATGAACATTACTTTGGTTAAGAGAGTTGTTTGCGGCTACAACCTGTTTTTGAGCTAATTGTGTATCATCAGCAGTTGTTTCAATTTTAGTAGAAATTTCTGATATAGTTTCCATCAGTTCCTCTATGGAAGCTGCCTGCTCGGTTGAACCCTGTGCCAATTCTTGAGCTCCAGAAGAAACATGCATAGAACTTGAATTTACTGAAGCGGCGGATTGAGCAACATTATGCACAAGCTCTGAAAGTTGAGCAACGAAGCGGCCAATAGATTTTTGAATAGGCTCAAAATCACCCTTAAACTTAACATTATATCTTACACGCAAATTACCATCTGCAAGTTGTTTCATTATGGTATCGATTTCAGTTATATATGACGAAAGAGTGTTTGTACAATCAATAATTGATTGAGAAATCTGACCAATTTCATCGTTGCTTGTGCTTTCAAGATGAATATGTAAATTACCATCTCTCATCTGACTCAATGCATGCTTTATTTTTGTAACTGGAGTTAATTTTTTGGTAATTATATTACGTAACAATAAGCATAACACAATTGTTATTGCAATTAAAAGCAAAACAAGAAAACCAATTACACGAAAAGTAGCTGAATTATACTCACTTGATGACATACCAACTACAAGTGTCCAATTATAATCTTCTATTTCTGTTATCATAGCAACTTTTTGCTGATTGTTAATTGTATAATTCGTAAGATTACCAGTTGGATTATCAAGTTCGGACATAAACTCATCGCCTGCTATACCAAGCACGCTAAAGTCTGAACCCAGCATATCTTTATTTGTGTATGCCATTATTACTCTATTTTCACTAATGAGCAACATACGTCCTGACTCACCAAATGACATACTCTCAATAAATGTATATAAACCATTTAAATTTATATCCAGACACAATACACCAACTGTTCTACCATCATATACAATAGGCAATCCAATGGATACACATATATTACCAGTTATGGTGTCTGCATAAGGCTCTGTAACATAAGGCTGGTTATTAGTAACTGCAGCATAATACTCTCTATCTTTTAAAACAATATTCACCTGCTGACCAGAGTCAGTATAAATATTATTTTCTGCAATGCTTCCTATACCTATAGACATTATTCCATCATATCTGTTGACTGTTTGGGTCATAGCATATACTGCTTGTGGAAAACTTGGGGCAGTTAACATTGGCGTAATAGTTGTAGATTCTGCAACTGCTGACCTTATGAATTGGTTATCAGATAGCATTTGACCAATATTTATATAATTCTCTACGAATTGTTCAATCCGCTCTTCAGCACTGGTAAGTGATTTCTCTAAATAATCATTTTGTTTACTGTTCATTGCAGAAGCTGACTCAAAACTCATCAGAACTGCAGCTATTGTATTTAATACAAGTAGAATTATAACCGAGTAACAAATTAAAGTTGTAGATAATTTTTTTATTTTTAGTTTTTTTATCATGTTCACAAAGCCCCCTAATATTTTGGAATTTAAACAATACTATAACATCTTAAACATAATTTGTAAATATAAGGGTAGCAGTAAAGTTTTTTATATTACAGAGCTTGTGATGCGATATCTCTAAAACGCTGACGAGCCTTTTGAACCTCTGCAAGACCTAAAGCCACAGATTCTTCTGTACGTCTTAGGGTGTCCTCACAATATTCATTTGCTACTTTACGCAGCTCTCTCGCCTGAATTTCAGCATTTCCTAAAATTTCCTTAGCTTTAGCCTGTGCAGCTTTCATAACCTCAGTTTCAGATATGAGTGTACGTGCAGCGTCTTCTGCCTGCTGCTTTAGTGCATCTGCCTCACGTTTGCCTGCTGTTAGCAGCTCATTACGCTTCTCAACAATATCCTGTGCCATTTTAAGGTCTGCTGGCAGAGAAACTCTAAGCTCATCGAGCATGTCCAGCACTCTATCGCGCTCCAGCATACACTTATCAGTAAATGGTACTGCACCTGCGTCTTGTACCATTTCATAAAGGCTATTTACCAGTTCTTCTACTGTTGCCATTTTCTTTATCCGTCCTTTCGTATTCTCGCTATAATTTCGCCCTCGATTTGGTCAGGCACAAAGTCTGCCACATTTCCACCATGCAGTGCGATGTCTTTAACCATTGAAGATGAAAGGTACATATATTCTGCACTCGTCATAAGAAATACGGTATCTACTTCTGGGTTCAGCTTTCTGTTTGTCAGAGCCATTTGAAATTCATATTCAAAATCACTGACCGCTCTTAGACCTTTAACTATTGTGCAAGCTCCCCGTTTTGCAGCATAATCTGCAAGCAGACCGCCAAAACTATCTATTTCAACGCCCTTTATATTCCTTGTTGTTTGACGAAGGAATTCTTTTCTTTCCTCAACGGAGAAAATAGGTTTTTTAGATACATTGTGCATGACCACGACTATAAGTTTATCAAATAAAGCAGCAGCCCTATTTATAATATCCAAATGACCAAGGGTAACTGGGTCAAAGCTGCCTGGGTAAATTGCAATTTTCATATTTTTATTTTCCATATCTAGTATTATTAAACCGAGCTATCTTTATGATAAAGCACAGTAATTTTTATTGCACCGTATCGGTATTCTTTAGCTACTTGATAAGACGAATATATTTCGTCCTCGACAGCACTTTCGCATAATATTATACCAGAGGGAGCTAAAATGTCAAACTGATTCAGCATAAAAAGTGCATCATTTAATATTTTTCCACCATATGGGGGGTCAAGCAATATGAGGTTATATTTTGTGTTAGAGACCCTCTTTACAAAATCCTTTGCATTTATACAATGTAGTGTTGCTCTATCCTCAACTCTTGCTAAACCTAAATTTTTTTTTATAGTTTGCTGAGCCTTTCTGTCATGGTCTACAAAATCGCAATGTTTAGCCCCTCGGCTTAATGTTTCAATACCAAGCTGACCTGTTCCAGCAAAAAGGTCTAAAACATTTGCATCTCTTATATGCATTTGTATTATATTAAAAACTGATTCCTTGACTCTGTCAGTTGTGGGTCTTGTGTTCATACCTGGCACGGGTTGTAATTTACAACCCCTTGCGCTTCCTGAAATTACTCTCACGTTTTATTTTCTCCTGGATGAAAAAATTCATATACTGCATTAGCAGTACTTATAGGCACAACACGTTTAAGCTCATTTATGTCTGCTTTACGTATTGCATCTATTGTTTTAAAATGTTTTAAAAGCTCATTTCTGCGTTTTTCTCCCACTCCCACAATTTTATCAAGGGTTGAAGTCCGCATACGCTTAGAGCCTAAATTTCTATTAAAAGTTATAGCGAACCTGTGTGTTTCTTCCTGTATTCGACCTATAAGAGCAAAAACCGCAGGCATAGTAGAAATGCCAAACTCCCTTGAATCTGGTGCAATAAGTCCTCTTGTTCTGTGGTGGTCATCTTTGACCATTCCAAAACATGGCACAGCTATATTAAATTTATCCAATACAGCCTTAGCTGTTCTAACATGCCCCAAACCGCCATCAATCAGAAATGCATCTGGAAGTGGACAGAATTTTTCATCACCAGCTTTAAATCTTTCAATGCGTCTTGTTAGCATCTCTGACATAGCCGCATAATCATCTTGACCGTTTGCGGTACATTCTATTTTAAATTTGCGGTATTTACTGCGTTTTGGCTGCGCATTTTCAAAAACCACCATTGAGCCTACTGTGTCTGCTCCAGCGAAGTTTGAAATATCATAGCTTTCAAGTATCACAGGCAAGTTTTGCATACCCGTTATATTTTGCAGCAGCTCAAGTGATTTTGCATATCTTTGCTCTTTGGTTTCTGTTCGTGCTATTTCCTCGCTTGCATTTTTTTCTGCAAGTCTAACTAAATCATGACGTTTTCCACGCTTTGGAACGCTTAAAATTATATTTTTACCTGCAACAGATGATAAAAATTCATTTATGGCCTCAATATCCTCTATTTCATGGCTTAAAAGCACTGTTTTAGGCACAACTTTACGCAGTGAATAATATTGCTTTAAAAATGCACTTAAAACCTCACTAAAATCCTCGCTGCTTGTGCCGTCTATAATTGTATATTCTTTATCTTGCAGAGAACCACCTAAATAATGAAGCACAACCACACAGCCTTTTGTTTGACCTTGCACAAAAACAACAACATCTAAATCAGCAAAATAACCTGCAACAACCTTTTGTTTTTCATTTAATCCCTGTATTGCTCTTATTCTATCTCTTATTATTGCAGCGCGTTCAAAGTTTAAGTTTTCTGAATATTCTTGCATTTGTTCATTGAGGTCTTTTAAGAGAGTTTTATCATTTCCCTGTAAAAGCTCAATGGCCTCAAAAATGAGTTTTGCATAGTCTTGCTGTGAAATCTCACCTGTGCATGGAGCAATGCATCTTCCTAAATGTTTATTTAGACATGGTCGCCCCTTTCCTATATCTCTTGGGAAAATACGTCTGCAAGTTTTTAGTTTTAATGTTTGGCTTATAGTATCTATTGCTTGTCTTGCAGCGTTGCGGCTTAAATATGGACCGAAATATCTATCAGCGTCCGCCTTTGGCGAAGAAACAATTTCAAATTCCGGAAATGGCTTAGATGTTGAAACTTTAATAAATGGATATCCCTTATCATCTTTAAGCAAAATATTGTATTTGGGCTTGTATTTCTTAATCATTGCATTTTCAAGCACCAGTGCTTCAAATTCTGATTCGGTTACAATAATCTCAAAATCCCAAATATGAGAAACCATTACTTTCGTCTTTGGGCTATGCCTTGTATCACTTTGGAAATACTGAGAAACTCGGTTTTTAAGTGCTTTTGCCTTTCCAACATAGATAACATCTCCAGCTTTATTTTTCATAATATAAACGCCGGGTTCATATGGCAGAGAAAGCACTTTGGTTTTAAGATCATCAAATCGTTTATACATCTTCTCTCCTGATTTATCATTAAATAAATAACAGAAAAAGCACCGCCACGCGGTGCCTTTTGGGTTTGCCGAAAAAAAATTAGTCGGTAAAGTTAGAGGTGATAAGCTCAACCAGTGCGTTAACAGCTTCTTCCTCGTCTGGACCGTCCGCAATCAGGTTGATTGTTGTGCCCTTAGTGATGCCAAGTGAGAGAATACCTAGTAAGCTCTTAGCATTTACACGACGCTCTTCCTTTTCAACGAGAATAGTGCTCTTAAACTCGTTAGCCTTCTGAATAAAAAAGGTTGCTGGTCTTGCATAAAGACCTACTTGGTTAGTTACCTGTACCTCTTTAGAATACATTTCCTCATCGCTCCCTATTCTTGGAATTTAACCAGTTTGCTAATATCGTTTTCAGAAATTTAGTATACAAATAGAATACCTTTTTTTTAAACTTTCGTCAACATAATTATTGACACAAAACCTTTCCTTCTTGTAGAAATTTTTCAAAAAAAGTGACAAATATTGTAGCGTTTCAACAATATAGCCTTATTTACATGGCAACTTATATTATTTTTATGTCAATTAAATATTTGAATTTTTTATCTAAACTCCACAACAGTTACACCATTTTCACCCTCACCAAATACACCATTTCTAACAGTTTTTATACGCTTATTGCGTTTTAAATGCTGCTGAATAGCGTTTCTTAATACACCAGTACCCTTTCCATGAATAATTCTAACCGATGGCAAAGATGACATCATGGCATTTGACAAAAATTGGTCAACTTCTAAAATTGCCTCCTCTGCACACATGCCGCGAACATCAACTTCGCTTGCAGCGGCATTAAGTTTAAGCTCCCTTGTGGCACCACCAGAGTTATGTCTTGGCATCTTAGGTTTTGAGGTGTTTTGTTTTTTTACAATGCGAACCTCATTTATATTTACGGTTGTTTTCATTATACCCGCTTGAACTTGCATATTACCGCTTGCGTCTGGCTCAGTGAGCACAGTTGCAATGATATTAGATACATTTATAAGCTGTACTTCATCACCCTTGTGAATGGTTGCAGTGTTTTCGACTGTGCGTTTTTCCTTTTTCTTGCGGATTTCGCTTTCGGTCTGGGTTATTACTCCACGCAGTGCCGCTTTAGCTGCTGCAAGATTTTGTTCTTTATCTTTGCTGCTCTTTTTCTTAATGTCATCAAGCTCAGCAAACACGGTTTCAGCTGTCATACGTGCATCTTTAAGGATACGGTCTGCCTTTAGTCTTGCATTTTCAACTATGCGGTCTGCCTCATCTTCTGACTTATCACGCAGATTTTCCGCCTTGTCTCGCTCGCTTTGTGCAGCAGAACGCAGTTTTTCTGCCTCTGCTTTGTATTTTTCAAGTAGTTTGCGTTCTTTTTCAAGCTGTGCAAGTACATCTTCAAAACGTGTATTTTCACTTGAAAGCTGTTCTTTTGCTTTTTCCAAAATCACAGGTTGAAGTCCAAGTCTTGCAGCAATCGCAAACGCATTTGATTTACCAGGTATACCGGTTAATAATCTATATGTTGGGCGTAAAGTTCCTACATCAAACTCACAAGATGCATTTTCAACTCCATCAGTTGTAAGAGCAAAGGTTTTAAGTTCAGAATAGTGAGTAGTAGCTGCTACAAAAGCACCCATCTGTCTGGCATAACCGATAACAGACACTGCAAGTGCTGCACCCTCAACAGGGTCTGTTCCTGCACCGAGTTCATCAAATAGCACTAAATCGCCTTTTGCACACTTTTCCATCATACCAACAATAGTTTTCATATGAGATGAAAATGTTGACAAGCTCTGCTCTATACTCTGTTCATCGCCAATGTCAGCATAGACGTTTTCAAACACACAAACCTCAGAAAGTTCACTTGCCGGAATGTGCAAGCCTGATGCAGCCATAAGGCTCAACAGTCCAAGTGTTTTAAGCGATACCGTCTTACCACCTGTATTCGGTCCCGTAATAACAAGTGTATCGTACTCATTACCAATAGCAATATCGATTGGCACAGCCTTTTTAGTGTCAAGCAATGGATGTCTTGCACGCTTTAAGGTTACACCATACCCATCTTTTTTAAAGCTTGGTGAAGTAGCATTCATTTTAAAAGATAGTTTGGCACGGGCAAAAATAAAATCAAGTGTTATAAGCTGCTCACAATCTTGACTGATAGTTTCGGCACAGCTTGACACCTCAGACGAAATTTCAGCTAAAATACGCTCAATTTCCGCCTGCTCTTTGCCCTCTAATAGTTTCATTTGGTTGTTAATTTCCACGACTGCTGCCGGCTCTACAAACACTGTTGCACCTGATGATGATGTATCATGCACCAAGCCTGGCACATCTGCCCTATGCTCTGCCTTTACAGGTACAACATATCGACCATTTCTTTGCGTTATAATTGTTTCCTGAAGATATTTAGAGCGCTCTCCTGAAATAAGTTTGCTAAGAGTATCTCTTACCTTTCCAGAGATTTGACGCATTTGTCTGCGGATTGAATGAAGTTCACTGCTTGCACCGTCTGCAACTTCTTCTTCACTTAAAATTGAAGTTGTTATACGCTGCTCTAGCGACTGATTGCCTGCAAGCAAACGATAAATGGGAGTAAGAGATGTTTTTTCCTCCTGCTCAGAGAAATAAGCCTGCATAAGCCTTACACATTGTAGCACAGATGCAACATTTAAAAGCTCTTTAAGGTTTAGCACGCCGCCCATTTCGGCACGCTTTAACGCTGCTGTAATTTCTCTAATACCTCCAAGCGATGGGCTTCCCTGCTTTGTCATTATATTCTTTGCATCACTTGTTTGTTTCATATAAATTTCTGCTTGTTCTAAATCTGTCACAGGTCTTAAAGCCATACATTGCTTTTTTCCCTGACTAGATGCCGCCTGCTCTGCTAAAAGCTCAAGAACCGCATAATATTCCAGAGTTTTAAGCGACTTTTCTGCTAATTTATTCATTAAAATCCAGTTCCTTTATAAAATTTCATGGACAAAGAGTTCTATAAAAATCCAAACTTGAAAACCCTCGTCCTAAATGATAGAGCGTATACTGCTCGCATAAAATAGAAAGCTGATTCAAACTTTCTGTGCCAAGGGTGAAAGAAAATAACTTTGACATATCACATGATAAAATATACTTCATAGCCTCATATGTTCCAGAACTAAGAGCCACAAAGTCTTTGCCACCTATACGTTTTTTGCAATCTTTATCGATTACTACACCCTCACGCACAGAAAAATAAACCTGCCCATTTATAGGCTTTAGACATGCACCACATGCAGATAAATCGGGAGCAAAACCACAAATAGCCATAATTTTAAGTTCAAATGCCGCTTTTACTAGCTTTTGATTTCGTTTTTGCTCAGAAACTGCCCTTAAAGCATATAAAATAAGTTTAGTCGTTTGCGGCTCGAGCTCAGAGCTTTCTGCCATAGCCATAACACATTCGGAAAAGTAACAGCTCAAAGCATAGATTTCCATATCTTGAGCAACACCCCAAAATGAATGTATAAGCGTTGCATCATTTAGTGTATATTTATCGCCTTTTTGATACAAAGTAAACTCACTAAAGCAAAAAAGCCTTACTGCTGCTGATAATCTGCCATTTCTTATGCGAACATTATGGCATAGAACTTCTATTTTCGTACCTTGTTCGGTAAGCACAGTTATGTAGCGATTCGATTCACCAAAATCGGTTTCACGAATCACAAGTCCTTTAATTGTTTGATGCTGCATTGTTCTCTCCGTATGTGCTAACCTGACAGTATTTTATATAATCCTGTGGTGCACCCGTTTTCAAAAATTTATCCCAAGCGATTTGTGCTGTCACGCTGCCGCACCTACCTTTCTAAGGGTAGTATGTGCAAATATAGTCTTTTGACCCATGGCAGCTTTGACCGTTACTGGTCTTGATAGCCAAAACCACGCATTTGATATGTGTTATTTCTCCAATCTTCCTTGACTTTTACCCAAAGCTCAAGATATACTCTGCAATCAAGATTTTTTTCAATTTCTAATCGTGCAGTTTTACCAATTTTCTTTAGCATTTCGCCGTTTTTACCTATAATAATACCTTTATGACTTACTTTTTCGCAGTAAATAGTTGCATTGATTTCAATAAGACCATCCTCACGCTCGTTCCAGCGTTCAATTCCAACAGCCACACCATGAGGCACTTCTCTATCAAGCATACGAAGCATTTTTTCTCTTATCATTTCAGCTGCAAGCACTTTTTCTGGCTGGTCAGATACCATATCTTCTGGGAAAAGAGCAGGACCTTCAATCGCAAATTTTTCCAGCTCATTCATCAAAATATCAGTACCTTTTCCCGTTTTTGCAGATACTGGAATAACTGCATCAAAATCATATTTTTCTGCATAAGCTGCTATAACGGCAAGAATTTCTTCATATGGCAAAGTGTCAATCTTATTTATAACCAAAATTGATGGTATACCATTTTGCTTAATTTGGTCTATTAGCTGCTGCTCTGCATTACCTACATTTGCAACAGGGTCTACAACAAGCACAGCCACATCAACTTCAGCTACAGTGTCATTTACAACCTTAACCATAAAATCGCCCAGTCGTGAGCGTGGTTTATGTAGCCCTGGAGTGTCTAAAAATACATATTGACAATCTCCCTTGCTGCAAACACCTGTAATTCTTGTACGAGTTGTTTGTGGTTTGTTTGACACAATAGCCACCTTAAATCCTACTAGCTTATTTGTAAGTGTAGATTTACCTACATTTGGACGTCCTACCACCGAAACAACCGCTGTTTTTTTGATTTCTGACATATATTTTCTCCAATTATCTTTTAAATTTTCCAAAGCCAAAGATAAAACCAATGGCAATAGGTATTGATAAAATAGTTAGACCTGTTATCCATAGATGTTTATAGAGTGTGTGAAAAGCTCTAAACAAAGCACCGCTTGGCACAAAAACGACTATACCAATGATCACACAAAAGACTGCACAAACAAAAACGGCGGCAGCGGCAATATCTTTTGCTTGTTTTACTGTTTGGTCGTAGCCAGTTGCGTGCTTATCGCAAAGTCTTTCTATTGCGGTATTCATAAGTTCCCCTGACATCATAATTGAAAAGCAAAGGCATAAAATCGCATATCTTACACCGTCTAGCTTGCCTAAAAACGCAAAAAGGGATACATAACAAGCTGCTGTCAAATGCATTCTGAAGTTACGCTCAGTTAGCATACACATTTTAAGCCCATTAAGTGCATAAGAAAAACTTTGTCTTAATTTTCTAATTTCTTTATTCATATTTTAATCACGAACAAGCCCCAGACTGCGAAGTGCTTTTTCTTCATGCTCACGCATTAAAATTCTGTCATCTTCCTCACGCTCATGGTCATAACCGAGTAAATGCAGCACAGAATGTACTGTTAAAAATCCGCATTCCCTAGCTGGAGAATGACTATATTCCTTAGCTTGTTCTAATGCTTTACTATAATTTAAAATCATATCTCCAAGCATAATTTTACCTGTTTCCGGGTCTTTTTCGAGCTGCTCAAGTGGCTTACCATTTAAAAACTCATACATTGGAAAGCTAAGAACATCGGTGACAGTGTCTTTATTTCGATATTCTGCATTAAGCTGACGAATATTTTCATCATCTACAATTGTTACATCAACAAATGCATCAAAATCTATTTCTTCAAGCACTTTTTTTGCACATTTTTCAATAAGCTCTCGAACTTCCTGTTCATTTTCAAGCTCTATTTCTGCTGTCACACGAATTATATGCTCCATAAACCGTTCCTCCAAACATTAAATAAAAGACAAAGTTATTATACACCCTAAAAAGCAAGTTGCAAATAGAGATTATATTTTAATCACATTTCTAGCTTTAAATCACTGCCCTGACGTGTTCGTTTGACCAAAATTTTACGCTCTATTCTATTTCTAAGCTCAGACACATGAGAAATAATACCTATTTGTCTTTTATCTCCTGCTAAATTTTCCAAAATACGCATAGCACAATCAAGTGATTCAGCATCAAGTGAGCCAAAACCTTCATCAATAAACATTGCATCAATTTCCACACCGCCTGCACTAAGCTGCACAACATCAGAAAGCCCAAGAGCAAGCGACAGCGATGCTTTAAATGACTCTCCTCCTGAAAGCGTGCGTACATTTCTCACCTTACCAGTATAAAAATCCATAACATCAAGCTCCAAACCGCCCTGAGAGCGTCCGGTTATACCATCTTTTCGTCTTACCAGCTTATACTGCCCTGAAGTCATGCGATAAAAACGTTCATTTGCCGCCGCGATGACCTGTTCAAAGTAAAAAGCCAATATATAGTTTTCAAATGTGAGTTTTTTTCCCGAAATTTCACCATTTGCAGTATCAGACAAACTTTTTAGCATTGTACAGTATTTATCCTGTTTTTCCAGCTTTAAAATGCTATTTTTAATATTATTATAAATAGATTTGTTTATACTTATTCTATTAAATCTATTTTTATGGATATCATTTAGCTGTTTTTGTTCATTTTCCAGCTCATTATATCTATTTTGTATGGATTGTGTGTCTTGTTTTGGCATTTTGGCTAACTGCTCCGAAAGACCCTGTATGATGGTATTATATTTAACTTTTTCCTG
Source organism: uncultured Butyricicoccus sp. (assembly GCA_944376065.1). Taxonomy (GTDB): domain Bacteria; phylum Bacillota; class Clostridia; order Oscillospirales; family Butyricicoccaceae; genus Butyricicoccus_B. Next base: position 206,162 of record CALWBL010000002.1, on the reverse strand, counting down.
TTCTGATTCACTTACTGCTTTTTGTGCAGAATTTAGTTCGCTATTTAGCATATCAACACTGTTTTGCGCAGAAATAAGTGCTTTCTCTGCAAGTGATTGGGTTTCATATTCAACCTGCGTTTTTAATGTTTTAAGCTGTGCGTTTACAGAAGATAGCCTAGACATACAGCTTACAAGCTCAGCTTGGCATTTTTCTTGCTTAATTATATTTTCTTGCAGCTTAGAGTTTTTCTGCTCATGCTCTAATTTATAAGCCTTTCTGTCTTCAAGCTGTCTTTGGCATAATTTAATCTTATTCTCGCAGTTTAAACGCTCATCATGCTCTAATTTATCCGCATTTTCTAGCCTCATACGGATATCCGAAAGCGGAATATGTTCACCAAAAAGCTCAAAGACTTGTTTTTCCATTTGCTCCTGCTCCATTTTAGCAACCGAGCCAAGCCTAGCAGTATTTATGCTTGATAAAGTCATACATTCATGTGCTTTTTCGTCTGCTTTTTTAGCTTTTTCAAGCTCCTGCTGTGTTATAGCTAAATTGGATAGCTTTGCAGGGTTTGGGTGATTTAATGAACCACACACTGGACATGGTGTATTTTGCTTTAAATCTTTTGCTAACAATCCCGCTTGTCCGGCGTAAAATTGCCTTTCATACTCTAAAAACTGTTTATGTCCGATTTCATATTGCTTATAAAGTTTATCAAAATCTTTTTGGGATAATTTATACTTTTTATGTGCATCAACAGCAATTTCACGCTGTTTTTTAACTGTATCAAGTGCATTTTTGCGTGTATTAAGAGTCTTTTCGGTGTTTTTAAGCTGCTCTAATATTACAGCAGTATTTTCTGATTGCTTTATAAGTTCGTCAAGCTCCAAAATTCGATTTTTAAGCATTTTTTGCTCAGATATCAACTTTTCTTTCTCGGTTTCGAGCTTGCTTTGTTGAATACTTGCCTGTTTTACCTGTTTTTCTGCGTTTTCAAGAGCTATGTAAGTAGGCATTGCACTTTCAAGTTTCGTTATCTCAGTTTGTAATTTTTTACGTTCTGGCTCCTTTGCCTGTGCATTTTTTAAAGCTGAATCTAAATTTTTAAGTTTTATTTCCAGCATATCAAGGCTTTGTTTTGCGTCTTTATAACGTTTTTGGATGGCTTCACGTTCTTTTGCCTTGTCAAGTTTAGCAGAAAGTTGTTCTAGTGATTTTCTTACAGTATCAATGTTGATTTGTGCTGTGTCATATATGCTTTCATCATCTTCTATTGCTTTTTTAAGGCTGTCCATAAGCGGTTTTAGAGTGTAGACATTGGCATTATCTCTAAGGTTTTTTAAATTATCAAACTCCTCAGTATCACATGCAATCTGATTTACATATTGCATAATGCTTTTTTTGAGATTTTCAAGATTTCTTTTTTCTTCGAGTGACTGCTGTTTTATATTTTGCTGAAAAAGCTGAATTTTTTCTGTATTGAATATCTTTCTAAATATTTCCGAGCGTTTGACAGTATTTGCAAGCAATAAATCCAAAAAATCACCTTGAGCAATCATAACTATTTGAGCAAACTGAGTGCTGTCTATGCCGATAAGCTCAGTAATTGCTGCTGTTACCTGTTTTGCACCTGTGATAACTTTTCCATCTGGATATGTGAGAACAGCATTAGCTGCCTCTGTTGTAAAACCTTCTGATTTTAGTTTTGGCCTTTGATATTGCGGACTGCGTTCCACTTTATATATCTTCTCATGATAGGAAAAAGTTAAACAAACCTCTGTTTTTTGTGTTGGCTTTGCATAGTCACTTCTAAGCATCGAGCTTTCTCTTATTTTGCCGCTTGATTCGCCATATAAGGCAAAGGTTATAGCATCGAAAATAGTGGTTTTGCCTGCACCCGTATCACCTGTGACAAGATATAGACCACTTTCACCAAAACGCTCAAAAGGCACTTCAACTATTCCGGCATAAGCACCAAATGCACTCATTGTCAAATGTAATGGTTTCATGGCTATCCCTCCTGACCATAAAGCAATGTATTATGAAGAAAATCTATCATTTCATCTGATAGCTCTTGTCCATTTTGCTTGTCAAAGAAATCTGCAAAAAGTTTAGGTAAGTCAAGCCGTTTCCCTGCTTTAAACACAGGTATATCAAGTTGTTTAGTTTGAAAGTTTTCAAATTCCACATTCATTGTATTTGGATACACACTGCGTACTTTATTCATTGCGTCCATTACAGCGTCATCTGTAAGGGTTATATGCATATAATCATCGGTTTTTTCATCTGTTTTATGAGATAAAATTTCGTTTAAACTGCCTTTTATCTTTTTCATATCACGCTTTGGCTTTAATTGAATAAGCTCTATACCAACATTGCCACTTGCATCAAGCTCAATAACAGGCACTGATTTTTGATGATTTACCTCTGAAAAAGAATATTTAAGAGGCGAACCTGCATATCTAACATGGTCATAACCTATCCTTTGAGCGCCATGTATATGACCAAGCGCAACATAATTAAAATCCTTAATTAAATTTACATCTATACTGCCAAGAGTGCCAACAGACAGCACTTCTGAATCACATTGTTCGGGTTTTTCGCCGTTTGCAGTTACAAACTGGTGTGCAATAAGTACTTTGCGGGTATTCTTTGTTACTATATTTTCAAGCATAGTTTTAATGGCGTCTGTTTCCGTTTCCACATCTGGATAATATCTTCTGACCTGTGCTGGACGCAAAAATGGCATTAACACAAAGTCTATCTGACCGTATTCATCGTTTATACTAACCGTTTTAAGCTTTGAGTTATACACTGGTGATAAATAAACACCTGTTCTTTCAAGAAGATTGGCACCAAAAGCTAAACGTTCATCTGAGTCATGATTTCCTGAAATTATAAGGACTTTTGTGCCTAAATTATTAAGTTTTGTTAGAAAATCATCTAAAAGCCCAACTGCCTCCTGCGGCGGAATTTGTCTATCATAAACATCGCCGGCTATAATAACCACTTTTGCATCTTTATCTTTTACTATTTGTATAATTTGATTTAAAATATACTTTTGGTCATCTAACATTGAAAATTCATTGACACGTTTGCCCAAATGCAAATCAGATAAATGTATAAATTTCATGCCGGTACGCCTCCTATTACATGTAATTAACATATTGTTATTGTACCATAAAATTGTATATAATGCGCTAAAAACCTTTACATAAGAATATGATAAACGTTATAATATGAGCATATAAATATACATTAAGGAGTGTTAATCTAATGGCAACACCTGAGCAGGTCTTAAAACATTATTTTGGTTATTCTTCTTTTAAAGGTCAGCAAAAGAAACTCATAAATAACCTGCTTGATGGTAAAGATGTATTAGCTGTTATGCCAACTGGCGCTGGCAAATCTATTTGTTATCAAATCCCATCTCTTTTAGTTTCGGGGCTTACACTTGTTATTTCCCCACTTATATCACTTATGAAAGACCAAGTTGGTGCATTAAATAATAATGGTATACCTGCCGCATATCTTAGTAGCACTCTTTCTTTAGATGAGCGAAAAACGGTTTTTGCAATGGCCTATTCAGGGAAATTAAAACTACTTTATGTATCCCCTGAAAGACTTATGGCAGACGGTTTGCTCAATTTATTCCAGCATATAAAAATAAATTATGTTGCAGTTGATGAGGCTCATTGCATTTCACAGTGGGGACAGGATTTTAGACCAAGTTATAGCAAAATACATGAATTTTTGCAGTCACTTCCTGAGCGACCCCCTGTTGGTGCATTTACTGCCACTGCTACCCACACTGTAAGACAGGATATTATCAAATTTTTAGGTCTTAACAATCCTTGTGTTGTGGTTTCTGGTTTTGATAGACCAAATCTTACTTTTATAACCGAACAACCTCGTGATAAATTTGAGCATCTTATGACCCTTTTAAATGAACGTCACTATAAAAGCGGCATTGTTTACTGCACAACCAGAAAAACGGTTGATGAACTTTATCAAAAACTGACATCTCGTGGGTTTAAAGTTGGCTGCTATCATGCTGGAATGCTGTCTGATGAACGAAAGGCACAGCAAGATGCATTTTTATTGGACCAAACAAATATAATGATTGCTACAAATGCCTTTGGAATGGGTATAGATAAACCTAATGTATCTTTTGTTATACACTACCAAATGCCTCAAAGCATAGAAGGATATTACCAAGAGGCAGGCAGAGCTGGCCGTGATGGAAATAAAGCCGAATGTATACTGCTTTTTGAGCCGCAGGACGTTAAAATTTGCGAATTTCTAATCGAGCATAGCCATGAAGATAACACTGAATTAGACACAAAAACAAGGCTTTCTTTAAGAAAACGTGAGCGAAAAAGACTAGAAATTATGACCGAATATTCGACAACAAATAAGTGTCTTAGACATTTTATATTAGACTATTTTGGTGAATATTCCACAGAAAATTGCATGAATTGTTCAAGCTGCTTTATGCATTTCATAAGTGAAGACGCCACACTTGACGCTCAAAAGATTGTTTCTTGTGTTTTTAGACTTGCACAACGTAAACGTTCTGTTGGAAAAGCTACACTAACCGAAATTCTCCAAGGCATAGAAACCGAACGTATTTTGCAAAATGACTTTATATCTCTTTCAACTTTTGGAATAATGCGAAATTCATCTACAAAGCATATATATCGTATGATTGATGCCCTTGTTTCTTGCGGATATTTGGAAATTGATAAGAATTTTTATCCAATAATTAAACTTTGCAAAAGGTCTGGCGAAATTATATATGATAAAAAACCATTTTTCTTAAATACACCAAGAGATAACACAAATTCTAATTATTCTATTAAATATAGTTCACTTTATGAAAATTTACGCTCTGTTCGTGCGTTTATTTGTGCTAAAACTAATATAAAGCCCGAAGATGTAATTTCTGACACTGCACTTGAGCAGCTTTGCATAAGGCTTCCTGAAAGCACTAATAAAATGCGTAAAATACCAGAAATTTCTGACAAACAAATTGAGCTATACGGTGAAATTTTTATAAAATATATATCGCCATATTTAAGCAAACAAAAACAAAATCTATCTAAAACTGCTCAAACCGCAAAAACAATATCACGCACTGACCCAAGGCTTAAAAAACCATGGACGTCAGAAGAAGATAACTTGCTTAGACAGTTTGCTTCTCTTAAAACACCAGTAAATCAAATTGCAAGCACCATAGACCGACCTATTTCTATGGTTATTGCAAGAATGAAACTTTTGTGTTTACAAATCACAAGATAATTAGAAAGTTAAACTACAAAACTATTGCTGAGACAACAAATACTTTCCTTGAAAATATTTGATGCTGTAAAAAGTATATTTTAAGTAAATTTAAGGCTGATATTTTATATCAGCTTTTTAATATTTGGTTTGCTTTTGATTAAAAAGCATTATTTACTGCTATAATGCACAATAATTATCATTAAATATTAAAATTTTCTAATATTTGCTCATAAATTAAAAATAACTGCTTAATTATTTACTAAAAATTAAAGATATGGAACTATACAATATTAAAAGGTTTTAAATTTTGTATTATTTGTGTGTTTTATGATTTTTACTTGTTTTATTTATATCTTGATAAAACTTTATTATTATATATAATTATAATATATAATTATGATATATAATTAAAAGTGTAACAAAAATTATACATCTTTAGATTTTATATAATTGAAAGGATATGCTTATTTTGAAAAACTCACAAAAATTCATTTCCGGACTTCTAAGTCTAGCAATCACATCTAGTATTTGCACTTCTTGGGTTCCCTATGCTGCTGCAACAGATGTATCAAATACAGTTATTATGTCATCTCAGCCAAAAGGCGAAATTGCACTTACCATTAGATTTGCATTGCCTCAAACAAAGGCAGAGGTTGAAAGCCGTAATATTAAAATCACCCTCACCAATTCCGCTGGTTTAAGCAGCGTTATAAATCCTGCTGATGGCTCTGTTTCTGGCAACTTAATACTAGATGAACAAGCTAGTGTATCAAAACTAAATGTCGATGGTGTGGAAATGACCTCTGAAACACTTATGGGGTCGTATAATATTGTCTTATCCTCACTTGACCTTGGCGATTATACAGTGAAAATTACCGGTGATGGATATTCTGATGTAACTCAAAATGTGACACTTGCTGATTATTCAAAACATATTGTCGTAGGCACAAATGATGGTACATTCTCACTTGGTGATTTTGATGCCGAATTAGGGGTTGGAGCTGGTGACCAATTAGCAATTCAATCTGCTTTGGGCAGCACCAGCAGCGAAGATATTGCCAAATTTGATTTAGATGGTGATGGTAAAATCGATATCACTGACCTATCTTATGTTAACCAGAATAAAAACTTAACCAGCTATCCAGTTGTAAAAGATACAAGTTATATAGCTGCTGTGTCTGTTGATACATCTTCAATTACAACCGATGAGGGGCAAAATATTTCCGATATTTTCACATCTGGTAATGAAACTGCTGTAAACGTAAAATCTAACGATGGAAACAGTGATATTCAAATTCCTATTGAACTAGCAACCGAAAATGCAAACGCGGTTGAGCTTAGTGAAATTAAGATTAAAAGCCCTGATGTAAATGGTTCTATTGAGCAAGGTGCAGTACTAATTACATACGTAGATGAAAACAATCAGGAGCAAACTAAGGAAATTTCTTTTGATAATACTCAGTCAGCTCAAATGCTAAGAGCCGCACGAGCTACAAGCGAAAATGTTATTACTATAAATCTAGGACAAAAAGTTGCAGTTAAAAAGGTTACAATTAAAGTAACCAAGGTTGAAGGTGATGTTGGTTATGCAACCATATCACAGATTGAATTTTTAAAGGATATAACCTCTAACTTATCCACCGAGGACACAACAAAGGTTAAAAATTTATCTGCAAGTGGTGGAAATGAAAGCGTAAATTTAAGCTGGAGTTCTGTTAATAATATGACTGGTTATATTGTTTACTACGGAACAGATAAAAATAATATGAATAATAGCCTGCCAGTAGGTACAACAAAAGCGACTGTATCTTCTCTTAAAAACAACACAACTTATTACTTTAAAGTTGTGGCTGTAAATGATGACTGGACTGGCACTGAATCCGCCACCATATCTGCCACTCCTTTTTCATCTTCTGTTCCAGGAAAACCTTCAAACATTCAGATTACTCCTGCAAACACTTCTCTTAGAGTAAGTTGGGGCAGCACAAAAGATGCAACAAAATATCAAGTCTACTATCGTAAACAAGGTGATAATCAATTTATTAAGTTTGGTGGTGATATTACAGCAACAAATACTGTAATTACCGGACTTGAGAATAATATTACATATGAAGTAGCTATAAAAGCTGGTAATCAGGTTGGTTTTGGCGAACTTTCTGCCATTGCAATAGGTACACCAGAAATCGAAGGCATTGAGATGCCAAAACTCCCAACAGATGATAGAATTAGCTCAGATAGCATAACATCTATTACAATGGCTAATTCAAACAATGTTGATAAAAACCTATGCCCGAACTTTAATGTTAATCAGCTTATTGATAACGACCCTAACACATATTGGGTTGCCGCAGATTGGTGGCTTGATAGTGCTATTACATATACATTTGATACTCCACAGGATATGAACTACGCTATTCTTGTGCCATATCTATCCGAAAAACATAAAAATATAATTAAGACGTATAGCATTGTAGCTCGTGATGCTAATGGTAATATTGTAAGTGAGGTCAAAAACCGCTCAGCAAGACTAACAAGTGATAATTACATTATCTTAACTTTCCCACAGGCTAAAAACATAAAAAGCCTTACTGTTTCACTTTCCGAAGTAGAGGGTGGCGGCTCTCGTGTAAGCGTTTCTGAAATGGCGTTTTATAATAGCTCCACTCTTGCAGATGATATTGCAAATCTATTTGCTGATGATGCATTTACACAGCTAAACCCTAATGTGAATTTAGATACAATAACCTCCCTTGAGCAAACTTTAAACGCTACAAGCAGTTATTATATGGATATTGACCGTTTGAGTGATGAAATAAACCTTGCAAAGGCTTTATATAATAGCGATAACTCTGCACTTGGAGTTATAAAAAATGATTTTGTTTCACGCTCTGCTCAAAATGATAATTCTAAATATGGTCAATCTGCTAGTGCTTTGCAACCAATTGGTATTACTGCAAAAGCTGGTTCACAAGTTGCAATTTATGCAGAAATTCCAGAGGGTGAAGATGTTTATATTGTTCCTACACAGTATTATGGTGAATCTGGAGTATGGAAAGGCGATGCTATAAAAATAGAAAATGGTCGTAACTATATTACTATCCCTAAAATTGGCAGTCTTTCCGACACTAGAGGCGGCGCTTTATATTTAACTTACTCTGGAAATAATGCTAGTCAAATCAAAATTCATGTTCGTGGTGACAGTAATGTATTTGAAATGCCAATTCTTGATTTATCTAATTGGTACAATATAAATGAAACCCAGCGAAAAAATATTATTTCTTCTTATATCACCGAGTTACAAGCCTATGTTCAGTCATTAAGCTCTTCTGGCATTTCTGGTACTAGTCTGCCACTATCCATTCGCAATGCTACTGAAATTGCAACCCCAAGCGTACTGCTTTCTATGCCTGCTGACCAGATTTTAAGCGGTCTAATAAATGCTGGCACATCTCAAGGTATGTATAGCAATTTAACATCTATTCTAAATACTGCAAGCGTTAATGATATGACCAAAATCATGTATCAAAATGTACTTGCATGGGAAGAAGAAATGTTTGTTGCAAATATGGTGCAAGGTATTATTTCTTCTTATGCTCAGTTTGATGAAAATTATCGTTATCCAATGGAAACCCGTCAAAATATCCGTTACATGAGAATGTTTGCAGGTGCATTTATGTATGCTGCTGGTGAACACATTGGCGTTGAATATGGTTCATGTTCATCGCTTGTGCAAGGCAAACCAACAAATCTAACCTCTGGACAGGCTCAAAATGGTCTATTCGGTTGGGGTATAGCTCACGAAATCGGTCATAATATGGATAAAATCGGTTATGCCGAAATTACAAATAATATTTATTCCATGGCAATGCAGGCATGGGATGGTAATGACATGACAACTCATTCTACCCGTCTTACAGATGATGACCGCTGGGTTAAGATTTTTGATAAAGTTGCACAGGCTAGAAAAGGCATGGCAAACGATGTATTTGTACAGCTTGGTATGTATTGGCAGTTGCATCTAGCTTATGATAACGCTGAAAATCCACTTGATTTTTATAATAAGTTCTTCACTAAGTTTAAAAATGGTGAATATTCACAGTTTACAAAGGAAGAAAGAATCGCTCTTATTTCCTCTGAAATTGTAAACCGTGATTTAAGTGAATTTTTCACCCGCTGGGGCATGACACTTGGTTCTGATGCTCTGTCACAAATTCAGTCTTATGAAGATGAACAACGTGCAATCTGGTATTTAGATGATGAGTCAAGAAATGCTCGTCTTAATGGTAAAGTTTCTAACCTTGGTCAAACAACAGTTGACACTTCTGTAAATGAAAACACCGTAACCTTAACAATAACAAATAATTCTGATTTCATTCAAGGTTATGAGATTATAAGAAATGGTGTTACAATCGGTTTCACAACATCTAATACTTTCACCGACGATTTAGGTGCAGCAAATAACCGAACCTACACTTATGAAGTTATTCCGGTGGATAAGCTCGGTTATACCGGTGAAAAAGTGAAAGCTGATGAAGTGCTAATCTCTTATGACAAAACCATTGACCCAAGCCTTTATGAAATGAATATTGATGGTCAAACTGGTACCATCAATATAACCATGAAAAATAATGCTTGCATTCCTGTGACTGGTGTTAAAATTACAAGTCCAAATGGTGGAAATATTACAGTTAAAGTTTCAAATACTTATTCTGTTTCTGATGATGTTTCCTTTACAACCGCAAAGGATTCTGTCAATTTAGAATCTGGAACAAATATCATTTACTTTAATAAACCAAATGCTGATAGTTCTGATACTCGTATATGGACTTATGACACCCAAGTTATGCAAATTACAGGCGTTCCAACTGGTGCAACGGTTGAGCTGCTTGATTATCCTGGTGATAAAGTTGACTTCTATAGCAGCACCGCTGTCGGAACACTAAAAGCAGATTATAGATATGGTGATAACGCTGATGATGTAGTAAAAGCAGGTACACTTGTTGTGCTTGGCACATATAGAGGTAATCCAGCCTATAACTATGTGGAAGTTAAGGCTATTTACAACACAACCCCTGAGGCTGGTGAAGTTCAAACAATAGAAAGAGCCATGAACGGATATAGCTTAATGTTTGCTGAAATACCAGAAGATGGAGCTGTAAGTGACACAAGCGATGGTTTCTTTATCTTTGTTCCAGACCTTGATGCAGAAGAAAACCTAAATCTTTCTGATGGCGTAACTGATAAATTACCTCTTGAAATCAAAGTTAATCTTTACAGAACACAAAATTCTGAAAGCACCGAAAGCAAATATCTTACAAGTGAAACTCTATGGCTAAGTTTCCCAGATGAGCTATCCATTCCACAGGTTGAGCTTGTTTCCAATAACTAAAATTTATATGGAGATTTAAATGAGAAATAATATTAAAACATGTATTGTTGCAGGGATGTTTGCAGCTATGACAATGACCATGGCAAATGCTGCAAATGCACCCAGCATAACTTTAAATAAAAATAATGCAAATTCACAGCAGGTTATTTTTGAAAACATCCCACAGTATACAAAGCATTTGCAGGTATCTTTAGAGCTATCATCAAGTCAAAACTATTCATTTATACTTAATGATGCTTTGAATCTTGCTGGTGTTGAAGTTTATACAAAGTCAAATGATAATAAAATGACTATTTATATAACTTCTGTAACTGATAACTTAACCGATACAGGTTTATTAGATATTGGTACAGTTGCATCTGATGGACTATTCAATATAGTAAAAGCTAGTGACATGAAAACCACTGATGGTGCTTTTAACACAGATGAATGGACAATAGTTTCAACTGAAAACGACAATCAAAGCTCTGGCGGCTCCAACTCTGGTGGCTCCAGCTCTGGCGGTTCTAACTCTGGTGGCTCCAGCTCTGGTGGTTCTAGCTCTGGTGGTTCTAGCTCTGGTGGTTCTAGCTCTGGTGGTTCTAGCTCTGGTGGTTCTAGCTCTGGTAGTTCTAACTCTGGCGGCTCCAGCTCTGGTGGTTCTAGCTCTGGCGGCTCCAGCTCTGGCGGTTCTAGCTCTGCTGGCTCCAGCTCTAATGAATCTATATCACAACCGAATAATCAAACAACAACATCTGACGGTTCTACTATAAAAGTAGAAGTAGATAGCACTGGTGTAATTAAAACAGAAGTTACACTATCTGATAAAGCTATGCAGAGCAGCACCGTTTTGCTCCCTATTGATGCGGTAAATAAATCAACCTCACATACAATAAAAGTAAATTTACCTGTAAATTCTTCAAAAATTAAAGTTCCTGTTAAAAACCCTACAACTGGCACAGTAGCTGTTTTAATAAATGCTGATGGCTCAGAAAAAATTATAAAAACATCTATTTCTGATGAAAATGGTGTTATTCTAACAGCAAATAATGGTGAAACAATTAAAATTATTGATAATACAAAGAGTTTTGTTGATGTTTCCAGTAGTTACTGGGGCATTGATGCAATAAACTTTGCCTCCAGCCGTGAACTATTTAACGGCACAAGTTCCACAGAGTTTACTCCAGAGGGAAATATGACCCGTTCTATGATTATAACCGTTTTGGCTCGTCTAGCTGATGTAAATACTAACACAGGAAACACTTGGTATGAGGCTGGCGTAAACTGGGCAAAACAAAATGGCATATCTGACGGTTCCAACCTTGATTCTGGTGTAAGCCGAGAACAGCTTGCAACAATGCTTTATAGATATGCTGGGAATCCTAGTGTAAGCGGAAATATTTACGGCTTTGCAGATGCCGAAAAAGTAAGCGATTGGGCAAAAGATGCAATGACTTGGGCAATACAAAACGGTATTATAACCGGTATGGGTGATGACACAATTTCCCCACAGTCAAATGCAACCCGTGCACAAGTTGCAACAATGATTATGCGATTTGTTAAACTTTAAAATTAAAAGCGTAGCATTTTTGCTACGCTTTTTTTGATTTAATTTTGAATCTATCAATCATACTCCTGGGTAACGTGTTCTTACAGTAAAGCCACCATCTTCAAGAGATTGACGTGAAATTTCACGTCCCCAATGAATAGAAGAATTGTAATTTCCTTCTGCTACAACTACGCTATCAACTTTTTTCTCTAAAACAACAACTGTATGGGTGTCATTATTCATTCTAATCATATCACCAACGAGAATATCATCAAAATCAGAATGTGTCTTTGAAACAGGAAGTGAACCAAAAGCAGCATCACTACAAATAAGAGCAAATGCTTCACAACCATAACCAGCAGAATTTAAACTATCTGATTGATAGAAATTATCATTTGTCCAAGACATGCCTTCAGAGTATTTAGATTGCAATGCAGTTATAAGACTATAAACATTATCAGAAGTAATAGCAGCATCATCTATAACTGTCTGAGGGAAAGTAATGGTAAATGTCATGGTTTTGCCACCTTGTAAAACTTGACCCTCTTTAACAGTTCCATTAACATCTACAGTCGGTGCAAAAGCGTTATCAAACTTGTAGTTTTCATCAGCAGTTAGAGAAATAGTTGCTGTATAAGTTTTTCCAGCCTCAAAAATTTGAACTGCACTTTGAGAACCATCAGACCAAGCAATAGAACCAACTTCACAGCATACTGGAGTAACATCTATATCTTCAGCGATTGTATAAGCCTCTCCACCCACAACTGGAGCAATCTTACCTAAACCAGTAATACTTGCGGAAGTAATAGGCTTTTCAGTGACGGTTATATCATAAGTAGCTGTCTTACCCATGTAAGAGAGTGTTACAGTATAATCACCAATGCTGTCAAGCAGTATATCCTGTCTTACATCTGAAGCAGTGTTCTTTTTAGCAACACTTACAGTTACAGAAGGATTGTCAGCTACACTAATGGTGTTTGTAGTTCCATCATTATATTTTACGTTCAGCTTAACATTTGAAAGGTCGAGCATGTCGCCATACACATACTGAGTTTTAACATCATCAGTTATAGCATAAATATTATCTACAGAAACAGTTCCGGAAGGTACATTGCCTGTGGAATTGTCAACAATATCAACATTAGCGCCGTTAGAAGCAATCCTATCTATACTTGCAGAACCATTAACTGTGATTGTAATTGCGCCAGTGGAAATTGGAACATTAACAGTACCAACATCTAAAGATCCTTCAATTACAACGCTAGCACTAGTTGTGAGGGTTGTAATACTGCCTTCACCTGAAATTGTAGAACCGCTTGCACTACTAGCAACAGTAGCATTGTCAACAGCACCATTTGGAGCAATTACTACATTTGCTTGCTCCTGAATCTCCATAGAGCCAACATTAGCTTCAACATTAACTTCATGTCCAACGCCATCACCAACAGTTAATGTATTAACGTTGCCCTTAACAGTAGTTACGCCAGTTGTATCGTTAATGTTTATAACTGCGTTTTTAGCGTTTTGACCAATTTCAAGAGTACCGCAACCAATACGAATGGAGCTAGCAGCGTCAAGTGCATGGAATGTGCTGTTACTTACAGCTTGTATGTTAATGTTCTCAAACTGAACATTATTTTTAACATCAGCCTTTGGAGCGTTAATCCATAAGTATTGGAATACAGAACCATTGCTATTTAGTCCAGAATCATCAAAAGTAATTGATGTTGCATTTGGAGCATCAATTGCAATATTACCATTACTTGGCTTGATAGAGCCAAAATCAATAGTCAGTTCTGAGCCTCTAAAAGTCATTGTTTCTGATGCAGAAGATGTATAATTTTCACTATTACCCGCTAAAGTGATTCTAAGAACATCTGCACTGCTTTGCAGTGCTGTTTTAAGCTCACCAATACTATTTACTGTTACCCTGCTAACATTAGATGATGAGCTTCCGCCACCTGAGCCGCTAGAACCAATTTCTGTAACAGTTTGACCTTTACTATTTGTTGGTGCTGTTGCGTTATTTCCTAGACTAATCTCAACAGGTGCAGTACCATCAATTATAACATCGCTTACGTTAATCCTAGCATAAGAAATAGTGCCATTGTTGTTAATTGTTGATTTTACATTTACAACTAGATTTTTAATTTCACCACTATTTTCTACGTTTGCACTAGAGTTAAGGTTGGCAGTTGTCACTGTTGAGTTTTTGGAAATAGAAACCGATGAACCATCATTTATATCAAGCTGTTTAATGGCGCTATCTCCAGAAATGGTTATACTTACACCACTGTCAACCTTAACAGTATCAGCAATTAAACTATTAAGTGTAATACCGTTTCTAGCACCACTTGTGACAACAACGCCAGCAGTATAACCAGAAATCTCAACTGGTCCGCTGGTTCCAGTACTGGAGTTTACAATAACAAACTTATTACCATTACTTACATGTATGCTTTCCGAGCTATTTGCATAGCTTGCAATAGCATTGTCCAGCAATTTCATTGTAGATGCACGGTCAATATTTGCAGTTGGTGCAAGTAAGCCATTGCCAACACCAGCAATAATGTTCATATCAACCATAGCGGACAAAGCACTAGCAGCCCATGACGCAGTGGAGCTGCCATCTTTAAACTGACCCAGAGTGCTGATATTTCCGTTTTCAATGCCCAAAGCACGAGCAAACATTGTCATAGCTTCCTGTCTGGTGACTGCCATAGTGGCATTGCAGTTTACACCATCACCATTCATAATACCTGCTGCTGTACATTTTAGGATTGCATCAGCATACCATTCATTTCCATTAAGGTCAGCATAATTGTTTGCAGCCCTTTGCGTAAGACCAAACATGTTGGTGAAAATTGTGGCTAATTCACCACGAGTTAAATTGTTGCTTGGGTTGAATCTACCCTGTTCATCGCCCTGAACTAAGCCTACGTCCAACCAACGCTCAATAGAAGTTGCAGCCCAACTGCTTGATACGTCGGAAAGCGTAGATCTAGCACTTACGGCAACGCTATCTGTTGCCAATGCAGTTGCAGACAACTGAGTTAGTGCCAATGTACACGCCAAAATAGCACCACCCAAACGCTTTGAAGTGTTTTTCATGTACTTTACCTCCCCTTAAAATTTACTAGAGTTTTCAGCAAAACTTACTAGTATGATAATAACACCAATAAAACTAATAGTCAAATTTTTTAAAAACAGGAAAAATTAAAAAAGCATTATACTATTATAATAAACTATGGATATATAGCTGTTTATAAGCACAAAAATTTAATAAAAACAAATATATATATTTTTTTGATTTTCTATTTTAAAAAAATCCACTAGAATAATCTAGTGGATTTATATATTTACTGCAAAATTCCAAAGCTAGTGAGTGAATTCATAATATTTTCAGAAAGCGTTATTTGACCCATATTTTCACTGTTCCATTGCTTTAGCATATTATATATATTTTTCATTTCTTGCATATATTGCTCGCTTCCGTCAAAATACTTTAACATTATATTAAATGCTTCTTCCCACTTGCTAGGGTCTGCTTTAGTATACATAACAAATTTTTCAATCATTCTAAAAGCGTCTTCTTGCTTACCTATTGTAAAATAATATTCAGCAAGTATACTTTGTGCCGTATTAGAATCTAAATTTTCTATTTTTTTTGCATATTCCATGGCTTTATCATGAATTTGTGCATTTGATTGCTCTATATCCATGGCACTATACACATATGAAACCATATGGTCTGCCCACTCAAAGCGGTCAATTTTTATAGCAAACTCAAGAGAAGAAAACTTTCGTTCTGTGTCAACTTTATATCTTGCATACATATTGCCCGCTAAAAGAGCAACATAAACTATCATAAGTGCAGATAATACTATCAAAATTCCATTTTTGATATTGTCTTTCAGCTTTGATAGTGATAATGTGTTTGAACAGCATAGCGCAATAATCCCAAAAATACCAAACGCCATTGGTAAATAGCAATACATTGAAAATGTAACCTCAACAGCGGCATGTGCTGCCATAAACACCAATGCGCCACCAAGTGCAGCATTCAAAGGATTAGCTTCTTGTTCTGATTTGCGACGTGTTTGTATAACTGCGACCGCTGATGCAGCAAGCACACCTACAAACAATACAAGTCCAATTATACCAACTTCAACTAATGACTGTATATAATGATTATGTGCGTACTTAGTTTCATAGAAAAACTCTTGAACACTTACTATGCCATTTTCATATGCACCCATACCTAAACCAATTACAGGGCTGCGCTTAAATAATTTTATGCCGTCTTCAAAAAATACTATACGCTGAATTGCATTCTGATTTGCAAACAAACCTTGCATACGGTTTGCAACGAATTCTGGCAGAAGTTTATATTTTAGCGGGAATGAATAAGAACTGGAATCACCTGTAAATGTCACCTCATTTATAGTGGTGTCCGATTCACATATAAAGTTTGCATAAATAACAATACTACCATCTGGAACAATAACCTCTGCACCGTCAGCTAAACCTTGATAGATAACCGTATTAGTGTGCATCATAGTATCTTCTTTATTTTGTGATTCTATTATAACACTAACTGGTGCATCAGCTTTTATAGAAATTGTATATGCTCCTGAATTGGGATATATAGAACGTCTAAGTGTTTCTCCAGCCTTTAGAGAAATAGAACCAGTAATATTCATCGCTAAAGCCGCAAAAACAGCCAAGCACACAAACATAGCAACAATAATTACAGGTATTATCTTTATATGTTTTTGAAGTTTATGGCTGATTTTTTCACCAATAAATTTATCTATTATGCAGAGTAATATAGCACCCACCACAGCACACACAAGTGGAACTGGTCTTGGCTCTGTCCAATTAGTAAATGATGTCGCGGAAATAGCGAAAGCTGCTATAACGGTTAAAATCAGTGTTTCTACCATTAAAACAAGAGAATAACCTCTGGTTGAATTTCTATCGAGCAATAAATAAACGATAAAAGCAATAACTATGACACCACTTGCACCCATACTAAATGCAAGCAAAAATGATAAGGCATTTAAAAACAGGCATATATTATTATATGTACGTTCCTTTATATTATCTGATGAAACCGACAAACCCAATGAAATGAATACGCCAATACCCATGCAGCCTGCGAAAACATTAGGGTTTTGGAGGATTGAAATCATTCTTACGCCTTCTTCTATTGCAGCTATATTAGCATAATCACTATTAAATAACCCTATGAAAGCTAAAACAGGGGTACTGATTATTCTTGTTGATATAAAGTCTATACTTACAAGACCTATAACCGCAGATGTTCCACTAAGAATAGATGCAAACCCCCGACCGAGTTTATTTTTATCACCATTTGCAAATGATAGCAAAAATATCACTACACCAAATGATGTTAATAAAGGCACAAATCCTTTAATTGCAAATTTACCTGATACAGCATATATAGTTGATATGCCATTGGCTATAACCCATAATGTCAATGCTATAAATGGTATCGACAATCTAGTTTTAACAACCCTAAACCTAATAATTAAAACAGCTATTGAACATATTGAAGTTATAAGTGCAACTTTCTTAGCTGTGCCTGCACTGCTTAAACAAATAGCACTGAAATAAACTATAATCCCCAATATAAGCATTATTATTTTTTTTATATCAATGTTTTGTTTATCTGCTAAGATTTTCTGTTCGCTCATTTACTAACCTCCCTTTAAATTATACATGTTAAATGATAGCATACTTTTCTATAAACGTCTATTTTTATGATAACTTTTCTTTATTTATCATTCCACCAAAAACGGTCAAAAACAGTATCTTTACATCAAAAAAGAAATTCCAGTTTTCGATATAATAAATATCGCATTTTATACGTTCTTCTATTGATGTATCGCCCCTTAATCCGTTTACTTGTGCCCAACCTGTAATTCCTGGACGCACTTGATGTTTAACCATATAAAGTGGTATTTCTTCTTTAAATTTTGCAACAAAGTGAGGCAGTTCTGGACGTGGTCCCACAAGGCTCATATCTCCTTTTAGCACATTAAAAAATTGTGGAAGTTCATCAATCGAGCATTTGCGGATAAAAGCACCAAATTTAGTTTTTCTAGGATCCTTATTTTTGCTCCAACCTGTTGTTTCGGTATTATTAACTCTCATTGAACGAAATTTATACATCTTAAATTTCTTTTTATTAAGTCCGACTCTTTCTTGGGCAAAAATAATTGGACCAGGCGACGAAAGTTTAACACCTATTGCAGCAAAAATCATAATTGGAGATGTTAGAATTATTAAAACAACCGAACCAACTATATCCACTAAACGCTTTAAAAACGCATTTATCCAATTATCAAGCGGTATATGTCTGATATTCATAAGCGGGATTCCATCTATATTATCAAATTCTGGATTTGATGGCATATATTCAGCATAAAAAGGTATAAGCGATAGCTTTACACCCTCTTTTTCACAGACATTTATAATATCTTTTGTATATAAAACTTGCTCCGGCGAAAGCGCTGCTACAACTTCATCTGTATGATTTTTTGACACTATTTTTGAAAGATTACCTATTTTTCCATAGTATAATATATTTGGTATAAAAGGTTTATCTGCAACGTATCCATCTATTGTATAACCAAAGTCTTTTTGCGACCTTATTTTCTTTGCGTATTGTTGTGCCATTTCACTGTCACCTACAAGTACAACATGCTTTAGGTTATATCCTATGCTTCTCATATGTCTCAGAAATAATCTTAAAGCTATACGTTTTACAGCCGATGCTATAAATGATATAGCAAAGAAAAGAATCAGTGTACCTCGTGAGAAATGAACTTCTTTATAAATAAATAGAACTGTTTGCACAAGTATAAAGTCCAAAATACACGCTAAAAATAATCGCCACAATTCCCAATATAATCTCTTGTTTCTAAGAGATTCATATAACCCCATTGTTGCAAGTATTGATAAATGTACTGGTATTAGCAGCAATACTAGCTTTATATAACTTTCTAGTGGTACAGTTATAGTACCATTTTGGAATAGATGAAATCGAATCCAAAATGATGCTGGCATAGATATAAATAATATAAAAGCATCTAAAAGTATGTTTATATAATTTAGAGTCTTTTGGTTTTCTTTAATCATAAATTTATCTCCTCTAAATTAGGTATCTCAAGCTGTGGCATTAACTTTTTATATTCTTTCATAACACTAGGTAAAACGGTTTCTAACATATATGGCTTTACAGCCATTTTTGCCTTTTCTGCAATCATTTCTCCAAATGCTCTGTTATCATATATCCTTTTTATCTGCTTAGCACAAGTTTCAAAATCACCATAATTATATAATAAACCTGCATTTGATTGCTCTAGCAAATCTGTATGACCTTTAATTCTGCTTGCCACAATAGGAAGTCCATAGTACATAGCTTCCATTATATTAAATGGCAAACCTTCGCTTTTGCTAGATGAAACGGCTAAATCTGCCATAGAATAATATAATGACATTTTAACCTGTCCTGGGAAATATATACGATGTGATAATCCTAATTTATCAGCATATTGTTTACATTGTTCATATAATGCTCCTTGTCCTGCCAGCACCAAAGATATATCCTCTGGTAAATATGCCATTACATCTATTAACACTTGTTGGCTTTTACGTTTTGAAAACTCCGCCGCATATACTAAAACAAACTTATCTTCGCTTATACCTAGTTGTTTTCTTAGATTGTCTGTTTCTTGTTGTGTATGCTTTTGGAGTTTATTTTCATCTAATCCCATACCCTTAATTTCAGATATATATTTGCCTAATTTATGTTTTTTAGCGTACTTTGCATCCCATTCATTCATAGTCATAAGCAAATCTGTAACAGATGCGACCATTTTTTCTGCGCTGCTTAAAATGATATTTTTATTTTTAGATTCAAGTTCATTAAATAAATAACCATGTGCAGTATTAACTACAAGTGGACGGTTTTTCATTCTTATCACTGATAGACGTGTAAAAAAAGCTGCCAATGATGTGTGACAACTTATGATTGTATAATTATTTCTTTTTATTAGATTACGGAGTTCTCTGACTGATTTAAAATTTTTGGGTGATGTCATGCTTTTTTCAAATGATATATGTATTACTTCATCTGCTTGGGAGATGTCCATCTTTTTTCCTCCGCAAGCTACATCAACTTTAAAACCTTGTCTTTTAAATTCCTCTATATACGGAATATGAAAATTCATTATATGTGAATAAGTTGATGCTGTAAATAAAATACTTTGCATGAATCTTACTCCTTTTTATGCTATATTTATACTATTTTTCGGCTTTATTTTAATATATCTGTGTTATTATAGCATATTTTTATAAAATATTAAAGACAACAACCTTAAATACATCAAAAAACTAAAATCACTTAAATTTTTATATATCATATTTGGATATAAAAAAAGCCATCATTCTAATCTCATCTTGCTGAGATAATAGAATGACGGCTTATAGTCTATTATAGTGATGCTCCTCCACCTACTGGCAATACAACACCTGTAAGATATGAAGATTCGTCTGATACAAGAAATAATGCAACTTTTGCAACATCCTCTGGTGTTCCAACATAACCTAATGGTATGCGCTCAGAATAAACTTTTCTGTCGCGGTCACCTAAAATCGGAGTATCTATCTATTGAACAAATTAAAAAATCCCTATCAGTCCAGCTTGGCTCCTTTGGTCTGAATCTCATAAAATCACTATAAAGAACACTCAAAAGCTCTGCTAAATCTAGTGAATCACCTATATATCCTACGCCTTTATCAGCAACAGCTTGTACGATTCCAATTATGCACTTGTTCAATTTCCTATTAAACAATAATTCGCTTTATAAACGGCCACTATTGGCTTATATTGTAAAGCAATATTTTTAGCTTATAAAAGCAAAAAAGGACACTGTCAAACGGCAGTGTCCTTTAAAATTTGGAGCGGATGACGAGGCTCGAACTCGCTACCTCCACCTTGGCAAGGTGGCGCTCTACCAGATGAGCTACATCCGCATTTCATTCTGTTCTCTTCAGAACGATATTCATTATAACAGGCGAATGTACTCTCGTCAAGCATTTTTTTAATTTTTTCAAAAAATTTTTCAGTAACCTAAGTTCTCACGAACTAAGACAATTTCACAATCCATATCTGTTGGCGGATTCATCAAAACAACCATTGCTTTACAAATACGTTCTGGGCTTTGGCAGTCCTCACATTTACCAGTGATAACACATGGTACTTTTTTATTTAATCTCTTGGCGTTTAGTGGTGCGGATATATTTCTTGCTCTTTCAATAGCTGACTGTAAATCTATTGTAAGCTTATTTACACCGCAAACTATAATACAACGTTTAGTATTATAAAGTGTTGCCGCTACTCTATTACAAGTGCCATCTATATTTACAACCTCACCAGTTTTAGATATACCATTTGCAGAGGTCAAATAAATTTCACCATCCATATAAATCGGCTCATTTCTCCAGTGCCAATGCGCATCTATTCCGTTATCTTTCAGTTTTTCATAAACACCTAACTGGTCAAGTGTTACAGAACCACCAAAGCCTACGCTTTTTCCCTTACATTCACCAACCACATAGTTTACCGCTTGTTCTTTGGTATCAAATAGCTTAAATCCAAAACCACGCTTTGTGAAATTATTCTCCAGCTCATTAAAATCAATACCGAAGATAATATCTTCAATCTGATACGCTCTATCTACTATCATATCAGCATCTTTTAAAGATTCATTATCTCCATAGCCCCATGTTACGGCAACCGAACGCACACCTGCGTTTTTTGCTGTTTGCAAATCTACTTTGCTATCACCTACATACAATGTATTGTCCTTATCAGAACCAAGCATATCCATAATGCTTATCAAAGCAGTTGGGTCTGGTTTGCGTGGAATATCCACGCGTTCGCCCTGAGTGTAGTCAATAAGCTCACCAAAATAATGCTCAGCAATCTCTCTGGCTGCCAAATCAAACTTATTGGTTAAAATTGCGGTTTTTATTCCCGCTTGTTTTAATCTTTCAAGCAAATGAATAATTCCATCATAAGGGTGAGTTTTACATGTCATATGCTCTCTATAATATTCGCTAAAACGCTTAAAACACTCATTTACATCACCTTGCACATTGTTTTTATCAAGCGTTCTTTGTAAGAGTTTAGCTGCACCATTTCCAACTCGCCCTGTAATCTCCTGCTCGGTTGATGGTTTTATTCCTAAATGACTCACACCATAATTTACTGCATCAGTTAAATCTCCAATAGTATTTAAAAGTGTACCATCTAAATCAAAAACTACTGTTTTATAATTCATTTATTTGACAATTCCTCGCTTTGTTCTTCATCAATCTCTATTTGTGGCTGTATATATGGACAATATCTCTTGTAAGTTACTGTAATCTCTCTTAGCATTTCGGCAACCTTTGAGTTTATGCCTTCTGCTCTAACTCTCCATGACCAGTTACCGCCCACGGTTGATGGAATATTCATTCTTGCATCTGCTCCAAGAGAAAGTAAATCTTGCATAGTTGTCATGGCAATTCTTGCGCTTGATGACCAAATGCTTTTTATTGCGCTCCAGCCCAAAGCCTCATTTGGTGAAGTTCTCAGGTATTTATATGCAAACTGCTTTTCTTCCTCATTGCAAATATCCATAATCTGTTCACAAATACTTTGACTATCATGTGTTGAAGTATAAACTATCATATTAGGTTGATAATTATGTGGCAGATGTTCGTTGTCATTATGTGCATCAAAACCAAAAATAAGCACTTTCATTCCAGGGAAACCGCTTTTTGCAAGTAATGCTCTAACCTTGTCTGTCATAACACCTAAATCTTCAGCTATGATAGGCAGTTTGCCCAGTTGCTGCTCGAGCGCTCTTATAAGTTTCATTCCAGGACCTTTGCACCAGCGACCGTTTATTGCCGTTTCTTCGCCTGCATCTACCGCCCAGTAGGATTCTAAGCCTCTGAAATGGTCTATTCTGAGTACATCAAACATGGCCATATTTCGTCTTACACGCCATACCCACCAATGATACTTTTCTGCCTCATGAGTTTTCCAGTCATAGACAGGATTTCCCCATAACTGACCTGTTGCAGAATAGTAATCTGGAGGAACTCCTGCAACCTTTCTAGGTGTATAATCCATTTTAACTTGGAAAAGCTGTGGATGCTGCCAAACATCTGCTGAATCTGGCGATACATAAATAGGAATATCGCCTATTATTTGCACACCATTTTTATTGGCATAACTATGAACGGCTTTCCACTGTTTAAAGAAAATATATTGAAGAAATACTCTAAAATCAATTTCTTCCTTTAGCTCGTCGCTTACTGCTTTAAGAGCCTCAGCATCTCGACTGCGGATTTTCTTATCTTCCCATAACCACAGTGGTGCATCATCAAACTTTTCTTCTTTGAGTGCCATAAATAAAGTATAATCTTCTATCCACTCATCATTGCGTCTGCGGAAAACGCCTATTTGTTGACGCATATCCACATCAATTCTTGCAAATGCTTTTCTGAAAAGCTCCATTCTTGTTTTTCTTAATGTCTCATAATCAACTTTATCAGGATTTTTCTGCTTATGTTGCAAAACTTCTTCTTTTGTGAGAAGTTTCTGCTCTACAAGCAAATCTAAATCTATAAGCAAGTAATTGCCTGCGACAGTAGAAAAGCATTGATATGGCGAATCACCAAAGCCCGTATGACCAAGAGGTAAAACTTGCCAATATCTTTGTCCGGCCTCTTTTAGGAAATCAATAAAATCGAATGCAGCCTGCCCCAGTGTGCCAATTCCATATGGGGAAGGTAGTGATGTTATGTGCATAAGCACACCGCTGGAACGCTCAAACATGATAACGACCTCCACACGCTTAATATTTTCGTAAATAACTACAATAACATTATAAAATATTTGCTCCAATTTGTCAAATTCGTAAAACTTATAAATTTAGTCAAAAAACATCTTGTAAAAACACACAATATATTGTATTAAACCTTGTTGTGACGTGTGCAAACAGTTATAATATTTATAAAAAATTAGCTTTTAATAAATATAAGTGAGGATTTTTTAAAATGCGAATGCGTAAAAAGAAAAATTTAGATACCCGTTTTGCAGCGTGCGCTAATGTAATGATTACAAACCCACAATCTGCAAAAGGTAAATGGAACGAAATTTTCTCAAATGAAAATCCAATCCACCTTGAAATTGGCTGCGGAAAAGGCAGATTTATTATGGAAATGGCAAAACGCTACCCAGAGATTAACTTTGTAGCTGTTGAACGTGAAGAAGGGGCATTGATTATGGCAACTGAAAATGCTAGAGACCTCGCTCTTTCTAACCTTAAGTTTATTAGCTTTGACGCTGCTGAACTTGGCGATGTATTTGAAAGCGAAGAAGTTGATAGAATTTATCTTAATTTCTCTGACCCTTGGCCGCCTAACAGACAACGCCGCAGACGTTTAACACATGCCGATTACCTTGATGTTTATAATAGTATTTTACGCAAAGCAGGTGATTTATGCTTTAAAACAGATAACCAGCGTTTGTTTGAATGGTCTATTTCTTCTATTTGTGAATATGGGTGGCTTGTTCAGAATATTTCCCTTGATTTGCACAACTCCGAGCTTGCAAAAGATAACATCATGACCGAATATGAGGAAAAATTTTCATCTCAAGGATTTAGAATTTATAGACTTGAGGCTCGCCGCCGTCTGCCTGAGTTTATGGATAGACGTAGACCTGTTAGAAAACCGGAATAAATGAATCCTTTCCCCTACTCAGATGACAACAAACGTTATCACACATATTCATACTATTTGAAACACAAATACGGCTGTAAAGTTGCAAGAGTTACGCTAAATGGCGGTTTTACCTGCCCTAATCGTGATGGTACGCTTTCAACCGGCGGCTGCTTGTTCTGTTCAGAAGAAGGAAGCGGAGAGCAAATAGCATTTCCTGAG
Source organism: uncultured Butyricicoccus sp. (assembly GCA_944376065.1). Taxonomy (GTDB): domain Bacteria; phylum Bacillota; class Clostridia; order Oscillospirales; family Butyricicoccaceae; genus Butyricicoccus_B. The sequence continues at coordinate 180,947 of CALWBL010000002.1, read as the reverse complement.
AAATCTCTTGAAATTCAGTTTGATGCCGGCACAAAAAAGCTATCAAAATGGAAAAATACTAAATATTTAGCTTATTTACAATCTTTTTCCGGAACTTATGCAGATATAGACAGATTAAAAACTGTCTATGATAAATGTTTAAGTTTGCCTAATGTATATGGTTTGGTTATTGCGACAAGAGCGGACTGTATTGACCAAGCCTGTTGCCAGCTTCTCGCAGAATATGCAGATAAAACCGATTTGACAATAGAGCTTGGACTTCAAACTATACATGATAAAACCAACAAAATTATGAACCGTTGTGAAGGTTTTTCAGAATTTGAAAGGGCTGTTAATTTGCTTAAAAGCGTAAATATACCCATATGGACACATCTTCTAAATGGTTTACCTTATGAAACACATGATATGATGGTAGAATCTGCAAAAGTTATAGGTCAAATGGGCATAAATGGTGTTAAAATTCACACACTTTATTACCTTAAAAACACCCACTTTGCAGAGCTTTATCAGAATTTTGCTATGGACAAAGACGAATATATAAACACTGTTTGTGACCAACTCGAAGTTTTGCCTAGTGAAATAGTCATTGGTCGCTTAACTGGCGATGCTCCAAGAGATAAACTTCTTGCCCCACTTTGGACTTCAAGAAAGCGTTTGGTATTAAACGCTATTGACACGGAGCTTGTAAACCGCAACAGCTTTCAAGGTAAATTTGCAGCATTATAACTATTAACCAAAACATTCCTTTAAAAATTTTTATAGGAATGTTTTTTGTGCTTGACAAAGTTTACATATCAATAAATTGTTGAAAAATTTATGTAAAATTTTATTTAGATTTTACATAAATACATGTTGGCAGAGCCTACACTCATGTTATAATAGTATTGTATGTAATAAAAATAAAAATATTGTAAAAAGTAAAGGATTTAAAAGGTATGGATATTTTTAATGTGCTATCCCTGCTTGGTGGTCTTTCGATGTTCCTTTTCGGTATGTCTGTAATGGGAGAAGGACTGGAAAAAAGTGCAGGCAACAAGTTAAAAACTATTCTTGAAAAACTCACATCCAGTCCGCTTAAAGGCTTTGTGCTAGGTCTTGCAGTTACCGCTGTTATTCAGTCGTCCTCTGCGACAACTGTCATGGTCGTTGGCTTTGTAAACTCTGGTATTATGAGTTTAAGACAAGCCATCGGCATTATCATGGGTGCTAATGTTGGTACTACTGTTACATCTTGGATTCTTAGCCTTTCTGGTATTGAAGGCGATGGTTTCCTTATTCAGATGTTAAAACCTACATCTTTCTCACCTATTCTAGCCGCCATCGGTATTGTTATGTACGCATTTCTCAAGGATAATAAAAAGAAAAACATTGGCTCTATCTTACTTGGTTTTGCAGTTCTAATGTTTGGTATGGACATGATGAGTGATGCAGTTACCCCCCTCAAGGATGTTCCAGAGTTCACAAACATTCTTTTAATGTTCTCCAACCCCATTTTGGGTGTGCTTGCTGGTACAGCTCTTACCGCTATTATTCAGTCGTCCTCTGCATCTGTAGGCATTTTGCAGGCACTATCCGCAACGGGCAGCGTAACTTTTGGCAGTGCTATTCCTATTATTATGGGACAAAACATTGGTACTTGTGCAACTGCTTTGCTTTCCTCTATAGGCACAAATAAAAATGCTCGTCGTACCGCTATGGTTCACCTTTATTTTAATGTCATTGGCACACTTGTATTCCTAACTCTATTTTATGCACTAAAAGCAATCTTTAACTTCCAATTTGTCAATGAACCAATCAATGCTTTTGGTATAGCTGTTGTTCATTCTTGCTTTAACATTGTGGCAACCGTTGTTATGTTACCGCTTGCTGGTGTGCTTGAACGCCTTGCTTGTGCTACAATTCCAGATGAATCAGAAACAGCAGATGATTTTTCTCTGCTTGATCCACGTCTAATGGTAACCCCTACAATCGCTATTGAACAGTGCCGCAAGGTATCTATAAGAATGGCTGACAAATCAAAGGATGCTATGGATAAAGCCCTTTCACTGATTGAAAATTATACTGAAGATGATTATGAATTTGTAAGAGATACCGAAGCTAGAATAGACGTTTACGAGGACAGATTGGGTTCTTACCTTGTTACTCTTTCTTCTCATAATCTTTCCGAGGCTGACAGCCGAGAGGTTTCAAGACTTCTTCACACCATAGGTGACTTTGAGAGAATAAGCGACCATGCAGTTGGTATCGCTAAAGCAGCAAAGGAAATGTACGATAAACACATTCACTTCTCAAATGATGCAACAGAAGAAATTAAAGTTATTTCTTCTGCTGTTGTCAAAGTGCTTGATATGTCTATAAGCAGCTTTAAAACTGGTGATGTTAAAACCGCTGTTTTAGTTGAGCCGCTTGAACAGGTTGTTGACCATCTTCGTGGCGCTATAAAAAATCGTCACATTACACGTCTGCAAGAAGGTCTTTGCACTATTGAGCTTGGTTTTATCTTCTCTGACCTACTTACAAACTTTGAACGTGTATCCGACCATTGCTCTAATATTGCAGCTTGTATTATTGAACTTCAACACGGTTCTTATGATACCCACGAATATTTAAGCCATATTAAGAGTGGTCAAGACCCTGATTTTGCTAAACGTTATAATGATTACTTAAAGCAGTATTCACTTCCTTAATATCAAAAATTAAAACGCATGATGAAGTTGTTCATCATGCGTTTTTTTCTTTTATCTATCATGTCTATCTTTATCATAATCACGATATCTTGCCTGTTTAGATTTCATCATTTTTTTGCGTTTGCTTTTTGTATAACGCACTCTTAATACTAAGAATAAGAAATACATGATAAAAAGTAAAATAATAAACACAACTATAATGCGAAATGCATTACTTTGGAAAAAGTTTTCTATTTTATCTGCATAGTAAAGCACTTGAGATACTGAAATATCGTTTAATGCTACAAGGTCAACTGTACCATACTCAAAACCATTGTATGTGACTGTCATAGTACCTATTTTTTGACCCTCCGAAATCGGTGCATTTACCGACTCCGGAACATCTATCTTACGTTCTATTCGTGACATATCAGCATCTACTGGCATAATACCGCTTAGCTTGTCCTTAGTCACAACCACCATGGTATCTTGCTGAGTTGAAAGCCTTACTGGTACTTCGGTTATGCTCTCACCGCTTGCAACCATATCTACTGTTTCAAAATTATTAAATCCCCAACGGAACAGTTTTTTTGTTTCCTCAAATGAATTTGCATTAGCTGCACCCTCTGGTCTTTCGCAGCCTAAAACAACAGAAATTAACTGACTCCCATCATATCTTGCAGTAGATACCAGACAATAACCCGCTGCTGATGTATAACCGGTTTTAACTCCCTTTGCATAGGTATAATATTCAGGCTGATAACGGCTATAAATAAGCATATTTGTTGTATAAACTTTTAAAGCCTTACCATCGCGCATCGGTGTCATATTGGTTTCACTAAGAGTTTTTTGAGCTGTATTTACAATAAGTGCAAAGGTTTCATCTTTTAAAGCCTGTTGTGTTATTATTGCTAAATCCCTCGCAGTTGTATAATGGTTTTCATCATGCAAACCGTTTGGATTTTCAAAGTTGGTACCTGTACAGCCTAACTCCTTAGCTCTCTCATTCATCATATCCACAAAATCATTAACCGAACCACCTATATAACGGGCAAGTGTATTTGCGGCCTCATTACCAGATGGCAGCATAAGACCATAAAGCAAGTCAATAACAGGCACTTGTTCGCCCACCATAAACCCTGCTTTAGAGGCATCAGAAGCAACACCAATAAAATCCGCCTCAGTAACTTCCACAAGTGCATCAAGGTCATCTGCATTTTCCAGTGTTAAAAGTGCGGTCATAATCTTGGTTGTAGAGGCTGGGAAACGCTTTTCATCTGCATTTTTATCATAAAGCACATAACCGCTATCATTATCAATAAGAATAGCTGCTGTTGCTTGTGGGTTTGGGTCTGTAAGTGCAAAAGCACTGGGCAAAATCTGCAAAGAAAAAAGTATAAATATAATAAATATCGCCGTAAAACGATGGAATTTTGCAAAATTTGTGTTAATCTTCATTGTTTTCCTCCAAGCTAAAATCGGAATCACTAAAGTTTAAACGCAAAACGGCAGGCTTTGGCGGTATTCTGCGCAGTGGGTCATACCTAAAATGTCTGCACTTTCCATTTATGGGCATAATGCCACGCTTTCTACAAGTTATATTATCATCATCAAGTTTGCTTGCATGTAAGCAATAAAAACAACGTGGCTCTATATCTTTACGAAATAATCGACTCTTAAAAAACAAAAAAACATCTCCTAAAATATATAAAAATGAGCTAAAACCCTATATTTTAGCTCTGTTATGCGTAAATATAATTATAGCGTATTTTGCTTGTGTTTGCTAGTGGTTAAAATGAATAAAATCAAAATAAGCATAACTATACTACATGGTTTAGATAGCGTTGGAATATAAATTGCACCTGCCATTGCAGGCACTGTTTGGGGCAAGAAAGCAGAACATATAATACTCATTATAAAAGCTAGCAAAGAGTGTAACAACTTACCAACAACGCAATATTTCATAGATAAACCAAGTGGCTTGGCTATGCTCATTGCTTGGCACATTACCGACAGTCCCCCAAAGGCAAGTATTGCACTCATAACAGACAGCAAAACCCATGTTGGCAGATAAACTTCTGGTAAAATTGCAAGTCCACGTGTAATCTCAAAAAAACCATAGCAAATTGGATATACAATATCTGGCGATATATTTAATTTATCCATAACAGGAGAAAATATAAATGAAATTATATGAAATATATTTATTTCTTGCAAAAGAGCTGTTAAAACGCTGAAAAATGTTAAAAACCCAGCAACTTTAATACTTGTTTGTGCAGCTTGCTCACAAGCTACAACAAGTGATTCTGAAAATCCTATATTTTTATTTTTTGTGCTATATTTATAATTTTTCAACTCAGGTGTTTTTATAGCAAAAAATCTGCCACAAATGAGAGCTGAAGCAATATGTATAAAATATAAAACCAAGCCAAGCTTTACAGAACTCAAAATCCCCACACCACAAACACCGACAATAAAAGCTGGTCCTGTGTTATTACAAAAGCCTAAAAGGCGTTCAGTTTGTACTTTATTTATATGTTTTGTTTTATAAAGGTCAACTGCCGCAGACACTCCAACTGGATAACCACCTGTTAGCCCTAACACAATAGCCCCTGCACATTCGCTTGGCAAACCGTAAATTTTTCGCATAACCGGACTAAACAGTCTTCCAAGCTTTGCTGTCATGCCCGTTTGACTGAGCAGCGCACTTGCAACAAGAAACGGAAATAATGCTGGTATTGCTGTGCTGAATGAAAGCTCAAGACCATTTATTACACCTTGTTTTGCCGTATCTGCAAACAGTATCAAAATAACAAAAAATATAGCTGCTATATAAGCTGAGATTTTTTTTATCATTTGTATTTCCTCCCCCTTGATTTAAACCTATATTTTATCATTATGCGAGTATGTCAATCATATTACAGATTTAATTTGCATATAATTTCGAGAATGGAGGAGATAATTATGGGGCGTGCAAAGCAAAATGAAATTATAGAGGATTTGGACAGACATTTATCAAGAATAGAGCTTATAGGCAACCACCGCATAACAATAGAAAATCACAAAGGAATACAAGAATACAGCGATATTTCAATGAGAATAGCTTTATCTGATGGCATACTTCATATAATTGGTCAAGGTATGGAAATTTATGGTCTTACACTTACCGAACTGACGGTAACTGGTAAAATAAATTCTATTGAATATATTCAAACCGAAAAAAGGAGATAATGACGATGGTTAAAAAACTTTCATCACAGCTATTTGGTAATCTTCGTATCACTGTACGTGGAAGCAGCATCGAACGTTTTCTCAATATTTGTATAAAAAACGAAATTAAACTTTATAATATAAAACGCAAAGATGAAACCTGTATGTATGCCTCAATTTCTATTAGGCATTTTCGTTATCTGCTTTATTACATGGGGCGTACTGGCTGCCATGTACATATAATAAAACGACGTGGACTGCCGTTTTTACTTAATAAGCTACACAAACGATATGCATTGTGGGTGGGGACATTTTTAGCTATTGTATCTTTTTTTATTTTAACAGGTTGTATATGGGTCATTGATATTGAAACTACTGGAGATATATCAATTTCTGAGCTTAGATCGGCTCTAAATGAGGCTGGAGCATATACAGGAGCCCCTATTTATCAAATAGATGAAACTAAAATCGCTCAATCTGTCCGCTTTGAAATGAAAGATACACTTGATTATATATCTGTTAGTCGCATCGGAAACAGACTTATCATTCAAGCAATAAATGACACTGATGCACCCCAAATACTAGATGATAAGTCTGTCACTGGCATTGTTGCCTCTTATGATGGGGTTATAACTAAAATGGACGTTAAAGGCGGTTATCCACTTGTCAAGGTTGGAGATGCGGTTTCTAAAGGCGATAAGCTAGTAACCGCTGTCACACCCCCTACAACTGAGCAAGGCACTGGACATATAGGTCACAGCATAGCAATCATAACCGCAGACACAAGAAGAACCGAGCAAAGCATAGCATCTCTTACACGCCCCCAAAAACAGTACACAGGCAAAACAAAAACTCAATTTGCAATTATAATCGGTAGCTTTCGTATAAATTTATATCTTGGCACAGGGATTTCAGGTATAGGTTGGGAGAAAACAATATCAGAAACACAGCTTCATATAGGTGAAGGAACATACTTCCCTATCCGCATAATAAGACAGGATTACACACAATATACTGTAAAGGAAATAACATATCCAGAAAATGCTATAGAACAGCAAATGCTTGAAAATGCAAAGGCTAGGATTTCAGATTCTATGCTTTCTGGTCAAATAAACAATCTTAGTTTTACTTCTGAAAAAAAAGATGATGCACTTATTTTAAATGTAACCGCTCACTGTACAGAAGATATCGCTATGGAAATTTCGGAAGAAGGTGTAACACTTCCAGAAAAAGAAACCCCGGAAACTGATATATCTCAATAGCTTGTTTTTGTTGTTTGCTTGCTTATATCAAATATGCTATGATATAATTATTAAGGATAAAATAAAAATCAGGGTTAATTCCCTGAAAGGGGTTTTTTAAACTTGTTTAGCGAAAAAATATCTTTAGACGTATCTGTAATGCAGGATTTATTTGGCATTAGTGATGCCAATATTGATGCAATAGAAAGTGGTCTTTCAGTAAGCATTTCCACACGTGATGGCTATGTTCATATAAATGGTGAGGAAAAACAGGTTAAACTTGCAATTGAAAGTCTGAAAACACTCGAACAAATGCATAAAAACGGCGAAAATTTAGATGATTTTGCTGTATCTCGTGCAATAGAGATGGTTAAAGATGGTCAAGGCGATGAAATTGTCAACGCCATGACAGACACCATAGCAATAGCTCATAGTGGCACGCCTATTAAATGCAGAACTATTGGTCAAAGAAAATATGTTGATGCAATAAGAAATAACACTGTAACTATCTGCATAGGTCCTGCTGGTACAGGTAAAACCTATCTTGCAGTTGCTGCTGTTGTCGGTATGCTAAAGCGCAGGGAAATTGAACGCATTATCATGTGTCGCCCAGCGGTTGAGGCAGGCGAAAAGCTCGGTTTTCTTCCTGGTGATTTGCAAAATAAAGTTGACCCATATTTAAGACCGCTCTATGATGCACTTGACGAACTTTTAGGGCATGAAACTGTGCAGCGATATATAGAAAATCGTACTATTGAAATTGCACCACTTGCATATATGCGTGGTCGAACACTTAAAAATGCAGGATGCATCATTGATGAATGTCAAAACATGACGCTTGTATCCCATAAGCTGATTTTAACTCGCCTTGGTGAGGGTTCACGCATGATTTTAACCGGTGATATAACCCAGATTGACCTTCCAGAAGGCACGCAGTCCGGACTTGCAAAATGTGCTGAACTTCTTTCTGATATTGATGATATAGCGGTTATCCGACTTAGCAGTAAGGACGTTATAAGACATAAACTCGTTGGTCAGATTATAAAAGCGTTTGATAAATATGAAGAACATAAAAAACCCGAAAAAAAGAAATATAACTTTTCAAAAAAATAAACAAATGCGTTTCCTTTTTTGGAAACGCATTTCTTTTTACATAGTGACATGTTTAGACAGAAAGCCCGCAGCGGTTTGTGTGAGTTTGGATTCAAGAGAAATTAAAAATTTCTCTGCCAGTTTTATTATTATAAAGCTGAATAATATCTAAATTTAAGCCATATTCATAAAATTCATCATAATAGTAGCAACTTCTGCACGGGTAATGACCTTATTTGGTGTCATTGTTCCATTTCCATTGCCTACCATGATTTTATTTTCTACACACCAGTTTAGTGCATCAGTTGCCCAATCACTAATTTGATGCGCATCGGTATAGTTTGCAAGATTATCTGTTTCTACACTAGGTGCTCCAACATAACGATACAAAATTGCCGCCATTTGCTCTCTTGTAATCGCATCATTTGGACCAAATAAATTATTTCCATATCCAGATACAACATCATTCTTTGATGCCCACGAAATTGCATTGGTATACCACTGGTCTAGTGCCACATCACTAAATATAGCCTCTGTAGCCTGTTCATCTGCATCTGCAATATTATAAATAACCTGGCACGCTTGTGCACGACTTAGCTTGTCATTAGGTGCAAACTTTGTTTCTGAATATCCAGTCATAATTCCATTATTATTTACATAATTTACTGCATCATAATACCAATCTGTTTTATTAACATCTGTGTATCCAGAAAATTTTGCGGTTATTGTCATGTCACTTGTTGCTGTTATAGTATAATTTGCATCAGTACTTACAAGCTTATCTCCTGTATACCAGCCCTCAAATTTATAACCATCATTTGTAGCTGCACTTATTGTAAATGGTGTATTGGCGTAATATATACCAGAACCATATACTAAATCATTAGATAGATTTGATTTAACTACAATATTATATCCTGTTGGGAAAGCACAATAGTCAGTTGAATTTGTCCATTCCAGTTTTAAATCATATGTGATATTATCCTTTACAAGATATAGTTTATATGTTCCAGTTGGAATTTCACTATTGTTTAGTGTATATGCAATGCTTGTTCCAGATGGAAGTGTAACTTTATAAGCTGACTCATCATTTGCAAATATAAGTGCTAAATCACTCTTTACACCTGTATTGCCTAAATCTGATGTTATTTCCAATTGTACACCATTATCAGAAACTTGAACATCTGGAGCTCCTGAAGCTGCGACACTAGAATCAAATTTGATAGTTTCTGCTAATCCATAACGATATAAACTACCAAGTCTATTGCCTGCATTTGTTAAATCAAGTTCCGCTGTTGAAGAATATGGAATCATTCTAGCTGCACGGTAAGTATTACCATGTAATCCTGAACGCTCTACTGACGCATGGAAAATAACTTTTCCATCTTTAACTTCGTAAATTTGTGATTGACTGCTGCCTTGTATTCCTTCCATGATATTGTAAGTAGCTTCACCATTTGAATTTTTTACAATTCCACCAAAATCAATTAAATAATGATTTTCACCAAGATATTGTGAACTACTAACATATGCAGCCATAGGAGCTGCTCCCAGCTCTTTACCAAATTGCCATACTTGGCTAACAGTCATATTTTCTTTGTCAATTCTATAGATAACTGCTCTGGAATATCCCCCAGTTGCAGGCAACACCCCATCAGCATCCTTACTGCGATAGTCACCATTATCAAACATCATAATATCACCATTTGGCAACAAACTTACATTATGCTGACCATATTGCCACTCAAAATCGTCTCCTGTTGGCTTTAGTAGCTTATCTTGAAGATACTGTGGGAATACATCGTCTGGATTGCTCAAAATCCAGTTAATCTCACCCGTTTCTAAACTCATACTAAATACAGCATCTTGATGACGAGCAGATATAAGAACAGAATTTGTCTTTTCGTCATACTCCATACCATTTGTGTGTAGCCAGTCATGAGTATCTGCACCATAATTTACATCAGAAATATGTTGTCCTGCATCATTGTAATTTCCTACATTAAAGTAGCCGTTTAAATCCCATGTTCGAACAATTGCACCTGTTGAACGTTCAATCTCATACATTGTATCTTCTACAACGCTGCCATTCACATTATTGGCTAAAATGAGTAAATTTCCATTAGGTAATTCTTGAGCATCATGATGATATCCATTTACCTGATATTCATTTACAATTTGCCCTGTCATATTAAGTTCAAATAGATTGTATTTATAATACTGACCAAAGCTCTTATCGCCACCAATTAAATAGTTGCCATTTGATAGTGGTAATAAACTGCCTGCTGCACCAAGACCTTTTTCACTAAGAATCCAACGAACAACACCAGTTTCATCTATTGCATATGTATAGCCTTGCAAACTGCCAGACATTATAAATGTCCAACCATCTGCCATTTGTGTAGTATCTGCATTTTCCACGCCAACAGATACAAAATCAGATGGTAAACTATTTCCTGTCACAGATATTGTGCTTGTTTCAGAAGTGCCATCTTGATATTTAGCAGTAAGTTTGACCTTTGTTTCCTCTCCTGCATATAATCCATAAATAGGAATTTGATGTTCGGTAGATACCGTTTCAAAAGCATTTGTTACTGGTGCTGCACCATTCTTGCTTTCTACCTCAACGGTAATCGAGGCAGGTTTGCTTGTTTTAAAAGATGCTATCACTGAGAGTGGGGAAATACCATATGGATCAACTGTAATATTAGGTCTTGAAATTGTCCAATTTGATGATTTGATTGCATTGATTTGATTTTCATTAAATTCATTCTGTTGTTGTAAAATATCTTGTTTTTGTACAATATCTGTTTGTAGCAATAGTTTTTTATCAATATCAAATCTTTTTCCTACACCATTTTGTGTTAAAATTAAGCAAAGATTATATTCTCCATCTTCAAGACTCATATTTGCTCCTAATGCACTTGCGATTGAATTTTGACAATTTAGTATAAGTTCATACACAGCATCATCATTATATACTATGAGTTTACCTGCTGTCATACCTTGAAGATAAAATCTTGCCTCTAACTTACCATCTGTTATTTGCAATCTTTGAATTGTTACATCTTCTACTTTTTCTTCGTTAAAATCAGCATTTGTTTTTTCCCATTCATAATTATGATGCTTATAATACACACTTTGTTCTTCAAATAACATATCATTTGGAACAATGAATGAATGAACTGGCAAACGATATGCTCTATAAGCATTTTCATTTACTTCAATAACCTTTAAAATATTTCCTTGAGAATCTGTTTCAACAATTTTAGACCAGTTACCATTACCTTGTGCCATAGTATTAAAGCATCCAAATAAATTTCCGTTCTCTAAATATTGTGCACCACCGTTTATATCACAATAGTATGTTTCTCCAAATTCATCGCCGAAATCTGTAACTTGTGTTACCGTATTATTTACATGATCAATTTGATAATGAACCACTCTGCTGTATTTTTCTTCAGTACCTTCTCCAACAATAACTCCTCGTCCTCCACCATTGTCAAAAAGCAATAAATCTGTTGTGTTTTGATTTTTATCTATATCTGGAAGAACCACTGGTTCATGTTGTACATAGAACCATTGAAATTGTTCATCTGTTGGATCTTTTGTAATATATTTTCCTTCAAAAGATGATTGCACAAGTTCTTGATACTCTACAGTAGGAGAAAGAACCCAATCAACGGTTAGATTTGGATAGTTTAATTTTACCACCATGCTTTGATTCCTTATCGAAAGTATTAAACTTTCCGAACCATTATCATCAATAAAGTAGTCAATTGTATTCATATGAAGCCAATCGTTTTTATCACCATATCCACGAAGATCGAGACTGCCTTTATTTTCCATATACTCGCTTAAATCCAAATACAAGCTTATTTCACTCGTAGCAGGATTTATTTGATGTAATGTAGTTCTTCCTGTAAAATAAACCAAATTACCGTTTGGCAAAATTGTTCCATCATGATGTGCCTCTAAATCATCATAATGATATTCTCCTAATACTTTACCAGAAAAGCTCATATGATATATTACTGAAGCCTTATCATCACCATTAGCAGAAAACCATAATGTTCCATCTTGTGGAAATTCATTCAATGTAGTAGCAGATGATTGAATAGTTGTATACCATCTTATCTCTGCATTGCAATCGAGAACAGCTCTATATGTAGTGCATATAGCTGTTAGACCAGGCATAAGAATTGCTTGCTCAGTTTCATTTGCAACACGAAACTTTGAATTGATGTATGTAGGAATAGGCTCTGTCTGAATCGCAATTTCCTTTGTTTCTGTAGTGCCATCACTGGCTTTGGCTGTAATCACAACCGAATTCATATAATCTGCATATAGCCCAAAAATCTGAACAGTATGGTGTGTATTGTAACCATCAATGGTATATGCTACATCTGCATCTACTGTTTTGCCTTTTACAAGAACTGAAATTTCCATTTCTTCTTGTGTTTCAAAAAGTGCAATTGCTACAAGTGGTGCTGTACCGTATGGATTTTTTATCACATATGGATTTGAAAAACTTGCTTTTCCTTGCAAATTATATGTATTTAAAAGCTCTGCTTCTATCTTCTTATGCTGTACTACTGTGTTATCTATCTCTGGAACAACATCATCTCTAGCCATTCCTTTCGTTGCTTGTACACCATCAACTGTTACAAACCAATTACCCTGATCTGCACTTGCATCACTATCTGATACTTCAAATAATAATGTACCAGTATAGCTACCAAACAGTACTTCTCCCTGTGTAATAGGGCTAAAATTGTGATTTTTAAGAAATGTATCATTTTCAACACGCTTATATGTATTTTCTCCAATTTTAAGCTTAGTATTTGTCAAATCTATCGCTTGTTGTTTTTGCGTGTTTATTTGTGAAACTGTCAAATCAATCAATACATAGTTAAATCCCTCTTTTGGTTTATCTACAAAAGTATTGATATTCGTACTACCATCATAATTGACTTCCTGTTGTTCCGTTTGTAGTTTCTCAAGCACCTGAATTTTATTTGTTTGCACAATCCAGCTTTGCTCTGTTTGAGCTGCTAAAGATGTTGGTAGCATTTGTATAATAAACAACGCCACCATTAAGAAAGAAATAATTTTTTTCATTTTATTAACCCCCATAAAAGAATTTATAAAACCAGATATATGTAGCATTTATACTATTATAAAAAAGTTAAATATATCAAATATTATCTTTATGACGTTCTCACAACATTTTTTTCATAACTATCTCCACTTCTCAAAATTATACACCTTTGTACATACTGCGTCCATTACAATCTCATTTTGCTCGAGAAATTGCTTATATTCCCCTAGTTTCTCAGGCTGTCCTTCAAGCTCCGGTGAAACCATACACAACTTATAACCCAGATTTTTCAGCTCCTTATAGCTGTCCTTATCAATTGGAAGTCTGGTAAAGCAGTCAACCCAAACCCAAGTGGCTTTACCAGCCATATTTCTGATGGTATCCAGTCCCTCTAGTTCAGAAAAGCGAAGTGCTATATTATGTTCTTCCGTGTCAGAAAGTAGCTTAATCATTGGGAATGAAGAGTCTAGGAAAAAATAACTTTTTACATCATACTTACCAATTAACTCAAGAACTTTATGTTCAATTCGTTCGCTCTTTATATTTAATATCATCGTGCCATGATGATATGCCTTGAGATATTCTTCAAAATCTTCTCCCTTTTCAAATGGATTATGTTGAATGTAAACTCTACCATTTAGGTCATCACGCAAATCAAGCTCTACCCCATATTCATAAGGCAGAGCTTTTAATTCTTCAAGTGTGTTAATTCTATGTGCAATAAATTCCATTTTACTTTACCCCCTGTTTTTTTAGCTTAATACTAAAATCTATTGTTCTTTTGATAAATTTCCACTTTGATTTCATTCCTGTGTTCCACTTTGAATCTCCATGGATACGCTCTGGGAATAGTACTGGAAAACGAATAAGCTGTAAACCTTGTTTTTTCGCCATATATGCTGCATATAGGTCAAGTGCAAAGTCATGTGGTGGATTTTTCCATATATCAAAAAATTCTTTAGGAAAAATATTTGGCTGTGCATTTATATCATTTAGTTTTTCACCCATATACACAGTTTCAAATACACCCATACCCCATGTGAAAAATGTATCACCAAAAGGTCTACCTTTTCGATTACCCTTTACATAAATATTTTTTTCATTGGCACTTTTTACAATTTCCCATGCTTTTACAACATCATTTGGATCGGTTTGCATATCTGCATGTGTCCAGCCTATGTAATCGCTGTCACATGATTCAAGTCCCTGTAAAATGCCATAACCGTATCCTTGATTGATTAGCACATTAACAAGTCGTGCAAACTTAAAATCTGGTAACAATTTTTTTAAAATATCTGCTGAATTATCAGTTGAACCATTATTAACTAGCACAACTTCCATATCATCTGTAACAACTTCTTCAAAACGTTTCAAAATAAGTGGAATATTTTCCGCCTCATTATAGCATGGTACAACAATTGATAACTTCATAATTCACCTCTATTTTGTATTTTGTCTGAAAACAAAGAATTTCTGCCCAATAAAATTCATAATCGTGCTCACACCTGTTGCACATAGAAATGCGAAAAAAGTCATAGATGTAACCCATATCACTAATGCATTTACCATTGTATTTGCAAGTGCAGAACACGCATATAAAATCACATATCGCAAAATCTCTGTGAAGGATAGTCTTGCACACTCAAATGTCCAAAACTTATTTATGACAAATCCAACTGCTGCACCTGCTACATAGGATATTGCCTTCGCCACTGACATATCAATGCCAAAATGAACTAGCGAACGATATACCACAAAATCTACCAAAACAGCAGAACCACCACCTACAACAAAGCGTGACAGTTCCTTGAGTTTAATTTGTTTTAAATCCATGGTTTGATTTCCTCTTGATAGAATTTATAAAAATCCGGATATTTGTCTTCCTCATACCAAATCGCTTTCATACCAGCATTTGATGCACCTAAAAAGTCTTTTTTATAACTATCTCCTGCATATATAATATCACTTAACTCACATTTTGCCTTTTTCGCACATAAAACGAACATTTTTATACTCGGTTTTTCTTGTCCTGCCTCCTCGCTTGTGACAATCCAGTCAACATATGGTGCAAGTCCTAATTTTTGCAGTTTGCGATGTTGTATATGGGCAGTTAGGTCTGTACAAATACCGACGCTAACACCCTTACTTTTTAGTTCTTCTAAAGTTCCCTTTACACCTTTTCTTAACACACTTTTTTCAAGAAAATTATCCCAAAATACATTATAAAGTTCTAGAGTGTCTGCAACTACATTTTTCTGTAAAATTTCTAGCATATGCTGTATATATAGCAATCTATTATGGGTTGCAGCTACATCTGGTAATAATTCCTTTGTTTGTTTTTTACCTATTTCAAAAGCTGTTTTTGCCAGTTCTAGCGATATTCCATATTTTTTTGCTGCATATGTAATGAGAATTTTATTACATTCCTCAATTGGTGCTTTATATAATGTATCATCTAAATCCAAAAATACTGTTTTCATTCAAAACCTCTCATAATATCACTTATCGCTGCGAGCAGTAAAAGCTGTAACACACCATCTAATCCATCTCGCCACTGAATATTTGACTTAAATAGTTCATTATAATTTGTGATTGTACTTTCCGCAATAGAAGAAAAATCCTGAGCAGAAATATTACTTTGTCTAGTATCTATAGTAAGAATTTGTTTTGTAATGTCTTTACTATACTCAAGAAGTACTTTAACACTATACTCTCTAAGAAGTGAAATTATATCCTCTGTATTCATCTCACAATCAAGTGATATTTTCATACACATCGTAATTTCATGGGAAACATCAAGACAAGTTTCAAGTGTAGGATCGAAATATGAAATAACAAAATTTGCGTATTTTTTTTGTGGATATATATATTTCTTGGCATCTGGAATGCGTTTTTCAATTTGCTCTAAAATTTTTTCTATGCTATAACCTCTTTTTGATGTATCACGCTTAATTTTCCAAAGACGACGCAAATTTTCATCTGTATCCATATAAATCTTGAGATCAAGAGCCTCTCTGGATTTTGGTAAAAATAGAGAATGTAAACCACATAAAATAATATATGGTTTAGGTTTTATAATCTTTGCTTCAGTAAAAGTACCTGTTACATGATCATAATCAACTCGACAAACCTTACTGCCTGCACGCAATATTGAAATATCTTGTGCTTGACGATAAAGAAAGTTTGCTTTTGGATCAAGATGTGTATAGTGTTCCCAATCCACACTTCCACGTTCCCAACGATGATCACCATCACCCTCTATATGTAGAATTTTCTTTGCACCCAAGGTATCCTCTAAATTTGCAAGCAATTCACTTTTTCCAGTTCCACTATCACCAGAAATACCGATAGTAAATGGTGTACTACTTCTTTTATATAAGTTGTTTGATGCCATTCCATATTGGTACATATTCCATATAATAACCATTTGCATTGCTGTCATCACAGAAAAAACAACATTACTTATACTATTTGATTGTATTTTGATAAATTCCATACTATATTGCCCAATATAAAGTGTCACATATCCTGTATGATGACAAACCAAAAAATATAGTAAATATACCAAATTAAATCCTGCATATATGGTCAGCACCTGATATTTATTATCATACACTGATGTAAAATAAATAAATACAAATGGTACAATCCATACAAACCACCCTGGCATAGGAGAAACACACATCAGAAATATCGAAAATAAAACCCCCACGATAGAAAGCAACAGCTCCTTATTAATGTTAGTTAGCTCAAATGTTTTTAAATATAAAACACATACTACAAGTACAACGATTAAAAGCTGTGCAGAACCATAATTAAGTACAACATCTAAAACAGATGCTTGTTCCTTGTTTTTTAGTACCGCTTGAACAAATCCATCACTCCAGAATGGTGTGATAAATAAAGCGAGTACTGCCACTACTTCTGCTGAAAAAATAGCAGTGGTCTTTATATCAGATTTTTTTACGAGATATAAAATAACAATTGGTACTATCCCTAAAATATGTAGTTTTGTTGCCAAGGCACAACCTAAAAATAAAGCAGAAAGATGAACATCATAAACCTTTGTAGCTCTTGTTATATAGTAAAGTGATAACACCAAAAATATTGTTGGAATTATATCTAATTGTCCATGCATATAGGTTGAAAAAAGAATAATTGGTGAAAAGAAATATAGAATAAGTAAGTATTTTCTTCTCATACCACATATTTTTCTAAGATAAACAAATCCAATCAAATCAAAAATCAAAAGTGGCATCTTAAAGATTAACCTTGATAAAAACACGCTATTTATTTTCAAACTAATAAACCCAAATATACTTTCAACAAAAAGCATGAGCGGTGGATATGGAAACGACGCTATTAAATTATTATTATGAAAATATTCATATGGATTATTACCTGAAAGAAATTTCTCAACAAATGGAACAAACATAAGTTCTTGATAATCTGATGAAAATAACCCCATCAACACAAGTTTTATCAGCACTATACATCCAATAGCACCGATAAACAGCCGTTCCCTTTTTTCAGCAGATAATAAATTCATTATATCAGCTTCTCTTTCTGCATAAAGCCTTTCCAGTATTCATATGACTTCTGATAAGTTTCATAATCTGTTGGTGTTCCCCAACAAATATAACGGTCAATATCGAATACAGAAGCCTTATAACCAAGATCCAAAGTGTGTTTAATTACCTGATCCACATAGAATTCATTGTTCACTCGGTCATTTTCAGCAATCATCTTTTCGGTAGCCTCTACAAAAATGCTTCCCTTTCTAAACCAGAAAGTCGCTACAACTGCATGGTCTTTCATAGGGTTATCAGAAATTGCTTTTTTGATAGATGTTCCAATAATTTTATTATTTTCATCAACAATCATCCAACCATAGGAATTAGGATTTTTTAAAACAGCCTCATTATTGGTATAAGTAAAAACAATGACATCATTTTCTTGCTTGAGTTCTTCAAACTTCTCATGGTTGTAGTCCATACCATTATCACAACCTGCAATTAATAGTTCATCATCATTATTGATTATGTCTTTTGCAAGCATACAAGTGCATGCTTGACCCTCTGTCAATCTTTTAACCGTAATAAACTTAGCCCATGGAAAGCTCTCTGAAATCACAGTCTCTACACCATTTATTTTATGAAAATCTCTGTCTACAAATATCAGCTGATTATGTGGATTCGATGCATCTGGCAAATCGAGTGTTGCGAGTACAACCATTGGTTTTTTTGTACCATCTCTGCGGTCATATGTTAAAATTGCAGGCTTGCTGGTTTCATATCCCTCATCTTTAAATCTTTGCCCCTCACCAGCCATAGGAATTAAAATATTCATTTTTCTGTTCTCCTTTATTTTAGGCTTTTCTTTACGATATCTGTCCAATAGTTAAACTCTGCCATATCCTCTGGTGTCCCCCACTGGCAGAAATATTCTACATTTACTGGAACCCAAACCTTTTTGCCGTCTTTCACCATATAGTTATATGGTAAACTTGCATAGAACTCACCATTTAATGTATCCTCTGTATCAACCATTTGCTGACAGTATTTTTTTAGCACTGCACCATTTTTGAAATAATATACTCCTGGTGAATGTCTAGCCTTTGTCTTATCTTGTTCAAAAGAGTATTTTTCCTTAATTTCGATTAAATTCTCATCTTTATCAACAAGACAAGAAGCGTATAAATTCTTTTCAATCATCAAATGTGGATGAAAACCACTATAGCAAGGGATACAGCCGTCACAATCATGCTCTTTAACATCCTTCTTGAACTTTTCCCAGTCCCAAGTCATATAAAAATCGCAATAATTAATAATTGCTTCATCATTATCATCAATAAACTCCGACGCTCTTAATACATCATAAACTGGACCTTTCTTTACCCAATCTTTAATTGCTACAATTTTAGCAGTTTGGCAAAGCTCCATAAGTCTTTTTTCCATATCTGGATATGCATCTAAATGCTCCTGTCTGCAAACATAAATGATATTTTTTTCATTCGGATACATCCCCTTTACAATCCACTCGATAATTGGGCGACCCATAACTTTAATAAATGGTTTCAAATCTTTATAACCTGCAGCCACAAATCTTGAACCGTAGCCTGTCATTGGAATTATAATTTGCATTTTAATTTCCCCTATTACTTCATATTCTTTCTATATTTTTCTGCATCCCAGTTTAGCAATTCATTTTGCTGGGTATCTGAAAGCAGATTGCAGTCATATCCTTTATTGATATCCATAACCTGTGCACTAAAACTCAAAACACTTTGTGTTTCCAATGCTTTCTTTACAGAATCAGCAACAATAAACAGGTTTCTATTATATTCCAAAATAATTGGCTCACAATTTTTTTCACGGTACTTCTCAATCTGTGCTAACATATTACCATCACCTAACTTTAGAATGCTCTTTCCTAAGAAAACAATACAATCTGGACAGAATTGATATTGCCACAAACCATTTTTTGAATATAAATCTAGCACATTTTTATCAGCAACACGCCAAATAATCTTGTCTGAAAAATGCTCCCATAATTTTGTAACCATTCGATATCCAGATAAATCATATACTACAAATTCTTCTAATTTGCGTACAACCTGCTCAGTCTTTTCGATTACTTGTTCAGCAGTTTCACCAGATATCACCAAACCATGATTTTGCATAAACACTGTGTCAAATATCTGATCTTCTTCTGTTGCTTTTGCTTTATATGCCTTAAAATATGCCTTAGCCAGCTCCACCCCTGGTTTTTTGTATGGAACAATGAGTGCCTCTGGAAACAGCTTTTCTAGCTGTTCCATTCCATCTTTTCGACAAGTCATTGCATTTACAACAATTGGATGTGTATGGAGCGTATATTTCCCAGAAATAGAATGTAAAAATGTCTCAATAGATGGTCTTTTACCCTCTATAAACGCATCTTTTAGAATTCTATTACTGCATTCTTCGGTCAAATCATCCAAAGAATGTGTCTGTAAAAACGCATTTCTAATAACTTGTGGATTAACAACTGCATATCCTTCTTCATTTGTCAAATCTGATAGCTGATAACCAGATGCTTTAATCGTCATTCTATCTTCACTAATCTTATAAGAGGAATTTCCTCCGCCAGCTTGTACTAAATCTTCACGCATACCAGCATATCTGGACATTTTTACAAAACCATTCATAAATATAGCCTCTTTTCTCTTTGCTAATAAAAAAACTATTTATATATTATATGCAATCAAATAACTTCCTTCCACATACGCATCGCTTCCATCTTCATAAAAAAATGAAACTTTAGATAAACCATTTATTTCATCATTTATAGTAAATCCAATCAAACTTTCTTCAAGATCACTTACTTGCCTTATTCTATCAATTTCTTCTCCATTTGCATCATATAAGCAAACATAATAATCCTTTTGTTCAATCTGATTTGTTATCTTGCTCCTATAAATATATAAATTTACTATTTCTGAGGCTTCAATATTTAGTTCTACTTGATTTGTTAACGATACATTACCATTTTTAATTAAACAATTATGATCATATGTTAACCAGTCAAATCCAGGTGAAATTGGAATACTATAAGATGTATTATTATATATCATTTCAGAGTAATTATTCCAGTCTCCAATATCCTCACTCATATTGTATACACTAGCATATGCTGAATTAGGTTGAACACAAAATGCCACTGCAAGAACATAACATATAATAATTTTTTCACTTATTTTTGTTTTTTGTTCATTCTTAATACATATCTTGTATTTATAATACTTAAATGAAAGAAGTGCCAATGATAATATAGCTATATAGCAAAACAGCCATTGTCTATTTCTTGATAGACTTTGAATTACACTCCAATCAATACCACTTGCAAGTGGTGAAAACCCTTCTGTAATAATCTGCAAACAACACTGCCCAAAAGAAATGGCAATCATCAATAATGCAGCCTTTGCGTAGTCTACGTGCATTTTTCTTAAAACACACCATAATAACATTATAATCAATGCCACTAATGCAATCAATACACAAATATTCCATGCATCAAAATCATTAGATGTCTGCATTTTAAAAATTGAGTTTACAATCTGTACTTGATAATATAATACACTGTTAATTAGCTCAACTGGTGATGGAATTGAAATGGAACCAACTCCAGTAATTCCATTTAGTTTTCTTAAAACTAATGAAACAACTCCTTCTACTAAACACAATAGACATATAGTGAAAAAATATATAACATTATCTCTTGTAAGCTTTTTTCTAAACCATATTATGTATATTATAATTATTGGGATAAAAATAACGTATGACATTCTTGATAACACAGATACAAATATTAGTATAGACCAAATAATCAATATTTTTTTTGGAATCTTTATTTTCAGTACCATTGCTGCCATAATAATTAGCAACGGAATTATCGCCCAATAAGACGTAATAAGTGGTGTAGCTATAGTTTCACCGTCTACTAAACATGTTGTTAAAAGTATAGATATTGTAACACATTCCAATGGTTTAATATATTTTTTCAGTACTCCACTTGAAAGAGATGCTCCCATAAAAGAAAGTATAATAAGTGAGCTAATATTTATACCATGAACAGCATAATAAAGAGAAGGCATAGTTTTTACAAAAAACCATGTAATGAATCTTCCAATTAAATTAACATATAATCCTGCTTCAAGTGTTAAAATATTTTCTATGAATCCACTATTTAACGCTGTTGGTACATATAATACTCCAACCTCTGCCCATGCTTCTCCGCCTATCGTATATGTTGGATATTTAAGTGCTATGATGAGAGCAATTATAATGGTAGTTGCGAGATAAATATAAATATCTTTTGGATTGTATGTGAGTAATAACACTAAAGCAACTCCCACTAATACAATAAGAACCATTAGCACAACAAAATAACTTCCATTAAAGTTGCTGTTATATGTTGTATACTCAACACTTAGTGGACCATCTAGTTTGGAATTATTATACGTAGCCGCTGAAAGTTCATAAATATCGTTTTTCAATGAAACAAAGTATATAGATGATCCTGCCTTTGTATCAATTCCCTTTATTTGCAACTGTGCTATTCCATCGTTAAATTTGTCTAGGTCAACTGGAACATCTATATATGTCCAGTCCTGTATCCCTGCAATTTCAATAGTGGCAATTTCTACTACATCATCTTGAGATAGTAAAAATTCTATTGATCCATTATTAGTTTCTGCACGATTTCCACCGCCATTTGCAACAAAAAGCTTTAAGTTATCGATATATTTATTTATTCTAATTTCCTGTAAAAATATATCACCTTGTAAAATCTCTGTCGTATTATACTCTGTATCTGTTAATTTGTACTGTAACTCCTGATGTTGCTTAAAATACAAGCATGATGAACATACACACCAAAATATCACAAACGTTATAATGATTGTATTCTTAACCCAACTCTTGCTTTTTGCCAAAATATTCATTTTTTCTCCTTAATAACTATTCAAATACATCTATATTACCCATTATTCAAAATAAACTGAGCTACTTTTTCCAAGGCATTGTCCCAATCTGGATTATTCTCCATGATTTGCTTTGCACCATATTCTCCAATTTGCTTTCGACGCTCCTCGTCTAGCAAAATATTCTCAATTGCCTCTGCGATACTGCTGGCAGATGGCTCACACACAACAGAATTTTCGCCATTTTTTAGGAACCACGTAGTATATGCGTTATAATTAGATACAACACAACAACCACATGCCATCATTTCATAGGGTAGGTATGACGGGTGTCTTGTATACATCATTACCAAACCAGCATCACAATTACGATACAAATCTCCAGTTTCTTCTATCTTCAGCCTGCCTAAATTCTCTACAACACCATCTAATCCATAGAGAGATGTATTATAATTAGCGCCTGCTGTTACAATTCTAACTTTATTACCCATCTTACGTTTCAAACATTTCAGTGCCTCTACACCTAGTTCAAAGCCATTTCTTGGGTGTCCTGGACGACCATAGAAAAATACTGTATATTGTTTTTTCTTATACTGTCTGTGTGTATTCGGATAAAAAATACTTGTATCCACAGATGGGTCTAAACTTACTGCACGACCACCATATTCACTTTCATAAACCAGCTTCAATCCCTCTGTATTTGCTACACCGTCAAATCCAAAGCGGTATGTTGCTTCAGTTTGTGCATATGTAGAACCAGCAGGATAGAATAATGGTTCATAATCCTGAATAAAGTAAAATTTACGTTTTACCTTGTTGAATTTTAGTGAATAATACGCTGTTGTCCATAGTGTGCAAATAGATGCATCTGCTGATGGAATTTTTGATAGTTCATTTGGCGAAGTAATACTGTATGCTCGACAGTTCTGTAGCTCTGGAAAGCCTGCGCCAATACGCTCCATCATTACTTTTGCAGGTGTATTCGCCACAAATACAAAGGTATGCTCAACACCATGCTTTCTTTGTAAATAAGATGCCGTTCGGAAAATAGTATAAAGTCCTGCATAAAATACATAGTCAAACTCCTGCAAGAACCATACCATACTCTTTACTTCCCCAGTGTAAATTGTATTGACAATTTTAGAGTTTTTCTCTATTTCTTCTTGTGTAAAGTCAAACATTGATGCCAATGCTAACGCATCACTTGCATATTTATCAAGCGGTGTATTATCCATGTTGTTTTGTGGCTGTGCCTTAACAGGCTTAACACGATTTACATCAATGGTGCAATTGCGATTGAAATATGGATCAATATCCATAACATTATGCTTATTGCAAACAACAGTAAACTCTTGACTTAATAAATTTTCTTTAGGTAATTGCTGTTCATCAACTTGTATACATGCAAATGGATCATATACGTTCCTTAAGCCTTTAGAAAGTATAGCAAAGCAGTTATGTGTTATCTCAAAATGTTTTAGGTCAGGAGAAATTTGACAATACTTTTCAAACTTCTCTCGCTCAATTGCTACACATGTACCACGGAATGCACTAAAGTTTCGATACCACAGGCTATGTCCCATCTGACCATAAAAACCTATAGGCTTTCCTCCGAACATATCCATAATACAACCATCTTCATATACCAATCCACAACTCACAATGTTGTTCTGAGTACGGAGTTGAGGTGCAACAAATGCAATTTCAGGGTGCATAGCCCAAGTTGCTAACTCATGTAAAATTCCCACAGATGCCTTTTGGATACATCCTAAATCTGCAAATATAAGAACATCTGCTTTACATTGTTTTAGCTGTTGCTCCCAATTTTCATCGGTCTTTGAAATAATACTGCAATCCTCATCGAATACAATAGTATTTTCAGAAACTGCTCCGCTAGAAATAACCGCAATAGACGGATTTTCTTTGAATTTCCAATCTACCTTAATCAAATTTTTTTCTCTATCCTCAAATGCCACATTTGCCTTCCAGCCTTGTTTTTCAATATATTGATTGATAGAATAAATCTGAGCATCCAATGCATATGGTTTAGCCGCTGCTCCTGATGCGACAGAAGTAGACAAAATTCTCCAATGATATAGAATTTTATCCACTCTTTTAATATTGCTTGTTTCATGCATAATTTTAAGGAAAATGTCCCAATCTTGTGCACCATCAGCTTTTGCATCAAAACCATCTGTTTTGTTTAAAGTTTCTTTCTTTATAACACAAAAATGTGTAAAATAGTTCGCACTATACATGATTTCTGGAGAGTATTCAGGTTTAAAGAGCGGATTCATTCTATTAACTCCAGCTTCATCAATCATATCCTTATCGCTATAGAAAAATTCAATTTCAGGATTTTTTTGAAGCTCTAATGCATATTCATAAAGTGCATTAGGTGCAATCAAATCATCATGATCTAATAATGCAATAAAATCACCTGTTGCCATCTTCATTGCATCAATTGTATTACCTGATATACCTTTATTTTCATTTGTTTCAGCATACTTTATTTTATCACAGTCTTGTGAAATCTGTTCAATTAAGAATTTAATTTCTTCAATCTCTGGGCTAGCATTTAGAATACACAGCTCCCAATTCGGATAAATCTGCTCCTTAACAGAGAATATCATGTCTTGCAGCACTGGAATCGGTGTTCTGAACACTGGAACAACAATACTGAATTTAACATTTATATCTAATGGATTGTTGCGACACCATGCCTGTCTTTCCAGTTCTTCTACAGTATAAAAACATTTCACATCATTAACCATTTCTGTACTTGTCTCTGGATTTATTGGCTGTGCATTTTTTTTCAGTAGTACATATGATATTTTCTTAATAGTTTTTCTACGTACGCTTCCCTTTGGAAGCATCTTATCACGAAAACGATAATACCAGCATAAAAATTTATAGCCTCGAGAACTTGTAAAGTCATTGATTGAGTTTTGAAGTTGTGCGGAATGTTGCAAAAGCTTCATGTGTTCCTTTTGCAAATCATTTATAGTATTCTCATTATTCTTTACTACATCATTTAAGTTTTGAATAACCAGACTATTTTTATCAAGTTCTGCTTGCATTTGCTCAACTGTATCGTTACTTGAATCAAGTTCTGCTTGCATTTGCTCAACTGTATTGTTACTTGAATCAAGTTCTGCTTGCATTTGCTCAACTGTATTATTACTTGAATCAAGTTCTGCTTGCATTTGCTCAATTATATTTTCTTTTTTAGCAATTAACTGCTCATTTTCAGCTAACTTTTCCGAATATTGAATAACCGTTTCAATCTCGTCATGCAATTCATTGTTTAGACGTTCAATTTCGCCTCTAAAGTATGTTTCATCATCAGCTTTCTGTTGACGGACAATTTCTACATCTTGAGCAAGCTTACTGCTTGTCATCTGCTCTTTTTCATATACTTTTTTCTGATATCTTAATGTGTGCTCATATCCCAACACCACTTGTTCTTTGCTTAGCTCTTTTTTATCAAATTCAAATGCAAACTTTGATAAATACTCCATATCATACTGTAAGTTCTTATAAAATCCATTTTTTGCAAATCTAGTTGCCCAATATGCTGGCTGTTGTACATTGATATGAGTTGGTTCATCAAAATCTTCAGCGGTTGAAGAAAAAAGAATTGTATCCGCATATGTACACATTCTAGAAATTGCTAAATCACTATCTTCCATTGTCATATGCTCTAAAACTTCAATATTTATAACTAAATCATATTTTTGAGGCATATCTTCAGGTAATGGTTCACAAGCAGATGAAACTCTAAGATATGACTTAATTTTTTCATCTGCTTGACTGATTGCATAAGTAGAAGTATCAATTCCCCAGGCCTCTACACCTCTCTCACGTAGATATTTTACCATATATCCAAAAGCACAGCCTATGTCTAAAACTGTTTTAGGTGCAAAATCTTCTACAATATGATCTGCAAATCTTTGAAACAATGGTAACCATTGCTCTTCTTTATGGTAATCATTACCCAAATGTTCATCATAATACTGTTTATCATATCCACTCATACTATTAATTTCACTCTCCTATACAGCTTTGTTCATATTTGTTACAAATTTCCTCTGTTTCCCCAAATGCCTGCATTTGACCATGTTCAATCCACAAAACCTTATCGCACATCTCTCTAATTTGGTCTAGTGTATGAGATACAAACAAAACTGTCGTTCCCCCGCCCATTAATTCCATCATGCGAGCTTTACTCTTTGCTTGAAAATCAGCATCTCCTACTGCCAAAATCTCGTCCACTATCAAAATATCTGGGTTTACAACAGTTGCAATGGAAAATGCAAGACGCATAATCATACCAGATGAGTAGTTCCTTAGTGGAATTTCGATAAACTTACCAAGCTCAGAAAACTCGACAATCTCATCATATTTTTCCTTCAAAAACTCCTCAGAATATCCTAAAATAGCACCGTTGAGAAAAATATTTTCTCTGCCTGTCAAGTCTTGATCGAAACCACTGCCCAGTTCCAACATAGGTACAACCACACCTTGAACATTAACAGAACCCTCTGTTGGCTTCAAAATACCAGAAATAATTTTTAGCAAAGTAGACTTTCCCGCACCATTATGACCTATAATTCCAACTACTTCACCTTTTTTTACTTCAAAATCAATATTTTTCAGTGCCCAAAACTCTTCATATTTAATTTCCCCTTTGAGCTTTTGAACAATGTATTCCTTTATACTTTTCACTCTATCGTATATCATTAGATAACGAATAGAAACATTTTTAACAGTTATCATAGTTCCTCACAGATTTAAAATAAATTTATCCTGACTTTTCTTAAATACAAATGCACCAATTAAAAGTGGAATAATACAAGTTATCAAACACAATACATATGCTTTTGGTTCCGGTGAAACACCATCTATAATAATAATACGAATGAATCTCACCACATGATACAAAGGATTACACTTATAGATAGGCATAATTTCATCTGCAATAATAGTTTCCGGATAAAAAATAGGTGTAGCATACATCCATAACATACTCACTACTCCCCATAAAAACTGTGTATCTCTAAAAAATACCATAGATGATGCTAAAAACATTCCAATACCAAGACAAAGCATAAACAAACATATTACTGCAAATGGTAAAAGCAAAATTGCTGGTTTTATTGGTGTTCTTGTAATGACAAGAACAATACCTAAAGGTATCATGGCTAGTAAAAAATTTATGGCTGACGACATCACTCTTGTTAGTGGATAAATATACTTAGGTACATAAACCTTAGTAATCAATGTTGCATTACTAACAATTGCTCCTAATGCCATAGTAGTAGCTTCACTGAAAAAGCTATAACACACAATGCCAATAAGCAGATATACTGCAAAATTTGGAATATCTGACTTAAAAATCGTTGAAAAAATTACATATTGCACAAGCATCGTCAACAATGGATTGAGAAAACTCCAAAAAATTCCCAAAACAGAACGTTTATATTTTGTCTTAAAATCTCTTGCTACTAATTGTTTAATTAGATACTGATAACGTTCCATAACAATGAATACATTTAGAATTCTTGAATGCATCTTATTTTGATTTTTTCTGTATAAATAGATGCAAAACACAACTAATATAAGTAGAATTGCCAAAGCACCATACCAATAATATTGTCCAAAGAGCAACTCTTGACTTGATATTATATCAACACATAACATGTATTCTTGTGGTTGTCCATTTAGTTTTATTTTGTCATCTATACTTATAGGAGCTGAAACTTCATATCGTGATGTTGATACTGTATTTCCTGCATAGAGTGTAACTGCATTTCCCTCTGTTGCTTCCGGTGCAGATATTCTCAATACAAAGCGATTTTCTGGAATATTTATCCCATCATAAAATGGTACATGAAATACTTCATTATCTTTTAATGTATCAACTTTAATATCTCTTTTAGCTAGAATTTGTCCATCTAAATCTACAATTTCCAAACTAAGTGTTCCTGTATTTTCTCTTTGATAGGTCGCACCCATGAGAGATAATTCTGTTAAAATATCCCCTTCCATTTTTAATGACTGCTCAAATACATTTTCCTTTGTAATCTCACCAATCACCATACTAGGATTTAACATGTCTGTTTTTACAGTGCGATATTGAAGTTGTTGCCCACCTATTACATAGAACATGATTGCAAGGATGACATATAGAATAAGTGCTATAATACAACCTTTTTTCAATTTTTTAGCATTCATACCTCGTCTGAAAGCTCCTTCCAATATCGTTCCAAAGCATCCTGCCATGTTGGCAATCTGCCAAATCCCATTTCTTCAAGTTTATCCTTGCTCATTCTTGAATTCAGAGGACGCACTGCATGAGTTGGATATTCACTACTTTTGATTGAACGCACATTCATATTTTTACCAGCCACACGAAAAATCTCTTCTGCAAATTCTGCCCAAGAGCAAACTCCTTCGTTGGTAGCATGATATACACCATATTTTTCGCTTTCTACCATATTACATAGCAGTAATGCAAGGTCAACTGTATAAGTTGGTGAGCCGATCTGATCACATACAACACTTATTTCATTTCTTGTCTCAGCAAGATGGAGCATGGTTTTCACAAAGTTATTTCCATGAATACCAAAAACCCAAGAAATACGCACAATGAAATACTTATCTATCTGTTCTTGAACAGCCTTTTCACCACCTAGCTTTGTCATACCATATATGCCAAGTGGTTCAGTTTCATCATCTGGCTCATAAAACTGCTCTCCGTTTCCTGGGAAAACATAATCGGTGGAAATATAAACCATCTTAGCATCAAGGTCTTTACAAGCCTTTGCAATTGCTTTTGTTCCGTTTATATTCACAGCCTTAGCCACATCTACTTGGTCCTCTGCTTTATCAACCGCTGTCCATGCCGCACAATGAATTACAACATCAGGTTTATAATTCATTACATAACTATAGGTTTCGTCCTCATTTGTAAGGTCAAAATCTGTACGACATGTTCCTTTATGCTCAACTTTTCTATTTTCGAGTTCTCTGCAAACATCAAAACCAAGCTGTCCGTTTGCACCAGTTACTAAAACTTTCATATTAAACTTCACCTATAATTATTTGATATATTTTTTTTACAGCAATGAATGGTGTTTTCCATCCAAATTTTTGGAATTTTTCTCGATACCAACTTGCAAGACCACGCAATTTTGCCCAGCCAAGAAATCCTATTTTGGTATTTTCTACACTTTTTATCTGCATAAGCTCTAAATTCTTTGCGAAATTCTCAGCAGCATAAGCAATAGAATATGCTGTTTTCGCTTTTTCTAGGCAATAATGAGAAATATTCTCTCTAAGCGTTTTATTTTCAATCAGCTGTGTAAGTTTATTTACCCAATCATCAGTAGTATTTTCACATAAAAGTCCTGTTATACCATGCTCCACTTCACCCGCATATGGTAATACATTGGAGTAAATTCCGGCAATTCCGAATGCAGAATATTCCACTAGTTTATTATAGTGCTTACAACTATGAAATCCAGTATCTGGCATTGGTGCAAGTCCAATATCCCAGTTCAGTTCATACATTTTTTGCTGGTATTCTTGATAAGACTCTGTGTATTGATATTGTTTACATGGAATTTCTTTAGAAATCTTAGTTTCTGTTCCGAATATTTCTATTGATATTTTATCGCCATAATGATTTACAATTTGTTTAAGTGCCTCAGATAAAATAGCATCAATATCACTTCCGCGGTCAGATGAGCCTGCAAATCCAATTCGTATAATGCCATCATTATTTGCACGTTTACGTTCCATTTTATAAGCAGATGGCTCAATAATCCTAAATGTGTTAGAAAATAATGAACCGTATTTTCTCAGTAAAATTGTAGATGGAGAAGCAAAGTAATCGCTATATTCCATCATTTTTTTGATATGTTCTTTTACTGATTTTTGTGAATAGTATGGACCGCTTCCCAAATTCATCGGCACATTGAGCAAATCATCGTCTAAAATATAAAGGATTTTCTTTCCTGCATCATGACATACCTTTGCCATCCATTCATCTAAAAGACCATCACCACGCACAAAGATAACAAGCTGTGCCCACTCCAAATCGGCTTTTTTTGTTGCTAAAATTCGAGTATGTTTAAATGATATCATACCCTGCTCGGAGAGATACTCTAGCTGAAGTAATGCACATAAATTAACCGATGGTCCAAATGTTCTATATAACAACAGTACCCTTATAGGTTGTTTTTTTACAATTTTTGTATCTTCCACAGTAAGCGTATCGCTCCTTTTCCAAAATAAGAAATGAGTGCAGCAATACGGTTTTTTAACCTTGCCTTTTTGCTCAATAAGACTTTTGCACGACCTTTACAAATTTCCTGCCATATCTCATTTTTTTCTGTCTCATATCCATCTGCGGTTAATTTTAGAAACACTTGACAATCGGCACTAAACTTTCTACATAAAGCCGCATTTTTCTGCTTTGGCATAATGTTGGATACAAATTCAAACATCATTTGTGCAGCCTTTCGCTCATCAAGCAACTTTGAAATACTGCCGCCATTCATTGTTCCACTTGGTGTCTTACGATAATGATAAAGTTCACCAAATCCTACCGAAACTTTATCTGACATAGCAATCATCTGACACACAATTGCCAAATCTTCAAAAAACATGCCTTCTGGAAATGGCAATGATATTGGTATTGATTTATGAAATAATTTGCCCCAAGGGGCTGTATCAAACAATGTCTGATACAGCATTCCCTCAAGGGCTTGTTCGTTGCTAATACAATATTCTTTTTTCTGGATTTCTTGTGCAAGAATTGCAATATTGGCATGATATTGTTTTATCAGCCTAACCAAATAAGATATATACTGAGGCTCTAACCAATCATCTGCATCAATAAATGCGATATATTCTCCACTTGAATATCTAACTCCTTGATTGCGTGCAGCAGACACTCCTCTATTTTCCTGATGAATTACTTTCACTATGCTATATTTACTTTGATAATCATCACAAATATCTCCGGAGCAATCCGTAGAGCCATCATCTACCAATATCACTTCTATTTTAGGGTAATCTTGTGCAAGTATGCTATCAACACACTGATGTAAATATTCCTCTGCACAATATACTGGAACTATACAAGATACTAATATATTATCATCATGTATCATTATCTGTTTCCATACATTTTCTCATAGTAATCTTGATACTCACCACTTATTATATTTTCCCACCAGCTGCGGTTTTCCAGATACCACTGCACTGTTTTCTTGATTCCATCCTCAAACTTGGTTTCAGATAACCAGCCAAGCTCATTATAGATAAATGTTGGGTCAATTGCATAACGCATGTCATGTCCCTTGCGGTCGGTTACATAAGTAATCAGACTTTCAGGCTTACCAAGAATTTCGAGAATTTTCTTAACGATGTCAATATTTCGCATTTCGTTATGCCCACCAATATTGTATACATTACCTATCTTGCCTTTTTCAAGAATAAGGTCAATCGCACGACAATGGTCTTCTACATAAAGCCAATCACGAACATTTATACCTTCACCATATACAGGCAGTGGCTTATCTGCAAGTGCATTTGCAATCATAAGTGGAATAAGCTTTTCTGGGAAATGGTATGGACCATAGTTATTTGAACAACGACTTATGGTAATAGGTATGCCATATGTTCTGTAATATGCCTGACAAAGTAAGTCAGCAGATGCTTTTGAGGCAGAATAAGGACTTGAAGTATGAATTGGAGTTTGCTCTGTAAAGAATAAATCTGGTCTATCAAGAGGTAAATCACCATAAACTTCGTCTGTTGAAACCTGATGATAACGCTTTACACCATATTTTCGGCTTGCATCTAAAAGTACCTGCGTACCCATTACATTGGTTTCAAGGAATACGGCAGGGTTTTCAATTGAACGGTCAACATGACTTTCTGCTGCAAAGTTTACAACTACATCAGGCTGTTCTTTTTCAAAAGTTTCATAAATAGCCTTGCGGTCTGCAATATCAGCCTTAATAAAAGTGAACTTTTCATCGTCCATAACAGGTTCAAGAGTTTCAAGATTACCTGCATATGTCAACTTGTCCACGCACATCAATTCATAGTCTGGATGTGCTTTTCTCATATAAAATATAAAATTACTGCCAATAAAGCCAGCACCGCCAGTTATAAGTATTTTCATTTTACATATTCTCCTTAAAAATCGGTTACCGCATCTTTTAAAAGCGGTGCATTTGTATCTTTTTCTGAAAGAATAGGATTTTCTACACCCCAGTCAATGTTAAGTTCTGGATCGTTCCAGAGAATACTACCATCTGCCTCTGGTGCATAGTAGTTATCTGCTTTATATAAAAACTCTACATGGTCAGTAAGTGTTACAAATCCATGACCAAATCCACGAGGAATGAGGAGTTGACGCTTGTTTTCCTCTGAAAGCTCAACTGCAACCCATTGCTTGTATGTTTGACTATTGGGACGCAAATCAACCGCTACATCAATAACAGCACCTCTTGCACATCGAACTAACTTTGCCTGTGCCTTGTCACCACGCTGAAAATGAATACCACGTAATGTACCTTTTACAGTTGAAGATGAGTGATTATCCTGCACAAAGTCATAATATAAACCTGCTTTTTCAAACACTCTCTTTGAATAGCTTTCCATAAAAAAACCACGGTGATCGCCAAAAACCTTTGGCTCTACAATGTATACACCTTCTAGCTTTGTTTTAATAAAATCCATATCTTAAATTCCTCTTAATAGATAATTTTGTTGTCTGCTACTGCGCGCAAATGTATACCATATGGCGATTTTCCATAAGCATCTGCTGCCTTTCTTAGTTGTGTCTCATCAATCCAGCCATTGCGATATGCAATTTCTTCAAGGGCTGCAATCGCAGTACCTGTTCTAGTTTCAACAACACGAACAAACTCAGTTGCCTCAGCAAGGGAATCTATTGTGCCAGTATCAAGCCAAGCATATCCACGACCAAGTGTGACAACACTTAAACTACCTTCTTCTAAGTAAATTCTATTTAAGTCGGTAATTTCAAGTTCACCACGTGCAGATGGTTTTAATTTCTTTGCTCTCTCACAAACTTTTTTATCATAAAAATATAAACCTGTAACAGCATAATTTGACTTTGGATTTTGTGGCTTTTCTTCTATTGATATTGCTTTACCATTATCATCAAACTCAACCACACCAAAGCGTTCTGGGTCTTCAACATAATATCCAAACACAGTTGCACCGTTTTCCTGTGCAACTGCTACTTTAAGATGCTCTGTAAGACCTGCACCATAAAAAATATTATCTCCTAAAATCATGGCACATCTATCATTACCCACAAATTCCTCACCCAAAATAAACGCCTGAGCAAGCCCATCTGGTGATGGCTGAATTTTATAAGAAAGATTTATTCCATATCTGCTGCCATCTCCAAGCAGGCGTTCAAAATTCGGTAAGTCCTGTGGTGTAGAAATAATCAAAATATCCTTAATTCCTGCGAGCATCAGTGTGGAAAGTGGATAATAAATCATTGGTTTATCATAAACTGGCAATAATTGCTTGCTTGTCACCATAGTAAGCGGATACAGTCGCGTTCCGCTTCCACCTGCGAGAATGATTCCCTTCATGATATAGGTCACCCCATTGTAATATAGTCATAGTTATTGTATCAAATTCACACTTTATTTTCAATAAAAAGGGGTGGGGAAATATTTGCATTTTATAATATTCTACAAGATTTTATTAAATTATTTTAGTAATGAAATAAACTATTACATATAACTAAAAGAATGAAACAATATAATAAAATTCAAACAATAAACACCTGCAGTATCTAACATTTTCTTTACAATTTTTACATAATAAAATTATTGTATTGGTAGACATACTAAGTAGCATTCACTTTCTTTAACATTTTAAAATTTATTTAAAGATGAATATTTTGGTGAAATAACTTTTCAAAAAATAAACAAATGCGTTTCCTTTTTTGGAAACGCATTTCTTTTTACATAGTGACATGTTTAGACAGAAAGCCCGCAGCGGTTTGTGTGAGTTTGGATTCAACTTCGGTCGCTTTAACCTCTTTATCGGACAGAAAAGCAACACAGCCTGTTACATCGCCCTCGGATATAATAGGAGTTGCTACTACCACGGTATAATTATCTTGATTTGACACATGAATATTTTGTGTATCTCCTGTATATTCATATGCTTTTCTTGTTTGCATAATAGATTCTAAATCATCAGAGATAGATTTTTCATAAACATCTTTTTTTGCACCGCCAGCAGCAGCAATAACCGCATCTCTATCACAAATCACACATGATAAACCAGATGTACGGCTAAGAGCCTCAACCAGTTCATCTGCAAAGGTTCCAAGCTCACCCATTGGCGAATATTTTTTAAAAATTACTTCGCCATCTCTATCAGTATAAATTTCTAGCGGGTCACCTTCACGGATACGCATAGTTCTACGGATTTCTTTTGGTATAACAACACGACCTAAATCATCTATTCTACGAACAATACCAGTAGCTTTCATATTCTTCCTCCAAGCAAAACTATTTTTATTTCTAGCAGTAATAATTTATCTGCCATATTATTATTTGCAGTTTCGTTGGAGTTATACAGAATTTGTTAAGAGTTTATAATACTGGACAATTTTCAAACCTCTTGCTAAAATTATAATATAAACATTTTATTAAACTAGCGAGGTGAAAAAAATGCGATTTTATACTATCAAAAACGACAACAAACAAATTCTAGCGGTTGGTTTTGGCGATGATTCAGTCTATGATGTTAGTACATTTGGTGTGGATTTCACAGACATGAATGGACTTATTAAAACCCTTACATTGAATGAGTGCAAAGAGATTTTCCGAAAAGAGAAGGCACAAAATCCTATTGCTCTATCATCAGTAAAAATTCTTGCACCTATACCATATCCACTTCAAGATGTTTTATGCATTGGTGTAAACTACACTGAACATGCCAAAGAGTCGCAAAATTTCCACAAAGAGAAATTCCATAAAACAGCTGATGCAATTTATTTTTGCAAGCGAACTGCACCAGCAAACCATGATGGCGGCATTATTCCACTGCATAGTGAGCTGACTCAAAAAATAGATTATGAATGTGAGCTTGGTGTTATTTTAGGTAAAGATGCAAAAAATGTGACCCGTGAAAACGCATGGGAACACATTTTTGGCTATACAATTATAAACGATATATCTGCAAGAGATGTGCAAAAAGACAGAGGTCAGTTCTATTTTGGAAAGAGCCTTGACGGTTTCACACCAATGGGTCCATGCATTGTTACCTTTGATGAGATTGGAGCTAACCCAGCCCTTTCAATTAAATGCTATGTTAATGGAGAGCTTCGCCAAAACAGCACAACAGATTTGCTTATCCACGACATTCCGGATATACTTTGCGACCTAACCCGCGGCATAACACTTAGGGCGGGGACAATAATCGCAACAGGCACACCATCAGGTGTTGGTATGGGCTTTGAGCCACCCCGCTTTTTGCAGTCAAAGGACAAAATTGTGTGCGAAATTGAAAAAATAGGCACTCTAACCTCAATAATCGCATAAGAAAAACCCCCTCAAAGGAGGGGGTTTTTAAATTTTAAGTTAGACTTTAAATCTATAACTTATTAGTTAAGATTAAAGAGAAACCTTGGTAGCCTGTACGTCAGTGGTGATATCATAAGTTGTACCACCGTTATGGGTTACATCACCTTCACCAGTCATAGTACCATTGTTAGTAAGTTCACCAGTAACATCCATCTTGCCCTCTACATCAACAGTAGCACCAGCAGAAATGTCCATCTTACCAGATACAGTAACAGTAGCGCCAGAAGCAACGTTCATGTTACCAGCTGTTACAGTTACATCAACTGTTACAGTAAATGTACCACTTACAGTAACTGTACCACCGTTTACAGTCAGTGAATTAACCTTCAGAGTCTTACCTGCTGGAACAGTCAAAGATGAAATTGTTGCTGCTGCACGTGTATTACCAACAGTTACCTCATCCAGAATCAGCTCATCTGTGTAAGTGTACAGAGTTGCGATTTGTTCAGGTGTCAGAGAGGTCATTGCGCTAGCATCGATAGACTTAGCCTTCAGAGTGCTATCTGTGCCAAGAGTTGGCATAGCAGTGATTGTCAGTGTGCCCTCAACAGTCAGAGATCTATTGCTTGGAACATTGATCTGTGCTGTTGCGTTGTAATCGCCACTTACCACTACATCATTGCTTGCTAGTGCATCAGAAACAGTCTTATCAGTAGGATTTGCACTGATCATTTGAAGATTAGTCTGGCTATTCAGCTTACCATCGACATCAATAACCATGAACTTAACCTTGCCATCGCTATTGAGAACATAACCAGCGTTGATATTGTAAACGCCGTTGATAGGCTGTACTACGTAGTCGTAACCAGAACCAGATACACCAATGCCACTCTCATTAGAAGCATCAGAGTTTACATAGTAGATAAGAACATCAGAAGCAACTTCAGCCTGACGAGTTGTACCATCAGCATTTCTGAGGGATACATACTGGCTGTTTGCACCAGTGATAGAAGCGTAAGTCAGCTTATCAGCGGCTACAGATGAGTTCTGTACATCAGTTACGTCCTTAATCAGACCTTCCTCATCGCCATTAGCGAAGCTAATAACTGTGCCCTTAACAGCCCATGTCTTGTTAGCAGAGGTCTTCTCCATAACGCTTACCATCTCTGTGCCGTTCCAGTAAGTGTATTCCATTACGTAAGCACGGAGCTCAGAGTTGTAAGAGTAAGTACCATCAGTTACAAGGTAACCGTAGTTGGTAGCAGAGCTAATCTGAGCATTCTTATCAAGAGTGATGTTCATCATACGAGTATAGGTGAAGCCGTTATTCTTCTCAATCAGAGCACCACCATATGTGTTAGTACCCCAGCCAGTATTCTTAACAGCATCCTTTACAGCCTTACCGGTGTAAACCTTAGCGTCGTAAGTACCGTCAAGATTGTCAATAAGTGCAAATACGATTGCATCATCAGCAATGATATGACCACCGTATGTGTTATTAGACTCTACACCATTAGTATCAGAAACATAACTATCATAACCAGCAGTTACACTACTGCTAAGTGCTGTGAAGCTGTACTCATCACTGTTATTAACGGTGTAAGAGTACATCTGACCCTTACTCAGAGAAGCTACCTTTACTGCACTGTCAGAAGCGATATCTACAGTCTTCTTGCTGCCATCTGGAAGGATAATCTTAGCCTGTGCAGTGTTGTTCCAGTTGCCGCCACGCTCGTTTGTATCATAAACCATAGCAACGGAGCGGTTTACATCGTTACCCTTGGTGCTCTCAGCGTAGTAAGCGATATCGCCAACAACATACAGAGTTACCTGATCCTTGTTTACGAAATCATCCTTAGTGTCACTAACTGCGAGCAGTCCGTATGGTGTGCCATTCTTGGTGTTAGCAAGTGTGTACCAAGTGCCGTCCACACGAACTCTGCGCTCGTTCTTAACAACACCATCAACAGTACCAGTAACAACAGTAGCCTTTTCTACCTTGTAGTTATCAGTATTGTAGTCATCACGAGTAATTACTACATAGTCGCCCTTAGCAGCGCCATCATAGATGCTGATTTCAGAGTTCTCAAAAACTCTCTGGTTCTTCAGAACGCTGGTATCACGACCGCCAGCCTGACCAACAGTGATAGAATCAGTACCTACATAAGTAATCTCTGCAACGTTAGCAGTTTCAACCAGTATGGTTTCATACTTGCCGTTGTTGTCCCAGTCAATCATCTTAACCTTATCGGATACAGCCTTACCCTTAGAAGAAAATACGCCCTCTACTGTACCTACATTCTCAGCATCTGTATATACGCTAGTGCCATTACTATTATCTTCTACTTTAGTGTTATAGTCGATGCTATAGCTAGTTCCATCAACCTTCAGCTTGTCGTTAGTAGCGTCAACTTCTACCTTATCCATGGTTGTCTCAACAACACTGGAAGTACCAGTTGCATAAACGCCATAAACTTGGTCAATCTTATCACCAGTCAGAATCTTAACTTCCTGACCAACTAAATCAGTGTGATCCTTGCCGTCCTTGAATGTTACAGTAGTGTTGCTAAGAACCTTATCAGCATCTACATTGTTAACAGTGTCAGCAACGATTCTGAACTGGTTGTTGCCAGCAGTACCACTGCCAGCGATTGCCAGATCACCAGAAGACACCATACGACCAACATAAGTGGTTAAATCCATCCACTTGTAACCAACAGTAATCTTATCACCGCTCATAGCCAGACCAGTATCGGAGTCGTTAACGAAGCCGTTTACGAACTCAGACCACTGAACAGCAGTCATCTCAAGAGCGTTAGCCAGAATTTGAGCTGCGTTCTGACGGGTACATGGACCAGCCATAGCAGAAGTCACGTCCTGAGTCAGCTTGTTAGTAGTAGCCAGAGAAACGGTGTTGTTCAACCACTCTGCACCAGTCAGGTTAGCCTTGTCTGCACGGTAACCAGCCAGAACAAGAGCCATCTTCATAGCTTCAGCGGTTGTAACAGTCTCATCTGGAGCAAAAGTAGTTGCAGACTTACCAGCTACGATGCCAGTGTTCTGCAGATACTTGATGTAACCCTCAGCCCAGTGACCAGAAATATCAGTGAAAGAAGTAGTTACAGACTCGTAAGCGGAAGCGTCGTCGTTACCGCCGTTACGGATTGTGTAAATCATCTTAGCCATTTCAGCACGAGTTACAGTGCCTTCAGGCTTGAAAGAGCCATCTTCATAGCCCTTGATAATGCTGAGGTTAGTCAGCATGTCCACAGCTGCAGTGTTCTTGATAGAACTCTGGTCTGTGAACGCAGCACCAGCCATGGTAGACAGTGACAGAGAGAATGCCATGCCGAGTGCCAGAACCTGCTTTAGATTCTTCATTGGTTTTTCCTCCTTTTAATTAGGGGGTTTACTCCCCAGTTCGTCGGGCATCATCGCCCCTTTAACGTGTATTAGTCTATCACGACAGTGTTTTTTGGTCAAGATATTTTTTGAATCTGAAACATTTATGTAACATTACGCAAACAAAAAAATTCCCCCGATATATAATGTATATCAGGGGAAAATATATAAATCAGCGTGGATTTTTTACAGCTGCCTGTGCCGCAGCAAGTCTTGCTATTGGCACTCTAAATGGAGAACAGGAAACATAATTCAGTCCTACATTATGGCAAAATTCAACAGAAGAAAGGTCTCCGCCATGCTCACCGCATATGCCAAGTTTAATATCCGGACGAGTTTTCTTACCGTTTTCAACTGCATATTTAACGAGCTTACCAACTCCGTTTTGGTCAAGACGAGCAAATGGGTCAGACTCAAGAATCTTCTTTTCAAAGTATGTGTCTAAGATTTTACCAACGTCGTCGCGTGAGAAACCATATGTCATCTGAGTTAAGTCATTTGTACCAAATGAGAAAAATTCAGCCTCGGTTGCGATTTCGTCCGCAGTCACAGCCGCTCTTGGGGTTTCAATCATTGTTCCTATCATATACTTCATCTTGATTCCCGATTGCTCAATAAGTTCATCAGCCTTAGCCTTAATAGTTTTCTTTACATATCGAAGCTCATTTATTTCAGAAACCAGAGGAACCATAATTTCCGGCACAATGTTTAATCCATCAGCTTTGCTTACATTTATTGCCGCGGAAATAATAGCCTCTGTTTGCATTTCAGCAATTTCTGGATAAAGCACATCAAGACGACAGCCACGAGTACCGAGCATAGGGTTAAATTCGTGTAAATTCTGAACAATACCTTTGAGCTTTTCAAAAGTAATACCCATTTCATTAGCTAGTTCATGGATATCCTCATCTTCTTGTGGCAGGAATTCATGCAGAGGAGGGTCAAGCAATCTGATTGTTACAGGCATACCGCCCATGGCGCGATAAATAGCCTCGAAATCACTTCTCTGCATAAGCAGAATCTTAGCAAGGGCTGCTTTACGCTGCTGTACGTTTTCGGAAACAATCATTTCACGAACAGCTTTAATGCGTTCTGGCTCAAAGAACATATGCTCTGTGCGGCAAAGACCAATGCCCTCTGCACCAAACTTACGAGCCTGAGCTGCATCTCTTGGTGTATCGCCGTTTGTGCGTACATGCAGCTGACGAATCTCATCAGCCCACCCCATAAAGCGACCAAAATCGCCTGTAAGTTCAGCCTCTTGAGTGTCAATCTTACCAATATAAACATTACCAGTTGAGCCATCAAGTGAAATAAACTCACCCTCATGAACAACAGTGCCATCATTAAAATTCAGAGTTTTTTCAATTTCATTTACTTTAATGCCATTTACACCAGCAACGCAGCAAGTACCCATACCACGAGCAACAACAGCCGCATGAGATGTCATTCCACCACGAGCGGTCATAATGCCCTCAGAAACCGCCATACCATCTATATCTTCTGGAGATGTTTCTTGACGCACAAGAACAACTTTTTCACCTGTTTTATGGGCTTTAGCTGCATCATCAGCAGTGAAATAAACTGCACCACAAGCCGCACCTGGTGATGCTGGCAGACCGCTTGTTATAGGGGTGGCTGCTTTCAAAGCCGTAGGAACGAAAGTTGGGTGGAGCAATGCATCTAACTGTTTAGGTTCTACTTTCATCATAGCTTGCTCTTTTGTGCAAACGCCTTCATCAACCAAATCAACAGCGATTTTCAGAGCAGCTTGAGCTGTACGTTTACCATTGCGGGTTTGGAGCATATATAGTTTACCATTTTCGATGGTGAACTCCATATCCTGCATGTCGCCATAGTGTTCTTCGAGCGTTCCAGAAATATCAACAAACTGCTGATAAACTTCTGGCATAGTATCAGCAAGAGCGGAAATTGGCTGAGGTGTACGGATGCCAGCAACAACATCTTCACCCTGAGCGTTCATAAGAAATTCGCCATATAATTTCTTTTCTCCAGTTGATGGG
This sequence comes from uncultured Butyricicoccus sp., assembly GCA_944376065.1. Lineage (GTDB taxonomy): Bacteria > Bacillota > Clostridia > Oscillospirales > Butyricicoccaceae > Butyricicoccus_B. The sequence continues at coordinate 139,144 of CALWBL010000002.1, read as the reverse complement.
TTGCGGGTGAATGCAACACCTGTACCAGATGTTTCGCCCATATTACCAAAAACCATTGACTGAACATTTACAGCAGTACCCCAAGAATGAGGAATATCATTCATACGGCGATAAGTGTTAGCTCGTGGGTTATCCCATGAACGAAATACAGCGCGAACTGCCTCCATAAGCTGCTGCTTAGGGTCCTCAGGGAAATCATGACCAAGAGATTTTTTATAATGGGCTTTAAACATATCAATAAGCTCTGACATATCATCTGCATCAAGTTCATTATCTAGTTTAACTCCCTTTTTCTCCTTAATTTCATCAATAAACTGTTCAAAAGATGATTTCGGCAGCTCCATAACAACATCGGAGAACATCTGAATAAACCTACGGTAGCTATCACGAGCAAAGCGAGGGTTATCAGTCAGGGTTTCAATAGCCTTGCAGATTTTATCATTCATTCCAAGGTTAAGGATAGTATCCATCATACCAGGCATAGACGCACGAGCACCAGAGCGAACAGAAACAAGCAGCGGACGTGCCGGGTCACCAAGTGTTTTGCCTGTGATTTTTTCAAGTTTATCTAAATATTCAATAATCTGTTCCTGAATATCTGGATAAATAGTTTTTCCATCCTGATAATAACGAGTACAAGCCTCAGTTGTAATAGTAAAGCCCTGTGGAACAGGCATACCAAGGCTTGTCATTTCAGCAAGGTTAGCACCCTTTCCGCCAAGCAGCTCTCTCATGCCGCCATTACCTTCAGAAAACAGATACACAAACTTCTTCATTGCTAGGGTTCCTCCGTTTCGTGCTTTGTAGCGTTTCATCTAAATATCCTATTCATTTACCGTAATAATTATAACATATTCACAAATAAATTGCCATATCGGTAAAATGACTTTTTTTAACCGGTTAGATTTGTATGATTTATACAATAATTTTATCATATATATTTGTCAAAAATATTAAGTTTAGGAAATATTATAAAGCGAGCCATATCAAATAGATGACTCGCTTTATATACTTTCATGACATTATTTTAGTATTAGTTTTTCATTTTCTTCATCAAGTGTTACGCTTTGACCTCTTTTAATCTTGCCGCTTAAAAATTCCTCAGCTACTAAATCTTCAACCTGCGACTGAATAGCTCGGCGCAGTGGTCTTGCACCATAAACAGGGTCAAAACCAACCTTTGCAAGATGCTTTTTAGCACCATCTGTCCAATCAAGTTTAATTTCCATATCCTGCATGCGTTGTGCAACATTTTTAAGCATACCTTCTGCAATCTTTTGGATTTCTTCCTCATTTAGTCTATGGAACACAATAATTTCATCAATACGGTTTAAAAGCTCCGGTCTAAATGCCTGTTTTAGCTCTGTCATAACTTCTTGCTTAATCTGCTCAAAGTTCTGATCCTTTTGTTGCTGTTCACCCTCAGCAAAACCAAGCGATTTTCTGCCCTGACCAGTGATTTTATGAGCACCAATATTAGATGTCATAATAACAACTGTATTTTTAAAATCTACTTTTCTACCCTGACCATCAGTTAATACACCATCTTCAAGTATTTGAAGCAGAAGATTAAATACATCAGGGTGAGCTTTTTCAATCTCATCAAGCAAAATTACAGAATAAGGTTTTCTGCGTACTTTTTCGGTTAGCTGACCACCTTCTTCATAGCCAACATATCCTGGAGGTGAACCAATAAGACGAGCAACACTGTGTTTTTCCATATATTCGGACATATCAACACGAATCATTGCATTTTCATCGCCAAAAAGTGCTTCTGCAAGAGTTTTACACAGCTCAGTTTTACCAACACCAGTTGGTCCAAGGAATACAAAGGAGCCGATTGGACGTTTTGGGTCTCTTAGTCCCACTCTGCCACGACGAATAGCCTTAGCCACAGCGGTTACTGCCTCATCTTGACCGATAACACGTTCATGCAGAGTGTCTTCAAGATGAAGTAAGCGTTCGCCCTCATCCTCGGTTATTCTTGCTGCAGGAATACCAGTCCAGCTTGCAATTACTTCTGCAATATCCTGTTCTGTAACCTCTCCGTCAGATTGAGTGTTCTTACTTTCCCAAGTCTTGCGCTCTTTTTCAATTTCAGACTTTTTAGCATTCTCGTCGTCACGCAGTTTTGCAGCCTGTTCATAATCTTGAGCCTTTACAGCCTCTTCCTTATGAGCAGAAATGCTCTTTAGCTCATCTTCAAGGGTTTTTAAGTTGTTTGGTGGGGTCATATTCTTCATGCGAACACGAGAACAAGCCTCATCAACAAGGTCAATAGCCTTATCTGGCAGTTGTCTGCCGGAAATATAACGCACACTCAGTTTTACAGCTGATTTAATAGCATCATCAGAAATTCTAATTCTATGATGTGCCTCATATCTGTCACGCAAGCCCTTTAATATTTCGATTGCATCTTCTGGGCTTGGCTCACCTATTGTTACAGGCTGGAATCTTCTTTCAAGAGCGGAATCCTTTTCAATATGCTTGCGGTATTCATCAAGTGTAGTTGCACCAATAACTTGGATTTCACCTCTTGCAAGAGCAGGCTTTAGAATATTTGCAGCATCTACTGCACCCTCAGCCGCGCCAGCACCAACGATAATATGCAGCTCATCAATGAACAAAATTACATCTTTTGCGTTTTGCAGTTCTTCAAGTACACTTTTAATGCGTTCCTCAAACTCACCACGATATTTAGTTCCAGCAATCATTCCAGTTAAATCAAGTGCAATAATACGCTTTTTAGCCAATGTCTCTGGTACGTCACCGGATACAATCTTCTGAGCCAAACCTTCTGCAATAGCGGTTTTACCAACACCAGGGTCACCAATAAGAGCAGGGTTATTCTTTGTTCTGCGTGAAAGAATCTGAATTACTCTGTCAATTTCGTCTTTTCTACCGATTACAGGGTCAAGTTTACCTTCTTTTGCAGCCTTGGTCAAATCCTTACCATATTTTTCAATGGTTTTGGTGTTCCCTTTTTTAGCTTTGTTTGCGTTTTGCTCTCCAGATTGTGACATTGTTACATCATCATCAGATCCACCAACCGCATCGACAAGTGAAGAATATAACTTCTGAACATCTACATCAAGAGAATTTAAAACTTGAAGTGCAACATTTTCGCCTTCTCTTATAAGCCCCATTAAAAGATGCTCAGTTCCCACATAATTTACACCTAGCTGACTAGCAGTTATAACTGCTAGCTCAATAATTTTCTTTGTGCGAGGGGTTAAACCCTGTGGTGCATTCTGGTCTGGTGTTCCTTTACCAGTTATTTTTTCGATTTCATCTATGATTTTTTCTGGAGTTGCACCAAACTGGTCAAGCATTTTACCTGCCATGCCATCTTGCTCTTTTGCAAGACCTACAAGCAGATGCTCTGAACCTACATAACTATGACCAAGTTCACCTGCGGTCTGTCTAGCTAGCTGTAAAGCCTGTTCTGCACGTTGTGTAAATCTATTTCTAAAAAACATAAGTCATTCGCTCCTTTCATTTGCGATTAAACAATATATCTATAATTTTAAATGATAATTTCAAGTGGTTTTGTTAAATTTCTGAGGATATCTGCACGTTTTTTATCACGCTCATTTGTTGTTCCTCCTAAAACAGCTGGCTGTATTCTCTGCTCAGTTTTCCATATATCTTCTGGGCTTACACCCTGCAAATATTTCATGGAAATACCAATTAAAATTTGACTTAGACAGTCAATAGCCTCATTAGTTTGAATTTGACGAGCGTTTTTGAGTGTGCCAACTGCACGACAAACCCCATCTGTTAGTTCTAACTCATGCTGACTTGATACTCTATGACGCAGATTTTTTTCTTTTTCTATAACCTCTGTGCAAATCTCAATCAGTTTTTCTATAATATTATCTTCTGAAATGCCAAGTGTTATCTGATTTGATAGTTGATAGAAACCCCCAACTGCTCGAGAGCCTTCACCATAAGCACCACGAACGGTAAAACCCTGTCTGCCTGCTGCATTCAAAAGCTCAGAAATACCTCCTGCACGTTCCAGCATAGGCAAATGCAGCATTACTGATGCTCTAAGACCGGTGCCAATATTGCTTGGACATGCGGTCAAATAGCCTAAGTTTTTATCATAATCCATTGGAATTTGTGACTCAATGAGCGATGCAAGTCGGCTTGCCTCCTGCATACATTCTTTAGGACAAAGACCACTGCCCATAACTTGTAAACGCATATGGTCTTCTTCGCCTATCATAATACTTACACCACCATTTTCGGTTGCGATTAAATAACCGCCATTTTGTGCAAGCTCTGGTGAAATTTGATGGGTTTCGACCTTAGATAGAGCATCTTCTGAACCTGCCTTTATTTCAGAAAATGTGAACTGTTTAGCTATTGCAGGAGCTGCATTTATTGCATTATATATTTTATCTGCAATTTCCTTTTGCTTTTCAGCGGTTAAATCTCTATAAGTATAGCCCTTAAAGTTTCTTGCAAGACGCACTCTTGTGCTTACAGCAAGTTCTGCAAACCCGCCATGAAATTCAAACTCAGCCATTTTGTTCACCCTCCTGTCTGCGGATTTCATCTCTTAACTTAGCTGCCTCCTCATAATTTTCACTTTTAACAGCATCAGAAAGACGGGTCTTTAATTCATCAAGCGGGTTTTTGCTTTGCTCGACCTGTTTGGGTGCTGTACCAACATGAGCAGCAGCTCCATGCAGTTTCTTTATATAAGGAAGAAGGATATCACTGAAACTATTATAACAATCACCACAACCAGCTCTGCCAGTTCTGCGAAGTTCGCTCTCAGTCATGCCGCAGGTGTTGCAGCGTCTACCGCCGCTGATTGCCTGTTTAGGTGATGAAAAAAGTGAACTTCCCCATGTGCTAAATGGGTCTTTAAAGAAATCATCGTTCCAAAATGATGAATTAAATAACGAACCGAATGTTGGAGTTTCACCAGTCAGCTCTGCTGCACATTGAGGACACAGAGCGAGTTGTTTTGTTTGACCATTTATATTTTCTTTATAAAATGTAGTTGCTTGATTTTTACCACAATGTTGACATAACATAAGACATCTTCCTTTCATAATTATAACAGTTTGTAATTATATTACTTATAGTATTTACTAAGTGGCAATTCCAAGTATTGCACACCTAAATATACTTGCCCTTACGCTATCCCTATAATCTTTAGGAATTTCTGCAAGTGAGCCATCAGAACAAGATGAAAGAAGAAGTTTACCTTCTCTTACACTTAAAAGGCCCACAGAAACAAGGGTTTTTGTAAGTCTAGCAGCATCGTTTTGAGTAAGTCTTCCACCAATTCCACGTGCTGCCTCTACTAGTGTACGCTGTTTATCGTCCATCATGCGAACAATTCGTATATATCCACCGCCTCCTCGACGGCTTTCTACTATATAACCGTTTTCTGGTGTAAAACGAGTTTCAATAACGTAATTCACCTGACTTGGTACACATGAAAACCTATCAGCGACTTGTCTGCGTTTTAGTTCAGCAACACCGCCACCGCTTTGCAACATCTCACCGATAAAATCGGCAATCATATCACTCATTTTCATCTTTACCATCTCCAATCTATTTTAAACCTTGATACTTTCTGACTTTGACTTTCTTTGACCTTTTATGCTTTTATTATACACCCACAAAAAATATTTGCAAGTGTTATTTTTGACCTTTTCTGACCATTATTCTTTTGTTATTTGAAATTATCTCTTGTTTTCTCTTAAATACTCACTAATTCTCATTTTTTAAGTTTTTTTGATTTTTATTATATTGTCAATAAATTTTGATATTATTATGTAATATAGGCTAAATTTGTGAGTTGTCTTACGTTAACATAAAGTTGCAAATGGCTAACATGCACAAAATCTCTTGTAATTTTTAAAACTTGTGTTACAATGAGAATGTAATTTTTAGAGGAGGTGCTTTTTATGGCATACGTAATTTCTGACGCTTGTATTAGCTGTGGTGCTTGTGCTGGTGAGTGTCCAGTAGGCGCTATCTCTGAGGGCGACGGCAAGTACGAAATCAGCGCTGACGCTTGTGTTGATTGCGGTTCCTGTGCAGGTGGTTGCCCAGTAGGTGCAATCTCTCAGGGCTAATCCTTAGATGGACTAAAAATACTTAAGATAAGGGCTCGACCTTTCGCACGGGTCGAGCTTTTTCTTTCTTTACACTCCAACAAGTTTTTTAAAAAATATAAAAAAAATTGTTGACATTTGGTCAAACAGCTGTTAATATATATGAGTGTCAGAAATCACACGACATCATGCGGGTGTAGTTCAATGGTAGAATGTCAGCCTTCCAAGCTGAACACGTGGGTTCGATTCCCATCACCCGCTCCATTTGATATCGATTGTTCCTAGGTCGGGATAACCTATGCGCCAGTAGCTCAGCTGGATAGAGCAACTGCCTTCTAAGCAGTAGGCCGGGGGTTCGAGTCCCTCCTGGCGCGCCACATTTTTCTGCACAAGTTTTATATATGGTGGGTATAGCTCAGTTGGTTAGAGCGTCAGATTGTGGCTCTGAAGGCCGTGGGTTCGAATCCCATTACTCACCCCATAATATAACGCACTGCACGGCAGTGCGTTATATCTAAACTGTCATGTTGGGGCGTAGCCAAGTGGTAAGGCAGAGGACTTTGACTCCTCCATCCGCTGGTTCGAGTCCAGCCGTCCCAGCCACTTATTTTGGTTTCCTCGAATTTTGCAAAAAAATGTTTGACATTATCTTATTAGTATGTTATACTAACTGAGGTTTTGGCGATTCAAGGGGTTGCCATTTTGGTCCATTAGCTCAGCAGGCAGAGCATCTGCCTTTTAAGCAGAGGGTCCGGAGTTCGAGCCTCCGATGGGCCACCATTTTGGAAGTTTAGCTCAGCTGGGAGAGCATCTGCCTTACAAGCAGAGGGTCAGCGGTTCGAGCCCGTTAACTTCCACCAAAAAGGCATCTACTTTTCGTAGATGTCTTTTTTCTTATCTATCACTATAAAAAACAGGGCATTTTGCCCTGTTTTTTATCTTTTTTCAATTGAAATATACTGTCCTTTTTTACTGATAGACTTATATGCTGGACGAATAATCTTTCCGCCAGTCATAACTTCCTCTATTCGATGACCAAGCCAACCAGAAATTCTTGCGGCTGCAAAAAGCGGTGTAAACATTTCTCTAGGTATTCCAAGCATTTCGTAAACGAATCCCGAATACATATCAACATTTGCACACATAACTTTTACATCACTACCTTTAACTTCGGCAAAAGCCTTAGGCGTTAGTTTTTCAACCAGCTCAATAAGTCCCATTTCTTTTTTGTAGCCTTTTTTCTCTGCAAGTGGTCTAGCCGCGGATTTTAAAGCCACTGCACGAGGGTCACTTAATGTATAAATTGCATGTCCCATGCCATAAATAAGACCGCTTTTGTCATTAGCCTCTCGATTAAGTATTTTAATAAGATAATTATAGACTTCTTCTTCATCTGCCCAATCTTTAATATGATGCTTAATATCATCAAACATTTGGCAAACTTTAAGATTTGCACCGCCATGTCTAGGACCCTTTAATGCACCAACAGCAGTAGCGATTGCAGAATAGGTGTCTGTCCCCGAAGAAGATGTAACGCGTGCTGAAAACGCTGAGTTATTGCCGCCGCCGTGTTCTGCATGGATAATAAGACAGCGGTCAAGCAATTTTGCCTCTGCATCGGTAAACTTCCCATCTGGTCTTATAAGATGAAGAATTGTTTCTGCGGTTGACGAATGAGCATCTGGATTATGTAAATACATAGATGTTCCATCGAAATATCTGCGTTTAGCCTGATATGCATGGGAAATAATAACCGGAAAACGTGCGATAAGCCCCAAAGACTGACGCATTATATTCTCAAGAGATGTATCATCTGGATTTTCGTCATAGGAGTAAAGTGAGAGAGTTGAACTTGCAAGTTTATTCATTAAATCTCGGCTTGGTGCTCTCATAATAACATCTTCGGTAAAATTTTCAGGCAAAGTACGTGCATCACCGATAGCATCTTTAAAGTTTTTAAGCTCAATTTTAGTTGGCAATTTACCGGACAACAGCAAGTATGCAACCTCTCCATAACCAAAACGGTTTTCACTTTCAAAACCGTTTATAAGGTCATAAATGTCAATACCTCGATAAGTCAAGCGACCTTCTATGGGTTCACGCTCACCCTCATTGATTATATAGCCATGAACATTACTAAGTCGTGTAATGCCTGCAACTACACCTGTACCATCTGCATTACGCAAACCTTTTTTAACGCCATATCGTGTGAACAATTCTGAGCGAATATGGTTATACGGTGCAAGGTTTTCGCATAAGTTAGAAACAACTGAAGAATCAATTTCTTGCATTGTACGGTTCATTGACACCCACTCCCCTTTTACTAATTTATAATGAAATTATTTTACCGTATTCATGTAATAAAGTCAATGTAACAAATCGAAAAAATAAAGGCTATCTTGAAGTCACGGAGGGTTAAAATGCGCAAAATCATATCACTTGGAATAGTTTTAACAATTTTTATATACTTATTGCCGGTCGGGATACAATACATAAATGATAACTCTAAAAGCAGCTTTATGCAGGATATGCTATCGGTTCATGCAAGCGCTGAAATAAAAGATGATGAGATGATAACTGTTTCAGTAGATGGAAAAGCTGAACAGATTAGCCTTGAAGATTATATAACAGGGGTTGTTGCTGCTGAAATTTCTCCTGATTTTCCAGTTGAGGCAATAAAAGCCCAAGCGGTAGCCGCACGAACATATGCAGTATATAAAATGCGAGCTGGCAGGTCAGACACTCACCCAGATGCAGATGTGTGTGATGATTTTCATCACTGTGCAGCATATACACCTCTTACAGAAAAAGCTGCTAGTTGGGGTGATAACTCAGAAAACTATCAAAATACCATTTTGCAAGCTGTAAATGACACCAAAGGTTTGATTGTTACATACGAAAATCAGCCAATTATTGCGGTATTTAGTGCCGCATCTGGAGACATGACCGAGAGTGCAAAAGATGTTTGGGGCAGTGATATTCCTTACCTTGTCAGCGTGGAAAGCAAAGGTGGAGATGCATGTTCTAAATATAAAGAGACCATAACTTTTACCGCTGATGAATTTAGAAATATAATTCAAAAAGCGATTCCATCGGCAGACTTAACTGGAAAACCCGAAACATGGTTTACAAATAGCGAGCGTTCATCTGCAGGCGGTATAAAAACAGTAAAACTTGGCTCAGTCCAAGTTACTGGAACAGATTTAAGAGAAACTCTTGGTTTAAACTCCACTAATTTTACTGTAAGCACATCGGAAGACAGCATATCATTTCATACCATTGGTTATGGTCATGGTGTTGGACTCAGTCAATATGGCGCCAAATATCTAGCTGAACAAGGTCAAACATATGACCAGATTTTAACGCACTATTATACAGGCACACAGATAAAATCACTTGATGAAATAAGCGAATAATTTTGTATAAGCATCGTATTCCCCGTCCATAATAAATTTGGAGGTGGAAACTATGCAAAAAAACACAAGACATCAAACAGCAGCACAAAACAGAGGATTTTACATAATCCTGGCTGTTTGTGCTATCGCAATCGCAATTTCAGGTTATGTATTATTCTTTGCACCAATTACAAATAACTCATCAATGGATTCGGTTGAATATGTTCCAGACTTACCACAAACCACATGGGAGCCGGAAAAAGATGTTCTTCAAGACCCAGTTGATAATTTATTAGGCGATGAATCTTTAGAAACATCTAATGAAATAACAGAGCCTATTGATGAATCTTTAGAGCCAACCGAGCAAATAACCGAAGAAACAACTGAAACCCCTGTTGTTTCTGAGCAGGAAGAAATCCAGGAAACTGCATCAACTACCCCTGTTTGGGTTAGACCAACCGATGGTGAAGTTAGTCAGGCTTTTTCTGGCACAAAACTAATTTATCAAGAAACGTTGGGAGATTGGCGTGTTCATTCTGGCACAGATTATTCTTCAAGCGCAAAAAGTCATGTTTATGCTGTTCAAAATGGTGAGATTGCCGATGTAACTAGCGACTCTTTATGGGGCTGCTGCGTAACATTAAAACTTTCCGATGGCAAAACTGCAATTTATCGTGGTCTTGATGAAGATGTAAAAGTTAAAACTGGAAGCAAAGTGAGTGCAGGAGATGTTATTGGCACAGTTGCCGACTTAATACCAGCTGAGGCACATCAATCTGCACATTTGCATTTTGAGTTGCTTGATGCAGATGGAACCCCCATTGACCCCGAAAGTTAAGCAAAAGGCGTATCACAAATGTGATACGCCTTTTCTTATTCTGCCAGCTTGTAAATCTCTCTTATTTCTTCCTTGCCTAATGGAATATAGCTCTTAATTGTTGCTGTTCCATTTTTGGTCGTAAGATTTATAATATCTTCATAATCTTCTGGCTTTAATCCTAGTTCACTCATAGTTATAGGCATACCAATTTCTTTAAAATATGCTCTCATAGCCATTATACCATTTACAGCGGTCTTTTCTGGGTGGTCAAAGTTCATCTCTACACCCCAAAGTCTATTTGCAAGCTGAGCGAACTTCATTGTATCATATTTCATCACAAATTCCGCCCATGCTGGAAACAGCACTGAAAGACCTGCGCCATGAGAAATATTATCATGAAGTGCGGACACAGGGTGTTCGAGCTTATGAACCGGAAAATAACGTGGTTTGCCACAGCCAGTTAAATCATTATGACTTAATGAAGATGCCCACATAAGAGTGGCTCTAGCCTCATAATCCTTTGGATTTTTAATAGCAACTCGACCAGCATCACGCACAGCAATTAAAAGACCTTCTGCCAGTCTTTCGGTTAAATCACAATCGCCCACACCAAGAAAATATCGCTCCATAGTATGCATCATTATATCAACAATACCACAACCAGTTTGGAATCTTGAAACACTGAAAGTGTTTTCAGGGTTCATAAACGCAACAACTGGGCGTACAGTTTCAGATGTAATTCCCTGCTTTACCCAAGGAGTGATAAGGTCATTAGTTATAACATCAGAGTTAGACATTTCGCTTCCCGCTGCTGCAATAGTTAGCACAACACCAACCGGAAAAACCTCATTTCTTTCTGGACATGTGCCAGTAGATGCATATTGCCAAGGGTCATTTCCTGTAGCCAAACCCACACCAATAGCCTTAGATGAGTCAATAACGCTACCGCCACCAACAGCCAGAATAAAATCGACTTTTTCCTTTTTGCATAGCTCAATGCCTTTATGTATAAATGACAATTTAGGGTTTGGCTGAACTCCGCCAAGCTCTATGTAACTTAAACCGGCCTTTTCAAGAGAATCTACAACTTTATCAAACAGACCTGTTTTTTTAACAGAACCGCCGCCATAGTGAATAAGCACGCGATTTGCACCATATTCTTTTAGTGTTTGACCAATTTGGCTTTCGATATCCTTACCAAAAATAACTTTTGTTGGTGTACAGAAGGTGAAATTATTCATAATAAATTGTCCTCCGTTTTTATAAACTATTGTTTGCTTTATTTTTGATTATATCACAGTTTTTATAAATGTTTAAGACAGCCTTTCTGGAAGTTGTTTAAAAGCTCTGTTTTTCGGGTTGCCATTATCAAATGGCACATCAAAGTGGTGCAACAGCATCCAGCCTGCATCAAGCTCTGAAGAATACTGAACCGCCAGTTTAACAACATGCTTACCTGCTTTATCAAATATCTCAGGAACAGACTCTGACCTAATAATGTTAGGCTGCCAGGAATTAAACCAAGGATTATGATTTAGGTTTAGACAGTCCCAATTAGGCTTTTGTATTTTCATATGACTGGAAATCATGCCCTTTCCAACTATAAACTCAAGTTTTTTGAGTCCTTGAAGCAATGTTTGATTTTTATTATAAAGCAACTTTATTATTTGACGCATTTCTTCAAAGCACATTCGTATTTTTTGTGTTTGGAGCTTCACATCATATACAGACTTCAATATATATTGCAAAATAACCGCAATTACAGCGCTTTCTTGCTCACTGAGCTTATATTCTTTATCTATATTAAAATCGGTTACTGGTTTTTGATATTTTTCAGAAAAAAGTTCATGGTCAATATCATTTTCAATTCGGCAATGAATAGAGCTGTCGCTGACTTGTGGCATTTTCTCTTTCCACTTAATTTGACGGCAATAAACATAGGGGTGTATATTGCTATCTAGTGCATAGTGACATAAAAAGCCATAAAAATATGCTTGAGCTATTATTTGGCGTTCATCACAAAGTCTATTTACCGCACGAGAAAATGCATAAAAAAGCTCATCAGTTTTTTGAGAATGCATTAAATTTCCATATTTTTTAAATGGGGCACCTAAGGCAAGTGCATGATAAAAAAATGGGTCTGGTCCTTGAAGTCCCCAATTAAAAGCTGCTTTATATGTCTTAGCTGCATTTTGTGCATCTTTTGGCATAAGAGCAAGTATTTCCTGACCAAATAAATGATGAGATATAAATTCTGCCATCTTTAAGTCCCCTTTCACATGGACTAAAATATCTTTTTTTATTATACATCTATTATATCCATTTAAAAAGCGAAAAAGCGTATTTTGTGTATAAAAAAGCGGAATACCTAAGCATTCCGCAAAAAATTATTAAAAAAGCTATTATTTAATATGTAACTTTATCTTTTCAAAGGTTTCAACACTTATAACATGCTCAATTCTACAAGCATCAGCCTGTGCTGTTTCTTCTGAAACGCCCAAACGAATAAGCCATTTTGTAAGCAGCTCGTGACGCTCTAAAATGCGGTCTGCTATCTCTTTGCCTGACTGAGTAAGGCTTAAAAGACCATTTTCGTCCATTATAACATATCCGTTTTCTCTTAAAAGTCCCATAGCACGGCTAACGCTAGGTTTAGAAAATTCCAAAAATTGTGCAACATCTATCGAACGGCAAGAGCCTTTTTCATTTGTAATCATGAGTATAGCTTCCAGATAATTTTCTGCTGATTCCTGAATTTTCAAGAAAAAACACCCTCCTATGTTTACCCGATGCTATAAAGCGATGGGCGCTTTTTAAAGTTATGCTACATTTATTTTAACACAAACCATCAGTAAGCACAAGACAACCATAACAAAAGCGTGCTATGCTAAGATAACACGCTTTGCTTTAACAAATAAATCAAAACTCTGGCTTTACAGCGATAACTTCAACTTCAACCTTAGCTCCCTTTGGCAGAGCTGCAACTTGGAAACAGGAACGAGCTGGAGGATTTTCTGGGAAATACTTTCCATAAACTTCATTAAATGCTGTAAAATCAGCAAGGTCAGCTAGGAAACAAGTTGTCTTAACAACACAGTCCATGCCAACTCCAGCATAAGCTAAAACAGCCTTTAAGTTCTGCATTACCTGCTCAGCCTGCTCCTGAATGGTTGTGCCAACAATTTCGCCAGTAGTTGGGTCTAGTGGAATCTGACCTGAGCTGTAAATAGTGCCATTTACCTCAATCGCCTGAGAATATGGACCAATAGCTGCTGGTGCTAAAGTAGTAGAGATTACGTTTTTCATTTTTATTTCTCCTTTAAATTAAATTATTTTTAACCCTTGGTTTTTTTCATACGCATCTGATTTGATAAAATTTTCTTGCGAAGACGTAGACTTTTTGGTGTAACCTCGAGCATTTCATCATCACCAATAAATTCTAGTGCGGATTCAATAGACATTTGACGAGGCGGAATTAAGCGAAGTGCATCATCTGAGCCAGAGGCACGAGTGTTAGTAAGCTGCTTTTTCTTACATACATTTACCGCGATATCTTCACCTGTTGGTGTGCTTCCTACAATCATACCTTCATAAACCTGAGTACCTGCACCGATGAATAATGTGCCACGCTCTTGAGCGTTGTATAAACCATAAGTTACAGCCTCACCGGTTTCAAATGCTATTAAAGCACCAATAGAACGCTTTTGAATTTCGCCCTTATATGGCTGATACTCATGGAATACGGTGTTCATAACACCCTCACCCTTTGTATCAGTTAAAAATTCGCTGCGATAACCGAATAGACCTCGAGCGGGAATTAAAAATTCAACTCTCATACGGTCATCGCCCTTAGGACTCATAGTTACAAGTTCGCCCTTACGAGAGCCCATCTTTTCCATAACGGAGCCAAGTGATTCCTGTGGAACGTCAGCAATCATACGTTCAATAGGCTCGCATTTAACACCATCAATTTCTTTCATCATGGCTTTAGGCGCACCTACTTGGAACTCATAGCCTTCACGACGCAGGTTTTCTGTTAAAATAGAAAGATGCATTTCGCCACGACCTGCTACTTTAAATGAATCGGTTGTATCTGTTTCGGTAACACGCAGAGAAACATCACGCAGCAGTTCCTTAAATAGGCGGTCACGAAGATGACGGGAAGTCACAAACTTGCCTTCCTTACCTGCAAATGGAGAATCGTTTACAGAGAAATACATTTCCACAGTAGGTTCAGAGATTTTAACAAATGGTAATGGCTCATTTGTGCCCGATGCACATAGAGTTTCGCCAATGGTAATATTTTCAATACCAGAGAAACAAACAATATCACCAGCTTTCATTTCGTCAACTGGTGTACGAACTAGACCTTCGATTGCATAAAGGGAAACAATCTTTGAGTTGTATGGCTTAATGCTCTGATGATAGTCGCAAACTGTAACCTGCTGACCTACCTTTAGGGTGCCGCGCTCAATTCTGCCGATGCCGATTCTACCAACATATTCATTATAGTCGATAGAGGAAACAAGCATTTGAGTTTCGCCCTCCATATCAACATCAGGACCTGGGATATGTGAAAGAATATTCTCAAAGAGCGGAACAAGGTCATCACCTTTAACATCTGGTGACATAGATGCAGTACCATCACGACCAGAGCAGTAAATAATCGGGCTATCTAGTTGTTCATCTGTTGCATCAAGTGTTAAAAGCAACTCTAAAACTTCATCACCAACTTCATCAAGTCTTGCATCTGGTCTATCGATTTTATTTACAACAATAATAATCTTGTGACCAAATTCAAGAGCCTTTTGAAGAACAAAACGGGTCTGAGGCATAGGACCTTCCGCCGCATCAACCAGCAGAATAACGCCATCAACCATCTTTAAAATACGTTCAACCTCGCCAGAAAAGTCAGCATGTCCTGGAGTATCTACAATGTTAATCTTGGTATCTTTATAGTGAAGTGATGTGTTTTTAGCAAGGATAGTAATACCACGCTCACGCTCAATGTCATTTGAGTCCATAACACGTTCTTCAACCACCTGATTCTCTCTGAATGTACCTGCCTGTTTTAGCATCTGGTCAACCAGAGTGGTCTTACCATGGTCAACATGGGCAATAATTGCAATATTTCTTAAATCGTTTCTAATCATGTGTCCTCCTATAACGACTAACAATTACACTTTTATTCGTATTTTATTATATCCTGTGCTTGATATTATTTCTATATACTTATGTACAGAATTTTGCTGAATGACCGCAAAAAAAAACTGTTAGATTTTTTTAATTTTTTTCATAAAAATGCTTGACTTTTGTTTTAAATCTGGATATAATAATCTTCGTCAGTTAGAGAGTCTACACAAATAAATACTTTAGCCGAATTGTGTAAAGGTAGCACGACAGACTCTGACTCTGTTTGTGAGGGTTCGAATCCTTCTTCGGCTGCCAATAGACCTGATGTGAAAACATCAGGTTTTTTTAATTTCTAAACTAAATGCAGCTGAAAAATCAGCTGCATTTTTTACATATCCCTAGATTGTCTTAAAGCAAGTTCAGCACTTAATTTAATTGCCTTTATTATTCCCTCTATTTCATCAACTGAAAGCGGCTGACCATGAAACTGTAAACCTCTTTTTTGACGCATGGCTTTAAAAAAATCTTCAAACATTTCATCTAACTCTCTTGTTTCCTGCTCTGTGCCATCAGATAAAAGCCAGTCCAGTTTCACATTAAATAGCTTTGATATTTTTATAAGCAAATTGTAAGGCGGTTCACGCCTACCCTGCTCATACATACCAACGGCACTTTGAGAAATTTCAAGCCTTTTTGCAAGCTCACCTTGAGTCATTTCTGACCTACGTCTAAGCAGACGGATACGCTCTCCAAGCATTATCCTATGCTTTCTTTACGCTCTCTGCCTTCACGAAGAAGTTTGCAAAGATTTTCCTGCTCATCGTTTTCAATAGCGTCACGATATTCTTTTAAATGTGAGATAATCTCATCAATTTCCCTTACAAGCGGTTGTTTATTCTTTAGAAACAATTCTGTCCACATATGTTCATTAAGTTTAGCAACTCTTGTCAAGTCCTTATAACTACCAGCAGAATAACCATTATGACGCAATGCCTCAGGGCTTTTAATATATGCACTAGATACAATATGTGCAAGCTGAGAAGTAAAAGCAATCATAGAATCATGTTGCTCTGGAGAACAGCGAACAACCTGACTAAAACCTAGTGAGTTAAATAAAGCGTCCATTTCATCTACTGCCCAAAGCGGACTGGAATCATTAGGCACTAAAATCATGCTTGCACCTTGGAATAAATCAGCATCAGAAAATGAATAGCCTGAAAACTCTTTACCTGCCATTGGGTGACCACCAATAAAGTAAACGCCTGCATTTTTTGCTGGTTCAGTAAGTTTTTCATCTAAATACTTTTTTACACCAGCCAAGTCTACAATGATTGCACCCTTTTTCATTTTTGGCATGTTTGCAAGAAGAAAATCAACAATAGCCTGCGGATAAAGGCTAATAATCATAATATCCGCTTGAGCGATTATATTATCGTCAGCTATGCCATTTAAAACACCGTCAGCCACAGCCTCCTCTGCAACCTCATGTGTGCGGTTAAGGCCATAAACTTCATTATCAGTATATTTACGTATAGCTTTAGCAATGGAGCCACCCATAAGACCCAAACCAACAACTACTATTTTCTTTTTCATACCCATCTCTCCCTGTATTTTATAATTATTCGCCATGGCAGTAGAATTAGCCATATAGCTATAGCGCCTAATACATTTAATATTAAATCATCTACATCACAGCTACCTGTCTGTGTGAAGTACTGCACACCTTCGACCGATGCAACCATAAGAAAAATAGTTAAAAAGAATATCAAAAAATTGTGCTCTATCTTAAAAAGAGCAGGTAAAAAAACAGCCATCGGTGCAAATGCTGCAAGATTTCCTATTAAATTTATAACCACAAGCTCCTTTGTTATATTTCCGAGCTTATACGCAGTCAAATAGTTTCGTATTGTATAGAAAGGCTGCAAATTCATACCACTAACAGCATCATGCCTTCCAAAACCCGCATCAAAGAACAAAAGATTTGCAAGAACCCAAACATAATATAAAAACATAAGCCATATCCAGACTTTTTTATTTGTTTTGCCCTCAAATGGGTTTACTGCAAATGTCAGTAGTAACGCAAAAACTGCTGCTAATATAAGTTTACCTGTTGGTTCAACTATGAACTTTCCGCAATGCTCAAGATATATATTTATACCTAAGAGAGCTGCACATATAATACGAAAAAACCAGATTACTGGGTGTTTCAAATAATCAGCTCACAATCTTAATTTATTTTAGCTATATCTTTTATTACTTCACCTGCAAGAATCATACCAGCAACTGGCGGAACAAAAGATATGCTAGCTGGCACAGGTCTGCCTGCCGTTCCCTTTTTATCCTCTAAACAATTTTGGTAACGCTCCACAGGTATTTTTTGAGGTTCCTCTTTAGAATATACAACTTTCAGCTTTTTAACACCACGGTTTTTAAGCTCTTTTCTCATAACCCTAGCAAGTGGACAAACTGAAGTTTTATAAATATCTGTTACCTCAAACTGGGTTGGGTCCAGTTTATTACCTGTTCCCATACTGGATATGATAGGCACCCCTAATTTATAGCACTCACAAATCATATAAAGTTTTGCTGATACGGTATCTATTGCATCTATAACATAGTCATATTTTGAAAAATCAAATTGACTTTGCTCTGTTAAAAAGAGCTTGAGAGCTTTAACATCACAATTTGGGTTTATATCCTTTATTCTTTGTGCCATAGCCTGAGCTTTTGGCATACCAGTTGTGGATTTAAGTGCTATAATCTGACGATTTCTATTTGTAATAGAAATTGTATCGCCATCTATAAGCGTTAGCTTTCCAACACCTGCTCGTGCCAAAGCCTCGCAAGCTGCCGAACCAACTCCGCCCACACCAAAAACAGCAACATTAGCATTATTTAATTGTTTCATGGCATCGCTTCCGATTAAAAGCTCAGTTCTTGAAAATTCTGTAAGCATTCTCTCCTCCTAATAAAAATATTATGCTTCTAAGTGTAACATATTGACAAACCATTGTAAAGTAAGCTGTTTTTGTGATTTACATTGTTTTTTTCTTGTATTTATATAGGATTTATGTTATCATTAAACGTGTTATGGGAGGATTTTGGCATGAAAGTTTCCACAAAAGGGCGATATGCACTCCGACTAATGATTGACCTTGCGGAACATGACCATGGCAGCTTTGTTCCGCTAAAGGACATTTCTGCTCGGCAAGACATATCCATTAAATATTTAGAACAAATTGTAAACCAGCTCAGCCGTTCTGGGCTTTTACGTTCAGTTCGTGGTGCACAAGGCGGCTATCGTCTTGCAAAACCTATGCGTGATTATACCGCTGGTGAAATTCTGCGTGTAACTGAGGGTGGGCTCGCACCTGTTGCGTGTCTGGAGAAAAATGCAGCCGTTTGCCCAAGAACTGATAATTGCTCTACACTGCCATTCTGGAATGGCTTTGCAGATGTTATAAATAACTATGTCGATAATATAACCTTAGAAGATTTGGTTAAACAGCATCAACAAATAAAAAAATAATAATTTCATTAAAAAGGACTGAATATAATGCTTTCTACCCAGAAAAAAGAATTTATTGAATTTATGATGAGTGCTGATGTGTTGCGTTTTGGTAGCTTTGTAACAAAATCTGGCAGACAAACACCATACTTTGTAAACACAGGAAACTATAAAACTGGTCTGCAAAATTCCCGTCTAGGTGAATTTTATGCAGCAGCTATAAAAGAAACTATCGGCGATAATTTCGATGCAATGTTCGGTCCTGCATATAAAGGTATCCCACTTGCAACCTCTGCCTCTGGTGCATTAGCTCGCAATTATGGCATTGATAAGCCTTTCTTCTTCAACCGTAAGGAGATTAAAGACCATGGTGAAGGTGGCAGCATTGTAGGATACAAACCACAGGACGGCGACCGTGTAATTATTATTGAGGACGTTATTACTGCTGGTACTGCTATTCGCGAAACCATGCCCGTGCTAACTGGCTGTGCAGATGTAAAGGTAACAGATATGTTTATCTCTGTAAACCGCTGTGAAGTTGGTCAAAACGCCGGAAAAACCGCTGTTATGGAAGTTGGTGAGGAGTTTGGCATTAAGGTTCACTCCCTCATCACTGTTCGTGATATTTATGAGTATTTAAAAGACCAAGGCACTTATTCGGATATTCTCCCTCAGATGCAAGCATATATGGCACAGTACTGTGTGTTCGATGACTAATTTAAAATCCACCCTAAAGGGTGGATTTTTTATGCTATAAATGGGAGCATGAAAATATATAAAATTGGCTGATGAACTAAATAAATTATAAGACTATGCTGTCCTATAAACGTAAGAGGTTTAATATTTATATTTTTCATAAACTGTGGAAACTCAAATTTTGACAAAAAATATCCCGCTAGAAATAAAAATAAATACGGAAAAATTGGGAAATAATCCGCCGAACGAAAATCAGGCGACAAAAGCCCTAAAAGCGACAACCAATAAGAAGTATACCACTCATGCGGCAAATGAACACTAAATTTTCCAAAACCCAAGTACTGATGTGGAATATTATATGTAGCTAAAAATAATATTATACAAATATACAGTCCGATTTTGTTTGGAATCTTATCAAGCATTTTATGAAGCAGAATAAAAATCAAGAAACATAATGTCATGCAGTGGAGTATTCCAAAAACTATCAATGTCTGCTTACCCATTACCCAAGTTACACATGTTATTAAAGCTGCACATATTGCAAGCACTAATGTATGTTTTAAAATATGAGATGAAAACCTTATACATATACCTGTTAATATAAGAAAAGTCCCACAAATTAAAAACTGCCAAAACTCAGCTAAATTTGTATGATACCAATTTAGTTTTACACCTACTAGATTATCTACATTCCAGCAAAAATGATATAAAACCATATTTATAATTGCAAGACCACGAAGTGTATCTAAAAATAAATATCGCTGTTTTTTCTCTTGAACGCGTTCAAGTGTTATAGCAGACAATCATCATCATTCCCTTAAATAGAAGTTTTAAAATATTATACCATAAATTCTGCATAACAAAATCCCCTTTCACATACTATTTACAGAAAGGGGATTTGATTTTATATGATTATTTATATTGTTCTGCCCAAATGGGCCGAGCCTCCATAAGTGATTTTGGAACATCTAATACACGCTGATTGCTGCTTCCTCTAAATCTAAGGTCAAGGCTTTTTTTATCCTGCTCAAACTTTCCATCAACCAATAAATCAAGTTTAGAAAGCAATAAATCTGTGTATTTATCATTTTTTTTGGCAAGCTGTTCAAAAGTGTATCCAGTGTAACACATCAAATGCTTACCCATATCTTTGAGCCTTAAAGCAAGATTATATAAACCCTCTGCTTGACAAAAAGGCTCGCCTCCTGAAAATGTCACACCAGATATATAAGACATTTCTTCGAGCATTTCAACAATTTCATCTATTGAAATCTGATTTCCACCCGAAAAATCATGTGTTTGTGGATTATGGCAGCCTAAGCAGTTATGTGGACAGCCTTGAACAAAAATCGTGAATCTTATCCCAGGACCATCCACAATGGACTCCTTGACTATACCCGCAATATTAAGTGCTTTCATTTCAAGCGGAACGGCTACCTGTTAGAGAGCAATCACAAGTTTCATGCTTTACACGGTCATGCTCCTCTGCACGCTTGCCATTATTAAATCTATCCAGAGTGCCTACTAGATAACCTGTAATGCGGCGGATTCTTTCAAAGCCTATGCCCTCACCAACAACTTCTACACCATTTACTTCTGTCACTTGATATTTCTTTGCCATTTTTAACTACTTCCTTTCTTTTATCCGGTTATCCAATAGGATTTGGTGTTCGGTCTGCCTCTTCATTTTGGTCACCATGATAACCAATAGTAGTGCTATTATAGTTCTTATAAAGTCCTAATTTTTTAAGTTTTTCAAGCGGTACTCCTTCGCCTTCACGTCTGCCGCAGCGTGGGCAAACATCGCCTATAATACCTGTATAACCACAAACGGGGTCACGGTCGATAGGGTGATTTATGGCACCATAACCTATGCCGCATTCTTTCATATATCTAACAATCTGCTCAAACGCCTCCAGGTTGTTTGTTGGGTCGCCATCAAGCTCAATATAGCTTATATGACCGCCGTTTGTAATCTCATGATATGGCGCTTCGATTCTAATCTTTTCAAATGCACCGATTGGATAATAAACTGGCACATGGAAAGAGTTTGTATAATATTCTCTGTCAGTCACTCCAGAAATATTTCCATAACGCTCACGGTCAATTTTTACAAATCTACCTGAAAGACCCTCTGCTGGGGTGGCGATTAAAGAGAAGTTAAGTTTATACTTTTCTGCTGCCTCATCCATACGCTCACTCATATGCCTTACTATTTTAAGACCAAGCTCTTGAGCCTGCTCACTTTCGCCATGATGGACGCCAATAAGAGCCTTTAAACTCTCTGCAAGACCAATAAAACCACAAGTTAGAGTACCATGTTTTAAAACTTCACCAACTTCGTCATCTGGATTTAGCTTATCAGAATCAATCCAGACGCCTTGTCCCATTAAGAATGGATAGTTGCGAACCTTCTTTTGACTTTGAATTTTAAATCTGGCAAGTAATTGGTCTATCACAAGGTCGATTTTTCTATCTAATTCCTCAAAGAAAAACTGAATATTTCCTTCACTGCGAATTGCAATTCGTGGAAGGTTAATTGATGTAAAGCTGAGGTTTCCTCTGCCATTTACTATTTCTCTTGATGAGTCGTATACATTGCCTAAAACACGGGTTCTACAACCCATATAAGCACATTCGGTTTCGGGGCGATTAGGCTTATAATATTTTAGATTAAATGGAGCATCAAGGAAGGAGAAATTGGGGAACATACGCTTTGCAGAAACACGCATAGCCAATTTAAACAAATCATAGTTAGGGTCATCGGGGTTAAAATTCACACCCTCTTTGACCTTAAAAATATGTATTGGGAAAATAGAAGTTTCACCATTTCCAAGACCCTCTTCAGTTGCAAGCATTAGGCACTCCATAACCAGTCTGCCTTCTGGAGATGTATCAGTGCCATAGTTAAGAGATGAAAACGGAATCTGAGCACCAGCACGGGAGTGCATTGTGTTTAAATTATGAACAAGTGCCTCCATAGCTTGATAAGTATTTCTGCGGACTTCCTTTAATGCGTATTTTCTTACAAAACGCATAATCTTATCTGATTTATCTGTATATTCTTCAAGCGCGGCTTTAACTGCCTCATCAAAACCATTATCACCCGCAAGGCATGCCCAAACGCCTGTTTCTGACTCACATCTGCTTATAATCGCTTTGCCAAGCATTTCTCCATCATCTTGCTCTAAATAAATTTCGATTGCCTTTATTAGATTTTCAGTAAAACATTTACGAAAAGTCTTTTTAACACCTGGAGCCATCGAATAGTCGAAATTTGGCACACTTTGACCGCCATGCTGGTCATTTTGGTTTGACTGTATAGCAATGCAAGCAAGAGCTGAGTAAGACCGAATATCATTAGGTTCTCTTAAGAAACCATGACCCGTAGAGAATCCGTCTTTAAATAAACTCAATAAATCAATTTGGCAACAAGTAGTGGTAAGCGTTAGAAAATCCATATCATGGATATGAATATCTCCCTCACGGTGAGCTTTAGCGTGTTCTGGGTCAAGGATAAACATATCATAAAACTGCTTTGCACCTTCTGAGCCATATTTAAGCATAGTACCCATAGCTGTATCGCCATCGATATTTGCATTTTCACGCTTAACATCATTTTCAAAAGACGATTTGAATGTTAAATCCTCATACACTTTCATCAGTTTGGTATTCATTTCACGCACTCTGGTGCGTTCATCACGGTACAGTATATATTTTTTTGCGGTGCGAGCGTGACCGGTTTTAACCAGCACTTTTTCGACCATATCCTGAACCTGTTCTACTGTTGGGCAAGAAAGCAATTCGTCCTCCAGCATTTTCTCCACCTGAACAGCAAGATTTTTTGCGGTTTCATAATCCTGACCACCTGTAGCCTTTGCCGCTTTGAATATTGCATCTGCAATTTTGGTGCATTCAAACTTTACTGTTCTGCCATCACGTTTGACGATTTGCTCAACCATTTATACAGCCTATCCTTTCTAATTATATTGCGTATTTAGCATCAAAAGCTAAAAAAATCGCAATATTCACAAAATTTCGTATCAAACATATGTTCGGTGCACAATATATAGTACTATATATCAGACGATACTTAGTATTGTAGACTGTTTATATTAGCTTGTCAAGGAGCGTAAAACTGTTTTGGCACAATAAACGAAATTAAGAATTTTATTTTTTTAACTTTCATTAAGGGTCGGTGCATAAATCTGTGCAAAACCCTATAATCTGACAAATGGAGGAAAAATCTGTGAATCAATCTGTGTATAAAATGTTAAATGAAGGCTGGCCAAAAGTTGAAAAGCAAGCACCATCTCCACAGCTAGTACGCTCACTTTTTTCCATTTACTCTGGACGTGATAGCGAGCTTACACTTATGATGCAATATCTATACCAAGCCATGGTGCTAAGAGAGCAAGGCCGCTCAGTTTTATCTGAGCTTTTTGATGCAACAGCCAATGACCAAATGCAGCATATAAGGCAGCTAGGACGGCTTATATGCCGATATGGGGGTGAACCACGGTTTATATCATATATAGGTGGTCGTGGAATTTCTTGGTCATCTGGGTCTTTGTGCTATGAAAAAAGCTGGGATAATATGCTCCACAAATCCATAGCTGGAGAGCGCCTTATTCTAAAGCAATACAAGACAATACTCAATAATTCAATTATTGACTCACAACCTAAAGCCCTTATTGAACGCATTATGAAAGACAATGAACACCATATAAGTTTATTTGAATATGCACTTAACCATAGCTCAATATAATAAAAAGCCGTTTCCAAAAGCCGGAAACGGCTTTTTATAACTTCTTTTTCAAATGCAAAACAGCCATGTTGTAACCTTAAAAAGTATATGTTATACTTATACTGTATTTCTATTTTAATAGAGATTAAAACAGTTCAAAATACTGTTTTTTTATTTTGTCTAAGGAGATAAAAGTTTATGAATAACTCCGAAAAGCTCGCTCGTGCCATTGGTCTTGTAACACTTGTAACGTTCATCGCCAAAGGTCTTGGTATTATAAGAGATGCACTGCAAGCTCGTGCATTCGGTGCGGAAACGCTAGATATAACCATGTTTACAGCGGCAAACAATTCTACTATTTATATTTTTACAACTGTTGCTTATGCACTTTGTTTAGCTGCTGTGCCTATTTTCTCGAAAAAACTAATTGAAAGCAAAGAGGCCTGTTTCAAAGCAGCAGATTATCTAATCTCTCTTTGTTTTATTTTCTCTATTATAGTCTGTGGGCTTTTATTGGTCTTTAACTACACAGGTTTACTTGCATCATTTGATAATGTTGAAGGTTCACCAGTTCTTTTTGAGCGTTTTGTGCTTTATATGGTGCCTACTCTTCCTGTTATAGTGGTATCATATTTGCTTGTAGCACTTTTTCAGTCTATGGGTCATTATTCACTTCAAGGCAGTTTGAGCTTGCTTTATAATGCATTTTTATGCTTTATACTGATTTTTGCAGGTGATAATCTTACAGTTGATAACTTTGTAATACTTACATCTGTTGCGTGGCTTTTACAATTTGCCATGGTTATCCCGTATATTATAAAAGAAAAATATCGCTTCCGCTTTAGATTTGGTATTTACGGCACAGGGGCACACTTTGGACTTTTTTTTAGAACAGCCGTTGTAACTATATTCACAACATCTGTATTTCTATTTTGCTATTTAATTGATTACAGTATGGCATTTAATATAAGCAAAACTGCACCTACTTCATTTTATTATGCAGACAAGCTATTTACACCGCTTATAACTACGCTTATGTATTCTATTGGTGCGGTATTATTTCCTCAATTCAATTTACAAAGCAGCCGTATGTCATCTGATGAATATCGCTCATATATCGGTAAAGTGATTGAAAATACTATTATTTTGCTTTTACCGCTTTCCGTTTTGTTCTGCGTATATGGCATACCGATTATAGAGGTTTTATTTGAAGGAAGTGAGTTTACACATACAGCGTCAATTTCTACTGGCACGGTTTTTGGTGTTTATTCACTTGGTATGGTTGGTTTTGCACTGCTGGATTTATTGAGTAAAGCATACTATGCAATGCAAAAAACTATAACCCCTCTTATTGTAAATGCTGTGGTTGTGATTTTAAATCTAATAATTGGCACTGTTCTTCTTCACTATTATCCCAATAATATAACACTAGCAGCAGCTACATCACTGGCTATGACATTGGGTGGAATTATGCTTGCAGCTATATTCTTCCGTGGTCATAAAGCTCATATAAGCATAGCTCGCATTATTCGCTCTATTATTCTAAGTGCCATTATGGGAGGAGCATTATTTGGCATAAGCAATTTTATTCTAAATGGCAACGAATCAAAAATCATGCTTATTATAAAATGTGGAGTTTGTGGTGTTATAGGTCTTGTAATCTATTTACTTCTTCTTGGAGATTTAGAGCTTATTATGACATTTAAGAATAAAATCTTTAAAAACAGGGGGAAATAATGAAAAATCTGCGTAGAAATCCACTTTTTTATGTGGTGCTTATAATAGGAATAATATCAGCATGTATTATTACACTCCAAAGGGTTTCTCTTGAAAAAAATGACAACCATGTTGCTGGTTCAATGGAATACAGTGATATTTTAATCCTTTCGGAGCGAAGCGGCTTGTCTATTGATGATTGGTTAACTCCTCTTGTAAACTCTGGCATGGAATATTTAATTTTATCACCTGATAATGCATTAAATGCAGAGCATATTTTATCCCAATATGGTTTAAAACCTGTATGGCTTGATAATGGTGATGGTTTCCCAGAAAATATCACCGAGCCTGAACTTATTATTCCGGAAGTGAATAGTGATTTTTCAATGGATTCCATAAATAAAGATATTCCTTTAGGTCTTATTGAGAATAATTTACGTACAGGTTTAAATCTTCCTGATTCGCTTGAAAATATTACAGCAAAAGAGCTAATTGACCAAGGTGTTACACCTGTTAAAGTTCTTTATCTATACAAGGGTTATAGACACATGTGGAATGAGGAAATAGGTGGAGATGAAATAGAGGCACTTATTTTCCGAGCAGTCACGGATAGAAGTCAGCGTTTTATCTGGCTAAATCCAATGACAGATAAAACTTTTAAAACTATTGCCCTTAATCCAAATGATTATAGTGATGTTTTCTCAAAACTTGCTGTACGCCTTGAAGAAAGAGGTTTAGTGTTTGGCGATGGATTCTCTGCACGAGTTCCTAATGAGATTCCAAAAATTCTTATCTCTCTTACTGGTCTTACAAGTGTAGCTCTCACAGCATTATTTATATCAATGCTTATCAAAAAAGATATAAAACCCAAAATATACAATATATTCCTTGTGATATGCAGTGTATTTTGTGTTGTAAGCTGTTTCATATTACCTACACCACTTTATCAAACATTGGCATCTGTTTATACGGCGATTTTAATACCATGTATTGCAGGCGTATATCTTAGAAATATGTATTTTGTGCAAAGCAATAAATCTGATTATGTGCGTTATTTAATATATTCAGTTTGTTTTCTAGTGTTCAGTATGGCTGGAGGTATTCTTGTTGGTTCTTTCCTATCAACAGAACAATATCTGCTGGAATTTTCTATTTTTTCTGGTGTTAAATTCTCTCAGTTTATACCGCTTGTGTTTACAATAGTTCTATTTGGCATTATTGCTATTCATATGCCAAAACCAAAAAAATCGAACAAGCTGTTAATAATACTTCCTATTATATCGACAGTAGTTATAATTGGAGCAGTTGTTATAATAATGCTTATACGTTCGGGTGATGTAAAAAGCACACCGAAAATTGAAGAATTTATAAGAGATTTCTTAGAAAACACATTATATACACGTCCACGAACGAAAGAGTTTGCTTGTGCATGGCCATCACTTGCGGTTTTCCTTTGGTCACAAAAACGAAGATTATCATTTTTAGCTTTACCATTTGGCATTATCTCTATAATCATAACAATTTCGCTTGTAAATACATTCTGTCATATATATACTGTCCTTACAATATCTATTGTTAGAACATTGCTTGGCTTTGCCTTAGGCTTTATAATTGGTATTTTGGCTATAATCATACTAAATATATTGGAGCGAATTTTTACAAAAAAGATTCTTCCGAGTTTAGCATCTCATAAATAATTTTAATGGCAGACAAAATTTGTCTGCCATTATATTGTTGCAAAAAAATAACCCCGTGATAAACACGGGGATTATTTATAAATTTATTCGACAAAAGAATTACTTGTTGTCAACTTCAGCCATATGCTCGATAAGCATCAGCAGCTTGCAAGAGTAACCCCATTCGTTGTCGTACCAAGATACAACCTTAACGAAAGTATCGGTCAGCTGGATACCAGCCTTAGCGTCGAAGATAGAGGTGCGTGCATCGCCCAGGAAGTCAGAAGAAACAACGTCCTCATCAGTGTAACCCAGAACGCCCTTTAGACCGCCTTCGCTCATTGGCTTTTCAGAAGCAGCCTTCATAGCAGCACAGATTTCTTCGTAAGTTGCAGGCTTAGCCAGGTTACAGGTTAAGTCAACAACAGAAACGTCCAGAGTAGGAACACGCATTGACATACCAGTCAGCTTGCCGTTCAGCTTTGGATATACCTTACCAACAGCCTTAGCAGCACCAGTTGAAGATGGAATGATGTTGCCAGTAGCAGCACGACCACCACGCCAGTCCTTCTTGGAAGGGCCATCACAAACCTTCTGAGTACCGGTTGCAGAGTGAACGGTAGTCATCAGACCCTCAGTGATGCCGAAAGCCTCGTCAAGAACCTTAGCGATTGGAGCCAGACAGTTAGTTGTACAAGAAGCGTTAGATACGAAAGTCATATCCTTAGTGTAGTCGTTCTGGTTAACGCCCATAACGAACATTGGGGTGTCATCCTTAGAAGGAGCAGACATGATAACCTTCTTAGCACCGCCATCGATGTGAGCCTGAGCCTTCTCCTTGGTCAGGAATACGCCAGTAGACTCAACAACGTAGTCAACGCCGTCCTTGCCCCATGGAATGTTCTTTGGATCCATCTCAGCGTGGAACAGAATCTTCTTGCCATCAACGGTGATAGAGTTTTCATCGTACTCAATTACGCCGTCATAACGACCATGCATGGTGTCATACTTGAGCATATAAGCCATGTAGTCTGGAGTCATGAAAGGATCGTTTACTGCAACGAACTCAATGTTTGGGTTCTTCAGACCAGCACGGAAAACCATACGACCGATACGTCCAAAACCGTTGATACCTACTTTAATAGCCATTTTAATAATTCCTCCTAAATACCTCTTTTGGGAACTTTATGGATATATTATAACGCATACCCTGCCACTTCTGCAAGAGCATTTTGTGAAAACTATGTCATATTTCTTGCTTTTTTTCCACAATATTCTTTGCAAATTATACAGTTATGATGTTATAATAATTATATCTTGGCGTGTTTTTGGTGAATTATACACCGTTATTTTGATAATTATATAAATAAAATGATAATTTAAAAGGTATATTATATGACAGATTTCACAAATTTAGAGCTATCTAATCTAATGCTTGATATGATGTGTGCAGAAAATGCTATTTTTGTGCTTGTTTCCGCAAATGGAGATATAATAACCCAAACTAAAGCTGCAAAAAAACTTTTTGATGAACTTCCACTTCGTCCAATTGCTGAGGTTTTAAGTGCATCTGCTGCCACTTCATTAAGAACTGTTCTCCAAACAGGTGAATCAATTCATACCATAGAATCCATAGATTCACATATGTATCGTCTTGAAATAAGACCTTGTGAACATGGTGCTTTATTATACTTTATGCCAACCGAAAATTTATTTAATGGTCTGCCTGCTCATACAAAATATGAACTTTCCACTGCTCTTTCAAGAAACTTTATAGCATTGGATTTGCTTAAAAATAAACAAAACGCAGACCCTGGTATAATTGAAAGCCTCCGCAGAAATACACTTCGCATACATCGAGAAATAATGCATCTTCAAATGCTTGAAAACAATACTGATTTGGAGCTTGTAATGAATATATCTCATGAAGACATTGTTTCTTTATGCGTAGATTTGGTGAGTGAATGTAAAAAGGCGGCTCAAAACCGAAATATCGATATTGTTCTCTCTAACAACTTTCCAAAAGAGCTTATTATTTCGTTTGATAAAAAGCTGTTAAGCCACGCTATTTTAAATCTACTGTCAAATGCTATCCTTGCACACGATGTAAATAGAATAGAAGTGATGCTATACCATAAAAACCATATGGTTTTTATTGAAATTTTGGATAACGGCAATGGTATTCCCATAGAATGTATTGAAGAAGTTGGAAACGAATATCTCTTGCATTTAGATACACAAAGTTTTATGATGCAAAAATTACACGGAACAGCCTCTGGTTTTGGGCTTTCGGTTGTAAAGAGAATTATAAATCTTCATTCTGGTGTGTTTAGGGTAATACGTGCAGATGAAAGCGGAAGTTTAGTCCAAATAGCTTTTCCTGACAATCTGCCCGTTCCAAAGGTCAGCATGGGACAAAGGTTGGAAATATACAGTCTTAATGTTGCTGATACAGAGCTTTCTGTGCTGGAAAATTGAAGATATTGTCAGATGGTGAAATTGTGAAAAATTTCACCATCTATTTTTTTCTATCCCTTAATCGATTTTTTCTAACTATAACACCAGTTATTCGCTTTTTTAACGCTTATGTTAAACTTTATACTAAAAAAAGTTTTAATATTTTTATTTTAACATTTTAAAGTGAAAAAAATAAATTATGGGTATATTTTGGACATTTTATTGATATTTTTTTGTTTAAACTTATATACTTTTTATTTTGTTTCTATTTTTACATAAGAAATATGTTGATTATTGCATATAAAAATCAGTATAATTTATGTTGAGTTAGATTGCTCTTAGCAGTCTTTGCTCTGCTGCCCTTTTAACAGTGCAGCATTATTATTTTTTGAAGAATAGGCGTTATATTAAAACGCTTATTTACGTACACACACAATTTAAATGGAGAGGTGAAATTAATGGTGTACTCGTTTCGTGGTGGCATTCACCCCGGTCCGCATTCTGACCCAGGTTATAAAGCCGCAACAAACACTAAAGCCATAGAAATCCTGCCGACACCTGATATGGTGATTCTGCCTGTTTCTATGCACATCGGTGCCCCTGCAAAGCCTATTGTCAAAGTTGGCGATATAGTTGATTTAGGTCAGCCTATTGCTGAAGCTGGCGGCTTTGTTTCTGCGCCAATTCATGCAACTGTTTCTGGTAAGGTAATCGCAGTTGAGCCAAGACTGCACTCAAGCGGAAACAAGATTATGAGTATTGTCATCGAAAATGACAAACAAGACCGTCTGCATGAGTCCGTCCACCCTTATGACTTCGCTAATATGAGCAACGAAGAGCGTATTGAAACCATTCGCTCTGCTGGTATGGTGGGTCATGGCGGTGCTACTTTCCCAACTCATGTAAAAATCCAGTCTGGTATTGGCAAATGCGATACCATTATAGTAAATGCCGCAGAATGCGAACCTTATATCACTTCTGACCACAGACTGCTTCTAGAGCGTCCAGAAGAAGTTATTGGCGGCTTAAAAATGCTTGCTGATATTATGGAAGTTCCAAATGCTATTATCGCTATTGAGGAAAATAAACGTGATACTTTCGCTAAAATTGAGGAACTTATCGCTGATGATAGCCGTTTGAAGTTATATCCTTTAAAGTGTAAGTACCCACAAGGTGCAGAAAAGCAGCTTATTAACGCTTGCACGGGCAGAGAAGTTCCAAGTGGCAAACTTCCTGCTGATGCTGGCTGTGCTGTATTTAATGTAGATACTACTGGTGCTATTTACCGCAGATTTACCACCGGTATGCCTGTTATTCGCCGTATTGTCACCGTTTCTGGTTCTGCTATTGTTGAGCCAAAAAATCTTGAAGCTAGAATTGGCACGCAAGTTGAACGTCTTATAGATGCCTGCGGCGGTTTTAAAGAGGCTCCAAATAAACTAATAATGGGCGGTCCTATGATGGGTATAGCTCAGTTCTCTCTTGATATACCTGTTTCCAAGGGTACAAACGCATTTCTTGCTTTTTGCGGTGATGAAGATGCGCGTGAAGAAAATCCAAATTGCATACGTTGTGGTAAGTGTATAAATGCTTGTCCTATGCATCTAATGCCTATGATGATGAATGCTTATGGCAATGCAGGAAATTACGATATGTGTGTTTCCCTTGGTGCTATGGACTGTATTGAGTGTGGTTCATGTTCTTATGTATGTCCCGCACGCATTCAGCTTGTGCAGCGTTTCCGTCTCACAAAATCTCATGTTATGGCTGAACGTGCTGCTGCTAAGGCAAAGGCCGACGCTGAGGCGGCTAAAGCTGAGGATAAAACAAAATTTTCTAAGGAAGAAAGCAAGTAAGGGAGGTAAAAACGAATGTATGATTTAAGTAAAGTAGTTGTCACCTCCTCGCCACACATTAAAACAGAGGACAACACCAGAAGTTTAATGCTTGATGTTATTCTGGCACTTATTCCAGCACTTGTGGTTAGTGTGTTTACCTTTGGTTTCCGTGCACTTACTGTTACAGTGGCAACTATTATTTCATGTGTTGTGTTTGAGTGGCTTTATTGTAAAGCCACTAAGAAAAAGTCTACTATTGGTGATTTATCCGCAGTAGTTACTGGTATTTTGGTCGCATTTAATGTACCTGTTGCAGCTCCAATCTGGATGCCTGTTATCGGTGGTGCATTTGCGATTATCATTGTAAAAATGCTTTTCGGTGGCATTGGCAGAAACTTTATGAACCCAGCTCTTGGTGCCCGTGCATTTATGATGGCATCTTGGCCTGCACTTATGACAACTTGGGTTCAGCCACACCAAAAATTGCCTTTGTTTGGCAATGTTGAGGTTACTGACGCAATCTCTACCGCTACCCCGCTTGCATCTTTAAAGGCAAAAACTCTGCCAAGCGAAAGCCTAATGGATCTATTCTTTGGTCAATGTGGTGGCGTTATTGGTGAAACCTGTGCGCTTGCACTTTTAATTGGTGGTATTTATCTTTTAGTCCGTAAGGTTATCACTATAAATATTCCAGCAGCTTACATTCTGACTGTTGCTGTTTTAACATTCCTGTTCCCAATGGGTGGAACTGACAGGCTTCAGTGGATGCTCAGTCAAGTTCTTTCCGGCGGTTTAATACTTGGTGCCATCTTTATGGCTACTGACTATGTAACAAGCCCAGTTACTCCAAAGGGTCAAATTGTATTTGGTATTGGCTGTGGTGTACTTACTGTATTTATCCGTTATTTTGGCGGTCTGCCAGAAGGCGTTTCATACTCAATCCTTATTATGAATGCTCTGGTATGGATGATTGACCAGAAGTGCCTGCCACGAAAATTCGGTTATGCTGAAAACAAGGAGGGCAAGTAAACATGAGCGAATCTAAAAAAGAATCCATGGGCATGCTTGCTCTGGTGCTATTTTTAATTACTTTTATCACTGCACTGTTACTCGGTTTTGTAAACCAGATTACAGCTCCACAAATTGAAAAGAATGAAGAAATCACTCGTGCCGCTGCAATGGAGCAGTTAATTCCTGGTGCTGAGTTTGAGCTTGCAGAAGTGTCCGAAGTTCCAGCTCCTGACAAGAACACCCCAGCAATCAAGAATATTTATAAGGCTGTTGTTGATGGTGAAACCGTTGGCTACTGTATGGAGGTTCTTCCTTCTGGTTTTGGCGGTACAATGACAGTCGTTGTTGGTGTTAATCTTGATGGCACAATCGCTGGTGCACAAGTTACAAGCCATGCAGAAACCCCTGGTCTTGGTGCAAAAGCACAGGCTGACCCCACATGGATTCCACAGTTTGAGGGCAAGCCTGCTGATGGCTCTCTTGCGGTTACTAAAGACGGAGGCGATATAGTGTCTATCACTGGTGCTACCATTACTTCCCGTGCAGTAACTTTAGCTGTAAATACTGCTGCAAACTACGTTTTAAGTCTTGAAGGCTAAGGAGGACAATTATGAAGTTCAAAGATAGATTAAATTCAGCTGTCCTTCTGGACAACCCTGTATTTATGCAGACCATTGGTCTATGTCCAACACTTGCAACTACTACTTCCCTGTCAAACGCTATTGGTATGGGTTTAGCTGCTACTGTTGTACTTATTTGTTCAAACATTGTTATTTCTATGCTGCGTAAGTTTATACCAGAAAAGGTTCGTATTGCAGCATTTATAACCATTATCGCAGGCTTCGTAACCATTATTGATTTAAGCCTTCAGGCGTTTATGCCTTCTCTTGCTGCATCTCTTGGTTTGTTCCTGCCACTTATTGTTGTAAACTGTATCATTTTAGGTCGTGCAGAGGCTTATGCTTCTAAAAATAAGGTTCTCCCTTCTGCCCTTGATGGTATTTGTATGGGCATAGGCTTTACCTTTGCACTTGTGCTTATGGGCTTTTTCAGAGAGCTGCTTGGTGCAGGCACAATTCTTTCTGGTTATGTAGGTGCAGATAAGCTAGGCATTCAAATTCCTGGTCTTTATCAGTATCCAGCAGCAATGATGATTCTGCCAGCGGGCGGTTTCCTTATGATGGGCTTTTTGCTTGCTGTAATCCAGTACTTTATGAATAAGAAGAAGGGGGATAAGTAAATGAATTACTTTGCTGCTGTACAGGCAGGTTTGCCTGGTAGCATGGCACTGACTGATATCATTTTTCTAGCGATTTCAGCCGTGCTTGTAAATAACTATATCCTTGTACAGTTTTTAGGCTGTTGCTCATTCTTCGGTGTATCCAAAAAGACCGATACCGCAGTCGGCATGGGTATGGCGGTTATCTTTGTTATGGCTCTTGCGTCCATTGTTTCTTGGGCTGTAAACTATTTTGTGCTTGTTCCACTAGAGCTTGAATATATGCGCACAATCGCATTTATTTTGGTTATCGCTACTTTAGTGCAGCTCGTTGAAATGTTTATGAAGAAAGCTATGCCATCTCTTTATCAAGCTCTTGGTATCTTCCTTCCACTGATTACAACCAACTGTGCCGTACTTGGTGCAGCTATCACCAATATTGATAACCAGTATTCTCTACTCGGCTCTATTGTTTACGGTGTATTTGCAGGTGTTGGTTATTTGGTTGCAATCGTTATTTTTGCATCTATCCGTGAGCGTCTGGAAGTTACCGCAAAATGTCCTAAGTGCTTTGAAGGTTTCCCAATCGCACTGGTGTCTGCATCTCTGCTTGCAATGGCATTTATGGGCTTCTCTGGTCTAAAAATCTGGTAAGCAAAAGGAGAGCGTGAGAAATGGATTTTACAAACATTATTTTTGCAGTTGCGTCCCTTAGCATCATGGGTCTGCTGTTTGCTATTCTTCTAGGCGTAGCAGCGAAGGTTTTTGCTGTTGAAGTTGACGAGCGAGTTCCGCTTGTTCGTGAATGTTTGCCTGGTGCAAACTGTGGCGGTTGTGGCTATCCTGGTTGTGACGGACTGGCTGCTGCCATTGTAGAAGGAAAAGCACCAGTAAACGGCTGTCCTGTTGGCGGTGCTGCATGTGCAGAAAAAATAGCTGCTGTTATGGGTGCTGAAGTTGCCGCTGAAGAGCCTAAAGTAGCTCATGTTCATTGTTCAGGAGGCTGCAAGGCCATTGACAAGACCAAGTATGAAGGACTTCAGGATTGTAACGCTGCAATGCGTGTAGCAGGTGGTCCTAAGGAATGTGCATTTGGCTGCATGGGACTTGGTTCATGTGTTTCCGCCTGTGCATTTGATGCTATTAACATAGTTGATGGTAAGGCTGTTGTCAATACTGAAAAGTGTGTTTCATGCGGTAAGTGTGTAGGTGCTTGTCCTAAGAAACTGATTGACCTTGTGCCAAAGTCTAAAAAGGTTCACGTTAACTGCACAAACCAGGACAAGGGTGCTGTTGCAATGAAAATTTGCGAAGTTTCCTGTATCGGTTGTAAGAAGTGTGAAAAGACTTGTAAATTTGATGCAATTCATGTTGAAAACAATGTTGCTAAAATTGACTACGACAAGTGTAAGAACTGCAAGATGTGTGCTAAGGCTTGCCCTAAGAGCTGTATTGAGCCAATTCCAACCCCTGAGGAAAAGGCAAAGTTTGAGGCTATGATGAAAGCTCAAGCTGAAAAGGCAAAACAATAAGCGGGCAGCTAAAGCCGCTGCAAATCATAAATAATTATATTAAAAATCCGTCTTTTAAAATTAAAGGGCGGATTTTTTGTATATTCCATAAATTACCGTCAATAATAGCAGTAACACTTAACAGCAAAATTATCATAGGCTTATAGTGAATAACTAAATTTTTGAAAGGTGGTTTTTATGCAGCAGAGCTTTTCAAGCAATGGCATGTGGACTCTTGAAAAAACCGATATAATATATCCTCTTGTTAGGTTTGTTATGCAGCCAAACGACAAGGTTTTAGAACCATCACCTGCACAGCTTTTATTTGATGTTACAGACAGACTTTTATCCGGAAAATGTGTGGGAATAATGGCAGATGGCGCATCTCCACAAACGCTTTCTAGTCTTTCTGAGATTTGGCATGATGGTCGTTTATTAAGGCGCTCTGAAGGCTGTTCATTTGTATGTATTGAGCCTTGTTTTGAAGCTCCTACCCCTGCGCTTAGAAGTGCATATTTATCAAATCTTGCATCATTTCATTTCGCTTTATTTTCCAATTCTACACCAGAGGAAACTATGTTCAGCCACATGATAAATACACACACTGATGCCCCTTTACGGCTTGATATACCTCCATCGTTTGATAAAATGACGCTTATCGTTCATACAAAGCAGCTTAAAGAAAATGATTTTTTAAATAAGCTATCTGATGCAGTTTCATCAAGTGGAAGAAATCTTCAGTACAGTGCATAAAAGAATAACCCGCCAAATTGGCGGGTTATTCTCGTTTTTTAGGGGCTTTATTTACAAGCAATATACCAATACACACAAGCATAAGTGCAATTAAATTTTTTATTGTAAAAACATTCTCATTTAATATAACAGCACTTAAAATAGAGCCAAACACAGGCACTAAAAACATATATATAGTGACCTTTGCTACCGGGTGATATTTAAGCATTAACGTCCAAAGACAAAATGCAACAGCAGAAAGTAAAGCTAAGTATAAAAGTAATATCAGACCTTTAGGTGTTATATATATTCTTGATTGACCACCGCCACAAAGACCAACTAAAATAAGAACTAATCCCCCTATAAAAAGCTGCCAGCCTGTTAGCATCATTGCATCTCGTCCGGTTGCGACTTTTCTGCTTATTACAGCACCTACACCTTGCCCCACTGCACTCATAAGCATAAACCCTTCACCAGTTAACTTTATAGCCTCATTTCCAAGACCATTTCCAGATAGTATTGCAATTACTCCTGCAAAACCTATTATACAGCCTATACCTTTTTTAGGTGTTATTTTATCTGTTACAAATACAAAATGAGCGACTATAACCGAAAAAAATGTTGATGTTGCACTTAACACAGAACCACGTACGCCTGATGTATTCCCCACACCAAGATAATAAAACACATATTGAAGTATAGTTTGCACCGCACAGAGCATTAAAATTGCACTCCATGCATCTTTCTGTGGTTTTACAGGCTTGTTTTGCAGTTTAAGCAATAATAATACAAGCAAACCCGCCAAGGCAAAGCGATAGCCTGCAAATATAAACTTTGCAAATAAATCTGAGCTATCTATTTTAAGAAGTTCATATCCTGTTTTTACAACTGGTATTGCACTTCCCCAAAGTACGGTACATATAAGAGCTGGGATTAGTGTGTTTCTTTGTATAAATGGTTTGTTATTCAAATTTTATCCAATCCCTTTTCAAAAAATTCTGCATGTGCCTTTTTTCCTCCCGCTAAAATTGAGCATTTGCCATCTAGTTTCATAGGTGAGCCATCAAGCTGGGTCATAATTCCGCCTGCCTCCTCGATTATACATTTAGCTGCGGCAAAATCCCAAGGACACACAACAAACTCCGCCATTAAGTCCGCTCTGCCACAGCCAACAGCACATAAGTCAAGTGCTGCTGAACCAGAACGACGTAAATCAAGTGCATTATCAAATAAAGCCCTCATAAGTTCAAAAGTTCTATCTGTATATTCTGAATAGTAAGGTGCAGTTCCAACACAAACCATGCTATTAGCTAAGCTGCAGTCGGAAACTTTTACAGATTTTCCATTGACAAACGCACCTTTTCCTTTTTGTGCATAATACATTGTATCAGTATAAGGGTCATAAACTACGCCACAAATAATTTCTCCATCTTTTGCAACGCCAATGCTTACCACGCTTACTCTATAACCCTTAATAAAGTTCGTTGTTCCATCTATTGGGTCAACTATAAACGCTATGCCATTATGTACATCATCTTGCTGCCCATCTTCTTCACCATAAAAATGTGCATCAGGATAAAGAGATAATAGCTCTTTTTGAAGTGTTTGCTGAACAAGTACATCATATTTTGTAACGAAATTTTTCTGACCTTCCTTTTCGGTTATATTTCGCTCGATATTTTCAGCTGAAAGCATAATTTCACCGCATTGTCTTGCGATTTTCTGAAGATTTTCCATCATTTCCATAAGTTTTTTACTCCTTTTTATCTTTATCAAATATAAAAAAACCGCCGCTTTTTATGCGGCGGTTAAATTTAACGGAACTGGTTTATTTCCGACATATACTCGTATCCAACAGCCGCCAAACGGTACTCCAAGGTGCTGCGAGCAAGATTTTCACCATCACAAAGTGCATCAAGTGAGTGATAGCGGTCACGTAGCATGGTATTGACTACACTTAAAAGCATAATAGGGTCATTTGGTAGTGACATCGTTTTCTCCTTCCTGTTTTTCTCGAGATTTTAGGAAATCTAAAATCTTTACACGCTGAATTTTGTCAAGTTGTTTTATATATAGGAACTTTCTAACTAGATAAAGTATTGCAATTCCCATAACTGCAAATAAATTTTCCAGTGGTGATGTGTGCTCTGTTATCATTTGGCGAGCGATTGCAAGCGACATAATATCAATAACCGAGTCAATAGTATGTGTACAAAGCATTTTTACAAACTCCACACCAATAACAATTGTCGATGCAATGCCAAGATATTGAGAGAACACAGTTGGATTTGTGAACAGGTTCGACGGATTGACCATAACCACCAGACCGCAAAATGCAGCAAATAATGCTGTGAGCATCAAAAACGCGATTAAGATTTCAAGCAGATATGACAATCTGCACATTAACTCTTTAATTTTGGCTTCCATTTTTCTTCTTCTCCCGTCTAAAATTTTGTAAAAGGCGGAATATTCCATGTAAAATTTTCTTTACACCGATTATACCACAAACATTAGTCCATAACCAGTGCACAAGCTCAAAAAAAGAGTTTTTAATGCTTTTTGATTATTTATAATAAATATATAGTCATTTATTACTAATTTATATTATATTTTCACTATTTTTATTATAGTTTTATTCCAGTTCTGCCATAAAAGAAAATATATTGTTGTATTACACCTGCATACCCCTTGTACTTGTCCACTGGAAATGAGCCATTATAATATTTATCACACAACTTTCTAATCCATGTGTCAATTGGAAAAGATGTAAGGTCATGCAGTCCAAAAAGTTTGACACAATTTGCAACCTTTTTGCCAACACCTGTTATTTTACAAAGTTCCTTTTCTGCCAAATCTATGTCCATATTTTTAAGAGAATAGACATCAAAATCGCTATGTGCAATTTCATATATATATCGGTCACGATAACCAAGACCGCATTGCCTGAGCTCGTCTATGCTTGCCTTAGCAAGTTGAGGTTTGGTTGGGAATGTAAAATATTCATTTCCTCTAATATCTGTTTTTTTGTCGCCAAATTTTTCACAAATTGTTTCAACTGATTTTTGTATTCTTGGGATATTGTTATTTTGTGAAATCATAAAAGTTATAAGCATCTCCCAAAGCTCCTGTTTTAAAATACGCATACCGCTTCCGTATTTTACTGCCTCGATTAAAAACTCATCTTCTTTATCGACAGAATCACATATTTTTTGATAATCTGTATCCCAATCAAAATAATCTTTCCAAAAATCTTCAAATTCTTGCTCTGTACACTCTAAAATCAACTTTTGACCTTTCATTTGAGCATAGGTGCATAGGTCTGCCGCACATATTTTATAGCTTCCATCGTCTTGTTTTGTCATTCTAAAACATTGACCAGAATCTGCAATTTGTGCCAAATCGCACGGAGCAAGTATTTTTTCAACCATTTATAATAACTCCTTTTACTCTTTAGATTGCAAATATATAGCATATACTCAGCATTTTATCACAAAAATCATGATTATGTAACCCTTTTTAAAAATGTATAAATTTTTACAAAAAAACTATTGAAATTCCATAGAAAAAGAGTTATACTTATAAACAGTTATATGTTAAACATTTAACAATTTTGCTTTTATCGTCGGGATGGATTAAATCCCACCTCGTGTTCTCTCTTTTTGGTGTTAGCCACAGCCTTTTAAGCTGTGGCTTTCGCATTTTATTTCAATATTTAGTATTACTTTGGCATAATTTTGGTTAAATTTTCGTGTAGAAAATCTTGTAGAAAAATTGTATTTTTTTTTCGCTCTTGATATAATAAGTATATATAACACATCTATGTCCGAAAATCTTTTTCTTTTTTCGCTGTATGTTCAAATTAAATTAAAAATGCAGCGTTTGGTTTTCGATGTCTAATCTATGCTGCCTACTCGTTTATGGCGGCTTTTGTTATGTTTACAAAAAGGAGAATGTTAATGTTCACAATAGACCAATACATAAAAGCGGAGAGCTTAGAACAGGCTTATTCATTAAACCAAAAGAAAACCGCTACTATTTTGGGCGGCTGTGGATGGCTTAAAATGGGTAATCGCTCTATCCGCACGGCTATTGACCTTTCTGGTCTTGGGCTTGACAAAATCGAAGAAACTGAAACTGAGTTTAAACTTGGCTGTATGGTAACGCTTCGCCAAATCGAAACTAATGATGGAATTAACAACTATTTTGGTGATTCAGTGAGGGAATGTTTACGCCATATTGTAGGTGTACAGTTTAGAAACTGTGTAACCATTGGCGGTTCCATTTGGGGAAGATTCGGATTTTCCGACCCATTAACCCTGTTTCTCGCTTTAGATGCTGATGTTAAACTTTATCATGCTGGTATAGTTAAATTATCTGATTTTGTTAAAATGCCTTATGATAGAGATATATTAACACATGTTATTCTTCCGAAGAAAAAACAAAAAACTTATTATATAACCCATCGTGCGACCGAAACCGACTTCCCTGTTATCGCTTGTGCTGTAAGCAAACTTCCAGAAGATTTCACGGACAACGGCTTTAGAGTGGCTGTTGGTGCAAGACCTCAAAGGGCTAGTATTGTTTTAGACGCAGATGGAATACTAAATGATGGAATTACGGAAGAAAGTGCAAAGAAATTTGCAGATTACGTTGCAGATTCCTTAAATTTCTCAAGCAATATTCGTGGCAGTGCAGATTTTAGACATCACCTTACAAGAGTGCTTGTCCGCCGTGCATTACTCGCTATGAATCAGGAGGGATAATTTAATTATGGCAAAAATTTTAATTTCATTTACATTAAATGGCAAGAAGATTGAAGATGCTGTAAGCCCTGACCAACCTCTTTTAGAGTATGTGCGTGAAAAGGGCTGCCGCTCTGTAAAGCGTGGCTGTGAAACATCTAATTGTGGGCTTTGCACCGTGCTTATGGACGGAAAACCCGTGCTTTCTTGCACAATGCTTGCAGTGCGTGCAGATGGTCATGAGATTATAACACTTGAGGGCAAACAATCAAAGGCTGAAGAAATTGGCTCTTATTTAGCTAATGAGGGTGCAGAGCAGTGTGGCTTCTGCTCTCCGGGACTTATTATGAATATTATCGCAATGGAAAATGAACTTAAAAATCCATCAGAATATGAAATTCGTGAATATCTTGCAGGAAACCTTTGCAGATGCACAGGTTATGTAAGCCAACTTCGAGCAATTAAGGCATATCTTGCAAGCAAGGAGGAACGATAATGACAAGAAAAAAATATGTAGGTGCAGGCATTGTAAAATCTGATGCCCGTGCTTTAACAACTGGTAAACCAGTTTATACCGATGATTTAGCTCCAGCCGATTGTCTTATCGTTAAGGTTTTAAGGTCACCTCATGCTCATGCACTTATAACCAATATTAACACTAATATTGCAATGAAAGTGCCTGGTATTGTTTGTATTTTAACATACGAAGATGTGCCACAAAGCCGCTTTACTATGGCCGGTCAAACATACCCAGAGCCTTCCCCATATGACCGCCTAATTTTAGACCGCAGAGTTCGCTTTGTTGGTGATGCAGTTGCAATCGTTGCTGGCGAAACTGAACAAGCTGTTGACAAGGCTTTAAAACTTATTAAAGTTGAATATCAAGTTCTTGAGCCTGTTCTTGATATGCATAAAGCTAAAGATAATAAAGTGCTTGTTCACCCTGAAGAAAGCTGGAAATCTCTTTGTCCTGTTGGCGCTGACAATATGCGAAATCTTTGTGCCTCTGGCAGTGACAGCCATGGTGATGTTGAGGGCACATTTGCTAAATGCGATGTCGTGATTGAACGCACTTACCGAACAAAACAAAATCAGCAAGCTATGATGGAAACATTTAGAACTTACACTCAGCTTGATACTTATGGCAGATTAAATGTTATTTCTTCAACACAGGTTCCTTTCCATGTTCGCCGTATTCTGTCACATGCCCTTGATATTCCAAAAACGCAAATTCGTGTAATAAAACCTCGTCTTGGTGGCGGTTTTGGTGCAAAACAAACGGTAGTTACAGAAGTTTATCCTGCTATTGTGACACTAAAAACAGGCAGACCTGCAAAAATTGTTTATTCTCGTTATGAATCCATGATTGCATCTTCCCCTCGTCACAGCATGGAGCTTACTGTGCGTATGGGTGCAACAAATGATGGTGTAATCAAGGTCATTGACCTTTATACACTATCTAATACTGGTGCTTTTGGTGAACATGGTCCAACGACTGTTGGTCTTTCTGCTCATAAGCCTATACCTATGTATGGCAAACAAGAGGCTTTCCGCTTTACTTGGGACGTTGTATATACCAACACCCTTTCCGCTGGTGCTTATCGTGGATATGGTGCAACTCAAGGCATTTTTGCAGTAGAATCTACTGTAAATGAACTTGCTGAGATTCTTAATATTGACCCTGTTAGAATGCGTGAAATAAACCTTGTGCGTGAAGGTCAGGTTATGCCCGCATACTATGGTGAAACAGCTACTTCATGCGCGCTTGACCGCTGTGTTGAACGTGTTAAAAATATGATTGACTGGGATAAGAAAGCAAAGCCTATTACACTTCCTAATGGTAAAATCCGTGCTGTTGGCATTGCAATGGCTATGCAGGGTTCTGGTATTTCAAATGTTGATGTTGGCTCTGTAACCATTCGTATGGGTGATGATGGCGATTACAATATGCTTATAGGCTGTACAGATATGGGCACAGGCTGTGACACCATTCTTGCACAGATGGCTGCTGATTGTCTTGATTGTGATATGAAAAATATTGCAGTTTACGCATCAGATACAGATGTTTCCCCTTATGACTCTGGTTCTTATGCATCGGCTACAACTTATGTTACAGGCATGGCTTGTGTTAAGGCTTGCGAAGAACTGAGAAATAAAATTCTTTTAACTGGTTCTGAAATGCTAAAGGTCGATGTAGATGATGTCGATTTTGATGGTCAAAAAGTTTATGTTGTTGCAGACCCTGAAAAATTTGTGACACGAAAACAAGTTGGCTATAAGGGTCAGTGCTTTAGCAATCGTGAACTTGCTGCAACTGTGAGCCACTCTTCCCCTACTTCACCACCCCCATTTATGGCAGGTGCTGCTGAAATTGAGCTTGACCCTGAAACTGGCAAGGTTGAACTTATTGATTACTGTGCAGCGGTTGACTGCGGCACACCTATTAACCCTAGTCTAGCAAGAGTTCAAACCGAAGGCGGTTTAGTTCAAGGTATAGGCATGGCTCTTTATGAAGATGTCATCTATAATGAAAAAGGTGTAAACTATTCTAATTCATTTATGCAGTATAAAATTCCATCTCGTCTTGATATAAACAAGATTAGAGTTGAGTTTGAAAGCAGTTATGAGCCTTCTGGTCCATTTGGTGCGAAGTCTATTGGTGAAGTTGTTATAAATACACCATCACCTGCCATTGCATCTGCTGTTGCAACTGCTTGCGGTGTGAGAATTAGGGAGCTTCCTATTACTGCTGAAAAAATCGTTATGGGTTTAATGGAAAAGAATAAATAAAAAAAGTCCGCTTTAAAGCGGACTTTTAATTTTTTAGAAATGCATTGGAGTCAGTTTGCAGTAATCCTCAAGAGTACCACCATTGCGGAAACAATCAATAATTTGCTTGCCAAGTGGGTCAAGGTCATCTGTATAGAACTTATCCAGCTCTTTAGCAAAGAAATCATTCAGAATCTTTGCTCCTGCATCATAACCATCCTCACCCATGCGGTCTTGCAGCTCTGTTCTTAAATACTTAGAACGGATAGACTGACCTTCGATAGTCATTTCAGTCATAGCATAACCAAGCAGCGGACAACGTGCTGGGGTTAATTTTTCGGTCTTTACATGACCATTATGACGACTGAGCCATTCACGGCTGAGCCATTCAGCAGCAAATCCCACTTTATATACACCAATATGTTGGTTAGGGATAAGTACATAACGGGTGTTAGGATTATCAATAATTTGCTTTAGCAGCAGATTTGCCTGCTTTACACGCATACCTGTTGCAAATGGCCAGTAAGAA
The DNA here is from genome assembly GCA_944376065.1 of uncultured Butyricicoccus sp. Lineage (GTDB taxonomy): Bacteria > Bacillota > Clostridia > Oscillospirales > Butyricicoccaceae > Butyricicoccus_B. The sequence goes on along the minus strand of CALWBL010000002.1, from coordinate 94,562 downwards.
CCTACACCTTCACTCTTTAGGTCGCCGCCGCCTACGATAGATGGGTTTTTAAATCCACGAGGAGCAACCAAACGCCACATCCAAGCAAGTGCTGGTGGAATAAAGTGCAGCATACCCATAATACCATAGTTAGGGTTTTCGCGGGTTGATGGTGGCATACGAGTGCCGAAAGAACGTATATCAACCTCAACAGGCTCGGTTACAATGTGTGGAACCTTTGAACGGGGTACAATAGCACGAGGGTTAGGGCATGGTTTGCCATTAGAATCCAGAGTATGTTCCCAAATAAGGCTTGTAGCACCAACTACACCCTGAATATTAAAGAAACAAAGCGGCTCATCTGGCTCTGTGCAGATGCGTTCATAAACTGGGTCGCAACCATAATGTGTTACGCCATCCATACGCAGGAACCAACCGTCCTCACCGTCAACAAGTGCCAGCTTACCGCTGCCTGTTTGCAGCTTAGGATAGCAAGTAGCCATATCATCACATACAGGCTCAATCATAGAGGTTCTGCCAAGGTTCAAAAAGGTTTTTTCACCAGTTACAATGTTTTCAGATAGCAGAACTCGTCCATCTTCTGCACGAGCAATGTCTTGCAGCATTTCGCTTTTGCCTCCGCCTGATGCACCCTCATGCATAATAACAAGCTCATTATCATATTGAGTTGTAAGACGTGCAGCAGATGCATGAGCAGTTACCCAATCTTCCTGTTCGCCAATATCAAGCAGAACAGAATATACACCCTTCTTAGCAGATGGACCTGGATATAGATTATATGAGAACACTTCATGGCAATCATCAAGACGGTTATGAACAACAACCTGCTTGCCGTTAAAGTGAGTATGACGGAATGGAGGCGCAACATAAACGATTGCACGAGGAGCATAACCTTCGGTTTCCTCAGCGGAAACAAAGCCCTGAAGATGAGCCAGAGCAAAAGCGAAGAATGCAGCATTTCTTGGGCAGATAAGCATAGAGCCATAGCCATAGATATTTCCGCCGGAGTTAAATGGCATAAAAATCAGCTCTTGAGTCTTGAGCCACTCAAGAGTAGTCTTTTTCATATCAGAAAATGGAAAACCATAAACATCAGCAAAACGTGGCTTATCTGTTGGCTTATCATCACCGATACGCATACAATCAGGGTCACGACGACGCATATAGTCCTCAACATAGTTGACTACTACACCATTCTTTGCACGAACAACGGTTGCCTCAACAACCTCCCCCTTTTCAGGAACATCGTATACAACATCATATTTACCAGAGCGTCCTGTACCAAATACCATTTCATACAGCTCTTGCTTGGTTGTTGGGATAAAGATACCCTTACAGTTTTCAATTACATCCACGATTTCTGGCGAAAAAGTGAATTTTTTCAGCAAACGGTTCATGTAAAATCAATTCCTCCTTACGGCTTCCATCATGCGGTGCTATGCACCAAAGACTTGCCAAATATAAAGTAATCTGACCTTTAGATTACAAATCAACTTTCTTCTAATTATACTATACTACGTTTTTTCGACTTCGTCAATGCACTATCTAAAAATTTTGCAAGTTTTAATTTTCAATCTTGCATACATTCTGTTTTTTGCCTTTTAACCACTTTAAACTTGCAGCTTTATTTTTTATGCCTTGCGTTACATACGCCTGTCTATCCACTGAATACACAAAGTTATACACAACTATTCATCACAATCATCCAAATAATATCATTTTTTGATTGTTTATACATTTATTTTGTTTTTGTTATACAAATCATTGTTGACACTAAACCGCTGGCGTTTTATACTGTATTATGCAATGTAGTACAGTTGTGTTTTAAATATCACGCTGTAACATTTGTACGGACCTCATTTCTATCCGTTTTGGAGGTATTATAAACAATCATGCTGCAATATCTTTATTTTTTTGAACGTTTGCTTTTTATTTTAACCCTGCTGTTTACAATATATATGATATATTATATCTTTTTTCTTCCATTTGCGTTTAGAAAAAAAAATTGCTATAAATCACACTCACCAAAATGCCGTTTTGCAGTTCTTGTGGCAGCAAGAAATGAGCAAGCTGTTATTGGAAACCTTGTTGAAAGCCTTTTAGCTCAAAATTATCCCAAAGAGCTATACGATGTCTTTGTTATACCAAATAACTGCACAGACCAAACCGAACTTGTAGCAAAAAATGCTGGTGCAAAAATTATCACTTGTAACAGACCTGTTTCAACCAAGGGCGAAGTGTTAGAGCAAGTTGTGGAAAAACTTTTAAAGCAGAATAAATATGATGCGATGTGTGTTTTTGATGCTGATAATGTTGTTGACCCTGGTTTTCTTTGTGCAATGAATAATGCATGGTGTGAAGGTGCAAAGGCTGCCCAGGGTTTTCGTGACAGCAAGAACCCCAAGGATACATATATATCATCCAGCTATTCTATATATTATTGGATGGTAAACAGATTTTATAGTCATGCACGTTCTAGCGCTGGACTTTCCGCAATAGTAAATGGCAGCGGCTTTATGGCTGATTTATCACTATTAAAATCTATGGGTGGTTGGAAAACCAAAACTATGACCGAAGATATAGAGTTTACAACTAAATGTATTCTCTCAAATATACCTGTTGCATGGGTGCCTGAAGCACTAACATATGATGAGCAGCCACTTACATTTTCTCAGTCATGGCGCCAAAGAAGTCGCTGGTCTACTGGTATTTATCAGTGTTTACATTACTATTCAGGGGCACTTATAAAGGGAATGTTCACAAATGGATTTAATAATATGCGTATGCGACTAGACCAGCTTATATTCCTGCTTGCACCCATTTTACAGCTTGTGTGGGTTTTAACTGTTTTATTGGGACATGTTGTTCGTACTCTAGGTATGCATTATCATTTGTCAGTTGGAACACCTATTTTTTCAGACCTTACTTTTTCAATTATAATTTCATTTATCTTGAGCTGTGTTACATGCGTAATTGTTATGATTCTTGAACACAAGCAGGTTTTTTCGATGAAAGTTGGTATTTTAAGTTATTGGTTCTTTATTATAAGCTGGCTGCCTATAAATGCGATATGCCTGTTTTTCAGAACCAAAGAATGGAAATCTATATCACATACACGAAGTGTACGTGTCAGCGAATTAAAATAAATATAAGTTATCGAGATGCAAAACTTAAATGCATCTCTTTTTTATACATAATCTGACCTAATCTTTATTGATTATTTAGATATTTTGATGAGATGCTGTACATAAATACGAAATATACACCAAGAATAGTATATATTTTTAATGTATATGACAATAATTTTCCATGTTTTTTGTGATAAACTAAAAAAATGAGTTAAAGTCATTGCACTGACATTTAATCTGTGGCATAATAAATGCATCTGTTTCCATTTTGCAGGGTTGTATGAATTATTTCCATATAATCAGCTTTATGGGCTCAGGAAATACGTCGGCTTTTAAGCCTGTAGAAAAAGGGGTATATATATGAACAAAGAACGAAGCAGCTTTTCAAGCCGTATCGGTTTTGTCCTTGCGGCTGCTGGTTCTGCTGTAGGACTTGGTAATCTATGGCGTTTCCCGTATCTTGCTGCAAAATATGGTGGCGGTATTTTCCTTTTGGTTTATATCGTGCTTGCAATCACTTTCGGTTTTGCCCTTATGATAACCGAAATTGCAATTGGTAGAAAAACTCGCCTTTCTTGTATTGGTGCATACAAAGCTCTTGACAAGCGTTTTGGATTTTTAGGTTGGATTGCCGCACTTGTACCTGTTATTATTACACCATATTACTGTGTAATAGGCGGCTGGGTTATTAAATATCTTGTTACATTCTTAACCGGCAACTCTCTTAATGCAGCCGATGGCGGTGACTTCTTTAATAATTTTATAGGCTTTGACGCTGGCTCAATTTCAGCTACCATGTTTGATTTCAACGGACCAACTCCTTGGTTTTTAATTTATGTTATTTTAACAACTGTTGTTGTTGCTCTTGGTGTTGAAAAAGGTATTGAAAAGGCAAGCCGCTTTATGATGCCTGCTCTTGCTGTACTTGCTATATTTATTGCGGTTTATTCTTTAACCATTGATGGTGCTATTGATGGCCTTAAATACTATCTAATGCCCGACTTTTCCCAGTTCTCTGCATCAACCGTGCTGGGTGCTTTGGGTCAGCTTTTCTACTCCATGTCCCTTGCAATGGGCATTATGATTACCTATGGTTCTTACATGCAAAGAGAAAACCTTCTTGAACATTCGGTAACTCAGATTGAAATTTTTGATACACTTTTTGCTTTTATTGCTGGTCTTATGATAATCCCTCCTGTTATTGCATTTAACGGCGGTGACCCATCTAAGATGAATGCAGGTCCTGGTCTGATGTTTATAACCCTACCTCAGGTATTTGAGCAAATGGCATTTGGTTCTGTTATTGGTACAGTATTCTTCTTGCTTGTGCTGTTTGCAGCTCTGACTTCCTCTATTTCTCTTATGGAAACAATTGTTTCTGTTGTAATTGATAAGACAGGTCTAAGCCGTAAAATTTCAACAATAGGTGTTACAATTATTGTACTGATTATTGGTATTCCTTCTTGCCTTGGCTATGGTCCATGGGCTGGCATTACAATTATTGGTATGCAGTTCCTTGACTTCTTTGACTTTATTTCCAACTCTGTAATGATGCCAATTGTGGCGTTCTTAACATGTATTCTTATTGGCCATGTTGTTGGCACTAAAGTTATTGCTGATGAAGTTAATGCAGAATCTGGTGTATTCCATCGTGAGAAGCTGCATGCTGTAATGATTCGTTGGGTTGCTCCTGTGCTGCTAATACTAATTTTAGGCAGTGAGCTTGCAACTAAAGTATTTAAAATTTTCACAATCTAAAAAAATCAAGCTATCGCCAAAATTGCGATAGCTTTTTTTATTCCCCGTACACATTTCCACCTTACATGCACACTATGCTTTCGTGTCTATAGCAAGCGGTCAATTTTTAAAAGTTTAAGAAAATAACTGGACAAATATTTATTTATGTTTCATAATAATGCGTATCTGGAAATAAAATAGCCTTAATTTTATAAATTATATTATTTTTGTGTTTTATTATTTTATCTACATAAAGGAGTGTTCACCGTGAAATATGTCATTGTTCTTGGCGATGGAATGGCAGACGAGCCAATCGAAAAGCTAGGCGGAAAAACCCCTCTGGCTTTTGCTAAAACCCCTATGATGGATTATCTTGCTAAAACATCAGAAGTTGGTCTTGCCCACACCATTCCAAACGGTATGAAGCCTGGAAGCGATACTGCAAACCTTTCTGTGCTTGGATATAACCCAGAAATCTATTACTCTGGTCGTTCACCGCTTGAGGCACTTAGCATAGGCGTACCTATGCAAACTGATGATATTGCACTTCGCTGCAATATTGTAACTGTTTCTGAAGAAGATAATATACCATACTCTAAGCGTACCATTATAGACCACAGCTCTGATGAAATCTCAACAGAAGATGCCGCTATACTCATTGAAGCTATACGCCCAGTATTTGAAAATGAAATCTTTAAATTTTACGTTGGCACCAGTTATCGTCACTGCTTAATATGGAAAGGTGGCGAAGTCAAGGATATAACTCCGCCACATGATATTTTAGGTAAGGTTATTGGAGATTATCTGCCGGAGCAAGATGTGCTGCGTGAGATGATGGAAAAAAGCTATGATATTTTAAATAATCACCCATTAAACCTTGCTCGTGCTGCCGATGGCAAGCGTAAAGCAAATTCCATTTGGCTTTGGGGTGCTGGTACGAAACCACATCTTGATGAATTTACAGCTAAAACTGGCAAAACTGGCATAATGATATCTGCTGTTGACTTATTAAAAGGCATTGCAGTTGGTGCAAAAATGAATGTGGCCAATGTAGAAGGTGCAAATGGTGGACTGCATACAAACTATGAAGGCAAAGCTGAGGCTGCTGTAAAAGCTCTATTAAAAGATAATAACGACTTTGCTTATATTCATGTTGAAGCACCAGATGAAATGGGACATCAAGGCAATATAGAAAATAAGGTTCAGTCTATTGAGTGGCTGGATAGTAGAGTTATAAAGCCTGTATATGATGGGTTAAAGCAGTCTGGAGAAGATTTTAGAATTATGGTTTTACCTGACCACCCTACTCCAATTCGTTTGCGTACTCATACTTCAGACCCTGTTCCTTATATGTTATATGACAGCACTAAAACCAATCAGACGGATAACATTTATAATGAATCACATGCAGCAAGCACTGGTATTGTTGTAAATGAAGGATATAGACTTATTGATAAACTTTTTAACGATTAAATTATATTTTTTACCAAAAGGCAATCTGAACAATTTTCGGATTGTCTTTTTTATATATACTTTTTAGGTTTGATAATCATTATCGCTTGACAAACTATAAAAACACTTTATACTTAATTACTGTTAAGTGATTTATTTTTCGCATAATCACTTAAAAATAGTTTCATTTTCATAAACAAAATATATAAATAATGAGGAGATGGAAACATATGAGTCATATGCCGCTAGATGTAAGAGTGCCTATCGAAAAAGACAATCCAAGTATTACAAGAATCGAAGATAAGTGCGTTAAATGTAGGCTATGCAAAAATATCTGCACAAGTCCTATTGGTGTTCTTGGTACATACACCCTTGAACAAACAGGAAATAAAGCTATATGTATAAATTGTGGTCAGTGTGCCAATGTGTGTCCAGTAGACAGCATAGTGGAAAAATATGAATATCATGATATACAAAAGGCTATAGATGACCCAGATAAAATCGTTATTGTAAGCACCTCCCCTTCTGTAAGAGTTGCTCTTGGTGAGGCTTTCGGTTTGCCTGCTGGTGAGTTTGTAGAAGGCAAAATGATCGCTCTTTTACGAAAACTCGGTGTTGATTATGTACTTGATACCAATTTCGCAGCAGACCTTACCATTGTGGAAGAAGCAAGTGAGCTTGTTGAAAGAATTAAAAACGGTAATCGTCCATTGCCACAATTCACCAGTTGCTGCCCTGCATGGGTTAAATTTGTAGAAATTTATTATCCTAGTCTGATTGATAATATCTCTACTGCTAAAAGTCCAATAGGTATGCAAGGTCCTACAATCAAAACATATTTTGCAAAGAAAATGGGTCTTGACCCTAAGAAAATTGTGAATGTAGCTCTTACTCCTTGCACCGCTAAAAAATTTGAAATCCGCCGTGAAGAATTTCATAGTGCTGCTGACTATTATGGTGTAGATGATATGCGTGATATGGATCATGTTTTTACCACAAGGGAACTAGCTCTATGGGCAAAAGAAAAGAATATAGACTTTAACTCTCTGCAAGATTCTAATTATGATGACCTTATGGGTCAAGCATCTGGTGCAGGTGTAATATTTGGTAACACCGGCGGAGTTATGGAAGCTGCTTTAAGAACCGCTTATGAATATATAACTGGTGACAAAGCTCCAGATTTGCTCTTTAAACTTGAACCAATTCGTGGATATGAGAGCATAAGAGAAGCCACCATAAAAATAAACGATATGGATATAAATGTAGCCGTTGTATTTGGCACCGAAAATGCACGCAAAATGATTGATATTATAAACAGTAGTGAGAAACAGTATCATTTTATAGAGGTCATGACTTGCCCTGAGGGCTGTATTGGCGGCGGTGGTCAACCAAAAGTGTTTGGAGATGCCGAACCAACAAGACAGGCTAGAATATCTGCACTTTATAAGAAAGACGAACAAATGACACTTCGTAAGAGCCATGAAAACCCTTATATTAAAAAGGTGTATGATGAATTTTATGGCAAGCCTTTAAGTCCAATCGCTGAAAAAATGCTCCATACATTTTATAATGACAAAAGCTCAATCTTTGTAAAATAAACAAAAAAACCTCTCTTTTAGGAGAGGTTTTTTAGGCATAAAAAAAAACGACCTTCTAAGTCGTTGGTGCAGATGGAGGGACTTGAACCCTCACGTCCTTGCGAACACTAGCACCTGAAGCTAGCGCGTCTGCCATTCCGCCACATCTGCGGATTAGCATGGTGCGGGTGACAGGACTTGAACCTGCACATCTCGCGATACCAGAACCTAAATCTGGCGCGTCTGCCAATTCCGCCACACCCGCATATCCCTGCGTAACGAAAATTATTATACATCATGATTTAGCATTTGTCCAGAGTAATTTTCAAATTTTTTAAATTTTTTCTTTGTAGTATTTATATAAACTAATTAACTGTTTTTTTGATGTATCAATAAATAATAGATTTTACAATCTATTTACAACAAAAAAACAACTTCGCTATTTCCAGCGAAGTTGTCTGAGAAGAAGAGAAAAGAGGTGATATGAGCGATTTAACACGGGTCGTCCGCTACTAAAACTTAGTAGGGTTCCCAATTAGATTTTTTGTTTGTTCGTTTTACTGTAATAAGGATACTACTATTTTATAATAAAAACAAGTGCATCTTTATACTAAATCCATAAGTATCTTAAAATAAAAATGTGCATATTATACAATTATAGTCTTTTGCTATCAAGTCAATATATTTTGTTTACCTTTGTTTTACACAAAACAAACAAAAAAACTGTTTCTTTTTAGAATTGATAATTTTTGTTTTTTTATATATAATATATATACAACATATTCACTGTTATTAAATGGAGGTTATCTTCTTGGATATTAAACAAATAGAACGAACTCTGACAAAGGAATTTTCAAAGTCTTTGCGTGACAAAACAATAAAAGCAATCAAAGAATATAATATGATTGAATCTGGCGATAAAATTGCTGTTTGCATTTCTGGCGGCAAGGATTCTATGCTTCTTGCAAAACTATTACAAAATTACCAAAAATACAGCAAAATTGATTTTTCTCTTATATTTCTTGCCATGGACCCCGGTTATTCTGCCGAAGTTCGTGAACATATAGAACAAAATGCAAAAAAGCTCGATATTCCAGTAGAGTTTTTTAAAACTGATGTGTTAAGGATAGTTGAAAACCATAGTGCAGAACACCCATGCTTTTTATGTGCGAAAATGCGTCGTGGTTATCTTTACAGTGAGGCTAAACTACGAAGCTGTAATAAAATCGCTTTGGGTCATCATTATGATGATGCGATAGAGACTGTTTTACTTAGCATTATCTATGGCGGTCAAGTTCAAGCAATGCTCCCTCGCCTTAGAAGCAAAAACTATGATGATATGGAGCTAATACGTCCGCTTTATTTTGTACGTGAAAAAGATGTAACTGCTTGGACTAAAACTTGTGAGCTTACCTTTATGCCATGCGGCTGCCCTGTATCCGAAAAAAAAGACGATACCAAACGCGCTGAAATCAAAAGACTAATCGCAAATCTTGCAGCATTAAACCCTCAAATAGAGGCAAATATTTTAAATTCAGTTAAAAGTGTTGATGTTGAAAAGGTTATTGGCTGGCGAATTGGTAAAAATGAAAACCATAGTTTTTTAGATAGATTTTAACTCTTGAGCTGATAACTTATGCAAATTTATTTTTGCAGGAAAGTTATAGATATAAATTCTCTTAAAAAATCTCATATACCGGATATTCTGTTTTGTTTTATGCTTGAAATTTTAATAACAGCCCCATTCGGTGCATTTCTTAAAGATTATTTAAGCGAAAAGCTATTGCGAAACTCTTGATTTTTTGATATGATTGCCACAAGTTTTTAAACCTGTAAGATTTGTTGAATACTAGAAAAGAGAAAGTAACGTTAAATGGCATTGATTTTCTATCAATGCCATTTTTTAATTTTTTGTTTTTCTGGGAACTTTTATTTTTCACTATCGTCTAAAGATACAAAACCCAACAACAAAACGAAAAAAGGAGTGTCACTTATTATGAATAAAAAGAGTTTTCTGTCCCGCTCTGCAGCGGCTGCACTTTCTGCGGTTTTACTCAGCAGCTCTTTGTCTGCTTATGCTGTAAATGATATCTCTAACCACTGGGCAAAAGATAGTATTCAAAAATTTATTGATGCAGGTGTTATCAATGGTTATGAAGATAATACTTTCCGACCAAATAGCAATATCACCCGTGCAGAATTTGCTGCTATTCTTGCAAGATTATTAGACGACCCTAATGTGCCTACTGAGCATCATTTTACTGATGTTTCGGAAGATGCTTGGTATTTTGATGCAGTGCAAAAACTATGCGCTTTAAATGTAGTATCTCCCGCTGATAAGTTTAACCCTAACAGCAATATTACACGTCAAGATGTTATGGTAATGACAGCGCGTGCATTTAAGATAACTGCTGCTGACAAATCAGTTGTTGAAAAATTCTCTGACTATACTCAAATTTCTGATTATGCTTTTGATGCTGTTGCTGGCTTTGTTGAAAATGGTTACACCAACGGATATGAAGATGGCACCATTAAACCTTTGCAATCCATTACTCGTGCAGAATGTGTAAAACTGCTTGATGCATTAGATTTAATCGCTGATGCTGATTCCCTTGAAGGAATTATGAACTCCATCTATGCTGGTGTTGATAATCAATTCCCATCAACTTCAATAACGGGCATTACTGCTGACAATGTTGAATACTACCTTGGACTAAAGTCTATTGACGGCATAGAAGAAGCTATTGCAAGCGAACCCTTGATTAGCGCTATTGCTCACTCTGTATGTCTTGTGCGTGTTAAAGATGGTACAGATGTATCTGAGATGATGGAAGATATTAAGGCTAATGTAAACCCTTATAAATGGATTTGCGTAGGGGTTGAGCCTGAACAAGTAATTGTTAAAAATCAAGGCAATCTGATTTTGCTTGTTATGGATTCTACGGCTGCTGATGCTATTGCCAATAGCTTTATGGCACTTGACCTTGGCGGCAGCCAAAATGAAATCCCAGGTGAAAAACCAGATGAAAATAAACCTGCTGTTGATGCTAATGGTCTAATTAAATATAACGATTATTACATGGATTATATGGGTGAACTCCGCACAGATTATGTAACCAATTTCACTAATAAAGTTGAAAGCATTACTAATGAATATCTAAAGGACGCTGCTAATATTTATTATGCTGTTATCCCCAGCAAGCAATATTTTATTAACGATGAGCTAGAAAATCCTTTTGATTATACAGCTATGATGAATATAATTCGCTCGGGCATAAAGAGTGCAAAGGAAATTGATTTAACTGGTACTCTTGAACTTGAGGACTATTTAAAAACTGACCCCCACTGGAAACAAGAGGGTTTGCAAGAGGTTCTAAATGCCATGGGTGAGACCATGGGCTTTAGTGTAGACCTTTCTACATTTACAAAAAACACTGTTGATGGATTCACCGGTCATCATGGTTATAATAAAGAAAACTTTGCCTCTGAACAAATGATTTATTTAACTAATGATACTATAAACAATGCTGTTGTTGATAACTTCCAAGATAAAACTTTTACTAAGGTTTATAACACCGCTAAATTGGAAACTGCTACACCTTATGATATGTTCCTGTCTGGCTCTACCCCCCTTCTGACTATCACTAATCCATCTGCTAATACTGACAAGGAGCTTGTAATGTTTAGGGATTCTTATGCTTGCAGTCTTGCTCCTTTGTTAATAGACCAGTATAAAACAATCACTTTAGTTGATATCCGCTATATGGCAAGCTCCCTGCTGCCTGAGTATGTAGATTTCACCGGTAAAGATGTTCTATTTATGTACAATGACCAGATTATCAATACTGTAAATCTTAGATAACTTTGTCCTTATCTAAACCCTGTTATTCCCTTTCTTAACACGCTATTCCCTGGGAAATATTTTCTCATATTTCCCAGGGAATTTTTTTATCTTTTTTAGATTTAATTTTATGATATAATTATTAAATAAATGGATAATATTATATTTATAATAAAAACTGAAAGGAGCTTTTGAATGTCTACAAAACCAACCAACCGAAATCAAATACCAGCTGAATTTACTTGGAATTTAGCAGATTTGTTTGCAAGTGATGATATTTGGGAAAATAAATTATCTGAGGTAAAAAACGACTTAAATAAAATAATAGCCTTTGCTGGTCATTTATCAGATAATGCTAAAACATTGCTTGATTTTTTAAAGCTGCAAGATGAGATTTCTCTATCTATGGACCAGCTTGGAAACTATGCATACCGTAAAGCTGATGAAGACACAAGGAATTCTGTATATCAGCAGATGAAAAATAAATTCACAAGTTTAGCTGTTGAAATAAATCAGGCTTGTGCTTTTGAAGTTCCAGAACTGCTTTCTATTGATGAGGATACCATTGAAAAATTTTATAAAGATATGCCAGAGCTTGAACATTATCGCCTTGCTCTTGATAGAATCAGACGCCAAAAAGAACATATTCTTTCCAAAGAATGCGAAGAAATTTTAGCTGCAACTGGTATGTTAAGACAGGCTCCTGATGAAATTTTCTCTATGCTTAATGATGCAGATATGACATTTAATGATGCAATAGATTCTAATGGCAACAAGCACCCTGTAACTCATGGCAGTTTTGTGCCTTTGCTGCAAAGTTCTGACCGCACATTGCGTCAATCTGCATTTAAGTCTTTATATGGGGAATATAAAAAATTTAGAAATACCTCTGCTGCTATTCTTAACAGCCAAATGAAACAGCTTAAATTTATTTCTGATATGAGAAAATATAAATCTCCTCTTGAGGCATCTTTAGACGATACCGAAGTGCCTACAGCTATATATCATAATCTTATAAAAACCGTTCATGCAAATATGTCCAGTTTACATGATTATGTATCTCTTAGAAAAAAACTGCTTGGTGTAGATGAACTTCATTTTTATGATATGTATACCCCTATAGTTGCTGATGAGGATTTTAAAATCCCTTATGAAGAGGCAAAAAAAATTACTCTTGATGCTTTAAAACCTCTTGGAGAAGATTATATTTCTATGCTAAATGAGGGTTTTTACAATCGCTGGATTGATGTATATGAAAACATCGGAAAACGTTCTGGTGCTTATTCCGCTGGTGCTTATGGTGTTCACCCCTATGTGCTTTTAAATTATACAGATACACTTGATGATGTGTTTACACTTGTGCATGAAATGGGACATGCTCTTCATTCTTATCTTTCAAATAAAAATCAAAGCGTAACTTATGCCAACTATGTTATATTTGTCGCTGAAGTTGCATCTACTTGTAACGAGTCACTTTTAATGCAATATTTATTAAAACAAACATCAGATAAGAAAAAACGTGCGTATCTTATAAACCATTTTCTTGAGCAATTTAGAGGCACTCTTTATCGTCAAACCATGTTTGCTGAGTTTGAACTTTGGTGCAGTGAGCAAGTTCAAAATGGTCATGCTTTAACCGCAGATTCTCTGGACGAAAAGTATGCACAGCTTAATCGTCAATATTATGGTAATGACGTTCATCTTGATTCTGAAATCGCTCTTGAATGGGCTAGAATACCACATTTTTATTACGATTTTTATGTATATCAATATGCGACTGGTTTTTCCGCCGCTATTGCATTATCTCAAAGGATACTAAACGAAGGAAAATCTGCTGTTGAAGATTATTTAAAATTCCTTTCTGGTGGCTGCTCGACTGACCCAGTTTCACTGCTAAAACAAGCTGGTATAGATATGGATTCTCCTAAGCCTATTGAAAATGCATTACAACTATTTACTTCTTTAATAGATGAATTAAGAGAGCTTTGCAAATAAGTTTCACGTGAAACACAAAAACGACCTGAAAATTTTCAGGTCGTTTTTATTTATAAATCAAAAGTTTTAAGAACAAATGCAACAGATGATATTAACATTAAAAATGCAACTATACTTGTAACCAAAATAGGGTGTTCAAATAGATGAAATTTTTGCCTATAAAGTTCTTCTTCCTCCTCTGCCTTAATTTCATCTAACCAATCTGGAATTCCATCTGGCAGCATTGCATCATGATTATTTGAAACTTGCTCCACACTTTCTTCCCTGGCAATGCTTTGAATTTCTCTGACAGCGTCTTCGTCCAGCCATTCTTCATTTGTTTCTTTATTAGTTATGTTTTTATTTTTTTTCATCATATTTATACTGTTTTTTTCATCAAACTGATTATTTATATTACTTGATTTATTCTCTCCATTTAATAAGTCAGAAACTTGATAAAAATCTTTTTGTGGGTTAATATCACTATCCAAATTTTCAGTTTTATATGTCGCATATAATTCTGGCTGTTCTTTTACATCTGATAAAAGTTCATCTAAAAGTTTATTTAATGGCTTTTGACCATTTATTTCTTTTATAACCCGCTCTAATCTTTCAGTCTCACTTTCTGATTGCTCTTTACTTATATTTTCGATAGTAGTGCCACATACTGTGCAAAATTGAGCATTATCAGATATTTCTGCTCCGCATTTTGTACAAAACATCGTCACTCACCTACTCCTTTTACTAATGGGATATACTGTCGCCATACTATAACAGTATAGCAGAAAATTTATGTTTTAAGTAGTATTTTTTAAAAAACAAACATTTTTTGTCGATTTAATAATATAAACACTATTTTTAAAAGTATAATATGTAAATTTTCGCACAATATAATTTTATAATCCTTATAAGGAGTGATTTATAAATGGCATACCGCATAGGTAAACATACGATTGTGTTTAATCAACCCCCTAAAATATCAAATTATGCTGCTGTTGTAGGTACTAAAGAAAACAACGGACCATTGAAAGGTTGCTTTGATGTTATAGAACAAGACTCCAAATGTGAACAAAAAAGTTGGGAGCTTGCAGAAAGTAAAATGCAACAAACTGCCATTACAACAACTTTAGATAAAGCCAATAAAAAGATTTGTGATATAGATGTTATCTTAGCTGGTGACCTTTTAAACCAATGTATTGGCTCTACATTTGCATGTCTTACCTCTAACCGTCCATTTCTTGGGCTTTATGGTGCTTGTTCTACCATGGCTGAGGGATTGCTTGTTGGCTCATGTCTTATAGATGGAGGTTGTGCAAATAATCTTATAGCATCTGCATCATCTCATTTTTGTTCGGCTGAAAGACAATATCGTTTTCCACTTGCATATGGTGGTCAACGTCCTCCAACCGCTCAGTGGACTGCTACTGCTGCAGGTGCTGTTTTAATGGAAAAGTCAAATAATTGTGAATTTTGTGTAACCCATGCTATTATAGGTCAAATGATAGAAATGGGCATAAAAGATGCAAACAATATGGGTGCTGCAATGGCTCCCGCCGCTTATCATACAATATCTACCCTATTTTCTGATACAAATACTAAACCATGCGATTATGATATAATTGTAACTGGTGACCTTGGCGACATTGGGGCTAGTTTGCTTGTCAGATTATTTGAGCAAGATAAAATAGATATAACAAAAGTTTACAGTGACTGTGGCTCTATGCTCTATGGTGATACTCAAGATGTACACTCGGGCGGTTCTGGCTGTGGTTGTTCTGCTGCTGTGCTTTGTGGTCATCTTCTTGATGAAATGAAAAATAAGAAATTAAATCGCCTTGTATTTGCAGGAACAGGTGCACTTATGAGCCCTACATCCCTTCAGCAAGGTCAGCCTATCGTTGGTATATGTCATGCAGTAGTAATTGAGCGAAGGGAGAATTGATTTTATGCAATATTTTCAAGCCTTTTTAACCGGAGGGATAATTTGTGCATTATCTCAGATTTTAATTGACCGTACAAAATTAACACCTGCTAGAATACTTGTTAGTTATGTTGTTCTTGGTATCATTTTAACTGCACTTGGTATTTATCAGCCAATTGTAGACTTTGGTGGTGCTGGTGCCACAGTTCCTCTGCTTGGTTTTGGTTATTCTCTTGCTAAAGGTGTATCAAAAGCTGTTGCTGAATCTGGTTTTCTAGGTGCATTTACAGGCGGTGTACAAGGTGCTGCTGGTGGCATTGCTGCTGCTATTGTTTTTGGCTGTTTATTTGCCCTTATTTGTAAGCCTGAAGATAAATCAAATCAGTGAAAAAACCGTCTATGTTTCACGTGAAACATAGACGGTTTATATTTTATCTTATAAATAATCAACCGAAAGTAGATTCATTCTGAGTTGCAGAAGAACCACCCAGCAGGCTTTCAGCCAGCTTTACACACTCATCGTAGGTATGATGTGCAAGGTCAGACTTAGCGGCCAAAATAGAAGATGCAGACATGGACAGATTAGTAACTCCTAGACCACATAGTACGCTTGCCATACCACGTGAACCAGCCATCTCACCACATACACCACACTCAATGCCTTCAGCCTTTGCAGCGTCAGCAGCCATCTTGATAAGACGTAGTACGCCTGGATGTAATGGACGATATAGTGAGGAAATCTTATCGTTGATACGGTCAACTGCACAAGAATATTGAATCAGGTCATTAGTACCAATAGAGAAGAAGTCAACCTCTTTAGCCAGAATATCTGCACAAATAGCAGCTACCGGAATCTCAATCATAATACCAATTTTGATATTTTCATTATAAGAAACGCCTTCCGCCTTTAACTGCTCCTTTGCCCTCTCTACCATTTTCTTAGCACTTAGAACCTCCTCAAGGGAAGAAATCATTGGGAACATGATACGAACATCACCGAATGCAGAGGCACGAAGTAGCGCACGGAGCTGAGTCATAAACAGTTCTTCACGGTCCAGACAGATACGAATAGCACGATAACCTAAGAATGGGTTCTGCTCCTTTTCGAGGTCTAGTGCTGGAACTTCCTTATCGCCACCGATATCAAGGGTACGAATAATAACTGGTCTATTAGTCATAATTTCAGCAGCTTTCTTGTAAGCCTCGAACTGTTCCTCTTCACCTGGAAGGTCAGAACGGTCCATAAACAAGAACTCAGAACGGAACAGACCAACGCCTTCACCGCCAACAGCATCTACACGCTCAGCATCAGCAGGTGTTCCGATATTTCCTTCAATGATTACACGATGACCGTCCGAGGTTGCACCTTCTTGTGTACGATAAGTTTCAAGCATACGACGCTGTTCATCAAACTTTGCCTTCTTGCGGTCGAACTCTTCTTCCCTTTCCTTTTCAGGGTTTAGAACAATTTCACCGCTGCAACCATCAAGCAGTACATAGTCACCGTTTTTGATAATACGAGCCTGTTCGCCTGCACCTGCTGCTGCTGGCAGACCCATGGAGCGAGCCATAATTGCAGAGTGGCTTGTACGACCACCGATTTCAGTGATAAATCCCATAACTGGCTTTGTACCAACTTTTGCTGTATCAGATGGAGTTAAATCATTTGCAACAATAATACATGGTTCTGTAATAGTATCAAGTATATTATCAGATATGCCTTTTAGAACCTTTAATACACGCATAGAAATATCGCCAACATCGGCTGCACGAGCCTGCATATATTCGCTGTCCATTGCACGGAACATAGCTTGGAAGTTCTCACAGTTTACTTTACAAGCATATTCTGCACAAACCTTTTCATCATCAATAATATTCTTCATACCTTCGATGAAGTCTTCATCTTCAATCATCATTAGATGTGCCTCAAAGATTTCAGCGTCATCACCCAGAGTGTCGCCAGCCTCTTGCATGATAGCTTCAATCTGAGCCTTTGCGGTATTGATGGCATCATCAACACGAGCCTTTTCTGCTGCAACGTCTGTAACTGTTTGCTTAGTTACGGTTAAATCTGGCTCTGCCAGTACAAATGCTTTTGCTTTTACTAGACCTTCTGATACGCCTAATGCTTGGATTGTCATCAATTTGCCTTCATCCTTCCTCTTACTTCAATCCCTATAAAATAGGGAGCTGAGCTAAATTATAAAACTTTAATTGATTCTCCTCATTTCCTTGCAATTTTCAGCACCAAGGAAATTACTCTCGATATTATTTTCTACGCTAACTGCTCGTTTGTCAAGTATATAGTAGTATTTTTCTAAGATATACTAAACAAATGAACATATATTATTATAATGTGTTCATTTTTCACATAGTTATATGATAACATCTAAAACATCATATTTTTTTATGATTGTTAAATATTATTTTTGCAAAAATAGCTCATATAACTTTAGAATATAACATTTTATCTTTATTTATGATTTATAGAATGCACCCATACCAAGATATGCACTATATAAATCAATTTTAGAAATAATTTCAAAAGGTGCATGCATTGAAAGCACTGGAACGCCTGCATCTATTGTATCAATATTGCGATTTGCTAGATACATTGCAACTGTACCTCCACCACCTTGGTCTACCCTGCCAAGCTGTGCTGTCTGCCATGGAACGCCTGCACATTCCATAATATTACGAACAGTAGCCATTACTTCCGCTGATGCATCGCTTGTGCCTGACTTTCCTCTTGCACCACTATACTTCATAAGTGCAAAACCGCAGTTAAGTCTGCCATCATTTCGTGGCTCTGATACATCTGCATAATTAGGGTCAAATGCATTACATACATCGGTTGATAAACAAATACTGTTTTCATAACATTCACCTGTAAGGCCGCCACACAAGTCTTCCATAAGTGTATCAAAAAACCTGCTTTGCATACCTGTAACACCTTCAGAGCCGATTTCTTCTTTATCAACAAGCAAACATACTGATGTATGCTCTGGAATTTCCTCTAAATCCATAAGAGCAGTTGCTGCTGGATAAGAACATACTCTATCATCATGACCGTATGCACCAACCATAGATCTATCTAATCCTACATCACATGCATTGAATGCTGGTACACATGAAAGCTCCGCAGACAGAAAATCTATTTCTCTCATACCATACTTTTCATTTAAGTGCTGCATAACAGCTAATTTAATTTTATCCTTACAATCTTTTTCAGCATCATATGGCTTTGATGCTATTAAAATATTCATACCTTCCGCTTTGATACCGTCAACCATTTTTTGCTGCATCTGCTTACTTGCAAGATGTGGCAGCAAGTCTGTAATAACAAACTTAGGGTCTTGTGGGTCTGCACCAATGTTAATTTTTACAGTTTCTGTCTTTCCGTCCTTGCACACGCATACAACTCCACGAAGTTCTAGCGGGATTGCAAGCCACTGGTATTTTTTAATACCACCATAATAGTGAGTTTTGAAAAATGCCATTCCATCTTTCTCATACAGAGGCACTGTACGAATATCAATTCTTGGTGCATCAAGATGAGCTGCAGTTAAACGAATACCCTCATTTATAGGTCTATTGCCAATTACAGCTAATGCAATGGCCTTGTTACGATTTATCTTATAGATTCTATCGCCTGCTTTAAGCTCCATACCACGTTCATAAGCCTTAAACCCTGCCTTATTAGCAAGCTCTAAAATAACCTCCACAGCATCACGTTCTGTTTTACCTGCATCTAAAAATGCTTTATAACCTTCTGCATAATCATTTGATGCTTTTTCATCAATTCTATCAAATGCTGTTTTGCGGTCATAAAATAGTTCTTCTGAAGTCATATTTATCATTCTCCTATTATATTAGTTTTACTTTTATAATATCTCTACTTGACTTTACTTATTCAAGCAGCTTTTTCCATAACTGTTTTACTTCACTTTCAAATGTTTCACGTGAAACATCATTTTCTAAAATATAATTGCAATGTGTATAATAAAATTCATCATTAGGTTGTGAATCTATCCTTGATGCCGCTGCCTGCTCTGATATTCCATCACGCTGTAAAATACGCTTTATTCTTGTTTCTCTTTTAGCAATCACACCTATTACTGAATCACATATAGAATCTGCTCCGTTTTGAAACAAAGTCGGTGCATCATAAAGTGCAATTAAACAGCCTTGCTTTCTAAATATCTCAAATTTTTCATCGCTTGTCTTTTTTATATATGGAAATGTTATCTCATTTAGCCTAGCTAATTTTTTAGAATCCGAAAATACAATTTTTGCAAGTTTTGTCCTATCAAGTTTATTGTCCTCTGTTAGTATATCACCAAATTCAGACTTCAGATTATTTAACATATCCATGTTGTTACTGCAAAGCTCACGATAAACAGCATCTGCATCAACTATACCTGCACCTAGCTTTTGAAACTGTTCTGCTGCTACGCTTTTGCCTGCACCAGAACCTCCTGTCAGTCCTATGATTTTCATAGTCTCTCCTTTAATCAAGCTCTATAATATGAAAACCTGCTGCTTTTTTAAGTCTATTAGCAATCGCAAGCCCTAAACCCTTATCTGATGGACACTGCGCCCAAATCTCACAGACTTCTGTTTCATCAAAAGCTCTTAGTGCATCAAATATACGTTTTGCTTGTTCTTTTAAATCATTTACTGAACCCATTTCACGACACTCACATTTAGGAAACATTTTGACATATTCCTTAAAACACAACACACCAGCCTTCTCACCTGCATTTAGTTTTATGTATTCAAATGTTTTATCTGGATTTCCACATACGACTGTTACTGGTGCTTTGGGTGCATAATGTCTATACTTCATGCCTGGTGCGGAAACCCTTACATCATCATCTATTTTTTCTGTAATCGCTCTATCTACTTCTACATCTCCCAAAACTTCTATAAGCTGTTCAAGAGAGATTCCACCAGGTCTTAATAATCTTGGTTTTTCACCTACAAGCGAAATTACAGTTGACTCCACTCCAACTTGACAAGCCCCCCCTTCTAACACTGCTGGAATTTTCCCTTTCAAATCTTGCATAACATGGTTAGATGTTGTGGTTGATGGTCTACCCGATAAATTAGCAGATGGTGCTGCAAGTGGCAAACCCGCAGTTTTTATTAGCTTTTGTGCGACTTTATGACTGGGAAAGCGTATTCCAACCGTATCAAGTCCAGCACTAACCTGCACTGGAATACAATCTGCTTTGGGCAATATAATGGTAAGCGGTCCTGGCCAAAAAGCATCTGCAAGTTTTTTTGCACTCTCTGGCACATACCTTGCTAATTCTTTCATCTGCTTTAAATCCGCTATATGAACAATTAGTGGGTTATCCTGCGGTCTACCCTTTGCCGCAAATATCTTCTCAACTGCCTCACCAGACAGTGCATTTGCTGCTAAACCATAAACCGTTTCTGTTGGTATTGCCACAACTTCACCCGATTTTAAAAGTGATGCTGCTTTTTCATAAACACTTTTATCTTTTTCAGGGTCAAGTAACTGTGTATCCAAATTAGCTTTCCTCCATTTCCATATATACTCTATTACATATTGTTTTTATATTATACAGCTTATTTTAGTATAAAGTCAAAGTTTTCTGATATATTCCATATACATAAAATTAAATTTTAAATACCATTTTGCTTTACCTATACCAGAAATATGGTTATAATAATTTACATAATACACTATACTTATTAAAAGCCGTGCACTTTAAAAGAGGGGTAGGAAATCAAATGCGTTTTAAACGGAAAAAAGAACATCTATTAACTAATACAGTATTAGATGAATTTTGTCAAGATGTTGGGAATTATCTAAGACGAGGGCATACTCTAAGTGAATGTTTTGCTGCAATGGCTGCACGCTCTACCAGTTCCGCTGAAGAACAACTTTACCTTTCATTACGCAACGGTGTGCGGCAAGGATTATTATGTGATGCAATGGAAAAAACTCAAGCATTTCCTAATTATATGATAGAGCTTGTAAAAAATGGTGAGCAAACAGGCACCTTAACACAAACAGTAGATTATCTTTCATGCTATTTTCAACGTGAGCGTGCTGCAAATGAAAGCTTACATGGCAGAACAGTTTATCCTGCTGTAATGGCTGCACTCACTTGCTTTATTTTGATTGTAACTGCTGGTTTCGTACTTCCTATATTTGCTGACCAATTTTCTGCTCTTGGTTTATCTTTCTCACCATTTGCCCGCTGGGCAATGCGCGCTGGCAAATGGTTTTCTGGTCTTGCTGGTATTTTACTTATTGCCACCATATTTGCTGGCATTTTCTTATCGCTAATTATTAGAAATAGCAGTTGGAAGTTTTTTCAGAACACTCTATTTGCTAGAAAACTTGCTATTGGTAGATTTTGTGCTGCCCTTGCTTTATTCTGTCAATGTGGACTAGATAATAAACAAGCAGTTATACATGCCACTGCTTTAAACGAACACCCTGATATTCAAGCCGCAAAAAATAAAATGCTTTTGGATTTAGATAATGATTTATCGCTTCCTAAATCGCTGGCTGATACTGGTCTTATATCTGGTAATGCACTTGGTAGATTAAATAGCGAAGGTCGTCCTGCATTCTTACTTGATGAAGTAGCTGCTCGTTTAGCTGCTGACTCTGCTGGCAGAATGGACAGATTATTAGTTCTTCTTGAACCTATAATAGTTCTAGTTTTAAGCAGTGCATCTGGTTTGCTTTTACTATCTGTTATGTTGCCTTTACTTGGCGGACTTGCAGCAATGGCTTAAAAGGAGTGCAAATATATTATGCGAAGTATATTTAAAAGCATTATTACTGCATTTATTATTGGCGCTATATTCTGTGCTGGGGTTTATTTTATTGACGATTTAATGCTTACTAAAAGTTATAGCGCTTTATATAATGAAATTAAACAGTCTGTGAACCATTGTTATGCCGTTGAAGGACGCTATCCACCAGATTTAAGATATATCCAAGACCACTATGGAATAAAAATCGATAACAGACGCTTTAGTGTTGATTATCGCAGAACATCTCCTACTCGTCTACCAGAGATAAAAGTAACTATAAACAAAGAAGGTGCTTTAGCATGAAAATGTCTACAATAACTCGTCACCGTGCAGGCACTACTTTTGTGTTTGTTTTTTTTCTTATATTTTTATTATGTAGCGGCCTGCTTATTCCGCGAATCCTAAATGTATATGATGGTATTGTAAATCGTGCAGATATAACAAATAATGAATCCATAGTTTTGGAGTATCTATCTGGTGCTGTAAAACGTTCTGATTCATCAAATAGTATTTCTATAACCTCACTTAATGACTCCACACCTGTGCTGTCAGTCACTCAAGATAATACAACTTGGATGTATTATTGCAGAGATGGTTATTTATATATTCAAAATGCACGTAAAAGTGAACTTACAGCTGAGCGTTTGTGTGAGGCTGGTAATATGTGGCTATCGGAAAGCAATGGTATGATTTTAGTGGAATATATATCCCCTGACAATACCATGAACAATCTAATCCTTACTCCTCGCTGTGGTATTACTGGAGGTACTCAATGAAAAGATTGAGCAGAACTCGTTTGTTTCTTCTTGAAATGCTTGTAAATTTATTGATTTTTGTTATAGGTGCTGCGGTTTGTATTACCACTTTATCTGAGGCTTATTCTCTTAGTGCCTCCAGTAGGGTACTTACAAAATCTCATCATGCCGTAGAAAATGCTGCTATGGCATTTCGCTCAACAAATGGCGATATATCTGCCCTTCCTGATATACTAAACGGTAAATTAACAGCAGCTGATAAAATGGAAGTTTGGTATGATAAAAACTGGAATGTTTGTTCATCTGAAAGCGGTATATATCATCTTGAGATAGCTGTAAATGAGCTTGAGAATAACATTATAAAAGCTCATATTACTATGTATCCTCCTCAAGGTGATGCTGTTGTGCAGCTTTCAATCAGTCAGTACAAGCCTACAAATTAGGAGGTAATATGAAATATAAAAAGGGTGGTCTTGCCGTAGGCTTTCCAACGATAGTTAATATACTCCTTCTTCTTATATTTGCATGTGTTTCCATGCTTTCACTAAGCCATGCTAGAGTTGACCTTATGACTGCTGAACATAGTATAGAAATTTCAAATGCGTACTATGATGCGGATTCTAAAGGTCAAGAAATATTAGGATTGCTTTCAGTATATTCTTCTTATCTTCCAGATGTGGCTGGTCATGAAATGGAAAATATACTTAATGAACAAGGTATAGCTGCTATTTACCAAAAAGAAAGCCAAATTTTAAGTTTAACACTTCCAGCTAATGAGGCTGGAACATTATCTATTTCTATACATCTTATTTCAAGCGGGCAATATGAGATAATAAAATGGCAATTACTCACACCTGAAAGTATAGAATAAATTTAATCCCAGAATGAAATTTAGCGTCATTCTGGGATTTTTTTGATTGTATCCTGTAATATTTTTTATCCACATTCCAATATGTATTATCCACATAGTTATGCACAATTCTTTATTTTTATTTTATGTACTAATTGTAATACTATATATTTTTATTTCTTTTAGTATATTATACACGATGCTATTTTTTCATACATATTGTATTAAATTATAAAAATAATATTATTAGTATATCATTATAACAGTTTTTTCAGCAAAATGACATACATTTTTATATTACATCCACATATATAAACACTTCTGTGGATAACTCTGAGGAAAACTTATACTTTTTGTTGATAACTCTGTGCATATGTTGATAACTTACAGTTATATACTCCTATTTTGCGCCTATTTTACTTATATTCCATTACATATAGTAGTTGATTCACTTTCATTTTTTTCCATGTCATTTCAATGAATCTTTTATTAAAAATTGCACATTATACATTTATTATAATAAATCAAAGGAGTTTTTTTATGTGTCAGACAAGCTGTAATGATGAACAACACCATGATGATAGTATAACTCAAACAGGCTCTATTACAACACATTCATCAAATGGCAATATTCATTGTATAACTATCGTTGGACAAATAGAAGGTCATCTTGAAGCACCTCAGCAAACTAAAACTACAAAATATGAGCATATAATTCCACAAATTACCGCTGTTGAAGAAGCTGATGATATAGATGGATTGCTTATACTTTTAAATACTGTTGGTGGTGATGTTGAGGCGGGCCTTGCAATAGCAGAACTAATTGCTGGTATGAAAAAACCAACTGTTTCTCTTGTACTTGGTGGGGGTCATTCGATAGGTGTACCTTTGGCTGTTGCCGCCAAACAATCATTTATTGCTCCTAGTGCTGCTATGACTATACACCCTGTAAGAATGAGTGGCACTATTATCGCCTCACCTCAAACTTATGCTTATTTTAAATCTATACAAGAACGTATAACGACTTTTGTCACAAACCATTCCCATATATCCGCTGATATGTTTGAAAGGCTTATGATGGCAACCGACCAAATGTCGGCTGATGTTGGCACTGTTGTAGGTGGCAAGCAAGCTGTTTCATGTGGTCTTATAGATAATCAAGGTAGTTTATCAGATGCTCTTGATTGTCTTCATAAAATGATAAAAAATTAAAATATAAACTATTATTTGTAAAAAAATGTATTTATAATTGATTGTTAAATTTTTGTCTGTTAAATACGCTATTACATCCATTTATTATTACTTATAGCGTATTTTTCAGATACTTTTTTTGTTGTTTTTACGGTTTCCTCTATCCGCATCAGCGAATTTTTGATATACTGTATATGGGTATCTATAAATTTATTAAATTATAAATTATTTATCTAAAATTTTCTGGAAGGAAGGTAACCCAATTATGAAACTTACATTGGAAAGCCTGCGTAATAACCTCTCTTGGAAGGGTTACAGACTGCCATCTTATGATATCAATGCTGTAAGACAAGCTACTCATGATAATCCAACTTGGCTGCATTTTGGTGCCGGCAGCTTATTTCGTGCATTTCCTGCTGCACTTGCTCAGCGTCTTTTAACCGCTGGTCTTTCTAAAACAGGTATTATCTGTTGTGAAGGATATGATGAAGAACTTATTGACCGTGCATATCGTGCAAATGATAATCTGTCAATAATTGCTACTCTTTACGCTGATGGACATATACAAAAGGAAGTCATCGGCTCCATAACTGAAAGCCTAAAAATGAGCGAGGATATGCAAAGACTAAATGAAATCTTTTGCTCCCCTTCTTTACAAATGGTTTCTATGACTATAACCGAAAAAGGTTATGTGATAAGAGATACTGAGCGTAATCTTGTTGAAGATTTTGCCTTTGATGCTAAAAATGGTCCAAGTGAGCAATGTATTTCTTTCTTTGGAAAGTTAGCTACCCTCTGTCTTGCTAGAAAACGTGCTAATATCGCTGCATTTGCCCTTGTATCGCTTGATAACTGCCAAAATAATGGCATCCGTTTGCATCGTGCAATGACCGATATGGCTCAATCATGGCTGGAAAAAGATTTTATAACAGATGACGAATATAAGTATATAACCAATGAAATTTCTTATCCTCTATCAATGATTGATAAAATCACCCCTCACCCAGATAACCGTATTACTAAACAACTTGAATCCGATGGTCTTGAGGGAGTACGTCCATTTATAACAGAAAAAGGTACTTATGCCGCTGCGTTTGTAAACACTGAACGTCCTCAATATCTAGTTATTGAGGATTCTTTCCCTAATGGTCACCCACCACTAGAACAGCTTGGCATCATCTTTACTAATCATGACATTGTTTCTCGTTGTGCTTTAATGAAATCTTGTACCTGCTTAAACCCAATGGATACAGCTCTTGCAGTTTATGGCTGTTTACTAGGTTATACAACTGTGCACGATGAGATGAATGACCCTGAGCTTGTTAATCTTATTTCCCATATGAGCATGGACGAAGCTATGCCTATGGTTTCTGACCCAGGTGTTATCAATCCTATAGAGTTTTTATATGAGGTTTTAAGTGAACGTTATCCAAATCCATTTTTGCCTGACTCGCCTCAGCGTAATGCCACTGACACTTCTCAAAAGCTCTCCACTTGCTTTGGACAAACACTTTATTCATACTATAATTCTATCGTTCCAATGCATAGGGTTTCTAATCTCGTTTATATTCCGCTTGTACTTGCCGGTTGGCTGCGTTATCTTCTAGGTGTTGACGATAACGGACAAACATTTGAACGTAGTTCAGACCCTATGCTGCCATATCTTGATCAAATCATTGCTGGCATCACCCTTGGTGGTGAGCCAGCAAAAGAAAAACAACTTTATCCTATACTTTCTAATAAAGCAATCTTTGGAGCTAACCTTTACGAAGTTGGTCTTGCTGATAAAGTAACTGATATGTTTAACGAGTTAATAAGCGGTAAAGGCGCTGTACGTAGAACCTTGATTAAATACTGTGGTGAATAACCACCACTATATATTTTATTTATCCCTGCTAAATTAAATTTTAGCAGGGATTTTTTTGTTCTATTTTATAACATACACTCATAAAATAAAGTGATTAAACAACTTTATATTATTTATAAAGAGTTTGTTTCACGTGAAACACTACTTGTAAAGGAGCTTATTTTATATGTGCGGAATCGCTGGGTTTATTGATGAAAAAATTGATTGCCATACATTATCTGAAGTTGGCAAGCGTATGGCTCGTACTCTTATTCCCCGTGGGCCTGACAACGAAGGCGAATATTTGGATAAAAATGCTATGCTAATACATCGAAGGCTTATCGTCGTTGACCCAGAAGGTGGCAAACAGCCTATGTACTCACCAGATAAACGATATGTTTTAGTTTACAATGGTGAGCTTTATAATACACAAGACCTACGTAATGAACTTATTTCAAAAGGACATTCGTTCTTGGGTCATTCTGATACAGAGGTGTTACTACATGCTTATATGGAATGGAACACAAATGCTTTTGAAAAGCTAAATGGTATTTATGCTTTTGCAATTTGGGATAAAAAAGAACATACTTTGGTCCTATGTCGTGATAGACTTGGCGTTAAACCTCTGTTTTATAGCAAAACAAAAAATGGTTTTGTTTTTGGTTCTGAAATGAAAGCCATATTATGTCACCCAGAAATTAAGCCTGAAATAAACGATGATGGTCTTAGATCTATTTTGCTTCTTGGTCCCGCACGACCAGCCGGTTTTGGTGTATTCAGACAAATACAAGAATTATTGCCTGCTCAATTTGCTATTTTAAAAGATAACAAGCTCACCACTAAGTCATATTGGACATTAAACGCAAGAGAACATACTGACTCCCCTGAGCAAACCATATCACACACAAAATATCTTATTGAAGATGCAGCATCTAGGCAGTTAGTTAGCGAT
This sequence comes from uncultured Butyricicoccus sp., assembly GCA_944376065.1. GTDB lineage: Bacteria > Bacillota > Clostridia > Oscillospirales > Butyricicoccaceae > Butyricicoccus_B. The sequence continues at coordinate 66,534 of CALWBL010000002.1, read as the reverse complement.
GTTCCACTTTGTACATTTTTATCTGGTGGGCTTGACTCCTCTATTTTATCAATGCTTGCTAGTCGTGAATATAAAAAACAAAACAAACAACTACACACTTGGTCGGTTGATTATAAAGATAATGATAAATATTTTCAAAAGAGTTTATTCCAGCCTAATAGTGATTCTGAGTATATAGACCTTATCTCTTCTGCTATTGGCTCTGAACATCATAAAGTTATTTTGGATAATTCTGCATTATGTGCAGCACTATTGCCTGCTGTTGATGCTAGAGATTTACCTGGTATGGCTGACGTTGATTCTTCCTTATTGCTATTTTGTAATGCTGTCAAAAAACAGTTTACCGTTTGTCAATCAGGCGAGTGTGCTGATGAATTGTTTGGAGGTTATCCTTGGTATCACAGAGAGGAAATTTTATTTGAAGATACATTCCCATGGTCACGCTCAACAGATTTTAGAATGAGCCTATTAAATAATGGTATAATATCAAACGGGGCGGAATTTGTAAGACAGCATTATTTGGATACCTGTGCATTAGCCGAAAAGTTACCAACTGACAGCAAAAAAGATGCTCGTATGCGTGAGATGTTTATGCTAAACCTTAGATGGTTTATGGCAACACTTCTTGATAGAAAAGACAGAATGAGTATGTACTCTGGTCTTGAAGTCAGAGTTCCATTTTGTGACCATAGAATTGTTGAATATGCATATAATATGCCTTGGGAACTAAAAGCCTATGAAGGCCGAGAAAAAGGAATTGTACGCAAGGCATTTGAAAATGATTTACCAGATGAAATTGTTTGGCGCAAAAAGTCCCCATACCCTAAAACGTTCTCTCCTCTTTATACTGAGCTTGTATGTTCATATGTCCGTCAAATAATGCAAGATGAACATTCCTACATTCCAAAATTATTTAATATGCAAGCTATTAACGAGCTTTTACTTGAGCCTAATAACATGCCTGAACCTTGGTATGGTCAGCTAATGCGTGGCCCTCAAGTTTTTGCATATATTATACAGCTTGATAGATGGTTTAAAAAATATCATGTTTCAATTGTTTAATAAATGTTTCACATGAAACATTTATCATCCACTCTTTCTAAAGGAGCTTTTTATGTCTGATTCACAAAATACTTCTACTGGTTATCTTATTGTTTCTGTATCAACTGCTAGAACAGCTCTTCCATTAGAAAATGCACTTGTAACTGTTTATTCTATCTCTGATACTGGTGATTCACAACTGATTTATACCACACGAACCAACCGTTCTGGTCAAACCTCACCTTTGCCGCTACCTGCACCGCCTATTGGCAATTCTTTATCCCCAAATATGACCTTTCCATATGCGCGCTATTCTGTAAGAGTTGATTATGATGGATTTTATCCCGTTACATCATCTGACCTTACTATATTTCCCGATATAGTAGCTACACTTCCGGTTTATCTTGTGCCACTTGAAGAATTTCAAAATACTGGTGAACCACAAGTTAGAAACTTCCCTAGTCATGGATTAAATACTGCTAAGGAGTGATAAGTTTGCCTTTACCTTTTATTCCTGAAAATATAACTGTACATTTAGGTGCGCCAAAATCAAATGCTCGCAATGTTACTGTACCCTTTCCTGATTATGTTAAAAATGTTGCAAGTTCAGAAATCTATCCTACTTGGCCTGAAAATGCAATTCGTGCAAATATGTATGCACAAATTTCTTTTGCACTTAATAGGGTTTATACAGAATGGTATCGTTCCCAAGGATATGATTTCGATATAACAAATGTCACTGCATTTGACCAAGCCTATGTACATGATAGAGATATATTTGACAATATATCTCGTATTGCAGATGAATTATTTACCGATTATATTGTACGCTCTGGCTCAGTAGAACCTCTTTTTGCTCAGTACTGCAATGGAACAACTGTAACATGTGATGGTCTTAGTCAATGGGGTACAGTTCCTCTTGCTGAGGCTGGTCTTTCCCCTTATGAAATACTCACCAGATATTATGGTGATGATATAGAAATAGTAACTAATACCCCTGTCGTTCCAAATCTTGGCACATATCCTGGCAAAGCATTAAGGCTTGGTGATATAAATGAAGATGTACGAACCATTCAATTAAGATTAAACCGTATTTCTACTAATTATCCACTTATACCTAAAATATACCCTGTAAACCGTGCATATGACAAGTCAACCGAGCAAGCTGTTAAAGTGTTCCAACAAACTTTTGGACTTACACCCGATGGTATTGTTGGCAAAGCTACATGGTATAGAATTGCATATTTATATACTGCTATTAAGAATCTTGCAGAACTAAATAGCGAAGGCCTTTCTTTACAAGAAGTAAGTCCATTATATCCAGGTTTATTAAAACTTGGTGATAGTGGTGAAGCTGTAAAACTTATGCAGTACTATCTTTCAGTTGTTGGTGCATACTATTCAGAAATCCCAGTTATTAACGATGATGGTTTCTTTGGACCTCAAACGCAAAATGCTGTTGTTGCCGCCCAAAAGTTATTTGGACTTACACAAGATGGTATTGTTGGAGAACAGACTTGGGACGCTATATATTCTGCATACCTTGCTATTGTCGATTCTGACCCAAACGCAAGGACTGCCGAGGGTGTTCCTGTATTCCCTGGTCGAGTGCTTATAGAAGGTATGTCCGGTGATGATGTTGAACAGGCTCAAACATTTCTTTCTTTCCTATCATCTGTTTATCCTGAAATTCCACAAATTCCCGTTACAGGATATTTCGGTGAACAAACCAGAAATGCTGTTATTTCTGCCCAAAGTTTATTTGGGCTCAATATAACAGGAACTATCGGTTCTGCAACTTGGGATGTACTTGCAGAGCAATATGAAACGGCTGTACAAGGCTCAAAAGTCGCTGAGCAACAATTCCCTGGCTATACATTACAAAGCAATCAGGAGGGAATGTAGATATGTATACAAATGAACAACGTGCTGAGCATATAAGAGGTTTACAACAAGATTTAAGGGTTATTAATGCTCAATATGGTGAAGTGTTACCCAAAATCAGTGGTGTTTATGATTTACCAACCGAAGATGCTGTTAGGCGATTTCAAAGACGATTTGGTTTACCTGTTACAGGTCAAACTGATTTAAGTACATGGGATAGAATTGTACAGGAGTCAAATTTAATACGCAGTAAAAATGCTATTCCTTTAGCTGTTAGAGTTTTCCCTAGTGCTATTACTATCATTTCTTCTGGTGATACTGGAAGATTTATTTATATTTTACAAGCGATTTTAAATGGACTTGCGATAGAATTTCCTGATATTTCTGTAATCCCTTATACTGGTGTTTATGATTCAGTGACTGAACAAGCTGTTAAAATGCTACAACGAAGTTCTGGTCTACCATCAACTGGAAAGCTCGATATGGCAACCTGGAATTCAATCTCGTCTTTATATTCAAATGTTGCAAAATCATTAGAAGATTAAATGTTTCATATTAAACATTTAATGTATATAAAAAAACCGCCGAACTAAAGTTCGGCGGATAATATTTATAAATTAAATCTTGTCACAGCCCATATATGGACGAAGTGCCTCTGGAATAGTTACAGAGCCATCAGCATTTTGATAGTTTTCAAGAATAGCAGCCACTGTACGACCAACTGCAACACCAGAACCATTAAGTGTATGAGCAAATACTGGCTTTCCTTCTGCATTACGGCAACGAATATTTGCACGACGAGCCTGATAATCAAGGAAATTTGAGCAGGAAGAAATTTCTACATAACGACCATAAGAAGGCATCCAGACCTCAATATCATAAGTACAAGCTGATGAGAAACCAACATCACCAGTACACAGCATTACAACACGGTGTGGCAGACCTAATCCTTCCAGCACACGTTCAGCCTCTCTTGTCAGATTTTCAAGCTGAGTCCAAGAATCTTCTGGAGCTGTGAAATTTACAAGCTCAACCTTGTTAAACTGGTGCTGGCGAATAAGACCGCGTGCGTCACGACCTGCTGCACCAGCCTCACGGCGGAAACAAGCAGAATATGCAGCATAACGAACTGGAAGCTGCTCTGCTGGTATAATATCATCACGGAACATATTTGTCACAGGTACCTCTGCTGTTGGGATAAGATATAAATCATTATCTTCACGACCTAACTGATACATCTGCTCGGAAAACTTAGGCAACTGACCTGTACCAGTCATAGACGCACCATTTGCAATAAATGGTGGCAAAATTTCTGTATAACCACCCTTTTCATCAGTGTGGGTATTTAAGAAATAGTTAATAACTGCGCGCTCAAGTCTTGCACCCATTCCACGATAGAAATGGAAACGAGAACCAGTTACTTTACCTGCAACATCTGGAAGTAATATACCCTTCTCAGCACCAATGTCCCAGTGCGCCTTTGGCTCAAAGTCAAATTCTTTTGGGGTTCCCCAACGACGAATTTCTGGATTTGCACTATCATCTGTACCTTCTGGAACTTTATCTGCTGGAACATTTGGAATACCAAGTAATGCGTCCTTTAACTGAGCTTCAACTTCGCTTTGCTGTGCATCAAGTTCTTTAACCTTTGCAGCAATTTCCTTCATTTCTGCCATAATAGCGGTTGTATCTTCACCAGCTTTCTTCATTTGTGGAATCTGCTTAGATACCTTATTCTGCTGGGCTTTCAGGCCTTCTACTTGACCAATAATAGCCTTACGTTTATCATCAAGTGAAATTACCTCATCGATTGCAGCATCATAGTTTGTTCCACGCATAGAAAGACGCTGTTTTACCTTTTCTGTATTTTCCCTAATAAATCTAATATCTAACATAAATTTACTCCCTATCTCAAATTTAAAATTTTTTACTGTGTAACTTTAAGTGCAAGTTCTGCATAACGCTGTGCCATTTCGCCTGTAAACACCGCGTTTTGTGCAGTACCATCTAAACGTTCCAAGCCATAAGTATTTTGCAGATATGTAAGCTCCTGCTGCTTAGCTACACTATCATCTGCATCTATTGCTTTTTCAAGCATAGCAAGATGATAATATGCATCTCTTTCATCCAGCCGTTGTTTTAAAACCGTTACTAAATCTTCATCTGCTGTCATATTTAGCATTGTACGAAGTGCTGTCATTTGCTCTTCTTGATTTTTCAAATCTTCTTCTTGTTTGGATACTGTACCCTGTAAAACAAGTAACTTTTGCTCAACACCTTGCACAGTTGTATCTCTTTCAGCTAATTCACTATTTAGATTTGCAAGCTGTTTATCTGCTCTAAGTTGTGTTACATAGCTAAGTAGAATCAAAACCAATGCGACACTAAAAAGACCGATAATATAAAATGCTAAATAACGCTTACTTATCTTTTTATTTTCACAAGGATTAGCTTCTGTCTTTTTTTCTTCCATGCTTTCCTCCATAATTAAATTTTTAACTGTTTAAGGGCAGCCGCAAGTCGCTCAAGGTCTTCTTCATTATAAAACTCAAGTTTTATTGAGCCACTTTTTTTACCCTGCTCAATTTGAACTTTTCTTGCAAGATTATTTTCAATATCCTTTGCAAGTTCATCTAAATAGTTTACCTCAAACTTAGGTTTTACAATAAATGGAGTATTTGAGCTTTCAAGTTCATCTATTTTATTTATATCTCTAGCATATTTTTCTGCTTGTCTAACAGTCATGGTAGACATTTTTTCAATGGATTCCAGACGCCTGTCTTCATCTTGAATAGATAAAATAGCCCTTGCGTGACCTGCTGTTATTCCGCCTGATGCTACCATAATCTGAGCTTCTTCTGGTAAAGCAAGAAGTCTAAGAGCATTTGCTACGCTTGGGCGTGATTTGCCAACACGTTCCGCAACCTGTTCTTGAGTTAGCTTAAACTGCTCAATAAGTGTATGATAACCTTGAGCCTCTTCTATTGGGTTTAAATCTTCACGCTGCAAATTTTCAATAAGTGCAAGCTCCATAACCTTTTGGTCATCTGCTTCAATTATAAAGGCTGGTATTTCAGTCAAACCAACGCTGCGAGCCGCTCTCCATCGACGTTCACCTGCAATGATTTGATAATAACCATTTTTTGATTCCCTGACTGTTATCGGAGTTATAATGCCATGTGTAGAAATGGATTTTATCAGCGCATCCATTCCCTCTGGGTCAAAAATTTTTCTTGGCTGCTCTGGATTTGGCTCCACCAGTGCCATAGGCAGTGTAGAAATCCCCGTATTGCTTTGAACATCATCTCTTAGGCTCTCACCCAGTAAAGCACCGAATCCTTTTCCCAAGCCGCCTTTATTGGTTCTTGCCACGAATTTCCCTGCCTCCTATTTACATTGAGTTTTTCTTTAAAAATTCATCTGCCATTGCCATATATGCCTCCGCACCACGACATAATCTGTCATATGTAGTTATCGGCTCACCATGGCTTGGTGCTTCAGAAAGACGAACATTTCTTGGGACGACGGTAGCATATACCCGCTCGCCGAAATGTTTTTTGACTTCCTCTACCACCTGTACTGCAAGATTTGTTCTTCCATCATACATGGTAAGAACAATACCTTCCATACGTATATTTTTATTAAGCCCTTTTTGCACAGTTCTTACTGTTGCCATTAGCTGACTTAAACCTTCAAGTGCATAATATTCTGTCTGCATAGGCACCAAAAAGCTATCTGCTGCACATAGACACTCAAGTGTTAATATACCAAGTGATGGCGGACAATCAATGAGGATATAATCATAATCCTCCCTGACCTTTTCAAGAACATCACGTAAACGATATTCCCTGCGTTCTAAGGAGAGCAGGTCTATTTCTGCACCGGAAAGGTCGGTATTAGACCCCAAAACATCTACCCATTTAGTATGTATAACTGCGTTTTTTGTATCAGGCTCATCTGCAATTACTAAATCATAGGTTGTAATTTCTATTTCTCTTGGGTCAATGCCAAAGCCTGATGTTGCATTTCCTTGAGGATCAAAATCGCAAACCAAAATCTTTTGACCTTTTTCTTTAAGCGCCGCTGCTAAATTTACTGCGGTTGTTGTTTTTCCAACACCACCCTTTTGATTTATAAGTGCGACAATTTTTCCTTGTTTTTTTGTCTTGATAGAAGGTCGCCCCCCACCTATTAAAGTTTAAATAAATAAAATCTAAATTATGTCTAAACTGTATTATATCACAGCATTAAGTAAAAATGAAGTGAAAACCATACGTTTTTCTATATATATTACAAAACAATTGCCAACAAATTTCCCTAAGAAAATACAAGGCTTATATGTTTCACGTGAAACATATAAGCCTTGTTTAATATTTATAATGTAATTGTAACCTTAATAATATATAACCAATGCAATCTATTGATAATTCTACGTTATTTGTTTTTTGCAATTTGGAATTAAAATACGGAGCATTACTCCATCATCTTTGTCCTCTCTCTCAACTTTTGCCTGTACTCCTGATTCTTTCATAACATCAATAGCCTTATCAACCGTATTTAAAAAGAATCGTACATCCTTAATGAGTCTAAGTACATTTTTAGATTTATCATCTACTGGCTGGGTCAAAAGCTTATCTATATACTGCTCGGTTTTACTCACATTAAGCTGATGCTCAATAATATAAGCTGTCGCTTGAAGCCGTTGTTCCTCGTCTGTAATTCTCAAAAGTGCTCTTGCGTGTCGTTCTGTAAGTCCTCCATTCCTTATAAGCTCAATGTTTTTTTGAGATAATTTTAGCAGTCGCAATTTATTAGCAACTGCACTTTGCGTTTTTCCTACTTTTTTTGCTGCCTCCTCTTGTGTTAGTCCAAAAGTATCAATGAGCTTTTTGAAACCCCATGCTTCTTCAAAAAAGTCGAGGTCTCGTCTTTGCAGATTTTCCACCAGTGCAAGTGCAGATGAGTCTTGTTCTGTTGCACTCATAACTATACATGGTACTTCCAAAAGTCCCGCCTGCCTTGCAGCCCTTAGACGTCTTTCACCCGCAATAAGCTCAAATCCTTCACCTGTTCTACGAACGGTTAATGGATTCAATACACCATACTGTCTTATTGAATCTGCAAGCTGACTTATCGCCTCTGGGTCAAAATATTTTCTTGGCTGATTTGGGTTTCTTGCAATCATTGATAGCTTTATGCGCCTTAGCTGTCTTTCATTGTTGGTGCTGCGAATGTTTAAAACCGGTGTCATTCAGCTTCCTCCTTTTTTAGTATTAGCAAAATGCCTGCTGGTAATAGACTACCATTTTCTGTCAAAAAGTAAAGCAAAATCGACCGCATGATTAGTATTTCCCCTTGTATATTCGACAGTGTTCTCTTCAAAATATATATTTCCGCATATTTTCCGATAAAAAATAACCCTTTGTAATCTTATTACAAAGGGTTATAAATTTTGTTTTATTTTTATTTCCCACCTAGTGGAGATGCGCTTATCTTTGCAAATCTGCGTGGATATTTAGCTGGAGTATCCTTTATTTTGTGTATTTCCACCTTTGCACGAACCATATCACTCTCTACAACAGTATATTTTTTGATACATGGCTTATCTCCTCCCAGTATCTCAATCGCCCTTTTCGCCTGTTCTACTTCATCTTTGCAATCTTGTGCTTTCATGGCAATGAACTTACCATTTACTTTAACGAGCGGAAGTGTGAGTTCACTAAGTACAGATAAATCTGCAACTGCTCTTGAAACCGCAACTGAAAAACTCTGACGGTTTTTTTCAGCAAATTCTTCTGCTCTTGCATGTATTGCAGTCACATTTTTAAGCCCTAATTGAGCTATAACTTCATTTAAAAAATCTATACGTTTTCTAAGTGCATCAAGCAGAACAAACTGTGTATCAGAGCATAAAATCGCAAGCGGCAAACCAGGAAAACCTGCACCCGTGCCAATGTCAATGACCTTTTCCTCGGAAATTACATCAGGCATAATCATTGCACAGTCCAAAAAATGTCGGGAAATAACCTTCATTGGCTCTGTTACTGCTGTTAAATTCATGACCTTATTTTTCTCAAGCAACATATCTGAAAATTTCAGAAAGTTATCAACAGTTTGTGGATAAACTTTAGGACAAATTTGTTCTAAGCCTTTTATCAAAAGCTCCCTTTCGGTCATGACTTATCCCCTCCTGTTTCCATATAAATCATAAGTGCAGTCAGGTCTGCTGGAGATACACCAGAAATTCTGCCCGCTTGACCTAGGTTTACAGGTCTGATTTTTGATAATTTTTGCCTTGCCTCAAGTCTAAGTGATGGAATATTATAATAATCAATATTTTCTGGAAGCGGTCTGCTTTCCATTTTTCTAAACTGCTCTACATCATGCAATTGACGCTTTATATATCCATCATATTTTATACGGATTTCAACTTGTTCACGAATAACAGCTGGAAGTTCTGGGCGGTTTGTATCAAATGGAGCAAGCATTTCATATCCAAGCTCTGGGCGTCTTAATAAATCAGCGAGTTTACAGCCGGATTTAAGAGGCGTTGAATTATGTTCTTTTAAAAACTGCTGCATTTGCTCATTTGGTGAAACTGTGACTTTTTCAAGTCTATCCATTTCCTGTTTTACGGTTTCATATTTTTGCTTGGTTTTAGCTAATCTTTCAGCGGAGTTAAGCCCCACTCTAGCACCAATTTTAACAAGTCTCTCATCTGCATTGTCTTGTCTTAATAATAAGCGATACTCTGAACGAGATGTCATCATTCTATATGGCTCTTGTGTTCCACGTGTAACAAGGTCATCGACAAGTGTTCCAATATATCCATCCGCACGGTCTAAAATCATAGGTGGCTCACCCTTGCATTTAAGTGCGGCATTTATCCCAGCCACCAAACCTTGTGCTGCCGCCTCCTCGTAACCCGATGAACCATTAAATTGTCCTGCACCATAAAGACCAGAAATCTTTTTAGTTTCCAACGTTGGCAATAGCTCAGTTGGGTCAATACAATCATATTCTATTGCGTAAGCTGGACGCATCATTTCCGCATTTTCAAAACCTTTTAGAGTGTGCAGCATTTCAAGCTGTACACGTTCTGGCATAGATGAAGAAAACCCTTGTAAATAAATTTCTTCGGTATATAGTCCCATAGGCTCTACAAAAAGCTGATGTCTTGGCTTTTCCGCAAATCTCACCACCTTATCTTCAATAGATGGGCAATATCTTGGACCTATGCCGTCAATCTTACCTGAATATAATGGGGATTCTAAAAGATTATCACGAATAACCTTGTGTGTTCTCTCATTGGTATATGTTAAATGACACACAACTTGATTTTCTGGAGCTTTTTCAGTTTCAAAAGAGAAAGGTATAATTTCATCTTCTCCTTCTTGAATTTCAAGCTCGGTAAAATCAATGGTTCTTCTGTCAATTCGTGGTGGTGTACCCGTTTTAAAACGCATCAGATTTAATCCCATTTCTTTTAAACAAGCTGTCAGCTTAGTGGCTGCAAACATACCGTCTGGTCCGCCATCATGTATATGGTCACCTATAATAATACGTCCACCCAGATATGTTCCCGAACAGATAATAGCCGCTTTACAATTATAAATTGCTCCTGTTGGAGTTTCAACTGAAGTGACCTTATTATTTTCTACATGGATTTTAGTGATTTCCGCTTGTTTTAAACTAATATTTGGGGTAGTTTCTAAAACCCATTTCATATATTTACGATATGCAAATCTGTCAGCTTGAGCTCTAAGCGAATGAACTGCTGGACCCTTGCCACGATTTAACATTCTATATTGAATACAAGACGCATCAGCCGCCTTAGCCATCTCACCACCTAAAGCGTCAATCTCACGCACTAAATGACCCTTAGCAGTTCCACCTATTGCTGGATTACATGGCATATTTCCAATGCTATCAAGGTTTATTGAAAAGCATACAACCTTCAATCCCAGCCTAGCACCTGCAAGAGCTGCCTCTATGCCTGCATGCCCTGCACCAATAACTGCAATATCAAAATTTCCCGCTTGAAATGACATTTTGGCAATCCTCCTTTTTAACAATTTTTTACTTATACAGATTGTTGATAACTCTGTGCATACATTGTATAACTCTGAGTAAAATTTTTTATTTTTGTATAATTTTATAATATTATCACTATTAGTATAAATTAAATTTTTATATTAACAACTTATCAACAAATTTATACACAAATTATATGTTTTAATATACTTTAAGAGGCTAATGTAAATTCACTATTTACCCTAAATTATGTGGTATCTATTTTAAAAAAACACGATATATAGAGTTATTATTTGCCAACGCAAAATCTGCTAAAAATATCTTGTATTATATCCTCTCTAACACTCTGACCGGTTAACTCTCCAAGAGCTGAAATTGCAGCCTCTACATCTTGTAATATTGCATCAGGTGTCATACCAGATTGAGCAGCTTTTCTCGCCTGGCTGCAAGCAATTTCAGCTCTATTTAATGCGTCTGCCTGTCTAGCGTTTGTGATAATACCGCCATCAAATACAACATTATTCATACCTGTAACACTTAAAATCATATCCCTAAGCTGTTCTATGCCTTCTCCCTGTTTAGCACTTATTTTTACTACATGCTCAAATCCCTTTGTAATATTTTGTTCAGTTAATCCTTTATCACTTTTATTTACTACAAGAATCACTAATGGCGAATTTCTTACTGAATTTAATGCATCTATATCCTGTTTACTTAACTGCACACTTCCATCAATTACCGCAAGCACAAGTGCTGCCTCATCTACTGCTTTTTTAGCTCGCTCAACACCTATTTGCTCAACTATATCTTGGCTCTCCCTTATACCTGCTGTATCTTGCAATCTAAGCGTTAATGAGCCAATTCTGATTACTTCTTCTATTGTATCTCGTGTTGTTCCTGCAATATCTGTTACAATCGCACGTTCAAAGCCTACAAGTGCATTTAACAGTGTAGATTTACCTACATTAGGTCTTCCAACAATGGCACATGGTAAGCCCTCACGCAGTATTCTTCCCCTCTCGTAAGATGCTCTAAGCTCATGCAGTTTATTTTCGGTTTCAATCAAAGTATTACAAAGCTCATTCTCTAAAAATGGGTCTATATCCTCATCTGGATAATCAACAACAGCAAGAAAATGTGCAGAAACACCTATCAGCTTTTGTCTAAGCTCGTCCATACCATTTGCAACTATACCAGAAATTTGTCCTGCTGCATTATTAGCCGCCTCAAGCGAATGAGCGGCGATAAGGTCTGAAACTGCCTCTGCTTGCATTAAATTCATCTTACCATTTAAAAATGCTCGTCTTGTGAACTCACCTGCCTGTGCCTGCCTGATACCCTGTTCAAATAATCCGGAGAGAGCCTCACTTAAAACCGCTGGTGAGCCATGTAATTGCAGCTCTGCCATAGGTTCGCCTGTGTATGTTTTATCTCCATCAAAGTGAACAGCCATACAGCTATCAAGCACATTACCTAGTCTATCATATAAAGTTCCATATGCAAGCATTCTTGATGGTATATCCGAAAACTGCTTTTTGCCTATGGGCTTAAATATCTTATTTACAGCACTTACAGCTTTATCACCAGATACTCTGATTATGCCAATTGCACCACCTGTTGCAGTAGCGATAGCGGCGATTGTATCCATTGCTATTTCGTCCTTTCTAAATTATAAAAAACACGGACGGGCTTTTCATTTAGCCCGCCCATCAACTGAGTTTATATTACTTTTTTCTAGGCTGAAAGCCACGTCTTGACGGACGAGCTGACCCATCTGGAGAAATTACAACCCTTCTGCCCGGTTCGGTGCCAGTGGAATGAGTGGTAACACCTCTAAAATTTTGCAATGACGCATGAATAATACGACGCTCATAAGGGTTCATAGGCTCTAAAGTCATAGCCTTATGATACTTACAAACCTTTACAGCCATCTTTCTTGCAAGACGCTCTAGGCTTTCTGCACGTTTAGCACGATAGTTTTCAGTGTCCACAGTAAGCCTTAAATGCTCCTCAGAGTTCTGATTGAGCACAAGGCTTGTAAGATACTGAATTGCATCAAGAGTATCACCACGTCTGCCAATAATCTGTCCCATATCCTTACCTGCAATATCAATACGAACATGGTCAGGCTCACTAATATCAAGCACAGTTGCCTTACCTTCAATACCTAATTTTTCAAGCAGCCCATCAATAAATTTAACAGCTTGCTTTGCCTGCTCAGAAACCAGCTCATCAGCCATTGCCACTGGTGTGATATATGGAACAATTGGCTCACGCTCTACATGCTCTTTATGAGACTTTTTGGTTTCTTCTATATTTTTAGGTGCAGCTTTTACAAGATGAGGAGTTGTTCTTCTTGGGTCATCTGGAGCAATTTGGCTCAAATCTGGAAGATTTGATTTTTTCTCCTCCACTGGCTCTGCTTTAGTCTCTGTCTCGTCTTTTACTCCTTGTTTAGAGTTAATTTCTATTTTTTGCTCTATAACTTCTGGTTCAGACACTTTAACTTCTGGCTTTTCATCTGGCACTTCATAAGTGATTCTAACCTTTGCATCGGTTGAACCAAAGCCTAAAAAGCCTCTTTTGCCATTGTCAAGCACCTCTACTGATACATCATCACGATCTAATCCAAGGACATTAAGCGCCTTTTTGATTGCATCATCGCGGGTTGTACCAGTCATTTCAATGCTTTTAAGCATTATTTACGCCTCCCCTTTTTTCTTTTTTCCTTCTGGCTGTGTCATTTCAGGGTATTTACGACGAATTATTGTTGTCAATATTACTTCCTGAATACAAGTGAAGACATTGTTTGCAATCCAGTAAATACCGATAGCCGCAGGGAACTGAAATGCAAAATATACGCTCATAAGTGGCATAATGTACATAATAGTTTTCATGCTGCCTTGCATTTGAGCATTTGCATTACCATTGTTATTCCTCTGCATTTTCTGCATAATCCAAGATGACAAAAATGCAGAAAGACCGGATAAAATTGGAATTAGCAGTAAAATACTAAGTGTTAGTGTAGGTTTAACCGACAAATCAAGGCCAAAGAAGTCAAAGTTCATCGGCTGTAAAAGGTTTTTAATGCCATCTGACAGAGATGCAATCTCAGAATCCAGATTTCCATTATGGAAAAACTTATTACAAGCCTGAGCAATTTCAGTTTGAACAGTGTAAGAATTCTGTTGAGTAATTTCAATACCAACCTTTTGTGCAAGCAGGTTAATGTCCTCTGTTGGGGTGTCTGGCAGACCGCCGGAAAGTCCCATCATAAAGCTCATTGGCTTTACTACGGCATAATAAAGACCCATCATAATCGGCAGCGGCAGAAAAGATGGCAGACAGCCTGACATTGGGCTTACGCCTTCCTTCTCATATAGCTTGCTGATTTCTTCGTTCATTTTAACCTTGTTGTTTGCATATTTTTTTTGAATCTGCTGCATTTGACCTTGAAGTTTGTTCATACGCAGCATGCCCTTTTTACCATGGTATGCAATAGGTAAAATAATAATTTTTACAAGTAATGCAAACAAAATAACTGCAAGACCATATGAACCAACTGTATTGTAGATTACATTTAGCAGCATACCAAGCGGTCTTACAATAAGAAATCCAAAAATATCGCCCATTGTTTAGAATTATCCTCCGAAAATTGAGTTGCCATGAAAAGTGAATGCGTCATGGCACGCGGTTTTGATATTTATGGCACAGGGTCGTAAATATCATGCTTGGAAAATGGGTGACATCTGCAAATCCTTCTAGCTGCAAGCACACTACCCTTTGCAGCACCATATTTTTCAATAGCTTCCTTTGCATACTGTGAACAAGTTGGAATATATCTACATCTCGGTGGCAAAGAAGGAGAAATTTGTTTTTGGTAAAACTTTATTCCTGAAAGTAGCAAGCGTTTCACGCTTTTTCGCCTCCATCTTGCTTGATAAGCAGTCCAAGCTGTTTCATTGCACGCATAAGCTCTTTTTCTACCTTTTGGCATTTTGCCCCAATCATTCGAGAGCGTGCAACAAAAATAAAATCATAACTTGTACAGATTTTGTCCTCATTTAGGCGGTAAGCCTCCCTTAAAAGGCGCTTTATTCGGTTTCTAACCACTGCACCGCCAAGTTTAGGTGTCACTGTAAGCCCGATTCTATTGATATTTCGACGAGTTTTCAGTGCATAAACCACTAAATAAGGGGTAGCCACTGAGTTTCCACGCCTATAAAGTCTGCGAAATTCATAATTTTGTTTGATGCGATAGGTATGTTTCATTTTTAAAAAACGCTCCTTTATAAAAGAGCTTTCAGGCAGCATTATGCTCCGATGCCCTTTGGAGCATTCCCACCTGATAATTATTCTTATAGCACGAAAAAAGCAAAACTATAAGCTGTTTGGGGTGTTAATTTGCCATAATCCTCCACCGCCAAACCGAAAATAAACAAAAAGATTATGGATATTTAAAAAAAAAGGCCGTACAAACCGACGGCCCAATCATCTCGACAAGAGATGATAAAATTTAAGCGTTTAGGCTTAGTGAGTCAGACGAGCACGACCCTTTGCACGGCGACGAGCCAGTACCTTGCGACCATTAGAAGTAGCCATTCTCTTACGGAAACCATGCTCCTTGCTACGCTGACGCTTTTTAGGTTGATAAGTTCTTACCATTTTCTCTGCACCTCCTACTATAAAACGAAATAATTGTTCGAGTGGGCACCGGCACAGGTCCAAACCACCATATATTGTGGCAGCTTAGGCATATGCCGCTGCCTGTCCGATGCAATCTGAATCAGTATTTATTATAGGCACAATACAGGGTATATGTCAAGTTTTTTTGCAGTTTTTTGAATATTTTCTTTTACAGATTTTATTCTCTGTGGATACTGTGGAAAACTTTGTGCTTTCTGTGAATAACTATTTGCATATTGGTTATATTTTTGCTATTATCTATTATGAATAGGAATCGAATAAAGGAGAGATAAAAATGCTATGAATGGGCCAAATGATATTTTAAAAATGGCACTGACTCATATGGAGCGTACAATAAGCCCTGTTACACTATCAGCATGGTTTGATGATGCAGAAGTTGTGTCACTAAATGGCGATAAACTTATCTTGCGTGCCTCCGGTCAATTTAAAAGAGAAATTATAGAGCAGCGCTTTTTGCAGCCGCTGTCTGATGCTATGAACGAGCTATTAGGTGGACCAATACAAATTCACATCATTGTTGGCGACGAAAAAGTCGATACAAGCACACTTGTCGGTCTTAGCTTTGATGATGAATATACATTTGAACACTTTATTGTGGGTTCGTCAAACAAGTTTGCCCATGCTGCTGCTATTGCGGTTGCAAATAATCCAGCTGAAAATTATAATCCCCTATTCATCTATGGTCAATCTGGTCTAGGAAAAACACACCTTTTACATGCTATTGGCAATGTTATTCATCAAAATCACCCCGATTTTAGAATTATTTATGTTAAAGGTGAGGATTTCACAAACGAGCTTGTAACCGCTATTCAGTCAGGTGATGTGCAGGCTTTTCGCGGCAAATATAGAATGGCCGATTTGCTTTTAATCGATGATATTCAGTTTATAGCTGGTAAAGAGCGTACTCAAGAGGAATTTTTCCATACATTTAATGCTCTTTATGAATCTGGAAAGCAGCTTGTTCTAACTTCAGATAGACCCCCAAAAGAAATGAATACACTTGAAGATAGAATGAAAACTCGTTTTGAATGGGGACTTCTTGCAGATATTCAGCCGCCAGACCTTGAAACACGACTTGCAATTATAAATGCAAAGAGCATGAAACTTGGCTTTGAGCTGCCAAGAGATATTATGTATCAAATTGCAGAAAATTTGCAGTCAAATGTTCGTCAGCTTGAGGGTACAGTTAAAAAAATCAAGGCAAAACATGAGTTAAATGGTGAACCTATATCTACTGAAATGGTAGCAGAGGTTATTGAAGAAGTAAAATCTATAAATCCGGGCTTAAACCCCACCCCCGATATGATTTTACAAACGGTTTCTAATTTCTACTCCATGCCAGTAGACCAAATTTTAGCAAATAAACGCTCAAAAGATACTGTAAGACCCAGACAAATGGCAATGTATCTTGTTAGAAAGTTGACCAATTATTCACTTCCAGAAATCGGTAAGGTTTTTGG
Organism: uncultured Butyricicoccus sp.; assembly: GCA_944376065.1. GTDB lineage: Bacteria > Bacillota > Clostridia > Oscillospirales > Butyricicoccaceae > Butyricicoccus_B. The sequence goes on along the minus strand of CALWBL010000002.1, from coordinate 49,408 downwards.
CAGAGACCACACCACTGTAATGCATGCTTGCAACAAAATAGAAGATGAACGCAAACAGCTTGCAGAAACCGATGATATTATTAGAACACTTATAGAAAATATTCAAAATATATAATATTACGTAAACATGAAATCAGTCTGTTTTAATATGCTGTTTTTTTGTTGTTTTTACTTATAGCCCCACTCCCCCATCAACCGAAAATAAATAAAGATTTTCTTTTATTTAAATGGTCAATGTTCGGATTTTTTGTATGCATCAGTGTAACAAAATGTTCCGTTTTAAGGGATAGGGGTCATTTTTTATCCATTAACTTATCCACAAGCAGATTGTGGATTCCACAAGGATAAGTTGTGGATAAATATAAGGTGTGTATTATTACTATAACTTATTAAATCTTATCCACAGATATATGTGGATAAGAAAATCCCGCATTTCCCGATGTTTTTCGAGTTTTCCACAGTTTGCACATCTCTACTACTACTACTAAAATAATATATTATATTTTTAATGTTAAATTTCCGAGGAAATATTAAACATATATCAAATCATATTGTGTACAAAAGAAAGGAACAAAAACACATGAAATTTTCTTGCGAAAAATCGACATTACTCGACGCTATCCATACGGCATCAAGAGCTGTATCAACAAAATCCACAATCACAGTCCTTGAAGGTTTAAAAATCACCGCAAATTCTTCACTTACTCTCACAGGATACGACCTTTCAATAGGAATTAAAACAAATTTAGATGCAGATATTATCCAAACGGGAGAAATTATACTAAATGCAAAACTTCTTGGTGATATTATCAGAAAACTACCAAATGATATTATATTTTTTGAAACAGATGAAAAGTTATTAACAACTATAAAATGCGGTAAAGCAGTTTTTAATCTTGTTGCCTCTCCTTCCAATGATTTTCCACAGATGCCAGAGGTTAATTGTGCAAAACAAATTAAAATGCCACAACCAATGCTTAAATCTATGATTTCCCAAACCATTTTTGCTGTATCTGATAATGAAGCAAAACCTATACACACTGGTTGCTTGTTTGAAATAGAACAAAATCACTTGAATATTGTTGCTGTTGATGGTTACAGATTATCTATAAGACGTGAAATATTAGAAGATACTAGAGAAAATATGAAATTTGTAGTTCCTGGAAATGCCCTAAGAGAAATTGAAAGAATTTTAAGCGACAACGCAGAAAAACCAGTTTCTATTTATCCAGATGAAAAACACATATTATTTGAAATCGGTCAAACAATATTTATAACACGTTTAATAGATGGTGAATTTTTAAATTACAAAGCTGCAATCCCCACCAAAAATGAAAATATGGTAACTGTAAATGTTCAAGAAATGATTAGCTGTATAGAAAGAGTTTCACTTATCGTTTCAGAAAAACTTAAAAATCCGGTTCGCATGTACTTTGATGGTTCCGTTATAAAAATGAGCTGTATAACGGCAATCGGAAAATCTTATGATGAATGTCCGATAGAAAATTCTGTGGATAACCTTGAAATAGGATTTAATAACAGATATTTGCTTGATGCTCTTAGAGCTTGCAGTGATGAAAAAGTTCAGCTTGCTATTGATGGTTCTCTTAAACCTATGGTTATTTACCCTATTGACAGCAATAAATTTACCTATCTTGTTCTTCCTGTTCGTCTGAAATCGGGCGAGTAAAATTTTTTAGAGGTTCACAATATGCAAAATATAAAAATTACTGGTGAGTTTATTAAACTCGATGCTTTACTAAAATTCGCAAATTTAGTTAGCTCCGGTGGCGAAGCCAAAATTCTGATTGCCGATGGTCAAGTTTTAGTCAACAATGAGGTTTGCACTCAGCGTGGAAAAAAACTTCATTCTGGTGATTGTATTTCCCTAGCAGATGAAATTGTTATAATTGAGTAATAAGATATAAAAATGAAAGATTGAAATTTAAAACTTGCAAAATTGCAATTTACTTTTTGCAAGTTTTTTTGAAAACGACACTTCGGTGTCGTTTTCCTATTTTTTGTTACTACACAAAATGTGTGATTAGAAGAAAAATAAAATCAGGAGAAATGAATAAATATGAATATAAATTGCATAAAGCTTGAAAATTTTAGAAACTATAAAGAGCAGAAAGTGTCCTTCACTGGTGGAGTAAATATCATTTGTGGTGAGAACGCTCAAGGCAAAACCAACCTTCTTGAAGCGGTTGCGGCTATGTCTACAATACGCCTTTTTCGCACAGGTCAAAAGAAAGAGGGCTTACGCTTTGGAGAAAAACAGGGCAAAATCTATGGTGAGTTTACCGCTGAAGGTCGTGATTTTTCAGTGGAGCTTAGGCTGTTTGATAAAAAGCCAGCTGAGGTTTATCGCAATGGTGTTAGAATGAAACGTCAATCAGATGCAAGAGGTATACTAAAAACTGTGCTTTTCTGTCCTGATGACCTTTATCTAATCAGAGCAGGAGCAGGGGCAAGACGCAGATTTTTAGACACCGCTCTATGTCAGTTACGCCCAAACTATGATAAAGTGCTTACCGAATATGAAAAGGTGCTTGCTCACAAAAATAAGATCTTAAAAGACAGCGAAGAAAAACCAGAAATGCTGGAGCTTTTAGATGATTTTTCACTTAGACTTGCCCGTCTTGGTGCAATTATAATTCGTTACAGAGCGTATTATATCCGTAAGCTGGCAGAAAAGGCTTGTCAGGTTCATAAACTTGCTGCACCGAATGAAAAGCTGGATATAACATACAAAACAGTTTCAAGTATAACTGATGTATATGCATCTGCTGAGCATATTGAAAAGGAACTTATAGAGCATGTGTTTAATCATAAGCGTTTTGAAATAGCTGCAAAAAGCTGTTTATCAGGTCCACATAAAGATGATTTAGAGATTATGCTTTGCGGTGCTTCTGCTTCATCTTTTGGGTCGCAAGGTCAGGTTAGAACATGTGCACTTGCATTAAAACTTGCTGAGCGTGAAATGTTTTTTGATGATTCGGGCGAATATCCTGTTTTACTTCTTGATGATGTTTTGTCAGAACTTGATTCTAAAAGACAGGATTTTGTATTAAATCGCATAGATAAAGGGCAGGTTTTAATAACTTGCTGTGACCTTGATACAATGAAAAAAATAAATGCAGGAATTGTATTTTTTGTTAAAAATGGTCAGGTTTTGAAAGATATAAAAAAGATATGAAAAACTTAAAAAAAACAAGGGGATTTTTCACAGTTTTTATGCCTGCTTATGAGTAAGAATTGTATAGGAATATTGCAAAAAGTTTTCATTTTTTTAGCACAAACCGCAAAAAAAGTGGTATAATGAATATGATAGCTTTCGGGCGATTATGGTGTTGGAAAGGTGGTGCAGATTGATTTATGTATGTTCATATCGGACAGGATTACATGGTGCCAATACGCTCTATTGTGTGTATTTTTGACATGGATACTGCAACCACATCAGAACGCACCCGAACGCTTTTGCGTCGGCTGGAACACGAGGGCAGAATAGTAGACCTTTGTGATGATATCCCTAAGTCTGCTGTACTTTGCATGGGTGAGCTTGGTGAAATTCTTTATATTTCACAAATATCATCTAGGACACTTGCAAAGCGTGCCCAAGATGGCATAAAAGCTCTTTTTTAAATAATGTCGACTCAAAATAAACGGTTTTATCTAAAATCTATGCCTATTATTGGCATTGATTTTTTTGTGAGGATATATAGGTTTATATCCTGCTTACAAAACTAATCCGTTAAAACTAAGCGATAGCTTTAGCTCTCGCACACTTGGACGAGGTAAAGGAATTGTGTATGAGTGAAAATATCCAAACAAACAAGGAAATAAGCGATGAAATACTAGACCTTAAAGTTACCGAGGTTTATGATGAAAGCCAAATTCAGGTATTAGAAGGTCTTGAGGCTGTTCGTAAACGCCCTGGTATGTACATCGGCTCTACTTCCTCTCAAGGTCTGCATCATTTGGTTTATGAAATCGTTGATAACTCCATAGATGAGGCTCTTGCAGGCTATTGTACTGAAATTACAGTGACAATCGAAAAAGATAATATAATAAGCGTTAAAGATAATGGTCGTGGTATTCCTTGCGGTATTCACCCTCAAATGGGAATACCAACACTTGAAGTTGTCCTGACTGTACTTCATGCCGGTGGTAAATTCGGCGGCGATGGATACAAAGTTTCCGGTGGTCTGCATGGTGTAGGCTCATCGGTTGTAAATGCTCTTTCTTTGTGGTTAGAGGCTGAAGTCTGTGATGGTCATGAAAAGCATACTATGAGCTTTGAGCGTGGCAAAACAGTAAAACAAATGCAGTCTGTGCCATTTGAAAGCCAAACCGGTACTACTATTCGCTTTAAGGCAGACCCGGAAATTTTTGAAACAACCGTCTATGAGTATTCTGTGCTTGAAAAACGTCTAAGAGACCAAGCGTTTTTAAACGGCGGCATTAAAATCACCTTGCGTGATGAGCGCGATGACGAAGCAACCGAGCAGGTTATGCACTATGAAGGCGGTATACGTCAATTTGTCGAGTACTTAAACCGCACTAAAAATCCGCTTCATAAGGAAGTTATCTACATGGAAGGCAGCCGTGATAGCTCTATGGCAGAGGTTGCACTTCAATATACAGATTCATATTCTGAAACTCTTATTTCTTTTGCAAATAATATTAACACCATCGAAGGCGGCACACATGAAACAGGATTTAAATCAGCTTTAACACGTGTGCTTAATGAATATGGCAGAAAAAATAATCTAATAAAAGAAAATGAAAAGGCTTTTTCTGGTGAAGATGTGCGTGAGGGCTTAACCGCTATTATATCCGTAAAACTTCAAGAGGCACAGTTTGAAGGTCAAACAAAGGGCAAGCTCGGAAACAGCGAAATGCGTACACTTGTGGAAACGATGATGAATGACCGATTAACCACCTTCTTTGAGGAAAATCCATCTGTAGCTAGAATCATCATAGACAAGGCTCAAACCGCTGCTCGTGCAAGAGAGGCAGCTCGTAAGGCTAGAGAGATGACCAGACGTAAATCAGCGCTAGACGGTGCTTCATTGCCTGGTAAGCTCGCCGATTGTCAAGAGCGTGACCCAAGGCTTACTGAAATTTATATAGTCGAGGGTGACTCTGCGGGCGGCTCTGCAAAAGAAGGACGCGACCGTAAATATCAAGCTATTTTACCACTTTGGGGCAAAATGCTTAACGTTGAAAAAGCTAGACTTGATAAGGTCTATGGAAACGAAAAATTAACACCTATGATTACAGCTTTTGGTGCTGGATTTGGTGAGGATTTTGACATTTCTAAGCTGCGTTATGGAAAAATCATTCTTATGGCGGACGCCGATGTTGACGGCAGCCATATCAGAACACTTCTTCTGACATTCTTCTTCCGTTTTATGCGTCCACTGATTGAGCATGGTCATGTGTTTATTGCTCAGCCTCCTCTTTTCAAAAACGAAAAGGGTAAGGATATTAGATATACCTACACCGAAGAACAACAGCGTCAGTGTTTAGCCGAAATGGGCGAAAATGTTCGTGTTCAGCGTTATAAAGGTCTCGGTGAAATGGACCCTGAGCAGCTTTGGGAAACCACTATGAACCCTGAGCATCGTGTTATTAAGCAGGTAAATGTTGAAGATGCAGTAGCAGCCGATGAAATTTTTGCTCTGCTTATGGGTGAAAAGGTAGAACCACGCCGAGAATTTATTGAGAAAAATGCAAAATATGTAACCAATCTAGATATTTAAAGTCTTGCATTGTGTTACCTCACAAGTGGAGGAAAACAATGAGTGAAGTATATGAAAATCAAAAAATCGTACCAGTAGACCTATATCAGGAAATGAAAAGCTCCTACATTGACTATGCTATGAGCGTTATTGTGGGCAGAGCTCTTCCAGATGTTCGTGACGGTCTAAAACCGGTACATAGACGCATTTTATATGCGATGTATGAGGACGGTTTAACCTCAGATAAGCCATATCGTAAGTCAGCGACAACCGTTGGTAATGTGCTTGGTAGATATCATCCTCATGGCGATGCCTCTGTTTATGATGCTATGGTTCGTATGGCACAGAGTTTCTCGCTTCGTTATCCGCTTATTGATGGTCATGGTAATTTTGGCTCTGTCGATGGTGACCCAGCAGCGGCTTATCGTTACACCGAGGCTCGTATGGCTAAAGTTTCAAATTATATGCTTGCAGATATCAAAAAAGACACTGTAAACTTTCAGCCAAACTTTGACGAGGAAAGAAAAGAACCTGTGGTTCTGCCTTCCCGTTTCCCTTGCTTGCTTGTAAACGGTTCTTCCGGTATTGCAGTAGGTATGGCAACTAACATTCCACCTCATAACCTAAGCGAAGTTATTGATGGCGTTTGTTATGTTATTGATAATCCCGATGCTGGTCTTGATGAGCTGACAGCAATTATTAAAGGCCCTGACTTCCCTACCGGCGGTATTATTATGGGCAGAGCAGGTATGCGTGCAGCTTATGCAACTGGTAAAGGTAAAATTAAGGTACGTGCTAAGTGCACTATTGAGGAAATGGAAAAGGGTAAAAGTCAAATTATTGTCACCGAAATTCCATATATGGTCAATAAAGCCCGTCTAGTTGAATCAATCGCAAATCTTGTTAAGGACAAGCGTGTTGATGGCATTTCAGCACTTCGTGATGAATCCTCTCGTGAGGGAATGCGCATTGTTATTGAAGTTAAGCGTGATGCTAATGCTCAGGTGGTGCTAAACCAGCTTTATAACTATACACAAATGCAAGATACATGCTCTATGATTTTGCTTGCACTTGTTCCATCTGCATCAAATCCGGATAAAGTACAGCCAAAAGTGCTGACATTGCGTGAAATTATAGATTACTATATTTCTTTCCAGAAAAACGTAATTGAGAGACGCACACGTTTCGACCTTGCAAAAGCGCAGGCTCGTGCTCACATACTTGAGGGCTTAAAGGTTGCAACCGATAGTGATAATATCGACCGCATTATTGAAATTATCAGAGCATCTAAAAATGAGGCAGAGGCAAAGGAAAACCTATGCAAAGAACCTTTTTGGATTGACCAGATTGCACTTTTAGGTATTACTGACGGCTCTGAGCATTATGAATTCCACCTTGATGATGCTCAAGCGCAAGCTATTGTTGATATGCGTTTGGGTCGCTTGTCTGGTTTAGAGCAGCAAAAGATAAATGATGAGTATAATGAACTTGAAAATAAAATTGCAGGCTTTATGGAAATCCTTTCAAGCGACCACAATATGCTTGATATTGTTAAAAAGGAAATGCAGGAGATAAAGCATGCTCACGGTGATGAGCGCAAAACCGAAATTGCAAATGTTGCAGATGAAATTGATATTGAAGATTTAATTGAGGAAGAAGACTGCACTTACACCTTAACACATTTCGGATATATCAAGCGTATTCCAACATCTGCATATAAAGCGCAAAATAGAGGTGGACGTGGCGTAAACGCAATGAAAACCCGTGAAGAAGATTTCACAAGGGGTCTATTTACTGCATCTACACATGATAACCTGCTGTTTTTTACAAATCAGGGCAGAGTTTATAAGCTCAAAGGCTACCAAATACCAGAGGCGGGCAGAAATGCTAAGGGTACAAATATTATAAATCTTTTAGAGCTTACACAGGGCGAAAAAGTAACAGCTATGTTCCCAATTCGTGAGTTTACTGACGATAAATATATGGTATTTGTAACGAAAATGGGAACAATTAAGCGTGTTGTATTAAGTGAACTGCAACATATCCGTAAAGCTGGACTTCGTGCACTAAGCCTAAATGAAGGCGATATTCTTGTAGATGTTCGACTAACTGATGGAACAGAAAATATTCTCATTGCAACCCATAATGGTAAAATAATTGCATTCCCAGAAACTGAAGTTCGTGCAATGGGAAGAACGGCTGTTGGCGTAAGGGGTATCCGTCTGGCTGATGGCGATTATGTTATCGGTGCTGCACGAGCTAGAAAGGGAGCAAAGGTTCTTTCTATCACTGAAAATGGATTTGGTAAGCGTACACCAGTTGAAGAATTTACAGTGCATCACAGAGGTGGCAGCGGTATAAATCTGCATAATCTGACAGATAAAACTGGACTTGTAGCAGGTATTGCCGTTGTAGATGAAGATAATGATATTATGATTATCACTGATGATGGAGTCATTATTCGTACACCAGTAGACCAGATTCGTGAGTGCGGCAGGTCTAGTCAAGGCGTTATAGTAATGAGAACAAGCGAAGATGTCAAGGTTATTTCTATTGTTAGAACTGACCACGAAGAAACAGAAGAAACTGAACAAGTTAATCAGTAAAAGAAAAAGTCTAGGGATTTTTTATCCCTAGACTTTTTTTATTTTTCTTTGCATTTTTGTATGTGATATGTTATTCGTGGCATTAAAAACTCTGGTGCAAAATGCCTTGCAGCAAGTGTGATTTTCATTCCAAGACCAGGAACAATAACGCTTTTGCCAGCAAACATTTTATCTATGCCATATTGAGCAACTTTATTGCTGCTTAGTCCACCAATGGAGAATTTAACGCCTGCAACACTGTTAAATTCAGTTTCAACAGGTCCCGGACATAATGCACATATTTTAACGTTGCTTTTTTCCCGTCTAAGCTCTTCATGAATGGCTTGAGTAAGTCTTAAAACATAGTTTTTGCTAGCATAGTAGGTTGACATAAGAGGTCCTGCCATAAAGCCAGCGGATGAAGCAACATTTAATATATATCCCCGGTTTTGTTGTCTGAAATCATGTAAAAACAGTTTGGTTAGCACATGAACAGATGTTATGTTTGTTTGAATCATAGAAATTTCACGCTCCAAACTTGTGTCAGAAAACTTTCCAAACAGACCAAAACCAGCATTATTTATTAAAATTTCTGCATCTTTTCCTTTTGACTTGGCATAGACCATTCTACATTGATTTATATCAGATAAATCAGCGGAGATTATTTGACAACTAACAGGCAGTCTCTTTGCTAAATCATTTAATTTGTCAGTTCTTCTTGCAACAAGCGTTAAATCATAGCCTCTTTGAGCTAAGATATATGCCATATCTTTACCTATTCCAGATGATGCACCTGTAATTATTGCACGCATTAAAAAAATCCTTTCTTACGTTTCGAAAATTTAACCGTTTTATAATTTGACATTTGTACAATTATATTCTACCATTAAAATATATTTTAAAACAAGAAATCAAGTGGATAAGGGGGATTGTTTTTTATGATAAAGAAACGTTTTATATCTGCACTGTGTGCTGTTGCTATGTTTACAGGCTCAGTTGGTGCGGTTGATATTCAAGATTTTCCAGATGCTAGCGGTCACTGGGCATATGATGCACTTTCAAATGCAGTATTTTACGGTTATTTAAATGGAATAGATGGAAATTTAAGTCCAGATTCCAGCCTTACAACTGCACAAATGGCTACAATTTTAAACCGTGTACTTCATACAAGTGATAAATCGCTTATATATCCAAATATTGACCAAAATGAGTGGTATTCTAATGATGCAAATATGGCTGTTTCGGCTGGATTTTTGCCATATGATGGTTCTATTGATATAAACGCTAATGCAACGCGCGGACAGGTATTTAAAGCAATAGCTGATGCCTTTGGTTTAGCTGAGGCAAATCCATCAATAGAATCAGTTAAAAGGTTTAATGACTGGACCCAGATGACATTAGAACAAAGACGAGCGGCCGCCGTTTTAATTGATAATGGCATTTTAAATGGTTCAGACAATGGGGGATTAAATCCGTTAAATAGCATTACTCGTGCAGAGTTTATGACCCTTATTTATCGCACTATTAGCAGTGATTTAATAAAAATCTATGCTCCGTGGAGCTTAGACAGAGAATATAACGAGCAAAGCACAACAACAGATAATCCAGATGCATCTGTAAGCTCAGAAGAACAAACAGATATTGAAAATCAGCCAGGTATAAATATAGAATATGAAGATATTGAAAATTATAAAATTTCAGGTAATATAATGCTTGTTGATATACCTTTGATAATTTTAGATGAAAATAAGGCATATGATACAATTATTTTAAGTGGAAAAACCCCAGAAATTGCAAATTCAGATGAAAAAATAAATATTAACCGCTTGGTGCTTAATAATACGGGCACTTCTGTAAACCTTGATGAAAGCAGCATTTTAAGTGCTCAAACCGTTGTTGTTGGCAGCGGAAATGGTGCGGTTACATTAAGCGGTGAACAAACAAGAAAAGTTGAAATAACAGGTTCGGGTCGCACAATAAACCTAAACGGAACAAAGCTGGAGAGCCTAATTATTTCAGGCACTAATAATAATATTTTGGTTGATGAAAATACTGAAATTGATAATTTGCTTGTTCAAGTTGGTGCAACAAATAACGTTATTAGCATAAATGGTATTGTAAATAATGCAAATATAAATGGAAACTACACCCAAATTTATGGTGCAGGTGTTGCAAAAAATGTAGCAGTAAAGGGTTCATATTGCAATATAAGTGTTGCATATGACAGCTTTGATGACAGCGGTGTTGATAACGGTCTTGATGGTGTACAGCTTGCTTTGGACACTCCAAAGGTATCACCTGGCGGGGATTTGGTGGCAACTGTAACAATCACTGGTGTTAAAGAGCCTAAAATCGTTTCTGCACAGTGGTATTATGAAGGCTCGGCAGATGCTGCATTTTCAAACTCTGCAATGCAACTAATAGATGGAAAAACATCTACTTATAGCAGGGATATAACTTTTGAAAAGTATATGAAAATTTGGCAAAATGTTAAATTTGTGCTTACATATAAAAATACGGTAACAGAGCAAACCGAAACAATAGCAATTACAGGCGATGTTGAAATTGAAAATTATCCAGCAAGCCACTATTTACCAGATGCAAGTGAAGTTCTTGCAAAGGTAAACCCTTACTATCATTCTGGAAATACAGACTATACTCAAGGTGAAAAGATTGTATTTGTAAACGCTAAAGGATACTCAAGCAAGACAGAATATTTGATTTGGGTAAGCCGCTCTGCACAGATGGTAAATGTTTTTAAAGGCTCAAAATGGAATTGGGAGCTTATACATGAGTTCCAGTGTGCAACAGGCAAATCAAGCTCTCCAACCCCTATTGGTATAACAGAGGTAACATATAAACAGACTGGTTGGTATACAAGTTCATACACTTGCAGACCGGTTGTTCGTTTCTATCCTGGAACAGGTTATGCATTCCATTCTCGTTTATATTATCCTGGAACTAACAAGCTAAAAGACCCATCTATTGGCTTCCCTGTATCTGCGGGCTGCGTGCGTATGCTTGATGAGGGCATTTATTGGTTATATAATAATATTCCAAGTGGAACAACAGTTGTTATTTACTAAATAAAATAAAAGACGGGCTTATGCCCGTCTTTTATTTTCTGCGTTTCCACTCGCTGACTGCAAGTTCATCACATCTATTGTTATATGGATTATCTGCATGACCTTTAACCCAGTGAAAAGTTACTTTGTGCATATCAAGAAGATTTAATAATCTTTCCCAAAGTTCGGGGTTTTTAGCGGGGGATTTATCCGCCTTTTTCCAACCTCTAGCCCGCCAGCCTGCTGCCCAGCCTTTTGTAATCGAATCTATAACATATTTTGAATCAGAGTATAAATCAACTTCACAAGGTTCTTTTAAAAGCTCAAGGGCAGATATAACAGCTAAAAGCTCCATTTTATTATTTGTGGTTAGATTATCACCACCAGAGATTTCTTTTTCATGACCGTTATATTGAAGTATGGCGCCCCAGCCGCCAACACCTGGATTGCCCGAGCATGCGCCATCGGTATAAATTGTTACTTTTTTCATTCCCAGCTCTCCCAAACATCAGGTTTATATCCAACAGTAGCTTGTTTGCCATTTCTTACAATAGGGGTTAAAAGAAGTTTAGGGTCATCAAGCACATGCTGAATTTTATCTTCATCATTAGCGAGATATTTGAGCATAGCAGCGTTTTTAGCTTTTGAGTCAATAAGACTATCAAGTCCGCCAACAGCACGGCATACAGAGTTTAATTCACCAGCAGACATTCCATATTTAACAAGGTCTACTGACTGAAATTTAATTCTGCGTTCTTTAAACCATCGTTCTGCTTTTTTTGTATCGAAACATTTGCTTTTTCCGAAAATTTGGATATTCATATTAGTCACTCCTTAATAGTAAAAATGCATAATTAAAAAAATAAAAATAATATAAAAATTATAAAAAAATACATTGAAAAATATTTCTTATTTTCATATAATATAATGGGAAGTGAATTCAGAACCATTTACCTGAGTTCCAACTATTCCTATCGAATATATTGCCAATCATATTCGATACAGATTAAAATGTGATATACAGATCACAATCTGCCATAACAGCAACGGATTATAATCCCCCCTTTTTAGTACCCTTACTCCCCCAAAAGATATAGCGTTGCTGTTAATAAAAAATCCGCCCGACTGGGCGGATTTTTTTATGTGCGTGAAACTGCACCGATTACAATGCATAAAACGAGGCTTATTGCAGACAAAACCGCAAATATGCGAGCATATTTGCTCATATTTTGCACATCGTTTTCAGATGCTTCACCGGTTTGTGCTTTACCGCTTTTCATAGAGCTTCTTAGCTGAAAAAAGGCAGTGAGTATAGCAAAAACAGCGAATAGTATCAGGATTATACGTTGTAAGCCAGCCATATTATAAAAGGTTCAGAGCAACAGCGACAACAACGAACACAATAGCTACAACGCCAGTAATACGATTTAGGGTTGACTGCATACCATGAGCTTTTTTAGAACCAAAGAATGTTTCTGCACCGCCAGAAATAGAGCCGGAAAGACCTTGAGAAGTGCCTTCCTGTAAAAGGACAGTCACAATCAGGAACAGACAAGCTAGAACTTCGATTACGCTCAATGCGATATGAACGGTATCCATGAACTTCAAACCTCCGCTTCTTTATAAAAATATTATGCCAATTACAGTTTTGCATACTGAAAGGCAGGTTTCTAAATATTTATCAACGAAATATATACATACATCTCATACTAACATAAATAAGAAAAAAATGCAAGATATTTTAAAAAGTCAAAATAAGGCAAAGTTTTGTCTTTTTAAAATTTAATATTTTTCAAGCTACTGCGGAGCATATCGCCAGTTTTGCTTATATATATTTTGTGTTTTTCCAAGTCCATCGCGACCATTTGTGCAGTTGACCAGCCGCTTTCACCAGATTTATTATAATTTATTTGATTATCCAGTTTTTTTATATTGCGTATTATATCTTCATCAACTTCGCCACATACTAGTATAAGGCTGACAAGTGAAAACTCATGAAAGTCATCAACTGGAATTAGTGTTTTTTGCTGATTACAGAGAAAGTCCCACCAGTCTATAAGTTCGTTATTTGTTAGGCTTTTAACAGCATAAACAAGCCTAAATTCATGACAATGTGTACTTCTGCCTGTTGGCATTATACCAAGCCACTTTTTTTCTTCACTAATAGCATAACTTGCAGAAAGTGCAGCAATACGACCATGATAATCGACTATGCGTTTTTTTTCAAAAGCATCTGGTAAATTGAACTCAATTTGATTTACTATATCCATAAAACGCTCGGAAAAATCTGTAATCATAAAATTTCTCCTTGTTTATAGGTTTTCTGGATATTCACCTGCATTTGTCATATCGCTTAGAGCTTTCTGAACAGATGGCTTATCTTCACGATATGTAACCCCAAACCAGCGGGAGTCAGTTGTAAGCAGTTTAGCGGTTGCCTTGCCGTTATGAATTAGGGTATCGACCGCATATGGAAGATAAAATTCTGCTTTTTCTGGATTTTTAGGCAGGGTATTTTCAAAGAAGTCAAAGAGCATATTTTTTAGCTCCTTTGCAAAAGAAGGGGTAAATCCCCACATATTCATAGAAACAGGTGTACCTTGTTCAATTATACCGCTTTCATCGTCCTGAGAAAAGCGAATAATGCCATTTTCATCTCGCTTAATGGCCGTTCTTTCAATGATTGATGAAAGAAAACCGCTATTGTCTGAGGTGCACACCCCGCGGGAGACAGTTCCATTTTCTGTTAGTGTATTTTCCACCTTATAGCCTACCATGCAGTAACGATATTTTTCATCATCACTAGTAGTGCTTAGGAAATCATATATACGCTTAAATGCATCAGAGCCATAAAAATCATCAGCATTTATAACAGCAAATGGAACATCAAGCAAACTTCCAGCGCAATAAACCGCATGAGCTGTGCCAAGGGGTTTTGCTCTGCCTTCTGGTGGGGTAAGCCCATCTGGTAAATTGTCAAGAGTTTGGAAAGCGTAATCAACCTGCATATATTTGCGGGCTTTTGCACCGATTTTATCCTCAAAAGCCTGTTTAAGCTCCGGCTTAATTACAAAGATAACACGAGAAAAACCAGCTTTATAAGCATCATATATGGAATAATCAAGAATTATTTGACCATTTGGTCCAAGCGGGTCAATTTGCTTTAAGCCGCCATATCGAGAACCCATTCCAGCAGCCATCACAACTAACGCGGGTGAAACTTTCATTGAAAAACCCCTCCATTTGTAAATGTAAAAAATACAAGTAAAAACTGAAAAGCAAAACAGTTGAAATGTTGTATTTATATAAATTCAATAGTGTTTTTCTTTAGAATTTTTTATTATATTTTAGTGATATTATAAACGATTTTTTGGTTTTTTACAAGTGTATATTGTCAAAATGCAATAAATATTGCACGATTAAAAACTGGTTTTGTGCCAAAATAATGAAAATGTTGTTTATATTACTGAGTTTAAAACATAGTGTTGTCAAACATATAACAATGATGTACAATAAAAAACAGAATGGTATATAGGTAGATGAGTAAAATAGTACAGCAAAATGTACAATTTTATATGTCAAATGAAATGAGGTAAAGTACCAATGAGAAGAACAAAAATTATTTGTACACTAGGCCCTGCAACCGATGAAGGTGATGTGCTGAAAAATATGGTCATCGCTGGCATGAATGTTGCACGTTTCAACTTCAGCCACGGTTCTCATGAGGAGCATAAGCTGCGTATGGACCAGGTTAAGGCTGTTCGTAAGGAGCTTGGTAAACCAGTAGGTCTTATGCTGGACACTAAAGGTCCAGAAATCCGTACAAAAACATATAAAGATGGTAAAATTGAGATAGTTGAAGGTCAGCAGTTTACACTGACCACTCGTGATATTGAAGGCGACAACACAATCGTTTCTATAAGCTATGAGGGTCTGCCAAATGACGTTAAAAAAGGCACTGTTATTCTAATTGATGACGGTCTTATCGCATTTGAAGTTGAGAACGTTGAAGGCACTGAAATTATCTGTCGTGCACTTAACGGCGGTCCACTGTCTAACCGTAAGTCTATAAATGTTCCAGGCATCAAACTGAACATGCCTTATATCTCAGAAAAAGACCGTTCAGATGTTATTTTTGGTTGCTCTCAGGGCATTGATTTTATCGCAGCATCTTTCTGCCGCTCTGCACAGGATATGCGTGAACTAAAGGCTATCCTAAAGGAGCAGGGCTGTGAAGATATTGAAATCATTGCAAAGATTGAAAATATGGAAGGCGTAAACAATATTGATGAGATTCTTGACGAGGTAAATGGTATCATGGTAGCTCGTGGTGACCTTGGCGTAGAAGTTCCTTTTGAAGAACTGCCAGCTATTCAGAAGAATCTGATTAAGAAGTGTATCTCGCGCGGTCGTCGAGTTGTAACTGCAACTCAGATGCTTGAGAGCATGGCTAAGAATCCTCGACCAACCCGTGCAGAGGTTTCCGATGTTGCTAACGCTGTATATGACGGCACAAGTGCTATTATGCTGTCTGGTGAGACATCTGTGGGTAAGTATCCAGTCGAAACTGTTGCAACTATGAGCAGTATCGCTCAAAGCGCTGAATCAAACATTCACTACGACCGCCGCCGTATCACTCGTCCAGAGTTTATGGACATGCATCTTGGCGGCGACGCTACAACAAATGCAATTTCTCACGCTGTTTGTACAACTGCTGCAGACCTTGGCGCAAAGTGTATTGTTGCATTTACAGAGTCTGGTTCTACTGCTCGTGCGGTTTCCTGTCATCGTCCAGGTAAGATTATCGTTGGTGCAACTCCGAGCGAAAAAACTTATAACCGCCTAACTATGTCTTGGGGAATTATTCCTTGCATGGTTAAGCGTCCAGAAAGCGGCTCTGCTCTTTATGTTCAGGCTCTGCATGCAGCGGTGGAAAATGCTGATGTTAAGGCTGATGACACAATTATCATTACAGCAGGTATGCCAGTAGGTCATGTTAGCTATACAAATACCATGAGAGCTATGAAGGTAACTGAGGAGTCAATCAACATCGCTATGGAGGAGTAATTATTACTCTTAAATGATGCAACTTCAAAACAAAAAATTCACAATTTATTTTGAAAATTCTAAAATGTTGTGATAGAATATTGTTGCAATGAAAAAAGGTCGCACAAGTTATGGGTTTGCTTGTGCGACTTTATGTATTTTTAAAAACTGTCAGTTTTGGAGGAATTATGTCATTTCGCAGATTTTTTCGCATTTTAAGGCGATGGACACTTTTGGCTGTTATAATAGCAGGTTTGTTTTTTGGTGGTAAATTTGTATATAATACATTTTTTTCATACACACATGATAGCTCTTTAGATGCTTTATCAAATGAGGATTTGTCAGTAAATATAAAACCAGAGTCTGGCGTTACAAATATAGCTCTTTTTGGTGTTGATACACGTTCAGATGGTGAGCCTATACGTTCGGACTCCATGATGGTTATGTCGGTCGATGCCGATAATGGAACAATAAAACTTGTATCGCTTATGCGTGACAGCAAAGTGGAAGTAGATGGACATGGAACTCAAAAATTATGTCACGCTTATAGTTTTGGTGGGGCAAAACTCGCTATAAAAACTATAAATGAGACTTTTGACCTTGATATAACCGATTATGCAGAGGTAAACTTTGTTCAAATGGCAAACCTTATAGAGGAAATAGGTGGAGTTTATATAGACGTTTCGCAGGCAGAACAAAAAGAGGCAAATAAGTATATAACTGAATATTATGAATCTTATGGCTTAGAGCCAATACTAATTGAACAATCAGGTTATCAGCATCTAAACGGTGTACAAGCTATGACTTATGCGAGAATAAGAAAAGGCGGGACAGGTGATGACTGGGGCAGAGTGGAGCGACAAGGCATAGTTTTAAATGCAATGTTTGAAACTATAAAAAGCAAATCTTTGCCAGAGCTAATAAGCATTATTCCAAAACTTATGCCCTATGTGACAACTTCTCTTACAAAAACAGAAATGATTGCACTTGCAAAGGGCGTTTTAATGCATGGAATACCACAAATAGAGCATTATCGTGTACCAGAAGATGGTCAATGGAATTATGGCGGAAGTCAAGATGAATATATTGTATATAATCTTGATAGAGCAGCACAAACAATAAATGATTATTTATATGGTGCAAATAACTAAATAATTTATATCTCTTAATGGATTTAGTTCTGTTAGGAGATATTTTTTTGCAAAACTCAATAATGTACATTGTTTTTCTGCGATATGTTCACCAAATGTTCAAAATACTGGGTTATACTTCATGTATAAATTCAAAAATTGTATTATGGTTGAAATAAATATTTTGAAAGGGGATAAATATGTCTGTTATTTTAATTGCAGATGATGAGGTTAGAATACGTAGATTAGTAGCGGATTTTTTAAAGCGTGATGGACATACAATGCTTGAGGCATCAAACGGCGAGGAGGCAATAAGGCTTATTGAGCAGCATGGAGAAATTGAACTTGCTATTTTAGATGTTATGATGCCCGAAAAAGATGGTTTTTCTGTGCTGCGTTATATAAGGGAGCAAGAGCTTACAGCGAAAATGCCTGTTATGATGCTTACAGCAAGGGCAGAGGAGCTTGACCAACTTCATGGTTTGCAAAGCGGTGCAGATGATTATGTGACAAAACCATTTTCCCCACTTGTTTTATGTGCAAGGGTGAAAAATCTATTGCTTAGAGCGGGGAAAAAAGATGATAATACAAATAAATTCGGTGAACTTGATATTGATGAAATTAGGCATGAAGTCCGTGTAAATGGTAAAGATATAGGTCTTACACCAAAAGAATATGAACTTATGATTTATTTTAAAAATAATAGGGGCATAGCTCTTTCACGTGAGAAAATTTTAAACGCTGTTTGGGGTTATGATTATTTTGGTGACCTTCGCACAGTTGATACGCATATAAAAAAATTAAGAGCAAAACTCGGAGAATATGGTGGTAAAATCGAAACTGTTCGTGGCTATGGTTATAGATTTGAGGTGTAAGCCTTTTTATGATATAATTAGCATCAAAGGGGGAAGAGCTCAAAATGTCATTTAATATTGAGTCCATAAAGCGGGTTTATGAAGAAGAAGAATTAAACTTTGCATATGAACCAGAATATCAGCTTATAAGATTTTCTATGAATATAGACGTAACATCAGATGTTAGATTTATTGCAAGAATAGTCAACTCTAAAACAGCTTTATTTACAACAATTCTTCCGATGAATATTCCAGAAAAAATGCGTAAAGAAGTAAGTGAATATATAACAATGGTAAATTACGAACTGCTGCTTGGAAATTTTCAAATGGATTTTATAGATGGAGAGCTGAGTTATAAAGCTGTTGCCGCATTTGAGGAAGATTATGGTTTAGCTGATATGACAGTTATTAGACTGACTTATGTCGGGTTTAATATGTTTGATAAATATATTCCAGGGGTGTTTTCAATAATATATGGTGGTAAATCACCACAAGAAGCATTTTCTGAAATAAGTTCTGATGAGGATGAATAAAATTATTAAAGGGACGGTTTTATTAAAAAAATCGTCCTTTATTTTTAGAGGTGCAGAATGAAATCTATAAAAATAAAGTTTTTTGCCGCTATATGTGCCATAGCAATAGCTTTTGTTGGCATTTTAAGCGTTATAAGCCTTACTTTTTATGATAATTATTATCTTTGGCAGCGCGAGATGGCACTCAAGGATATTTACACAGAGCTGTGCAAGGCAAATAAACAAGGTGATGAGGAATTTATAAGTGAGATTATCTATAAAGAAGATACAGAAGGCGTAAGAGTGTCAGTAATTTCAAAAAATGGCACTGTAATGTATGATTCAACCATGAACGAACAGCTTACAGGCATAGAAAAAACAGGTGAAACGCTGTTTTATGGTCTTAAAATTGCAGAAAATGCTGTAAATACAGCCGATAAGCAAAAAATACAAACCATAGGTCTTGACTTTGTAAATGTATATGACAAAGTTCGTGCAGAGGAGTTTTTGTGTTTAGTTGGTGTTTTGGACAACACAGGAAATTATTTAATAGCAAGAATACCTTTTGCCTATATGGAGCAAAACTCAACCTTTAATATGCTGTTTTTAGGTGTTTCAGGTGGTTTAACGCTTATTATTTGTATTGTTTTAGCATTTATAATTGCAAGGCATTTTACAAATCCGCTTATTGCAATTGGTGAAGTTGCAAATGCTATGTCCCAAATGGATTTTTCAAAAAAATATGATGGTCCTGTAAAGGATGAAATTGGAAGGCTTGGTCTTTCAATAAATAGGCTTTCAGAACATCTAGAGCAAACAATAGCGCAGCTAAAAAGCACAAATGTAAGGCTTGAACATGAAATTAAACAAAAAGAAAAAATAGATAATATGCGTCAGGAATTTATTGTAAATGTATCGCATGAGCTTAAAACTCCAATCGCACTTATTCAAGGCTATGCCGAAGGATTACAGGAAGGCATAGCGGAAAGTCAGGAAGATAGGGATTATTACTGCTCGACCATAGTTGATGAAGCAAGACGGATGAACAAAATGGTTATGCAGCTTTTAAGCCTATCAAAACTAGAACTGGGCGGCGAAAATATAAATATAAGCGAAATAGATATAGATGAGCTTATAAATACAGCCACAAGCAAAGCTACTGTTTTATCCGATGCCAAAAATCAAGTGATAGAAACCATTAAAAGCGGACTTGTTATTTACAGTGATTATGGAATGATAGAGCAGGTGGTTAACAATTATCTAAGCAATGCGATAAGATATACTCCAGAAGGTGGAAAAATAGTTTTATCCGCATATAAATATATAGATGGTGTGCAAATAAGCGTGTTTAATGAAGGTGAAGGCTTGCCAGAAAGTGAAATACCTAAGTTATGGGAAAAGTTTTATAGAACAGACAAAGCAAGGTCGCGTGAGCTTGGCGGTACGGGTGTAGGACTTAGCATTGTAAAGGCAACGGCTGAGGTTTTAGGCGGTAAATGTGACGCTAGAAATGTAAAAAATGGTATAGAGTTTACATTTTTTGTGCCAGAGAATAAACCTATGGCTTTGCCTGCTCCAAGTGTGTCAAACGATGAAAAATCATGAAAAATAATGCAGTTTTTAGTTTTGGATAAATTTTCAGTTGCGTTTTTATCAAAATTTATGTATTATAACATAAGAACAAATAAGGTAAACAGATACATTTGTTGAAAAGTTTTTGGCATATTAAAATCGCTATGCCTACACATAAGGAGGAAAATGCAATGAAAAAATCTATGATTTCCGCTTTGCTTGCACTGACCTGTGTGATTTCAATGACAGCTTGCAAAAAAACTCAGCCAGATAGTTCAGAGCAAAATTCTATCTCGGAAACAAAGTCAGCTGTCCAGTCTGAAATTAATAATAGTTCTGTAAGCTCTGGCGATATAGCTGAGCCTAATGAAAACACAGAGCAACCTATTACAAATGAACTATCAGTTTCAGATGCACGACGAATTGTTGCTGAAACTATTGATACCGAAAATTATTTGATTTTAGATGGAAAAACACGTCTTGAAATTGGCTCTAATGCATATCATATATTTATAATCGCCAATAAATCAGATAATAAAGCGCTGGGTCAAATCGCTGTAGACTGCAAAACTGGTCAAAAGTATAATTATAAAGGTGAAAACACATTAGAAGATTATTCAACTTTCCAGCTTTATGACCCAACAGTAGATATGAAAGCAGATTGGGAAGGTATATTCACAGATGGCACCAGAACACTTGAGCTGTTGCCAATGGACGATAAATCTTTTGAGTATATGTTAGATGATGGTGCTGATGGTGGCGTGGCTCAGGCAACAGGTAACACTGCAAAGGATATATCACGCGATGTTACTTTTACCTATGGTGAAGATGGTAGTATAACAATATCAGGCGAGATAACTGGCGTATTTACCAGATAAAAAGGAGAAATATATGATAGAGATTTTAAAGGCGATATTCCTTGGAATAGTTGAGGGTATTACCGAATGGCTGCCAGTTTCAAGCACCGGTCATATGATTTTGGTCGATGAGTTTTTGCAGCTCCAAGCATCTGAAGCATTTAAGGAATTATTCTTTGTTGTAATTCAGTTTGGTGCAATCCTGGCCGTTTTAACAATTTATTGGAGAAGATTTATTCCCATTAAACAAAATAGCAAAGGTCAAACGGTAGCAGACCCCAAAGTATTTCGTTTATGGATTAAAATTATTATCGCTTGTATTCCAGCGGCGGTTATAGGAATTCTGTTCGATGATGTTTTTACAGCTCTATTCTACAATTTCCAAACAGTCGGTCTCGCGCTTATTATATTTGGTGTTGCTTTTATTATTGTTGAAAATCAAAATAAAGGCAAAAGTGTTAGAGTGCAGAATGTAAACCAAATAAGCTATCGTGATGCATTTATTATCGGATTGTTTCAGCTTATAGCAGCAATATTCCCTGGAACATCTCGTTCAGGTGCTACAATTTTAGGAAGTATTGCAATTGGTATTTCAAGAGCTGCTGCGGCTGAATTTACCTTCTTCCTTGCCATTCCTGTTATGTTTGGTGCAAGTTTACTTAAATTTTTTAAGCTCGGGTTTTCATATACTGTCTTTGAATGGCTGATTTTAATTATTGGAACTATTACTGCTTATATAGTATCTATTTTTGCAATAAAATTCCTTATGGGATATGTTAAAAAACATGACTTCAAGGTTTTTGGCTGGTATCGCATAATTTTAGGCGGTATAGTAATTGCTTATTGGGTATTTACAGTTTTATTTAATTAAGTTTTTTAACTTGCATATATATCCCCTCTCTGTTATCATAAATCTATAAGAGAGGGGATTTCTTTGTGAAATTTGTGATATAAATAAAAATATATCTTCGCTTGATGATAATACCTTGATTATGCTTATGATATAATTATGGTGATTGAAAAATTTTAAGGAGGACAAAAAATGGCACTGTCTAAACAGGATATTATGCGCGTAAAACTAATGGGTTTTCTTCATAATAGAGATACTGATATGTTCTCATGTCGTGTTATCACGGGAAATGGCACATTAACCGCACAACAGATGCAAGCAGTGGGTCAAATCGCTGAAAAATATGGTAATGGCACTTGTGCTTTTACAACTCGTATGACAGTTGAATTTGCAGGTGTGCCTTATGACAAAATTGATGAGGTTGTTGCAGAGCTTGCAAAATATGACCTTACAACCGGTGGCACTGGTGCAAGAGTGCGCCCCGTTACCGCTTGCAAAGGCACAACTTGTGTATTTGGCTTTTATGACACTCAAGCATTAGGTCAAAAAGTGCATGAAAGATTTTATGTAGGTATGGGCAATATTCGCCTGCCTCATAAATTTAAAATTGCAGTTGGCGGATGCCCAAACAACTGCATAAAGCCCGACCTTAATGATTTTGGTATTGTAGGTCAGCACCCACCAAAGCTCAAGGAGGAACTTTGTAAAGGCTGTAAGCTCTGTGAGAAGTTCTGTCGAATGGGTTGTATGAAAGTTGTAGATAAAAAAATGCAGCGTGATACAAGTGTTTGCAATAACTGCGGTTACTGTGTAGGCAAGTGTCCATTCAATGCAATTTATGCAGAAGAAGTGGTATACAAGCTGTATATCGGAGGCAGATGGGGCAGAATTACACGTAATGGCACTGTGCTGCCTGGGCTTTACACTGAGCAGCAGGCTCTGGATATGATTGAAAAAGCTATGTTGCTATTTAAAGACCAAGGTGTAAAGGGCGAACGTTTTGCTGCAATGATTGATAGAATAGGCGAGGACAAAGCGGTTGATATGCTGCTAAACGGTGACCTATTGCAGCGCAGAGAAGAAATTATTGCCAAAGAAATAGTATAAGTTTGTATTAAAAGCATGGTGAAAACAATTCATCATGCTTTTTTTATTGCAAAAAAAGCAAAATTTAGGTAAGATAAATGTATAATAAAACCACAAAATAAACGGGGGAATAATTAAATTAGCACAAGGAGTGCAGAATAATGACAAAAAATCAGAAAAAGGTCAAACAAAAGGAAGAAAAAAATATAATACAAGTATTGCACCCATTTGTTATAATATTTGGTGCAGTTTTATTTGCAATGGTTCTAACATATGTTGTTCCGCTTGGTAGATACGAAGTAAGAGATATATCTTATGTGCTGGATGGTCAGCAGCAATCAAGTAAAATGGTCGATGCCAACAGCTTTCGCTATGTTTTAGATGAAGATGGTCAAAAAGTCGTTTATCCAGCACCGTTATTCGGTGTGTCAGCCCATAAAGAATTGGGAATGATGAATGTTATGTTTGCAGGTCTTAGAGGAAGCACACAGGCATCAGGCACAGTAGGGCTTATCCCATTTTTACTTGTAATAGGCGGCTCGTTTGGCGTGCTTATGAGAACAGGGGTTATAGACCAGGTGATTTTAAAAGCTGCAAAGCGTACTGAAGATTATGTTATGGTTATACCGCCAATATTATTTTTTGTATCTTCATTTACAGGTGCGTTGTTTGGGTTTACAGAATATATAATACCAGTCAGCATGATAATTATTCCAATGTTAATAGCAATGGATTTTGATGCTATAACAGGTGTTATATGTACATATGGTGCTGTTCAAATAGGAACCGCTTTTAACTGGACAGCATCTTCAACCACTGTTATGGCTCAAACATTAGCAGGGGTGCCAATTCATTCAGGTGAGGGATTTAGGATTATCTCATGGCTTATTATAACATTTTTTTGCATGATATATGTCACAGTAAGAGCATGGAAAATACATACAGGCTCAAAACAGGCCATTTCACATAAAAGTGATTCTTTGCTTCGTGGAAAAATAAAAAATATTAGAGATAGAAAAACCCCCTATGGAATAGGCAACAGACTTGTAATATTTACTGTTTTAGGTTGTATGATATGGACTATATGGGGGATAACATTCAAAGAATATGGACTTTTTGAAATAGCATCTATATTTTTCACAATGGCTCTTGTAGTTGGTGCATTAGGTACAGCATATCACTTAAATGGTATGCAGTTTTCAGATATTGTCAAGGCATTCCAGTCAGGTGCATCGGAGTTTTTGGGTGCAGTAATCGCTATTGGTATGGCACAAGGTATGGTGTTGCTTTTAGGGGGAATAGACCCAACAGCAGCATCAGCAATAAATACTCTTCTTCATTGGGTTGTAAGGGTGTTAAGTTATGTGCCTAGTATGCTTGCAGCTTGGGTTATGTATGGATTTCAGTTTGTTTTTAACTTTTTTGTGCCTAATAACTCAGGTCAAGCAGCTCTGACAATTCCAATAATGGCTCCGCTTGCAGAAAGCCTCGGTGTTAGCAGACAGATTTCTGTTATGGCTTTTCAGCTAGGTTCTGGGATATCTCATTTAATCATGCCTACTTCAGGTGGACTTATTGGAGTGCTTGCTATATCACATGTTAGTTGGGGCGATTGGATAAGGTCACAGTGGAAATGTATTTTAATTTTGTTTTTAGTGGGATTTGCTATATTGGGATTAGGCGTAGCAACTAACTACGCATAGTTGTATTTGAAAATAAAGCTGACTCTGGTAATGGGTTGAAGTTACCAAGCGGAATTAAGGATATATAACATATATTTTACAGATTACTGTTCTGTTTGCATTTGTAATGTGGGGTATATTCAGAAATTCAGTGCATAAAAAAATGCGTGCTGCAAAGCAGCACGCATTTTTTAGCCTATACCACCAGGGGTGACGATTCCTAGAATAAATACAGCTATTGTTAAAATGCAGAATACATAACGAGTCATAGGTTCCAGCCATTTACCAATAGGCTTTGCCCTGCCTTTTTGTAACTGTTCACGAACATATTTTTCGCCGAATACCCAGTAAAACATAATACTAGCAAGACCAGCACCGAGCGGGCAAACATATATTGATACAAAATTCATCCAATCTTCAACAATACCTTGAATACATACAGAAATAACAGTGCCAATAGCAGCTATTACAAGCACAGCACGCTTTCTGTCAAAACCTAGTTTTTCTTCTATTGTTGCGATTGGAGCCTCATATAGATTTACAAGCGATGTTATACCAGCAAGGAATACACCAGCAAAGAAAACTATAACAAGTATATGGCTTGCAGGCATGGTCTTAAATAAATTAGGAAGGAAAATAAACATAAGTCCTGGGCCGCTATTATTTAGCTGCTGACCTGCGGTTGCCATAGCAGGAATAATAACTAAAGCGGCAAGCATAGCTGCAAGGGTATCAAACAATCCGACCTTCCATGCAGCACCTATAATATCTTCATCATCTTTTAAGTAAGAGCCATAAATAAGTGTACCATTACCAGCAAGTGAAAGTGAAAAGAACGCTTGACCTAGTGCATAAATCCATGTTTGTGGCTGTTTTAAAGCCTCAGGGTCTAATCTGAACATATATTTATAACCATCAATAGCGTTAGGCTGAAAAAGCATATAGATTGCAAGACCCACAAATAACAAGAAAAACAATGGCATCATATATTTATTTAGCTTTTCAATACCAGATGAAATGCCAAAAGCCATTATTAAAAAGGTTAAAACAAGGCTTAAAATTACACATGTGTTATTGCCAAAAGAAACTGCAATACTTCCAAACTGTGCAGAAAAACCATCAATATCATCTGGTTTTAGAACTGAGCCTGTAACAGAACCTAAAAAATATTTTAAAATCCAGCCCATAACAACAGAATATCCTATTGCAAGGGCAAGAGAACCTAAAACAGGAATTACACCAATGGCTGCACCTATTTTCGGGTTTTTACCTCTTGATTCAACTGCCTTTGCAAAAGCACCTATTGGACCCGAACGTGTCGCACGACCGAATGCCATTTCACCGATAACACCAGAAAAACCCAATATAAACACAAAGATAAAATAGGCAAGCAGGAATGAACCGCCACCAAATTTAGAAACTCGCATTGGAAACATCCAGATATTGCCCATACCTACCGCAGAGCCAATACATGCAAGGATAAACCCCCAACGACTTGCAAAGGAATCCCTAAAGTGTTTGTTTTTCAAGCAAAACGCCTCCTTTTTCCCCTTTTATTTCATGCTATAGTAATGTAATACTGCAACATGATAAAAAATTTATATACCTTTCTAGGATAATGCATTTTGCAAAAAATTTCAAGAAAAAATTTCCCCCAATAAAATTATATTGGGGGAAATTTACATTTAAGCCTTTTCAAACTGACTGTTATATAGGTTTGCATAGAAACCGTTTTTCGCAAGCAATTCTTCGTGGTTTCCTTGCTCTATAATATCGCCGTCTTTCATGCACAAAATAAGGTCAGCATTTTTAATTGTAGAAAGTCTATGGGCAATAATAAAGCTGGTTCTACCCTTGATTAAATTGTCCATAGCCTCTTGAATTTGAACCTCGGTTCGGGTGTCAACAGAAGAAGTAGCCTCATCTAAAATAAGCACAGGTCTGTTTGCTAAAATAGCACGAGCGATTGTCAGCAGTTGTTTTTGTCCCTGTGATATATTAGATGCCTCCTCATTTAGCATCATATTATAACCATTTGGTAATGTTTTTATAAAGTGATGCACATGGGCTGCTTTTGCTGCCTCAATAACTTCTTCATCAGTAGCATCAATTCTGCCATAACGCAGATTTTCCATAATTGTGCCTTCAAACAGCCATGTATCTTGTAAAACCATTGCAAAGGCATCTCTAAGTCCTCGTCTGCCATATTCCTTGATATTATGACCATCAAGCAGAATGTTACCACTGTTTACATCATAATAGCGAAGCAATAATTTGACCATAGTAGTTTTACCTGCACCAGTTGGACCTACAATAGCTATTTTTTGACCTGATTTTACATTCGCACAGAAATCTTTAATTATAATCTGTTCTGGATTGTAACCAAAACGCACATGGTCAAACACAACATCACCAGTAATTTTTTCTGGGTGATAATCATTTTCTGATGCTTGCTGTTCTTCTTCTTCATTTAAAAATTGGAACACTCGCTCAGCAGCGGCTGCCATGGACTGGAGCATATTTGTAATCTGTGCGATTTGCTGTATTGGCTGGGTGAAGTTTCTTGTATACTGAATAAATGCCTGTATATCACCAATAGAGATAACGCCGCGAGCTGCAAATAATGCACCAGAAAGAGCAATACCAACATAGCCTAAATTGCCAACAAAAATCATAATAGGGTGCATAAGTCCAGAGAAAAATTGGCTTTTCCATGCAGATTGATAAAGTGCATCGTTTGTTTTATGAAAATTATCACAAACGGTTTTTTCCTGACCAAAAGCCTGAACAATGTGATGACCGCTGTAAATTTCTTCAACTTGACCGTTTACATCGCCTAAAATTTCTTGCTGTGCCCTAAAATACTTCTGCGAGAAGTTAATTACAAGACCGATAAGCCCTACACTTATTGGAAGTAAAATTATAGCTATAAGCGTCATAATAGGGGAAATGGTCAGCATCATAACCAACACACCGATAATAGTTGAAACTGATGTTATAAGCTGTGTTATACTTTGGTTTAAACCTGTACCAAGTGAGTCAACATCATTTGTTATGCGAGACAACACTTCACCGTATGTTCGGGTTTCAAAATATTTCATAGGCATACGGTCGATTTTTTCGGTTATCTCTTTTCTCATTCGATAACATACTTTCTGGGTTATACCTGTCATGATAAAGCCCTGACAGAACATTAAAAGCGCACTAATAATGTATAAACCAAGTGCTGTGAGCAGTATTTTGGCAATGGCCGAAAAATCTATTGAGCCTGTACCAGAAATTTGAGCCATAAGTCCGGTTGACAGCTCGGTTGTTGCATTACCTAAAATTTTAGGACCGAAGATATTAAAAACTGTACTGCTTATTGCAAATATAGCCACAAGCACAAAAGCCAGATGATATGCACTTATATAATGAAATAATGATTTTATTGTGCCTTTAAAGTTTTTAGCTTTTTCACCGGGAACAAAGCCAGCTCCAGGGCCATGCCTAACAGGTCTATTATTTGTTTTATGTTCCATATTACATGCCCTCCTTTTGGTTAAGCTCACTTTCAGAAAGCTGACTGCGTGCTATCTGCTTATATGCTTCACATGTTTTCATAAGTTCATCATGTGTGCCTTTACCAGCAAGATTGCCTTCTTCATCAAGTACAAGAATTTGGTCAGCATACATTATAGTTGAAATTCGCTGGGCAACAATTAAAACTGTGCTGTTTTCGGTGTATGGTGTAAGCGCCTTTCTAAGTGCGGCATCTGTTTTAAAATCAAGTGCAGAGAAAGTGTCATCAAAAATATATATTTTTGGATTTCTTGCAATGGCACGGGCGATAGAAAGTCGTTGTTTTTGTCCGCCAGATACATTTGTACCACCTTGGGAGATTGGGCTGTCATATTTTGTAGGCTTGCTGTTGATAAATTCGGTAGCCTGTGCAATTTCAGCAGCTTTATGTACGGTTTCATCGGATGCATTTTGTGCACCATAGCGAATATTAGAGGAGATAGTGCCAGAGAATAATACGCCTTTTTGTGGTGCAAGACCAATTTGCGCTCTTAAATCATGTAAATCAAATTCACGGATATCTATTCCATCAAGGGTTATTCTGCCTTCAGTTACATCATAAAAACGTGGAATAAGATTTATAAGTGTGGATTTACCGCAGCCGGTAGAGCCGATAATAGCGGTTGTTTTGCCGGTTTCTGCTGTAAAATCAATATTGCTTAATACATTATCGCTGTCATCGGAATATTTAAAGGATACATTTTCAAAGCGAATGACACCTTTTATATTCTCAGGTTTTCTAGGATTTTTAGGATTATGTATTGTAGGCTCTACTGCAAGCACCTCATCAATACGTTCACTTGCAACAGCAGCTCTTGGCAACATAACACTTAGCATTGCAAGCATCAAAAAGCTCATAACAATCATCATAGTATAGGTAATAAATGCAGTCATATCACCAACACCCATCACACCTAAATCAATTCTATGTGAGGCAGTCCAAACAATAAGCACAGAAATGCCATTCATAAGCAGCATCATACAAGGCATCATAAGGCTCATTGAGCGGCTTGTAAACAGCATATTGCGTGTTAAATCGGTATTAGCCTTGTCAAAGCGGTTTTCTTCAACCTTTTCTCTGCCAAATGCTCGGATTACGGAAAGACCTGTTAAAATTTCACGGGCAACTCTGTTTACATTATCAACAAGAGTTTGCATTTTCTTGAATTTTGGCATTGCAATCGCCATAAGTGTGCCGACAAGCACAAAAAGAATAATAACTGCAAGCAGTATAATCCATTCCATACCAGAATGTGTGCGTAAAACCATAATTATACCACCGATTGCTAAAATAGGGGCATACGCTACCATTCTAAGCAACATAGTCAGTGTAAGCTGTATCTGCTGAACATCACTTGTCGAGCGGGTAATAAGTGAGGCGGTTGAGAATTTAGAATATTCTGCGCCGGAAAAGCCAACAACTTTTTCAAAAATCTTGCCACGCAAATCACGTCCGATAGATGCACCGATTTTTGCCGCAAGCAAACTGCTTAAAACAGCAGCTATTGCCATACCAAGAGCCATAACAAGCATTTTACCGCCTGTTCTAACAAGATAATCGGTTTGCATAGCGTTTAAATCCATATTGAGGCTTTCATATTCAGCTTTTATGAATGAAACAGCGGTTGAATGTACAATTTGCGAACCAAGTGTATCAAGGTTATCTCTTGATGTGGTCGTACCGCGCATACTCATAACTGTTTGTGCGATTGGATAGGCAAAAACTTCATCAAGAGCTTTTGCATCGGCTTTTTCATTTAGAATATAATTATCTCCATTAGAAATATAATTTTCTTCCCAAAGCTCAAGCTCAGATTCATTCATATTAGCTGAAATCATATCATAGGCTTTAGAGCTTATTTTAGTTGGTACTGCATATTCAATGCCGCTGTTTTGTATGCCTGTATCAATAAGTGCAGAAGTGTAATTTGGAAGTGATAAATCGCAAATAGCCTGCACAAACAGCAAGATTATAATAAGAAATACCAGCTTTTTCTGGCTGGCAAGCCGTTTAAATATACTTCGCATAACATATCCCTTTCAAAAAAATTAGTCTAGCTTATTAAGCTCGTTTGAAATGCCATTATATAGCATATCAAATGTAGAAAAAAAGTTTTCCAGCTGCTCATTTGGTATATTAGCAGTAGCTCTTTGCATAAGTTCCTCAAGACGGTTGCAATTATCATAGACTGTTTTTCTGCCAAGTTCTGTTATTGAAATAATTGCACCTCGTCTGTCTTTTGGGTCGGGTTCGGTTTCAATAAATCCAGACTCTCTTAGATGTTTTAAGCTCCTTGAAATTGCAGCGGTACTTACTGACATATGCTTTGCAAGGTCTGTGCATGAAATAGAAGATATGCCTTGCTTTTTCTCATTAGAAATAAGAATACCAAGTATCATATGACCATTATTTGGTAACGTGTTCAGCTTGTCTACAATTCGGAGTTGTTTAAAATTATGCATTCTTATAAAAAGCTCCATACCTATTTTCAAGTTATAACCCTCCTTTCAATGATAAACATGGTTAACTATTAACATAGTTTATTATATTTATATATATAAGTCAATATAGTTTATGTGTAGTTTGTGTGAAATAAAAAAAGAAAAGCCTAAAATTTAGACTTTTCCTTTGAAAATATACTTTATTTGAGTTTTTCTGTCCATTCAGCCTCTTTAAAGCCTACTAAAACAGTGTCACCATCAATAAATAATGGACGTTTGACAAGCATTCCATCGCTAGCGAGTATTTCAAACTGTTCATCTTCAGTCATTTCAGGCAGTTTTTTTGATAATTCCATACCTCTATAAAGCTGTCCAGAAGTGTTAAAAAATCGCTTTAGTGGCAGACCGCTTATTTTATGCCACTGTTTAAGCTCATCAGCGGTAGGATTTTGCTCTTTGATAGCACGAAGTTCATATGAAATGTTGTTATCATCTAAAAATTTTTGTGCCTTTTTGCAGGTTGAACACTTTTCATAGCAAATAAATAATGCCATATTATATCTCCTTGTGTAATAAATTTAGGCTAATAAGTAAGTCTATCTCTTAAAATTAGCTATATAAAATCTTTTATATATTATTATCATAATTATACTGAGTTTTCAATATTATTTAAAATAAAAAAAACGGTATATAGATAAAATCTATACACCGCTTGTTTACTACTTATTTGAAAGCTCATACTTTCTATTTTTTATCCAAAGTACAGCATCGGTTGACACCATAATTAAATTTAAAATATAAAGATATAAGACAATATCATTGTGGTATAAAATTTTATTGGCAATTCCAGCAATATAACCAACAATAAGGATTATAAGAAACCCTAAACTCTTGCCTTGTGTTGATTTTGATTTTATTGACCGAGTAATTGAAAAAGGCCATGCAGCACCAAAACAAAGCAGCATTACAGCCTCCAAGATGCTCAATTTCGATACACTCCTTTTATGGTCTGCTGTGCTAATATATGACCGTCCATTTGTCTGAACATTTCATGGAACATAAAACCATTTTCTAACTCTAGCATACAATCTAGTGCATAGATGTGAAGTTCATATGTGTGTGGCTCATTTGGTGGAGCCATGCCACCATAGTAGCGTGACAGGTCCTTATCCTGTTGACCGCCTTGAATACTAATCCAGCTATTTAAACCCTGTACAAAGTCGGTTGCTGTTAGGCTTTCATTTTCTTCAATTTTTGTTCTTGTGATGTTTGCAGCAACCCAATGAACCCAAGAGAAACCGCCGCTTATAGGACATGCATCTTTATCCTCTAAGAACAAAGCAAAGCTCTTAGTACCACTAGGTGCATCAATTATTTCAAATGGAATTGAATAGCTAGGAACGCCATTTGCATTAAATTGCTCACCATGCTTTCCGTATTTATCCTCAATTACTCCGTTTACAATAGCATCACTTATAACCTTCATAAAAAATAACCTCCTTAAAATCTTTTAAGTGAGGTTATTATATCAAGCCGTTTTGTTTTAGTAAATTACCCACTTTTTTGTGGGTATATGTGTGTATAATTTATAGTAGACCTTTTTCGTGAAGAATATCTTGCATACCGTGTTTTTTCATATAATCAATACCGATTTCCTGCATTATTTTGAGTGCAGTTAGTATTTTTTCACCTTGTTCGCTTGTTAGAAAATATTCTGTTTTTAAAGGATATCCGGGGGACACTTCTTTACTAACAAAGCCGAAAGCAGTAAGCTCTTTGAGATGCTCAAGCAGCATTTTTTGTGTGATACCTTCAATATCGCGTTCAAGCTGTGCTAAGGTGGTTTTGCCAAAACGCAATCGCCATAAAATTATAGGTTTCCACTTTCCTTTTATCATATCGTGCACCAGCTCAAGTGGACATGTGTATGTTTCTCGTATCTTCATATGGTATGTTCTCCAAATGTAAAAGTCATACATTCTTACAAAGGTTTGAAGTAAGACCAAATAAGTATAGTGCTCCGCCGGTAAGGCAGCCAAGACGCACAATTGTTTGCATATCAAATGACCATATGGCGGGTGCTGCAATCTGAGCCATAGCTGTGCCAATAACACAGGTTAGACTAAAGACTATTGCAAGTGAGCTTGCAAAAATCATGAATGCAGGTTTGGGTTTGGAGTATAAAAATCCAGCAAAAGCATAAAATGCAAGTGTCAGGAAAATTGAGGGAATAAGGTCAAAACTATAATATGAAACAAGAGGTGAAGAAGAATTATTTTTAAATATAACTATAAGGTCAAAAGCAGCCCAAAACATAGGAACTAATGCCAAATATGCATTAGTTTCGCTGATTTCCTTTTTGATGACTGCATTTGTTAAGCCAATAATCGCAAGACCGCTGAAAACAGCGAGAACCCAAAGCGGAAAATCAGTGATGTGTGAGTAAAGATTTTTATCTTGTGCTGTTATCGTAAAATAAAGACCAGCAGCACCGCATAGACTTATAAGCATAGCAGATAAAACAGAGATTGTTTTAAATAAAGCAGAATTGCTGCCAAATGCCGTTTCAAAATCCAAATCGCTGCGATTTTTATTTTTAAAAGACAGTGCAAAGAATAATATAACCGAAATAATAGATAAAATAATCAGAAAAAGCTGAAATTTATCATCGGCAATAGGTAAAAGTGTTTGGGGTTCATAGCCGTTTATAAGGCTTAAACCTCTAAGTATTCCACCAAATACCCCGAATATAAGGGCAAAAAATGGCAAGAAAATGGTTATGTTCATCATACCGCCTCCAGAAAAAGTTATCTATCAACATTGGAAAGTTATAAAAGTAATATTAAATATAACGCTATAACCATGCAAAGATATGTACATTATAACAAAAATATAATATATAACATATTGTCAACTATGCCAAAACTACAAACTCTATTATATTAAATTTTGGCGTGGATAGGTCTAAAATGCTGATATAATGCAAAATAGAGAAAAAAAGAATACACTTTCACTTGTAACAGAGGAAAACCTTTGTTAAAATACTTAATATAGGCTATACTGAAATGTATGGTAAAAAAAGATATTTATATTCAGGAGTGAAAATATAATGACAAATCCAATCGTAACTATCGAGATGGAAAACGGCGGCATTATTAAAGCTGAGCTTTATCCAAGCGTTGCCCCTAATACAGTAAATAACTTTGTTTCACTTATTCAAAAGGGGTTCTATGATGGCACCATCTTCCACCGTGTTATCCCTGGATTTATGATTCAGGGCGGTGACCCTCAAGGTACAGGCATGGGTGGTCCAGATTATGAAATCAAGGGAGAGTTCACAGCAAATGGTTTTCAAAACGACTTAAACCATACCCGTGGCGTTCTTAGCATGGCTAGAACTGCTGTGCCAGATTCTGCTGGTTCTCAGTTCTTTATTATGCATGAGGATTCACCTCACCTTGATGGTCAATATGCATCTTTTGGTATGGTTATCGAGGGTATGGAATTTGTTGACGAAATTGCAAACACTTCAAGAGATTGGCATGACCGCCCTCGTCAGGAGCAAAAGATGAAGAAGGTCACTGTTGATACCTTCGGCGAAACATATCCAGAGCCAGAGAAGGTTTAATTATAAAATTTAAACTTTTTAAATTCTAATCTATAAAAAAGAGGCGTACAGAGCATGATGCACTATACCAATCGAAATCAATTTATTATGTCCGCACCAGGTTGTATGAACACTAGACCAGACAGCCTTGAGTCAATTATGGCGGGCAACGAAAGCGGGGCGAGCGGCTGCATCATTGCACTGGACACCACCGAGGACGGCATTGCTGTGCTGTGTACAAATGGTGGCTTCAGCACTGATGATAGCACTTTCCATGCAGTAAAAGAGACAGACTTCTTTTCACTGCGTCGTCTTTTTCCGAAAATGGTCGCAGTAGGTCAGGCAGTAGAGCTTGCAAAATCTTGCGGTAAAAAAATCGGAATAGAGATTAAAAGCCCTCAGGTGTGTATGCAGGCAATGATAGCTTTGCGTCAGTCTAACTATCTTGAGCAGTCTTATATTGGTGGTTTAGACCCTGCAACCGCTGCAAGAATAGTAAACCAACACCCAGAACTACATGTTATGGCAGAGATTAACGCACCAATGGAGGAAACTGCAACCCTTGTTCAGTTTGCTCAGCAAACAGGTCTTTTCGGAATCAGAGCTGAACCTAAGTTTTTAACTCCAACTCTTTGTGAGCAGGCTTTGCTTTGTGGACTGTTCCTTGCGTCTAAGCCAACATCAGATGCTGAAGAAATGGCAAAAATGTATCGCCAAGGCGTAAACTTTATAGAAACAGAACGTCCTGATGTTGCGTGTGCATTACTTCCTCAGCTCGCTCAAATTATGAACGCTGAATAAAGAGATATTTAGCAGCTAAAAGTCGCACAGGTCTATTTTTTGCCTGCTGCGGCTTTTTAAAATATAAAGAAAAGGATTGAATGACTTTTGGCTGATATTACAGTACAAAACTTAACCAAATATTATGGCGATAAGCTAATTTTATCCGATATTACCTTTGATGTGCAGGCAGGTGAAAAAATAGCTATTTTAGGTGCAAATGGTGCAGGTAAAACCACACTTTTGCATATTCTAGCAGGCAGGCTTGATTATGACAGCGGAATAGTTGCAATCGGTGACGGCAGAACGGTTGGTATGATAGACCAGATGCCATCATATCCAGAACACACAACGGTTGAAGATGTGCTTAGAACTGCTTTTCGTGATGCTCATGAAGTTGAGCAGAAAATGAAAGAGCTGGAGCAGAAAATGGCTATTGAGCCAGAAAATGAGGACTTGCTCAGAAGATATGGCATTTGTCAGCAAAAATTAGACGCTATGGGCGGATATAACCGTGATTTTGAAATAGATAAGGTTTGTAATGGTTTGGATATTCCGATTGAGCGTAGAAACCAGCCGTTTTCGCAGCTTTCAGGCGGAGAAAAAACCAGAATAAATCTTGCTAGAATTATTTTAGAACAAACAGATATTTTATTGCTTGACGAGCCAACAAACCACTTGGATATGGAGGCAGTTCGCTGGCTTGGTGATTATCTGGAAAGTTATGCAGGGACAATAGTCACTGTTTCGCATGACCGATACTTTCTTGACCAGTGCTGTGAACGCATAATCGAGGTAAATGACTGCAAAATAGAGTTTTATGCGGGTTCTTATTCTTTCTATGCGGTAGAGCGCGAAAGAAGATATGAACAGAAAATGCGTGAGCATGAAAACCAAATGGCTGAAATTAAGCGACTTGAAGCGGTTTCCAGAACTATGCATGAACATGGAACAGAGCTGCTTGCAAAACGTGCGGCATCTATTGACAAACGTATAGCACGAATGAAAGTAACAGATAGACCAAAAAAAAATAAACGTATGAATGTTTCTTTTGGTGACCCAAACTATGAAACAGAAGATGTTTTAAAGGTTCGTAATATTACTAAAAGTTATAACAATAGAATAATATTACAAAATGTGACATTTAATGTGCGTAATGGCGAGCGTGTCGCAATTTTAGGTGATAATGGTGCAGGCAAAACAACTCTTCTTAAAATTTTATTGGGTGAAGAAACTGCTGACGATGGCACTGTAAAAAAAGGCGTTGGTTTACGTCCAGCATATTTGCCCCAGCAGGTTCATTTTGAAAATGAAAATCGAAATCTTATAGATACACTTATTTATGATAAAAATGTGACTATGCAAACGGCAAGAAATAGGCTTGGTGCTTTTCAATTTTCTGGTGAAGACCAACTAAAAATAGTAAATACACTCTCAGGCGGTGAAAAAAGCCGTTTAAGACTGTGTGAACTTATGTATGACCCTCTTAATATGCTTATTTTGGACGAGCCTACAAACCATCTTGATTTATTAAGCCGTGAATGGATTGAAGATGCTGTAGAGGCTTTTACAGGCACACTGCTTTTTGTTTCACATGACAGATATTTTGTAGAGCGTTTTGCAACAAGAGTTATCTATCTGGAAAACGGTAAATATATAGACTTTACCGGTTCTTACTCGGATTTTCTAAATTATCGTGAGAGATTAAAGTCAAGTGAGCCAGTTTTAAAAAATGAACCGCAAAAGAAAAAAGAAAAACCAAAACCAAAGGGCGGCACAAAAAACATAAGTAAACGTCTTAATGTGCTTGAACGAGAAATAACAAATCTTGAAAATGAGCAGGCAAAACTTGATGATATGATAAATAAGTCTGCTGCTAATGCAGATAAACTTATGGAGCTTTTGGCTCAAAAGGAAGAGCTTGAGATGAATATGCTCGAAAAAATGGAAGAATGGGAAAGGTTAAGTGAGGAGCTTGAAAGCGAATGAAACGCCATGAAGTGAAATTCTTTGGGGTGCTTGCGGCTATATTTGCAGTATTGGCATTATTATGTCTCACTTGGCAACCAATTTATTTTGGAACGGTTTTTTTTGGATTGCTTGCAATAGGCTGTACAGGCGAGGCGATAATGCTTTCTTTAAAGCAGAGATTTTATGCTTGCAAGGTGATTTCCATGACTGGAAAGGCTATTTTTATACTGTTTTTAATAAGTTTTATGCTGGTTGAGGGTATTATTATATCTGGTGAGCGGACTGATAATGAAGTTTATTCTGCCCAGCGTGTGCTTGTGCTTGGAGCAAAAATATATGGGAATAAACCATCATATTCACTTCAAAATAGACTCGATGCAGCAATCCAGCTTTTAGAGAAAAATCAAGATGCTGTTTTAGTTGTGTGCGGAGGACAGGGAACAGATGAAATTATGCCTGAGGCTCATGTTATGAAACAATATTTAATAGATAATGGGGTTTCAGAGGATAAAATATTAGTAGAAGATACATCTACTAATACCATTGAAAATATTGAAAATGCAAAACAGCTTTATAATCTTGAAAATTATAAAACCGCAGTTATTACAAATGAATTTCACCTTGCAAGAGCTAGAAAACTTATGAAAAGGGCTGGACTTGATTCCTACGGTATGTCTGCACCAACACCTTATACTTCACTTAGGATTATAAGCCATTTACGGGAATACTGCTCCACACTTGGACTTATACTTACAAACAGATATTTTTAAACTAAAAACAGAATGTAAAAAATACATTCTGTTTTTTCTCTTTTCATTTTAAAGCTGTTGTGCTATGCTTAGGATAGCATCATAGGATGCACAAGAGAAGAAATGTGGGAGGTATTTTCCAATGTGTAAAAAAGAATTATTCGGTTATACACAAAATAATGAATCTGTAAGCAGCTTTACACTTACTGATGGCTTTATTACAGTTAAGGTGCTTGATTTAGGCTGCACAATTCAGTCTATTTGTATGAAAGACAAAAATGGCAATATAAAAGACGTTGTATTAGGATATGACAATGTAGAAAATTATGAAAAGCAAGATGTTTTCTTTGGTGTGGTAGTGGGTCGATGTGCTAATCGTATAGGAAAAGCTCAGTTTACTCTTGATGGCAAAACATACTCTCTGCCTAAAAATGACGGAAATAATCATCTTCATGGAGGTGGAGTTATAGATAAATCAATATGGAATAGTGAAATTAAGGGTAATTCTGTTGTGTTTACTCTTGTCAGCGAAGAGGGTGCGCAGGGTTATCCTTCCAATCTGTGTATGCAAGTTACTTACAGCATAGAAAACCATGGTCTTGTTATTGATTATAAGGCTCATACAGATGGTGCAACACTGTGTAACCTTACCAACCATTCTTATTTTAATCTTGATGGTCATGAAAGTGGTTCGGTTGCTCATCAAAAAGTACAAATAGATGCTGAGTATTATACACCGATTGACGCCGAATCAATTCCGCTTGGGGAAAATGCTTTGGTTGATAACACTCCATTTGACCTTCGCAAACCAACCGAAGTTTGCACCCGTTGGGATGATAAACATGAACAAATTCAAAATGGTAAAGGATTTGACCATAATTTTGTTTTAAATGGTAATATGGGTGAGCTGCGTAAAATAGCAAATGTAGAGGCTGCCAACACCAAGATTAAAATGGAAGTTCTAACTACTATGCCTGGTGTTCAGTTTTATACAGGCAATTTCCTATGTGCAGCACTAAAAGGCAAAGATAATGCCGACTATCCAAAAAGAAGCGGATTATGTTTAGAAACTCAGTATTATCCAGATGCTATAAATAATCCACAGTGGTGTCAGCCAATAATTCGCAAAGGTGAAACTTGGAACCATAAAACCGTTTACCGTTTTTCAATAGATTAACGTAAAGAAAAGCACTCGACACAAAATCGAGTGCTTTTTGTTATTTAACCAGTTTAGACTGTGCCTTTTGCTCAAAACGCGCAAGGTCCACAATAGCTCTTTGATGTGTGCCTTCGCCAATAAGCCCAGCTTCATCATATGCCGCAACATGGAAAGTTAAAATCTTGCCATTTGTTGCAATTTCGGTAAGCTCGGTTTCAAAGCGAACATTCATGCCTGCTGGTGTAGCTGCGACATGAGTTACATTCATAAGTGTACCAACGGTGGTTTTGCCTTGCTCAAGGTGGGCTGAAACGGATTCTGCTGCTGCGCCTTCCATTCCAGCTATCATCATTGGGGTTGCATAAACAGAGACTATTCCGCTTCCTACATTCTTTGCTAAAAGCTCATCAGTAACTAAAAGCTCTTTTGTGCCTTTGATTCCAGTGGTAAGCATTATTATCTACCTCACTATTTTTAAAATATAATTATACTGTAAAGACAAACTTCCGATTTGTCAAACACTTATTTTGCAAATCCATGTATAAGTATAGAAATCATATCATCAAGCAAATTATTATGACCTTTTTCAAGCTCTTGGCAGACAACCGGAGAAGGCATAAATGCTATAATATTTGCTATGCTTCTAGTAGATATATCATCTCTAATTTCACCGTTTTCTTTGGCGGTTTCCGCTGCTTTTTCAATTATATTCACAAGTTTACTATGAAACTGATGGACACTGCTGCGGACTATTTGTGCAGGATCGCTTTTACCATACAAAATAATCATACCATTGCCTATGGAGTTTAAAATATTACAAGCATATTTTATATAGGTTGCAACTTTTTCGCAAAATGACATATCTTCTTGCATTAAAACGGTTACATAAGACAATATATTGCCAAAACCCCACTCACATGACGCAATTAAAAGCTCGTTTTTGGAAGAAAAATATTCATATACGGTGGATTTGCCTATGCCCGCACGCTTTGCTATTTGCTCCATTTTTGCACTTTCATATCCGTTTTCAGAAAATTCTATACAAGCAGCTTTTAAAATTTCAGAGCGGCGATTTTCTCTCATTTCAGACACTTGTCAAGTCCTCATCTTTTTTTATTTCAGCAAAAGCAGGCAAGCCATTGTCTTTATTGTTCTTGTGGTTTTTATCATTTTTATTTTTGCGGTTTTTAAACCGTTCAGAAATGCTGTCAATTAGAGAGTAATAAACGGGTGTGAAGAACAACGTAACAATAGTTGAAATAATCATACCAGTTATCATTACAACAGCCATTGGTATCATAAGCTCAGAACTTTCACCAGTGCCAACTGCCATTGGTACAAGACCTAAGATGGTTGTGAGTGTGGTCATAAGCACTGGTCTTATACGTCTTGGACAGGCATTTAAAATCGCCTCGTTTTTGCTTTCTCCTCTGCCGCGACGGGTATTTATATAGTCAACAAGAACAATAGATGAGTTTACAACTGTACCCGAAAGCATAATAACACCAATAAAGGCTATCATAGAGATTTTTTGCCCTGTAAATGGCAAGCCGACAAGCGAACCCATTAAGCCTACTGGTAAAATCATCATGACTATAACAGGCATTATAAATGATTCAAACTGGCTTGCAAGAACAAAGTAAATCAGCACAAGTCCCACAATAAGAGCTTTACCAAGTGTTGTAAATGATTCGGTCATTGACTCCATTTCGCCGCCTGATTCTACGGTTATACCGTCAGGCAGTTCAAAACCTGCAAGGACTGCATTTACACTCTGGTTTATTGCGATAATATCATCAGAGCGGCTGTCACCGCTTATTGTAATTGTTCGGCTTTGGTTTTGTCTAACTATGTTTTGTGGTGCAAGCACTACATTTACATCTGCCACTAAACTAAGCGGTACTGTTGCACCTCTTTGTGTAGGTATTGCAACAGCTTTAAGTGCATCAAGACTTTGTGCGGATTTGGCATCACCTTTAACGCTGACATTTATTTCATCGCCTGAAATCTTGAGCTGTGTCGCGGTGGAACCAGCAAGTTCACTTCTTACCGCTTGACCAATAGATGATGTTGTAAGTCCATACTGTGCTGCACTTGTAGGTTTTAATGTAACTTCTACCTGCGGCACCTGGTCGCCAGCTGATGAGGAAACATTTGTCGCATCTGGAATTTTTGATAATTCTGATACAAGTCTGTCACCGGTTTCGGTCAAAAGGTCATAATCATCTCCACGAAGAGTTATGGAAATTGAGTCGCCGCTCATTGAAGACATGCTCATTGAGCCAGATGAAGTTATTGAGATTTCACAGCCGGCTATATCGGATAAATCATCTCTAAGCTGATTTATTATTTGCCAAACATCTCGGTCGCGCTCTGATTTAGAACCGATATCTATACTCATAGTTGCACCATCTTCAGCGGTGTACGATAAGGTTTTAAGCTCTGGCACTGTTTTAACCACTATATCCGCAACTCTATCAGAAATGCTTGATGTTTCTTCCAGCTCAGAGCCAACAGGCATATCGATTGAAACGGAAATCTGACCTTCATCAACCTCTGGAATTACTTCAAATCCAGCAACACCAATAGATAAACTAAATAATAAAACCATTGCAATGGATGCAAAAACACCGATTTTGCGGCGTGTGATAAATAGATTAAGCAATGATTTATATTTACGCATAAGAGGTCTATCTGTTATATCACCGCTTTTATTGATTAGCCTGCGCTCTTCTTTACTCCTGTCAAGCAGCATATAACACATAAGAGGAACAAGTGTTAGCGCAATAAAAAGTGATGCAAGCAATAATGCAGAAATTGTAATTGAAAACTCTCTAAACATCATGCCTGCAATGCCGCTTGAAAGTCCAATTGGCAAAAATACTGCAACAGTCGTAAGCGTACCTGCTGAGATTGATAGTGCAACTTCGCCTGTGCCTTGTATACATGAATCAAGTCTGCTATATCCATCAGCGCGATATCTAAATATGTTTTCCAAAACTACAATCGAGTTGTCTACTATCATGC
This sequence comes from uncultured Butyricicoccus sp., assembly GCA_944376065.1. Taxonomy (GTDB): domain Bacteria; phylum Bacillota; class Clostridia; order Oscillospirales; family Butyricicoccaceae; genus Butyricicoccus_B. The sequence goes on along the minus strand of CALWBL010000002.1, from coordinate 7,126 downwards.
CTACGCCCATTGCAAGACCGCCAAGGCTCATCATATTAACTGTTATATCTGTAACTATCATAACTAGGAATACAGATATAATACATACTGGCATCGATATAGAGATGACAGCGGTTGCCCCCAAATCACGCAAGAACACAAAAAGCACAATGGCTGCAAGAGCTACACCAAGCAAAATATTCTGAACAACCGAATCAACTGAAAGATTTATATAGTCTGATTGATCCATAAGTATGGTGGTCTTTAAAGTTGGATTTTCAGAAGTAAAAGATTCAATCTGTTTTTTTACACTTTCCGCAACCTGCACAGTATTTACATCTGATTGCTGCTGAACAGTTATTGTTACACAAGGCTCACCATCTATTTTTGAAATCTGCTCCTGTTCGGTTGGCTGCATAGACACATATGCTATATCACCTAAACGCACAGAACCACCCGTTGGAAGTGGCAAAAGTACATTAGATATATCATTTACCGATTCAAATTCACCAGTGGTTCTAACAGATAAGGTTTGTGAACCATTTTGCAAATTACCCGCTGGAATTGCTATATTTTCTGCGGCAAGCATTTGTGAAATATACGATATGCTAAGACCATAGCCATTCATTTTATCCGCATAAGTGTAAATTGCTACTTCGTTATCATATCCGCCTGATATTGTTATAGATGCTACACCGTCTATTCTTTCAAGGCTTGGAGATAAGTCATCTTCTGCAATTTGTTGGAGCTGTGCAAGGTCTGCACCTCTAAGCCCTATTTGAACAACAGGCATAGAGTTTATATCCATTTTCATAACCATTGGACTTGATGCATCCTCTGGAAGCATTGCACTGGCTTGGGCAATTTTATCTCTTACATCAACAAGTGCTTCATCCATGTTTGTTCCATCGGCAAATGTAACCATAACGGTACTGACATTTTCGTTTGATTGCGATTGCAATGTGTCCATACCAGCAACGCTTGCACAAGCTGATTCAATAGGTTTTGTAATTAAGTTTTCTATTTCTTCTGGACCTGCTCCTGCATATGTGGTCATAATAACCGCCATTGGCAGTTCAATATTAGGCATAAGTGCAAGTGGTAGAGAGGAAAAACCTAAAAGACCAAAAATCACTATCATGACATATGCCATAATAGTTGTAACGCGGTGCTTTATACAAAATTCTGCAAATTTCATTCGGCACTGTCCTTTCCATCTACAATGCGTACATCTGCACCATCAAAAAGATAACTTTGTCCCTTGGTTACAAGTGTTTCTCCGCCGGCAAGCCCTGCGGTGATTTCGGTTACACCATCACCTACAAGTCCTGTGCTTATTAAAACTTTTGTCGCCTTATTATCACTAACAGTAAATACATATTTTTCTTCACCATCGGTTAAAATACACTCGGTTGGAATTTGAATTGTACTTTCTTTTTTATCCGTATAAAGAGTTACATTTGCAAATGCTCCAACAGGGACATTTAAGTCTGCAGGCAAATAGAGTGTAATTTCATAAAGATTTGTTTGCATATCTGCTGTTTCAGAAATTGTTCTGACTGTACATTTCATAGGGTCTGCTGATACTGAGCTAATAGTTACATCTGCTATATCACCAACCGCTACACCATTTCGTACATTTTCACTTGCAAAAACAGACAGCATCAGTTCGTTATTGACTGCAATCATCATAGCAGGGGAGGCTTGTGACGCCACACCGCCAACTGTAACGCTAAGATTGGAAATTTTACCGCTTACAGGAGAGGTAACAGTTCCGAGTGCCACCTGTGCGTTTATTTGGTCGATTGATGCTTGTATTTGTGCAAGGGAGGCTTGTTGTGAGGCTTTAGCCTGTTCAACGCCTGTTTGAGCCTGCAAAAGTGCAGATTGCGCTTGCTGCAAACCCTGTTCAGCCTGTGTAACCTGCTGGCTGGATGCTGCACCAACAGCAAATAACGCGTTTACATTATCAAGTGCGGTTTGTGCTTGAGTTATTGCAAGCTCTGCATTTTGAACCCCTATAGATGCAGTGTTTATAGCTTGGTCGGTTGCAGCTTTGGTAGCATTATAACTTTGCTGCAAAGCTCCAAGAGTTGATGTTACAGTAGATGTGTCAACAGTAAAAAGCACTTGTCCTTGTGTTACGATATCACCATCGTTAACATTTAAACTGGTTATTTTTCCGGCAAGCATTGGGAAAATCTGTACAGTTTCAACGGGGGCAACTTGCCCAGCTATTGTGTTAGCAGATGACATTTCTCCGCCTGCAACAGTTTGAACTTCCACGGCGGTTGATGTTTCACCTTCAGTGTCGTTTTGTTCTGGGTTAGCATTTGAGCAAGCACTTAGCATAAATGAACACAGCAAAAAAAGTGCAAGCAGTCTTTTAGGTTTTATCATTTTTCAATATCCTCCTATTAAATTACGCCTCTAATACCCCACTGATATGTATTATAAGCGGTAAAAAGCTCTGTTTCTGCGGTTTTTATAGCGTCCTTTGCACTCTCAAGAGTGTCTTTTTCATTTTCATACTGAAGCTGTGAAATAATGCCTTGATTTAATTTAACTTCTGCTATTTCAAAGTTTACCTCAGCAAATGTTAGATTTTCCTCCGCTTGCTCAAGCAAACGCTGCTTTTCCAAAACGCTTTCATAAAGAGTTTTAAAACTATTTTCTGTCTGCTCTTTGGTTGCTTCAAGGTCTATTTTTGCAGCCTCATATGCATCAGCCGTTGTATATAAATTATCCATATATTCATTTGACGCTTTTCTGGCAGCATCGGCTTTTTGCCATATCGCATAGCTGTTATCCATAGCTTTTTCAAGGTCTTGCTTATAATCTATTTTGTTAATCTCAGATTTGCTTATGTAAGGCAGAGATTCTGCATTAACACTTGTTCCGACTTCATTGCCAAGTGTAAGTGAAAGGCTTGCTTGAAGGTTCTTTTGCTGTGAAATTAAACTCTCAAGACTGCTTTGTGCGGTTTGCCGCTGGTTTTGTAAGGTTTTTAAATCAAGCTCTGATGCCATGCCGATTTCAAGCTGTGTTTGCATGACAACAATAGAGCGGTCAATGGCAGCAATAGACCGGTTTAGTGTATCTATGCTGTTTTGAAGTGTTATCAAGGTTATGTACTGTGTTTGAGCACCAACAACAATTTGGTCGGCTGCATTATCAAGTTGGTGTTTTGTTGAGGCATATGTGTCTTTCAGTTGGTTCTCGGCATCTTCCTGAGATTCCTCTAAGCCGGATATAATGCCATCATTCATGGCAATGCTTGCCCGAGCCTGCTCTGCAAGCAAAGCCATTGCATTTGCTTGAGCCTCTAATGCTGTTTTGGTTGCTGTATCTTGGGTAGACTCAGCCGCCTCATAAAGTTCATCGGCAGATTGCTGATAACCCGCTGCCTGCTCGTATAACATTGAGTTTTGTTGGTAATATGAAAGCATTTGAACTTCAAATTGAGACTTAACATTTGTTGAATTTATGCTGTCAAGTGTTTTTTCAAAGCCTTTTATGCTTTGGTTATTTTTACGCACTAAACTTTCAATAGAGCCAAAAGAAATATCTGATGTATCACTATCAGACAGGGAAACATTAGCATTATTAAGATTTGTTTTTAGCGATGAAAGACCTGTGCTTAAAATAAGTGCATTTGTCATCTGCGGTGTTAGTGCAACAGCAGATGAGCCAGAAAGAAATATACCAGCTAAAAAAATAGCGGATATGTTTTTTATACTCATAGAGCCCTCCAGTAACAGATATAAACATTTAGTTAAGTTTTCCGACCGACCGGTCGGTCAGATTATTATCTTATTATAAAATGCTATGATATTTGTGTCAATAATATGACAATCATTTTACAAACTATAAATACAAAATATGGCTTTTTATGACAGAAAAAACTCTCTGATTTATCAGAGAGTTTAAAAGGGTTAATCTTTGAATAATGACTTTATAGCGTAAAGATTGTCTATTGCCATTTTATAGCCAAGGTCATAGCTATCTTTCAAGACTGAAAGGTCAGATTCAAAAGATTTTAGCTTGTGAGGCGGCTGTAAAATAACAGTGTCATTTGGTTTTCGCTTTTTTAGCTCCTTGCAAAGTGCAGTCGTTTCGTTGTACATCTTAGACCTATTTAACATTGTTTTTGCTAAATTAGGATATTTTCTGCTTATTCTTTTTGCTGCTGCATGGGTAGTCAAAGAGGTTTTCTTAAAATATCCATCTGGGCGGGTGAGTATTATAAGGTGTTTTTGGTTACCGTCCTGAAGTGATTTTTTAATTGGGATTGAATCGGCAAGACCACCATCATAGTATGTGTTGCCGTTAAGTTCAATGCCTGGGAAATAATATGGAATTGCACATGTGGCTCTAAGCATTGTATAGTTTTTATCAATGTTTTTTCCATCTAAATATTCTATTTGACCGGTTTTTGCATTTGTAACACCTACAAAAACTTTGCCATTATATTTTCTAAATGTTTCCCAATCAAAGGGTGAAAGTTTGTTTGGAACTTCATCAAATACAAAATCAAGACCAAACATAGATTTACATGTTTTATAGTTTTGCAGAGATAAATAACGCTTATCATTACGATATTTAAGAAAAATGCCTAAATTTCGTCCTCGTTGCTTTGATAAATAGGAAAATGCATATGTTATTCCCGCTGATACGCCGGATACATAATCAAACATTATATCGTTGTCAAGCAGTGCATCAAGTACACCGCAGGTGAATATAGGGCGCATTGTTCCGCCCTCTAAAATTAGTGCTGGCATGGTTTCTCCTGTTCTAATGCGGGTGTAAAATCTATTTGTCCTGAAAGGCGGTCAGCTCTTATCAAACGTACTTTTATAGGTGTACCTATTGTTAGTTTAACGCCGTTTTTGCCCAAAAGCTGCATTTTTTCCTCGTCATATTCATAGTAGCCTGGAAGAGACTCAACCCTTACAAGCCCTTCTGCACTGTTTGCAAGCGTTACAAACACGCCAAATGCTTGAACACCAGAAACTTCGGCATCAAAGACTTCGCCAAGAAACTGCTCCATATAGGCTGCAATATAAAGTCTATCAATAGTCCTTTCAGCGCTATCTGCTGCAAGCTCCCTTGTGGTCGATTGTGAGGCTGCATTTTCTACTGACATAATATCATTTGCTGTGAAAGTATCGTTTTCAAGCGCTCTTGTGAGCATTCTGTGTGTAATTAAATCTGGATAACGTCTAATAGGCGAGGTGAAATGCAGATAATATTTAGCCTGTAAGCCATAATGACCTAAATTTTCCTCACAGTATCTTGCACGGGCAAGCGAACGCAAAAGCAAAGTGGGAAGTGCTTTTTGTTTAGGGTCATTTTTGACTGCATCAAGCACAAGCTGAAACTGATGGGTGTCATTTGGCTTTGATGCATCGATTTTGTGACCGAATGGACGGGCAAACTGGGCAAATACTCTAAGTTTTTGCGGGTCCGGATTTTCATGAACACGGTAAACACTAGGGTAATTATTATGCTCCATAAACTCTGCGACAGATTCATTTGCAATGAGCATAAACTCCTCAATCATTCGTTCAGCTTGCTCTCTTTCACGATAAGACAGGCTAACAGGTTCACCTTTTCCATCGGTCAAAATTTCTGGTTCTGGAATATCAAGCTCCAATGCTCCCCTTGCAAGACGTCTTTTATGAAGTGTATCAGCTAAGGCTGCCATATCTTTTGCCTTATCTACAAGAAAGGCATATTTTTCACACATCTCTTTATCATTGTTTAAAATTAAATTTACATTATGATATGTCATTCGGGCTTTAGAGCGAATGACCGATTTATAAAAATTCGATTTTATCTTTCTGCCATTTGGCTCAAGCTCCATAAAAACAGAAAATGCCAGTCTATCCTCATCTGGTCTAAGCGAACAAAGTCCAGCAGATAATTCAAAGGGCAACATTGGAACTACATGACCTGGATAGTAGACAGATGTTCCTCTATAAAATGCTTCATGGTCAAGCGGGCTGCCAGTTGTTACATAATGAGATACATCTGCAATATGAACGCCTAAAAGTAAATTTCCGTTTTCTAGCTTTTCAAGAGATACAGCGTCATCAAAATCCTGTGCATCATCACCATCTATGGTGAAGATAAGCTCATCTCGAAGGTCTTTTCTGCCATTTATTGAATCAGGTGGTATTTTATCACCAAAGCTCTTTGCTTCAGATAAAACTTCGTCAGAAAATGGAATAGTTATTCCGTTTTCATGTAAAATTGCAGCGATAGAGGCTTGCATATCTCCATTTTTTCCAAAGACCTTTGTTACACTTGCTTGTGGCAAAACCCGTCTTTCACCATAAAACATTATCTTTGCTGCAACTCTATCTCCAACTTTAGCGGTTGAAATATGAGCTTTTGGTACAAGCATAGTAGGATATTTATGAGAATCAGGCACAAGTATAAATGATTTTCCCTGTTTTCTTATGCTGCCTGTAATTTCAGTGGCAGCACGCTTTAAAACTTTTATAACCTCGCCTTCTTGTCCGCGCGTTCTTCCTCTAAATGTGCGTTGACGAGTAAGTTTTACCAAAACATAATCGCCATGCCACGCACCTCCAGATGCTCCAGCAGGGATATATATATCTTTTTCATTAGTTTTGTTATCTTGCTCAACAAATGAAAAATCTCTTGAAGTTGAAAGAAATTTGCCCGATATGCAACCAAAATGTGATGATATAGCATAACGATTCTTTTTGTTTTTTACTATTTGACCGCTTGAAACAAGTTCATCAAGGGCTGCAAGAAGCTCCCTTTTGCTTGTTTCAGGGAAAAATCTTTTAAGTTCATCAATTCTAAGCGGATTTTTCAGCAGCTTTAGTATTCTATTTGTGTTCATAAAAATAGCCTCCTTTCGTTAATTAGACTAATATTTTAATACACTATATTATACGCTGTTATAATAATATTTAAAAGCAAATAAAAAGTAAAAACATATTATCTAAGAACACAAAATAAGAAAAATAAAAAAATTTGAAAATAGTGTTGACAAATATCGTTTTATAGAGTATTATAAATAAGCACTTTGCAAATGGCCCAGTAGCTCAGTCGGTTAGAGCGCTAGCCTGTCACGCTAGAGGTCGTGGGTTCGAGCCCCATCTGGGTCGCC
>CALWBL010000001.1 GCA_944376065.1 uncultured Butyricicoccus sp. | reverse complement strand
AACAAAACTCGCCTTAATCTAAACAGGCGAGTTCCTTAATTTATACCATATGTTTAATCATATACCGTCTTGTACACAATAAACCTAAATACAATTTCCAGCATATTACAATACATATGGCTATAAATATTTTAACAAGTCATAGAAATGCTACCAAAATTCTACTCCTTAACCATATCCCTATAACACAATATGTATGTACTCAACTCAATGTGGTAATGTTGGTAATACTGGTAATGTGGTAATGTATCCTCTTTTAATCAACATGGCAATAAAAAGCCATATAAATTCTTTTATCTATTTCACAATCAAAAAATAACTTCAATACACTTAATGTATTTACAATTTCAAACTTGCTTTTTTAAAGTCTAAAATTTAACCAATATTCTATATCTAATAATTACTCTTAAACAGAACATATATGGTTACACTGGTTAAATCGGTTACAGTGGTTACACTTAAACACCTTATACCAACGCACTATATACACCATTATTCTAGCACATTATTTTTACCGTGTAAACAAATAATATCTTATATTTTTCTAAATTTATAGATATATTCAAGCTTGCCATGAATAAATATTAGTTTGCCACCGTTTGCCACTATACTATTGCCTTAAATATCTATGACTGTTTCTCACTCGTATATATGACTTTTTAGACAAATATAATTGACTTTTTTCATAATATATGATAAAATATGCCTGTTTCAGTTACAAATATTACTTGCTACTGTAGCTCAGTCGGTAGAGCATCTCCCTCGTAATGAGAAGGTCACGTGTTCGAGTCACGCCAGTAGCTCCAAAAAAACCATTTACTTTTGTAAATGGTTTTTTTATTTTTTGTGTGAATGAATATATCAATCTTTAATATAGTATGTTAGAATAAAGTTATATACTTTAGTTTTAATTATTTTAAAAATGGAGGGTGCTAAATGTATCAGATTCAAAACTTTACAAATAACGACGATATCAAAATCTTGAATCAGCTTGGTCCGTTTACAGTTGTTGAGTATTTAAGAGATTTAAGCGTTATGCCACATGATGCGCAAGTAGCTTTTTTCTGCAATGAAATGAATGTTCGCAAGCGTCAAGTTATTTGTGATATGAGTAAGGCTAATGGCATCACACTTCAAGCAGGTGCTATGCAGTGGACTGTTGGAGATGTCAATGCTACAACAGGTATAAAGGGTGTTGGTGACTTCTTGGGAAAAGCAATCCGTGGACAAGTAACTGGTGAATCTGCAATAAAGCCTGAATATGTTGGAAATGGCACTTTAGTGCTTGAACCTACATATAAACATATTTTGCTTATTGATATGAATGAGTGGGGCGGAAATATTGTGCTAGACGATGGATTATTCCTTGCATGTGAGTCCAGCTTAAAGCATAAAGCAGTTATGCGTTCTAATATATCATCTGCTGTTGCAGGTGGAGAAGGATTATTTAACTTGGGTATTCAGGGAAGTGGAATGCTTTGCCTTGAATCCCCTGTACCTAAAGAAGAACTTATCGAGATTACACTGCAAGACGATGTTCTAAAAATTGATGGCAATATGGCTATTGCTTGGAGCGGAACTCTTAACTTTACAGTTGAACGTTCTGGTAAAAGTTTGATTGGCTCTGCTGCATCTGGTGAGGGTCTTGTAAACGTTTATCGTGGTACAGGCAAGGTGTTGCTTGCACCTGTAACTAAAGGTCCAGTATGATAAAAAAATACGCACTGCATTATGCAGTGCGTATTTCTTTATGTTTAAATATTAAATTTCCATAATTATAGGCAATATCATAGGGCTGCGTTTTGTTTTCTTAAATAGATACTCACTTAATGCGCCCTTAACAGCCATCTTAATTCCATTCCAGTCACGAATACCTTCATCAAGGCATCGGTCAAGTGCAATTTGGCAAGTTGTTCTAAGTTCTTCCATAAGAGGTTCAGCTTCTTTAACATATACAAAGCCGCGTGAAACAATATCAGGACCAGCAATAACAACTCTTGAAGTGGAGTCGATAGTCATAACAACAACTAAAAGACCATCTTCAGAAAGATGCTTTCTATCACGCAAAACAGCAGAGCCTACATCGCCTATACCAAGACCATCTACAAGAACTCTGCCTGACGGTACAGGGTTTCCAAGGCGTATTGAACGCTCGCCAATTTCAATAGGACGACCGATTTCACCCACAATAGTGTTTCGTTTAGGCATGCCCATCTTTTGTGCGATTTGCGCATGTGTACAAAGCATACGATGTTCACCATGCACAGGAATGAAATATTTAGGCTTACACAATGCAAGCATTAGTTTTTGCTCTTCCTGACAAGCGTGTCCAGAAACATGAAGAGCGGCATTGCGGTCATAAATAACTTCTGCTCCCTTTTTATAAAGCTCATTTATCATATTATTTACAGCTTTCTCGTTTCCGGGTATTGCAGATGCAGCAATGAGTATGCGGTCACCAGCGACAACTTCCACCTGTTTGTGGCTGTTGTAAGCCATGCGATAAAGTGCAGACATGGTTTCGCCTTGTGAACCAGTGGACACGATGACAATTTGTTCTTTAGGATAGCGGCGTATTTCTGACATATCAATTAAAACTTTGCCTTTATCCTGCAAATAACCAAGCTCACCAGCAACAGTTATAATTTTCTCCATACTTCTTCCACAAACAGCAACTTTTCTGCCATATTTTGCGGCTATATCAAGTATTTGCTGCAAGCGTGATACATTAGATGCAAATGTTGCAATAATAATACGTTCACGGCAATTTTTAAAAAAGTTCTCAAGACTTGCACCAACGGTTTGTTCAGATGGTGTGTAGCCAGCACGTTCTACATTAGTAGAATCGCTCATAAGTGCTAGAACTCCCTCTTTGCCTAGCTCGCCAAAACGTGCAAGGTCTATCATATCACCATAAGCTGGTGTAAGGTCAACTTTAAAGTCACCAGTGTGAATGATAGTTCCGAGCGGTGTACGAATGGCTAAAGCAACTGCATCTGCAATGGAGTGGTTTGTGTGAATAAATTCTACTGTAAAACAACCAAGTTTTACTTTATCACCAGCTTTCACGCGGTTAAAACGCACCTTAGACGGCATGCGATGCTCTGTCAGTTTTGCCTCAATCATGCCGCATGTCAGCCTAGTACCATAAACAGGAGCATTCATTTCACGAAGTACATAGGGCAAACCACCAATATGGTCTTCGTGTCCATGGGTGATAAGGTATCCACGCAGTTTCCGTACATTACGTTTTAGATATGTTGTATCTGGTATTACAAGGTCAACACCAAGCATATCATCATCGGGAAACGCCAAACCACAGTCAATTACAATGATATCGTTTCCATACTCTATAAGAGTCATGTTTTTGCCGATTTCATCAAGACCACCAAGCGGAATAATCTTCAGTTTTTCTTTCATAATGTCGATATCACTTTCCTTTGCTAAATTAAAAAGTTATTTTTACATTTTCTATATATCCGGAAATTACATCCGGTCAAGGAATTACCGGTTTGAAGCACCGTCTGGCATTCCATTTCTTCAAAAATAAATAGGGGTTACAGCACAATAAAAATGCTTTTATACCCACACTCCGATAAATAATTATTATAATTGTATCATAAGTAAATTTATTTGTACAGCAGTAAAGATTACATATATTTATTAAAGATACGGGAAATAATATATACAAAAAGTAATATATAAAATAAATAAAACAAAAAGAAATCAGAAAACTAATTTTTTTCGGGAAATTGTTTGACAAAGCGTGGTTGCTTGCGTATCATGATTACAAAGCGGTAACAAAGGGAAAACAGTTTGGTAACACCGCTTAAAAATTTTTTTAAAGGCAATAAGCCTGTATCGCCTGTGTGGCGAAATTTATTTTAACTAGGAGTTTTAATCGTATGCATTTCAAGAAGATGAAAAGTTTGCTTTGTCTACCAGCTATTGCATTGTGTGCAACTTTAGGCATTAGCTCAGCGTCAGCACACGATGCACTTGCTACTATCTCTTCCAATATTCCAGCGGCAGATACATCAGTAGCTACTATTGGCATGATTTCATCTAATGAACAAGTTGCTATTGGTTTAGTTCGTACAACAGAAGAAATGGTTCGTGCTCGTGAGGAGCTTGCAGCTCGTCAGGCAGCTATTGAAGAGGCAAAGAAGGCAGAGGAGCTTGCAGCCATTCAGGCAGCAAATCCATATAAGCCTAATTATGAACGTGTTGTTGCTTACTCACAGGATTATACAGCGGATCAGTCAATTATTGCAAACGGTACAGCACTAGGTAACTTTAAACTGACTTTTTACTGTGCTTGTGAGCTGTGCAGCGGTGGCTATGGCAATAGCACCGCAACTGGTACTACATGCACAGAGGGTCGCACAATTGCAGTAGACCCAAGTGTTATCCCGCTCGGAAGTGAAGTGTTTATCGAGGGATTTGGTTCTTTCATTGCAGAGGATACTGGCGGAGCTATTAAGAAGAATAAAATTGATATTTATTTGAATGACCATGACCGTTGTTATTCTCTTGGCGTGGCAAATGCAAATGTTTATGTGATGAATAAGTGATAAAAAAGGCGGGCTTTTAAAAGCTCGCCTTTAATGTTTACTTTTCTGAAGGCATCTGCATAATAAAGTGACAAAGCTGTTTTGTTGCGTCGGGGTGAGCAACTTCACTCATAGTCTTTCTTATGCTTTCTAATCTTGCAGGGCTATGAAACAAATGGTATACAGCTTCATCAACAGGGAATGTTTTTGTCACGTAAAGCGAGATGCCATTATTAAGTAGAAATTCAACATTTCGCTCCTCATGCCCTGGGATAGGATTTACCAAAATCATAGGCAAGTTTTTGGCAAGTGCTTCTGATACAGTAAGTCCGCCTGGTTTAGTGATAATACAATCTGATGCACTCATCATAACTTCAACATTAGTAACAAATCCATATGGATATATAGATGATTTACCATTATATTCATCAAGGGTTTCAATAAGATTTTTATATTGCTTTTTATTGTTGCCGCATACAACAAGCATTTGAAAATCCATTCCAATAGTAAGTAAACTCTGAATTATTTTTTTGTGGTTTGAATAACCCATACTACCGCCCATCATAAGTATAGTTGGTCGGTTCGGGTCTATACCAAGCTCATCACAGGCATCCTTGCGAGAAATTTGTTTGCTGAACTTAGGGTGAATAGGAATACCAAAATGCAGTAATCGGTCAGCGGTAATTCCACGCTTTAAAGAGCGATGATGTAAAAGCTCACTTGCCGTTACTATATAATCAATATATGGTACATTTTCCCAATATGGGTGAATAGTGTAGTCTGTTATAATACCTATTGTGCGAATAGAAAGCAAACCGCGTTTTTTAATTTCATTTATGAGTTGTGCTGCAAATATATGAGTACATACAAGTACATCAGGGTCAAAGTTTGTAACTACACGTGCAAATTTAGATGCACCAAGAGCATTTACAATACTGAGTATGCTTATAGGGGTTGTAAAATAGCTTGAGCCGTGATTTTCAGCGAGAGCATAAACTAAACGATAAAGTTCTTTTGTGTGCTTAGATGAAAATAGATAGCCTTTATCTATGGTGCCTTTTACAATTCGGTTTATATATTCATAAACATCTAGTATGCGGACTTCTGCACCTTTACTTTTAAGCATATCCCCAACAGCTTTAGCAGTGGCATGGTGTCCAAAGCCAGCAGTTACCGATAAAATCATTACTTTCATATAAATCTCCTTCAAAAACTGTAACATACAGCATTTATATATGAAAAAACTCTACATACTGCTTTATTTTACTCTATTTAGTTGGAAAAATCAACCGCATAACACTCCATATAACTTGTAAAAAAAGAGTGTGTATGGTAAAATAACAGCGATAAAAATAGAAACAAGAAAAGGAGGCGGTTTTGTGATTGCAGCGGAAAGACGAGAAAAAATAAAGCAGCTTTTAAGTCAAGAACAAGTACCAATTAGTGCAAGTAAACTTGCAAAAATATGCTCTGTAAGTCGTCAAATTATAGTGGGAGATATAGCCCTTATAAGAGCAAGCGGTTTTGAAATTCAGGCAACACCAAGAGGATATATCTTAAATAAACCGCAATCCTCAAACGATTTTTTTGAAGGCTGTATAGCCTGTTCACATACACAAGATATGCTTGAAAAAGAGCTATATACCATTCTGGATTTTGGGGGAACGATTGTTGATGTAACTGTAACCCACCCAGTATATGGTGAAATAAGTGCAAATTTGCATTTAAACTCCCGTTTTGATGCAAAGATGTTTTTAGAAAAGTTAAAGGATACCGAGGCAAGACCGCTCTCTGCACTTACAGATGGCATACATTTGCACCATATACGCTGTGATTCTAAACAAATTTTTGACAGAATATGTAGTGCACTGCGTAAGGAAGGTATTTTATTTGACAGTGAAGAATAAGGTTATAAATATCATTGATTTTCAATCATTTGTCTTGTGCGTATTCTGATTTCGCCTGCCTGTAAAACTGATATTGTACCATCGGATTTTTCTATAATAAGATTTCCGGCAGAATTCACACCTTTACATATTGCATTGTATCGCTCATTTGCAGTATAAACCTCAATTGTTTCATTTTTGCAACAAAGTCTGTTTTCATAGAGCTTTAAAATTTCACATTGACCGTTTTCGGAGCAAAGTATATTGTATCCATTTTCAAATGTTTCAAGCAGTGCAGCAATAACTTCTGCTCGTCTGGGTGGTTTTTTACAAAGCTGTGCAAGTGAACCAGCTACATTTCTTACTTCATCAGGCATTTTTGAAATATCTGTACGAACATTAACGCCTATTCCAATTACAACATGGTCAATATTTCCCGTTTCACCTTCTATTGATGCTTCTGTCAATATTCCACAGATTTTTTTACCATTTATAAGGACATCATTTACCCATTTAATTTGAGGCTTTAAATCTGTAAGTTTTTCAATTGCTTGACAGACAGCTACTGCTGCCAAAATAGTCAAAAAACTAAGGTTTTCAAGGGATATATTTGGTCTGAGCAGTATACTTATATACACTCCGCCATCTGGGGACGTGAAAACACGACCCATTCTTCCTTTTCCAGCTGTTTGACGGGTTGCTATAACAGAAAACCCTTCTTCTCTATCAGGATAATCTTGACGTAAAACAGTATTTGTTGATGTAACTTCTGGGATAACAACAAGTGAACGCCCCATAATCTTGCTTTTTCTTAAAGCGTGTATACCTTCTGCATTTATTGTATCATCATCGCTTGAAAGACAATAGCCACCACCTGTTACTGAAACTATATTCATCCCTTCTGAACGTAGGGCAGAAATTGCTTTCCAAATCGCAGCTCTTGATACACCTAGCTGTTTTGCAAGCATACCACCAGAAATCTGTTTTCCACGATGTGCTTCTAGTTCTTGTAAAACCTTTTGACGAATCATGCGTTAAAATCCTCCTGTTAAACTTCCTTTTTCTATTGTAAACGATTTTATATATTGCTACAATAGCATAATAACATAAATGAAATGGAGCAAACTGAATATATGAAACAAAAACAAGATATTGTTCGGTCGCTTGCACAAAATGAAGAAGATGCTGTACTTATTGCATCAGTATTGGATAAGCTGGAAACATGTATGATGAGAAATTATATAACAAATACACGGTTTTTAGACATTAGACAGCGAGCCATAGTGCATAGAGCAGTAATTGAAGCGGGAGGAAAGCATCAGTGTGTGTTCTGGGGTGGATATGATGATGCAGAGAGGGTTTGTGCAATTTTCTTTCCAGATTATATGACAGCCAATGATGTATGTTCAGAGGAAAACAGCCCAATAGTTTTACTTCGTGCCACAAAAAAACCAGCAGATAATTTAACACATAGGGATTATTTAGGTTCAATTATGGGTTTACAGTTAAATAGAGATAGAATCGGTGATATTTTAGTTTGTTCTCATGGCGCGGAAATATTGGTTATGCAGGAGGTTTCAGATTTTATAAAAATGAATCTTGTGCAAGCAGGAAGAAAACAGATATCAATATCGCAAATACCAATAAAGGAACTTATAATTCCAAAACAAAATCAAATAGAGGGCAGCGGTTCTGTTGCCTCACTTAGACTTGACAGCATTATAGCATTAGTGTTTTCGCTTTCAAGAGGTGATGCACAAGAGCTTATAGAAAAAGGCATGGTATTTTTAAACAGTGAGCAATGCATTAAAGCTGGTCGTGATATAGATGTTGGTGATAGAATAACGGTCAGAACAAAAGGTCGATGCCAAATAAGCTCACTTGGCGGACAAAGCCGAAAGGGCAGGCAATTTGTAAACTACATCAAAACTGTATAACATATTAAGTTTATGCATGAAGCATTGAAAATTATATAACAAAAGTGCTATAATATAGTGTAATAAATTCAAATAGAACCTAAAATATTTTAAGAGGTGAATGTTTTGAAAAGAAGAATCATTGCAGCACTTATGGCTGCATCTATGATAATAAGCACTATTCCAAGTGCATTGGCTGCTAGTGATATAGATAATCACTGGGCAAAAAAATATATTACATACCTTGATGAGCAAGGAGTTATAAACCCAAACTCTCAAACCGGTAATTATACGCCAGATAGCGTTATCACACGTGCTGAGTTTATGAGATACATAAATCGGGCATTTCATTTTACTGAAAAAGCAGAGATAAACTATACAGACGTTGATAAGAACGCTTGGTACTATGAAACAGTACAGATTGCAGAAAAGTATGGCTATATAAATGGTGTTGGCAATAACAAAATGGATCCAGATGGTGAAATTACACGTGAACAGGCTACAACGATAATAGGCAGACTCTATAAAACAACAACAGCAGATGCAGTTAAACCTAGTCAGCTTTCGTTTACTGATAAGAATAAAATAAGCACCTGGAGTGCTGGATACATCTATGAGGCAGTTCAGAAAGGTTATATTACAGGCTATCCAGAAGGTGATTTCAAGCCACAAAATACTATAAGGCGCTCAGAAATTTCCAAGATATTATATTATTATCTTGGTAACTCGCTTAGTGAAGAAGGTGTGGAATATAAAGGCTTAGACTTTAGAAATGATGTTGAAAATGTAACAATTTCTGAAAGCTGCACATTGTCCGATGCAGAGATTGGTGGAGACCTTTATATAACAGAAGGACTTGGTTCTGATGATGTAAAGCTGAAGAATGTAACATTAAATGGCACTTTAATTATATCTGGCGGCAATGTAACACTTGAAAATGTTGATGCTGCGACTGTTATTATAGGCTCGTCTATGAATCGTTTGGTTCAAGTCACAACAACAGGCAACACAAGCATTGCACTAACTAAAATTCAAAGCACAGCATCACTAAAAGAAACCAGTCTCGGCGTTTCAGCTGGAGGTTTTAGCGATGTTGAAATTTCTGGTGGTTCATCAACTACTGTGACATTAGACGGTAAACTGTGGAAACTTGATGTTCTTAGCAATGCATCGGTTACATTGTCCAGCTCATCTGAGATTAACACACTCAATATGAAAGCTGCTGGAAGTGTTGGCGGATATGGCAAAATTGCTCAAGCAAATATTTCTTCAAATGGCTCAAATTTCTCTATTACACCAGATAACTACACACTTGGAAATGGTATTTCAGCCACAATTAATGGAAACGTTGTTAAATCTGAAATCGCTGTTACTATAACACCTAGCAAACTGACTTGGGATAAAGGTAAAAAGTTTCAAGCCGATTCATATGATTTCACATTATCTTCATCTACAAGCACACTTGAAAAGGTGGAGATGGAAGGAAAAACACTAAAACAGGGAACAGACTACACAACAACATCAAATGGAATACGTCTCTATAAAACATTTTTAAATGGTATCTCCACCGAAGGAAATTATGTTTTAGAGCTGACTTTCACAGGTGGAGCAAAGGCAAAACTAAATCTTACAATAGAAGATTCATCAAAAAATACTATTTCGCCTACAAGTGCAGTTTATGACAAAAATCCTTCCTCAACAGAAAATAGAAATGTATCTTTTTCAATAAAATGTGAATCTGGTGTGTCATTAAATGATGTGACTGTTTCGGGAAGAACATTGACAATCGGTGACCACTATGTTTATCAGCAATCAACGGGCACTGTAGAGATACTTTCCAGCTATCTGGACACCAAAAGCAATGGCACATTAAATTTCACATTCAATATGTCAAAAAATAATGCAATGACTGCACAGATAACTATAAAGGATACAACTCCAGTAAATTCGCTATCTGTTACAAGTGCGGATTTTGATTCAAATACCGAAAGCAGTGATTATGGCGATTTATATGTTAAGCTTAATGCCACTAATAACGCAAAGCTAAATCAAATTGTTGCAGTTGGAACAGACAAAGTCCTTGATAGCGTTTGGCATTATACAATTTCCGATTCGGGTGATGTGCTTATAAACCGTTCTGTGCTTTCATCACTTGCATCAGATGGAAGAAGTTATATTGACTTACGTTTTGAAATGTCTAATGGTGTAAATCCAGTTTTACGTGTGAATTTTGTGACAACATATGCAGTTCGTGTGACAGTAACTGATGATTTGGGTTCACCAGTGAGAAATGCGGCAGTTTCTATCAGTCCACAAAATAGTGATGATTCAACTGTATCAAAAACACAGGAAAAGTTAAGCGATTCTGCTGGTGTAGCAGTTTTCTATGTCAAAAAAGGTAACTACAATATAAGTGCCAGCGGTGAAAATTTTGAAAAAATTTCTAAGAGCGTAAATATTTCATATGCTCAAAGTGTGGGTATGAATGTTGAAATTCAAGAAACTGTTAAAATCGCGGTTACTGAAACTTCAGGCGCATATATAAGTGGTGCAACAGTTACATTAGGCAATCAAACAGCTATAACTGGTGCTGATGGAATGGTGTCATTCACTGTTAAGCGTGGAACACATAATATACAGGTTGTATCACCAGGTTATTCAATTTATTCAGATAGAAATTTTGAAGTAAGTTCATCTACAACTGAAAGAATAACATTATCTCGTTAAAAGCAAAGCTCCAAGATTAAATCTTGGAGCTTTTTTATATATCTGTCATGAGTGATTTCTCATAAAAGTAAAGTAAAAAGATGCAGAACATGGTGTACTGCATCTTTATTAAATATAGATTGTTATTTAAAATATTTTACTCCGCTTTCAAATAGAGGTTGATATTTATTGCCATAAATATTACGACCAACATAAGGGGTGTAACGCTCAGTGTGTCCCATTTTACCAAGAACTCGACCATCTGGTGAGGTAATACCCTCGATTGCACACATTGAACCGTTAGGGTTATAAGCAATATCCATAGATGGATTGCCTGCAAGGTCGGTATACTGGAATGCAACTTGACCATTTTTAATAAGTGAATCTATAACATTTTGAGGTGCTACAAAACGACCTTCACCATGAGAAATTGCAATAGAATGTAAATCACCAACTTGACAGCATGACAGCCATGGACTTTTTACAGATGCAATGCGAGTTGTTACATAAGAGGACTGGTGACGGCCAATAAGGTTAAATGTCAAAGTTGGGTCATTTTCAGTCATTTGGTCACGGATTTCACCATAAGGCACTAAACCTAGCTTAATAAGTGCTTGGAAACCGTTACAAATACCAAGCATCAATCCATCACGCTTATGAAGTAAGTTATGAATCTCCTCTTTAAGATATGGATTTCTTAGGAAAGATGCGATAAATTTACCAGAACCATCAGGCTCGTCACCACCAGAGAAACCACCTGGAAGAATCATCATTTGTGCGTTAGAAATAGCATTTTTCAGTTGCTCGGCAGACTGGGCTAATGCATCAGCAGAGAAGTTGCGGACAACTATAATTTCAGCCTTACCACCAGCAGTTTCAACTGCCTTTGCAGTGTCATATTCACAGTTTGTGCCAGGAAATACTGGAATGACTGCAACTGGTTTTGCACTCTTAACAGCAGGAGCAGATACATTACGTTCTGTATAAGAAATCGTCTTTAATTTATCATCATGTGCATCAGCCTTTGTAGGGAATACGCTTTCAAGACGAACTTCAAATGCATTCTTTAGCTCGTCAAGAGTTATTACCTCAGAACCAATAATAATTGACTGTGCTTCTGTTGTTTGACCAACCCTCCAAGCATGTGCAAGTTCGGTTGTGGTTTCGATTAAGATGCCACCAAAATTCTTTAGGAATAGTGCATCAGTAGGGAATGATGCATCAAATACAAAGCCGACATCATTGCCGATTGCCATTTTGCAAATGCCTTCTGCTACACCTCCTGTTGATAATGCCCAAGCGGAAACCGCAGTACCATCAGAAATCATGCGGTAAGCGTCTTCCCATGTGGACTTGATAGCATCATAATCTGGTGAGCCGTCTTCATTGTATGCAGCATCAAGCAAATATACATAGTTGCCAGCTGACTTAAACTCAGGTGATATAAGTTTATCTGCATCATGTGGAACAATGGCAAATGAAACAAGTGTTGGTGGAACGTCCATATCATCAAATGAACCAGACATAGAGTCTTTACCACCGATTGCACCTAAACAAAGCTCTTCCTGTGCGGTATATGCACCTAAGAGCGCAGAAAGTGGCTTGCCAAAACGCTTAGGGTCTTTGCCTAGACGCTCAAAATATTCTTGGAATGTTAAGTATGCATCTTCATATTTACAACCAGCCGCAACCAGCTTTGCAACAGATTCAATAACGGCAGCAGATGCACCAAGGAATGGATTTTGCTCTGTGTAATATGGGTCAAAGCCATAAGCCATAACAGATGCAGTAGCAGCTTGTCCGCTCTGTACGGGCAGAGTAGCCGCCATAACCTGTGAAGGGGTTAACTGATTTTTACCGCCAAATGGCATAAATACAGAGCTTGCACCGATTGAGCCATCAAAACGTTCTACAAGACCACGCTCAAGACAAATATTTAGTGAAGATGCATGATTTAATATTTTCTGTTTAATAGTGTCACCATCTGGAGTTATTTCAATAGATGGAGCAGGCATAATATCAATATGTGCATTGACATGTTTTGCACAGCCATTAGTGTTTAAGAAATCACGGGAAACATCAGCGATATATTTGCCGTTCCAACTCATACGTAAACGATTTGTGTCTGTTACAACAGCTACTTTTACAGCCTCAATGTTCTCCTTTGCAGCTTCTAAAATAAAGCGGTCAGCGTCCTCAGCATGAACTACAACGGCCATACGTTCTTGAGATTCGGAAATAGCAAGCTCTGTGCCGTCAAGACCGTCATATTTCTTAGGAACAGCGTTTAAATCAATATCAAGACCATCTGCAAGCTCACCAATGGCAACAGACACGCCGCCTGCACCAAAGTCATTACAACGACGAATCAACTTTGTAACTTCTGGATTACGGAACAGTCGCTGGATTTTACGTTCTTCTGGTGGATTACCTTTTTGAACTTCAGCTCCACAGGTTTCAAGAGATGTTTCAGTGTGTTTTTTAGAGGAACCAGTAGCACCGCCACAGCCATCACGACCGGTTTTACCACCAAGTAAAATAACAATATCACCAGCCTCTGGCACTTCGCGAATTACATTTTCGGCAGGAGCAGCTCCAACAACAGCACCAATTTCCATACGTTTTGCGACATAGCCTGGGTGATAGATTTCATGCACAAGACCAGTTGCAAGACCAATCTGGTTTCCGTAAGCGGAATAACCAGCAGCAGCGGTAGTACACAGCTTACGTTGAGGCAGCTTATGAGGCAGAGTTTTAGACAGTGGAACGGTTGGGTCACCAGCACCAGTTACACGCATTGCCTGATATACATAAGAACGACCGGAAAGTGGGTCACGAATGGCACCGCCAAGGCAGGTGGCTGCACCACCAAAAGGCTCAATTTCAGTTGGGTGGTTATGTGTTTCGTTTTTGAACATAAGCAGCCAATCTTCAAGACGTTGAGTTCCATCTGTATCATTTACTTTAACCTTAATTTTAATAGAGCAAGCGTTAATTTCTTCGGATTCATCAATATTTTTTAGGTATCCACGCTTTTTAAGTACCTTTGCCGCAGCGGTAGCAATATCCATAAGGGTTACAGGGCGTTTTTCAGCTTTTTCTTCGCCATAAATTTCCACTCTAGCCGCAAGATAGCGGTCAAATGCAGCTTGAACCATTGGGTCATCAATAACAGTGTTATCAATTTCGGTAAGGAACGTTGTATGACGACAATGGTCAGACCAATATGTATCAATCATACGAACTTCGGTGATTGTTGGGTCACGCTTTTCCTCGTTTGCAAAGTAATTTTTAAGGAATTTTAGGTCGTCTAAATCCATTGCAAGGCCTAAATCAGACAGCATTTTAGAAAGTGCATCTTCGCCCATAGTGATAAAGCCTTCAACTGTTTCAACATCAGTTGGAATTTCATAAACTGCCTTTAGTGTTTGAGGCTTTTCCATTGATGCCTCTCTAGCTTCAACGGGGTTAATAAGATAAGAGCGAACCTTGTTCATTTCTTCTTCTGTCAGATTGCCTTCAAGCACATAAATCTTAGCTGCGGAAACATTTGGACGATTTTCTCCGGTTAGCAACTGGATACATTGTGCACATGAATCTGCACGCTGGTCAAATTGTCCTGGTAATGGTTCTACCGCCAAAATAGAGTAGTCGCCATTAGGAAGTGGGAAGGATTCGTCATAGCACACATCTGCCATCGGCTCAGAAAAAACAATATGTTTTGCTTTCTCATAGATTTCATCAGATACGCCTTCTATATCATATCTGCAAAGATAACGAACGCCAGTTAAATTTTTAATCTCTAGTTGAATAACAAGTGTATCGAATAATCCTTTTGCCTCTACATCAAATGTTGGACGCTTTTCTGAATAACAACGGTAAACTGCCATGTTGAACTCCTTTATCGTTCTGAATTTGGTCAAATGGACAATAAAAAAACGGGCAAAACCACCAGTTTTCGCCTTAGACCATCATTTTTCTAACAATAATATCATACAGCATTGTAAACTTTCAATCAAGCGATAAATTGACAAAACCTCATTGAAATTCCTGCTCACTCGTGTATAATTTAATCAAAGGGAGCAGACGACAATGTGTGTTTTGCCGCCTGCTCTTATATATAAAAAGCAAATAGCGAGCATTAAAAAGCTCAAGCTAAACTTGCTTGTAAAATATATTATGCTGTAATGCATAAAAAGGTTAATGTATGGAGAGGACGACAAGAGCTTATGAAAATTAAACTTTGCCCGTCTATTTTGTCGGCGGATTTTGCAAATTTAGGACGAGATGTAGAACTTGCTGTGAATGCTGGTGCAGATTATATTCATGTAGATGTTATGGATGGTCATTTTGTTCCTAATATTTCATTGGGAGTTCCGGTTTTAAAATCTCTTAGAGCTGCAACCGATGCGGTTTTAGATGTACATTTGATGATTTCAAATCCAGACCAATATATTGACGAGTTTATCAAAGCGGGTGCAGATATTTTAACCGTTCACTATGAGTCAAATGGCGACACCTTAGAGCAACTTAAAAAAATCAAAAATGCAGGCATAAAAGCCTCTTGTGTAATTAAACCGAAAACACCTGTTGAAGTTTTGCTGCCACTGCTGCCATATTGTGATATGGTGCTGCTTATGACAGTTGAGCCAGGCTTTGGCGGACAGGGATTCATCCCCGAAAGCATTGATAGAATTAAATTTATCCGTAAAGTAATAAATGAAAATAATTACAACTGTGAACTCGAAATTGACGGCGGTGCAAAAATTGGAAACACTGCTGATATTGTTGCAGCAGGTGCGAATGTAATTGTTGCAGGTTCAGCGGTTTTCGAGGGCGATATTCAGAAAAATGTAAAGGCATTTTATGAAGTCTTTGAAAAAGGTCTGGAAAAAGCTGATTGGATAAAATAAACCAAAATCTATCCGCAGGAGTTAAAACTTTGCGGATTTTTTTATGTGTGGGAGTTTTTAAATGGAAATTTTAATTTTTATGCTTATTGGTGTTGTTATTGGTAGATTTTGCTTTCCAAGGAAACTAAAAAAGCTAAATGAAAAAATGCAAGTTTTCATGACAATGCTGCTTATTTTCGCTATGGGAGTGATGCTTGGCAGACGTGAAAATTTAATTAACGAACTTACAAGTTTGGGTGTAAAAAGTCTTGTTTTCTGCCTGGTGCCAACTATTTTAAGCACAATTATTGTATATTTCTTAACTGAACGCTTTTTTGATAAGGATAAAAAAGAGCAGGAGGGAGAATAAATGGTAATTTTAGCGGTTATTGCTCTTGTTTTGGGAACTTTTTATGGTCTTTCCGGTTTGGAATTTACATTGTTTGATTATCTTGCAAGCCACACAGATTATATTTTATATGCAACTATGGTGCTAGTTGGTATAAGCGTAGGGCTTCATGAAAGCATTGTAGAGCAAATGAAAAAATATCATCTAAAACTTTTACTTATACCAATGGGTATTGTTGCAGGCTCTCTGATTGGTGGAGTGATATGTAGTTTTGTTTTAAATGAACCAATGAGAGAGAGTTTGGCAATTTCGGGCGGTCTTGGCTGGTATAGCCTAACAGGTGTTGCCATAGGAAATTTATCGGGTGCAGAATATGGAAGTATCGCATTTTTAAGCAATTTAATGAGAGAAATAATTTCATTCTTTGTAATTCCAGTGATTGCTGTTAAGTTTAATTATTATACATGCATTGCACCGGCTGGTGCTACAAGCGAGGACACAACTTTGCCTATGATGATACGTTATACAGATGAGAAAACAGTCGTTTTTTCTGTGCTAAATGGTGTTATTTGTTCGGCATGTGTGCCCGCTATTATGTCTTTTTGCTATGCAGCATTTTAAAGTGAATATATAACAAGTTTGGGTATGGTATGCAAAAATGCTGTACCCTTGTATTTTTTACCATATTTTAGCCTCTGCATGGTCAAAGTAGTTGTTATTTGTACAAAAATTTGTTATAATGTGTACAATTATAAATACCAGACATAATCTTTATTATGGTCTGAGAAGGGGCAAACATGAAAATCAAAAAATGGGTGACTGCGACGCCAGAACTAAATAGCGCTCGCTCTCTTTCCACATCCTGTGGATTCTCTCCGCTTGCGGCAGCGGTGCTTTGTGCAAGAGGTTTTGACACAAAAGATAAAGCTGAGAGATTTCTTGCAACAGATTTGGAACACTTATATGACCCAATGCTGCTCAAGGACATGGATTTGGCGGTACAGGCTCTTGAAGATGCAATCGAAAAAAATGAAAAAATAATAGTTTTTGGCGATTATGATGTCGATGGAATAACCGCAACTTGTGTGCTTTTGAGATATTTAAAAAGCAGAGGTGCGAATGCTGATTATTATATCCCAAATAGATTAAGTGAGGGATATGGTCTTTCCTGCTCTGCAATGGATACACTATATAAGCAAGGTGTAAGGACCATTGTTACAGTTGATTCGGGTGTTACGGCTCTTGAGGAGATAGAATATGCAAGCAATCTCGGTATTCGCATGATTGTTACAGACCATCATGAGTGTTTGGAAAATCTGCCAGTTGCAACCGCTGTTGTAAATCCTAGAAGAAGTGATTGTGATTATCCATTTGATGAGCTTGCAGGAGTTGGTGTGGCGTTTAAGCTCATTTGCGCAATGGAAGGTAAGGAGAAACTACAACAAATAATAGAAAATTACTCAGATTTAGTTTCTTTGGGTACGGTTGCCGATGTTATGCCGATCATTGCCGAAAACCGTATAATAGTTAATCATGGTCTTAAATGCATGGAAAACACAAAAAATCTGGGGCTTGAAATGCTGCTGCGTGAGGCCGGTCAAAAAAACCGCAGACTTACAGCCTCAACTATTAGTTTTGTGCTTGCACCACGAATAAACGCTGCCGGTCGTATGGGTAACACAGAACAGGCGGTTGAGCTTTTTCTTACGGATGACCCTGTTAGAGCACAAGAACTTGCAGCTTTGCTTTGTGAGCAAAATAAACAGCGTCAAGAGGCTGAAAATGATATTTTGGAGCAAGCACTTGTTTTGCTGCGCAAAAGTTATAATCCGCTTGAAGATAAAATTATTGTATTAGATGGACAAGGCTGGCATCATGGCGTTATTGGAATCGTATCATCAAGGCTGTGTGATAGATACGCTTGTCCAGTCATTTTAATTGCTGTTGATGATGGTATAGGCAAGGGTTCAGGTCGCTCCATGAAAGGGTTTAATTTATTTGAAGCTCTTACAAATAGTGAACATCTGCTTGATAAATATGGTGGACATGAGCTTGCAGCTGGTTTAACAATAAAGCAGGAAAATATAGAGCAGTTTAAAAAGGAGGTTAAATCATATGCAAATGAGCATATAGACCCAAAAGATTTGCTTCCGATTGTCAATATTGACTGTGAAATTACACCAGACTATATAACTGAAACGGCTGTTGATTCTCTTTTAGCACTGGAGCCTTTTGGAATGAAAAATCCTCAGCCAGTTTTTTCAATGTATGATATGTCCGTTGAGGAAATAACTCCAATTTCAAGCGATAAACATGTTAGGCTTACACTGATGAAAGATGGGGTTACATACACAGCTATGCTTTTTGGCACTGGTGCGGGTGGCTGCGGTTTTGCTCAAGGTAATTTTGTCGATGTGGCATTTAGTTTAGAAATAAATGAATTTCGCTCACACCGCACAGTTCAAATGATTTTAAAAGATGTAAAACTAAGCAGCTGCGAAATCAAAGCAGACGAGAAATTATTATCAATTTATCAAAGGTATATGTCAGATGGAGCTTTAACAGCTCAAGAAGCAAGAGTATTATATCCAGATAGACCCGATTTAGTTGCTGTGTGGCGTCATATAATAAGCAGAGCAGAGGAAGGCATTTTAAGAGTACATTCTAACGCACTGTCAAGACGTATTCAGTGGGAGAGCAAGCGAGAAATAAATATTGGCAAACTTTTCGTTTGCCTTGATGTTTTTAGCGAAAGTCAACTGCTTGACTATAACTTCAGAGATGGGCTTCTCAATATTATGCTTAAACCATTTGAAGGAAAAGCTGATATTTCAAAATCCGTTGTGCTTGCAACTCTCCGCAGTATGAGTAAATAAAATTTTATATAAAAGGAGGAAAATATTATGACTTCTCCGATTCAAACAAAAATAGATTTTTTAGTAGAGCGTGCCAAAAAACAAAATCCCGCTACAAATGAAAAGAAAATCAGGGCAGCCTATGAATGTGCAAACGCCGCTCATCAGGGGCAAAAACGTAAAAATGGTGAGCCATATATTATTCACCCTGTTTCCGTTGCTGAAATTATAGTCGAAATGGGTCTTGATACAGACTCTATTTGTGCAGGTCTTTTGCATGACTGCATTGAAGACACTGAATTTGGTTATAAGGAAATTGAAAATAAATTTGGTACATCGGTTGCAGAGCTTGTGGACGGCGTAACAAGGCTTGGAATGCTGCGTTATTCAAAAGAGCAGGAGCAATTTGAAGATTTACGAAAAATGTTCCTTGCTATGGCAAAAGATATTAGAGTTATACTTATAAAACTTGCTGATAGATTGCATAATGCAAGAACATTTCAGTTTTTGCCAGAGCGTAAACAGCGTGATAAAGCTCTCGAAACAATGGAAATTTATGCTCCTATTGCCCATCGTTTGGGTATGAGCCGCATCAAATGGGAGCTTGAGGATTTATCACTTAAATGCCTCGACCCTATTGGCTATCAGGAAATTGTTGATGGACTGGAAAAACAGTCAAGTCAACATGAGGAATTTTTAAATCATATCAAGGAATGTATAAGTGAAAAGTTAAAAGAAGCAGAAATTAAAAATACTATTTCTGCAAGAGTTAAGCATATATATTCCATTTATCGCAAAATGTATTCACAGCACAAAACTATAAATGAAATCTATGATATTTGTGCGGTTCGTGTTATAGTGGACAGCGTTACAAACTGCTATAATGTGCTTGGATATGTTCATGACCTTTATAAGCCAATTCCTGGTCGATTTAAAGATTATATCTCCACCCCTAAACCAAACGGCTATCAATCACTTCATACTACTGTAATAGGTCGAGAGGGTATCCCATTTGAAATCCAGATTCGTACCGAAGAAATGCACAAAATGGCTGAATTTGGTGTTGCAGCTCACTGGAAATATAAACAGGGTCTTGATAAGACAGGCAATGAACAGGCTTTTGCTTGGATTCGTCAGCTTTTAGAGGCACAGCAAGATACTGAAGCTGAGGATTTCATTAAAGCAATCAAAGTTGATTTGTTTGCAGATGAAGTTTTTGTATTTACACCAAAAGGTGATGTTGTAAATATGCCAGCGGGTGCAACGCCTATTGACCTTGCTTATGCTATACATTCAGCTGTTGGAAATCGTATGGTCGGTGCAAAGGTAAACGGCAGAATAGCTCCTATTGATTCACAGCTTAAAAATGGCGATATTGTCGAAATTTTAACATCAAAAGAAACTCATGGTCCATCAAGAAACTGGGTTAAAATTGTCAAAACCACAGAGGCTAGAAATAAAATTAAACAGTGGTTTAAAAAGGAATGTCGTGAAGAAAACATTGAACAAGGTAAGGCGGAGCTTGATAGAGAACTTAAAGCCAACCTTATGTATAATGGTTTCTATGAAAATGAAGAAATACAAAAAAATATCCTTGCAAAATTCACATTTTCCACTATGGACGAACTTTATGCTGCTATTGGTTACGGTGGAATAACAATAACAAAGGTTCTTAATAAGATTAAGGACGATGTTATGAAAGTTCGTAAAGCTCAAGAAAAAGTAGAAAAAATTGAGCAACCTCAAAGTGAAAAGAAAAGAGGTAAGAGTGAATCTGGTGTTATGGTTGAAGGCATTGACAACTGCCTTGTTAAGTTTGCAAGATGCTGCACACCAATTCCTGGTGATGATATAATTGGATTTGTAACCCGCGGATATGGTGTTTCTATACACAGAAAAGACTGTATAAATGTTAGAAACAATGGCAACAAGGACGAAGAAAACCGCTGGATTAGAGTTTGGTGGGACGAAGAATCTCTCGATAGAAAGAAAAATAGATTTTCAACCGGACTCCAAATATCAACCAAAAGCAGAATTGGTGTACTCAGTGATGTTGCGGTATTGCTAGCTCAATCACATGTAAATGTACATGAGCTTTCCGCTAAAGATTTGAATGATGGCTTTGGCATGATTACAACAGTTATAGATGTTTCAGGCATTGGTCAGCTCGATAATATAATTAACAAACTTAAAAAAATTAAAGGCGTGCTTGATGTGACACGTACAGCCGAAAACTAAAAAGGAGCATAAAAATATGCGTGCACTTATTCAGCGTGTAAAATGTGCATCTGTCACTATTGATTCAAAGGTTACAGGTCAAATAAATAAGGGATTGCTTATTCTTCTTGGAATAGGTGAAGATGATACAGAAAAACAAGTGCAGTATCTAGTGGAAAAATGTACTGGACTTCGTATTTTTACCGATGAACAAGATAAAATGAACCTCTCTGTAAAAGATATAAATGGAGAACTGTTGGTTGTTTCTCAGTTTACGCTTTATGGTGACTGCAAAAAGGGAAAACGCCCTAGCTTTGTGCGTGCAGCCCGTCCGGATACTGCAATCCCTCTTTATGAATCTTTTATTATGCACTGTAAAAACACAGGTCTTAAAGTTCAGACAGGTGAATTTGGTGCAGATATGCAGGTTGAGCTTATAAACGATGGTCCAGTTACCATTTGGCTTGATACAGAAGAAATGGGCAAATAAAAAATTAAAAGGATAAATAAAAATGAAAATCTTACATTTAACAGTTGGCATGGTTTCCACAAATTGTTATATCTTCTATGATGAAAATACTATGGAGGGCGCTGTTATTGACCCCGGCGATAATGCAAAGGCTATTTTAAAATCAATAGAAGATGAAAAAATAAATCTTAGATATGTGCTTTTAACTCATGGTCATTTTGACCATATTTTAGCGGTACATGATGTTGTTAATGCTACTGGTGCTAAACTTGTATGCAATAAAGATGATTTATGGCTGCTTAATAAAGAGGCTATGGGAGAATTTAAGCCATTTGTTAAGAATTTTAAAGAAACCCCTGTCGATATTAAGGCAGAGGACGGAACTGAAATTAAAATTGGTTCTTTGACTGCAAAATACATCAGCACTCCAGGTCATACACCAGGCTCTAGTGTAATTGTTGTGGAAGATGTTATGTTTACTGGTGATACACTTTTCCGCAGACAATGTGGAAGATGTGACCTTGCGGGTGGCGACTATCCAACAATGCTTCGCTCACTGAAAAAGCTATATGATATGCAAGGAGATTACAAGGTATTTCCTGGACATGATGATTTTTCCACACTGCAAGAAGAAAGAGAACATAATAGATATATGCGTGAGGCAAACAAGTGATTTATATTCTAAAGGGGCATGATTTACGCCATGCCGTAGAAGAAATGATTCTGCATTTGATGCCAACTGTTATAACAGAGCAGGCAGATATAGAGCCGGAACAAGGTGATTATTGTATAAGTCAACTCAAAATAGATGGTAAAAATGCTACTGCTACTGCAATAGTAAGAATTGATTCCAGACTAGAGCAAAGAGCAAGAGTGGCAATTTTGCCAGATACAGATGAGCTTGCTAATAAAAGAGTGCTTACAGAGATTGTAAAACTTTCTATTTATGATGCTATTTTATTATTTTTGGATAAAGCGCCAGAGTGGGGAAGTCTTACAGGTGTCCGTCCAGCAAAACTTGCAAGAGGTCTTATGGAGCGTGGGATTACAAGACCACAAGCGGCTGTTCAGTTTCGTGAAAAGTTTGGTGTTTCGCCGGAAAGAACTGCTATTACTATGCGTGCAGCCGCTCATGCTCAAAAGGCATTGGAGCTTTTACCACAAAACTCGGTTTCGCTTTATATAGGTATTCCATTCTGTCCGTCAAGATGTGCTTATTGCTCATTTGTATCACAGTCCATTGAAAAAGCTGCTGACCTTATTCCGCCTTATGTGGATTATTTATGTGAGGAAATTAAACAAACAGGTGAAATTGTAGCAAATACAGGTAGAGTGCTTTCTACTATTTATATCGGTGGAGGTACCCCAACAACACTTTCACCTGAGCAGCTTGAAAAAGTTATGGACTGCGTTAAAAATTCATTTGATATGTCAAGCATTATCGAATATACTGTTGAGGCAGGCAGACCAGACACAATAACAGATGAAAAAATTAAGGCGATTAAAACAGGCGGTGCGGATAGAGTTTCCATAAATCCGCAAACTATGAATGACACTGTTCTAAAGAATATAGGAAGACATCATAGCTCAGATGATGTGATAAAAGCCTATGAAATCGCAAGAAAAGCAGGCTTTTCAGTTATAAATATGGATACTATTGCGGGACTTTTGGGTGACACCCCAGAGAGCTTTAAAAATACTGTTACTTCACTTATAGCTTTAAAACCGGAAAATATAACCGTTCACACATTGGCTATTAAGCGTGGTGCTGATTTATATGATAAAGAGGCAAATTCAAAGCAGCATAACTCAGTAAAACAAATGCTGGACACCGCATCAAATTTATTAAGCAGTGCAGGTTATGGGCCTTATTATCTATATAGACAAAAATTTACAGCGGGTGGGTTTGAAAATGTTGGTTGGTGCAAGCCGCAAACCGAAAGTATTTATAATATCGCTATGATGGAAGAAATTCAAAGTATTTTGTCAGTTGGTGCTGGTGCTGTAAGCAAGCATGTAGACCTAAAAACAGGTAAAATAACCCGTTTTGTAAATCCTAAATACCCAAAGGAATATATGGAGTCATATGAGCGTATCATTATAGGAAAGCAAAAACTAATGATGCTTTAATAATTCATATATTTTGAGAATGTGAGGAAATACCATGGCAACATATGAACTCGGCTGGATAAATGAGCAGGCAAAACAAAACTCAAAAGATTTTATCATGCACTGTGAGCAATACTACATAGAGCAGGTCGAGCGAGTTGCACAGCAGCTTGTTAATCATAGAAAACAAAAACCAATTATTTTACTTTGTGGACCATCTTCCAGCGGTAAAACAACAACCGCCGACAGACTATGTCGTGCTATAAAGAAAATAGGAGTAAAATCAGATATAATTTCTATGGATGATTACTATCTTAGTCGTGATAGTTATGAAGTTCCATGGGATGATGAAAATGGGGTTTATGATTTTGAATCCCCTCTTTGTATGGATTTACCACTTTTACATGAGCATTTAAAAAATCTGACAGAAGGCAAGGAAATAGCTGTTCCGACTTTTGATTTTTCCAAAAAAGAGCGAACTAATAAAGTAAAACAGCTTTCACTTTCAGATGATGGAATGGTTATAATCGAAGGAATACATTCTTTCAATGATATGCTAATGGGAGGCCTTGAACAAAGGGCTTCAGGTGTTTATATATCCATTGCAAGCAGTTTAAATACAGGTGAAGGCATATTATCACCAGACCAACTCAGATTTTGCAGACGTGCGGTTAGAGATGCAAAATTCAGAAATGCAAGTGTGGAAATAACCATAAAACAGTGGAAATCTGTAAAGCGTGGAGAAAGGATATACATTGACCCTTATAAAGGCTTTGCAAATTGTATTATTGATTCATATTTGCCGTATGAAACTCTTATCTTTATGGACATACTTAGAAATGAACTTGAAGAAAAGGAAACAGAGCTTAGAAATGCAGGGCTTTCTCAAATTTGCGATGTAGAAAAACTATTTGGTTTTATTGATTACAAATCCTATATGCCAGAATCGTCCGTTCTGCATGAGTTTATAGGTTAACAAAAATCGCCTTGATTTTTATATGGCGTGGGCGTATAATATGTGCAATTACGAGATAATCTGCAAATGCAGGTGACTTTTATAAAAAAGGAGTTTTTAATATGGATCCTAAAGTTTCTAAAATGTTGGAAAAAGCAAAGATTTTTGCAGAAAAAACAGGTATGGCTGCAACCCAAGTAGCACAAAATGCAGGCAAAGCAGCAGGTGATATGGCTCAGGCAACCAAGCTGAATTTACAGATTTTCGATTTAAACACCGAATGTGAAGTTCTTTACAAGCAAATGGGTAAGCTCGTTTATGATATTCATTTAGGTATTGATGTGGAGCAGGACGCAATGGATAAATACCTTATGGAAGTAGATGAAATTCAAGCTAAGATAGATGACCTTCGTTTGCAACTTGCCCAGACAAAACAGCAGGTAACTTGTCCAGTTTGTGGTAAAGTATGTCAAAAGGACGATGTTTACTGTGCTAGCTGCGGTGCAATGCTGTGATAAAATCAGTGTGTTCAGCGCGCTTTTGACAACTTTATAACTGCATTTGTGACAATAAACTAGGAAAGGCGTGCGATTTTTGCAGAAGAATAAAAAACAAACTTTTATGCAGGGTGCTATGATTTTGGTCGCTGGCACCCTTATTGCAAAACTAATCTCAGCGGCGTTTAAAATTCCACTTCAGCATTATATAGGAAATACATGTATGGGCATTTTCAATAGTGCTTATCAGTATTATACTATTATGTTTGTTATTGCTACAGCAGGTGTGCCAGTAGCTCTTAGTAAGCTGGTTTCTGAGGCTAATGCACTAGGGCGGGGACATGAAGTAAAACGCATTGCAAAACTTGCGGCGGTTGTGTTCTTTAGCTTTGGTGCATTATGTTCGGTTGGTCTATTTATAGGTGCAGATTTAATAGCAAGGCTTAGTAATAATCCCATGGCGATTGAGGCTATAAGGGCAATATCTCCAGCAGTGTTTTTTGTTTCCGTTGTTGCGGTTGTGCGTGGATATTTCCAAGGAATGTCCAATATGATTCCAACTGCACTTTCTCAGATTATTGAGGCGGTGGGCAAAGTTGTTTTGGGTCTGCTTTTTGCGTGGTTTGCAGGCGCTAAGGGTTTTGATGACCCTATGAAAGCAGCTTTTGCAATATTAGGTGTCACTGTTGGCGAAATTTTAGCAGCTATGGTTATGCTTATTTATGCAGCATCTGCATCAAAAAAATCATATGAAAACAATCTAAATGACCGTTGCAGGTCTTATAGAGAGCTGCTTCGGGTGCTGTTATTAACTGTAATTCCGGTAACTCTTACAAGTTCGGTCACAAGTATCACAACACTTGTCGATACAGGTATGCTTGTTCGCAGACTTCAGGAAATCGGATATACACTACAAGAGGCAAATGCTCTTTATGGCGTTTATACTGGTCAAGCGTTTACAATGTTTAATTTCCCACAAACGCTTATAACTGCACTTGCCACCGCGGTTTTACCAGCTATGGCAGGTGCATATGCTCAACAAAACCATACAATGGCCGCAAAAAATATGGGAAGTGCTATGCGCATTGCTATGCTTATAGCTTTGCCTGCTTGCATAGGTTATATTGTATTAGCCCACCCAATTATTGAGCTTTTATTTGCTGAAGATTCAACTGGTATGGTAGATGCTGGACTTGGAGGTTCACTTCTTCAGGTGCTTGCAATTGCAATCCCTTGTGTTGCTCTTGTAGGTCTTACAAATGCAATCTTGCAGGCAATAGGTCAAATGAAAGTTCCTGTTATTACCATGCTTATAGGCGGGTTGTGTAAAATTGGACTTAATTATTTCCTAGTTGGCAATCC
The DNA here is from genome assembly GCA_944376065.1 of uncultured Butyricicoccus sp. Lineage (GTDB taxonomy): Bacteria > Bacillota > Clostridia > Oscillospirales > Butyricicoccaceae > Butyricicoccus_B. The sequence goes on along the minus strand of CALWBL010000001.1, from coordinate 413,158 downwards.
TAAAATACATATTTATGGTGCACCAGTGGGAACTCTTGCCTGTTACACTTTAATCGCTACACTAAATTTAATCTATTTAAAACAGTATATTAAGTTACCTAATATTGATAAGTTGTTTATTAGACCGTTTGCAGCGTGTATAGGTATGGGTGCAGTGGCGGCGATTGTTTATAGACCGCTAAGTGAAACTTTAGGAAATGCTGCAGTTTTACCAGCAATTTGTGTAGCAGCACTCGTTTATGTTATTCTACTTGTGGGATTAAATGCACTTGAGCGTGATGATATTTTAATGCTGCCAGCAGGTAAGCACATTGTAAAAATGCTGCGTCTTTAGGAGTTAAAAAATGATAGATTTTAAAGAAAAAGAAAATTATAATTTTGATGATTTAGTTGAAATCGTGCGTATTCTTCGTGCACCAGGTGGCTGTATGTGGGATAGAGAACAGACACATAAGTCAATTCGTAGAAATTTTATAGAGGAAACTTATGAAGTTGTTGAGGCGATTGACAATGATGACACCGAACTTTTAAAAGAAGAACTAGGTGATGTGCTTCTACAAGTTGTATTCCATGCAGCTATTGAGCAAGAAAACAGTGTTTTTGATATAAATGATGTGGCTGATGGTGTTTGTAAAAAGCTTATTTATCGTCACCCTCATGTATTTGGAAAAACAAATGTTAATTCAACAGAAGAAGTTATGACAAATTGGGACGCTCTAAAACAAAAAGAAAAAAATCAAAAAACTGTTACTGACAGTTTAAAAAGCGTTGCAAGAAGTCTGCCAAGCCTTATTCGCGCGGAAAAAATTCAAAAAAAAGCTGCTAAAGCAGGATTTGATTGGCAAAATGTAAATCAGGCGATTGACAAAGTTCGTGAGGAGCTTAGTGAAATCCAAAACGCAGACAAAAATCAAATAGGTGAAGAAGTAGGAGATATGTTATTTGCTGCGGTTAATGTGGCAAGAATGCTCGGGGTAGAGCCAGAACACGCACTCGAAAAAGCAGCAGATAAATTTATTTTGCGTTTTGAACGTGTAGAGTATATGGAAAAAAATCTTGCAGATTTATCTTTTGATGAACTTTTAGGTCTTTGGAAACAGGCCAAGGAGTCTAAAAATGACTAAAGATGAACTTGTAAGACAAGTTGCAGATAAAACTGGTCTTACCATTAAAGATACCAAAAACATTGTTCAAACGGTTTTTGATACCATATCGGATTCTCTTTCAACTGATGAAAAAATAAAAATTTCTGGATTTGGTACATTTGCTGTGAAAAAACGTGCCGCATTTAAAGGACGTCACCCCAAAACGGGAGAAATACTAGATATATCTGAAAGTATTCAGCCAGTTTTTGAGGCAAGTAAACAACTCAAGGAGAAGGTGAATAAATCTAATGCGACTTGATAAATATTTAAAGGTTTCTCGTCTTATAAAGCGTAGAACTATTGCAAATGATGCTTGCGATGCTGCTCGTATAAGCGTTAATGGAAAGGCTGCAAAGGCATCATATCAAGTTAAAATCGGCGATGTAATCGAAATAGCATTCGGTCAACGTACTATGAAAGTAGAGGTTTTGAATGTTGCTGAACATGTGCTTAAAAATGATGCAGCTGGATTATATCGTGAAATAGAATGATATTGATAAAGTCAATTACTCTAAAAACTTTAACGTCAAAGCAAATGCTTTGACGTTTCTTTTTGCATAAATATTATATACACCTCATATAGTAGATTAGATATCGACCAAAATGGAGGAAATAATATGGCTAATGAGGAAAAAATACGTATGCCGCATACACTTAATATGGACAGCAATGGAAATTTAAAGTTAACCGGTGTTATTGATGTGATAAACTTTGATGAAAATGTAGTTTCACTTGAAACATCAAGAGGTATGCTCTCTGTTAAAGGTGAAAATTTACATGTGGAAGGTCTAAGCCTTGAAAAAGGTGAGCTTACGTTAACAGGTACAGTAAATGCTATGGAATATGATGATAATCTTATGAATAGAGGCGGAATATTTGCTCGTTTATTTGGATAAGGGGGCGCTTAAATGACGTTCTCACTTGCACAGCAAACACTTGTATTTTTAGAATCAATATTGCTTGGTGCAATTAGTGGAGTTATATATGATATATGCAGAGCAATCAGAAGAACAGCTAAACTAAAAATGCTTGGAACAATAATAATGGACACAATATTTTGGATAATTGTGCTTATTGGTTTGTTCTATTTTGCAGTAACTGATGCTGTGTCACAAATGAGGTTTTATGTGGTTTTGGGTGAGATAGGCGGTATGCTTTTGTATTTTTTATCATTCACTGCCTTTACATTGCCTGTTTTTTGTTTTGTTATTAAAGAATTGATATTTGTTATTTGTCTGCCAATAGTTTTTATACAGTTTATCATTTCTAAAGCTCATATTGTAAAGCATTTTTGTAAACATGGAATAGAAATTATTAAAAATATAAAAAAAAGACTTTCTTTTTTTAGGAAATCGGGTTAAAATAAAACCATATTGATTGTAGGTTAGCTTGTGTACCTAGGAGGTGGATAACATGAGAAGAAAAAGAGCTGTAATGCCACGTTTCGTAAGGGTTATTGTGCTTGGTGCGGTTGTACTCAGTGCAATGTCGTTTATTCATCTACAAATCCAAATTGGTGAACGTCAGGCTCATTTAGATGAACTGACCACTCAAACAAAACAGCAACAGGAGCAGAACGATGCTATCCGAAATCAAATTGAAAACGGTGTTTCAGATGAATATATTGCATCTATTGCCAGAGAACATGGCTATATAATGCCAAATGAACGTGTATTTAAAAACGCATCAAGTAAATAATGCAATCTTATAGATAGCTATTAAATAAAAATCACATGGAGGAAAAACAAGGGGTATGGATCTCGCTGTTGGAGCAATTTTTGAAGGTAAGGTAACCGGAATCACTAAGTTCGGTGCATTTGTTTCTTTGCCAGAAGGTAAATCAGGAATGGTGCACATCTCAGAAGTAGCAAATTCGTTTGTAAATGATATCAAAGACTTCTTAACCGAAGGTCAGGATGTCAAAGTTAAGGTCATTAACATCGACCAAGCAGGTCGAATCAATCTGTCAATTAAAAAAGCACAGGAGAATATACAGTCTGAGCAAGCTCAAACACAGCAACGTAGATTTGAAAAGCGTCCTCGTGTTCAGCAGCAGCGTACAGTTCAGTCAAAGGACCAGTCGGCTATGACCTTTGAAGATAAACTGAAAATGTTTATGGCTGACAGCGAAAGCCGTATGGCTGATATTAAGCACAATAATGACAGAAAAAGCGGTGCTCGTCGCCGTCGTTAATCTATATGAAATTTTAAGCCGGGGCAAATGTTTATGTCCCGGTTTTCCATGTGCAAAAAAAAACACCCGTCATAAATTTTGACGGGTAAAAGATAGGATTGTGGGGATAAAGATATGAACGGTGCATGGTGATGAATCTCATCACCATAGATATAATATCATCACTTCCATAAATTGTCAACAACAAAATTAAAAAATAAGAAAGGTTTTTTTATGAGTAATATTTTAATACGCAATGCGTATATTATGCCCATGCAAGGCGAAAATATTGAAAATGGCTATATTTTAATAGAAGATAATAGAATTAAGGCTTTTGGCAGTATGAATGATGCTCCAAATGATAAAAATTTACAAATTATAGATGCAAATAACGGATATGTTATTCCTGGGTTTGTCGATGTTCACTCCCATATTGGTCTTTATGAAGATGGTATCAGCTTTGAGGGGGCAGATGGCAATGAGGATACTGACCCGATAACCCCTCAACTTCGTGTTATAGATGGTATTAACCCTATGGAGCACGCTTTTAAAGAGGCTCTGGAGGCAGGAGTCACAACGGTGGTAGTAAGCCCAGGCAGTGCAAACCCTATAGGAGGTCAACTTGCTGCACTTAAAACCCTTGGCAGACGTATTGATGATATGATTATATCTCAACCTATAGGCGTTAAATTCGCTATGGGTGAAAACCCTAAAAATACCTATCATGATAAAAATGAAACCCCTGTAACTCGTATGGCGATTGCATCTCTTTTAAGAGAAAATTTGCGTAAAGCAGTTGAATATCACGATAGAAAACATCGTGCATTTGAACACGAAGAAGAGGATTTACCGGATTTTGATGCAAAACTTGAGATTTTAGAGCTGCTTATAGAGGGAAAAATTGCGGCTCATATACATGCTCATCGTGCAGATGATATTTTTACCGCTTTGCGTATTTGCAAAGAATTTAACATAAAGCCCATATTGGTTCATGCAACAGAGGGACATTTAGTAGCTGATTTAATCGCAGAAGACAATGTTCCAGTTATAAGCGGTCCTTATATGACTGATAGGTCAAAACCAGAACTCGTAAACCTTACAGAAAGCAGCCCAGCTATAATGCAAAAGGCAGGAGTTAAAACCGCAATCACAACCGACCATCCAGAAATGCCTGTTAAATATATAAGAATCGCAGCAGCAGTTGCAGTTCAATCTGGTATGGACGAAATGGAGGCACTTCGTGCAATAACAATAAGAGGTGCTGAAATTGTTGGTCTTGATGATAAAATAGGCTCAATAGCTGAGGGTAAAGATGCCGATTTAGTACTTTTTAATGGTCACCCACTGGATTTTCGTAGCAAGGTACAAACTGTATTATTAAATGGTAAAATAGTGTATAGGAGGAATGAAAATGAGAACAATTGATGTTAAGGAAATTACAGAGCTTGTAGAAAAACTTTGTATAAAAGCAAATTATGAACTCCCTTGTGATATTCGCGATTCTTTTGTAAAGGGCAAGAAAAATGAAAAATCACCTCTAGGTCGTGAAATCTTTGATGAGATGCTGAAAAATTGCGATTTGGCAGCAGAAAAACAAGTTCCCGTATGTCAAGACACTGGTTTTGCCGTAGTATTTATTGAAATTGGTCAAGATGTTCATTTAACAGGTGGCGACTTTGAACAGGCGGTTCAGGAGGGTGTACGTAAAGGTTATATAAATGGATATCTTAGAAAATCAATAGTTTCAGACCCTCTTGAGAGAGTGAACACAGACGACAATACGCCTGCTGTAATTCATACTCAAATTACTTCTGGAGATAAAATAAAAGTTATAGTTGCACCAAAGGGCGGCGGAAGTGAAAATATGAGTGCTGTGAAAATGTTCACTCCAGCGGCTAGTAAAGAAAGCATTATCGACTGGATTGCACAGACGGTAATAAATGCAGGTTCTAACCCTTGCCCACCTGTTATTGTGGGAGTTGGTCTTGGAGGAACAGTTGAAAAAGCTGCCTATCTTTCAAAGGTTGCTTTACTCCGTAGTGTGGATAAATCAAGCGAAAACCCATTTTATGCCCAAATGGAGCAAGAAATTGTTAATAAAATTAACGCCTCTGGTGTAGGGCCACAAGGGCTTGGTGGTACTGTTACAGCTTTATCTTGTGCAATTGAGCCCTATGCTTGTCACATTGCAAGTTTGCCTTGTGCGGTTTCAATCGGCTGCCATGTGACACGCCACGCAGAGGGGGAAATTTAATTAAAAAACCAAATACTTTAATTTAGTGAGTATTTACGAGAAATAGCTAGAATATAAAAGATAATCTGTTATAATCGCCAAAAATAGACAATCCTTGATGAGCATATTATAAAAAGATGTGTTATACTATGTACATGAAAACTCAATAACATCTTAACTGTTTTTGAGTTATGAAATGTTCCGCAAGGAGATGATTCTATGAAAATCAACATCGTCGAAAGAAAGATTCGCATTGCAGATGACCTGCGTGATTATGCAGTTAAGAAAGTTGAAAAGCTGGACAGATATTTCCAGACAGATGCAACTTCTACGATTACATTCAGCGAACTGAAAGGCCGACAAACAGTAGAAATTACGGTCAATAATAAAAGCATGATTGTTCGTGCTGAGGAGACCACAACAGATATGTTTGCCTCGGTTGACGGTGCGATTAATCATATTGAACGCCAGATTCGCAAAAATAAGACACGTATAAGCAAGCGTCTGCGAGAGGGCGCATTTGAAAAAATGGCAGCCCAGGAGGCAGAGCTTGAAGAAGACACCTTTGAGGTAGTGCGTCATAAGCGTTTTGAAGTGGAGCAGATGTCAGTTGATGAAGCTATTTTACAGATGAATCTAATTGGACATCAGTTCTTCTTCTTTAAGAATGCTGATAATGATGATACTCCAGCAGTTATTTATAAGCGTGCTGCGGGCGGTTATGGCCTGATTGAAAGTGAATAAGTAAAACGGGCTGACTTTTTAAAGTTAGCCCGTTTTTGCTATTTCTGCATGCGTTTAAAATCAAGATATCCCTGTAGAATAAGAGTAGCCGCAACGGCATCAACACTTTGCCTATGCTTTCTCATCTTTTTGCCGCTTTGATGAAGAATTTGATGTGCTGCAACTGTCGTTTGACGTTCGTCCCATAAAACTACATTTAAACCGGTTCTGTCAGCTAAATCATTTGCAAGTGTTTTGCACTTTTCTGCTCGTTCGCCTATGCTGCCGTCCATATTCTTTGGATAACCCATGACAATTTCTTCAACTTTGTTTTGTGCTATATAGTCACATAGCTTGTTCAGCAGCTTTTCCTTGTTCCATTCAGAAATCACAGAAGGTGAACCTGCAAGCATTCCAGTAGCATCTGAAAGTGAAAGACCAGTTCTTGCATCACCATAGTCAATTCCTAAAATCTTCATATTATACCTCCAAATAGGCAGTTAAATCTATGTTAAAAGTCAAAACAATTATATCACAAAGGCTTAGCCATTGGAATGACAAAAAACAAGCATAAATGACAGTATTAAATTGTTATATTTAATCAAAATTTTAAAAAAGGTGAAAAGTCGTGAAAACACATTGACTTATATAGAGTATAGGTGTTATAATTATCCCACCTATGTGGGTTCTTTTTTTGTGCGGAATTTAATTTCTGGTCGAGCCACAAAGGGAGGCAAACACCCTGATTAAATTGTCAGGGAAATAACAGGTATGCCTTTTAAGGTGTGCTTAAACTTATAAGGAGGTGCCGCTACATGCGCGTTAAAGTAACGCTAGCCTGCACAGAGTGCAAGCAAAGAAACTACAACACGATGAAGAACAAGAAGAATGATCCGGATCGTCTTGAGATGAACAAGTACTGCCGTTTCTGCAAGAAGCATACACTGCATCGTGAAACTAAGTAATTGCGGAGAAAGGAAATAACTTCTATGGCAGAGCAGGAAAAGAAAGCCGAAAAGCCAGCGAAGGCAAAAAAGCCTTCTATCTTCGCAAGAATCGGCAAATGGTTCCATGAGCTAAAAAGCGAATGCAAGAAAATTGTTTGGCCAACTCGCAAACAGACAATTAACAATACAGCTGTTGTTATAGCTTCGGTAATTATTGTTGGTATTTTTGTTTGGGTACTTGATGGTATTTTCAAAGTTGGTATTTCCGCAATCCTTAGCTGATGAGAGGGGCCTAAGACTATGTCAGATGCCGCAAAATGGTATGTTGTACACACATACTCAGGCTACGAAAACAAAGTAGCTTCTTCAATTAAACAAGCGGTTGAAAACCGTAGACTTCACGACCTTATCGCTGACGTAACCATTCCGGTGGAAAAGGTTACTGAGGTTAAAGACGGCAAAACCCGTGAAATTGAGCGTAAGCTGTTTCCAGGCTATGTACTTGTTAAAATGGTGCTTACTGATGAGAGTTGGTATCTTGTAAGAAATACAAGAGGCTGCACAGGTTTTGTTGGACCTAATTCAAACAAGCCTCTCCCATTATCGGATGAGGAAGTCGCAAAAATGGGCGTTGAGAAGCGTGAAATCGAAATTAACTATGCAGTTGGTGACAGTGTCCGTGTCATCGCTACCGCTCTTTATGGTTCTATCGGTGTAGTTGATTCAGTTGAGCCAGATAAGAATAAGGTAACTGTTATTTTGCCTATGATGGGCAGAGAAACACCTGTTGAGTTTGAACTTGATCAGGTCGAAACTTTGGACGAGTGATTATTTAAAAGGCGGAAAATCCGCTTTCATGCATATATTTATGGCATGAATTTGTCGTATGCTGCGTAATCCACGCCATGGAAAGCGTATGCGTGGGAGAGCTTACAAAACATGGTAACGCTCGCCAGACACCACATTTATTTAAGGAGGAAACCTCAACAATGGCACAGAAAGTAGTAGGTTATATTAAGCTCCAGATTCCAGCTGGTAAGGCAACTCCGGCTCCTCCAGTAGGTCCGGCTCTTGGTCAGCATGGTGTAAATATCATGTCCTTTACCAAGGAATTCAACGAGCGTACTAAGAACGATGCAGGTCTTATTATCCCTGTTGTTATCACAGTTTATGCTGACCGTTCATTCAGCTTCGTTACCAAGACTCCACCAGCTCCAGTTCTCATTAAGAAGGCTTGTAAGATTGAGTCTGGTTCTGCTGTTCCTAACAAGACCAAGGTAGCTAAAATCTCTAAGGAAGACGTTCAGAAAATCGCTGAGATGAAGATGCCTGACCTCAATGCTGCTTCTCTTGAGGCTGCTATGAGCATGATTGCAGGTACTTGCCGTTCTATGGGCATTACTGTAGAAGAGTAAGTTTTTTAAAAGCTGAAGTTTTATAATTATTGATTGTATGAAGCGGCTTTAAATTGCCGCTATAAGTGGGAGGGTTATTCCCGCAGTACCACTCAAGGAGGATATTATTGTGCGCAAAGGTAAAAAGTATGTAGAGAGCGCAAAGCAGATCGATCGTACTAAGCTGTATGACCCATCTGAGGCGCTGTCCACCGTTGTTTCTACTGCAAAGGCAAAGTTTGACGAAACCATCGAGCTGCACGTAAAGCTGGGCGTTGACTCACGTCACGCTGACCAGCAGGTTCGTGGTGCTATCGTTCTGCCACACGGTACTGGTAAGCAGGTTCGTGTACTTGTATTCGCTAAGGGACCTAAGGCTGATGAGGCTGTGGCTGCTGGTGCTGAGTACGTTGGTGCAGAAGAAATGGTTTCTAAGATTCAGAATGAAAACTTCTTCGATTACGATGTAGTAATCGCTACCCCTGATATGATGGGTGTTGTAGGTCGTCTGGGTAAGGTTCTTGGTCCTAAGGGTCTTATGCCAAACCCTAAGGCTGGTACCGTTTCTATGGACGTTGCTAAGGCTGTTCAGGAGTCTAAGGCTGGTAAGATTGAATACCGTCTGGACAAGACCAACATCATTCACTGCCCAATCGGCAAGGCTTCTTTTGGCGCAGAGAAGTTACAGGAGAACTTCGACGCTCTGATGGGTGCTATTATCAAGGCAAAGCCAGCTGCTGCTAAGGGTCAGTATGTTAAGTCATGTGTAGTTGCTTCTACCATGGGTCCTGGCGTAAAGATTAACTCTGCTAAGCTGGGCGGCTAATTTTAGCTCTTTCAAAACCACTTGTAATTTTTATTACAGGTGGTTTTTTTGCGCTTGCAGTGTCCATGATAGAAAGACAAAGTGTATATATGTACATAAAATTCGCGAAAAACTATGAAAATACTCTTTTAAAAGCGAAAAAAGTGTGGTATAATACATACATTGTGAAATTTTATAGGAGTGGAAGTTTGAATGAAAGGTTTACTTAAACGTTGGAATGAAATAAGTCTAGTAAAACGTATTGTATGCGGCCTTATAGTTGGTATTGCGCTTGGTTTATTAGTGCCAAACATAACTGTAATTTCTCTTTTAGGTGATTTATTTGTAGGTGCTTTAAAGGCAGTTGCTCCAATTCTTGTTTTGTTTCTGGTTATGAGTGCGTTAGCTAAACATAAAGAAGGAAAGCAAACAAATATGAAACGTGTTATTTTCCTTTATTTGCTTGGTACTTTTCTTGCAGGTTTTACTGCTGTTGTAGCAAGCTTTATGTTCCCAATCACTTTAACCCTTACAAAGTCTGCAAGTGCAACAACTGCTCCAGGAGGTATAGGAGAGGTTTTAAAAACCCTGCTTATGAATCTTGTTGCAAACCCTGTTGATTCGCTGATTAATGCTAATTATATTGGTATTCTCGCTTGGGCTGTTTTAATGGGTATGGCTTTGCGCAAAGCTCCAGAAAGTGTTAAAGTTAGTATCGAAGCCATATCAGATGCTATTTCTCAGATTGTACGCTGGATTATCAGTTTAGCACCATTTGGCGTAATGGGTCTGGTATTTAATACTATTTCACAGCAGGGTATTGATTCACTTATCAGCTATGGCAAGTTAATTCTTTTAATAGTTGGTACAATGGCCTTTGTCGCTCTCGTTGTAAATCCTATTGTCACATTTATTGGTATTCGTAAAAACCCATATCCGCTTGTGTTAAAGTGTTTGAAAGATAGTGGTATAACTGCTTTCTTTACCCGTTCATCTGCTGCAAATATTCCTGTTAATATGCGTTTATGTGCAGAGCTCGGTCTGAATAAGGACACTTATGCAGTTTCTATTCCTCTGGGTGCTACAATAAATATGGGCGGTGCAGCAGTAACTATTTCAATTCTTTCTCTAGCCGCTGCTAATACAATGGGTATACAAGTGGATTTCGCTTCCGCTCTGGTGCTGAGTATTCTTTCTGCGATTTCCGCTTGCGGTGCATCAGGTGTTGCTGGTGGCTCTTTGCTGCTTGTTCCTCTTGCTTGCAGCTTGTTTGGTATTCCAAGCGACGTTGTAATGCAGGTAGTAGGAGTTGGTTTTATTGTTGGTGTTGTTCAGGATTCATGCGAAACTGCTATTAACTCATCAACTGATGTTCTTTATACTGCTATTGCTGAACTTTCTCAAAACAGAGAAAAAAAGATTAAACCCAGCAAAAACGCAGTATCAGAATAGGAACCAAAAAAATATAAAAAATCTCATAAAAGTGCTTGACATTTGCAAAAGCCATGTTATAATTAAATGGCTTGGTCAAAGACAGCCGGTAGCCATGGGGCTTTAAAGATTTGATATCGCCAGCCGAGGTCAGTGCACATGTGATTTTGTTATTGTGTGTCCTCTTGTGTCTTTGTACAAGAGGACATTTTATTTTTCTGGAGGTGAAACAAGATGCCTAATGCAAAGATTCTGGAAGAAAAGAAGGCTCTGGTCGCTTCTTTGATAGAGAAAATCAAGAACTCCCCAGCGGGCGTTCTAGTTGATTACAAGGGCATCAACGTTGAAGATGACACTAAGCTCCGTCGTGAGCTGCGTGCTGCAGGCGTTGAGTATGCTGTTATCAAGAACACCATGATCCGTTTCGCTGCTAAGGAACTCGGTTTCGACCTGTTCGACGAGCACCTTAATGGCACCACTGCTCTGGCAATCAGCACTAATGACGATGTTGTTTCTGCTGCTAAGATTCTCAATGAGTATGCCAAGAAGCATGACAACTTTAAAATCAAGGCTGGCTACCTGGAAGGTGAAGCAATCCCTGCTTCTGAGGTTCTAAAGCTAGCTGAGATGCCAAGCCGTGAAGGCCTCATCGCTCAGGTTCTGTACGGTTTCAATTTCCCTATTACTCAGCTTGTTATTGCACTTGATAACATTGCAAAGAAAACTGAGGATAGCGAAGCACTCGTATCTACTTTAGTGGCACCTAAGGAGGCTGCTGCTGAGGAAGCTGCTGCTGAATAATTTAGCAGTTTGACACTTTTGTTTATTTAATTTAAAAAATTGGAGGTTTACTACCATGACTGTTGCTGAGATTATGGAAGCTGTAAAGGGCCTTAAGGTTCTTGAGCTGGCTGAGCTGGTTAAGGCTCTTGAAGAAGAATTTGGCGTATCCGCTATGCCTGTTGCTGTTGCAGGTGCAGGTGCTGGTGCAGGTGCTGCTGCTGAAGAGGAAAAGACTGAGTTCGACGTAGAGCTGACTGATGCTGGTTCTTCTAAGATTAACGTTATCAAGGTTGTTCGTGCTATCACTGGCCTTGGTCTGAAGGAAGCTAAGGAGAAGGTTGACGGTGCTCCTGCAATCATCAAGGAAGCTGCTTCTAAGGAAGATGCAGAGTCCATCAAGGCTCAGCTTGAAGAAGCTGGTGCTAAGGTAACTCTGAAGTAATTTTACTTCGTTACATTTATGCGATTTAAAATCCAAGGCACTTTGCCTTGGATTTTTTTTATTAAAAAAACGTAAGGATTATTGTATTAAGCTGTATAAAGATTGATTTTCAACCAGAAATCTGTTAAAATGACTTCGATTGTTTAAAAGGAGAAAATTGCTTATGTTATTTAGCAGCTGTATTTTTTTATTCCTGTTTTTGCCAGCAATTTTTGCTGTTTACTTTCTCGTGCCAGCAAAATTTCGTGAAACACGAAACAATGTTTTGCTGCTTGCAAGCCTAGGCTTTTACGCTTGGGGAGAACCAGTTTTTGTTTTTGTAATGCTTCTATCAATTTTTATAAATTATATTTGCGGATTTATAGCTGTAAAACATAAACGTATTGGTGTTGTTTTGGCAAGTGTTGCTGGATTAGGTATGTTGATATACTATAAATATATGATGTTATTAGTCAGCAGTGCAAATAGTGTATTTGGACTGAACTTGCCAGTACCAGAAATTGTCTTACCTATTGGTATTTCTTTTTTCACTTTCCAAGGTTTAAGCTATGTAATTGATGTTGCAAGAGGAGATGCACCTGTACAGAAAAATCCTTTGCATGTTGCATTATATGTAGCTTTGTTTCCACAACTTATTGCAGGGCCTATTGTCCGTTATCAAACGGTTGCAGATGAAATTTGCAACAGGCACGAAAATATAACAGAGGCAGCCGAAGGTGCAAGACGATTTATGTTAGGACTTGCAAAAAAAATGCTTATTTCCAACGCTATGGGTCAAATGGCAGATAAAGTTTTTGCACTCACTTCATCAGAGCTGACATGGGACATAGCTTGGGTTGGTGCATTTGCTTACACCATGCAGATTTATTTTGATTTCTCCGGTTATTCAGATATGGCAATCGGTCTTGGTAAGATATTCGGGTTTCATTTTCTTGAAAACTTCAATTATCCATATATTTCACGAAGCATAACTGAATTTTGGCGTAGATGGCATATTTCACTCTCAACATGGTTTAGGGATTATGTTTACATCCCGCTTGGAGGAAACCGCTGCTCAAAACCCAGATGGTTATTTAATATATTAGCTGTGTGGATGCTAACAGGTATTTGGCATGGTGCGGCATGGAATTTCCTATTATGGGGCTTGTATTTTGGCATAATACTTATGATTGAAAAACTATTTTTGGGTAAAATCATAGAGCGCTTGCCATCATTTATTCAGTGGTTGTATGCATTTGTACTGGTGATGATTGGCTGGGTTATATTCCGCTCAGAATCACTTTCACAAATTGTATGGTATATAAAAGTGATGTTTACACCATCAGCAGGATTGCATAGACTCACTTACTATTTCTTAAATCAATATGGCGTTGAAATGATTGCGGCTTGTATATGCAGCGTTCCAGTTGTAAAATGGTTTAGAAAAAAAGAAGAACAATATTGCGGCTTGCTTACAATAGGCGAAAATATTTGGGCTATGTCAGTGTTTGCATTGTCTGTTATTTGGCTTATAAGTTCATCATTTAATCCATTTATATATTTTAGATTCTAAGAAAGGGAAGTACTTATGCGGAAAATTTGTAATTATATATTTTTAGCGGTTTTTGGAATTATCATTGTGCTTGTTCCTGTGCTAAGTATTTCTATGCCAAAAGAGATAGCGTCTCTTTATGAAAATCGTATGCTTGAAACAAAACCAACTGCAACAAGTGAAAGCATTTTAAATGGAGATTATTTTGCAGCTTGGGACAGCTATTTTAGCGACCATATAGTTGGAAGAACTACACTTTTAAAATTGTATTCAGGTATTCAGCTTGCACTTCCTAAGGTAGAGGTTAATAATGTAATAGAAAGCGATACAGGTGCACTTTTAAATGTAACAGATTATGAGCAGTTTAATATTGAATTTGAAAAACAAAATATGGACGATAAAACCGACATGATAAAAAATGTTGCGGAGTATGTTGAAAACTCAGGTGCGATTTATTGCTATGTAGGTGTTCCAGAACAGAGGTATATTTATTATGATGAATATCCAGACTATATGAAAATGGGAACAAAACTTGTAACATACACTGAGAAACGTATATTCGATGCATTAAAGGAAACAAATGCAGTTAGTGTAAATATGCGTCCAATTTTTGAAAGCACTGAAAACCCAAAAGACTATTATTTAGCAATGGATACACATTATAACTTTAATGGTGCACTGCTAACTTATCGAACTATAATGCAGGCGATAAACGAACGTCTTGAAACACCACTTAAAATTTATAATGATGATGAGCTTATATTCCACGCATCAGATAAAGAGCTGATTGGTGCACAAAGCCGTGCAATATGCAATTTGCAGTCAAGAAAAGAATATATAACATGGGCAGAGCCAAAAGAAACTGTAGAATTTACAAGACAGGATAATGGAGCACCGACCGAGCCATTTGTATATAAACAAGCTAATGCTCAGTTTTCCGCTTATGGTGATTATATGTCCGGCGATATCGGTGAGACTATAATAAAAACCAATCAAGCAGATAAGCTGAAAGTGCTTATGTATGGAGATTCATTTACAAATCCATTGGAAACGCTTATATATGCATCATGTAGTGAATTTCGTTCGCTTGATTTTAGGCACTACAATGAAATGACATTATATGAATATATAGATATGTATAAACCAGATATAGTGATTGCAGTAAGAGATAATCTTTCATATAATATGCCTGAAGGAAATGGACAATACTGTTAATAAAAATAAGAGTCAAGGAGAGATGAAATGTGAGCTCGCTGATTGGACGAATGACACCTACAAAAATTATAGTCACTGGTTATTTATCTATTATTTTATTTGGTACATTTTTACTTATGTTACCTATTTCAAGTCAAGAAAATATTGTAACTCCATTTTTGAACGCATTATTCACAGCCACTTCAGCAACATGTGTCACAGGTCTTGTTATTTATGATACTGCGACATAT
The DNA here is from genome assembly GCA_944376065.1 of uncultured Butyricicoccus sp. Taxonomy (GTDB): domain Bacteria; phylum Bacillota; class Clostridia; order Oscillospirales; family Butyricicoccaceae; genus Butyricicoccus_B. The sequence goes on along the minus strand of CALWBL010000001.1, from coordinate 398,106 downwards.
TGGTCCACATTTGCCCATATAGTAATAATATGCCTTGTTCAGATTGGCGGCTTAGGATTTATAACAATGGCAACTATGATTGCTACTATTTCAAGACGTAAAATTGGACTGAAATCACGATTTGTAATGCAGGAATCAATAGCAGCACCTCAAATGGGTGGAATTGTAAGGCTAACTCGATTTGTATTTACAGTGACACTTGTTGTTGAGCTTGTGGGTGCTATAATCTTATCGCTTAGATTTATACCTATCTTTGGCCTTACAAAAGGTGTGTGGTATGGAGTTTTCCATTCAATATCTTCATTTTGTAATGCAGGTTTTGACCTTATGGGTTCTTATAGCGGAAAATTTACTTCTCTTACTGCATTTGAGTCTGATTGGATTATAAATTTTGTAATTATGTTTCTTATTGTTTTTAGTGGTCTTGGTTTCTATGTTTGGGAAGATCTTTGGCTACATAGAAGAGATAAAAAACATTTTTCATTGCAAAGTAAAATTGTCTTGTGTGCAACGGCTTTCCTGATTGTTGTTCCAGCTATTGTACTTTTGGTGTTCCAAAACGGTCAGATGGAGGAAGGACTTGCAAGACCAGAGCAAGGGCTTGCAGCACTTTTCCAATCGGTAACAACTCGTACCGCTGGTTTTAATTCAATAGGTCTTGACAAACTTCAGCCTAATAGCCAACTTCTAATGATAATGCTTATGCTTATCGGTGGCTCTCCGGGGTCTACCGCGGGTGGTATGAAAACTACAACTTTTGTTGTTCTGCTTTTATGTATTCATGCAGTTATAAGAAAAAAGGATGAGCTGGAGTGTTTTGGACGAAGAATAGATAAAACCGTTTTAAAAAATGCTGTCACAATCGCTATGAGTTATATTATGCTCTGCCTGTTTGGTGCAATGGCTATATGTCATTTTGATGGTGTAACTATGATGCAAGCCGCTTTTGAAACGTCATCAGCTATTGCAACGGTTGGACTTACACTTGGCATAACACCAAATTTAAGTAGTGCATCTCATATTATTTTAATATTCTTAATGTTTTTGGGTCGTGTGGGTTGTATGACTATGCTTTATGCTATTGTAGAAAGTCAAACACACGGTTTATCTAAAAAACCAATGGAAAAAATAGCAGTCGGATAAAAAGATTTTTTGAATAAAAGCGAAAAAATGCTTGCAATTTGTACAAGCATGTGTTATTATAATCATACGACTGTAATGCCTAAACCGGAAAGAGGTGAAACAACATGAAGCAGGGTATCCACCCAGATTATAAGCAGACAACTATTCGTTGTGCTTGCGGCAATATCATCGAGACTGGCTCCACTAAGGAGAACATCGTAGTAGACGTTTGCTCGAAGTGTCACCCGTTCTTCACCGGTAAGCAGAAGCTGGTAGACACCGGCGGACGTGTTGATCGTTTCAAGAAGCGTTTTAATCTCGACAAGTAATGTTAAGCCATCGATTGCGTTCGCTTTCGATGGCTTTTCTATTTATTTTTTAGAAAAAAATAACTTTTTGCAGCACCGTTTCTATATAGAATAGGAGGGTTATTATGCAATTACAAGAACAAACTGAACAGAAAAAAATCGAAAAAGCTGTACTTGTTGGTCTTAGCTGCTATTCATTTAAACCAGAAGAAAACTCAGATGAACGTACAATGGCAGAGCTTGCAGCACTGCTTGAAACCGCAGGAGGTGAATGTGTGGCTCAAACTCTGCAAAACCGTCCTGCGCCAGATGCACGAACTTTTATAGGTGAAGGTAAGGCAGAGGAGGTAAAACAGCTTGCTGAGGTTAATGATGCAAGTCTTATTATTTTTGATAATGAGCTTTCACCATCTCAAATGAGCAATCTTGAAGAACTTACAGGCGTTACTGTACTCGATAGGTCGGCTCTAATACTCGATATATTTGCTCAAAGAGCAAGAACAGGTGAGGGTAAACTTCAAGTAGAACTTGCTCAGTATCAATATATTTTACCTAGACTTTCTGGTCTTGGTAAGTCTATGAGCAGACTTGGTGGTGGTATTGGCACAAGAGGTCCTGGCGAAAGTAAGTTAGAAAGCGATAGACGACACATCAGACGCAGAATAGATAAGCTAAGAGCAGACCTTGAGCAGGTTCGTGCCGTTCGTGCTGTTCAGCGTAGACAGCGTCAAAAAACAGAAATGCCACTTGTAGCAATCGTTGGCTACACAAATGCAGGAAAATCAACGCTTCTTAATTTTCTAACCGATGCAGGTATTGAGGCAAATAATAGATTATTTGATACTCTTGACCCTACAACTCGTAAAAAACGTATTTCAGATACTCAAGAAATTCTATTAAGCGATACAGTAGGTTTTATTAGAAAATTACCACACCATTTGGTTTCGGCTTTTAAAGCAACACTTGAAGAGCTCAAATATGCAGATTTACTTCTTCATGTTATAGATATATCTGACCCAGATTGGGAAATTCATGCACAAACTGTGGATAAAGTTATTGAGCAACTTGGTGCTAAAGAAATACCAAAAGTTTTAGTTTACAACAAAGCTGATAAATGCGATATTTTACCATATTTAGAACAGGGCAGTGTTGCAATTTCTGCTAAAACCGGTATGGGCGAAAAAGAACTGCTTTCTGCCATTGAAAGAGCGCTTGGCAAGGGTAAGCATCAAATAAAAATGCTTATTCCATATTCAGATGGATTTGCATTAGATATCATTCATAGACAGGCTCAAGTGCTTTCAGTTCAATATTCTGGAGAAGGTACAGTGGTTGAGGCAATTATGGACGATAAACTGTTCGGTCAGATGAAAGAATATGAAATGACAGAATAAAAAAGTTAAATCATCGGGAGGGAAGCACATGAAAGATTATTTTATACCGTTTGCACCTTATGGTGAGGACAACTTTATAGAAAAGCGTTCTAAATTTACGGGCAGATTATGGCATGTGGAAACGCCCGATGAGGCAACAGAAAAAATAAAACAAATGCGTGAAACATATTGGGACGCAACACATAATTGTTGGGCGTATATTCTGCGTGACGGAAATATAATGCGTTACTCTGACGATGGTGAACCTCAAGGCACAGCTGGTATGCCAATATTAGATGTTCTGAGACATGAAAACTTGGTTGATGTGTGCTGCGTTGTAACCCGTTACTTTGGTGGTATATTGCTTGGAACAGGTGGACTTGTAAGAGCATATACTAAAGGTGCACAGGTTGCAATAGCAGCAGCGGGCGTTCAACAGATGAGTATGTTTTCGGTTGTTCTTATAGCTTGTCCTTATTCACTTCTTGGAATAGTTAAGCAGATATTACCAGAGCAAAACTGCACAGTAGAAGAAACCGACTATGGTGTAGATGTAACCTTAACTTGTACCGTGCCAGAAGGCACAGAAAATGCTCTAAATAAGGCTCTTGCAGATGCAACAGCTGGTCAAGTAAGTGCTGAGATTATAGAGACAAAATTTATGGGCAGGCGTATAAAATAAATTTTTCGGAAAAATTAAAATTTAGTGTTGACAAGTTAAAAATAGGGTGATATAATTTAAAAGCTGTCAACGGCAGTGTGTATGACAGCTTTATTAACGAGGTGTAGCGCAGCTGGTAGCGCGCCTGTTTTGGGAGCAGGATGCCGCAGGTTCAAGTCCTGTCACCTCGACCATTAAAAAAACGTGTAGATTAGTTTCTGCACGTTTTTATTTTTTCAAACTATATTGTCGAAATTTATTGAAAAAACAAAAAAGTTAAAATTTAGTGTTGACAAATGTATTATATAATGATATACTGTAAAAGCTGTCGGGGACGAAGGTTCGGGCGGTTTGTTAACGAGGTGTAGCGCAGCTGGTAGCGCGCCTGTTTTGGGAGCAGGATGCCGCAGGTTCAAGTCCTGTCACCTCGACCACTTAAAGCGTGTAGATTAGTATCTACACGCTTTTTTTATATCTTGAAACATATGTGAAAACATGATAGCATAACTTTATAAAAGTTATTTATGGAGGTTTGCTGTTATGGATGATATTCGGTGTTTCCAAATTCCTGGTGAAGCTCAGTTATATGAAATGGATTTTGCAGAGCTTAGAAATCTGCTTGAAAAGTTGCAAATTCAAATAAAAAAATTAGATGAAATCGAGCCAGATGATATGATGACCGAAGAATATGAAATCTGGGGAGATGAACACGAAAAGCTAGAAGATTTAATTGAGATAATTTGTGAAATACTAGAGGAGCAATAAAAAACACATCAACAAAAGATGTGTTTTTTAATAGGTTTAAATGTCAAATTTTGTAGAATATTAGCAAAATTAAAAATCAGTCGTGGCAAGGCAATACTTTTAGTGGTGTATGTGTTTTTACACAATATTTCATTACAAAACTGGAGCCTCTGGATTGTCCATCCCAAAGCACTAAAACATAGTCAGCAAGCAAAACGATTTGTTTATTTCTGATAATAGTTGCAGTGCGACCATATTTTTCATAATTTGGTTTAAATTCTATATACTCAAGCTCGTTTTGTTCGGCGTATATTTTAGCAAGAGCATCTGCGCCTTTTGCACCGCCGGATATAATAACGCTCGTTCCCTGTGGTATTTTACTGCAAAGAAGTTCATAATATCTTTCATCAACAGTACGCGAGCCAACAACAGCAACTTTCATAATAAAACGCCCTTTTAAACATTACAATTTTATGGTAAAAACTCTTTTTATGTATTATACATTTAAAAAAAGCAAAAATCAAGTATTGCATCATGTTGAAAAATACGGAATGTAGAGCATAAAAATCAGTGTATAGCCAAAAGTTAAAGGATTTTGAAAACAATCACAGCTTTTTTTTATAAAATTTGTGGCATAGTAAGTGCAGGAGGTGGATGTTTTGAAGAAATTTCATGTAAAACTCACTGCATGGATAATGTCGCTTGTATTTGCTTTTTCGTTTTCGGCTGGTGCAGCAGCAGTAAATCCAACCGAGCTTATACCAGTTGGTAGAGCTGTGGGAATTAAAATGACATCACAAGGTTTGCTTGTTGAAAGTATTACACCTGTTATAACCGAAAGCGGAGAACAAAGTCCGGCAGAAAAAGCGGGCATTAAAGTTGGTGATATGATAATCTCTGTAAACGGTGAGCAAATTGAAGATGGTTCTGGTATTCAAAAAATAGTTTCGTTATCCGGCGCAAATGCCATAAAAATTGGGCTTATGCGTGATAATAAGACTATTGAGGTTACAGCCACACCTGTAAAGGATACAAGTGGTGTATATCGTTTGGGAATACGTGTTCGTGACAGCATAAATGGTATAGGCACGATAACCTATGTTGATCCAGAAACAGGTGAGTATGGTTCGCTTGGTCATGGTATATGCAGTTCGGAAAATGGTATTCTAATTCCTTTGAAACAAGGCAGTCTTATGGAGGCATCAGTTAGCCATGTGGTAAAGGGTATTGCGGGTACACCTGGTTGTTTGCAGGGTGACTTTAATACTCAATATGATATAGGAACTGTGCAAAAAAATACAGTGACTGGTATTTTTGGTAAATTCACAGATGATTCCTATTATAAAAATTTAGAGCCTATTGAAGTTGCTGCTGCTGATGAAATTAAAACAGGTGAGGCTATAATTTTATCCAATGTGGCTGGAGAAGATGTTAAGCAATATACTTGTCAAATCGAAAAGATATATGGTGCAGGTGGTGAATATGACAGAAGTATGACCATTCGTATAACGGACCAAGCGCTTATAAACCAAACGGGTGGTATTGTTCAAGGTATGAGTGGCAGTCCAGTTATTCAAAACGGAAAATTAGTTGGTGCGGTAACTCATGTTTTAGTTAGTGACCCAACTAGAGGATATGCAGTTCAAATACAAAAGATGTTGGAAGAAATGGGATAAATTGAATATTTCGCCTGCACTTTTATTATAAAGGTGCAGGACATACATATGAAGTATATATGCTATTATGCGTAAAATGTCGAAAAAGCAAAATAGAAAAATATAGAAAATTATCTTGAGCTACTTGTTATTTTGTCGCCGTTATGGTAAATTATGGATATTGAAGTGAGATTACAAAATAAAGACATCATATAGGGAAAGGTGAATGACATCATGGAGAACAAAATCAAAGTATTATTAGCCGACAGCGACCGAGAGTTTTGCAACTTTATGCAGGATAGTTTTGCAAAAAACGATAAGATTGAAATTGTGGGTATGGCATCAAGCGGTCGAGAAACACTTAGCATGGTCGAAAATATCGAGTATGATTTACTGCTTATGGACCTCATGCTGCCTGATATTGACGGTTTAAGTGTTATACAGTCGCTTAATGAAAGCAAAAAAGATAGTGGTATATTTGTCGTTTCAGCCTTTTCAAGTGTTGAGGCTGCATCAGAATGTACAAAACTAGGTGTGAGTTATTTTATGTGCAAGCCACTTGATGTTCAGACACTTACAAAACGTATTTTAAGCTGGAAAAGCATGAAAGATCAAATGAATAATAATCATATATCAGTACAAGGTCAAGCAGTAGCTCTGGAAGTTAAAGTAACAGAAGTAATTCATCAAGTTGGAGTTCCAGCTCATATTAAGGGTTATCAATATTTAAGAGAAGCTATTATGATGGCGGTCGAGGATATGAACTCTGTTGGAGCCATAACAAAAATTCTTTATCCTGCGATAGCGAAGCAGTTTAAAACCACTTCATCAAGAGTTGAACGCGCTATACGACATGCAATTGAAGTGGCTTGGGATAGAGGGGATTTGGAAACACTGCAAAATTATTTTGGTTATACCGTTTCGGGAATCAAGGGTAAACCAACTAACAGTGAGTTCATATCTATGATTGCTGATAGACTTAGATTAGAGCTTAAATTTGGTTAAAATATAAAATTTTTAGGTCTGAAGTTATATCTTCAGACCTTTTTTTGTATATATCTACAAAAAAAACATAGTAATTATCCTTGCTTTAGTATGTGCATTTATTGTGTGAAACGATAAAATATGTTATGATAATAAAACAATAATAAACATTTGACAATTCTTTTTATAAAGGAGTTTTGATGTGAGGTCACAAGATAAAATTCGTAATTTTTCAATAATCGCACATATTGACCATGGTAAATCTACTTTAGCTGACCGCCTTTTAGAGCAGTGTCAGGCGGTTTCCCAAAGAGAGATGGAAGAACAGCTACTTGATAACATGGACTTAGAGCGTGAACGTGGTATCACTATTAAAGCTCGTGCAGTTCGTATGGAATATAAGGCTGATGATGGTGAAACCTACCATATAAACCTTATCGACACACCAGGGCATGTTGACTTTAATTATGAGGTTTCTCGCTCACTAGCAGCGTGTGAGGGTGCATTACTTGTTGTCGATGCAGCACAGGGAATAGAGGCTCAGACACTTGGAAACACATATCTTGCTATTGATGCAGGGCTTGAGGTTTTGCCAGTTGTTAATAAAATCGACTTGCCAGCCGCAGACCCTCAAAGAGTTAAGCAGGAAATAGAAGATATTATTGGTGTACCAGCTATGGACGCACCGGAAATCTCTGCAAAAATGGGAATCAATATCCATGATGTAATGGAAGATATTGTTGCAAATGTGCCAGCTCCAAGCGGTGATGAAAATAAACCCCTTAGAGCATTGATTTTCGACAGCCAGTATGACCCATACAAGGGTGTTATTGTTTATATGCGTCTTATTGATGGTCATATTAAACCAGGTATGAAGGTTAAAATGATGGCAACAGGTGCCGAGTTTCAGGTTATTGAATGTGGTTATCTGCACCCGCTTGGACTTTCTCCACAGGAAGGATTATATGCTGGTGAAGTTGGATACTTTACAGCGTCAATTAAAAAAGTTTCTGATACCCGTGTAGGTGATACTGTAACCGAAGCTGACAATCCAACAAGTGAGGCTTTGCCAGGTTATAGACCTGTACAACCTATGGTTTATTGTGGTATTTATACCGAAGATGGCTCTAAATATCCAGATTTGCGCGATGCTCTGGAAAAACTACAGCTCAATGATGCGGCTTTGTCTTTTGAGCCAGAAAGTTCAGTGGCTCTTGGTTTTGGTTTCCGCTGTGGCTTCCTTGGTATGCTTCATATGGAAATTATTCAGGAGCGTTTGGAACGTGAATTTGACCTTGATTTAGTAACTACATTGCCATCTGTTATTTATGAAATTGTGAAAACTGATGGCACAACCGTTTACTGTGATAATCCACATGATTACCCAGACCCTGCACAGATTGAGGAGGCGAGAGAGCCATTTGTAAAGGCATCTATAATAACTCCGCAGGAGTTTGTGGGTAATATTATGCCAATGTGTCAGGAACGCCGTTCAATATTTAAAGATATGGTTTATCTTGATTCAACTTTGGTTGAACTTCATTATGAAATGCCAACAAATGAAATTATCTACGACTTTTTTGACGCTCTAAAAGCTAGAACTAAAGGTTATGCATCTCTTGACTATGAATTATCAGATTATAGAAAGAGTGACCTTGTAAAAGTAGATATGCTGTTGAATGGTGACCAAGTTGATGCACTTTCATTTATCGCTCATAGAGATATGGCATATGCAAGAGCAAGACGTATTTGCGAAAAGCTCAAGGATAATATCCCACGACAGCTATTTGAAGTGCCAATTCAGGCAGCGATCGGCGGTAAGGTTATTGCGCGTGAAACTGTTAAAGCTATGCGTAAAGATGTGCTTGCTAAGTGTTATGGTGGCGATATTACCCGTAAGAAAAAGTTGCTTGAAAAGCAAAAGGAAGGCAAAAAGAAAATGCGTTCCCTTGGCACTGTTCAAGTTCCAACCGAGGCTTTCCTTGCTGTGCTTAAACTTGACGAGGAATAATAATTTTGAATACACTTGGATTGTATATTCATATTCCATTTTGTGCGTCAAAATGTAGCTATTGTGATTTTTATTCATTTGCTGCAAATGATAATCAGATTGAGGAATATAAAAAGGCATTGATTAAAACTATTTCAGATTGGTCTCAAAACTGTAAAAATCATATTGTGGATACCATTTACTTTGGCGGCGGCACCCCATCTCTAATTGGCGGTGAAAGATTAGCTGAAATTATTAACAATATATATGATAAATTTAATATCAGTTCTGATGCTGAGATAACGGTTGAATGTAACCCAGACAGCATAAATGAAAATTTGCTGTTAAATTTAAAGAAAGTAAATGTAAATAGGCTTTCAATAGGCGTTCAAGCAATGCAAGATGATATTCTAAAAAGCCTTTCAAGACGACATACAGCAAATGAGGCGAAAAATGCTGTAAACCTTGCTAAAAAACATGGGTTTAAAAATGTATCGCTTGATTTAATGTATGCACTGCCAAATCAAAGTATAGATATGGTCTTAGATAGCTTAAATCAAATGTTAGAGCTTGAACCTACACATCTATCATGTTATGCACTCAAGGTGGAGGAAGGCACACCGCTTGCAGAGAAAAATCCACTTTTACCTGATGAAGATACTTCCGTGGATATGTATAACGCAATATGCCAAAAGCTAAAAAAGCATGGATTTGAACATTATGAGGTGTCAAATTGGGCGAAAAAAGGATATTATTCAAGGCATAATTCACATTATTGGGATTTATCTGAATATTTAGGCATAGGCTGTTCGGCACATTCTTTGTTTAATGGGCAAAGATTTGCATATTCAGCTAATATAAACGATTTTATTTCTGGTGTTAAGCCAGAGCTGGAAGAAGAAGTCGAGGGCTTTAGTCAATCCGATGAATTTATTATGCTCTCGCTGAGAACTGCAAAGGGAATTATTCCCTGCGAGTATGAGCAGAAATTCAATAAATCATTTAAACCTATCGAAAAAAATTTAAGAAAATATATAACTAATGGACTTGTAGAAAATAAAAATGGTTCATGGAACCTTACTGAAACAGGATTTCTTGTTTCAAATGCGATTTTATCCGATGTTTTATCATCGATATAATAACAACTTATATGAATTTTGGAGGTAAACAAAAAATGCGTGCAGTGATTACCGTGGTGGGCAAAGACCGTACAGGCATTATCGCAAAAATTTCGGAAACACTTTGCAAATATGATGTTAACATTCAGGATATCGCTCAGAATGTTATGGAAGAACTATTTGCAATGGTGATGCTGGTTGACATCAGCAAATGTAACATTGATTTTAGCAGTTTAGTTGAGGCACTAGACAAAGACGGAGAAGAAATGGGTATGAAGGTACACTGTATGCATGAGGATATCTTCAATGCAATGCACCGTATTTAATGGAGGATATAAGCTGTGGCAATGATTAACACTGGAGATATTCTCGAAACAATACAGATGATTGAAGAAGAGCATCTTGATATTAGAACTATCACAATGGGTATTTCTCTGCGTGATTTGGCATCTGATGATATTGATGTTCTGTGCGATAAAATCTACGATAAAATAACAAAAAGGGCAGAAAAACTGGTTTTTACTGGTGAAAGTATTGAGCGTGAACTTGGTATTCCTATTATCAATAAACGCATTTCCGTAACACCTATTTCTATGATTGGTGCTACTACAAATGCAAACAGCTATGTTAAAATCGCTCAAGCATTAGATAGAGCTGCTGCGACTACTGGTGTAAACTTTATTGGCGGCTTTTCTGCACTTGTGCAAAAAGGCTTTGCTAAGGGCGATGAAATTTTAATTAACTCTATTCCAGAGGCTCTGGCTGTTACAAATAATGTATGCTCATCTGTAAATGTTGCATCTACTAAAGCGGGTGTAAACCTTGATGCAATCGCTAAAATGGGACAAATTATTAAACAAACAGCAGAAAACACTAAAGATAATCAATCAATGGGCTGTGCAAAACTCGTTGTTTTTGCAAATGCAGTTGATGACAACCCATTTATGGCAGGTGCTTTCCATGGTATTGGTGAGCCAGAAACTGTGCTTAATGTAGGCGTATCTGGTCCAGGTGTTGTACAAGCTGCTATTCGTCGTGCTGGTGACTGCTCAATAGGTGAAGTTGCAGAAATCATCAAAAAAACAGCATTTAAAATCACCCGTATGGGTCAGCTAGTAGGCTCTCTTGCGAGTGAGCGTTTGGGCGTTCCATTTGGTATTGTTGACTTGTCACTTGCTCCAACTCCTGCGGTTGGTGACTCTGTCGCTCGTATACTTGAAGAAGTAGGACTTGAAACCTGTGGCTGCTGTGGCACTACTGCAATACTTGCAATGCTAAATGACGCTGTTAAAAAAGGCGGTGTTATGGCATCATCTAATGTGGGCGGTTTATCTGGTGCATTTATTCCAGTATCTGAAGATGAAGGTATGATTGCAGCGGTTGAGTCTGGAGTGCTTTCTATGGAAAAACTAGAGGCTATGACTGCTGTTTGCTCGGTTGGCATTGATATGGTGGCTGTACCTGGTGATACAACAGCGGAAGTGATTTCTGGTCTTATCGCTGATGAAATTGCAATAGGTGTTGTCAACAATAAAACAACAGCAGTTAGAGTTATTCCTGCAATCGGTAAAACTGTGGGAGATAGCGTGGAGTTTGGCGGACTGTTAGGTTCTGCACCTATTATGCCAGTGTCTACCCATTCACCAGCCAAGTTTATCCATCGAGGTGGAAGGATTCCTGCACCGATTCACAGCCTAAAGAATTAAAAAACAAAATTAGAGTTTTGACCAGCTTTTTAAAAGGCTGCAAGGTTCATATACAGAGTATATGGTCGTGTTCCACAGGACACAAAATATGATTTCAAATTTGCAATTTGCAAATTTAGCGTTTAATTAACTCTTATAAAACACAAAGCCCACCGACATTGTCGGTGGGCTTATTTAATACATACCATTCAAAAAATGCTCTGTCTTTTTAGACAGAGCATTTAATCTTATGCGTTTTAAATTAGCCGATAGCGTTCAGCTTCAGAGTCAGAGCACTCTTCTTATGAGAGGCAGCATTCTTATGCATAAGATGCTTTGCAGCGGCCTTGTCCACTGCCTTAACAGCAGCCTTGTATGCAACCTCAGCAGCAGCCTTATCACCGCTTTCAATAGCTGCATCAAACTTCTTCAGAATGGTCTTAAGAGCACTCTTAGCCATCTGGTTACGCATAGCTTTAATCTTGGTTACCTTGACACGCTTCTTTGCAGACTTAATATTTGGCATTCGATTCCACCTCCTTGCTCTAGCTAGTCATCAGTATTTATAATACTACCATCTTTTTAGCAAAAAAGCAAGTATTATTTTCATTTTTCTGATTTTTTTTGAAATCATAATATATTAGCTGTTAATATGTTTATATTAACAGAATAAGTTCAGTTTTTCCACACATAATATATTTATCCCATAAAAGAAGGTGTATGAATATGTTGCTTTCAACTTGCAGAACCGACCTTGCAATGGAATCGCTTGAAATGAGCAAATCTAATTTAGAAAACTTAGATTTATTATCCGGCGTTATAAGCTCTGCTAAAAATATAAATGGTTTTGATGTAACATCTGTTGAAATAAAAACAGAAGAGGCCGCCCATGAGATTGGAAAACCAATAGGTATTTATGACACAATTATTATAGATGCACTTACAAGAAAAGAAGAAGATGCGTTTTCTAATGCTTGCAGTGTGCTTTCATCATGCATAAAAAAACTTTTACCACAAAATGAAAATTCACCAGTTCTTGTAGTTGGGCTTGGAAATAGACAAATAACCCCAGACGCTATTGGTCCATATACATCAGAATATTTACTTGCTACAAGGCATTTAATATCAAAGGAACCTGATTTATTCCATAATTGGCGTTCGGTTAGTGTGCTTTCTGCTGGTGTTTTAGGTCAAACAGGAATAGAAGTGCAAGAGCTTACAAAGGGCGTAATTGATAAAATAAAACCATGTGTTGTAATTGCGGTTGATGCGCTTGCTGCCGGTAATGTTGATAGACTTTGCAGAACAATACAACTTTCTAATACGGGTATAATTCCAGGCTCGGGAGTGCAAAATTCACGAGCAGCTTTAAATCAAGAAACTTTGGGTGTTCCTGTAATCTCTATTGGTGCACCAACTGTTATTGATGCATCCTCACTTTTTTCAGAAAAAAATAAAACTCCACTTCTTGTTACAACAAGAGATATTGATAGAGATGTAAATGATATATCTCGTGTTATAGGCTATTCACTTAATATGGCATTTCAGCCTGACCTAACACCAGAAACAATTGATTTATATTTGTCATAAACTTTTTTTGTTGACCATATATTATCATAGGTATAATTTACCAAGGAGGTCAACATGTATGAAACGTCATAAGCCAAGGGGCAGCAATAGCTCTGCACCTGCATTTTTTTGCCTTATTCTAGCCACTGTTTTGCTTTTAGGCGGCAAAGCTGGTGGTGACGAAGTTGTAAAGGATATGCTAACCAGTTTAGCTCAAAATGAACGTTTCGTTCGTGCTGCCCTTGCACTCGAAACCGGAGAGTATACAGATGCGTCTGCTGTGGTTAATAAGCAGACTGAAAATATTGTTCAAACGGCGCAAACAGCTCAAACTGAACAGACTGAGCAGGTGGAAACCGAACCTCAGCCAATAGACCCGGAAACAATTCCACGGGCTGAAACCGTAACTTTTAGCAATCAATCCGGATACGATTTTGATTTAGAATCAATGCTTGCAAATCCTAAAAGAATAGTTGCAAATACCACTGAGCCTTTAGTGCTTGTATATCACACCCATGCAACCGAGGCTTATACACAATCAGGTTCGGATACCTATACAGCAAGCGGTGATAATAGAACATTAGATACAAACCAAAATATGGTTAGAGTTGGTGAGGAGCTTTGCAAGGTTCTTGAAAGCCGAGGAATAAAAACAATCCATCTTACAGACCTTAATGATTATCCATCATATAATGGTTCTTATGGTGAATCTCTTAGAAATGTTCAGGCGGCTTTAGAAAAATATCCAAGTGTGCAAATGACGATTGACATACATCGTGATGCAATTTTAAATGCAGATGGCACACCTAAAAAACTTGCAACAGATATAAACGGGAAAACAGCGGCACAGATGATGCTTGTAATGGGTACAGATGCAAGTGGACTTGCTTTTGATGATTGGGAGGAGCATTTAGGCTATGCTGTAACCCTTCAAAGAGAACTTGATGCACAGCATCCAAATTTAATGCGTTCAATAAATCTTAGAAAGCAACGTTTTAACCTACATTTAACACCTGCCTCCATGCTGCTTGAAGTGGGAACTTCAGGAAATACACTGCAAGAGGCAATTTATTCGATTCAGCTTTTTGGAGATACACTTGCAACTTATATGCTTGCTCCTAAATAAGATGTATTGTATTTGCTCTTTTGGGTATACTTATCCCAAAGGAGCGTTTTTTTATGGCTGAAATTAAATTTACAACATCACTTGAACATAATATACAGGTTCTAAAAAATATTTTCAAAGATGATAATACATTTATCACTAGAAAGGCAAAAAGCAAAAATGGTCTTAGCTGTGCAGTCTGTTTTTTTGATGGAATGGTCAATAATCTCGCAATAAACCAAAGTATAATTCGCCCAATAGTATCATGCTATGAAAGCACAGTAACCGCTGAAACATTAGCTGAAACAATAATTCAAATAAATGACAGCATTGTGCAGACAGACCTCAATAAAATGCTTTCGGCTATGATGTATGGAGATACAGTTATATTAACCGAAGGGGAATCACGCCCGGTTGTTGTTAATACAAAGGGATTTTCTGTGCGTTCATCAAGTGAGCCAGATAATGAGCGTGTACTTCGAGGCCCCCGTGAGGGTTTTACTGAGGTATTTATGACAAATTTATCCATGATTCGCAGACGTTTAAATGATTCAAGGCTTAAATTTTCTTTTTCACGAATGGCAACACACAGTCAAACAGCCGTCTGTTTGTGTTACATTGAGGGTGTAACCGACGATAAACTTGTGAAAGAGATAAAAAAACGACTGAATAATATAGACCTTGACGGTATTTTAGATGCAAATTATATAGCTGAATGTATAAGAGATGAACAAAATTCACCTTTTCCAACCTTGGGGACAACAGAAAGACCAGATGTAGTAGCCGCAAAACTGCTTGAAGGTCGAGTTGCTATTATAACCGATGGTTCTCCTGTTGTATTAACTGCACCTTGCATTTTACAAGAATGCATTCAAGCAAATGATGATTACTATTTACCTGTTATGCAAGCAAGTCTTGCTAGAATAATACGCTCTGCTGGTGTATTGCTTTCTATTATAATTCCCGCTCTATATATAGCACTGCTTTACTACCACGCTGAGTTATTGCCAACTCGAATGTTGCTCGCTATTACTGCTGCACAAAAGGGTGTGCCGCTTCCACCGCTTTGGGAAATTTTTATGCTTTTAATAGTATTTGAAATACTAAAGGAGGCTGGAGCACGTACTCCAGGGGTTATCGGCTCTACTATGTCAATTGTGGGTGGATTAGTACTAGGTCAATCGGCTGTTTCTGCAAGAATTATTTCTGCACCAGCTGTAATTATAGTTGCTATTGCAGCAGTTACAGGTCTTGCTGCTCCTAAGCTACAAAATGCGGCTTTATATCTACGCTTTGTTTTACTTGTTTGCTCAGCCTTATTCGGGCTTTATGGTCTTATTTTAGGTCTTTCCTCTGTTTTACTGCATTTATGTGCACTTCATTCATGTTCCGTGCCATATTTACTGAACTTACTTCCTAGAGTTAACGCACACACAGAAGATAGAGCCATAAGAATAAGCTGGCGGCAAATGAAAAATAAGCGATTTATTGCGGGAAGGGGCAAAAAATGAAAAAACTTTTACTTCTTATTCCCTGTATTTTAATGTTAGCAGGCTGTCAGCCAATAAAAAATAAGCGTGTGGAATTAAATCAAAATGCGGGTCAAATTTTGCCGATTTCTGCTTTGGCAATAGATAAAGAAGATGACCTATATAAAATGACAATAGAAAGTATAAGACAAGATAGTTTAGATGGTGAAGTTACACCTGAATATTTTACCGTAAAAGCAGATGACTTTTCAAAGCTATTTTATAACGCTGACATGATGTTTGCAAGCAGATTATATTTAAGTCATGCATCTGTTGTTATAATAAGTGAAGAAATAGCAAGATTTGATATTGATAAACTCATAGACAGCTTAATCCAAAGACCAGATGTAAGATTAACTCTTAGAATTGCTGTTTCTGAGAGTGCATCTCCAGACGAAATTTTACAAGCACCATCTGTAACTGATGGGATACCTGGAATGGCACTTTCTTCCCTAATTGAAAAAAGAACAAAAGACCAAACATTTAAAGATTTTCCTATGTTTCGTATTTTAGATTATCGCTTGAATGGTCGAGATATTGCACTTCCTGTGCTTATTTTATCTGATGATGGTCACGCTGCACCGGATTCAAGCATTATAATATCCAAAGATGGGGGGATAAAGTATGCGTGATACACTTTTTCCGCGCTGGCAAGGTGCATTTCTCGCAGTTTTTCTGCTTGCGGATGGTTTATATCTTGAAACTTCCCCTGAATATATAGTATCGTTTTTTGTTTCAACTTTAATATTTGCTTTAGTAACATTTATTTATCTTAGACTGTTAGCTTATTTTAATATAAGAGATTTTGAAGCTTTATGTCTTAAAATTCCTAGCGTTGTTGGAAAACCTTTATTGATAATAGTTGGAGTATTTGCCGTTTTTGTGCTTATATTGTCGGGGTTAAGATTGTCTAAGTTTTGGCAGATTACTGCATTTCCAGCTATACCACAATATTTAAGTATGCTTGTATTATTTTTTGTTGCATGGCGAGCGGGCAGACGTGGCAGAACAGCGGTTGCTATGTGGGCATATCCAACTGCTTATTTATGTATTTTTATAGTTTTATTATCACTTCTTATTACAATTTCAAATTCTAGCGCTGAATACGCCATGAATTTACCGAAGTATTTTTCTTTTTCAATAAGTCCAAGATTTTTGTATTTAATTCCTGCATTGCTGCTTTGCACTCAAACAGAAAACTTGCCAACTACAAAGCATTGCACAATAGGAGTAATTATAGGAGGCTTGGGTTTAACACTTATTTCACTTAGAGCATATCTAGTGCTAGGGCTTGCATGTAGTAAAGTGACATATCCATGCTTTGCGGCGGCTGGAGTGTTCTCTGTGGGTGATTTTCTTCAGCGTGGAGAAGTTATTTTCGCATGTGCAATTGTGCTTTGTGAGGCTGTGCGCTCTTCTCTAATGCTTACACTTGCTATAACATGTTTTAGGTCTGCTATTCCTGCACTAAGAAAATTCAAAAGATAAAACAAATAATAAAAAACGTGTGTCAATATTCTGACACACGTTTTTTTAATTTAGTTTGCATAATAAATAGCAGTTACAATTCCATCTTGAATGGATACAGCAGCCTTGCTATAATCTGTACCAGTTGATATAGGTTCATTAGAAAGCAAGCTGTATGGGTCAAGGCAAATTGATGTCATATCTTCGGCAACTGTCATAACCTCACCATTTACATATAAAATCCCACTTTCAAAAGAGATTTGCTGATTCATTGGTGCAGCCTCTCCAAGTTCGGCATAAAATTCTTCACCCTGCCCATAAAGTTTAGAACAGTTATAAAGACCAGCAAATTTTTGGCCTTCATTTGCATTAGTTATTTTTACATTGGCATAAAAAGCGTCGCCAACACACAAATTGGTTACATTTGACTTTTCCACATAAACAGGCTCACCAAGACCATTTTCTTCAAGCATAAGTGAGCGATAGAGCAAAGATGCTATTTCAGCTCTTGTTATAGGGTCAATTGGATTGAAATTTCCATCAGTTCCATAAACAATTTTCGCATGTGTTAGTTCATAAACAGCATCAGATGCGTAAGAGGATATAGAAGAAGCGTCTTTGTATGATTTAAGCGCTTTTGTATTAAAATTGATTCCAGTTCTTTCAAGTGTACGCTTTAAAATAACGGCTGCATCTTGACGAGATAGTGGATCTTCAGGGTGGAAATTCCCATCAGAATCGCCAATAACTATTCCAAGATTTTTTGCAGCACTAACAGCGGTTGTGTAATATTTTCCATCTTCAACATCTGCAAAATTATCATCGCTTGCATAATTGTTCATGTTGTATGCTCTACTAAGCATAGTTATAAAATCCGCTCTGGTCAAATCTGAACCTGGGTCATAAACACAATGCTCCTTGCCGTTTATGATACCGGAATTTGCCAGATAGTCTATTGATTGTAATGCCCATGTGTATCCCTTATTAACATCTATGAAGAATACAGAGTGGTCAGGGGCATATACAAGGCCGTCCTGCTCAATCACATCGGTCGCTGAAGCATTCACTAGGGCAGAGCAGATAACTGTGGCTGTAAGGGCTGTTGCAATCAGTTTCTTTTTCATTATAAAATGAACCTCCTTTGGTTTAAATGATGTGTAGAGTAAAAAATAACTACAACATTATATCATATAAAACTTAATTTGTAAAATAAAAATTTGGTTACATTTTTTCGACATAATTCTTTATATCGAAAATATAAAAAAGAAAACCCAAATTCAATGTTTGAAAATGGATTTTCTTAATAAAACTATGAAATTTGCAACTTTAATCACTTATTAGGTATAATCTCAATCCAATAACCATCAGGGTCGGAAATAAAATAAATGCCCATTGTTTCGTTTTCAAAGCAAATGCAGCCCATTTTCTTATGACGCTCATGAGCCGCCTTAAAATCGTCAACCACAAGTGCAAGATGAAATTCATTATCCCCAAGGTTATAATCTCTATCCCAATCACGAAGCCATGTAAGCTCTAAATTATGCTGTGTTAACCCATCGGATAAATAAACAATAATAAAAGAACCATCATCAGGAGTGATACGGCGTACTTCCTTTAAATCAAGAGCTTTTTCATAAAACTCAAGAGATGCATCTAAATCTTTTACATTGAAGTTATTGTGTGCAAAACGAAACTGCATGGTTATTTCCTCCATCGTTAAATAAATTTATCAGCAATACAGTAACATATTTATAAAAAAATCGCAATGCGCTTTTGAAAATAAGCTGATAATAGCTATTGTGAAATTTATGTATATAAATTCAATATATTCTAAGTAGTACAATAGTCTTGCTTTGAGATGGTCAAAATGCTATACTATATGTTGTTAATTTGTCTGTATAGGAGGTGTGGGCTTTTGGATAAAAAGCTGAAACGCATTATCCAGCCAGGATATCATTTTTATTTTGGAATATTCTTGCTGTTTGCATTATCCTGTGCCTATGTTTCCCCTGTTATGTCCGCAGTGGGCATTATAGTATGTATTATGATGTATGTGGTATATCGTCAAAGAGAAAAACGCCGCAGAACAGAAATGATGCGTTACTTGCAAGGCGTTACACTTGATGCCGGACACTCAACTCGTTCATCTATAATAGATTTTCCGCTCCCAACAGTAATCGTCAGAGCTTCAACAAATGAAATTCTTTGGGCTAATGATGCATTTTGTGAAGCAACTGATCATTGGGATTGTGCACCAAACGAAAATTTTAGTGAGATTGCACCAGATTTCGATACTCAGTGGCTTGCAGATGGTGAGCCTAAATATCCAGGAGAACTTCAAATTGATAAGAATTTTTTCTGGGTATATGGCAGCCTTATGAACGAGGAGGAGGCAGAAGAAATTCTTTTAGTTCTGTATTTTGTGCCTTGTACTGACTATGTACATTGCAGGGAACGTTATACACTGAGCCGCCCAATAGTAGCAATTATTTCTATTGATAACTATGAGGAACTAACAAAGGGTGTTAATGACTCTGAAAAATCGAGTATATTGGCTGAAATCGACCGAAAAATAGCACAGTGGGCAAAGGATAGCCGTTCACTGCTTAGAAAATATGATAGAGATAAGTATATTTTCGTTTTGGAAAACGGCGACCTTGCAAAACTCGTAAGCAAAAAATTTAGTGTTCTGGATGATGTTAGAACAATTCAAAGCCGTGCCGGAGTAGTAGCAACACTTTCAATTGGCATTGGCAGTGAAGGAGAAAACTTTTCCGAATGTTTCCACTATGCTAGTGTTGCACTTGATATGGCACTTTCTCGTGGTGGAGACCAAGCGGTTATAAAAACTAAATATAATTTTGAGTTTTTCGGAGGACTTTCCAAAGAGCTTGAGAAACGCACAAAAGTCAGGTCAAGAGTAGTTGCAAATGCACTTATGCAGCTGATTCGTGAATCTTCACGGGTTATGATTATGGGACATCAAACAAGTGATATGGACTCAATCGGCGCTGCTGTTGGCATGGCATGTGCAGTGCGAACCCATGGAAAACCCGTTAATATTGTTGTTCGTAAGGAAAGAAGCCTTGCGAAAGAGCTTATTTCTAAAATTGAAAACAAAGAGGGCAATGAAAATCTATTTATAGAGCCAGATGATGCAATGGTGCAATGTGATTATAACACCTTGCTTATTGTTGTTGATACAAATAGACCAGATTATGTTGAATCATTGCCGCTTCTTCAGTCTATAAATAAAGTTGCAGTTATTGACCATCATAGACGAGCGGCAAGTTATATTGAAAATTTTGCACTTAACCTTCATGAGCCTTATGCATCATCAGCATCAGAACTTGTGTCAGAGCTTTTACAATATATGGTGCAATCTAGCGATGTCAGCAAGGAAGAAGCTGAATGTTTGCTAGCTGGTATTTATCTTGATACAAAAGGCTTTTCTATTAAAACGGGTGTTAGAACATTTGAGGCAGCAGCATATCTAAAACGTGCTGGTGCAGAAATGGTTTCCGTTAAAAAACTATTTCAATCTACACTTGATGAATATATGCAGTGTCAAAAGGTTATTTCATCAGCAAAAGATTGCGGCGGAGGAATTATTCTTGCAATTTCGGACGAGCCAATACAGGATAGAGCTTTAGCGGCTATTGCAGCGGATTCTCTGCTTAATATTATCGGGGTTAGGGCAAGTATTGTGGCTTTTCAACTAGAAAATGATACTATTGTTTCTGCTCGTTCCTTTGGACAGGTTAATGTTCAGATTGTTATGGAAAAATTGGGTGGCGGTGGTAATATAACTTCTGCTGGTGCTCAACTTAGAAACACTTCTCTTGAAGATGCTGAACCACGTCTTTTAGATGCAATAAGTGAATATCTTGCAGAGGACGACAGACAAGATAAAATTTAAAAATTTATATCATCATTAGGAGGATATTTAATTATGAAAGTTATTTTAAAAGCAGATGTTAAAGGAAAAGGTAAAAAAGGTGATTTAATCGAAGTAAGCGAAGGTTACGGACGCAACTTCTTGATTCCTCGTGGTCTTGCAGACCTTGCAACCGCTGACAATCTAAATTTAAAACGTCAGGCTGATGAGGCTCAGGCTCGTCGAATTGCTCTTGAAAAGCAGGCTGCAAAGGATACAGCAGAAAAGTTAAAGGAACTCAAAGTTGAAATCCGTGCAAAAGGCGGTGCAGGTGGTCGTCTGTTCGGTGCGGTAACCGCTAAGGAAATCTCTGAGGAGCTTAAAAAGCAGCATGGTATAGAAATCGCTAAGAATAAGATTGTACTGGACGAGCAAATCAAGGCTTTTGGCACTTACAATGTCAAGGCTAAGCTGTACACAGAAATCATTGGCGAAATCCATGTACAAGTAGTTGAAATCTAATTCTTGTTTATAAGAGAATGGGCACACGCATTTTTCGTGTACCCATTCTCCATTTTTGAGTTGGGAGGAAAAGACAAAAATGGACGAACTACTCTCAAGACAAATGCCACAAAGCGTAGAAGCAGAGCAGGCGGTTATTGGCTCAATGCTTATAGACCCAGAATGTGTTCCCACAGTTATTGAACAGCTAAGACCAGAGGATTTTTATATAGAAGAAAATCGTCGTATCTTTGAAACGATTTATTCTATGTTTAATAATGCAATAAGAATAGATGCTGTTATGGTATTAGACCAACTTAAAAGTGCAGGCTATTATGATGATGCTGGTGGGCGTGCATATCTTATGCAGCTTATGGATTTAACCCCAACATCAGCAGGCGTAAAAGAGTATGCATCTATTGTGCGTGACAAAAGTATGTTAAGAGCTATTGCGACGGCTGGCGCAGAGATTGAAAGACTTGCCATTTCGGAAGAAGGTTCAGCATCAGAGCTTGCAGAATTAGCTGAGCAAAAAATATATAATGTGCGTCATGGCAGAGAGATTAAAGGTTTAAGCCACATTAAAAGTGTAATTATGGATTTATATGACCAGCTTGATGAACGCAGCCGTTCAGATAGTGATATCCCAGGTATATCTACCGGTTTTCGTGACCTTGATTACGCTTTGACCGGTCTTAATAAATCCGATTTAATTTTGGTTGCTGCACGTCCGGGTATGGGTAAAACTGCTTTTGCACTTAATATTGCACTTAATGCAGCAAAATCTTCAAAAAAAGATATTGTTGTGTTTCAGCTTGAAATGAGTAAAGACCAGCTTGCAGGTCGTTTTTTGGCAAGTGAGGCTCTTATCGAGTCGCAAAAACTCAAAACTGGAAATCTTGGGGAAGATGACTGGATTAAAATTGCTCGTGCAACTAATGCACTTGCTAAAACTAAGATTTATGTCGATGATAACCCCGCAATAACTGTTGCAGAAATTAAGGCGAAATGCAGACGTTTAGGCGATGATTTGGGGCTTATAGTTATAGATTATCTTCAGCTTATGCAATCAGGAAAGAAAAGTGATAACCGTACACAGGAGGTTGCAGAAATTTCAAGAGGGCTTAAAATTATGGCAAAGGAACTAAATGTTCCAGTTGTTTGCCTTTCTCAGCTCTCTCGTGCAGCCGAGCAAAGAGCAGATAAAAAGCCTATGCTCTCCGACCTTCGTGAATCTGGAGCAATAGAACAGGATGCTGATATAGTTATGTTTATTTATCGTGATGATTATTATAACGATGAAAGCGAGCATAAAAATGTAGCTGAAATTATTATTGCAAAAAACCGTCATGGTGCAACAGGTTCGGTTTATTTGCAATGGATTGGTCAATATACAACTTTTTCAAGTCAGGATAGAATACATGGATAGTTTTTTAAAACAAGTCAAAAATATCATTGATGAGTTTTCCATGCTGGAAAACAATGAAAGTGTGCTTGTGGGACTTTCAGGTGGAGCAGATTCAGTTGCTCTTTTATTATCGCTTTATAATCTTGGTTATAGGGTGAGAGCTTGCCACTTAAACCATTGTTTGCGTGGTGAGGAGGCGGACAGAGATGAGAATTTCTGCAAAAATCTTTGTCACAGGCTAAATATTGAACTGATTATAAAACACGAAAATATAGAAGAATATGCAAGAAAATCAAAACAAAGCATTGAAACCGCTGCAAGAGAAATCAGATATAAATTTTTCTCTGATGTTTGTGATGGCTCTAAAATTGCAACCGCCCATACGGCAAGTGATAGTATAGAAACAATGCTTTTTCATATGGCAAGAGGTACTGGTCTTACAGGGCTTTGCTCTATACCTCCTGTGCGTGGGAAAATTATTAGACCGCTTATTTCATGCACAAGAGCAGAAATTGAGGTGTTTTTAAAAAATATAAATCAGGATTTTATTATAGACAGTACTAATTTAACTGATGAATACACTAGAAATAAAATAAGAAGTCAAATTGTACCTGTCTTGA
This sequence comes from uncultured Butyricicoccus sp., assembly GCA_944376065.1. GTDB lineage: Bacteria > Bacillota > Clostridia > Oscillospirales > Butyricicoccaceae > Butyricicoccus_B. The sequence continues at coordinate 374,390 of CALWBL010000001.1, read as the reverse complement.
AACAGATAAATCCACAAGCAGAAAAAGCTGCTGTAAATTTGTCTTTTAGATTGCGTAAAGAAGAAGATTTTCTTGAAAAAACTGCGAAAACCGAGCTTGAAAAGGCTAAAACTAAAGATGGTTTTAAAATTTGGGTTTTTAATAACACACATGAGGCTATAAGGCATAGAATGCTTAAAATGCTTTGTAAAAATTCAGGTGTTCCAATGCATGAGCTTACTTCTAAGCATATTTTGGCGCTTGAAAACCTTCTGCAAAGCAAAAATCCATCAGCCAGAATTTCACTTCCAAACGATTTTATTGCAAAGCGTGAGTATGAAAATATTAAATTGCAGCATCAAATAAATGAAAATACACAGGAAGTTAAAGAAATTTTACTTGAAAATTTCATTGATAGCGAGCAAAATATAAATGGTATAAATATCATTGTTAAAAAACATAAAAAAAATTATGTTTTTTACAAAACATTCAATACTTTTTATGTGGACTGTGATACAATAGATATGCAATCTTGCGTTTTACGAAAAAGACAAACAGGCGATAAGATTCGTTTGAGTGAAAAGTCCGGAAGTAAGACGTTGAAAAAATTGCTAATAGAAAAAAAGATTCCAAGCGATAAACGTGATAAGCTGATAGTAATAGCTGATAAAAATGGTGTTATTGCTGTGCAAGACATCGGAATTGATATCAGCAGAAAAATAGCTGATGGTGAAATCTTGGAAATCAAAATTAAGGGGTAAAACAAAATGAAAAATGATATGAAAGAAATTCTCTTCACTGAAGAGCAACTAACTAATAAAGTTGCTGAGCTAGGTGCAAGAATTACTGCCGATTACAGAGGCAAAAATCCACTTATTATCAGCGTGCTAAAGGGAAGTTATATTTTTATGGCTGACCTTACACGTAAAATTGAAATCCCATGTAATATTGATTTTATGGTTGTGTCAAGCTATGGAAACGGCACAAAAACCAGTGGTGAAGTTCAGATTATTAAGGATATCGGTCAGAAAATTGAAGGTCGTGACCTTATTATCGTAGAGGATATTTTGGATAGTGGTGTTACACTAAGCTATCTTATGAAAATCCTCAAAGCTCGTGGTGCAAATTCCATTCGCTTGTGTACTCTGCTAAGTAAACCAGAGCGTCACAAGGTGGAAGTACCTATTGATTATTTAGGCTTTGAAATTCCGGATGAGTTTGTTGTGGGATACGGTCTTGACTATGCAGAATGTTACCGCAACTTGCCATACATTGGCATACTTAAACCGGAGGTTTATGGCGGATAAATATCAGTATTTGTACATTTGTATGAATACTAAATACAGCTATATATTATTTTGGCTGAGAAAAGGAAGGTGTCCCTGATTGAAAGGTAAAATGAAAGGCTTTGGCGTTTATCTTCTTATACTTATGGTGTTGCTTGCAGTTGCAACTGCGGCTCTCACTCGTGAGCAAGATGCTGCCAAGTTAAAGTATTCTGATGTACTTGATTACTTCAATAATGAGCAAGTTGCAGAGTTTCAAATTGATGATAATATTCTTAAAGCAACACTCACAGACGGAAGTAAAGTTCAGTACACTATTGCAAATATGAACTGGTTTTACTATGACCTTGGTGAAACTATTTTAGAACAACAAAAGGACGGTACACTAAAGGAAGTCGATTATACTACCCGTGAAATTCCTTGGTGGATGGGTATGGTTCCTTATGCCATTATCCTTGTGCTTATGGGCTTGTTCTGGTACTTTATGATGAACAAACAAGATGGTTCTGGTCGTGGTCCTATGCAGTTTGGTAGAGCAAGAGCTAAACTCGCACAAGATGATAAACGCAAGGTTACATTCCAAGATGTAGCTGGTGCTGATGAGGAAAAAGCAGAACTTCAAGAAATTGTAGAATTTCTTAAAAATCCGAAGAAGTTCGTTGACTTGGGTGCCAGAATACCCAAGGGTGTGCTGCTTGTAGGCCCTCCTGGTACTGGTAAAACACTTCTTGCTAAGGCTGTTGCTGGTGAGGCTGGAGTTCCTTTTCTATCCATCTCCGGTTCAGACTTCGTTGAGCTTTATGTAGGTGTTGGTGCATCTCGTGTGCGTGACCTGTTTGACCAAGCAAAGAAAAATTCACCTGCAATCGTATTTATTGACGAAATTGACGCAGTTGGTCGTCAGCGTGGTGCAGGTCTAGGTGGTGGTCACGATGAGCGTGAACAAACACTAAACCAGCTCCTTGTTGAAATGGACGGTTTCGGTGCAAATGAAGGCGTTATTATTATCGCTGCTACTAACAGACCAGATATTCTCGATAGAGCATTACTTCGTCCAGGTCGTTTTGACCGTCAAGTTTATGTGGGTGCTCCGGATGTTAAGGGCAGAGAGCAAATTCTTCATGTTCATGCAAGAAATAAGCAGTTTGACCCAGATGTTGATTTTAACTCCATCGCTAAGGGTACAGTTGGTATGACGGGTGCAGACCTTGAAAACTTACTAAACGAGGCTGCTTTACTTGCGGCTAGAAGAAATAAAAAGCTCATTACTAACGATGAAATTGAGGAAGCACTTCTAAAGGTTGAAATGGGTCCAGAGAAAAAGAGCCGTGTTGTTAGTGAAAAGAAAAAGCGTATTGTTGCATATCATGAGGCTGGTCATGCAGTTGCACATCATGCAATGGGTACGCTCGACCCAATTCACTATATTACTATTATTCCACGTGGTGGTGCAGGTGGATTTACTATGTGGCGTCCACAGGAAGAAGGTGGACTTGAAACAAAGTCTTACTTTGAAGATAGTATTGTAACAGCTCTTGGCGGTCGTGTGGCTGAAAAGCTCATTTTTAATGAAATTACAACCGGTGCATCTGGTGATATTCGTCAAGCTACCGCTATGGCTCGTGCTATGGTTGTAAACTATGGCATGAGTGATAAAATCGGTACTGTTGATTATGGTGATAGTGGTGAAGTATTCATCGGTCGTGACCTTGGTGCAACTCATAGCTATTCAGAAGACAAAGCTGCTGAAATTGATGCTGAAGTACATCGCATTATTGATGAGGCTTATCAGCGTTGTGTCAAGATTCTCACAGAACATGATAAACAGTTACATGATGTTGCTGAATATCTTCTGCGTAATGAAACAATGGACGGCGATATATTTGTTAAAATCTTTAATGGCGAATTTGTTCCAGATAAAACTGCAACAGTTGCGTCTGCTGAGGAGTTAAACCGCACTCCAGAGGGTTTGAATGAAGAAAATCCTTCTGATGAGCAAACAAAACAAGAAGACAAAGTGTCTTTAGATAAAAAAGACGATTAAATAACAAAAAGTCCGCTAATTTTAGCGGACTTTTTGTTTGCAAAAGTCTGACCGAAAACTGTAGCATATGCCACCAAATAAGATTACAAATAAACAATAAGGTATAAGAAAGGTGGTATCGCTATATTGACCGGTTTTATACGGAAACATCTAAATATTTCCAATGCCAACAGCCGAACCGACAGCCGCAAGAACAAATCCAATTTTACTTGAAAATGTTCCATTTAGTTTTGAGTTTTTTACTATCTACTCTAAGTTTTCTTTTCATGTTTTAGATGGTGAATTGCTCTTGACTGATGGAAATGTGTGCGTAAAAATTATTATATAAATAGATAAATTGTATAGCTGTCTTTTAAGAACAATTATAATATATAAAAAAATGTTTCGGATTATTATAGCACATTTTTATTGTGCCAATAATCAAAAATAAATTATTTTTACTCACACATGGATTATATTTTATATAAAGTTTATTATATAGCAGAGTATAAGCAATAAAGATGCTAAAAACATCAATTTTAGATATTTTTCATATAATAAAAATATATTTCCTTATATAAAATGAAATAAAAAGTGTGACAATAAAAATGTTAAAAAAAACGTCAAAAATTATCAATTTTACCATTGCAAATTGTTAAAAGCTGTGTTACGATTATAAGGCTTGAAAGACATATGTATTTTTCAGGAGGACAAAAATTATGGATACAGATACTAAATATTATCTGGTTGAGCGAACCCTACTGCCTGAGGTTTTCCGCAAAGTGGTCAAAGCCAATGCGGCACTTCATACAGGGCGTGTTAAAACTGCAAGTGAGGCTGCTCAAAGCGTTGGGCTTTCTCGCAGTGCATATTATAAATATAAAGATGGTATTAGACCATTTTATGAAGCAGCTCATAATAGGACTATAAATTTTCATTTAATGCTTATTGACCGTCCAGGGGTGCTTAGTAATATACTGGGGCTGTTTGCTCGTGTAGGCGCTAATGTACTGACTATAAACCAATCAATTCCAATCGGCGGTCAGGCAGCAGTAACAATAGCAGCCCGTACTGCTGAGATGAAGTGTACAGTAGAATCGCTTATGGAACGTGCACATGCTTTAGATGGTGTGCTACGAGTTGTAATTCTTGCAAGCGAATAATTGAAAAAATGGAGGAAAGATAGTATGATTAAAGTAGCAATATTAGGACATGGTACAGTAGGTTCTGGCGTGTATGAAGTGTTTGATATGAATGCTGTAAAAATTGCTAAGGCAGTTGGTGAGCAGGTTGAAGTAAAGTATATTCTTGATCTCCGTGATTTCTCTCATTTGCCTTATGGTGATAAGTTTGTTTCCGATTTTTCGATTATTGAAAACGACCCAGAGGTAACAGTAGTTGCTGAAGTTATGGGCGGTGTTGGTGCTGCTTATGATTTCACTAAACGCGCACTGATGGCGGGTAAAAGCGTTTGCACATCAAATAAAGAGCTTGTTGCAACAAGGGGCGATGAACTGCTTAAAATTGCTGAAGAAAATAATGTAAACTATCTGTTTGAGGCATCTGTTGGCGGTGGTATTCCACTGCTCCGCCCAATGATGCAGTGCCTTGCAGCAAATGAAATCTTAGAAATTCGTGGTATCCTAAATGGCACAACTAATTATATTCTTACACAAATGATTCAAAATGGTGTTGCATTTGAAGACGCTTTAAAGCAGGCTCAGGCTAATGGATATGCTGAAAAAGACCCTACTGCTGATATTGAAGGTCATGACGCTTGTCGTAAGATTAGCATTTTATCAGACCTTGCATTTGGTGATAAATTTAATCCAGACGAAGTTCCATGTGAGGGTATCACAAAAATCACATTGACAGATGTTGAGCAGGCTGAAAAACTAGGTTATGTTGTAAAACTTATCGGTCGTGCGGTTCGTGATGATGATGGTAAAGTTTATGCTTATGTAGCACCTCATCTGATTGAAAAACATCACCCGCTCGCATCTGTTGAGGATGTATTTAATGCAATTATGATTGATGGAAATGCAACTGGTGATGTAATGTTTTACGGTAAGGGCGCAGGCAAACTTGCCACAGCTTCTGCAGTTGTTGCTGATATGATGGATTCCATCGCCCATAGTGAAAAGCGTCGTAATGTGTCATGGGGCAGTGGTGAAAAGCATCTTCTTAAATCAATCGACACTCTTTCTAGCAAATGGTATGTGCGTATGCAGGGCGAACAAGGCAAGATTATGCCAGAAATGACAACAGATGAGGCAAATAAACAGTTTGCACAAGCTGAGTCTTATATGCGTATTCTATAATACAGGAGAATAAAATGATTCAGGTAAAGGTTCCAGCAACCAGTGCTAATATGGGTTCAGGCTACGACTCCATAGGTATTGCACTGAATTTATATAACACAATTCAAATGGAAGAATCAGATTGCATTGACATTAGTGATGTTTCTGGTGCAGATATTCCAATCGACGAAACTAATCTAATTTATCAATGTGCAAAAAAAGTATATGATATTTGTGGAAAACCACTCAAGGGCATGAAAATTGTTGAGCAGTGTGATATTCCGCAAACCAGAGGCCTAGGCTCGTCATCTGCTTGCACTGTTGCGGGTATTTTAGGTGCTAATGCTCTTTTGGGAAATCCACTTGATAAAGAAAGCATTATTGACCTTGCAGCATCTATTGAGGGACACCCAGATAACTCTACACCAGCTATTTTAGGCGGTTTCTGCGTTGCTCTTTTGGAATATGGTAAGGTATGGAGCGTTAGAGTTCCGATGAACGGTCAAGTTGAGTTTATAACATTTATTCCAGATTTTGAGCTTTCAACCGAAAAGGCTCGAGCAGCTTTGCCAAAAACAATAAATCACCATGATGCAGTTTTTAATTTATCCCGTGCAGCTCTGCTTGCAGGCAGCCTTACAACAGGTAAACTTGAAAATTTAGGAGTTGCGGTTGGCGATTGTCTGCATCAACCTTATAGATTTGATTTAATTCCAGATGGTCGTGAGCTTGTACATGCTGCAAAGGCTATGGGGGCACTAGGCACATTTATTTCAGGTGCTGGTCCATCTATAATTGCAGTTGTAGATGCACATGACAAAACATACCTTTCCCGTGCAGAAATGTATTGTGAGCAGAACTTTCCGCATTGGAAACCGATTCGACTTGTTTGCGATGAGAACGGTGCAGTGGTTACCAAGGTAAAATAACTTTGCTTTTTGCCCTGAAAATTTGGGGTTTATAAGGAGGAAAATAAATACATGAGTCTTATTGTTCAGAAGTTTGGTGGAACATCTGTTGCCAACACCGAGCGTATTTTCAATGTGGCAGATATTGCAACATCTGCTTATAAAGCGGGCAATCAGGTTGTAGTTGTTGTATCTGCTCAAGGCGATACAACCGACGATTTAATTGAAAGAGCAGCGCAGATAAATGACCGTCCTTCAAAGCGTGAAATGGATGTACTGCTTTCCACTGGTGAGATGATTTCTATGTCATTACTTGCTATGGCTATACAGAAACTTGGTTATCCAGTTATTTCCTTGACTGGTTGGCAGGCTGGTATTAAAACCGATATTAACTACTCAGAGGCTCGTATTCGCAAGGTAACGGCCGAGCGTATCCGTTCTGAGCTTGATAGAAACCGTATTGTCATCGTTGCTGGTTTCCAAGGAATCAATAAACAGGATGATATTACCACTTTAGGTCGTGGTGGTTCAGATACAACTGCTGTTGCTATTGCAGCATCTCTTGGTGCAGACCTTTGTCAAATATATACAGATGTTGATGGTGTATACACTGCTGACCCAAGAATTGTTCCTAATGCTAAAAAATTGGCGGCTATCACTTATGATGAGATGCTGGAGCTTGCAAGTCTTGGTGCACAGGTGCTGCATAATCGCTCTGTTGAAATGGCTAAGAAGTATAATGTAGATCTGGAGGTTGTTTCCAGCTTTACCCGAAATGAGGGTACAAAAGTCAAGGAGGGTTCCAACATGGAGAAAATGAATGTAAGCGGCGTTGCTCGTGACAATAACTGTGCTAGAATAGCTATTATTAACCTGCCTGATGAACCAGGTGTGGCTTTCCGTACTTTTGCACTACTGGCAAAGTATAAAATAAATGTTGATATTATACTGCAATCAGTAGGTCAAGATCATAAGAAATCTATTACTTTCACAATTCCACAAAGCAGCGTGGAAGAAACAGAGCGTATTCTGCGTGAAAATAAAGACCAGTTAGGTTTTGAGGATATTTCTGTAAACACTGCTGTTGCTAAGGTTTCTATTGTTGGTGCTGGTATGGCATCTAACTCCGGTGTTGCGGCTAAGATGTTTGAGGCTTTGGCATCTGTTGGTATCAATATCCGCATGATTTCTACATCTGAAATTAAGATTTCTGTACTCATTAACGAGGAAGATTCTGAAAAGGCTGTAAAGGCTATCCATGATAAGTTCTTCAATGCGTAAAACTATACAGAATATCAGTTGCGACAAAGTATGATTTTTTCGGCGTGTTCCATTGTATGGGACACGCCGTTTGTGTTATAATACATTCTGTATTGGTATAAGCAAAGTTAATACGGAGTTGAATAAAAATTATGTTTGAAAAAAAACAAAAACGCCGTCAGTCAGAACCAGAATGTAGTACAATGCTCACAGAAGGAATAAATGCGGTTTGTGAATTACTTAAATCTGGTCAGGCGGTTGATAAGCTGTTTGCAGCTGAAAATGCACATGGCAGAATAGGCGAAATTATCGCACTTGCTAAAAAAAATGGTGTACCAATTACTATTTGTGACCGTCGAAAGCTAGACAGCATGAGCCAAACAGGCAATCACCAAGGTGTTATTGCTCAGGCAGCAGCACAAAATTATGCATCACTTGACGAATTATTTGAACGAGCAGAACAAAAAGGTGAACAGCCTTTATTTGTTATTTGCGATGGTTTAGAGGACCCTCACAATCTTGGTGCTATTATCCGCTCTGCTGAGGCTGCAGGAGCTCATGGAATTATCATTCCTAAACGCAGAGCTGTTGGTTTAACTGGTGTTGTCGCCAGGGCATCTGCTGGTGCGCTTTCACATATGCCAGTGCATAAAGCAACAAATTTACCAAGCGTTATTGATGAGATAAAAGAACGTGGTGTATGGGTTTATGGTGCTGAGGCTGATGGCACTGTTGACCTTTATAAAGCTGATTTTGCAGGCGCAACCGCTCTTGTTATCGGCTCAGAAGGTAATGGTATCAGTCGTTTAGTTCGTGAAAAGTGTGATTTTATTGTTAGCATACCAATGCGTGGAAAGGTGAACTCCTTAAATGCATCAAATGCGGCGGCTATACTGCTTTATGAAACCGTTCGCCGCAGAACTCAAGGCTAAATATAAAAGGAGGGTTTATGGTATGAGCGATAAGCTAATAGATACACAGGAATTAAATGAAATACGCCGTATGCTAGGAGAAGAACCTAACGAGGAAAATTTATCACAGATTCCTGCACAGCCTGTTAATAAAAACAATACAGACTCTTTTGATTTAAACGATATTTTAGCAGAGGTTAGTGGCGTTGTTGACCAGACACAAAAAAGTAATTCAGTGTCATCATCAACCCAGCGTTCTCAGCGCGTAAAAACAAGAATGGCTGGTGGAACAGCGAATATCCCTAAAATAACAGGAACAATTCAGCCAGGAACGGGTAGGGTTTCAAGAGGAACTGGGCGTATTCCAAAAGTAAACGGTAGAGTTTCGCAAGATAGTGGCAGAGTATCTCAGTCAACTGGTCGTGTTTCTCAGGCAAGCCAAAGAATACCTCGCATTCCTGGGGTTGACCCTATGGAAGTTGAGATGAACATGCGAAAACTTGCGGACGAGCAGGCAAGGCACCTAAAGGAGCTTGCAAATGAGGCGGCTGAGGAGCAGGAAAGAGAACGCAGAATGTCAAGAAAGGAGCGTAGAAAACTCGAAAAAGAACGTCGTCTTGAAAATGAACGCATGTTAGATAAAGAGGACGAAATCGAGATTCGCAACCCTAGAGAGGCACTGCGTTATTGTAAGCGTAGAGCTAAAAACCTTGCAAGACGAGGATTTTTGGTGCTTATCCTTACCATTATTGCAATGTATATAACGGTTGCAAGCGGTATGGGGCTTCCTTTGCCATCAATGCTTAAATATGCTGAGCACACATTCTTAACAGTCATGACAATGATGATGATTCAGTTTTTTGCAATGTTTATAGGTTTGGATATCGTTGGAAATGGCATTTATAATCTTTTAAAGGGCAGACCAGATAGAAGTACACTTGTTGTGTTCTCGCTGGTTTCATCACTTCTGCATGGTATGACTATAATTCTATTTAAAACAAATGCTTGGATGCCTTATTGTGCCATAAGTATGGTGCTGCTATTTGCACAGATACAGGAGGAAAAAGCACTTATGTCTGGTCGTTATCGTGCATATAAGGCAGCAACTCTTGGTGACCGCCCAACAGGAGTTTATTCACATGCTGATGCTAAGGATAGAACACGTCGAGCAGTTAAATATCGTATGCGTGACCTTACAGACTTTTTAAGGGAAATGGAGCGTACAGATAGCGTTCAGATTTTTGAAAGAATTTATACTCCAGTTGTAATTATTGTATCTATTGCATTCGCAGCTATATCTGCTGCCGCTGCAAAAGACGTAAGCCGTTTCTTTTGGGCGTTTTCTGCTATCATGTCTATTGCTGCACCTCTTGGAATACTTTGTGCTTTTGGCTCATCTTACCGAAATATTTCAAGAAAACTTCTTTGCGAAGGTGCAGCTATTGCAAGCGCAAAGCAGGCACAGAATCTTAAAAAAACCAAACAAGCTGTAATGCGTGATTCAGACTTTTTCCCAACAGGTTCTATAACTGTGGATGAAGTAAAAAACTATGGTAACTACACAACAGAAAAATTGCTCGCATATGCATCTGCTGTAACTTATAATCATGGTTTGGAAATTGGCAGGGTGCTTTCTGAGGCACTTCGTGAGCAATTTGGCAGACCAGTTCGTGCAACAAATATTGTGTATTATGAATCAGGTGGAATGTCTGCTGATATAAATGGCGATAATGTTATGGTTGGTACAGCAGGCTTTTTAAGCAAGCTAGGTATAAGTCAGCCAGATGAATATGGTGTTTCAAATAGTGTTTATGTTGTTATAAATAGCCAAGTAGCGGGTGAAATTGTTATGAGCTATCACCCAACAGCCCAAACCTATGGCGCAGTTCATATTATGACACGTGCAAAGGTATATCCTGTTATATGTGCTCAAGATTTCAATATTTCTCCAGCTATGGTTGAAAGTATGTTTGAAGTAAAAAGAGGTGAAGTTGGCTCTATTGATGCCCAGCGTATAGATGAGGTAAACAATAGTAAATATGTTCAAAATGACCATGTAAGTGCGTTGTTATCTAAAGACGGCGCAATGCCATTTGCAATTACGCTTCAAGCGGCTGAGCGCCTTGTCACTGCATTAAGGTCCAATTTATTTATTGGCACTATCGCTGGTGTTGCAGGTATGCTTTTAATGTTCTATTTAACATATAAAGGAGCAGCCGAGGCGGTAGAACCTAAAAATGTGCTTATTTATATATTGCTTTGGTACTTGCCAACATTTGTTATAAATACAGCTACAAAACGAAACTATTAAGTATTTTGAAAATCCACCGAAATCACAATAATGGTTTTGGTGGGTTTTTTTGTACTTTTTTGTATATTTAGTCGTATTGCTGTAAAAAAACAGGTCTTTTTGCGAAAAATTTTACTTGTAGTTAAGATGCATAAAATAATATTTGCAATTTATGTGAATATAGTGTATAATAACAAATATAGAGAGAGCCTGAACCATAAAGGTACAGAGCGTCTTATACAATGACAAGCAGGAGCGTGTGAAAATATGGCAACATATCCAGTAAATAAGTTGAGAAATGTCTGCGTGATGGGTCACGGCGGCGATGGTAAGACCTCCCTTGTTGAGAGCCTGCTGTTTACCGCTGGCATGATTGAAAGAGAAGGTAAAGTTACAGAGGGAAATACAGTTTGCGACTTTGATGCTGAAGAAATAAAGCGTCAGTTTTCAATTTCCACAGCAGTTGCACCAGTTGAGTGGGAAGGCTGTAAAATTAACCTGCTGGATACACCAGGTTTCTTTGATTTTGAATCTGAGGTGCGTCATGCACTTAGAGTTTGTGATTCTGCACTTATAGTCGCAACAGGTAAGTCTGGTCCAGGCGTAGGCACTGAAAAGGCTTGGAAAAAGGCTGTAGAGCGTAATATGCCTCGTATGTTTTATATATCGAAAATTGATGAAGAAAACTCAGATTACTACACAGCATTACATAAGCTGCAAAAACAGTTTGGTGTGTCTGTTTGCCCTATAGTAGTTCCAATTTTTGAGGGAAATCGTGATACAGTTGGTGTTGTTGACTGTGTAATTCGTAAGGCATACAAAATGGACGGAACAACACGTGTTGAAATACCAATCCCTGAAAATATGATTGAACGTATTGACCAGCATCGTGCAGCTCTTTGTGAAAACGTTGCAGAGCTTTCCGAAGAACTGATGGAGCGTTATTTTGCCGGTGAGGAGTTCTCAGATGAAGAATTGATTGCGGGTATTCGCCAAGGTGTTCGTGATTTGGTTATCGCTCCTGTATTTTGTGGTACAGCAACTACTGGTATAGGTTCTTATGCAATTTTAAAGGGCATTGCTGATTATATGCCATCACCAGATGAGTCACCATCTGAGATGTGTGAGGACGAAAAAGGTGAGCTTATTGAAATTAACTGTTCACCAAACGGCTCTACATGTGCTTACATCTTTAAGACAATAGCTGACCAATATGGTCGTTTCTCGTATTTCAAAGTTATGTCTGGTGCTGTTAAAAAGGATATGACTTTGGTTAATAAGCGTGCTGATGCAAATGAAAAACTAGCTCATATTTACAGCGTTTGTGGTAAAAAGACCAAGGAAGTTGATGAAATCGGCTGCGGCGATATCGGTGCAGTTGCAAAACTTGTGACAACCAAAACAGATGATACACTTTCTATGTCAGTTCGTAAAGTTAGCTTGGAGGGTGTTGAAATTCCAAAACCTTGCTACATGCAGGCAATAGAACCAAGCTCTAAAAATAATGAGGAGAAAATGTCCACAGGTCTTGCTAAACTAAGAGATGAAGACCCTAGCTTTGAAACTCATTATGATACAGAAACTAAGCAAATGCTGATTTCTGGTGCGGGTGACATCCACCTTGATGTTATCTGTTCTAAGCTTAAAAATAAATTCGGTGTGGAAGTTAAACTTTCCAAACCAATTATTCCATATCGTGAAAAGATTCGCAAAAAGGTTTCCGTTGAAGGTAAACACAAGAAACAGTCGGGCGGTCATGGTCAGTATGGACATGTAAAAATGGATTTTGAGCCATACTCAGAAGGTGATTACGCATTTGCAGAAAAAATCTTTGGTGGTTCCGTTCCAAAGAATTTCCACCCAGCAGTAGATAAGGGTATTCGTGAGGCTATGGAGCATGGTGTGCTTGCAGGCTATCCGATGGTGGGGCTGAAGGCTACACTGACAGATGGTTCTTATCATGATGTTGACTCCAATGAGCTTTCATTTAAAATGGCAGCCAAGCTGGCATACAAGGCAGGTATACCACAGGCATCTCCAGTACTTCTTGAGCCTATCTGTTCAATGAAGGTTGTTATTCCAGACCAGTATATGGGTGATGTTATCGGAGACCTTAATAAACGCAGAGGTCGTATTATGGGTATGAACCCAGTAGAGGAAGGCTGTCAGGAAATTTTGGCTGAAGTTCCTATGGCTGAAACATCAGATTATGCTATTACACTTCGTTCTATGACCCAGGGTCGTGGTTCATTTGAATCTAATTTCGAGCGCTATGATGAGGCACCTCCAATGGTTCAAGAAAAGGTTATTGCAGATAATAAGGCTAGACTTGAGGCACTTAATAAAGATTAAGACCACTTCTGCTTGTTTGCATTGTAATATGAAAGGACACCTCCATTTGGAGGTGTCCTTTCAGTTTTTCTAGTTCTAAATTAAAAAGTTCTCACATATTATTTATTATGAGATGATATGGGAGGACGTCTGATGATGATAGTTTGTGTCACTAAATTAAATTTAAAAAAAGCAGTTGCAGGAGCGATTTTGCTTGCAGCAGTTATTTTTGGTGTATCTGCACTTAGGGGACAAGATGAGGTTTTACAATCAGTTAGCACAGTAGGAGAAGTTTCTCTTTCGCAGGATTTAGATTCAATAGAAAAACAAGTTGCACTTTTGGAAAATTTAGGTTGGCAGGTGGATGACGAGCCAATAACTCAAACAGAAGTTCAAATTCCAAGCGAATTTGATGAGGTTTATGTTGAGTATAATGAATTGCAAAAACAGCAGGGTTTGGATTTAGAAAAATATAAGGGCAAAAGGGCAATGCTTTATGTGTACAGAGTAGAAAATGACCCAAGCGGTACGCAAAATGTTACAGCAAGCATGGTAATTTATAAGGATAAACTTATTGCAGCAGATATTTGCGTGCCAGAAGAAGATGGTTTGCTTAGAACAATTACTAATAATCAGAAATAGTATTAAAAAGTATATATAGTAAAATTAATTCTAAAATAGTACCAAAAAGACAGTTTTATGGTTTTATTAAATCATGAAATTGTCTTTTTTTACTTGAATTTACACATGTAAAATAATTCACTAATGAAAGCTGGTGATATAGCTTTTTTTTGTTTTTTTTGCTATGCCTATTGTGCAAACTGCAAAAAAGTGTTACTCTATATTTATCTAGTGTTTACAGGAGGATTAACATGGCAAAGGAGCGTCTTGATAAAGCACTCGCATCTGTCCAGTATGGCAGCCGAAAGGAAGTAGGCGTTATCATCAAAGCGGGCAGAGTAGCTGTGAACGGTCAAATTGTTCGAGACCCCGCACAACGTGTGACACCCTCAGAGGACAAGCTAACAGTAGACGGAAAAGATGTTAGGTGGAGAATAGGGCGCTATTATATGCTTAATAAACCACCAGATTTGGTTTCAGCATGTATAGATAATCTGCATAAAACTGTGTTATCAGTTTTTCCAGAGTGCGAAAGGCGTGGACTATTTCCCGTGGGTAGACTGGATAAAAATACCGAAGGTCTGCTTATAATAACAGATGATGGGGCTTTTTGTCATGCAATTATGTCGCCAAGACGTCATGTGAGTAAGGTTTATGAGGCTTTTGTAGAAGGTCGAATGGATTTAAATGCACCAACAAAGTTTGCAGACAGACTTACACTTGCAGATGGTACAGTATGCCGTCCAGCGGAGCTTGTTATTTTGGGCGAAGAAAATGGCCTTACAAAAATAAGAGTTACACTACATGAAGGAAAACATCATCAAGTAAAACGCATGGTTGCCGCTGTTGGTGGTCACGTTAAGTATTTAAAGCGTGTTTCGGTTGGAAGCTTAAAATTGGATGAGAGTTTAGAGCTTGGTCAGTACAGAGAACTTACAGATGATGAAGTTGCTATGCTGAAAAATGAAACAAAAGCAAATGATACAAATAAAAAATAGCTGCAAAAAAAATATTTGTAAAATAAATCAAAAAAATATAAAAAATATATACAACAATTAAGAAAGTTGTGGTATAATTTTTACAAATGAAAGAATAAAGTTTTGGCATGTTGTGCAAAATGTCAAATAACAACAAATCAGTCCTATTAAAGATGGGGATAAAAAGGTTTGTAATAAACTTGAAAGGAAAGGTGACTTAAATGGCCTCCAGATTGTTCCAGTCTATTATTCTTCAAATGAAAGATACCGTCGACCGTACTATTGGTATAATAGATGCTAGTGGTTCAGTGATTGCCTGCACTGATTTGCCACGAATTGGTGAAATGCGTGAAGATGCTGTAACAGAACTTGGATATGCAGGTGATATGGTTCGATTCGGCGGTTACACATATAGGACGGTTTCTGACCGTTCTAGCCGTTTTGAATATGCTGTTTTTGTTCAAGGTGAGGACGAGCTTGCCCGCTCAGTTTGTTCTATGGCATCGGTTGCGGTCAATAATATTAAAACTCTTTACGATGAAAAGCATGATAAGGCTACATTTGTTAAAAATATTATTTTAGATAATATCCTGCCAGGTGATATCTATATTAAATCAAGAGAGTTGCATTTTGGTAATGATGTTCCACGAGTTGTATTTTTGGTGCATCAGCTTGAGCGTGCAGATGTTGCCGCAATAGATGTAATTAACAGCCTGTTCCCAGATAAGCAAAAGGATTTCGTTTTGCATATAAGCGAAAGCGACATTGTTGTTGTTAAAGAAGTTAAGGCAAACAGTGACACAAAGGAGCTTGTAAAGTGTGCGAAAGCTATCGAAAATGCTCTTAATAGTGAGCTTTTAATCAAATCTATTATAGGTATTGGCTCAGTTGCAACTCAGCTTAAAGATATAGCTAAATCTTTCAAAGAAGCTCAGGTTTCAATCGAAGTTGGAAGCGTATTTGATACAGAAAAGGCTATTGTAAGTTATGAAAACCTTGGTATTGGTCGTTTAATTTATCAATTACCTACAACTCTGTGTGAAATGTTCCTAAATGAGGTGTTTAAAAAAGGTTCTATTGACTCACTGGACCAAGAAACACTGTACACTATACAAAAATTCTTTGAGAACAACTTAAATGTTTCAGAAACATCAAGAAAGCTGTTTGTTCATCGTAATACACTGGTTTATCGCCTTGAGAAAATCAAAAAACTTACTGGTTTAGACCTTCGTGAGTTTGACCATGCTATTGTATTTAAGGTTGCTCTGATGGTTCGTAAATATCTGGAAAGCCGTGAGGACGGTCGCATGTAATTATAGATGACAAAATGGAAACATTCACCGAAAAACAACAAAAATTGCTTTTTTATACAACAAATTGACCATGGTAAAATGTGAAAATTTTATGTATAGCGGGAAATGTTCTGGAAATTGAAAAAGAATTGTGGTATAATAGCCTAGAGCGGCTATTATACCATTTTTTTTGCTGCTTAATCGGTAGATTTCAGTGTTTAACCGGTTTTAATACCTTATAAAACTGAAATTTAAGGAGGTTTCACACTGCCGTGATAAGAATGAGCGACGTCAGCATGGAGTATGATAATGGTGTCCGTGCAGTAAAAAAAGCGACGCTGCGAATTGACGAAGGGGAATTTGTGTTTCTTGTTGGACCATCTGGTTCAGGAAAATCAACTCTTATAAAACTTCTAACAGGAGAAGTTAAACCAACTTCTGGGCGTATCGTTGTAAACAACTATAACATTGGTGCAATAAAAAAACGAGAAATTCCTTATTTGCGTCGTACTTTGGGTGTTGTTTTCCAAGATTTTCGTCTGATAGAAAAGAAAACAGTTTATGAAAATGTCGCATTTGCTATGCGTGCGGTTGGTGCGAAAAATCGTGCCATTCGTAAGCGTGTACCTTATGTGCTTGAACTTGTAGGTCTTGCAGAGAAAGCTGACACTCGTCCGCTTGAATTGTCAGGCGGTGAGCAGCAGCGTGTGGCTATTGCAAGAGCTTTGGTGAATGACCCTCGTCTGATTATCGCAGATGAGCCAACTGGTAACTTGGACCCTGCAAGGTCATATGAACTTATGACCCTTTTTGAGAAGATAAATGAGCTTGGAACAACTATTTTAATTGTTACACACGAAAAAGAACTGGTTGATGAATTTGAAAAACGTGTTATCATGATAGATAGCGGAGAAATTGTAAGCGATGCTAGAGGTCGTTACTATGCAGATGATGAATATTATGATGATGCTTATGTTGATGAGCAGGTACAGGAAAATGTTACTGAGCAGCCTCAAACACCTGTCTATCAAGATACATCAAATGCTTCACTTACTATGCTTTTTGAACGATTAAATGCAAAAAAAGTCGAGGATACAGAGCAAATAGCACAGACTATGAGCCAAGACACAAAAGTCATTGCTGAAGATGATATAGACGACGCACAAAAAAAAGCGGAAAATCTGTCAAACGAATATGAAAGAAGTGAAAGTACACCAGCTTATAAATTGCAAGATACAGGCACAATAAAAGATGATATCCAAATGCAGGCTGCAAAAGACATTCAAATGCATATGGCACATTCACATATGACACATTCAAGTCAGACTGAGGATATAAAACAAGAAGAAAACCAGACTAATGATGAAAAAGAAGCACAAATTGTGCAGCAAAATGATGATGCTGGAAATGTTGAGATTAAAGCATCTGATGAACACGAAAATGCTCAAACAGATGATGAAAAACAAACTGTTGACAGCGAGCAGGCAGAGCCTCAGCCAGAAGCAGAAAATGCAGCACCAATGCCTGACTTATCGCAGATTTCAAGCCGAATGGGAATGAATACATCTATGATGAAACGTAAGCAGCCACAAAGGGTGAAAACAACAGTTGGCAGTGTTGATGCATCGCTTGAAGAGCTTATTCAGCGTTTTGAGCAGCGTGTAGGTATTCACCCTTCTCAGTCACAGAGTAAAAAGTTAGATAATTTAAAACAAGCAGGTGGAGAAACAGAAAATGAGCAGAAAAACGCAGAAAACGAAGCGTCGGAACAGTAAGACTGGAATCAGCTATTTCTGGTCAGAAGGTGTTCATAATATCTTTTTAAATGGATTTATGAGCTTTGCTGCGGTCACTATTATTTTGGCTTGCCTTCTAATCACCGGCAGTATAGTGCTTATATCATATAATGTAGATATAAACATTAAAAATTTACAGGCAGATAGCGAAATCATGCTGTTTATTGATGAATCAGTCACAGATGACGATGCAAAAGCTATGCAAGCTGAATTAGAGAAAATTCCGAACGTAAACACAGTACAGTTCCAATCTTCCGAGGAGTCGTTAAATGACCTTCGTGACCAGTTGGGTTCTGACAGCGATATTTTAGATGGTTATAATTCGGATAACAATTTCTTACGAAACGCTTATCGCGTTACACTTAAAAACTTAGAAAGTGCAGAACAGACAAGTCAGCAAATAAAGAATATTGATGGTGTGGCTAAGGTTGTGGTGCAGGAAACTACAATGCAAATGCTTGTCAATGTTCAAAATGTATTTAGAATCGTTTCATTTACACTTATTGCTGCCCTTGGTGCAATATCAATCGTTATTATTGCAAATACTGTAAAACTTGCAATGTTCGCAAGGCGTGAGGAAATCGCAATAGAAAAAATGGTTGGTGCTACAAATTGGTTTATACGCTGGCCATTTGTAATCGAAGGTATGGTTCTAGGATTTATTTCAGGTGGCTTGGCGGCACTTGCAGAATGGGGAATCTATGAAAAACTGGTTCAAACAGTTACAAGCGCAATACCACAGTTTGAAATGGCACAGTTCCATGAGTTTGGTACTGCTTTGGTGCTTATTTTCCTTGGAGCTGGCATCATTATAGGCGTTGGCGGTTCAATTTTATCTATGCGTCGATTCCTCGATGTTTAAATTTGTTTGAAAGGATGGTAATATGTTAAATAAAAAAACAGTTCGTGTAATTTCTGTTGTTATTGCTATTGTATTACTTATAACAATGATAGCTGGTGGGCTGGTTTCGCTTGTGAGCATGAGAGCCAGTGCGGCATCAGTATCAGAACTTGAAAAACAGTTATCCAGCATTGAAAGCCAGAAGAAGGAAGTGCAGTCAGTTTTAGACGGCTTAAAAAGTGAAATTGAAAATACAACCGAAAAAATCGGTATTTTGAAAGACCAAATTGCACTCACTGAAGAAGATATCAAAACAACAGAAGCAATTATCGAGCGTTTTGATGAACAAATAGCTGATAAAGAAGTGGAAATTGAGCAGGCACAAGTTAAGGTTGATGAGCAAACCAAGCTTTTTGAAACCCGTATGCGTGTTATGTATGAAAATGGCAACGAAATAGGTTATTTAGATGTTATTTTGGGCTCTAACAGCTTTTCTGACATGCTTTCTCGTCTGGAAATCGTGAGCGAAATTATGCAAAGCGACCAAAAGATAGTCAATGATTTTAAAGAGGCTAAAGCACAACTGGAAGTTGCAAAGCAAGAGCTTATAGACAGTCAAAATGAGCAGAAAGAATATAAGCAGTCACTCGAGGATAAAAATGCTTCGCTCGAATCACAAAAAGATGAGCTTGAAACAAATAAAGCAAAACTAGAAGATGATGCTGAAAAGAAACAATTAGAGGAAGAGGCATTAGAGGCGGAAAAACAAGCTATTAACAATGAAATAGCTGAGCTTTCTAAGCAAAGTGCAGCAGCATCGGGAAGCAGTGGTCCATCTTATACCCCAAGCGGCAGCCTTAGCGCAGTATCAGTTTGGCCTGCACCATCTTACACACGCATAAGCAGTAATTTTGGTTACAGAAACTCACCTACTGGCGGTGCAAGCAGCAACCATAAAGGCACTGACATAGCTTCACCAGCTAATACTCCCGTTCTGGCAACTGGTTCTGGTAAAGTTGTGAAGAGTTATTATTCATCTTCATACGGCAACTATATTGCAATAGACCATGGTGGCGGTGTTATCACTGGATATGCCCATATGAATAGCCGTCTTGTTTCAGTAGGAGAAACTGTTTCAGCGGGTCAGCAAATAGGCAAAGTGGGTTCTACTGGTATTTCCACAGGTAATCACTTACACTTTGAGGTCTATATTAATGGATCTCCAGTAGACCCTATGCAGTATTTCTAAATTAACTAAAAACTGAAAGGTACGCCATTTGGTGTACCTTTTTCAGTATAAATCGAAAAAAGGAGTCACATAAATGGCAAAATCAATATCTATTCAAAAAACAGTGGCTTGTTGTATTTTATCTGCTGCAGTTGCATTTTCTGGTTCTTATGCAATAATGCGTTATCGTTTCAATGCAGAATTTCCAAGATATAGTGCAGATGAGGCTGTGTATGGAAAAATAGGGGAAATTCGGAGAACAATAGATTCATACTATGTTGGTGAATATGAAACAGAGGATGCAGTTGATATGGCTGCCACTGGATATGTTGCTGGTATAGGTGATATTTGGAGCAGTTATATGTCAAAAGAAGATTATGAAGATTATACACTGAGTTTTTCTGGTAAGTCTTTCGGAGTTGGTCTTTATACATCTTATAGTGCTAAACAGAATAAAATACGTATAGTTGAAGTTTTCAAAGGTTCAGATGCCGAAAAACTAGGTTTAAAAAAAGGCGATATAATTCTAGGAGCAGAAGATAAAACTGTAGAAATAGATGGATATCAAGCGACAATTGATGCAGTTGCCGGAGAAGAAGGCACAATGGCAACACTTACAATTTTAAGAGCGGATACAGGTGAAACAGAAACCGTTCAAATGGAGAGAAAGACAACTGAACAAACAATGGCAAGTGGTTATATGCTTTCAGATGGAAAAACCGGAATGATTAGAATTTACAACTTCCGAAAAGGCTCAGAGCAGCAGATGATTGATCAAGTGGATAAACTGCTTGGTCAAGGTGCAACTCAGCTTATATTTGATGTTAGAAATAACCCAGGTGGTGCTGTTGTAAGTGTATGTGATGCACTTGATTATTTGCTGCCAGAAGGAAAAATAATGACACTAAAAACTAAAGCGGGCGATGAAACAGTCTATGAATCCGATAAAAATGAAATAAATATTCCAATGGCGGTCATTGTAAATGCGGACTCAATAAGTGCAGCAGAATTTTTTGCAGCAGCATTACAGGAATATGATAAAGCTATAGTTATTGGTGAAAAAACTATTGGCAAGGGTTATTCACAGCAAAATTATGTTCTAAGTGATGGCTCTGCACTACACTTATCAGACCAGGAATATTTCACTCCAAATGGGAAAACCCTTATTGGTACAGGGGTTGAGCCAGATGTGGTAAGCGAGCCAGGCGAAGATTTTGACTTGTATTTCTCAAGTGAAATTGATGATATACAGCTTCAGACCGCACTAAAAGCACTTTCAGAGTAAATCCTTTTTATAAGATAAAACGATGAAAATGTAAAAGTTCGGCAAACGTTGCTTGACATTGTGCAAAACACTACATATAATTAGATAATGTATCAGAATATAGATAAAATGCAGATTTATAATCTGCTTTGGCATAATCATTTAAAAATTTGAATAAAGAAGGTATTTACACATGGCTAAGGAAATTAAACTGTCACAGGAAAGTCTGGATAATTACAAGCAGGAACTGGAGTACCTGAAAACTACCCGTGCAGATGAGGTTGCAGAACAGCTAAAAGAGGCTCGTTCTTTCGGTGACCTTTCAGAAAATGCTGAGTATGATGAGGCTAAAAACGAACAGGGTAAGCTATATTCCCGTATTGCAGAGCTTGAGGAGATTATCAAGCACGCAGTAGTTGTTTCTGGTGATACCTATGCAGCAGATGAAGTTTCTCCAGGATGCCGTTTTGTTGTAGAAGATTTAGAGTTCGGTGATAAGGAAGAATACAACTTTGTAGGCTCTCAGGAGGCCAATCCAATGGAGGGCAAAATTTCTGATGAATCCCCATTTGGTAAAGCTGTACTTGGTCACAAAGTTGGAGATATTGTACAGGTTGAAGCTCCTATCGGCGTTGTATCTTACAAAATTATTGAGCTGAAGAAGTAAAAATATAAAGAAAAAGGTGAATAAATAATGTCAAATGAACATAAGTCGACAGAAATGACACAGGCAGAGCTTGGTGAGCTTCTGCGTATCCGTCGTGAAAAGTTGGCAGAGCTACAAAATACAGATAATGACCCATTTAAGCAGGTGCGTTATGAGCGTACACATTATACAACCGATATTAAAAATAATTTCGATGAAATGGAAGGCAAAATTGTAAGCCTTGCAGGACGTATGATGTCAAAGCGTATTATGGGCAAAGCATCTTTCGCTGACCTTTCAGACCGATATGGCAGACTGCAAATGTATATTAAGCGTGATGTTATCGGTGAGGAAGAATATAAGGCGTTTAAAAAATTAGACATTGGTGACCTTGTAGGTATTGAAGGCGAAGTTTTCCGCACACAAAAGGGAGAAATCTCTGTTATTGTATCCAAGCTAGTTCTATTGTCTAAGAACTTGATTCCTCTGCCAGAAAAGTGGCACGGCTTAAAGGATACCGATCTGCGTTATCGTCAGCGTTATGTTGACCTTATTATTAACCCTGATGTTCGTGATACATTTGAAAAGCGTTCAAAGATTGTTCGTGAAATCCGTAATTTTATGGACTCACGTGGATTTATGGAAGTTGAAACACCTTGCTTAAATACTATCCCTGGTGGTGCGGCTGCTCGTCCATTTATTACACACCACAATGCTCTGGATATTGATATGTATATGCGTATAGCTACTGAGCTGCACTTAAAGCGTCTTATCGTCGGTGGCTTTGAACAAGTATACGAAATCGGTCGTATCTTCCGTAATGAGGGTATGGATACCAAGCATAATCCAGAGTTTACTACCATTGAGTTATATCAGGCTTATACAGATTATGTCGGTATGATGGACATTACCGAAGATATGATAGTTCACGTTTGTGAAAAGGTTCTTGGTACAACTAAGGTGACTTATCAAGGCGTCGAAATCGACTTTAGCAAGGGCTGGAAGCGTATGACCATGGCTGATGCTGTTAAGGAATATTCTGGTATTGATTTTATGGCTATGGACGGTGCACAGGCTCTTGAGGCTGTTAAGGCTAAGGGATTAACTCCAGAAAAGAATAAGGACAGCTGGGGCGACCTTCTTGCATTCTGTTATGAGGAGTTTGTAGAAGAAAATCTGATACAGCCTACATTTATAACCGATTATCCTGTTGAAATTTCTCCACTTGCTAAGCGTAAGCCATCTGATCCAAGGCTTACTGAGCGCTTTGAGTTATTTGTCTATGGCAGAGAGCTTGCAAATGCATTCTCTGAGCTTAATGACCCAATTGACCAGCGTGGACGTTTTGAACGTCAAGTTGAGCTACGTAATCAGGGTGATGATGAAGCTAATATGATGGACGATGATTTTATCACTGCTCTTGAATATGGTATGCCACCAACAGGCGGTATGGGTATGGGCATTGACCGTTTAGTTATGTTCCTAACCGATTCTTCATCTATTCGCGATGTGCTTTTGTTCCCAACAATGAAGCCATTAGATAAGTAAAAACCTAAGGCCTAAATTTCTGTTTAGAGATTTAGGCTTTTTTCATTATATTTATTCTATATGTGTCGAAGTATATATAAACAAATCTAAGGAGGTATTTATCTATGAATAGCGTAACCGGCGTAGGATACACAGCAGCATATAACCCAATCACAAAAAATCAGGACAAAAAAGAAAATGGGCAGGCACAAATAACTCCTAGAACAGATACTTTTACAAAAAGCGAAGAAAGTGCAAAAATCACATATGAGCCACCTAAAAAACTTACATCAGAACAAGTTGACGCATTAAAGCGTCAGGTTCAAGAAAGTATGCAAAATCTCGCAAAACAGATGTTGGGTGAGCAATACCAAATTGCAAAAACAGCAAATGGAAGTATTGATTTTAGCAGCCTTGCAACAGATTTGGGTATAGGTACAACTCCAGAGGCAGCAGCATATGCAATTTCTGAAAATGGAAATTGGGGAGTAGATGCAGTTGCAACACGCCTTATTGATATGGCGATTACTCTTTCAGGCGGGGATACAGCAATGGCAGATGAACTTCGTGCGGCTGTAGAAAAAGGTTTTGCAGCAGTTGGAAACTTGGAAGACTTGCCAGAAGTATGTCAGCAAACTTATAGAGAAACTATGAAACGTTTTGATTACTGGAAAGAAAATGGCAGCATGGACGGATATCAATAAACAAAATAAGATTGAAATGATATTTTATTACAGCTTGATATAAGTCAACAAAACACCGATGCTATGATTAGTATCGGTGTTTTGTTTATCATTTAAAATAGAAGAAAATATCAAGAAATAAAATAGTTGAGTTGACAACTAATAAATTTGTTAATATAATAGTATTAAGAAAAATTTATTTTGGGAAGGGAATTAAATGAAGAATTTAAACTGGTCTATGATGTTAAGAAAAATTTTGGTTTACTGTTTTGGGTTGTTTATAATGGCTATGGGTGTGTCATTTTCAGGAACAGCCGACCTTGGTATGTCGCCGGTAAACTCAATTCCATATGTACTGAGTGAGATTTTTACATCTCTTTCTATGGGTACATGGATAATTATTATCTTTTCTATATATATTGTGATTCAGTTTGTGATTTTAGGGAAAAATATTCAGCCCGCACGAGTTTTACAGCTTATCTGCACAACAATTTTTGGATATTTTACTGATTTCACCAATATGCTGGCGGATAAATTCCTGCCAAACCCCGCACATCTTCAACTGTCTGCTGCTGGAATATATGGTGTGCGTTTGATTTATTTGCTTATTAGTATGATGCTTATAGCACTAGGAATACTGTTTTATCTTGCACCAAGCCTTATTTCTCTGCCAGGTGAGGGAATTATGCAGGTTATTGCAGATAAACTAAATGTAAGGCTGCATATTGTAAAAATGTGTTTTGATATAACAGTTTCGTTTATTGCGCTTGTTATATCGCTTGTCTATTTTAAGCAGTTTTATGGCATTAGAGAAGGCACAATAATTGCTGCATTCGGTGTTGGTAAGATTTTAGGTTTTTATGAGCCGCTTAAACAAAAGGTATATAATTTTATATATAGTGAAAAAACAAAATCTGATGTTATGACACAGGCTATAACCGAACCACAAGTACTGGACGATATTGAGCCCGCATGAAAGAAGAGAGAACTACAATAAATTGTCAGATTTGAGCTATTAAAAGAAAATAAAAAAATAATAAAAAATTTTTAATTAAAACTATTAAGTGAATTTGGGGGTTGACGATATAAATGGTGTACAGCAGAGAATGTGTCCCCGCTGTACAGTGGTGACAATCCACGCTGTACAGACAAAGCGAAAAGGATTTCGCTTTCATGGATTCACAAAAATTAAATTAAAAGGAGAATAAGTATGAGAGTCCAAAATAACATCATGGCAATGAATGCCTACAGAAACTACAACAACAATACATCTGCATTATCTAAGAACCTTGAGAAGCTATCCTCTGGTTACGCTATCAACCGTGCAGGCGACGACGCTGCTGGTCTTTCTATCTCTGAGAAGATGCGTGCAGAAATCACAGGTCTTAATGTTGCTCAGGACAATGCACAGGACGGTATTTCTCTGATTCAGACCGCTGAAGGTGCGCTGGCAGAAGTACATGATATGCTGAACCGTATGTATGAGCTTGCTTCCAAGGCTGAAAACGGCACCCTTAACGACACTAACCGTGATGAAATCGATAAAGAGATGAAAGAGCTGAAGAATGAAATCGATAGAATCGCTGAAACTACCAAGTTCAATGGTAAAACTCTTCTGAATAGTACTGGTACTACTTCTGTAGCTCTTAAGATTGGCGCAGGTGCTGATGCAGCTAACACCTTGAGGATTGAAATCCAAGGTGCTAATGCAAATCAACTTAAAATCAATGATGTTCAAGCAGATACTACTACTAATGCAACAGCTGCGCTCGCGAAAATTGAAGCTGCTATTGATACAGTATCCGGTATTCGTGGTACACTGGGTGCTAACCAGAACCGTCTGGAGCATACAATCAACAACCTGTCTGTAACAGAGGAAAACCTACAGAATGCAGAGTCTGCAATCCGTGATACTGACGTTGCAGAGGAAATGATGGCTTATACTAAGAACAACATTCTGATTCAGTCTGCTCAGGCTATGCTTGCTCAGTCTAATCAGGTTCCACAGGGTGTTCTGCAGCTTCTGCAGTAATGAAATAAGATTTACATCAGTTGAAACAAAAACTGTTATGGGCTGGGCATTTGCCCAGTCCATTTTTTTGAAAATTTTCAGGTTTAATCGAAAAGGTTTGATTAAAACTTGCAAGCTCTTTCTATTAAATCTGAATTATAAGGAGTTTTTGAAATGAGTAATAAGAAAAACAAAAAGAAAAATACTATTAAAAGCAATAAGAAAAAAATAGAGCTATCAATAGGTCTAATTGTAAAAAACGAAGAACGCTGTTTGGAAAAATGTTTACAAGCATTAAAACCACTTCGCGATGCGATAGAGTGCGAAGTTGTTATAGCTGATACCGGTTCAACCGACAAAACAAAGGAAATTGCAAGCAAATACGCTGATATTTTATTTGATTTTGAATGGATTGATGATTTTTCAGCCGCAAGAAATGCTGTTTTGGATAAGTGTTCGGGTAGATGGTATCTTGGAGTAGATGCAGATGAGTATATGGACGAGTCTTCAGTAGATGAGATGGTATCATTTTTGAAAAGTGATTTGTCGAAAAAAATGGATTTCTCATATATTATGATAAATAATTATACAGATAAAAATGATTTGTCTCAATATTATTCGTTTTATGCTTTTAGAATGGCTAGATTGACCAAAGATGTTAGATATTTTGGTAAGATACATGAATCTATGGAAAATGGTCCATTAGAAAAATTGTATGCATTAAAAAATGTTGTATTTTGGCATGATGGTTATTTAAATATAAAGAAAAATTTGCAAAAGAAAAAAGAACAAAGAAACATACAATTAATAAAAAAAGAAATTGAAGATGATCCTACAAATGTTTTAAGATACATGCAAGTAGTCGAATCATCCAATTCACAATATGAAAAGTACGAATATGTAAAAAAAGCTATTGATTTGGTTGAAGAAAAGGTTGATGGATACGAATTATTTGCAAAAGTTGTCTATTGTCACGCTGTGAAAATTGCATATGCATATAATTATCCTGAGTTTTCATCTTGGGTGCAAATATGCTTAGAAAGATATCCAGACTCATTATACACAAGAGTAGATGTTAAGTATATTTTGACAAAATACTCTATCAAAAAACATAATTATGAAGATGTAATTCAATATGGAAAAGATTATATTGCTGCAATTCCAGATATTTTTGATATAAAATCACTTTTAGATATATCATTAAGTACTTTAAAATACTCACAAAAAAAAGACCAAGATTCTATTTTGATAGATATCGCAAAGGCTTATGCTGAACTTGGAGATTATGATAAAAGCAGGCAGATATTTGTAGAAAACACATTTGAAAGCATTTCATTAGATGTAGCAGATAAATGGTTATACGAATTATGGTTTCTTTGGAATAAGACAGATATATCATCTATTGTATCAAGTATAATGGATTTTATATACAATGAATCAACAGACGAAGTGGATACAAACGCACTCGATAAAAAAATAATATTCGAGAAGAATATAGAAAAACATTTCGTTAATGATAGCATAATATCTGATGAAAAACATATATTGCCTTTTGCTTTTATAGCTAAGTTTGACAAGTGTGAACTATCATATTCAGCTAAAATCATGCTTTCAGATGAAACCAACGATATAAGACAATTATCAAGCAAAATAGATAAATGGAACAATGTACCGGATATTGTATTATATAAAATTCTCAAGTTTGAAATAGAATTTCCAGAAAAGTTCTATCAAATGACTGCTGATGAGCTTAAAGAAGCTGCTATAAAAATAATAAACGTTTCAAAATATAATGATGAAAATACTATAATTTCCTATTTGAATAAAAATTGTGAAAATGTATATGATAATTTAAAATATACACTGTTTGATTTCAATTTGTGTTTGCATTATTTGTTAATGACAGATTGGAAAGAAATTGAAGATGAATCGTATTGTCAATCTATTATATATCTTTCTTCAAAATATTCAACAAAATTTTTAAAGTTATATTATAACGAAAATCTATTTGATGAAAATATGATTGATGTTATTCCAGGTATGCATGGTTTTGCTTGGATTTTGATACAATATAAAAATTCAATAGATGCAGGAGATTTAAAAAAATCAATATATTGGTTAAAAAAATCGCTGAAATTAGCTCCAAATATGAAAGAGTTAGTTAAAAATCTGGCTTCAAACATTGAAGAAAAGCTGAAAGATGAGCCGACAGAAAATGTACCACAAGAACTATTGATGCTCGCAGAGAAAGTTAAAACTATTTTAAGTGCCTATCCTAAAGATGACCCTGCCGTAAAAGCTATTAAACAAAGTGATATTTATAAAAAAGTCGCATACTTAATAGAAAAATAATATAATATGCTTTTAATCTAGCAAAAATCAAAGGCGTAATAAATATAAATGATTTATTTTTTTAAGGTATTGTGTATAAAATAATTTGTTAAAAAATGCAAAACAAAAACACTAAAACGTTGACTTGAATCAAATATAAGGGTATGCTATACTTAATGCTAAAATATACCCTAATATTTCAGTGAGCCTGAATACCAAAAGGGTGTTCAGGCTTTTAACCTGTATAAATATCAGCACATAGAAATGGGGAATTTCTGATTATGATAATTACCAAAATAGAAAGCAAACAAAACAGCACTATTAAACAGCTTGCTCGTCTCGCTAAAGATAAAAAATATCGTAATAATATGAATCAAATGGTTTGTGAGGGCGAAAAAATGCTCTTTGAGGCTTTATCATCTGAAGTTAAGGTTCATACCGTACTTATTAAAATTGGGGAAAATGTTTCATCTGAACTTATAGATAAGGCAATAAACCAAGGTGCTCATATTTTTGAAACTGATGAAAAACTTTTTAATTTAGCATCAGATGTTGAAACACCACAAAATGTATTATTTTCGTGTGATATGCCTCATAGAATGGCAGATGAACTGCCACAAAATCTTAATGGTGCCATTTTATTAGATGGTGTTCAAGACCCAGGCAATCTTGGCACAATTTTGCGTACCGCAGATGCTTTTGCTCTGTCAGCCGTGATTTTGTGCGAAGGCTGCACAGACCCTACTGCACCTAAAGTAGTTAGGTCAACTATGGGTGCAATTTTTCGTCAACCTATTTATAAAATGCAAATTGAACAAGCAATAGCAGCTATGCATACTAGAAAAATAAAGGTTTGTGCGGCAACTCTTGTACAAGATAGCATACCAATAAACAAAACAAATCTTAAAAATTCAGCGGTTGTTATAGGCAACGAAGGCAGAGGTCTTAGTGATAAAACACTATCACTTTGCGATGAAAAAATAATTATACCTATGATGGGGAAAGCTGAATCATTAAACGCCAGTGTTGCAGCAGCAATACTTATTTGGGAAATGAGTGAGGACATTAAAAATGAGTAAGCTGTCATATTGGTTATGGTTATCTGCAAAAGAAGAACTGACTGCTCTTGTTAAAAATCAGCTTTTAGAGTGTTTTGGTACACCTGAACATCTATACTCAATGGCAAGAAAAGAATTTATCGAAAAAACCAGATTAAATAAAAAACAGATTGATGCTCTTTCTGATAAAAGTCTGAAAACAGCAGATGCAATACAATTCGATTGTGAAAAATTAGGTATAACCATATTAACTATGGAAGATAGTGCATATCCAGAAATATTATGCAGTATACCAGACCCACCAATAGTTTTGTATGTAAAGGGAAAAATACCAGATTTGGATCGCAAACCGGGTATAGGAATAGTCGGAACTCGTAAAGCAACACCTTATGGCATGATGACAGCAGGTGAATTTGGTAAACAGCTTGCCAATGCAGGTGCAACTATTATTTCTGGTATGGCTCTTGGCATAGATGGTGCTGCAATGCGTGGGGCTTTAAGTGTTGGGGGTAAAACTATCGCTGTGTTTGCAGGCGGACTTAATATTTGTTATCCGCCCGAACATAATTTTTTAATGGGTGATATTCAGCTTTCTGGTGCTGTTATTAGCGAAAATCCACCATCAACACCACATAATGGCTTTAGATTCCCAATAAGAAATAGAATTATAAGCGGTTTATCAAAAGCTGTTTTAGTTGTTGAGGCTCCAATGCGTTCTGGTGCACTTATAACGGCTCATGAGGCTCTTGAGCAGGGCAGAGAAGTTTTTGCTGTTCCAGCTAATATAAATGCACCAAATTCAATGGGTTGCAATCATCTTATTCGAGATGGAGAGGCAGCTATGGCCTGTGAACCAAACGATATTTTATGTCAAATTGGTTTAAGACCTATTGCATCGAACTATAAATCTAAAAAGCAACCAGAACAAATACATCATAACGAAAAACAAACGGTTGAAGAAATGTGGGATAGAATCTTAAAACGCTCAAATGTTCAAAATTCTACACATGATAAAATAAAAAGTGAAAAAATAGAAGAACCACAACAAACAAAAGAGTTTTCTATTCCGAAGGTGCAAAATGAAATTCAAAAAGGCATTTTGGAAGTGATTTTGCAAGGTGCGGAAACGCCAGAAGACATTTTAGAGCAAACAGATTTACCTGTTGCAAGGGTGATGACTGAATTGACGATGATGGAGCTTGATGGTATACTAAGGCGTGAAAATGGCATTATAATTAAAAATTTCTAAAATATAAGTTCTTTTATAATTATAAAACGGAGGAAAAAATATGTCCAAACTTGTGATTGTGGAGTCACCTGCCAAAGCGAAAACTATTGGCAAATATTTGGGCTCTGATTATATAGTAAAAGCATCTATGGGTCATCTGCGTGACCTGCCAAAAAAGAAAATGAGCATTGATTTTGAAAACAACTTTGCTCCTGTATATGCTCCAGTAGAGGGCAAGGAAAAACTTATAAATGAGCTTAAACTCTCAGCAGAGGAAAGCGATTTTGTTTACCTTGCAACTGACCCTGACCGTGAAGGCGAAGCTATTTCATGGCATTTAAAAGAGCTTTTAAATCTCCATGAGGGCGAATATAAAAGAGTTACTTTTAATGAAATTACTAAAAATGCAGTTCGTTATGGCATCGAACACCCAAGAGATATTGATATGGATTTAGTCGATGCTCAACAGGCTAGACGTATATTAGATAGAATTGTAGGTTATAAATTATCCCCTTTTCTATGGAAAAAGGTAAAACGTGGTCTTAGTGCAGGTCGTGTGCAGTCGGTCGCAACTCGTCTTGTTGTGGACAGAGAAAATGAAATTCGTGCTTTCAAACCAGAAGAATATTGGCAGATTGAGGCAACATTGCAAACAGCTATGGGCGGTAAATTTATCGCACGTTATTACAGCGATTCAGAGGGCAATAAAGAACTTAAAGATGAACAAAGCGCAATAAAGGTTGTAAATGCTGTTACAGGTAAACCATTTGTTGTGGCAAGTGTTAAAAAAGGAAAAAAGAAAAAGTCTGCCCCTGCACCTTTTACAACATCTACACTGCAACAGGACGCAAGCCGAAAACTAAATATGACTCCAAGGCGTACAATGAGTGTAGCTCAAGAGCTTTATGAAGGTATTGAGATTGATGGTCTAGGTCTTACTGGTCTTATAACCTATATGCGTACTGACTCACTCCGCTTGTCTGATGAGGCAACAGCGGCAGCAGCTACATTTATTAAGGGCAGATATGGAGAAAGCTACTATCCAGGAAAGCCAAGAGTTTTCAAAACAAAAGGTGGCGCTCAAGATGCACATGAGGCGATTCGCCCATCTGATGTAACGCTTGAGCCAGATAATATTAAATCCAGCCTTACACCAGACCAGTATAAATTATATCGTCTTATTTGGTTAAGATTCGTCGCTTGTCAGATGTCCGATGCAATTTTAGATACTATCTCATCTGATATTACAAGTGAGGGTTACATTTTTAGAGCATCTGGTCATACAGTGGCATTTTCGGGTTTTACTGCTGTTTATGAGGAATCAACAGATGATGAAAAACAAGGCGAAGCAGGAAAACCACTTCCACCATTTGCAGAGGGTGATGAACTAAAAGTACTTGAAATAACACCAAGCCAACATTTTACACAGCCACCTGCACGATATACAGAGGCGTCTCTTGTACGCGCTATGGAAGAGCGTGGAATAGGTCGCCCATCAACTTATGCTCCTACAATTTCTACCATTGAAAGCAGAAACTATGTAGAAAAAGAAAGCCGTACTTTAAGACCAACCCCGCTCGGTGAAGGTGTAACAGGTCTGCTTGTTGATAAGTTCCAACTTGTTGCAGATTATGAATTTACAGCCAATATGGAAAGTCAGCTTGATGAGGTAGAGGCGGGCAAAGAAAACTATGTTGACTTATTGAGAAATTTCTATGATGGTTTTGAGACTTCTCTTGAAAAGGCAGAAGTTGAGCTTGAGGGTCAGCGTATTAAAATACAAGACCAAGAAACAGACATAGAATGTGAGCTTTGTGGCAGAAAAATGGTTATTAAAATCGGTCGTTTTGGCAAGTTCCTAGCTTGTCCGGGTTATCCAGAGTGCAGCAATACAAAGGCAATCACTGAGGATACTGGTGCAGCTTGTCCTATTTGTGGCATGAAAGTTGTTAAAAAGAAATCTGCAAAGGGTTATGTTTATTACTCCTGCGACAAATATCCAGCTTGTGAGTTTATTACTTGGGATAAGCCATTAAAATCTAAATGCCCAACTTGTGATTCATCTTTATTCCGCCACACAGATAGGGATTCCAAGGAAGTGAGAGATGTTTGTCTGCGTGAGGGCTGTAGATATAGTGAGCTGGTAAAAGAAGGTGTTTCACCAGAGGAGGCAGAAAAGAACCGTTTGCGTCGAGAGGCAAGAGCGGCTAAGGCAGCAGAACGTGAGGCTGCAAAGGCAGCTAAAGAAACCGAAGAAAAACCTAAAAAGATAACCAAAAAAACAACAACTAAGAAAGCCACCACTAAAAAGACAACAACAAAGAAAAAATCTGAAAATGAAGAAAAACCAAAAAGAACTCGCCGTAAGAAGACAGATGCGGAGGAAACTGTAAATGCAGAATAATGTAACTGTAATTGGTGCAGGGCTTGCTGGCTGTGAAGCGGCATGGCAGCTTGCAGAGCGCGGAATAAATGTAACGCTCCATGAGATGAAACCCGATAAAAAAACTCCGGCTCATCATTCTGATAGCTTTGCAGAGCTGGTTTGTTCAAACTCTTTGCGTTCAAATGAGCTTACAAATGCAGCGGGGCTTTTAAAAGAAGAACTTCGCCGTTTAGGTGGTCTTATTATAAAATGTGCAGACGAAAATCAAGTTGAAGCAGGCGGAGCATTAGCCGTTGACAGAGAGCAATTTGCAAAAGCTGTAACTGATAAAATTAGAAATCACCCCAATATAAATATTATTTATGGTGAAGTTACAGAGATTCCAGAAGATGGTAAAGTTATCATAGCGACTGGACCACTTACTTCTGATGCACTGTTTGATGCTATTCATAAAAAAGTTGGCGGTGATTTTCTGCATTTCTTTGATGCGGCTGCACCAATTGTAACTTTTGAATCAATAGATATGAATAATGCTTATTTTGCATCACGTTATGATAAAGGAACTCCAGACTATATAAACTGTCCACTGTCTAAAGAGGAATTTGACCCAT
This sequence comes from uncultured Butyricicoccus sp., assembly GCA_944376065.1. GTDB lineage: Bacteria > Bacillota > Clostridia > Oscillospirales > Butyricicoccaceae > Butyricicoccus_B. Next base: position 340,602 of record CALWBL010000001.1, on the reverse strand, counting down.
TTTGGGAGGCTCTGACAACAGCGGAGGAGGCTGAAGTTCATGGATTTGAAGATAAACTTGTGTTTGAGGGCTGTATGCCTATCGAAGTTAATGCAAGACGTGGTCATGATACTTTGCTTTTCGGTATATTAAAGCCTGTAGGACTTCCAGACCCTAAAACTGGTAAAGACCCTTATGCGGTTTTGCAGCTTAGAAAAGACAATGCACAAGGCAGTCTTTATAATTTAGTGGGCTGTCAAACCCATCTTAAATGGGGCGAGCAAAAACGTATTTTCTCCATGATTCCAGCACTAAAAAACGCTGAATATGTGCGTTATGGTGTTATGCATAGAAATACTTTCTTAGATTCTCCCAGACTTCTTGACCATAATTTTGCTTTGCGTTCAGACCCAAGAATACGTTTTGCAGGTCAGATGACAGGCGTTGAGGGATATGTTGAATCAAACGCATCTGGATTTTTAGCAGGGCTTGCAACAGCAAATGAAATTTTAGGTAGGAAAGAGCCAGATTTTCCTCAAACAACTGCTATTGGAGCATTGGGGCACTATATTTCTAATGAAACAGTAGTCAAATTCCAACCAATGAATATAAACTTTGGCATTTTAGAGCCGCTCGGTTATAAAATTCGTGGAAAGAGGGAGAAAAATATGAAAATTTCTGAAAGAGCTTTGGAAATTATCGACAGCTTAAAGGGGGATATTTAAAATGAAAATTGCAATCGATGCAATGGGTGGAGATAATGCACCACTAGCACCAGTTTTGGGTGGTATTTTAGCGGTAAAAGAATATGGAGAAGAGGTTCTTTTAGTGGGACAAGAGGATAAAATCCGAGCTATTTTGAAAGAGCATCAGGCAGAAAATCTGTCTAAACTTCATATTATAAATGCTCCAGATATTGTTGATATGCATGATGACCCTGCAACTGTACTCCGTCAAAAACCACAAAGCTCAATGGCGGTAGCTTTAAAACTTGTAAAAGATTCAAAAGCTGATGCTATTGTTTCCGCAGGCTCTACTGGTGCATTGCTTTCAGGTGCAACTCTTTTCTGTAAGCGCATCAAAGGTATTCGCAGAGGTGCTTTAGCCCCAGTTATGCCTTGTGCAAATGGTCAGGTTATGCTTGTTGATGCGGGTGCAAATACTGAATGTACAGCCGAATATTTGCTGCAATTTGCCTTTTTAGGTTCACTTTATGCAGAGAAGATTAGAAAGATTAAAAATCCACGTGTTGGACTTGTAAATAATGGCTCTGAGGATTCCAAGGGTGATGCAATGCGTAAGGAAACCTATGCATTGCTAAAAAAAGCACATGACGAGGGTAGAATTAACTTTATTGGTAATGTTGAAGGCACTGATGTGCCAATGGGTAAATGTGATATTGCTGTTTGTGATGGGTTTGCAGGCAATGTAATGCTCAAAACCATTGAGGGTGTTGCTAAATTTATGGCATCAGAGATAAAAAAGGTTTTCACTCGTAATATGGGTACAAAACTAGGTTATTTGCTTTGTAAAAAGGGTATGGACGAGTTTAAAGAAATGTTTAACCAAGATGTTATTGGTGGAGCGCCTTTCCTTGGAATAGCTCACCCAGTTATAAAGGCTCATGGCTCATCAAATGAAATTGCATTTATGAATGCAGTGCGTCAAGCTATCGCTTACACAAAAAGCGGTATGATTGAAACTGTTGCCGAAAATATTGAACATATGACAGTAAGTAAAGAAGGGTAAATACTTTGTTTGATAGCAAAGAGCAGATAATGCAAAAGCTAAGCATTATAATTTCTCAGCAGTTCGCCATAAAACAGGAAGAAGTAATACCAGAAATGCGATTTCGTGAGGAGTTATATGCTGATTCTTTGGATATAATGGAGTTGTTCAGTGTGCTTGAAGGTGAATTTGATGTACCACAGCTAAAACAAGAGCAAATACTAGATATTAACACGGTTGGTGATTTAATTGACCTCATTGCACCATATTCATATTTTTATAATAATAATGCAGACAATAGGGAATGATAACTCTATTGTCTGCGTTAAACACAAAATAGAAAGGATTGAGCTTAGATGTTAAAAGATAAAATAAAATATCAGTTTCAAAATAAGGTATTGTTAAAAAAAGCACTCACACACTCATCTTATGCTAATGAACAGAGAGCCAGACATTTGCAAAATAATGAAAGACTTGAGTTTCTTGGCGACTCCGTACTGGGGTTTGTTACAGCAGATTATTTATATAATCATTTCCCAGAACTTCCAGAGGGTGAGCTTACAAAACTTCGTGCAGCTATCGTTTGTGAGCAGGCATTGTATGAAGTGGCCAAGGAACTTGGCATAGATAGTGCTATCTGTTTGGGTCATGGCGAGGAAAGCAGCGGCGGAAGACAGCGCCCAAGCATTTTAGCTGATGCTGTTGAGGCTTTGCTTGGTGCAATTTACCTAGATGGCGGAATTGAACCAGCTAGAGAGTTTGTAATGAGCTTTATCCCTAAAAGTGTTGAACGTGCAAGACAAGGCAGAATGTTTAAAGACTACAAAACCACTCTGCAAGAGATTGTTCAGAAAAATCGTCAGGAAACACTTGAATATCGCCTTGCAAGCACAAGCGGTCCAGACCATGATAAGACATTTGATATGGAGCTGTTGCTAAATAGCAATGTTTTTGCAACTGGTAAAGGCAGAAGTAAAAAAGAGGCTGAACAGATGGCAGCTAAACAAGCACTTGCTCTAATGGGTTATCAATAAATAAAAAAACGGGTATGGTGGGTCAGAGACTAAAGCTGTACCCGATTTTATTGTCAATTTGTATATTTTTTTGTTATATAATAGTTAAATATATTTGAGTTTCGTTGATTATAAAGGGTGAACGTGATAAACTTAATATAACAAAACACACTGAATAAATGAGGACACCATATGATTTTAAAGAGTTTATTGCTACAAGGCTTTAAATCATTTCCAGATAAAACAGAGATACGCTTTTCACGCGGTATGACAGCGATTGTAGGCCCAAACGGTAGCGGAAAATCAAATATTTCAGATGCACTTCGTTGGGTATTAGGTGAACAGTCATCAAGAATGCTGCGAGGAGCAAAAATGGAAGATGTTATCTTTGGAGGTACATCAAAGAGAAGTCCTCTTGGATTTGCTGAGGTTTCACTGGTTTTGGATAACTCTGAAGGAATTTTTCAAAATGAGCATACCGAAATTATGGTGACTCGTAGATTTTATCGTTCGGGTGAAAGTGAATATTATTTAAACAAAAAGCATTGCAGGCTTAGAGATATACACGAACTTTTTATGGATACAGGCCTTGGAAGAGATGGTTACTCCATAATCGGTCAGGGCAGAATAGACGAGATTTTATCACTTAAAAGCGAGGAACGCCGTGAAATCTTTGAGGAGGCAGCGGGTATAACAAAATTCCGCTACCGAAAAGAGGAGGCGGAAAGAAAACTTGCTGCAACTGAAGAAAATTTAGTGAGAATTAGGGACATTTACAGTGAACTTGAGGCACAGACCGAACCACTTGGAAAACAAGCCGAAAAAGCAAAAGAATATTTATCTTTTAGAGATGAACTTCGTGAAATTGAGGTTACTCTATGGCTTATGGAGCTAAACGACATTAAAAAAGCACAGTCAGATAGCGTAAGTAAACTAGAAATTTGTCAAAGACAGCTTGATGATACTAGAAATTTAGTTTCTAATCTATATGAGCAAACCGAAATTATTTCGGATAAAATTCACCAAACAGATGTTGAAGCTGATGAACTTAGGCGTCAGCTTAGAGATGAAGAACAAAAAACAGCTACAAGACAAAGTGAAATTGCTGTTTTACAGGCAAATATCCAAAATGCAAGGCAAAATATAGAGCGTACCAGACAAGATGAACTAAAACGAAAAGAGCAGGCAGAGACTTTTGTAATTCAGCAGACAGAGCGTAAAAAACACTGTGATGAGCTGGAAAACAGCCAAAAAATGCTTTCTGAGTCAATTATTCTTGCAGAACAGACTGTTCAAACACAAAAACAACGTAAATTAGAATCTATACAGCAGCGTGACAAGCTGCAAAATGAAATATCTGTACTTGAAGGTGAAAACTTTCAAGTTTCTATGAAACTTACCGCCGCAAAAGCCGCACTCGAGGGCATGAGTGGTAGGACAAGCAATATAAATCAAGAAGTTGATAATATGAAAAATCAATTAAAGCGTGAACAGGAAATTCAATCTGGTTACGAAAATAAATATATTGTTTGTAAAAATAGAATTTGTGAGCTTGAAAAACTCATCGATGAAAAAAAACAAGCGGTTAAATTAACTGGTGAACGTCTGCTGGACTTGCAAAAGAGATTCGCAGAGCTTAAAAGTAAGGATATTGACTGCGAAAACCGCTGTAAAATGCTGCTTGAAATGCAGAAAGATTATGAAGGTTTCTCACGTGCAGTAAAGCTACTTATGAAACGTTCTAAAAATGGTGAGCAGCAGGGTATAAGAGGTCCAGTTTCTTCACTTATCGGTGTTGATGGTGAATATGTAGTCGCAATAGAAACCGCTTTAGGTGCTGCTGCATCTAATATTGTTGTTGAGCGTTCTAATGATGCAAAACAAGCAATTAACTATTTAAAGCATAATGATGGCGGCAGAGCAACTTTTTTGCCAATGGACACCATAAAGCCATTAAACCTTAAAGAAACCGGTTTTGAAAATATGACAGGCTGTTATGGTACAGCCGATTCGCTTGTCCAATGTGCATCAGAATATCGTAATATTATAAAAAATTTGCTTGCAAGGACAGTTGTTGCTAAAGATTTAGACTGTGCAATGCAAATTGCAAAGGTATATCAGCATCGTTTTCGTATAGTAACACTTGATGGTCAGATGATTCAAGCAGGTGGTGCAATGACTGGTGGCTCAATTTCAAAAACAACTGGCACGCTTGCACGTGCAGACACATTAAGACAGTTAGAACAAAACGGTCAAACAATTAAAAAGCAACTTGATAAAGTTTCAAATAAAATAAATCAAACAAAACAAGAGCTTACAGATTATGAGAAAGAGCTAGAGCACTATTATAAGGAAAATCAGCATCTTAAACAAGAGCAAATCAGGCTTGATGCTTTGCAAAATCAGCATAAAACCATACTTGAGCGTGTAAATGAACAGTTTAATTCATTAACCCTTGAACAAACTGATATTTCACAGGCTAGATATAGTTATGAAAATATCATATCTGAAAACGAAAAAACACAATCACAACTACAAACTAAACTGTCTGCTCTGAAGAAAAAACATGAAAATTGTATTTATAATATTACTGAGTGCGAAAATATTATAACAAAACAAGAATCGGAAGTTATATCACTTCGTACCTCTCAGGCTCAAAATGATGCAGAAATAGCATCGGAAAAACGTGCTATTTCAGACCTTGACAATCTGATAATTGAGATGAAAAATGGTCTTGAGCAAATGAAAGGAATATATGCTGACTTTCAAGACCAAATAGAGCTATATAGTGCTAAAATTTCTGAGCTTACAAACGAGGCAAATAACCAGCAGCAAATTGAAAAATATATTAGAGAAAAAATTCAGGAAAAAGCACAGATAAGAATTAAATTTGAAGGCGAAAAAACAAACACTGAAAAGCGTATTCAGCGTACAAATGAAGAGCTTTTACGGCTTGAAAGAGAGAACGCTCGTCTGACCGCTCAAAATATGCAGACAGATGAAAAAAGACAGCAAATTCTTGATAAAATGTGGGAGCAATATCAGCTTACACCTAATGCGGCTGAAAGATATAAAATTCAAATAGACAATATATCTCATGCAAATAGAAAAGTGCTTGATTTAAGAGATAAAATGCGTCAGCTCGGAAATATAAACCTTGATGCAGTAGAGCAATATAAAACTCTTATGGAGCGTTTTAATTTCCTTGGTGAGCAAAAACAAGATTTAGAACAGGCTCAAAATGAACTTTATGGGGTCATAAGTCAGCTAACCGATAATATGAGTAAGGTTTTTGCAAGCGAATTTTCAAAACTAAATGCTTATTTCGGTCAGACATTTAAAGAGATTTTCGGGGGCGGTACAGCAGAACTCAAACTTGTAGACCAAAAGGATATTCTAAACTGTGGTATAGAAATTTTGGTTTGTCCACCAGGTAAAGCAGTTAAAACAATAACACTTCTTTCAGGCGGAGAAAAGGCTTTCGTTGCTATTGCATTATATTTTGCTATACTTAAATTAAGACCTACACCATTTACTGTGCTTGATGAAATTGAAGCTGCTCTTGATGATGTAAATGTTGCTAGGTTTGCCGAATATGTAAAAAATTTAAGCAGTAAAATTCAGTTTATTGTTATCACTCACCGCAGAGGTACTATGGAAAAAGCGGATATGCTTTATGGTGTTACAATGCAAGAACGTGGTGTTAGCAGGCTTTTAATGCTAAACCTTGCTGAGGCAGAAAAGAAATTTGCGGGAGAAATAAAGTAAGATTAGGAGTTTAAAATATGGGATTATTTGATAAAATTAAAGCAGGACTTAAAAAAACTACTGAGGCCGTAACTCAGCAGTTTGAAGATATTATGGCATCTTTCGTTGAAGTCGATGATGATTTACTCGACGAGCTAGAGGAAGCTATGATTTTATCTGACCTTGGTGCAACAGTTGCAGCAAAGGCTAGACAACAGCTAAAAAAAGCAGCTCAACACAAGAAAGTAAACACTGCAAATGAGCTTAGAGCATTGCTCAAAGAAGTGCTCACTGATATGATGCTTGAGGATGTACACCTAAACACAGAAAATGAACCAGCAGTTATTTTGGTTATTGGTGTAAATGGTGTTGGCAAAACCACATCTATCGGTAAAATTGCAGCTCGTTATGTTGAGCAGGGTAAACGCGTGATGCTGGCAGCAGCAGATACATTTAGAGCAGCAGCAGCTGACCAGCTTGAGGTCTGGGCAAAACGTGCAGGCGCTGAAATCGTGCGTCATGGTGAGGGTGCCGACCCAGCAGCAGTTGTGTTTGATGCAATTGCAGCAGCAAAGGCTAGAGGTTGTGAAATTATTATCATCGACACTGCAGGCAGACTTCATAACAAAGCAAATCTTATGAATGAGCTTGCTAAAATTGACCGTATTCTTACAAGAGAACTTCCAAACTCATCAAGAGAAACCCTGCTCGTTCTTGATGCTACAACAGGTCAAAACGCTGTTCATCAAGCGGAGGAGTTTAATAAGGCTGCAGAACTCACAGGTATTATATTGACAAAGCTAGATGGAACTGCTAAGGGTGGTATTGTTGTCGCAATTTCCGCAGGACTTGGTGTTCCCGTAAAACTTGTTGGTGTTGGTGAAGGATTAGATGACCTTATGGATTTTAATAGAGATGATTTCCTTGAGGCATTGCTTCCACCAGCTAAGTCAGATAACGAATAAATAGAACAACAGTAAACATCGAAGGGAGAAAGATATGGCAAGACCAGATTTAAGACGTAATGATGAAATGAGAAAGGTTAAAATTACAACAAATTACACCATGTATGCAGAGGGTTCTGTTTTAATTGAGATTGGTAACACAAAAGTTATCTGCACTGCAAGTGTTGATGAAAAAGTGCCTGCATTTCTTGAGGGTAAAGGATTAGGCTGGGTAACAGCGGAGTATGCAATGCTCCCTCGTTCTACCCATACCCGTAAGAAAAGGGATATCAAATCTTTAAAGCTCGATGGCAGATCTAGCGAAATTCAAAGGCTTATCGGTCGTTCTTTACGCTCTGTTGTCGACAGAGAAGCACTGGGCGAAAGACAAATAACTATTGACTGTGATGTTATTCAGGCTGATGGCGGCACTCGCTGTGCATCTATAACAGGTGGTTTTGTAGCTTTATGGCTGGCTTGTAAAAAGCTCCTTAATGAGGGAAAAATCACAAAAATGCCTTTAACAAGTCAAGTTTCAGCCGTTTCTGTTGGTATATATGAAGATGAGCCAATATTAGACCTTGATTATGCTGAGGATTCTAACGCAATAGTTGACTGTAATGTTGTTATGACTGGAGCGGGTGATTTTGTGGAAATTCAGGGGACAGGTGAAGAACGTCCATTTACTAAGGACGAGCTAAATAAGTTGCTTTCACTTGGTAAAAAAGGAACAGCTAAACTTTGCAGAGAGCAAAAGAAAATCACTGGTGAACTTTAGTTGTGGAGGAACAGCAAATGAAATTTGTACTTGCATCCCATAACAAGAAAAAGCTCAAAGAAATGGCTGATATTTTGGGAAAGTTTGGCATACAAATAGAACTTTTACCCGAAAATGCGCCAGAACCAGAGGAAAATGGCAAAACCTTTGCTGAAAATGCTAGGATTAAAGCTGTTTCTGCAATGAAATTCACTGGACTTCCTGCAATTGCTGATGACTCAGGTTTATGTGTTGATGCTTTGGGCGGTAAACCGGGCATTTATTCGGCTAGATACTGTGAGGGTAGTGATGCAGATAGAAATGCATTGCTTCTTAAAAATATGCAGGGTAAAAATAATAGAAAATGTTATTTCGCATGTGCTATATGCTGTGCGTTTCCAGATGGAAGTTTTATTGATAGCTTTGGTAAGTGTGAAGGTGAGGTTTTAAATAACCCAAAAGGTGACAATGGTTTTGGCTATGACCCGATTTTTTATGTTCGTGAGCATAAATGCACTTTTGGTGAACTTTCACCGCAAATTAAAGATGAAATTTCTCATCGTGCAGTTGCAATAAGAGATGTTGCAAATAAATTGAAAAAATATATACAGGAGTGAAAAAATATTTATGTTGACAAGTAAACAGCGTGCTCAGCTGCGCAAGCTGGCAAATACACTGACAGTGACCCTTCATATAGGTAAGGACGGTGTGACCGATGGTGTTATAGAGCAGTTAAATGTGCTGCTTGAAAATCATGAGCTTGTAAAAGGCAAAGTTTTGGAAAGCGCTATGGTAACTCCTAAAACTGTTGCTGAGGTTTTAAGTGAGGAAACTGGTGCGGATAGTGTTCAGGTTATAGGCACAAAGTTTGTTTTATATCGTCAGTCATCTGACAAGGACAAGCGTAAAATCGTTTTGGAGAAGTAATCAAATGCGTACAGGCATTTTAGGTGGAACTTTTAATCCGCCGCATTATGGTCATTTTCATGCAGCAAAACAGGTGAAAGAGGCTCTTAATCTTGATAAAGTGCTATTTGTCCCCACTAATTTACCGCCACATAAAAAAATGCCAAAAGGTTCTGCAAACACTCATCAGCGTTGCGAGATGATAAATTTGATGCTTGAGGGATATGAATGGGCTGAACTTAGCACGGTGGAGATAGAGCGTGGAGGTGCAAGCTATACCATAGACACTTTGAGACAGCTAAACGATAAAAAAATTTATGGTGAGCTGTTTTTTATGATGGGTACAGATATGCTTATGACTCTTGATACAGGCTGGAGAGAGCCAGAGGAAATTTGTAAACTTTGTACACTTGCTGTTGTTGCAAGAGGATTAGACCAGCAAACAATATTAAAGGAAAAAGCAGAATGCTTAAAAAATAAATATGGGGCGAAAATTTGCCTTGTGGATACAGATATTGTAGAAATTTCTTCCACTCAGATTAGAAATGGTGAAAAGTTATCTGAAATGCTACCAAAGGCAGTGCTTAATTATATTCGCAAAAACCGGTTATACATGGATTTAGCCAACGAATTTTAATGTGAAAGGCGGTTTTTATAATGTTGTATGATGAAAAAATGCGTCAGGATATTCTTTCAAGACTTGAGGGCTATCGTTATACCCATACCTTGGGGTGCGAAAAAGCAGCTATATGGCTGGGTGAAAAATATGGGGAGGACCCTAAAAAATGTTCACTTGCAGCTGTGCTGCATGATATTACAAAAAGACTTTCTCGTGAAGAACAGTTGTATTTATGCGATAAATACGGTATAATACCCTGTGATGTTGAAAAAATAGAATGGAAGATGCTGCACGGTAGAACAGCCGCTGCAATAGCAAAAGATGTTTATAATATTCCAGATGATGTTGCACACGCCATCGAGTATCATACAACAGGCTGTGAAAAAATGACCACTCTCGATAAAATCATCTATCTTGCCGATTTTATCGAGGAAACTAGGGATTTCAAGGGAGTAGAACCAGCAAGGGCACTTGCAAAGAAAAATATAGATAAGGCTTTATTATATTGTTTCGATTTTTCACTTAGTGACTTAATTGAACGGGGAAAACTAATACATAAAGATACAATGCAGGCACGTAACTGGCTTATAGGTCAGGGGGTAGTACGTTCCTGATGGTGTTTTAGGAGGCAATAACACATGAAAATTTTTGGCGGAGGCGGTTCAAGGCATAATAAGTCTACAAACTCAAAACCCACAGCCAAAAAGGCAAAAAAAGTAAAACCGAATCAACAGACATCAGATTTAACATATGTTTCAAAACAGGTTAAAAGTTCTAAAAACTCCGGCTATGCACCAAGTGCTAAATCAGTAAAAAAACAAAAGAAACCAAAGTCTATTGTTACAAAGATATTGATTTTCTTTGCTTTGCTCATCGCACTGGCAATAGCTGCTGGCGGTGTGTGGCTTGCTATGAATGTGAAAAAACCAGATATATCTCAACCACATCAAAATGATACAACAATAAACGACCCAGAAAACGGCGATAACTTAGCAATTAACCTGGATGTAGGCGATCGTATTGATGATTTCTTTACATTTGCAGTTTGTGCAACTGATATTGATGGTACTCGTACAGATAATATTATGGTTGTGGCGTTTGATACAAATAAACACACCGTTAATATTATGAATATATCTCGTGATACAATGTCAAATGTAAATAAGAAAGGTGCAAACAAAAAAATCAATGCAGCTTATGCTAAAGGTATAGAGCAGACTAAAAAACAAATAGCTCAGGTTATGGGATTTATACCAGATAAGTATATTGTTGTTGATTTTACGGGTATAGCTGATATTGTAGATGCTATTGGTGGCGTAGATTATGATATTCCATTCCCAATGATGTATTCAGACCCAACTCAGGATTTGGAAATCCACTTCCCAACGGCGGGAATGCAGCACTTAGACGGCGAACAAGTTGTTGAGTTCTTACGCTGGAGAAAAAATGGCCCTGGATATACAAGTCTTGTTCCAGATGAATATTTGAATGGTGATGAAACACGTATTGCAAAACAGCAAGAGTTTTTAGTGTATCTTGCAAAGCAGATTCTTACCCCAGCCAATGCGTTCAAGTTTAAAGATATTGCTGATGCAGTATTTAGAAGTGTTAAAACTGATTTAACCGCAGGCGAAATGATTTGGCTCGCAGGTCAAGCGTTTAAAGTGGATACTGCAAGCGGAATAAATATGTTTACTTTGCCAGGATATTCATCAATGAGCACAGCGGGTACAAGTACAGAACTTTCATTCTATTTCGTAAATGAAAGTGAGGCTTTAAATCTTATAAATCAATATTTTAATCCATATAGTCAGCCTATAAAATATTTAGATTTGGTTTCTGGTCCTACGAAATCAAGCTCATCATCAAAAAAAGATTATGACGATGATGATGAAGATTACGACTATTATGACGATGAAGATGATTATACACCGCCAGAAGATGATGAAAACGAAAACACAAGCTCATCAAATTCAAATGATGATGAAGATGAATCGAACACAAATAATGAATCAAACACAGATAATAATTCGTCAAGCCCTGACAATGAAAGTCCATCGAACTCAGATGAAACTTCTGTAAATAATGGTTCTGATAATCCATCAAGTTCTAATAACAGTTCAGAAAATGGATCTTCGGGAAACGAAAATAATGGTTCATCAGGATCTGAATCAAATAACAATTCATCATCAAATGGCGATTCTGAAAACTCTGGTTCATCTGGTGACTCACAAAACTCAGATTCAGGAGATAGTGCACCATCTGTTGACCCAGAAGCATAAAAAGGAGAATTACTATGGAAGCAAAACAACAGGTAAAATATATCTGTGAAGCTCTTTTGGAGCGTAAAGGACATGAAATTGAAGTTCTTCGAGTTGAAGAACTTACAACACTTGCAGAATACTTTGTAATCTGTTCTGCAACATCTACAACTCAGGTAAAAGCTCTTGCAGATAGCGTAGAGTTCCATTTAAAGCATGACCATGAGATTATGCCTCACCATATAGAGGGTTTTGAGTCATCTTCTTGGATTCTTTTAGATTATGGTGGAGTTTTAGTTCATATCTTCCTTCCGGAAACAAGAGATTTTTATCGACTGGAAAATCTGTGGAAAGATGGAGAGAAAATTTCTCTTTCTGAACTTGGTATTGATAATCCACAGGCATAAAATAACAAATTTTCAACCTTTGGGGGGTTAGCGTCATTGAATAAGTACGAACACAAGCAAATTGAAAAGAAATGGCAGGATATTTGGGATGAAAAATCCTGCTTTGTAGCACCTCAGGACTATACAAAGCCTAAATTCTATGCTCTTGTAGAGTTTCCATATCCATCTGGTCAGGGTCTGCATGTAGGTCACCCACGTTCTTATACAGCCCTTGATATTGTAGCTCGTAAAAGGCGTATGCAGGGATTTAATGTTCTGTATCCGATGGGTTGGGACGCTTTTGGTCTGCCAACTGAGAATTTCGCAATTAAAAATCATGTTCACCCAGCAGAAGTTACAAAGAAGAATATTGCTCGATTTAAAAGTCAGCTCAAATCTTTAGGTCTTTCTTTTGACTGGTCAAGAGAAATAAACACAACCGATCCATCTTATTACAAATGGACACAGTGGATTTTCCTCCAGCTCTTTAAAAAGGGACTGGCTTATAAAAAGGAAATGAATGTAAACTGGTGCACCTCTTGTAAGTGTGTGCTTGCAAATGAGGAAGTTGTAAACGGTGTTTGTGAGCGTTGTGGCAGTGAGGTTGTTCATAAGACTAAGAGCCAATGGATGCTTAAAATCACAGAGTATGCACAACGTCTAATTGATGACCTTGATGAAGTTGATTTTGTTGAACGTGTAAAGATTCAGCAGAAAAACTGGATTGGTCGTTCTACTGGTGCAGAGGTTAACTTTAAAACAACAACTGGAGATATTTTAACCGTTTATACAACCCGTCCAGATACTTTATTTGGTGCGACTTATATGGTTATTTCTCCAGAGCACCCAATAATTGAAGAAAAGTGGGCAAATAAGCTCAATAATATTGATGCAGTTCGTGCATATCGCGAAGAAGCTGCTCGTAAATCCGACTTCGAGCGTACTGAGCTTAACAAGGATAAAACCGGTGTATGCATTGACGGGGTTCGAGCTGTAAATCCAGTAAACGGCAAAGAAATTCCTATTTTTGTATCCGACTATGTTCTAATGGGTTATGGTACAGGTGCTATTATGGCTGTTCCTGCACATGATGACCGTGACTGGGAATTTGCAAAGGCTTTTGGCTGTGATATCATTGAGGTTGTTTCGGGCGGCGAGGACGTTCAAAAGGCAGCTTTCACCGCTAAGGATGAAACAGGTATTCTTGTAAACTCTGAGTTCCTAAATGGTAAGACTGTTAAGGACGCTATCCCTGCTATGATTGCTTGGCTAGAAGAAAATGGTATTGGACATGCTAAGGTTCAATATAAACTGCGTGACTGGGTATTCTCTCGTCAGCGTTATTGGGGTGAGCCTATTCCTATTGTTTGGTGTGATAAGTGTGGCTGGGTTCCAGTTCCAGAAGACCAGTTGCCACTTACTCTGCCAAATGTTGACTCATATGAGCCAACAGAAAACGGCGAATCCCCACTGGCTAAGATGACCGATTGGGTAAACACTACTTGCCCTTGCTGCGGTGGAAAGGCCAAGCGTGAAACAGACACTATGCCACAGTGGGCTGGTTCTTCTTGGTACTTCTTACGCTATATGGACCCAAATAACAATAATGCTCTTGCATCTAAAGAGGCAATGGAATATTGGGGTCCTGTTGATTGGTATAATGGTGGTATGGAACATACTACACTCCATCTGCTTTACTCCCGTTTCTGGCACAAATTCCTTTATGATATTGGTGTAGTTCCAACTAAGGAGCCTTACGCTAAACGTACAAGCCATGGCATGATTTTAGGCGAAAATGGCGAAAAGATGTCTAAGTCCAGAGGTAATGTAGTAAACCCTGATGAAATCGTTGAAACTTATGGCGCTGACACTATGCGTCTATATGAAATGTTCATCGGTGATTTTGAAAAAGCTGCTCCTTGGAGTCCTAAATCTATTAAGGGTTGTCATAGATTTGTTGAACGTGTTTGGAACCTATTTGATAAGATTGAGCCTTCAGATGCTTATTCTAAGCAGCATGAGGTTCTTATGCATAAGACAATCAAAAAGGTTGGAGAAGATATTGAGAACCTAAAGGCTAACACTGCTATTGCTGCAATGATGAGCATGGTAAATGATTTTTATGATAAGGGCATTAACCGTGCGGAGTATAAGACACTTCTAAAGCTCATTTGTCCATTTGCTCCACACGTTGCAGAAGAATTGTGGAGTATGCTTGGTGAAACTTCTGTGCTTTCTCTGGAGGCTTGGCCGGAATATGATGAAAGCAAAACTCAGGAATCTTCAATTCAGATTGCAGTTCAGGTAAATGGTAAATTAAGAGCTACTATAAGCCTTCCAGTTGACTGCGAACAGCAACTAGCTATTGACACAGCTTTGGCTGACGAAAAGATTCAAAAGGCTGTCGAAGGTAAAAATATTATTAAGACTATTGTCGTTAAAAATAAAATTGTAAACCTAGTTGTAAAGTAATTTGTAAAAAAACTTGACAACAGACATAAAAGACGATATAATAATCTTACGGTTTTGTTCAGAGGTATAGCTATGTAAAAAAATGCTAGTTATATTTGGCAGAACGTGCTTTTAAGCGTCCGAATAACGGTTCGCGCGGAGGGAGGGAAAACGATGTCGGAAGTCCGCGTAAAGGAAAATGAATCCTTGGACAGTGCGCTGAGAAGATTTAAGCGTTCCTGTGCAAAGGCGGGTGTGCTTTCCGAGCTCCGCAAGCGTGAGCATTATGAAAGCCCTAGCGTAAAGCGCCGCAAGAAGTCTGAGGCTGCACGTGCAAAGAAGCGTAAGTTCAGATAAGGCACTGCCTAAGTCGATTCAAAGATGCTGGAGATTTTTTCTTCGGCATCTTTTTTCTTTTTATCTCAGGTTCATAAAATTTTGAATATTCTTTCATTAAAATGACACAATTTATACACAAACCTAATGTAATATAGTATCAGTTCAAGAGAGGGATTCCCCTTCCTCGAATGAACACTCCTTTATCCCCTATTTTTTACCCCTCTTTGTTTTGTCATTTACCCGTAGACAAAGCATATGAGGAAAGGAGAGTTTCTTTTCTCTTTTCCTCTTTTCAACCACTCTTTTTTTACCAAGACAAAAGCGTTCGGATCCCCCTCCGAACGTTTTTGTTTTTTCCCTAAAATAAAAATAAATTTAATAAGATTATAAGTAATAACCCATATATACCTAAAAATGCAGTTATTAAAACTGTGAATACATTTATCGAGATTGAAATACCTATAAAATTTCCAAATACCCCAGCTATAACTAATCCTATAAAACCAAAAATGGAATTTATAATCAGTTTCAATCCCAGCCTTATAGGCGTGAATAATGCACTTAATGCTAAAATAGCTATTAATAAGAAAAATACATATACTAAAACTTGTGCAGCGTCCATAAAAACCCACCTCCAACACATATATATGTCAATATGAGATAAGATATACAGTAAAATATATAATCATAATTTGACGATGGTTAAATTAATTGCTATAATATAGTCTAGTTGAAAATAAATCAGGAGAGGAATTTATATGACTAAAGCCAAAAATTCTTATGGCAATGAAAGTATATCCGCCCTAAAAGGAGCAGATCGCGTCCGTAAACGTCCGGGCGTTATTTTTGGCTCTGATGGGCTTGAAGGCTGTGAACATGCAGTTTTTGAAATATTATCGAACTCGATAGACGAGGCACGAGAGGGCTATGGCAGTCAAATAACAGTCACTCGTTATTCTGATGGCTCGATAGAAGTTGCAGATATGGGACGTGGCATTCCAGTGGAGTGGAACGAAAACGAACAACGCTATAACTGGGAGCTTATTTTCTGCGAACTTTATGCAGGTGGTAAATATAAAAACCAAGAGGGTGAAAACTATGAGTTTTCATTGGGGCTTAATGGTCTAGGCACTTGTGCAACTCAATATTCATCTAAATATATGGACGTTACCATACTGCGTGATGGTTTTGAATATAATTTACACTTTGAAAAAGGTGAAAATAAAACCGATAGTAAAGAAGGCTTTATAAAAAAAGAGGTAAATTCTAAGAAAAGCGGTACAAAAATACGTTGGCTGCCTGACCTTGAAGTCTTTACAGATATAAATATTCCACTGTCATATTTTGAGGACACTTTAAAACGTCAAGCAGTTGTAAATAAACATTTAAAGTTTATTTTGAGAAATCAAAATGGAAATAAGTTTGAAACCAGTGAGTTCTACTATGAAAATGGTATTGTTGATTATGTAACTGAGTTGTCAGAGGAAAAGGCTCTCACTTCAGTACGGTTTTTACAGGCGGAACGCAAGGGTAAGGATAGAGAAGACAAGCCAGAATATAAAGTAAAATTAAGTTGCGCTTTTTGTTTTTCATCAGCAGTCAGCAAAATAGAGTACTATCATAACTCATCTTGGCTTGAGTATGGCGGTGCACCAGATAAGGCTGTCCGTTCTGCTTTTGTTTCTGCTCTTGATGCATATATTAAGCAAATTGGTAAATATCAAAAGAATGAGAGTAAAATTTCTTTCCAAGATGTATTTGATTCGCTAATTTTAGTTACAAACTGTTTTTCTACTTATACATCTTATGAAAATCAGACTAAAAAGGCGATTACAAATAAATTTATTCAGGATGCTATGACAGAGTTTTTGAAAGAAGGATTAGAAGTTTACTTTATCGAAAACAAAGCTGAGGCTGATAAAATTGCAGAACAGATTCTCATAAACAAACGCAGTCGTGAGCAAGCCGAAAAAGCCAGACTTAATATTAAAAAGAAATTGTCTGGCAATATTGATGTGTCTAATAGAGTGCAGAAGTTTGTAGATTGCCGAACAAAAGACACCGAACGTCGGGAACTCTATATAGTAGAGGGTGACTCCGCTCTTGGTTCAGTAAAACAGGGCAGAGATGCAGAGTTTCAAGCGGTTATGCCTGTTAGAGGTAAAATATTAAACTGTTTAAAGGCTGATTACAGCAAAATTTTTAAAAATGATATTATAACAGATTTGTTAAAGGTTTTAGGCTGCGGGGTAGAGGTTCAAACGAAAGCATCAAAGGATATGTCTGCATTTGACCTTAATAGTCTTAGATGGAATAAGGTTATTATTTGTACTGATGCCGATGTTGATGGTTTCCAGATTCGCACACTTATTTTAACAATGCTTTATAGATTAACGCCTACACTTATTGAAAAAGGTTATGTTTATATCGCTGAATCTCCTCTTTATGAGATAACTTATAAGGATAAAAGCTATTTTGCATTTGACGAAACAGAAAAAGCTGCTATTTTGAAAAAATTAAATGGAAAAAAGGTAACTATACAGCGTTCAAAGGGACTGGGTGAAAATGAGGCTGATATGATGTGGGAAACTACAATGAATCCTGCAACACGCAGACTTATTAGAGTAGAGCCAGAGGACGCAAAGGCTACAAGTGATATGTTTGATTTACTTCTGGGCGATAATCTAGCAGGTAGAAAAGAATATATCGCAGAAAACGGACATGAATATCTTGAGTTTGCAGATATTTCTTAATTAACATTTAGAAAGGTAGAGCCGAATGGCAAAGAAAACAGAAAAACAGCCTATGCGTGAGGTTATGAAACCACTTGAGCCAACACCACAGCCGATTACAGACACGCTCAGAAAAAATTATATGCCCTATGCAATGAGCGTAATTGTATCTCGTGCTATTCCAGAGATTGATGGCTTTAAACCTTCACATAGAAAGCTATTATATACAATGTATAAAATGGGACTTTTAAACTCAACTCGTAAAAAGTCCGCTAATATAGTTGGTCAAACCATGAAATTAAATCCCCATGGTGACCAAGCAATTTATGAAACAATGGTGCGCTTAACCCGTGGTAATGAGGCACTTTTAACTCCTTTTGTTGATTCCAAGGGTAACTTTGGTAAGGTTTATTCACGTGATATGGCTTATGCTGCATCACGTTATACTGAAGCTAAACTTGATGGAATTTGTCAGGAACTTTTCAGAGATATTGATGCCGATGCAGTAGATTTTGTGGATAACTATGATGGAGAAATGAAAGAACCTGTACTTCTGCCAACAACTTTCCCCAATATTTTAGTTTCTGCTAACACTGGTATTGCGGTTGGTATGGCATCTAGTTTTTGTGGTTTTAATCTGCATGAGGTTTGTAAAACTGCGATTGAGTGCATTAAAAATCCAGAACATGATATTTTATCTACACTCCCAGCACCAGATTTTCCAACGGGCGGAGAAATAATCTTTGATGAAAATGAAATGCGTAAGATTTATGAAACAGGCAGAGGTTCATTTAAAGTTCGTGCATGTTGGAACTATATCAAAAAAGAAAATATTATTGAGATTACTGAAATTCCATATACAACAACAATCGAGGCTATTATAGATAAAATTGCCGAGCTTGTAAAGGGCGGAAAAATTAGAGAAATTGCAGATATTCGTGATGAAACAGATTTAAACGGTTTAAAAATCGCTATAGATTTAAAGCGTGGCACAGATGCGGATAAACTGATGGATAGACTGTTTAAGCTAACTCCGCTTATGGATTCATGCTCATGTAACTTTAATGTGCTTATCAGCGGTATGCCAAAGGTTCTAGGCGTAGGCGGAATACTTGAAGAATGGACAGCTTGGAGAACTGAAAGTATTCGACGTAGGGTGTATTTTGACCTTAACAAGAAAAAGGATAAAATGCATCTGCTTTTAGGTCTTAGAAAAATCCTGCTTGATATCGATAGAGCAATTAAAATTATTCGTGATACTGAGCTTGATAGCGATGTTGTACCAAATCTTATAAGCGGGTTTGATATCGATCGGATTCAAGCCGAATATATAGCAGAAATTCGCCTTAGAAATATAAATAAAGAATATATTTTAAAGCGTACTAATGAAGTTGATGAACTTCAAAAAGAGATTGATAAACTCGAAGGTATTCTCCAGAGCAAAACCAAACAGCGTAATATTATAATTAAAGAGCTTGAAACCGTGATAAAAAAATACCCTGCTGAACGTCATTCAAAAATTATCTATGCTGATGAGGTTAAGGAATTTGATGAAGATGACCATATTGAAGATTATTCTGTGTTGTTATTCTTAACAAAAGATGGTTATTTTAAAAAAATTACACCTGCATCATGGCGTATGTCCAGCGAGCATAAGCTCAAAGATGGTGATAAAATCGCTTGGGAGGCAGAATCTACTAATAAGCAAGAGATTATCTTTATAACAAATCAGCATCAAGCGTATAAGGCAAGGCTCTATGATTTTGAGGACAATAAAGCGTCTGTACTTGGTGACTATCTACCACAAAAACTTGGTATGGACGATGGCGAAGTGCCTGTATTTGCATTTTTACCACTCGATTATAAAAATACAATGGTCGTAGTTTTTGAAAATGGCAAAATTGCTAGATTCTCACTTGAATCATTTGCAACTAAGACTAATAGACGCAGGCTTACTGGTGCATATTCTGATAAATCTCCAGCAGTTGCGTTCTTTGCACCTGTTACAGATGAAACTGAGATAACAATTTTCGGTACATCATCACAGGGCAGGCGAGCATTGATAATAAATGCAGGTATGCTTGATATCAAATCTACACGTTCTACACAAGGCGTTCAGGTTATGACACTTAGAGGAAAGCATATTATAACAAATGCAGTTATCACACATAACTTTAATGAACCAGAGCGATATAAAGCGAAAAATATACCAGCGCTTGGAGCGGTTTTAAAAGACGAGGATTTACCAGAGCAGCAAATCACATTATAAAATAAGACCTTGGGACTAAAGTTTAATCCCAAGGTCTTATTATTTTATTTTGCAGCAATTACATGGCTCATATCATAAAGACCAGCTTTTGTTTGTTCAGCAAGGAAAGCTGCTGCATCAACCGCACCTACTGCAAAAACTTCACGGGAAAGAGCAGTGTGTTTTAGCTCAATAATTTCGTCTCTACCTGCAAACATAACAGTATGCTCGCCTACAATAGTGCCGCCACGAATAGCATGAATACCAATTTCATGTTTTGGACGCTTTTCACGTCGCTCATGGCGGTCATAAGTGTACTCGGCATCATAAGGCAGAGTTTCAGAAACCGCGTCAGCAAGCATTAAAGCTGTGCCGCTTGGTGCATCTAGCTTTTGGTTGTGGTGCTTTTCAATGATTTCTACATCATAACCATCACCCAGAACAGAACCGCATTTGCGCAGTAAATCCATTAAAAGATTTATGCCAACAGACATATTGCCAGAGCGGAAAACTGGAATCTGAGTAGCAGCAGCACCGATTTGGGCGAGCTGCTCAGGGGAATGACCAGTTGTGCAAATTACAACAGGGGTTCTAGTTTCAAGACAATATTTTAATAAGCTGTCAGTACAAGACACATTGGAAAAGTCGATTACAACATCTGCACCGCCTGTATATTCCATTGGGTCTGCATAAACTGGAAAATCAGCTAACTTTACAGCATTAACATCAAAACCAGCTACAATTTTCATGTTTTCTTTATTTTCGCAAATATCTGTGATAGCACGACCCATTCGACCGTTACACCCAGAAAGTGCAATCTTTAGCATTTTTAAAAGCTCCTTTTAACACTCACTCATATCTTTGAGTATTTTTTTATTAAATTTCACAACCCATTTGACCGAGAGCTGCACGGATACGAGCAGTGTGCTCCTCAGTTGGTTCAACAAGCGGCAAACGAAGTTTACCAACATTCCAGCCAAGAATCTCCATAGCCTTTTTAACAGGGATTGGATTTACTTCACAAAATAGAGAATTAGCAAGCTCTAAATAATCAAGCTGCATCTTAGATGCCTTTTCATAATCGCCCTGTATACAAAGCTGACAAATATTATGCACAGCCTGTGGAGCAACATTTGAAAGCACAGAGATTACTCCTTTTCCTCCCATGGACATAAGAGGAACTATTTGGTCATCATTACCAGACCAGAAATTCATTTCATCACCACAGAGTGCCATAGACTCAACCAGCAATGAGAAATTACCGCTTGCCTCTTTAACACCATTGATATACGGGTGCTTAGAAAGCTCTTTGTATGTCTTAGCGGTAAAGCTAACACCTGTGCGGCTTGGAACATTGTAAAGCACAACTGGAATTTCGCAGTCAGCAATAGCATTGAAATGTGCAATAAGTCCAGCCTGAGTGGTTTTATTGTAGTAAGGAGTTACTGAAAGTACAGCGTCAGCACCACTTGCCTTGGCACTCCTAGTCAGTTTAATGGCAGTTTTAGTGTCGTTAGAGCCTGCACCAGCTATTACAGGCACACGACCTGCAACATGCTTACAGCAAAAATCCACAATCTCTTCATGCTCATCTTCTGGGCATGTTGGGGATTCGCCAGTTGTACCCATAACGATAATGGCATCTGTGCCATGTTCAATCTGATGGTCAATAATCTTACCAAATTCCTCATAGTTGACAGTATCATCGTCAATAAATGGGGTAATGATTGCAACACCAGCACCAGTAAAGATAGGCTTTTTCATAAATAACCCTCCAAAAAAAGTTAGTCCATGTAACCCTTAGCACATAAAAGCTCTGCCATTAGAACTGCACCGCCAGCAGCACCACGCAGGGTATTATGAGATAGACTTACAAATTTATAATCATAAATGCTATCCTCACGCAGACGACCGATGGAAACACCCATACCGCCTTCTAAATCACGGTCAAGACGGCTTTGTGGACGGTTTTCCTCCTCGAAGTAGGTGAGGAACTGCTTTGGAGCACTTGGTAAATTCATTTCCTGAGCTGTGCCAGAGAAATTATTCCAACGAGAAATGATTTCCTCTTTGTTTGCCTTGTTTTTAAGTTTCATAAATACAGCAGCCATGTGTCCATCAGAAACAGGAACACGCAGGCATTGTGCAGTAATTTTAGGACTTGTCGCATGTTCAATATGGTCATCTGCAACATATCCCCAAACCTTCATAGGCTCTTTTTCACTTTTTTCTTCTTCGCCACCTATGTAAGGAATTACATTATCAATGATTTCAGGCATGGTTTCAAAAGTTTTACCTGCACCAGAAATAGCTTGATATGTGCAAACAGCAACTTCTTCAATACCTAAATCCCAAATAGCAGAAAGAGCTGGAACATAAGACTGGATGGAACAGTTAGATTTAACAGCAACAAAACCACGCTTTGTGCCAAGACGCTTTTTCTGGGCGTTTATAATATCAGTGTGGTGAGCGTTGATTTCTGGAATAATCATTGGTACATCTGGAGTCATACGGTGTGCAGAGTTATTAGAACAAACAGGACATTCAAGTTTTGCGTAACGCTCTTCAAGAGCTTTAATTTCGTCCTTTTTCATATCAACAGCGCAGAAGACAAAATCAACCATTGAGGAAATTTGCTCTGCATCAGCAGTTGCATCAAAAAGCACCATATCACGATATTTTTCAGGCATATCTGCTTTCATTTTCCATCTTTTGTCACAGGCTTCGGCATAAGTTTTGCCTTTGTTTCGCCCGCTTGCAGCAAGAGCTACCACGTTAAACCATGGATGATTTTCAAGCAGCAGCGAAAAACGCTGACCTACCATACCGGTTGCACCGATAATACCAACTTTGTACTGTTTCATCTTTGTAAAATCCTCCTCAAGTAGTGGCATAGCCAAATGAAAAATTAAAGCTACATCACAAATATATTATCTGTGTAAGAAAAAAACCGGTTGAAAAACCGGTATAATCTATACTATAATGAAATGGATAAAGTATTCCATTCACTTTGATAGCTCTCCACCGGTAAGGTGACAGACCAGCAGATATTATCCAACTGGGCCAGTGCGAGCCTTTCGCAGTGAGGTTTATCGCCTTCGGCGGATTTCCCCTTTCTCGGCGGGTCAAGCGGGACTGCGAACCCCTTCCCGAACGATACTGATGAAAACCGCACCTCTATCTTATAAATATTCTTCTATATATTTCTATGCAAACATTGGCTTGCAACATTATTTTAGAGGAATAAAGTTATTTTGTCAATAGAAGGAGTTCTGATATGAAACGTATTTTTTGCAGTTTATTTGCATTTGTTGTGTTATGCGTAGGGTCATTGGCATCAGCATCATATACAAATATTTTGCGTGTTGGTCTGGCTTATAGCTCCACAGCAGTTTCAGTAGCAAATTTGATAAATTCGTCTGGATTTTCTATAGGAGTTATGAATGACACAACATTTACAGGCTCACAAAGCACATCAGAAACTACACTTAAAATAACATATGCTAATAATACATATTTAGTGCAAGGCTTATCAGGGCAAACGATATACTCTGTATCTGGTGAAAATATTGCCGTTAGACCGATTTCCGGCACTACGACTTATGATGGTTATAACTACTATGGTGATTTTGTTTTTAAAGCAGAAAGCTCTGGTAAGCTGACTGTTATAAACTATGTAAATATTGAGGATTATGTGAAAGGTGTTTTGCCGTATGAAATGAGTGCAAGCTGGCCTATTGAGGCATTAAAGGCTCAAGCAGTTTGTGCAAGGTCATTTGCGCTTGGTAATCTTAACAAACATAAAGCTTATGGCTTTGATTTATGCAATACAACAAATTGTCAGGTTTATCATGGTACAGAAAGAGCTGATTCAAACTCAAATGATGCAGTAGACCAAACAAAAGGTCAAATTTTAATGGCAGATGGCAAGCTGGCTACTGGTTACTTTTTCTCATCTTCTGGCGGCGCAACAGAAAATAACGAAAATGTATGGGGAGGAACACCTATATCATATCTTCGTGGCGTTAAGGATATTTACGAGGACGCATCTGCATCGTCATATAATGTTTGGAGTGTAACACTCACAGCAGACCAAATAACATCTAAACTCAAGTCAGCAGGTTATAGTATTGGTACAGTAGCAGATGTTAAAGTTACGAAACGAACCGAAATGGATAATGTAAATGAAGTGACTGTAACAGACACATCTGGAAAAAGTGTTACCATAAAAAATGGTTCAGTTCGCACTGTTTTTGGACTTAATAGCATTAGATATACGATAAATGGTTCTAGTATATTGACGGGAAGTTCTGGAAGTGGTGGCCTTTGGGTTAATGACTCGCAAATAACAGACAGTGGGCTTTACGCAATAGGTGCTGGTGGAAATAAAGCCTATATTGGTTCTGTGAGTGGCAAAACTGCACTTACAGGCTCAGGAAAACAGACAATATCTATATCTTCTTCTAATGATAGCGGGAATGTTAATGTTGCATCAGGAAGTTATGTATTTTCTGGCACAGGCTGGGGACATAGTGTAGGAATGAGCCAATATGGTGCAAGGTCTATGGCAAATATGGGATTTAGTTATAGTGATATTTTAAAATTCTATTATACAGGTATTACAATATCTCAAATGTAAGTCTAAGGAGCAAATATTAAAAAATATGAAAAAAAGTGATTTTTATTTTGAATTACCAGAAAATTTAATTGCACAGCACCCGCTTGAAAAACGTGATAGCTCAAGATTATTGGTACTTGACCGAAAAGGCGGTGAGGTGGAGCATAAATATTTTACAGATATTCTTGATTATCTTGAGGAAGGCGATTGTCTTGTTATGAATAACTCAAGAGTCATTCCTGCAAGACTTATGGGACAAGCAGAGGGAAGAACCACACCAATCGAAGTTTTACTGCTTACCGACCATGGCGACGGCCTTTGGGAGTGTTTAACTCGTCCAGGCAAGAAAACAAGAGAGGGAACAAAATTATCTTTTGGAGATGGTCTTCTTACTGCAACGGTTGAGTCTGTAAACCAAGCCGATGGAAATCGTATGATTCGTTTTCATTATGATGGAATTTTTCTTGAAATCCTCGACAAGCTAGGCTCTATGCCGCTTCCTCCATATATTCGTGAGCGACTGGACGACCCAGAGCGTTATCAAACAGTTTACTCAAAGACTCCTGGTTCCGCGGCAGCTCCAACAGCGGGACTTCATTTCACAAAAGAGCTTTTAAGCAAAATAGAACAAAAAGGTGTGAACCTCGCATTTGTAACTTTACATGTTGGTTTAGGTACATTCAGACCGGTAAAGGCTGATGAAATCACCGACCATATTATGCATTCTGAATGGTATACAATGGACGATGAAACCGCAAAAATTATAAATGATACCCGTAAAAATGGTGGTAAGGTTTGGGCAGTAGGCACAACCGCAACCCGAACACTTGAAACTATTGCAGATGAAAACGGATTTGTTAAACCACAATCAGGTTGGACAGATATTTTTATTTATCCAGGATATAAATTTAAAATCGTAGACCATTTAATAACCAATTTCCATTTACCAGAGTCAACACTTATGATGCTTATTTCTGCATTTGCAACCCGTGAGCAAGTTATGTATGCTTATAAACAGGCTGTGGATAACGAATATAGATTCTTTTCCTTTGGCGACTCTATGATGCTTTATTAAAAATGCAAAAGCCGCAGTATCAGTTTTAGCACTGATATTGCGGCTTAAAAAATTTAATTTTCTGCCCAGTGCATACTGCGGCCAACTGCTTTATCCCAACCATAAAGCAGTTTTTTTCTTGTTTCGGGTTCCATTTCTGGTTTAAAAACTTCATCGACTTGCCATAGTCTGCTAAGCTCATTGACATCTTTCCAAATGCCAACTGCAAGCCCTGCAAGATATGCCGCTCCAAGTGCGGTTGTTTCACGAATTTGAGGTCGGTAAATATTACAATTTGAAATATCGGCTTGGAACTGCATTAAAAATGCATCTCGGCTTGCGCCACCATCAACTTTTATTTTCTCAATGTTTTTACCAAGTTCATCTGTCATAGCTTTTATTAAATCTTGACACTGGTATGCAATAGATTCTTGTGCGGCACGGATTATATGTTCTCTTGTTGTTCCACGAGTAATACCAATTAAACAGCCTCGGGCATACATATCCCAATGAGGTGCACCAAGCCCCGTAAAGGCTGGTACAAGATACACTCCACCCGTATCTTTTACTTTTGATGCGTAATATTCTGCATCTCGGCTCTCACCAAAAAAGCGAAGCTCATCTCTAAGCCACTGAATAACAGCACCACCGACAAACACACTGCCTTCAAGTGCATAATTAGTTTTATCACCAAGCTGAATTGCAATAGTTGTAAGAAGTCCACGAGTACTTTTAATCGCTTTATCACCTGTGTTCATAAGCAAAAAGCAACCAGTGCCATATGTATTTTTTATATCGCCAGAACTGAAACAGCTTTGACCGAATAAAGCAGCTTGCTGGTCGCCGGCAACACCTGCAATGGGAATCTCTGCCTTAGGCATAGACACCATGCCATAAACCATGCTAGATGGTAATACTTTAGGTAACATTTGCTTTGGGATAGATAGTGTGTTAAGCAGTTTTTCGTCCCAGCACAGATTATGTATATCATATAACATGGTTCGGGAGGCGTTAGTGGCATCGGTTACATGAACCGCTCCATTAGTGAGTTTCCATACAAGCCAGCTATCAACTGTGCCAAAGAGCAAATTTCCATTTTCGGCTTGTCTACGTGCATCTGGAACATTGTCCAAAATCCATTTTATTTTGGTTGCTGAAAAATAAGCATCTGGAATAAGTCCTGTGGTTTTTCTTATATAATCATCAAGACCTTTATTTATAAGCTCATTGATAATTGGGGCTGTTCGTCTGCACTGCCAAACGATAGCATTATAAACAGGCATACCTGTGTGCTTATTCCAAACAATGGTGGTTTCGCGCTGGTTTACAATGCCAATTCCTGCAATTTGGCTAGGAGAAATGTCAGATGCTGCTATAACTTCCATCATAACAGCATATTGGGTGGAGTAAATCTCCATTGGATTTTGCTCAACCCAGCCTTCTTTTGGAAAAATTTGAGCGACTTCTCTTTGTGCAGTTGCAATTATATTTTGATTTGTGTCAAAAAGTATGGCACGAGAGCTTGTTGTTCCTTGGTCTAGTGCAAGCAAATATTGCCTCATAGAATATCTCTCATTTCTTTATAATTTTTATCATCATAACGCTATTTATAGTGCCATGTCAATACAAGTATAGTTTGTTGCATTATAAATAAAAATATGGTATGATAATGGACGAGTATCGGTATTGTTATACCATCAATCAGAACTAAAAGGAAGTAAGATATATGAGTGAGGCTAAAAAAACTATATTTTCTGGTGTTCAGCCATCAGGCAAACTGACACTGGGTAATTATCTTGGTGCAATTCGCAATTTTCCAATTCTACAAGAGGAATATAACTGTATTTACTGTGTGGTTGACATGCATGCTATTACAGTCCGTCAAGACCCGGCAATGCTTAGAAAGCAAACCCTTGAGGTGCTTGCACAGTATATAGCTTGCGGACTAGACCCAGAAAAAAGCACATTGTTTATTCAAAGCCATGTGCCTGCTCATGCAGAGCTTGCTTGGGTGCTAAACTGCTATACAATGTTTGGTGAAGCATCAAGAATGACTCAGTTTAAGGATAAGTCTTCTAAGCATGCAGATAATGTAAATGTAGGTTTATTTGACTATCCAGTGCTTATGGCGGCTGATATTCTTCTTTATCAGACAGATATGGTTCCAGTTGGCGTTGACCAGCTTCAACATATTGAGCTTGCTAGAAATATTGCACAGCGTTTTAATGGTGTTTATTCTGATACATTTGTAATGCCGGAACCATATATTCCAAAAGCTGGTGCTAAAATTATGAGTCTTGCAGATCCAACTCGCAAAATGAGCAAATCTGATGAAAATCAAAATAGTTTTGTTCTGCTTATGGATAAACCAGAGGATATTATGCGTAAATTCAAAAGAGCGGTCACTGACTCTGACAGTCGCATTATAATGTCTGATGAAAAGCCAGGCGTATCAAATCTTATTACAATTTATTCTCTTGCAACTGGTAAAAGTGTAGATGAAGTTGAGAAGGAATTTGCTGGTAAGGGATATGGTGAATTTAAGCCAGCAGTAGGTGAGGCTGTTGTTGAGCTGCTTCGTCCAATTCGTGAAAAGACAGAGGATTTACTGAGAAATAAAGATTATCTGGAAAGCGTATACAGAGAAGGTGCTGGTAAGGCAGCATATGCTGCAAGAAAAACACTGGATAAGGTGTATCGTAAGGTCGGATTTGTCAAGAGATAAAATAAAAATGCATTTTTGGGCAGGACGACAATGAAAATCATGTTCTGTCCAAAATTTGTTAAATAGAGAGGTTGAAATATGTCTGAATATCAAGTCATTGGAATGATTGTCGGTGCATTTATACTATCTGGTATTCTTTCTTATGCATTAACGCCGCTTGTAAAGCGTTTTGCTTATAAAATCGGTGCTATAGATGTGCCTAAAGATTCCAGACGCATGCATAAAAAACCAACTCCCAGATTGGGCGGTCTAGCAATTTTTATAGGTTTTATGGGTGCAATGCTTGTATTTTATAAATTTGATGTGCAAATGCTTAGTATTTTGATTGGTGCCATGATAATTGTTGTATTAGGCATATTTGACGATGTTTTAGCACTTGGTGCAAAGTTTAAATTCATTGTTCAAATAATTGCAGCAGCAATTCCGGTTTGCATTGGTGGTATGAAGATTGAGTTTTTCTCAAATCTTAATCCATTATCATCAGAACCTTATTTTTCACTTGGGATTTTTGCAATTCCTGTGACTATCATCTGGATTGTAGGCATAACAAATGCAGTAAATCTTATTGACGGTCTTGATGGTCTTGCAGTTGGTGTTTCATCTATTGCATCACTTACTATGCTAGCAGTTGCTCTTTTAAATTATGAATTTGGTGTTGCAGTTACTATGGCTTGTCTTACAGGTGCTTGTTTAGGTTTTATTCCATATAATTTTAACCCTGCTGAGATTTTTATGGGCGATACAGGTTCTACATTTTTGGGATATATGCTTGCGACAATGTCTATAAGCGGATTTTTCAAATTTTATGCCGTTGTCTCATTTGCAGTTCCGCTGCTTATTCTTGGACTTCCAATTTTCGACACCGCATCTGCAATTACCCGCAGAGTGCTTGAAGGCAGAAGTCCTATGAGTCCAGACAGAGGGCATGTGCATCACCGTTTGGTGGATATGGGCTTTAATGTAAAGCAAGCGGTTGCAATTTTATATGCAATAAGTGGTACACTGGGACTTGCAGCAGTTGTTCTTACAACAAGCGGTGAGGCTAAAGCGATGTTATTGCTTCTTGCTGTTATTTTAGCTATTGCTGTAGGTGGCTGGATAATTGTAAACCGAAGAAAAGAATCTCGTGACAATATAGAAAAGGCTTTAGATGATTCTGATGAACAATCTAATGGACATAAGGAGGAAACCCAAGATGAGCAAAATTAAAGTAATGACTGTCTTTGGAACTAGACCAGAGGCAATTAAAATGGCTCCACTTGTTCATGCAGTTGGAAAAAATGAAAATATGGAGTCAATAGTCTGTGTTACAGCACAGCACCGTCAAATGCTTGACCAAGTGCTTGAAATTTTTAATATAAAGCCTGACTATGACCTTGATATTATGCAGCCAAAGCAAACACTTTCTACAATTACAGAAAAATCTCTGCATGGTTTAGATGAAGTCTTAAACACTGCAAAGCCAGATATCGTTTTAGTCCATGGAGATACTTCAACCGCATTTGCTGGTGCGCTGGGTGCCTTTTATCATCAGATTCCAGTAGGTCATGTTGAGGCAGGACTTCGCACATTTGATAGATATTCGCCATTTCCAGAGGAAATGAATAGAAAACTTATTGGTCAGATTGCAGAATTGCATTTTGCCCCAACTCCACGAAATAGTGAAAACTTAAAACGTGAAAATATTTGTGATGGTGTTTATATTTGCGGCAACACTGTAGTTGATGCAATTCATATGACAGTTAAGCTAGATTATGAGTTTAAGGATGAAAACCTTAAAAATCTGGATTTTGAAAATAATAGAGTTGTGCTTGTTACTGCTCACCGCAGAGAAAATTATGGCGAGCCAATGGAAAATATTTATCATGCGATATTAAAACTTGCAAATAAATATGAAGATGTGCATTTTGTATATCCTGTGCATTTAAGTCCATATGTTCGTGAAACATCAGAAAAAATCCTTGGCGGACATGATAGAATACATCTAATTGCACCACTTTCTGTTGATGAAATGCACAACTTAATGTCACGCTGTTATATGATTATGACAGACTCCGGTGGGCTTCAAGAGGAAGCTCCCAGCCTTGGCAAGCCTGTTTTGGTTTTAAGAAAAGAAACTGAACGCCCAGAGGCAGTTGAGGCAGGTACAGTTAAACTTGCAGGAATCGAAGAAGAAAACATTTATACTCTTGCATGTGAGCTGTTTGATAATGCTAACGCTTATGAAAAAATGGCTCATGCGGTAAACCCATATGGTGATGGTCATGCATGTGAGCGTATTTTGCATGCAATCGAGCATCATTTTAAAATTAGACAAGATGCACCACAAGCATTTCTGCCATAAATTTAATGCATAAAGGAGGAAATGTTTTGAAAAAGTTAAAACCTCCTATGCTTGCCGCTATTGGGGCATTATTTCTTATAATTATCCTTGGCATGAGTTTGTATCTTTCAGGAGTTGCTTACCAAACCCCTGATGATATAATATCGTTATCTGATATCGAGCCTTCTTCTACAGATATTGATATGTTAGAACAAAATCTTGTTATTGCGGGTCAAGTTAAGGTTGATGAAACAAATGTAAAACAACTTATAAATAGCCTTAAACGTCCAGAAAAATACACTGCTACAATATCAAATATGCTATATTATGGTGATGTGTCAGGCGCAATTTCATGCAAACAATCGGTTATGGATAATGCCTGTCGTGTTGATTATTTGACCCAAGATGGAAATATAGACTATACTCAAATATATTTTGATGATATTTGCTACACTTTTACACAGAAATCAGATAGTTTTCGACAAATACCAATGGGTGATTTTACATGGGATTCTACTGCAATGATTCCAACATATGAAACAATTTTGCAAATAAGTGATGAATATATAACAGGCAGTAGAATGTATCAAGAAAATGGTGAAATACTTATAGAAGTAGACACTCAAATCGGTGAAAATATTGGAATATATCGTATTTCACTTAAAAATGGGCTGCTGTATTCAGCCGATTTTTCTAAAAGTGGTAAAATGACAAGAAAACTTGAGGTAAGTGTAAGCAGTGAACTTCCAAAAGAAGATGACTTTATTTTACCTAGTCAAACAACTCCTATTTATGAAAAATAGGAGTTTAAATTTTAAAAATGGAGCTATTAAAATGGAAAATTATCTTGGAATATCCGAGAAAACTTATAAGCTGGGTAAAGAGGCAGAAAAGAAAATTGCGCCTTATTTTGCCCGCCTAGAGGAGATTTGTGATAAAAACACAGAAAGAGTGCTTGCAGCATTTAGAAAACATCGTGTGTCTGACAGCATGTTTGCAGGTACTACTGGTTATGGCTATGATGACCATGGTCGTGACACATTAGACAAGATTTATGCCGATTTATTTGGTGCTGAGGCTGGTCTTGTTAGAATAGGATTTGTAAATGGTACACATGCTCTTTGTTGTGCATTATTTTCTGCTTTAAAGTCGGATGATGTTATTTTAAGTGTTACAAGTGCACCTTATGACACACTTTTAGGAACTATAACAGGCGATTATATTGGCAGTATGAAAAATTATGGTATTAAATATCGTCAAGTTGATTTAAAAGACGGTTTACCTGATTTACCAGCGATTGAAGAAGCTGCAAAAGAAAAAGATATAAAGCTGATTTATATACAACGTTCTCGTGGTTATGCTGTTCGTCAAACTCTTAGCTGCACAGAAATAGGTGAGATTTGTAAAACTATTAAGCGGGTTAATCCAAATGCTGTTATTATGGTTGATAACTGCTATGGTGAGTTTACAGAAACTATTGAGCCTACTCATGTGGGTGCAGATTTGTGTGCAGGCTCGCTTATTAAAAATATTGGTGGTGGACTTGCTCCAACAGGCGGCTACGTTGTCGGTCGTAAAGATTTAGTAGAAAACGCAGCTTATCGTTTAACTGCTCCTGGAATTGGTGGAGAATGTGGCTGCACAATGGGACAAAATAGACTGCTATATCAAGGTTTGTTTATGGCACCCCATACAACTATGCAGGCTATTAAGACTGCTATTTTCTGTGCTCAGGTTATGATGGATTTAGGTTATACAGTAGACCCACTTCCACAAACCCCCAGATATGATATAATTCAAACAATATCATTTGGCGCTGACAAGCCTCTTCGCCGTTTTTGTGAGGGTATACAATCGGGTGCTCCAGTTGATTCTTTTGTAACTCCAGAGCCTTGGGCAATGCCTGGTTATGATGACCCTGTTATTATGGCGGCGGGTGCTTTTGTTCAGGGTGCATCAATTGAACTTTCCGCTGATGCCCCAATGCGTGAGCCTTATGTTTGCTTTATGCAGGGAGGACTTACTTATTCATCAGGTAAAGCGGGTATTTTACTTGCTGCTGAAAAGTTAATAAATTCATAAAATTTTATCCACAAGTTAAATTTTAAAACATAACTTGTGGATTTTTTATATCCAAAATTTACATCTTATATATTTTTAAATGCCACACATAATAATATCAGCAAATCCCCAAAAACAAATTTAATTTTTAAAAGGAGTGTTTGAACAATGTCTAATCAGAATAGTTCTAACAAGATAGTAGTACCAGAAGCTCGTGCAGCAATGGAGCGTTTCAAGATGGAAGCAGCATCTGAAGTTGGCGTAAACCTAAAGCAGGGTTACAACGGTGATTTAACCTCTCGTCAGGCAGGTTCTGTTGGCGGTCAGATGGTTAAAAAGATGATTCAGGCTTACGAGCAGGATATGGCATCTAAGGGCTAATCTGAAACAAAAACAGATAGTCTAATATTAATATAGGGGCATAATGCAAAGATAAAAACTTTGCATTGTGCCTTTTTATATTTACAAGTATATGTTATACTGTTTTGGAGAATATTATTTATCCGCTATCAAGAAAGGCTAAAATCTATGGTCATAGAAAAGATTCTTAATAATAATGTTGTAATTACACGAAATCTTTCTGGTGTTGAAACTGTGATAATGGGGCGAGGTTTAGCCTTTGGTCATTCCGCAGGAGATGAGGTAGATGAAAGCAAAATTGAGAAAACTTTCACCATAACAAGTAAAAATAACAGAGTAGAGGAGATTTTAGCAAAAATTCCAGTTGAACATATGCTTATAAGTGAAAAAGTTATAAGTCAAGCAAAAATTACACTCGGAAAACCTATAAACGATAATATATATATAAGTTTAAGTGAGCATATATCTGCTGCAATAATACGTTATAAAGATAATATAACTTATGAAAATCCGCTTAAATGGGATATTAAAAGGTTTTATCCAAGTGAATACCAGATTGCATTGATGGCAAATAAAATAATAGAGAAAGATATGAATATAAAACTAAAAGATGATGAAACGGCAGTTTTTGCTCTGGATTTTGTAAATGCACAACAAAAGGAACAAAGCCTTGCTTATAATATGACAAAAATCATGCAGGAGATATGTCAAATAGTAAGCAGTTATTTAGATATAATACTTGATGAGGATTCATTGGCATTTTATAGATTTATAACTCATTTAAAATTTTTCGCACAGCGTATACTTTCTAATACCCATTATGATGATAATATGAATACTGTTTTACAGTCTGTTGCAAAACAAAATGAAACTGCATATAAATGTACAGAGAAAATAAAAGAACATCTTAAACAACATTATGATTTTCAAATGACATCAGATGAGCTTTTATATTTATGCCTACATATATCACGTTTACAAGCTAAAGAATAAAAAACCTGTCTTTATTAAAGACAGGTTTTCTCATACTTTAATAGATTTTAATTTTATAATTTGCATTAAAAGTGCTATATGGATTGAGCAGATTTTGAAATGGACGGTCTTTAATATCGCCAATATATCCATCTCGATCACAGACTCCATACCAAGGTTCAATGCAGAAAAATGGAGCATTTTTCTCTGTTGGAGTCCAAAGTGCTACAACAGGTGAATCAAAGCTAACTGAAACATATGGCTTTTTATCTTTTGTGCAAAGTGAAATTTCATTACACTGATTATTTTCAAATACAACTGTTTGCAAATCCTTTAGTTCTTTTGTTATATTTATATATCCTTTTTCTGTGTTTATAGATATATATTCATCAACAGCCAGACCATTTTCACTAATTTTTGTGGATTTTAA
This sequence comes from uncultured Butyricicoccus sp., assembly GCA_944376065.1. Lineage (GTDB taxonomy): Bacteria > Bacillota > Clostridia > Oscillospirales > Butyricicoccaceae > Butyricicoccus_B. The sequence continues at coordinate 305,949 of CALWBL010000001.1, read as the reverse complement.
ATTATCATATCTATCAAATTTCAGATAACATTCAGACTGATTGCAAGATGAATCTGGAGGACAAATAAATGCTGGGTGCCCGCCTATGGAAAATGGCAAAATTTCATTAGATGGATTTATAACACGCCACATAATTTCAAGAGTATCATTTGTGAGCTTGTATCCAATTTCTAAACGAAACTCAAATGGAAATTTGTTAAATGTATTTTCATCGCTTTGTATATAAAACCATAATTCATTTTCAGTTTGATTGGCAAGTGAAAACTCCATATCTCTAGCAAAACCATGTGCTGTCATAGGATAGCATTTAGAATCTACATAATACTGCATATTGTTTGTCTTGCCTATAAACGGAAAAAGAATAGGGGAAACCCTTGACCAGTACTTAGGATTTGCAGACCACATATATTCTTTTTCTGATTTTTTTAAAGATTTAAGTTCTGCACCTTTACTTTGAATTTGAGCAGATAAAAGCTCATTTTTTATGGTGTATAGCGCCATTTTATATTAGTCCTTTCAATGTTGTATTGCTAGTTTATGAGATGATTTTAACTATAAAATATATAAAATTCAATATTTAAATTTTGTTTTATTTTTTTATTAAAATATGTTGACATTAAATCCGTGTAGTGATATATTTTATTTATCCGAGAGTGGATTTATAAATTTAATATAGCTATCTGAAATATTCGGATTGTTACTGGTAATGCAGGCAAGACCAAGTTTTAAAACAGTATCCCTAGTGTAGGTGTACCCGTTTGAGCTTTGGTCTTTTTTTGTTGCTATTTATTTAAAGGAGTTTGAGTTATTATGAAAATTATCAGAGCAAAAGACTACAATGACATGAGCCGTAAGGCAGCTAATATTATCTCTGCACAGGTTATTTTAAAACCAAACAGTATATTAGGTCTTGCCACTGGTTCTTCGCCAATAGGTATTTATCAGCAGCTTATTAAGTGGTACGAAAAGGGTGATATTGACTTTTCTGAGGTTACAACTGTAAACCTTGATGAATACTACGGACTTAGTCCACAAGATGAACAGAGTTATCATAATTTTATGTATACGAACTTCTTTAATCATGTAAATATCTCACGAGATAGAATCAATCTGCCAGATGGTATGGAAAAAGATGAGAATAAGGAATGTGCAAGATATGACGCACTTTTAGAACGTCTTGGCGGCGTTGATATGCAGCTTCTTGGTATAGGAAGAAACGGTCATATAGGTTTTAATGAGCCTAGTGATTGTTATAGTAAAGGTACACATTGCGTAGAACTTGCTGAGTCTACAATAGAGGCTAATAAGCGTTTCTTTGCAAGTGCTGACGATGTTCCACACCGTGCTTATTCAATGGGTATACACACTATTATGGCAGCTAAAAAGGTTATTGTGGTTGCAAGCGGAGAAGATAAGGCTTGGGCAATCAAAGAGTCTTGCTTTGGTCCTGTAACTCCTCATGTTCCAGGTTCTATTCTGCAATTACATAATGATGCTATTGTTATTGCTGATGAGGCTGCACTTTCACTTGTTGATAAAATGTAATTTATAAATAGCTATATTCTACCCATTCCATTTTTCTTAGGTTTGCACTTACTTTTAATAAGTGGGTGCAAGCCTTTTTATATTCACTGTTGTTTAGTTAGATAGATTGACTTTTTGCTTTCAATAAGGATATAATAAATACAGTGATTAAGAATATAAAAATGCGTAAAAAATATAAAAAAATGGGAGGAATAGAAAGTGGATAAGAAAAAAATAGCTGGTGATAAAGCTGCGGAGTTTGTAAAAGATGGTATGATTGTTGGTCTTGGTACAGGTTCCACCGCTTATCATGTGGTAAATGCAGTAGGTGAAATGGTGAAAAATGGTCTTAAAATTAAGGCTGTGCCAACATCTAAGGCAACTGAGCAGCAGGCAATAGCATTAGGTATTCCACTGCTCACGATTGATGAGGTTGATTATATTGATATTGATATTGATGGTGTAGACGAAATTGATACACAGTTTAACGCAATTAAAGGCGGTGGCGGTGCTTTATACCGTGAAAAAGTTGTTGCTGATATGTCTAAGGAAGTTATCTGGGTTATGGACGAGTCCAAACTTGTAGATGCTATTGGTGCCTTTCCTCTTGCTGTTGAAATAGCTCAGTATGGTTCCAAGCAAACAATGAAGAAAATGACCGATTTTGGTCTAAAACCAGTGCTTAGAATCAGAGATGGCAAACCATATATAACCGATAATGGAAATTTTATCGCAGATTTACAGCTTGGTGCAGGTTTTGATATAAATTATGTTGCAAGCAAGCTCACTGGAATGGTTGGCGTTTTAGAGCATGGTCTATTTTTAAACACTTGCAAAAAGATTGTTATAGGCACCGACAATGGTGCAGTTGTTAAGGAAAATAACTTAAAATAAAAAGTAAAAACGCATTGACAAATGTAGAAATCTGTGGTATTCTACATGAGGCCGCATCAAATGGGGTAGGTTAAGTTTGCCCATGTGTGGCAACACCCACAAGAGCGTGACTCTAATAATGAAAGAGAGGTGCTACCGAAATGTATGCAATTCTGGTAACTGGTGGCAAGCAGTACAAAGTATCTGAAGGCGACGTAATTTACGTTGAGAAGCTCGGCGTAGAGGACGGCGAAACCGTAACTTTTGACAAGATTCTGGCAGTAGGCAATGGTGCTGAGCTAAAGGTTGGTGCTCCTTATGTTGAGGGTGCAACCGTGACAGCAACAGCTGATAAGACTGGCAAGCAGAAGAAGATCAACATCTTCAAGATGAAGCCAAAGAAGGGCTACCGTCGTCGTCAGGGTCATCGTCAGCCTTACACAAAGGTAACTATTGGTGCGATTAAGGCGTAATGACTCGTATTACGTTTTTTGTGTCGCAAGATAAAATACAGGCAGTCGATCTCCTCGGTCATGCAGACTATGCAGAAGAGGGCGAGGATATTGTCTGCGCGGCAATAACAAGTGCAGTGCAAATGACACACGCTTTATTGTACGATGTACAGAAAATAAACGTTGATGCTCTCATTGAAGATGAAGGGGCCCATATCCGTTTAACTCTCCCTGCTAATGAGCTTAATGCGGGGCAAGATGGTATGAAAGCACTTAAAATTTTCTACACTGAACTTGCAGCTCAATATTCTGAATTCGTAAGCGTAATGGAGGTGCAAAACGATGCTGAAGATTAGTTTACAGTTTTTCGCTCACAAGAAGGGCGTAGGTTCTACCAAGAATGGTCGTGACTCTGAGTCCAAGCGTCTTGGTGTAAAGCGTGCAGACGGTCAGGTTGTTCCAGCAGGCAACATTCTTGTTCGTCAGCGTGGCACAAAGATTCACCCAGGTACTAATGTAGGTCGTGGATCTGATGACACCTTGTTTGCAAAGGTTGCTGGCGTTGTTCGTTTCGAGCGCGTTGGCAAGGATCGCAAGAAGGTTTCTGTTTACCCACAGTAATTTGATTTTTAAATCCCAGACGGTTGTGTCTGGGATTTTCCTATTTAAAACAAAAAAGGAGGCGAAAAATAATGTTTATTGATGTTGCTAAAATTAAAATCATATCCGGTAAAGGTGGAGATGGCAAAGTTGGTTTTCATCGTGAAAAATATGTCGCAGCAGGTGGCCCAGATGGCGGCGACGGCGGCAGAGGTGGTTCTGTTGTATTTAAAGTGGATGACAATCTATCAACTTTGCTTGATTTCCGATATAAGAAAAAGTATGTCGCAGCAGCAGGCGAAAACGGCATGAGCAAACGCATGAAAGGCAAAGATGGTGCAGATCTTGTTATTCGTGTGCCTCGTGGAACTATCATTCGTGATAGGCAAACTGGTCAAGTAATTCATGATATGTCAGATAATGAGCCTTTTGTAGCTGCTAAAGGCGGCAATGGCGGTTGGGGTAACACTCATTTTGCCACACCTACCCGTCAAGCTCCACGCTTTGCAAAACCAGGTCAGCCAGGTGTTGAACGTGATATTATCCTTGAGCTTAAACTGCTTGCAGATGTTGGATTAGTTGGTTTCCCTAATGTTGGTAAATCTACCCTGCTGTCCGTTGTTTCTGCTGCAAGACCTAAAATTGCTAACTATCACTTTACAACACTTATTCCAAATCTGGGTGTTGTTCGCATTGGTGAGGAACAATCTTTTGTTATGGCGGACATCCCTGGTATTATTGAGGGCGCAAGCGAGGGCGCAGGTTTAGGACATGACTTTTTACGTCATGTAGACCGCTGTCGTTTACTTCTGCATTTAGTTGATGTATCAGGCAGCGAGGGGCGTGACCCTGTGCAGGATGTTGAAACAATAAATTCTGAACTTGCAGGTTATAGCGATTTCCTTGCAGCTCGTCCACAAATTCTTGTTGCTAATAAAACTGATTTATTAAATGAAGATAATCAGGAAAATCTTGAGCGTTTAAGAGCTTATGCAAAGGAAAAAGGTTTTGATTTTGTGGAGCTTTCAGCAGCTACACATAATGGTGTTCAGCAGCTTATGCTCAAAACTTGGGATGAACTTCAGCAACTTCCACCTGTATTTGTTTATGAACCAGAATATGTAGAGGTTCAGCCAGATGTCTCTGAGCGTGATATCACAATAGAAAAAGTCGAAGATTACTATGTTGTTGGTGGTGCTTGGATTGAAAAAATTATGGGTTCTGTAAACACTGATGACTATGAATCTCGTCAATATATGGACCGTATGCTGAAAAAGGCTGGTGTCTATGACCGTCTTGAGCAAATGGGCGTTGAAGAGGGCGACTTTGTCGTTATTGGCGATATTGAATTTGAGTATGTGCACTAAGATATGGAAAATATTTTTAGATTTTTAGGATTAGGCTGTATTGCAGTTGTAGTTTTGATTTCACTTTATATGCACTGGCTTGTAAATAAAAAAGCAGATCAGGCAGCTAAACAAGTAGGAAATTTTGTTGTTCGTGGTTCGGCAGCACGCATGGTGCTTGTGATTTTGGCGGCTATTTTTCTTGTTGCAACTCAAGTTGTGTAAAATTAAATCCCGTTTTGGTAAAGAAACGGGATTTTTTATAGAATAAATGGAGTTTTTCTAAAACTATTACCAGAAATATGCATAGATTTATTGGGCATAGCTAAATAATATAAATCATCTGCAAGAGCATCTTTTTCAAGGGAGAGCCTTATATTTTCATCAAGCTGATTTCCCGAAACAGGTTTTGTAATAACTGGTAAAGTGCAGGTTTTCTTCATGATTTTTAAAACTTCACGACCTTTTTTCCCTATCGCAAGCACTTTTGCATAACTGGCTGTAACGGGCATATTATAAGGTAAATCAAGCCAAGTTCTTAAAATAGCTCGTCTTATTCTTGCAAGTGGATAACGCCTTGTTTGTGCAGCATGGCAAATGGACTCAAAATCTGTTTGTGTACGAATTGATGTGAAAAGTCGGTTTGAAAGTCCGTCTGTTCCACCACAGTATAGATTAAGCTCATTGGCTGAAAATCGTTTTAAATGAGAAAGTAAAGCAAGGTTTAAGGAATCAATTTTAATAGGTGCAGTGTTTTGTTTTATCGCTTCTGAAAACTCATAAAAAGATTCCTTTGGCATAAAGTTTTCACACTCTAAATATGATTTCTTTGAGGTGATTTTTCTTAAAAAAGAGGCAGAGGGCATATTGTAAATTATATCTTCGGTATCATGTCCGCCTCCTTTACGAGCTATGGTAATGGGTTTTATATTACTTTTTAGTTTGTTAAGTGCAAAGCAATAAGCAATTCCAAGCGTGTTATTAGGACTTGAAAAAAGCTCAGAAATACTAGGATATAAATTTTCAACCGCTTTTTGCATTGCCGCTGCGTAAGGCATACCAAGTTTTAAATTTTGATGTAATTTTTCAACTACATTGCTATTATCAGAAAGTGTAGATGCTTTTAAAATATCATTTATATCTCCATGTTCGCTGCCAAATGAAATATGTGTTACACAGCCAAGGCAGTTTAAAAGGTGAACACTTCCATATGCAAAACCCTCAGCAGATGAAAGACAAGCAGCAAGTGGAAGCTCTAAAATAAGGTCAGCTCCGCTTTTTACAGCGGCTTTTGCGCGTTCATATTTTTCATAGATTGCAACATCTCCACGTTGCACATAATTTCCGCTCATAATACACACAATAGCTGTTTGATTGCCTAAAACTTGCCTTGTTTGTTCTATATGATAGGCATGACCATTGTGAAATGGGTTATATTCAGCGACAATGCCGCAAATTTTCATAATATCCTCCAAAAAATGATAATTTATATGTTGTGTAAATGCGGTGGGTGGTGTACAATATATGTGTATAGGATTTATCCGACATATGTTAGAACATAAGTTGTTACTATTGTACTATCTTTTGTGTTTTTCTGCAATGCACAGAAAATATGTAAAAACAAATTGTAAAAGGGAGTTTTGAACAAATGAAGGTTTTGGTTATCAATGCTGGAAGCTCTTCCCTAAAATATCAGCTCATTGATATGGATACCAATGCTGTTATGGCTAAGGGTCTGTGTGAGCGTATTGGTATTGACGGTAAGCTGACACATCAGGGTAATAAGTCAGATGAAAAGTATAAGTCTGATGTTGCAATGGCTACACATGCTGATGCTATAAAGGCTGTTATTGACATTCTTCTTGATAAAGAATGGGGCGTAATTAACGATATGTCCGAAATTAATGCCGTTGGTCATCGTGTGGTTCATGGCGGTGAATATTTCGCAGACTCTGTACTTATCACTGAAAAGGTTATCAAGGCGATTGAGGCTTGTATTCCACTTGCACCTTTGCACAACCCACCAAACCTAGTTGGTATCCACGCTTGTGAAGAAGTTATGGGCAAGGATATTCCTCAGGTAGCTGTATTTGACACTGCTTTCCATCAGTCTATGCCTCAGCGTAGCTATATGTACGCTATTCCTTATGAGTACTATCAGAAGTACAAAATCCGTCGTTACGGTTTCCATGGCACCAGCCATAAGTATGTATCTCGTCAGGCGGCTGAGATGCTTGGTCGTCCTATAGAGAGCCTAAAACTTATCACTTGTCACCTTGGCAACGGCTCTTCTATCGCTGCTATTGATGGCGGTAAGTCTGTTGATACATCAATGGGCTTTACTCCACTGGACGGTCTTCCAATGGGTACTCGTGCAGGCAATATTGACCCAGCTATAATCGAGTTCTTAGCTGAGCATGAGAATATGAATGCCAATGAAGTTATCAATATCTTAAATAAAAAATCAGGTATGCTTGGCATTTCTGGTGTTTCATCTGACTTTAGAGATTTAGACCAAGCTATCGAAGATGGCAACATTCGTGCAGCTCTTGCTAAGGATATGTTTAATGTATCTGTAAAGAAGATTATCGGCTCTTATATTGCCGAGATGGGTGGCGTAGACGCTATTATCTTTACTGCTGGTGTTGGTGAAAATGACCGCTCTGTTCGTTGGGACGTTTGTGAGCATATGGAGTATCTTGGAATTAAGATTGACCCAGAGAAGAATAAGTATCGTGGTCGTCAGATGGATATTTCTGTTGATTATGCACGCGTTCGAGTTCTTGTTATTCCTACCAACGAAGAACTGGTTATCGCACAGGATACCGAGCGTCTTGTTAAGGAAACTATGGCTAATAAATAATTTCAAAAGCGAGATAACAGTTTTTGTTATCTCGCTTTTTTTTAGCTGTGTTTGGTGCTTGTATTAGAGTCCGATGGTAATTTACTGTAAAAAGTACAAGCCCAAATGCCTGCAAGACCTACTAAACCAAAAATAATTCTGCTGATAACTGTGCCTTGACCGCCAAACAGCCATCCAACAAGGTCAAGACCTGCAATACTGAGAACACCCCAGTTTAATGCACCGATGATAACAAGCGTAAGTGCAAGTTTATTCATAATGGTTTCAACTCCTTTATTCTTTGTGGTTATTTTGTGCAGAAAAAATTTAATTATACATATAAAATAATATTATTATTTACTATATTTTTTTAAAATGATATAATCTATGGTATATTAAATTATCGGGGGTATAAAAATGCTTATTGACCTTCATACTCATTCAAAATATTCATTTGACGCACAAGATGAAATAATAGATATAACTAAGTCTGCAATAGAAAAGGGTATTTCATACTTAGCTATAACCGACCATAAGGACTATTTTTGGAATAAACCAGAAATAGAGCTTGATATAGAAAGTATTCAACGTGATATTGATAATATTAGAAGTCAATTTTCAGGCAAAATCACTATTTTAAAAGGCATTGAACTTGGTGAAATTTATTCTAAACAAGATGCATTAGAACTTACAAATAAGTATAATTTTGATATGGTTATAGGTTCACTTCATTCAATGCCAAACGATATTGATTTTTATGACATGGATTACACCACTTTGAATAGTGATAAACTTCTTAAAGATTATCTTTTGGAAGTGAAAAAAATGGTTGAATTTGGCGGTTTTGATGTTCTAGCACATATAGACTATCCACTTCGCAAAATGGAGAAAGCTAATATTAAACCATCATTTGAAAATTATATGGAGTTTATAACTCCCATACTCAAAGCTGTTATAGATAGAGAAATGGCACTTGAAATAAATGCCGCAGGTCTATTTAGTTTTTTAAAAAGTGTTGGACCAGAAGGGTTTGTGCTGGATGAATATAAAAGACTTGGTGGCAGTATGATTTCTATTGGTTCTGATTCTCACTATGCAAAGGATATTGGCAGAGGCGTTAAAGAGTGTATAGAACACGCTAAAAAACATGGTTTTGAGTATGTAAGTATATTTGAAAACCGTAAACATAAACAGGTTTTCATTGGAGATGATAAAAAATGAACACCATTTTAGAAAAAGCATATGCGAAAATAAATTTAACACTTGATGTAACGGGTAAACTTCCAAATGGTTATCACTCTGTTAAAATGGTTATGCAGTCGGTTGAATTACATGATGATGTAATACTATCTAAAAGCGATAAAGAAGGCATAAGGATTAAAAGTAATCTTAAATTTTTGCCAAATGATAACACAAATTTAGCTGTTCGTGCAGCAAATGCATTTTTTGAGCACGAAAATATTAAAAATCCATCGCTTGAAATCGAGCTTGTAAAACGTATTCCAGTGGCGGCAGGGCTTGCAGGTGGTTCATCAAATGCGGCAGCAGTGCTTCGTGGACTTAATAAGATGTATGGTTCAGGGTTAGGTGTAGATGAACTATGCGAAATTGGTGTTAAAATCGGTGCTGATGTGCCTTATTGCATTAAAGGCGGTTCAATGCTTGCGGAGGGTATAGGTGAAATTTTAACTCCACTTGAAAAAATGCCAGAATGTTTTGTTGTGATTTGCAAACCATCTTTTTCTGTTGTTACAGCTAAAATTTATGCAAGAATGAATGGTGGAGATTTACCTATTCATCCCGATACAAATGGTATGATAGATGCATTGGAAAAAGGCGATTATGATGGGATATGTCATAGACTTTACAATGTGATGGAAGAAGTTACAGGCTCTGACCATGAAGAAATTTCTCAGATTGAAGATATTATGCTTGAGTGTGGATGCGATGGAACTGTTATGAGTGGCTCAGGACCAACAGTTTTTGGATTATTTTCAGATGAAAATAAGGCAAAACAAGCAGAAGAACATCTAAAGATAGATTTTGTGGAAACATTCCTAACCAAGATTAAAACAGAAAGTAATTTTTTGATTTAACTGTATAAATAAACCAGTCTTTGTCTAAGATTTAATTACAATCTTAATGGAGGCTGATTTTTTATGAAGTTATACCGCTTAGAAGTTGCAATTTTAATGACCATTGCTATTATTTTTACATATGCGGCGGCAGTCAGTATAAAACAAGATGAAATGGCAAATGGGCTTTTAAGACTTCATGTTATTGCAAATTCAGACACTGCACATGACCAAGAAATAAAACTTATTGTGCGTGATACGGTGTTAGAGTTTTGTGAGCCAATCTTAGAAAATGCGGCAGATAGAAAAGAAGTACAAAAAATTGTAAATGAAAATATGCAGGAACTTGCAAATATAGCACAGAAAACCCTTTGGAGCCTTGGAGAAAATAAAAGTGTCCGTGTTTGTCTAAAAGAAGAATATTATCCAACAAGAAATTATACTGATTTTTCTTTGCCAGCAGGAAATTATCTTGGTCTTAGGGTTATAATAGGCGAGGGTGATGGTCAAAATTGGTGGTGTGTGGTATTCCCACCACTTTGCAATGAGGTTGCAACTAGCAATGAAAAAGTAGATGCAGATGAATACATAACTAAAAAATATAGCATTAGATTTAAAACAGCAGAGATAATTGGTCAAATAAGAAATTATGTGCTTAATATGAGAACATAAATTTTTAGATTAAAAGGGTATTGTGATATAATATAGCTTGTGTTATTATATAAAGGATAATTTACACAGAATCATGTCAGTATAAGCTGAAAATGATGGTAAAAATAAGAAATATGTTTTCTATAAGGAAGTGAAAATGTGTCCGAAAAGACTCGTAAGTTAGAGCAATTTTTTTGGTTCTATTTAATTTTAAACCCTATTTTGGATATTGTAAGCGGACTTTATATCCAGTTTATAACTGGTGGTGATGTCTATAACTCGGCAAGCATTGCACCCGTTACACCATCGCTTATTATTAGAATGGTTGTGCTTCTTATAATGGTCGCTTATATCCTTATGATAAAGGATTTTAAAGCAGTCAAAATAGCGATACCTATGGGCATAGCATGGATACTCAGCATTATATCTGAATTTATTACATTTGGGTCGATATCTATTTTTATTGATATACAGTACTTTGCAAAATTTGCATATAATATTGCAGTGTTTTTTGTTTATTGCCATTTGATGTATCGCTCGGGAATGGGAAAAGAACAGGTTATTGAAAAAATTCATAAGTATATTATGATTTCGTTGTTCTTACTTACTGTTGTTATAGTTATTCCATACATTTTTGGTGCAGGACATTATACATATGCAGACCGATATGGATATCGTGGTTTCCGCGGATTTTACTACTCAGGAAACGACATAACAGGTGCACTTATGATACTGTTTCCAATCGGCTCATGTTACTATTTATCTATTTCTGAAAAAATAATAAACAGAAAAACTCATATATTTTGTGGTCTTACATTAGCAATGACACTTCTTAGTATGCTTATGATAGGTACAAAAACCGCATTCCTTGCTGTTGGTGTTACTATTGTAGCGGTTGTGCTGTATGCTATCATTGAGCTAATTAGACACAACAAACAGGCTATTGGTCGTGTTCTAATTGTATTAGTTATTTTTATTGTTTTATATGCCATTATATCAGGACTTGCAATGCTTTTTAGTGGTAATGGTATGGGAAAAACATTACAAGATACTTTTAATGGATTTAAATATGCAAATGATGAGTCGCCAGAGGCATTTTTGTTTAATGGCAGACTTAACAAGTTGATTCCAACATGGAGAGATTATAAAGATGGTGGTCTGCTTACATGGTTATTTGGTGTAGGTCGTGGCTCTCAGATTGAAACAGTAGAAATGGATTTGTTTGAGGTGCTGTTTTATTATGGTATATTTGGCTTTGCCACTATGCTTTGGCTATACTTCAAGGAAGGGTTTACCTTTATATACAGATTTGTGCGTAATTTCAGTGTAATTGGACTTGGTGCATTTGTTTCACTAGGTCTTTGCGTTGGCTATCTTGTAATTGCAGGTCATGTATTATTTACTGTTACATCAGGATTCTATTTTACTGTTATCTTGGCGTATGCTAAGTATATAACAACTAGCAATTTGAAAAAGTAAAATACAATGGGAACAGGAATGAAGCCTGTTCCCATTCTCTTTTTTTATATTTTTCTACAAAATTTAGTTTGATTTACCATTGTTTATGTTAAAATAAAAACATAACTATATAAGGGGGAATAACAGTGAAAATCGTAGGATTTTCAGTAAAAAGAAATGATGACATGCCAGGGACAAGAAGACGCAGAAGAAGAAATCTAAGAATATTGCTTGTGCTTGCAGTACTAATGCTTATACTTGCAACTATTGGCATGCTTATTCATCTAATTGTAGGTATTTTTTCTATTAAAGAAGATGCTAATATACAATATGTGGGCGATATACCTGTATACGAAGATTTTTTACCTGAAACATCAATGGCTAGAACAGGAGACAAACGAAAAATATTATATGTGGTTATACATGAAACAGATAATGTAAATGAGGGTGCAGATGCTGAGGCACATAATAATTTTATACATAGCAATGGTGTTGACCATGAACTTAGCTGGCATTACACAGTAGATGACCATGAAATATGGCATCATTTGCCAGATGATGAAACCGCTTTTCATGCAGGCGACCATATGGAGGCTAATGGCGGAAATAAAAATGGTATAGGCGTGGAAATGTGCGTAAATTCAGATGGTGACTATGAAAAAACACTTGAAAATGCAGAGCTTCTAGCAGCGACTTTGCTGTTAGAATATGACCTTGACATTGATGCACTAAAAAAACATCAGGATTTTTCAGGAAAGAACTGTCCATCACAACTGCTTGATTCAGGAAGATGGGACGAATTTGCTCAAAAAGTAGAGGAAAATCTTGAAGATTTAAAGTCGCAACAAACAAAAAAATAGTTAAAATACCGCATTATTTAGCCTTCAACTGAATAATGCGGTATTTGTTTTTATGCATTTACAAGCTCATCAATAGAGCCGAAACGATAACCCATTTGTTCATATTTTGTCAAAAGCTCATCTAAGATTTCTGCATTTGTTTTGGAAGTAGAATGAAGAAGAACAATGGCTCCGTTATGAATACGGGGGATAAGTTTGTTAAATGCCTCATCATGTGTTGGTTGATTATCTGCATACCAGTCAACATATGCAAGACTCCAGAATATGGTCTTATATCCCAATTCTTGAGCTTGTTTTAAATTTTCTTCGCTGAATTTACCCTGTGGAGGACGATAAAACTTAGGCAGTTCTTGCCCGGTTAGAGCTTTAAATTGTTCTTCAACGCCTTTAAGTTCTTTTTCAAAAGCTGCTTTATCTGAAATTTTCGACATATCAGGGTGGGTTGACGTGTGGTTGCCGACTATATGGCCTTCATCAACCATCCTTTTTACAAGGTCAGGTGCAGTTTCAATATAATTACTTACAATAAAAAAACATGCTGGTGCATTGTGCTTTTTTAATGCGTCAAGTATTGCGGGAGTATCTCCGCTTTCATATCCAGCATCAAATGTAAGGTATATAACCGGCTGACTTGAATCACCAACATAATATGCGTCGTATTTTGCTAAATCATCCACTGTTGCATTGCCAATAGGTGCTGCACCTTGGGTTTGAAAAGACAGTCCCCAGTCGGTAACAGATGCAGTAACAGCTATTGGATTTGTGCTTACAACACCAGAGATAACTCCGCAAAGCATAACAAAAACTATACCAACTATAATTGGAAGTTTATGGCGAAAACGCAGAGAGTTGACAAGTTTATGCAATGTTATCACCGCCTATTTTAATCTTTATTTAATATATTAGGCGGTTTAAAAAAATATGTCAGCTACCATAATCCTCTAAAAACCTGCTTATTGCGGTTTTATCACTTAAAATTATACCTTGATTTAACAGTTTCTGGTCAGCATCAGGCAATGTTCTAACGTCAATATCGGTGGTTATCATGGGTTCTGTTTCACCATCTTGATAAATTACAACATAATTGCCAACTACCGATGCATAATATGTTGGTGTAGAAACAGATTCAACTGGTGTGGCGGTTGTAGTTGTTTTAGGGGTTGCATACACAGAGTGAACCGAACATACAGTTCCAGCTAAAGCGGTTAAAATAGCAGGGTACAAAATTAGTTTTCTCATTGGTGATAGTGCAGAATACATAAAAAGAAACCTCCTTTTTAGTGGTAAAAAATTATAAAATACATAAAATATTCAAATAAATTTAATCAAATATTAGAATTAAAATTATTGAATTTACATATTATGGTTTAAAAAATGTCAAAAAGTAAAATCTTTTATATGCAATATAATGCACAAAAATATATTAAAACATACTTAATTAGTTAATAAAGTTGAAAATTATACTTAAAAATTTTGATAGCTTAAAAATATTTGGCTTTTGCTTTTGTGTGTGGTATAATGAATAGGCTTATTGGACATATGCAGGCTGCTTGACTGCATTTTTGTCCGGCAAGGAGGTCTAATATATGGAAAATCGAAATAAAGGAAATGTCGCTAATGCTTTTAGGCGAATTCGTTTTTTCTTGGTTTCCTTTTTGCTAGTTGGCGTAATGTGTGCAAGCATTTGTGGTGTTGCGTTGGCTATATATCTGCGTGTATACATTGAACCCAGCTCTAAACTTGATGTTAATGAGCTGGTACTCGGTATGGATATGACAAGCATAGTCTATGCTTGGGACGATTCACAGCAGAATTATATCGAATATGAGGTTTTGCGCGGAATCGAAAACCGTATTTGGGCGGATTTAGATGAAATTCCTGAAAATCTGCGAAATGCTTTTATTGCTATTGAAGATAAGCGTTTTTATGAGCATAAAGGCGTTGACTGGGCAAGAACAGCAAACGGTGTTGTAAACTGGCTAACTGGCAGAGAAGGCGGAGGTTCTACAATTACTCAGCAGCTTATTAAAAACCTGACTCAGTTTGATGACTACTCTGTTAAGCGTAAGCTGACAGAAATATTTAGAGCTTTACAGCTTGAAAAGGATTTAAACGATAAGGATAGAATCCTTGAGATGTATCTCAATCTCATATATCTAGGTCAGGGTGCTTATGGTGTAAATACTGCATCAACAACATATTTCGGCAAGGAGTTAAGTGAACTTTCTCTTGCGGAGTGTGCTATTATAGCAGGTATTACAAAAAATCCATCATTATATGACCCATTCAACCATCCAGAAAATATAAAACAGCGTCAAGAGGTCATTCTCGATGAAATGTGCAAGCAGGGCATGATTACAGAAGCCGAAAGAGATGCTGCAAAAGCTGAACCGCTGGAATATAAATATGAAGATGCTCAAAAGGCTCTAAATAATACTTATTCTTACTTTACTGACACCGTGATTCAAGATGTTATTGATGACCTTATTGAGAAGAAAGGCTATTCTGAGCAAATGGCACGATGGAAAGTAACATCTGGTGGTGTTCAAATTTATACAACAGTTGACCTTAGAGTTCAGCAAATAATGGAAGAGGTTTATCAAGAGCAGCGAAATTTCCCAAACTTATCTAAAAATGGCTCTATACCCGAAAGTGCAATGGTTATTTGCAATAAAGCAGGCGATGTTGTGGGAATAGTTGGCGGACGAGGTCAGAAAACAGAAAACCGTGTATTCCTACGCTCTGAAGCTCCAAGACAAGCTGGTTCATCAATTAAGCCGCTTTCAGTTTATGCTCCGGCAATGGATGCTGGCATAATAACACCATATTCAGTTAGAGATAATCAACCATTTATGCAGCTTAACGGCAAGGATTGGCCACGAAATGACAGCGGTGGATATACTGGACCTATGGTCATCCGTACAGCTGTCGCTAAATCTGTAAATGCTATTGCTGTGCGTGTGGTTGATGAGCTAACTCCAAAGGCTGCATATGAATTTTTAACTCAGGATTTGAATTTTACTCATCTTAACTACCCAGAAGATGTTGACCTCAGTCCAATGGCTTTAGGTGGTATGAATGGCGGTGTTACGGTTAGAGAAATGGCTGCTGGTTATTCAATATTCTTAAATGATGGTATATTTAACGGAGGAAGAACTTATACTAAGGTTCTTAATTCGGATGGATCTGTTCTGCTTGAAAATGAGCCACTTAATAGACAGGTGTTTGAAAAACAAAGCACTGTTTATTATATGCGTGAGGTCATGAGAGCCGTAACTACTGAAGGTACTGCAACACGTATAAATATCCCTGGCATAGAAACTGCTGGTAAGACAGGTACATCTCAGAATAAAAGAGATTTATGGTTCTGTGGCTATACCCCATACTATGTAGGTGCTACTTGGTTCGGTTATGATAGCGATTATAACCTTACTGGAGTTAGCGGCAATCCATCAGTTACTGTTTGGAATGAAGTTATGAACAGAATCCATGAAAATTTGCCTTCCGCTGATTTTGACCGTGGTGACAGCAGTAATTTTGAAACCGCATCTTATTGTAAGGTTAGTGGTCTTGCGCCAACTTCTGCTTGCAGAGCAAGAGGTAATGTTGCTACTGGTAGGTTCTGGATTGGCGACGCTCCAACCGAATACTGTGATGAGTGCAGCTATTACAGACCAAGTAAAACAGATAATGACAACAATAATGAGTCAAAAAATGAAAATACATCAACTAGCGACCCAGAAAATAACTCAACTGAAAATCCTGAAAATAATAATAATGGGTCAGAGCAAAATAATAATGGCTCAAGTACAAATTCTAGTGATAATAATGGTAATAGCAACAATACGGAAACACCTGCACAGCCTGTTGACCCAGAAAATGCAGCATAATAGTAAATCATACTTGCTATTTTAAAAATCTTATAGTATAATAGTCCTATCTGCAAAACAGCATCGCACAAGGCCGTACTAATCGGGGAGGTAGCGGTGCCTTGTAACCTGCAATCCGCTCTAGCAGGGATAAATCTGGGTGCAAGGGGCGGCATCTTGATGTGTGCAGCCAGCCAACTAATGATGACAGATTGGTACTACGCAACGGAGGACTGTGAACCATGTCAGGCGGGGAACCGAGCAGCATTAAGCAGAAACCATCGTGTGCCGTAGAACTGCCGATTTCGAGTTATTTGACAGGACACGCCGTTGGGAGCGTCGTTTCGAACACTCGGTGTACGGTCTTGTGGGGTGCTGTTTTACAGCAAAAAAGGATAACTAAGCAGGCAGATGTTATTTCTGTCTGCTTTTTCTTTTTTAGAAAAGAGGTAAAACGCAATGTATCAGGCACTATATCGTAAATGGCGACCGTTACAGTTTGCTGATGTTATAGGTCAGAAACATATAACCGATACACTTCGTGCACAGATTACAACAGGTAGATTATCACACGCTTACTTGTTCGCTGGTACACGTGGTACAGGCAAAACAACTTGTGCAAAAATTTTAGCTCGTGCTGTAAATTGTCAAAATCCATATGATGGCGACCCATGTGGAGTATGTGATGCTTGCACCAGTATTTTAGATGGTTCGGTGCTTGATGTTGTAGAGATAGATGCGGCATCTAATAACGGAGTTGACAATATTCGTGATATTCGTGAGGAAACTCGCTATGCACCTGCTGTGGTAAAAAAGCGTGTTTATATTATAGACGAGGTGCATATGCTGTCAATAGGTGCTTTTAATGCTCTGCTTAAAACACTTGAAGAACCACCAAGTCATGTATTGTTTATTTTGGCTACAACAGAAATTCACAAGGTTCCAGCAACTATTTTATCACGCTGTCAAAGGTTTGATTTTAGAAGAATAACCCCAGAGGATATAGCAGTTAGACTGACTGAAGTTGCAAAGTCTGAAAATATAAACCTCACTGATGGCGGTGCTAAACTAATTGCTCGTCTTGCCGATGGTGCAATGCGTGATGCACTTTCAATGCTTGACCGTACTGCTGAATGTGAAGTAGTGGACGAAGATGCGGTAAGCCGATGCATTGGTATTTTAGGTGCAGATGATGCACTTTCACTTATGCAAGCAATAGAGCAAAAAGACCTTGCTGGTGCTGTTAGTCTTATAGGTCAGGCTTACAATGCAGGCAGAGATCTTGCGGGTGTCTTTGACCAGCTTTTAGGACTTATCCGCGATATGCTTTTGGTTAAAACATCAGGCAAAGATGTGTCAGGTATGATTTCACCAGCTTATTCTATTGATAATGTTATTACTTTAGGTGAGCCTGTGGCAGCATCAACACTTATTGCATGGTCGCAAATATTACAGCAAAGCCAGTCAAGACTTAAAACCGCTGCAAACCGCAGAGTTGAGGCAGAGCTTACGATAGTAAGACTTTGTAATATGAGTGGCGAAGATTATGACACCCTCACGGGCAGAGTCGAGGCATTAGAGCATAGCATGAAAAATGGTCTTGTTGTTACCCAAAAAGTACAACACTCAGAACCATATCATAAACCACAGCAAGAAGAAAAGCAAAATTCAGTTAAATCAGATGAACCAGTTCAAAACCATGAAACTAAGACTGGAGAAACTTGGAAACTTTGGTCTGCTCTATTAAATCAGCTCACTGGCAAAATAAACATAGGTACCCTTACTTGTATGAAAGCCGGTTATGTTCGTGCAGAAATACAGGGAGATAAACTTATGTTATTCTGTGATGATGATATAACAGCCGGGCTTATAATGGCAGAACCTACTAAAACCAGAATACAGGCTGCTGCAAGTGAGCTTGAAGGCAGGCAGTTAAAATTAAGAGTTTATGAACCTAATAAGAAACCTAAAAAACAAGAACAAAATAAAGATGTAGATGAAATCCTGCAAAAAGCACAGGATTTAGATATTGAAATTACAGAACTTTAAGGAGGACTTTTTATTATGGCAAAAGGTAAGTTTGGCGGCATGGGCGGTATGAACATGCAGGCAATGATTAAGCAGGCACAAAAAATGCAGCAGGATATGCTCAAGGCTCAAGAAGCAATCTCTGAAATGGAAACAGAAGCTACTGCTGGCGGCGGTGCTGTTAAAGCAGTTGTTCAAGGAACCAATACACTGAAAAGTCTTGAAATTAAGCCAGAAGTTGTAGACCCAGATGATGTTGAAATGCTGCAAGATTTAGTTTTAGCTGCAATAAACGAGGCTTTCCGTTTGGCTAGTGAAAAATCTGAACAGTCTATGAAACAGGTAACGGGCGGAATGGGTAATATCCCAGGACTGTTTTAAAAATGCAGTTTTTTGCACCACCAGTAGAACGTCTAATTGAGGAGTTTGCAAAACTCCCAGGAATCGGTCAGAAAACTGCCCAACGTCTTGCTTTTTATATAATGAACCAGCCAAAGGAAGTGGCTCAAAATTTTGCTCAGGCTCTTTTAGATGCAAAAACCAATGTTTACACATGCAAAATCTGTCAGAACTTAACAGATAGTGAAATTTGTCCGATTTGCAAAAACCCTGCTCGTGATAGAAGCATTATCTGTGTTGTGACAGACCCAAAAGATGTTATTGCTTTTGAAAGAACTAGGGAATTTCGTGGACTTTATCATGTTTTGCATGGCACAATTTCACCGCTCAACGGTGTTGGCCCCGATGATATTCGCATTAAAGACCTTTTAAAACGTGTTGCAGATGAAAATGAGGACGTAAAAGAGGTTATTATTGCCACAAACCCTGATACAGAAGGCGAGGCTACTGCAATGTATTTATCTCGTATTCTTCGACCATTTGGCATTAAGATAACTCGTTTGGCTTATGGTATGCCAGTAGGCGGTCATCTTGAATACGTTGATGAAGTAACCCTTATGCGTGCTTTGGAAGGCAGACGTGAAATCTAAAACAAACACCGCACAATATTTCTTGTGCGGTTTAATTTTGAAGTTTAAATTATATAGTTTAAAATAAATGGAGGTATTACTTTGTCTGATTTAAGACAGGAAATTGGCAATAGACGTACATTTGCCATTATTTCACATCCCGATGCAGGTAAAACTACAATTACAGAAAAATTCTTGCTCTATGGTGGAGCAATTCAGGAAGCAGGCATGGTCAAAGGAAAAAAAAATAGCCGCCATGCGGTTTCAGACTGGATGGAAATTGAAAAACAACGTGGTATTTCTGTAACATCTTCTGTTTTGCAGTTTAGGTATGAGGATAAATGTATCAATATTCTTGATACTCCTGGACATCAGGATTTCTCTGAAGACACTTATCGTACACTTATGGCAGCAGATTCTGCTGTGATGGTTATTGATGCATCTAAAGGTGTAGAGGCACAGACAAGAAAGTTGTTTAAAGTTTGTGCTATGCGTGGTGTGCCTATTTTCACATTTATAAATAAGATGGATAGAGATTCAAGAGATCCTTATGAACTGCTTGAGGAAATAGAAAACGAGCTTGGTATTGGCACTTTTGCAGTAAACTGGCCTATTGGTTCAGGTAAGGAGTTTAAGGGTGTATATGACCGTTTAGATGATGAGGTTATAGCGTTTGATGGCGTGGACGCCCGCCATGAGGTTGCTGCAACCCATTTAAAATTTGATTCTCCAGAGCTTAAAGACCTGCTCACTAAAGAGCAGTACAGCACATTATCAGATGATATTGAACTTTTAAGCGGTGCAGGTGATGAGTTTGATTTAGATGCTGTGCATCATGGTAAATTATCTCCAGTGTTCTTTGGCTCTGCTCTTACTAACTTCGGTGTAGAACCATTTCTTAAAAAGTTTTTGGTTATGACACCACCACCAACTGCTAGACAGTCAGATATTGGGGTTATTGACCCATTTGAAGACAATTTCTCTGCATTTGTCTTTAAAATTCAAGCAAATATGAACAAAGCTCATCGTGATAGAATAGCATTTATGAGAATCTGTTCGGGTAAGTTTGAGCGTGGTAAAGAAGTTTGGCATGTTCAAGGCGGTAAGAAAATACAGCTTGCACAGCCTCAACAACTTATGGCTCAAGACCGTTCGATTGTTGACGAGGCTTATGCAGGTGATATTATTGGTGTATTTGACCCAGGCATTTTTTCCATCGGTGACACTGTATGTTCTCCAGCTAAAAAATGCACATTTTCTGGTATTCCTACCTTTGCACCGGAGCTTTTCGCAAGAGTTCGACAAAAGGACACTCTAAAGCGTAAGCAGTTTGTAAAAGGTGTAGAACAGATTGCACAAGAAGGTGCTATTCAGATTTTCAAAGAACCTAACTCTGGTATGGAAGAGGTTATTGTGGGTGTAGTAGGCCAGCTGCAATTTGAAGTGCTTGAATATCGTTTGAAAAATGAATATAATGTTGAAATTATTCGTGAAATGCTGCCTTATGAGCATTTAAGATGGATTGAAAATGTAGATGAAGAAACATTTGATTATCATAAACTCACGCTTACAAGCGATACTAAGGTTGTACAGGACATGAAAAACAATTATCTTCTGCTGTTTACCAGTCCTTGGAACATAACTTGGGCATTGGATAGAAATGAAGGATTAGAGCTTGCTGAGTTTTCTGAAAACACATAAAAAATAAAGGGTATGGACTTTTCCATACCCTTTTGTTATTTTATAATTCTTTGCTTTCCCTGTCATGAACCGCTTGCAAATATTCATAAAGCAGCCAAAGCGAACATATGCTGCAAACCGTTCCCACAATAAGTGCCTGAATTGCTGCACCTGAATTGGCAAGTGAACCTGTGATTAAACCGTTTATAATTGTGAGCCAAAACATAAATCGAATTTTACCTTTAGGGTAGTTGTATCCATTTTTAGTTACAAGCTCATCAAGCCCCCATATAAACTGATAGTTTGCAACAATAGATATACATGCAAAAACAAGCATAACAATAGCAGAAAGTAGAGCAAGCCCTATACTAACAAATATTGCCGCAACGGTTATGATTAAGGTTATAATCATACCGATAAGGCTTATTATAAAATATCTAAAAGATTTATCAATACGTCCACATGCTGGTCGCATACAATAAATTGCATGAATTTGAATAATGGTAAAAATTATAGATATAACAGAAATTGCAATATTTAACTTATTATCAAAAATTATATATGGAATAAGTGATAAAACAAGCGTAAAAAATAATGAAAGAAAATAACGCTTTAACGGTGCATAAATCTTTGTCATAAAAACCATACCTTTCCAGATAGGAAACAAAATCCCCATGTCATAAGACACAGGGATTTTTGTATATTCTTAGTTATCCAGATAGTAAGAAACAAGCTCCTGCATCAGTTCATCACGGTCAATCTTACGAATAAGGCTTCGTGCATTATTGTGATTGGTGATGTAGGTTGGGTCTTCAGAAAGAAGATAACCAACAATTTGATTGATTGGATTATAGCCCTTTTCTTTAAGAGCATCATAAACTGTGGTAAGGATTCGTTTCATTTCAACGTTTGAATCGTCCACAAGATTAAACTTTCTAGTGCCGTCTAGCATATCTCCCGTCCTCCTTTTTATTATATGCTTACTACTCATATGATAATACAGAAATTATAAATTGTAAAGGGGAAAACTTCGGAAATACTGCAAAAAACATTCAAAAAACACTTTAGCTACGCAGTGTTGCACCAAACTTTTCTTCTAAAGCCTTAATTGCCTTTTGCATTGCACAGTCACATTCTTCGTCCTTTAGAGTGCGGTCAGCAGCACGAAGACTCATTGAATATGCAACAGATTTCTTGCCTTCTGAAATTCCTTTGCCCTTGTATACATCAAACAGTTTAACAGATTCTAAAATATTACCTGCTGCCTGTTCGATTGCCTTTTGCATATCTGCAGCCGTAATAGCATCATCTACAATAACAGCAATATCACGGGTAGATGCAGGGAATTTTGGAAGTGGCTGATATAGCTTAACTGGGTCTGCACATGTAAACAGTGAATTCATAGTAAGTTCGGCTGCTAAAACCTCGGTATTAAAGCCGTATTTCTTAGCGACAACTGGGTGAATAGTACCAAAAGTGCCAAGTAAAGTTTCACCAGAGTAAACTTTTGCACAGCGACCAGTATGATAAGATGGATTTTCTGTATCTGCTGTAAAGCTAATATTTTTAATATTTAATTTTTTGCAGATAGCCTCAATAAGTCCCTTTAACTGGAAGAAAGTAAATTTTCCATATGTGCCAATAGTTAGAATCTTTTCTTCATTAGGCAGTGTGTCAGCGTCAACTGTGCCATCTTCTTTCAAAACAGGAGTATAAACAGTGCCAAGCTCATAAAGAGAGGCAGTTGGGTTTCTATGAGCATGGTTGTGTGCAAGAGAAGAAAGCATGCTTGGCAGTACGGTTGTTCTCATTACAGAGAAATCTTCGCCAAGTGGGTTTAAAATTGTTGTAGAAATTCTACGTTTGTCATCAACAGGCAGATTGATTAAATCATAGAATTTAGGACTGATGAAAGAATGGCTCATTGATTCGTCAAAACCCGCAGACAGACATACATCGCCTACCATACGCTCCAGAATCTGACGTGAAGATAGACCGCCTTGAGTTGTATCACCAGCATATAAACGCACCGGAATATTATCATATCCATAGATACGAGCAACTTCCTCTGCAAGGTCGCACATACGCTCAATATCAATACGGAAAGATGGAATTATAACCTCATCTCCCTCAACCTTAAATGCTAAACGCTCTAAATATTCCTTTTGGGTTTCAGCGGATAAATCAGTGCCAAGTAAAGCATTAATCTTTTCTGGCTCAAAAGGCATGGTCTTTGGAGTTAAATCTGCTGAACATACATCAACGATACCATCGATAACTTCACCGGCTCCGAGCATTTCAACAAGCTCGCAAGCACGCTCAAGAGCGGGCAGAGTTAGCGAAGGGTCAAGACCTTTTTCAAAACGACCAGATGCTTCGGTACGCATACCAAGAGCTTTGGCTGTGAGCCTTACGGTTGTTCCATGGAAACAAGCAGACTCGAAAACAACAGTCTTTGTGTTGTCGGTGATTTCAGAGTTAGCACCACCCATTACACCAGCAATCGCAACAGGTTTAGAGCCATCACAAATTGCAAGCATTTCATCAGTTATTGCTCTGTCCTGACCGTCAAGAGTTTGAATTGTCTCGCCTGATTTTGGACGTCTTACAACAATCTTGCCATCAGATAGACAAGCATAGTCAAAAGCGTGCATTGGCTGACCATATTCAAGCATTACATAGTTTGTAATATCAACAATATTGTTAATTGGTCTTACACCGGCAGCAAATAAACGTTCACGCAGCCAAGCTGGAGAAGGCTCAATCTTAATGTTTTTAACAATTCTGGCGGTGTATCGTGGGCAAAGTTCTGGCTCATCTACACGAACAGAAACATAATTATTTATATTTTCACCACAGCCCTTAACCACTGGAGTTTTAACACTTAATGGACGGTTAAAGGTTGCAGCAGTTTCTCTTGCAAGACCGATAACACTCAAACAGTCTGGACGGTTTGAGGTGATTTCAAACTCAGCTACATATTCATCAAGACCAAGTACCGCTTTAATATCAACACCAACAGGAGTACCCTTTGGCAGGAATAAAATGCCATTATCGCAAGCATAAGGTACGCAGCCATGGTCAAGCCCTAGTTCTTGGAATGAGCACATCATGCCATTAGATACTACACCGCGAAGTTTTCCCTTTGTGATTTTAACACCGCCTGGTAAAGTGGATTTATGCAGACACACAGGACAGATTTCACCGACAGATTGTTCTGTTACATTTGGTGCACCTGTTACAATCTGAATAGGTTCTTCTTTGTCTACGTTAATTTGGCAAATTACAAGATGGTCGGAATCTGGGTGCTTTTCAACAGAAAGAATCTCACCAGTAACTACATTATTTATCTCCTCGCCAAGATATTCCACACACTCAACTTTTGAGCCGGACATAGTTAGACGAGCATCATATTCTTTATTGCTAATACCTTCAATATCTGTATAGTCTTTAAGCCAAGAAAGAGGCAGTTTCATTGTTTATAACCCTCCTAAATTAAAACTGATGCAGGAAACGTACATCATTTTCATAAAACAGACGAATATCATCAATCTTAAATCGTCCCATTACAGTACGCTCAAGACCAATACCAAAAGCATAACCAGAATAAACTTCCGGGTCAATGTCGCACATCTCAAGCACCTTAGGGTGTACCATGCCGCAGCCAAGAATTTCAATCCATCCTTCACCCTTACACAGACGGCAGCCTTCCCCATGGCACTGATAGCACTGGATATCCATTTCAGCAGACGGTTCTGTAAATGGGAAGTGGTGTGGACGGAAACGAACCACAGTATCTTCACCATAAAGACGCTTTGCAAATAGCTCTAAAATACCCTTTAAATCACTCATTGTGATATTTTTATCAACTACAAGACCTTCAATTTGATGGAAAAGAGGTGAGTGAGTAGCATCAACCGCATCAGAACGGAATACTCGGCCTGGTGCAATAATACGAATTGGAGGTTTTTGGTTCTCCATAACACGAACCTGCACAGGTGATGTCTGTGTGCGAAGTACAACATTATCAGAGATATAGAAAGTATCCTGAGTATCACGAGCAGGGTGGTCCTTAGGAATATTCAAAGCCTCAAAGTTATAATGGTCATATTCAACTTCTGGACCTTCCGCAACTTGGAAACCAAGACCGATAAAAATATCCTTAACTTCATCAAGCACAATGGAAAGCGGGTGTTTATGACCAAGAGCGATTTCTTCAGCGGGCATAGTAACATCGAGAGCCTCGCTTTTTAGTTTTTCTGCAAGAGCTGCCTGCTCGATGATTTCACCCTGTTTTTCAAGAGCTGATTCAAGTTCTGCACGAACATCATTTACAAGTTGGCCAATGATAGGACGTTCCTCTGGCGCAACATTTTTCATACCCTTTAAAATTGCGGTCAGTTCACCCTTTTTGCCCAGATATTTAACACGAACCGCATCAAGTTCACGAGCATTTTGGGTTTCGCTGAGTTCGTTCTTTGCATTTGAAAGAATCGTTTCCAGCTGTTGTTTCATATTTCTTTTACACTCCTTAAAAATGGAAAATATAATAAAAAAGTTTTCGCCCTAAAATATAGGACGAAAACTGAAATTTCCGTGGTACCACCTATGTTCATTGAATATAAAACACAATGCACTTTAAAAGCCTTGTAACGCAGGCAAAACGGACATACCTACTTAAAGTTTCAGCATATCTGCTCACAGGGGAACTTCATATATATATCCTTGAGGCAGCTTTCAGCCAACGACTGCCTTTCTCTGACAAAGAAAAAGTATATTACTTTCCCTGCTCATCGCATATGGCATATAAACACATATTTATATATAACATGTAAACAAAAAAATTTCAAGCACATACAAATAAAATTTCTCAAAAAAATTTTAAAAATTTGGTTGACAAATATAAAAAAACTGAGTATACTATAAAAGCACTGATTCGGTACCATAGCCAAGCGGTAAGGCGTGGGACTGCAACTCCCTGATCCTCAGTTCGATTCTGAGTGGTACCTCCAGAGCGTCAATGCCGTCGGATATAGTTCCGGCGGCATTTTTTCTTATATCTATAAATTTTTTTGGGGTTAAATTTAGAAAGGAAGGCGAATACGTTGGTTAAAAAGCGTATATTTTCCATTATCGGTGCAGGCAGTGGACAGCCTGACGGACTTACCAGAGAGGCAAAAGACACTATTAGGATTTGTGATGCAGTCTTGTCAACCGAAAGGTTAGCAAATAGTCTCTCATCTCTTGCAAAAATTACTGTACATCAAACCAGCCAACTTGCAGATGCTGCACTTGCAATTAAAGCAGAACACATAGCAATATTGGTTTCTGGTGATACCGGATTTTTTAGCGTTGCAAACAGCCTTAAAAATAAATTGAAAGACCATGGTGTAGTGAAAATGATTTGTGGTCTTAATAGTATGCAGATGCTTTGTGCAAAGTTTGGTGTTAGTTATCAAGATGCATTTTGGATAAGTTTGCATGGACGAAAAGGTAGTTTGCTTGGTGCAGTAAGCTATAATAAAAAGGTTATTGTGCTGACAGGCGGAGAACAAAATGCAAAAAAACTATGTCAAACACTTGTTGCGGCAGGTTTGGGTGATATTAAAGTTTCAATTGGCGAAAACATCGGTTCAGATAATGAGCATATATTGTGTGATACAGCACAAAAACTTGCAGAACAAAATTTTAGTGATTTAGTTGTTATGCTTGTGCAAAATCCAGATGCGGGAGATAGAAATTTAGCCGTTTTAGATGCTGATATGGAGCGTGGAAATGTTCCGATGACCAAGCAGGAGGCACGTTGGACTGCTGTTAAAATGTTGAATTTAAAGCCTGATGACACAGTCTATGATATAGGCGCAGGCACAGGTTCTGTTTCTATGGAAATGGCTAGAAAGGCACACAATGGCATGATTTATGCTGTGGAGAGGAAAAAAGAAGCTATTGAGCTAATTGATAAAAACCGCAGACAGCTAGGTTGTTTTAATGTGTTGCCTTTTGAAGGACAGGCTGCAAGCATTATAGATAAACTACCCGCTCCAGATGCTGTATTTATTGGCGGCAGTGATGGCGAAATGGAACAGATAACAAAAAAACTTATAAGCAAAAATCCTAAAGTGAGGGTTGTTATATCTGCTGTATCACTTGAAACACTTGCAGAGGCTCAAAAAGCAATAAAAAATTTTGAAGTTCAAAATATAATTCAAATACATGCCGTTCGTGGTAACAGATTGGGCGATACAACAGAATTTGCAAGTAATAATCCTATTTATCTGCTATACGGTGGTTCAAAAGAATGATTTGCCCGTGGAGGTGAAAAGGATATGATGCTTATTTTAGCCATTGCATTAGGCTTTTTTCTTGATGCGCTTATTGGAGACCCTGAACGCTTGTGGCATCCAGTTTGTGCTATTGGTGCTCTTATCTCAAAAATAGAAAAATTTTTCAGAAGATTACCTTTATCAAAATCTGGTCAGTGTTTTGCTGGTGCTTTACTTTGGATAATCGTTTGCACAATTAGTTTTTTAGTACCTTACATTATTTTGCAATTTTTAATGCGTATACATCCTTGGGTGCATTTTGTGGTAAATGTGATTTTCTGTTATCAGATTTTTGCAAGAAAAAGCCTGGCAGATGCAGGCAGACATGTTAGAACTGAACTTAAAAAATCTCTTGAAGATGGCAGAAAAGCTGTTGCTCGCTATGTTGGACGTGATACAAGTGAGCTTTCTGAAGAAGGCGTTATAAAAGCTGCTGTTGAAACAATAGCAGAAAATACAACAGATGGAGTTATTGCACCGTTAATTTTTATGCTTATAGGCGGAGCACCGCTTGGATTTTTATACAAGGCGGTGAACACACTCGATTCTATGGTAGGTTATAAAAATGAGAAATATATGTATTTGGGTTGGTTTTCAGCAAAAATGGATGATATATTTAACTTTTTACCCGCTAGAATTGCTGCTGTTTGTATGATGGCAGCAGCAGGTATGCTTAAATTTGATACTTTAAACGCAAAAAGAATATTTCAGCGTGATAGATTTAATCATAAAAGCCCAAATTCAGCACAAACAGAGTCAGTTTGCGCAGGAGCACTCCATATACAGCTTGGTGGAGATGCAAAATATTTCGGTCAGTATGTAAAAAAACCGACTATCGGTGATAATGATAGGCGAATAGTGTCAAGCGATATAGAAAGAGCATCAGATTTAATGACAACAGCAAGTGTATTTGCACTTCTTTTAGGAGCCGCAATAAAGCTTGCACTCACAGGTACAGCTGTATAAAAAATTAAATGGTCTGAGAAGTTAATTCTCAGACCATTTTTTAACGTTTGCGACCATTTTTTGAATGTTTATTGCCTTTGCCACGTCCATGACCATGGCTTGGTGGGGTTCTGTGACCATTTCTGTGATGATTTCTACCTGTTTGTGATGATTTTTTAGCAGCGTGCCTTGCTAAGCCCTCTTGATACACTCTGATATCTGCATTAAATCCACCAACGGGCATATCAGACATATCACGAACAATACGTTTTGATAGTTCTTCTGGAACTTCAACAAGAGAATAATCACCAAAGCATTGTATTTTACCAATACGTTTGCCCGAGATGCCCGTTCCTTCTGCAATAGCTGCAACAATATGATTAGGCGCTACTTTTTGGTTTCGGCCAACAGATAGTCTTAAACGTACACAGCCATCTCTAAGTGCCGCAAGTGGCTTAGGCTGACGTATTTTAGGGGCTTTGACCTCTGGTATTCTTGCCATTTCCTGAGCAAGTAAATGCTCAAGTGCGGCTTCGGCGATTTGTTCATGAGTGTATCCACATTCTCCTAGTTTTTCAAGTATAGAATGTACACAAAAACGTTGCTCGGTGCCATTTGCCTTTTCAAGCAGTACACCCTCGATTACATTACCAAGAGCTTGACTACGCTGATTTGCAATTGTTTGATAGTCTGGAAGTGGTAAATGCTCAATTTTAGCTTTTGTAAAGCGTTCAATGCTGCGAATAACAGCCGCCTGTCTTGGACCGTCAATCAGGGTATAAGAAGAGCCGCTGCGGCCTGCACGACCAGTACGACCTATACGGTGAATGTAGTATTCAAAGTCCTGTGGGATATCAAAATTATAAACGGTGTCCACATCATCCACATCAATACCTCTTGCAGCAACATCAGTAGCAATAAGTATAGGTGTTCGACCAGATTTAAAGCTATTCATAACAGATGTGCGCATATCTTGTTTCATATCGCCATGCAGTGCCGATGATTGAAAACCGTGTTCACCAAGATAACGAACAAGTTCATCAACCATTTTTTTGGTGTTGCAGAAAATGATGGACAGTTTTGGCTGCTGAGCATGAAGAAGAAGTGTTAAAGCTCGCTCTTTTTCGCCCCTGGGTACCTCGGAATAATATTGCTTTATTGTATCCATTGTACGTTCAGTGCGGTTGCCTGCCTCAATCAGCACAGGGTCACGTTGATATTCACCAGTGATTTCCATAATTTCCGGCGGCATGGTTGCAGAAAATAAAATGGTTTGACGTTCATTAGGCGTGGATTGTAATATGGTCTCAATATCTTCTCTAAATCCCATATTTAGCATTTCATCAGCCTCATCAAGAACGGCTATTTTAAGCCCCTTAAGGTCTAATGCATGACGACGCATTAAATCCATAACTCGTCCTGGAGTACCTACAACGATTTCAACTCCACGCTTTAATTGACGGATTTGGCTTGTAATTGGGTCACCACCATAAACTGCAAGAACTCTGATTCCTTCTAAATACTTGCAAATTTTGCGGATTTCACCCTCTGCTTGCTGTGCAAGCTCACGAGTAGGGCATAAAACCAAAACTTGTGTTTCGCCTGTTGGCTTGGTGCTCATAACACTTGGCACACCAAAAGCTACGGTTTTGCCTGTGCCTGTATGGCTTTTACCAATAACATCTGGTCCAGCTAAGATGGCAGGAATTGCACGAGCCTGGATTTCAGTTGGTGCAGAAAAACCCATATCTGAGAGAGCACGAAGAATCGGCTCAGAAAGGTTTAAATCAGAAAATGTCGTAATACTCAAATGAAACCTCCTAAAAATATAAAAATAAATAAAGCGACACAAATTCTGTGCCACTTAAATGTATAAAAATCAAAAAGAAAATGCAGGGAGCATTGTGCGTCCCTGCGTTTTGTAATGACCTGAAATGCACCAGATAAGTATAACATGGTGATTATGTATAAGTCAAAGAAAAGGTTTTATTTTGCTGCACTTTCCACATTTTCCATGGTTTCAACTGGCAAAATAGATAGTTCTTTGTCGATTTTTTTAGCAAATCCAATCAAGGTTTTTCCAGTACCAATTTCGCATCCTGTTTTGAGTCCAGCCTTGATGCCGTTTGCAATAAGCGTTTTCCAGCGAACAGGGGAAATCATATGCTGCTCAAGATGTGCAGGCATATCATTTGTATTTAAAATATTACCAGTTACATTTGTATAAACTGGCATTGTTGGCTCATTAAATTTAATACTAGATAAAAATTCACGAAGTTCAGCAGCAGCATCTTTGAGAAGTGGAGTATGGAATGCACCACTTACAGCAAGAGGAAGCGCTCGCCTTGCACCAGCAGCTTTACATAGCTCTATTGCATCATTCAGAGCTTGACGTTCACCAGCTATTACAAGCTGACCTGGGCAGTTATAGTTTACAGGGCGAACGATGCCACTTGTAACTTCTGAACAAGCCTTTTCAACAGCCTCATCTTCAAGCCCTAAAATGGCAGCCATGCCGCTGTCCATTGAGTCAGCAGCCTTTTGCATTACCTGTCCACGCTTACGAACAATTTTTATGCCATCCTCAAGAGAAACGATACCAGAGGCTGCAAGTGCAGTATATTCACCAAGAGAGAAACCAGCAAAAGCAGAAAAGCCAACACCAGCCTCTTTTAAAGCCTCATAGGCTGCCATTGAGTGTGTGAAAATTGCAATTTGAGAGTTAACTGTTTTGGAAAGTTCCTCCATGCTGCTTTCAAAGCAAAGCTTGGCAACATCAAGCCCTGCTGTGTCTGATGCACACTCGAAAACTTCACGAGCTGCCTTGCTTCCCTCATAAATCTCCTTGCCCATACCCTCGTTCTGAGCGCCCTGTCCAGGGAAAAGTGCAAAACCATAGGTCATCGTCAAAATCCTCCTAAAAAGACTAAAAAAGTATATGAATGTACAAAGTTCCTTGGTTAGCAATGTGTATATTTGCATAGATATATAGGAAACTATTGACATATAGATATGGCTTTATTATAATATTAGCGAGTTACTTTGTCAATCAAACCTATTTTAACAGTGGTCAAATTAAGACCACTTTGCCAAAAAGGGTTTTATTTTTTATTATTTTAGTTAGGCTTTCAAAATAATTGCGGATCTGATAGGAGGTCGAGCAAAATTTTTAGCAAGATTATTGGAATGGGTGCTTATACACCCGAGTATCGTCTGACAAATAGCAGACTGGAACAGATTGTAGATACCAGTGACGAATGGATAGTCAAAAGAACTGGTATTCGTGAGCGTAGAATAGCTCAAAACGAAACAACATGGCAAATGGCTCTTTTAGCAGCACAAAAAGCACTAGATAATGCTAAAATTACTGGTGAAGAACTGGATTTAATTGTTGTAAGCACAGTAACACCAGATAGTTATACACCAACTGTTGCTTGCGTACTTCAAGATAAGCTGGGTGCAAAATATGCTATGGCATATGATATGAACGCCGCTTGCTCTGGTTTCGTTTATGCAACTGATATTGCAGATAGTTATATTAAATCTGGTAAAGCAAAGAATGTACTTGTAGTTTCGGTTGAACGTCTTAGCAGCATTATTGATTACACCGATAGGTCAACTTGTGTCATTTTTGGTGATGGAGCGGGTGCTGCTGTTTACACCGCAAGCGAGGAAAAATGTGGTATACTTTCTACATACATGAGAGCTGAAGGTGCATTAGGTCATACACTTTTTGCTGGTGCACTTCCACCAGAGCAAGACCCGATTACAGGTGACCGCACAATTGATGTAAAGCATCGTTTCCTCAAAATGGCGGGGAGCGATGTCTTTAGATTTACAGCAAATGCTGTGCCGGATTCCATTGATAACTCTCTGAAACGTGCAGGCCTAAATGCTGAGGATATAGACTGGTTTGTACTGCATCAGGCAAATCTTCGCATATTAAAAATGGTTGCCGAAAGATATGGGCTTGACAAAGAAAAAGTTTATGTAAACATTGACCGATTTGGAAACACTTCTTCTGCATCAATTCCTATTTGTTTAGCAGAAATGGAAGAAAATGGGCTACTGAAGAAAGGTCAGAAAATTCTGATAAGTGGCTTTGGCGGCGGACTGACATACGGTGCAGTGGTAATTGAACTATAAACATAAAAAAACATAAAGAGAGGTAAATACACATGAAAACCAAAATTACCGAACTATTAGGAATTGAATATCCAGTTATTCAGGGTGCTATGGCTTGGATTGGTGATGGTGGACTGGCTGCGGCTGTAAGTGAGGCTGGTGGTCTTGGTATTATTTCTGGTGGTGCTGCACCTGCTGATTACATAAAAGAACAAATCCATAAAGCAAGAGCTATTACAAAAAAACCTATTGGCTTAAATATTATGCTTTTAAGCCCAAATGCAGATGATTTAGCTCAGCTTGCAATCGATGAAAAAATTGAGGTTATAACAACTGGTGCAGGTAATCCAGGAAAGTATATGGAAAAATGGAAAGCTGCTAATATAAAGGTTATGCCTGTTGTAGCGTCTGTTGCACTTGCAAAGCGTATGGAAAGAGCAGGAGCTGATGCTGTTATAGCTGAGGGTACAGAGTCCGGTGGCCATATCGGTGAAACTACTACAATGGCACTGCTTCCACAGGTTGTAGATGGTGTATCTATTCCTGTTATAGGTGCGGGAGGCTGTGCTGACGGTCGTGGTATGGCAGCGATGATGATGCTAGGTGCTGAAGGCGTTCAGTGTGGTACAATCTTCCTAAGTGCTGAAGAATGTCCAATTTCGGATAAGTATAGAGAGCTTATCCTAAAAGCAAGTGATATTTCAACTGTTGTTACAGGCAGACCAAGCGGCCACCCAGTAAGAGCTATTAAAACTCCACTTGCTCGTAAGTGTATGCAGCTTGAGAAGTTCCCAACCGATGAATCCCTTGAGGAACTAGAGGCCGCAACCGCTGGCGCACTTCGCAAGGCTGTACAAGATGGTAACTATGAAGAAGGCACATTTATGTCTGGTCAGATTGCAGGTCTTGTAAATGAAAAGTCAAATTGTCATGATATTGTTCGTAAAATCACAAATGGAGCAGAGGAGCTTTTGAGAAACGCTGCTTCACGTATTGGATAAGATAAAGGAGTAAAATATGTCAGTTGCAGTTATAACAGGTGGCTCTCGCGGAATTGGTGCCGCAATCGCAAAGCGTCTTGCAAAAGATGGTTATGATGTTGTAATTAACTGTGCATCTTCAGTGGAAAAGGCTGAAAATGTTGCAAATGAATGTCGAGAGCTTGGTGTAAATGCCGTGGAAATGCAGTGGGACGTATCAGATCACGCAGCTTGTGAACAGGCTTTAGCTAAGATTAAAGAGGATATGGGCGTTCCATACATCTTGGTAAATAATGCAGGCATAACAAAAGACGGACTTATGGTTCGTATGAAAGAAGAACAGTTTGATGATGTTATAAGAATTAACCTAAAGGGTGCTTATAATATGCTCCAGCTTTGTGGTGCTATGATGATGCGTGCTAAAAAGGGCAGAATTATAAACATTTCATCAGTTTCCGGCATCGCTGGTAATATGGGACAGATTAACTATTGTGCAGCAAAAGCGGGTATAATTGGCATGACTAAAACTGCTGCAAAAGAGCTTGGTGCAAGAGGTATCACTGTAAATGCAGTGGCTCCGGGTTTTATTGATACTGATATGACATCTGTTTTAAGTGATGAGATTAAGGAGAGTGCAAAAAAGCAAATTGCACTTGGAAGATTTGGCAAACCAGAGGAAATTGCAGCAGCAGTTGCATTCCTTGCATCTGATGAATCTTCGTTCATCACCGGTCAAACACTGGTTGTTGACGGAGGTATGATTTAAGGGAGGATTTACCAAAATGGAAAGAGTAGTAGTTACAGGTATGGGCGCGGTTACCCCAGTAGGTAACGATGTTGACAGCTTTTGGGAATCGCTGAAAGCAGGTAAATGTGGTATTGATAAAATCACCCGCTTCGATGCAACTGATTTTAAAGTAAAATTAGCAGCAGAAATCAAAGATTTTGATATTACACAGTATGTGGATAAACGTGAAGCTCGCAGAATGGACGCAAACTGTCATTTTGCACTTGCAGCAGCTCAGCAGGCAGTAGACCAGGCTGGCCTAAAGGAAGGAAATTTTGACCCATTCCGCACAGGTGTTATTTTTGGCTCTGGTGTTGGCGGTCTACATGTTGCAGAAGAAGAAATTATAAAACTTGAGAATAAAGGTCCAAGCAGAGTTTCTCCTCTTGCTATTCCTGAAATGATTGCCAATATGGCAGCGGCTTATATTTCTATGCGTTTTGGGTTTAAAGGCGAAAATTATTCTCCAGTTTCCGCTTGTGCAACCGGTAACCATGCAATAGGTGAGGCCATGAGAGCTATACGACATGGTTATCAAGATATTGTTGTTTGTGGTGGCACTGAAAACGCTATTATTCCAATCTCTATGGCAGGTTTCCAAAATATGAAGGCTGTTCACACTGGAGATGACCCAACATGTGCATCAGTGCCTTTTGATGCTCGTCGTTCTGGTTTCGTTATGGGCGAGGGTGCAGGTTGTCTTGTGCTTGAGAGTTTAACCCATGCAAAGGCTCGTGGTGCAACTATTTTAGCTGAGGTTGCAGGTTATGCTGCAAGTGGTGACGCCTACCATATTACAAGCCCAGACCCAGAAGGTGAGGCGGCTGCTCGTGCAATTTTAGGTGCAATCACAGATGCAGGTCTAACTCCGGCTGATGTAGATTACATCAATGCACATGGAACATCTACACCAATAAATGAGAAATACGAAACTATTGCAATCAAAAAGGCATTTGGTGATGCTGCTTATAATGTAAATATTTCATCAACAAAGTCTATGACAGGTCATTTGCTTGGTGCGGCTGCTGCAATCGAGGCTATCGCTTGTATATGTGCTATAAATGATAATATAATTCCACCAACAATCGGCTATGTTGAACCAGACCCAGATTGTGATTTGAATATTACTCCAAACAAGGCGGTAGAAAAAACTGTAAATGCAGCTATTTCTAACTCTCTTGGCTTTGGCGGTCATAACGCTACTGTACTGTTTAAGAAGGTGTAAGCTATGGAACTAAATGAAATTAAAGATATTGCCATTGAACTAATGGATGCGGTAAAATCTAAGGGCTTGGCTGAACTTTCTATTGACGCCAAGGATATAAAAATTAAGATTAAGGGAAATGCACCTGTTGTCTATTCAGCTCCAGCAGCACCAGTGGCAGCTCCAGCAGCTATCAGTGCTCCTTCTGTGTCCGCTCAGGCAGCAGCGCCTGCTGTGGCTCCAGCAGAGGAAGAAATCACTGGCACAAAGGTAAAAGCTCCGTTGGTCGGCACATTTTATGCTGCTCCATCTCCAGAGGAGCCACCTTATGTTGAAGTAGGCCAGTCTGTTAAAAAAGGTGACACCTTATTTATCATAGAGGCCATGAAAACAATGAACGAAATCGCAGCTCCTTGTGATGGAACAATAAGTCGTATCATGGCAGAGTCCGGCGATATGGTAGAGTATGACCAGACACTTGTTGTGATTGTTTAAGGGAGGCATACATAAAATGTTAAATAAAGAACAGATTATGGAGATTTTACCTCATCGTCCGCCAATGTTGCTTGTAGATGAGATTATTGAAATGGACGAAGAACATGCTGTTGGTACTCTTCATTTAACAGGTGATGAGTTCTTTTTCCAAGGCCACTTTCCAGGTAACCCAATCATGCCAGCTGTTTTCCGTTTGGAGGCTCTAGCGCAGGTTGGCGGCGTTGCGCTTTTAAGCATACCAGAATTTAAAGGAAAAACCGCTGTTTATACTGGAATTGATAACGCAAAGTTCCGATCTATGGTAAAGCCAGGCGATACTATGCGTATGGAAGTTAAATTTGTAAAGCGTCGTGGTCCACTTGCAGTAGCTCAAGGCGTGGCTTATGTCGGAGATGAAAAAGCGGCAGAGGCTGAAATTAAATGTATGGTTGTTGACTGATGCAGGAGGCAAGTTATGTTTCGTAAAGTGCTGATTGCAAACCGTGGAGAGATTGCAGTGCGTGTAATTCAGGCATGCCGTGATTTGGGTGTAATCTCGGTTGCGGTATATTCACAGGCTGATAAAAATGCACTTCATGCACAAATTGCAGATGAGGCTGTATGTATCGGTCCGGCTCCTGCAAAGGATAGCTATCTTAATATGGAAAATATAATCTCTGCAGCCATTGCAACAGGTTGCCAAGCGATTCACCCTGGGTTTGGATTTCTATCAGAAAATGCTGAGTTTGCTAGCATGGTAGAAGAAAATGGGCTTGCATTTATCGGACCAAAGGCTGAAACAATTTGGAAAATGGGTGATAAATCTGAGGCAAAACGCACAGCAATAGCTGCAGGTGTACCAGTTGCACTTGGTACAGATGGTGCAGTTGCAGATTTTGATGAGGCTAAACGTGAGGCCGATAGAATCGGCTATCCGATTATGTGCAAAGCAGCAGCAGGCGGTGGCGGTAAAGGTATTCGAGTTGCATTTACCGCAGGGGATTTGAAGAATGCCTATGATGCTGCAAGCAGTGAAGCTCAGGCAAATTTTGGTGACTCAAGAGTTTATCTTGAAAGATATGTACACAACCCACGTCATATAGAAGTGCAAATTTTGGGCGATGGACAAGGCAATGTAATTCATTTATTTGAGCGTGAATGTTCTATTCAGCGTCGTCATCAAAAGCTAATTGAGGAGGCTCCTTCCGGTTTCGCTGATGATGATTTTAGACAACGTATTTGTACTGCTGCTGCAAATTTGGCTCGTGCTGTTAATTATCGCGGTGCAGGTACAGTTGAGTTTCTCGCAGATGAACAGAAGAACTTCTATTTCTGTGAGATGAATACTCGTATTCAAGTTGAACATCCTGTGACCGAACAGGTAACAGGCGTTGATTTAGTATGTCAGCAGCTCAAAATTGCATCTGGTGAGAAACTTTCTCTAAAACAAGAGGATATAAAACTGCGTGGTCATGCGATTGAATGTCGCATAAATGCAGAAGACCCAAATAGAAATTTTGCTCCATGTCCTGGAACTATTGAGGCAATGCATCTTGCTGGCGGACCAGGTGTGCGTATTGATACGGCTGCATATCAGGGCTACACAATTCCTCCATATTATGATAGTATGATAGGAAAAATGATAGTTTATGGTGCAGACCGTAATCAGGCTATTGCACGAATGAAACGTGCACTTGCTGAAACTCTATTTGAGGGTATACAGACTACAACAGACTATCAAATGCATATTTTGTCATCTGAGGCATTCGCAACAGGTAATTTCCACACGAATTCTATTGCAAATGGTGATTTTGACAACAAAGATGATGAATAAGGAGGTGTTCGCTTGTTAATCGATTTATTCCAAAAAACCCGTGACAGCTCTATGCGTATGAAGGGTGAGGGAGATGCAGAAAAAAAGCCGATGAAGATATGTAAAGGCTGTGGGGCAGAACTTAAAGCACTGACATTTGGACGAAACCTTTATGTTTGCCCAGTGTGTGGTCGTTATAGCCGTCTGCTTGCAAGCACTCGTATTCGATTCACAGCGGATCCAGATAGTTTTCATGAACTTTTTACAGGTCTTAAAACACTAAATCCATTAGAGTTTGAAGGATATACCGAAAAAGTTCGTGAGCTGGTCAAGAAAACAGGTATGAATGATGCAGTTGTTACAGGTGTTTGTACAATCGGTGGTATTCAAACATGTTTAGGTGTTATGGATAGCCATTTTATGATGGCATCTATGGGCAGTGTTGTTGGTGAAAAACTAACCAGACTTTTTGAATATGCAACAGAGCACGAGCTTCCAGTTGTATTGTTTACCTGCTCTGGTGGTGCAAGAATGCAAGAGGGTATGTTTTCACTGTTACAGATGGCCAAAGTTTCTGGTGCGGTTCGCCGTCATTCTGATGCAGGGCTGTTATATATTACTGTTCTTACAGACCCAACAACTGGAGGTGTAACTGCAAGTTATGCATCTTTAGGCGATATTATTTTGGCCGAGCCACACACAACTATTGGTTTTGCAGGCAGACGAGTTATAGAAGGCACCATTGGCGAAAAACTGCCAGATGACTTCCAAACATCTGAGTTCTTGCGTGATCATGGATTTTGTGATAAGATAGTGCCGCGAAACCATATGAAACAGACCCTTATAACTCTGCTTTCTATGCATCAAACATCTGGTAAAAGCAAAAAGGGTAGGTGATACATATGGCAGAAACATCAGTAAGAGAAAAATTACAAATTATCCATGACCCTAAGCGTCCTACTATTGATGATTATGTAAACACTTTGTTTGATAATTTTATTGAGCTTCATGGTGATAGAGCTTATGGTGAAGACAGCGCTATCTGCGCAGGTATCGCTACTTTCGCAGGTATGCCAGTTACTGTAATTGGTCATAGAAAAGGAAAAACTACTGACCAAAATATTGCTGCTAATTTTGGTATGCCACACCCAGAGGGTTATAGAAAAGCACTTCGTTTGGCTCATCAAGCGGAAAAGTTCGGCAGACCAGTTATTTGTTTTGTTGACACTCCTGGAGCATTCTGCGGAGTAGGTGCAGAAGAACGCGGTCAGGGAGAGGCAATAGCTAAGTGTCTATATGACTTTATGGCACTTCGCACACCTGTTGTCAGCATTGTAACAGGTGAGGGTGGCTCTGGTGGTGCATTAGCTCTTGCAGTAGCTGATAGAGTGCTTATGCTTGAAAATGCGCTATATTCGGTGATTTCTCCTCGTGGTTGTGCATCTATACTTTGGAAGGATGCCAGCAGGGAAATAGAAGCCGCTGAATGTTTGAAAATCACTGCACAAGATTTGTATAATTTTGGTATGATTGAAGGCATTATACCAGAAAACTCAATTATGAAAAATATGAAAAAAGCATTGACTCTTATTCTTCGTGAACTTAATTGTCAAAATGATATTGACGAAATGCTCCAAAAACGTTATGATAAATTCCGTAAGATCGGAGTTTTTCAAGAAATAAATCAGATCTAAAAATTTTGTAAGGAGAGTATACTTATGTTTGAAAAGATTTGCGAGCTGTTAGCTGACAAGTTTGACGCTGATGCTTCCACCATGACAATGGAGACTTCTATTAAGGACGATTTAAACGCTGATTCACTCGACGTTGTGGAGCTGATGATGGATTTAGAAGAGAACTTTGGCATCACTATTAGCGATGAAGAGGCAATGAAAATGTCTACTATCGGTGATATTGTGAAGTATATCGAAGATAATCAGTAATTAACAAAGGCTGCTGCTAAAAACGGCAGCTTTTTCAATTTACACTTGCTTGAGTATTCATAGGGCTTATGATATAATTAGTTTGCCAAATAAACTATTCAACAGGAGAACTGTGATGAATGATTATGAAACCATCAATACGTTCCTTGTAGATATATGGGGACGAATAAATAAAATCGAGGAGCGTTCATTAACAGCTGCTCTCGGTGAGGATATATCAGTAACAGAGATACATATAATCGAAAAAATTGGTGATAATGAGCCAAAACGTATGAGTCAGGTTTCAAGAGCTTTAGGTGTTACAATGGCAACTCTTACTGTGGCATGTGATAAACTTGAACATAAGGAACTCGTTGTTCGTGAAAGAGATAGCAAAGATAAACGAGTTGTGAATGTAAGCCTTACTGCAAGAGGTAGAGCCGTTTATGAATGTCATAAAAAATTCCATAATCGCATGGTATCTGCTGCACTTTCAGATTTTACACCACAAGAAACAGCTATTTTAGCTCAAAGTTTAGTTAAATTGCAAAAGTTTTTATTATCAGAAACATGATAATATGTCATCTATGATGCGTTAAACACCAGAAAGGAGCTAATTGATGCAAAAACAAGATATTATAGTTATCACTGATTCAAGCTGCGATTATTCACCAGAGCAGGCAGATGCTTCTGGATTTTCTATGGTACCGCTTACAGTAGCTTTTGGTAATGAAACTTTCTTAGAAGGTCTTGAAATAACACCTGCTCAGTTTTACAGTCGTCTGGCAAAGGAAAGTGAACTTCCAAAGACATCTCAGCCAAGTCCAGAAATGTTTTGCAGAGTGTTTAAAAAATATTCAGATGCAAAACATATTATATGCATAACCATTTCAAGTGGTCTATCTGGAACAATTCGCAGTGCTACCATTGCTGCCCAAATGCTGGAGGAAGAAAATTTCTCTCCTGAAATTCATATTGTCGATTCACTTAATGGTTGTGCTGCAACAGGTTTTATGGCTGAAACGGCTGCAAAAATGGTCAAGGAAGGCAAAGAAATAAATGAAATCTTAGCTCGTCTCGAGCAAATGCAGAAAACAACTGCTATTTACTTTGTACCAGACACACTTGAGAATTTACGCAAGGGCGGAAGAATTGGCAACGTTCGTGCGGCTGTGGGTAGTGTTTTGGGTATTAAGCCTATTATAACTGTTATTGATGGAAAAGCAACTGATATAGGCAAATGCCGCGGAGCAACTCAGGTCCGTCAAAAGCTCATTCAAAAATTTCTCGAATGTGCAAAGAGCTTAAAAGAAGTTATTGTTATACACACAGACGCACCAATAGCGGCACAAGAACTTGTAAAAGAACTCAAAAAATCTGTGCCAGAAATTAAAATTAAACTTCATATTGTAGGTTCGGTTATTGGTACTTATATAGGTGCTGGTGCAGTAGGTCTTGCTTTTGAAGAAAAACAGCCTCGCTGGTAAAACAAAAAGAGTGGCAAAGTGCTGCTCTTTTTTATGTATTTAGAAAATATAGAAAAAGGGAAAAAGAAAATGGATAGTTTAATTTACAGTTTAAATGCAACTGTACCAATATTTGCAGTGATATTTTTAAGTTATTTACTTAAACAACGAGGATTTTTTAAAGAGAGCTTTGTAGCTGGTGCAGATAAAGTTATATTTCAGCTTTTTCTGCCTGTTTTACTGTTTAGAGATATTGCAGAAGGTAGAATAACAGAAACCTTTGACCTTAAATTCTTTCTATTTTGTATGATATCAACCGTTGTTTATGTTTTTGCTATTTGGGGTGGTGCAGAGCTTTTTATGAAAGATAAGACTATGATTAGTGCATTTACTCAAGGTGCTTTTCGTGGTTCTCTCGCTGTTTTAGGAGTCGCTTTTATTCAAAATATATATGGCGATGCAGGTTTAGCTCCTCTTATGATAGTTGCAACTGTTCCGCTTTATAATATTTTTGCTGTTATCGTGCTAACTGTTCGTTCAAATGAGTCAGTCGCAGGCGGTGACAGCATGGTTCGTGCAACTATAAAGGGTATTTTGAGAAACCCTATAATTTTGGGTATAATAGCAGGATTGCCTTTTTCGCTTTTAGAAATAGAGTTTCCAACAATAATAAATAAAACTTTAGATTTAATTTCTGCTCCAGCAACTCCACTTGCACTTGTGACAATCGGTGCAGGCTTTGAGGGTGCAAAGGCAATCAAAAAAATTAAACCGACAGTTATTGCATCTGTGATAAAGCTGGTTGTTTTACCAGGTATATTTTTGCCATTGGCTGTTTTTATTGGTTTTAGAGAGCAGGCTTTGGTTTCCGTTTTGATTATGACCGGTGCTCCAAGCACGGTAAGCGGTTATATAATGGCAAAAAATATGAATGCTGATTATGTGCTTTCTTCATCTATTATTGTGCTTACAACTGCACTGTCTGTTTTTACAATGACGCTGACACTTTATATAATGCGAAGTTTAGCACTAATTTAACATGAAAGGAATTATTTTATGTTAACTTACCATATAAGTCATTCTCGTTTACTGCCAATGTATGAACAGCTATATAGAGCAATTAGACAAGATATAATAAATGGGGCAATAAGCGGCGGTGAGCGATTACCATCAAAACGCAGACTTGCACAGCACCTTAAAATCAGCCAAATTACAGTGGAAAATGCATATAGTCAGCTACTTGCAGAGGGTTATATAGTTTCAAAACCTCGCTCTGGTTATTATGTTCAAAATATTGCAACACACAACATAAAGACTGAGCCTATAAATTATGAAATTCCCAAGCAAAAGCCTAAAGACTATCTCTATGCTTTTCATACAAATACGGTTGATACAGAATGCTTTCCATTTTCATCATGGGCAAAACTTCTACGCTCTGAGCTTACTGAGAAAGCAAGTCAGTTGCTTGTTGCTGCACCAAATCAAGGCGTTTTGGAGTTGAGACAGCAAATTTGCAAATATTTAGCTGAGTTTAGAGGGATTCATGTTATGCCTGAACAGATTATTGTTGGCGCAGGTTCAGAGTATCTTTTAATGCTGCTTATTCAGCTTTTAGGCAGAAATAGGACATATGCACTTGAAAACCCTTGCTATCCAAAACTAAACCATATTTTCAAAGCAAATGGTGCAAATGTCGCACCAATAACGCTTGATAAAGATGGTTTACAAGTAGATTTACTTAAAAAAACAGATGCAAGTGTAGTATATTTAACACCATCACATCAGTTCCCGCTTGGAATAGTTATGCCAGCAGCCCGAAGAATACAAATGCTTAATTGGGCAGAACAAAATGATGATAGATATATTATAGAGGACGACTATGACTCTGAATTTCGTTATACATCTCGTCCAATTCCGGCAATGAAAGAGCTTGACCATGCAGATAGGGTTATTTATTTAAACACTTTTGCAAAAAGTTTAGCTCCATCGCTTAGAATTAGCTATATAGTGCTGCCTGTAAGCCTTTTAAAAAAATATCGCAATAATTTAAGTTTTTATTCTTCAACTGTTCCAAGTTTTGAACAGTATACGCTTGCAAAATTTATTGAAACAGGAACTTTTGAGCGTCATATTTCACGAATTAGAAATTTATATAAATCAAGGCGTGATATTTTACTTGAGCTTTTAAACAAAAGCAAATTTGCAAAAGATATGAAAATTTTAGGCGAAGATGCAGGACTTCATTTGATGCTTATACTAAAAAACGGACTATCAGAAACGCAAATGGTCGAACTTGCTGCTAAAAATGGTGTACATCTGCATGGAATTTCCGATTATTATATAGCAGAATGTGAAAAAAAACAGGATTCCACAGTTGTGCTCGGTTATGCAGGTCTAAATGAGGATATAATGAAAAATGCCGTGAAATGTCTTGAAAACGCTTGGACTGATAAAAAATTTTGTTCATCACTTTGCAACTATGGCGAATTATGATAAAATAATTAGTATCTTATCAGTTAATGGGAAATATTACTTCCCTATATTTTAAATTTGGAGAAATGCTTTTATGATGGATTATACCTATCTTGCGGATAAGCTGTTTCCGCATATCACACAAACCCCAGAGCAAATAGAAGCTCGTTATCCTAAGCGTGAGCTTAAAGAGGGTGCAAAAGTTACTCGTATGGGCCCTAGTCCAACAGGCTTTATGCACCTTGGTAATTTATATGGTGCATTAGTTGATGAACGTCTGGCACACCAATCAGGCGGTGTGTTTTATCTGCGTATAGAAGATACCGACCGCAAACGTGAAGTTGAAGGCGGTGTGCAAACAATTATTGATGCTTTTTCCTCTTTTGGTCTGCCTTTTGATGAGGGTGCAACTCTTG
The DNA here is from genome assembly GCA_944376065.1 of uncultured Butyricicoccus sp. Classification (GTDB taxonomy): domain Bacteria; phylum Bacillota; class Clostridia; order Oscillospirales; family Butyricicoccaceae; genus Butyricicoccus_B. The sequence continues at coordinate 261,796 of CALWBL010000001.1, read as the reverse complement.
ATGGCGAAATTGGAAATTATGGTCCATATCGTCAGTCTCAGCGTGCTGAAATTTATCAGACCTTTGCAAAATGGCTTATGAAACAAGGCATGGCTTATCCTTGCTTCTGCACAGAAGAAGAACTGTCAAACGCTCATACACAGCAGGAGGAAAATAAAGAAAACTTCGGTTATTATGGAAAATATGCTGTATGGCGTGACCGTCCAATGGAGGATATTGAGGCACAGCTTGCAAAGGGTATACCTTATGTCATTCGTTTCCGTTCAGAAGGCAGCATTGAAAATAAAATAAAGCATGAGGACTTAGTTAAAGGCAAAATGGAGGTCACAGAAAACGACCAAGATATCGTTATTTTAAAATCCGATGGCATTCCAACTTATCATTTTGCTCATGTAGTTGATGACCATTTAATGGGCACGACTATTGTTGTCCGTGGCGAGGAATGGCTTGCAACCCTGCCTGTACATCTTCAGTTATTTAGAGCTATGGGTTGGAAAGCCCCTAAATATGCTCATACAGCACAGCTTATGAAAATTGATGAGGAAACAGGCGGTAAGCGTAAGTTATCCAAGCGTAAAGACCCAGAACTTGCCCTAACATTTTATGTTCAACAGGGTTATCCAGCAGCTTGTGTTCTTGAATATCTGATGACACTTCTTAACTCTAACTTTGAGGAGTGGCGTCGTGCAAATCCTGAGCTTCCTATGAATGATTTCCCATTCTCCACAAAGAAGATGAGTGGTTCGGGTGCTTTATTCGATATTGACAAGCTGCGTGATGTTTCTAAGAATGTTATCTCTCATATGAAGGCTGAGGAAGTTTATGAGCAGGTAAATGCTTGGAGTAAAGTACATGACCCAGAATTTAATGTGCTGTTTACAAGAAATAAAGACAAGAGCATAGCGTTTTTACAGATTGGCAGAGGTGGCAAAAAACCCCGTAAGGATATTGCTGTTTGGACTGACGTTAAGCCTTATATGGACTTTATGTTTGATGAGCTGTTTAACCCAGATTATACAATGCCTGAGCGTGTGACAAAGGAAGATGCTGCACTTATGCTTTCTGATTTTGCACAAATGTTTGATGCACAAGATACTCCAGATGCTTTCTTTGAAAAGATGAAGATTATCGCTGAAAAGCACGGATATGCATCTGAAACTAAGGCATATAAGCAAAATCCAGAGCAATATAAGGGTGCTGTTGGCGATGTATCCATGGTTATCCGCATTGCAGTTGCAGGTCGTCAGAATGCTCCTGATTTACAAAGTGTAATGCAGATTATGGGTAGAGATATGGTTCTAAAGCGTTTAGAGGCTTGTAAAAACGCATTATAATAAAATAGGGGAGAATATAAAACTATGATGGAAGATGTAAACAATTTTCTAACAGAAATTATTGATGCAGATATAGCTGCCGGTCTTTCTGAGCAGATTCATACTCGTTTTCCACCAGAGCCAAACGGTTATCTGCATATCGGCTCTGCTAAGGCGATTTATATTAACTGGTCTATCGCTAAAAAATATAATGGTAAATTTAATCTTCGTTTTGATGACACAAACCCTGTGCGTGAGGACGATGAATATGTGCAGTCTATTCAAAAAGATATCGCTTGGCTAACCGGTGAGCAGCCAAATGGCGGTATTTATTACGGCTCTGATTATTTTGAAACATGTTATGATTGTGCTGTTGCACTAATTAAAGCAGGTAAGGCTTATGTTTGTGACCTGACACAAGAGGAAATGCGTGCTCAGCGTGGTACACTAACACAGGCAGGTCAAAACAGCCCATATCGTGACCGCTCAGTAGAGGAAAACCTAAAGCTATTTGAGGCTATGCGCAACGGTGAATTTGCAGATGGTTCAAAAACCCTTCGCGCAAAAATTGATATGGCGTCACCTAATATGAATATGCGTGACCCTGCTATTTATCGTATTGTTCGTGCTCACCACCATAGACAGGGTGATAAATGGTGCATTTATCCGCTTTATGATTTTGCTCACCCCATTCAGGACGCTATAGAGGGAATTACACATTCTATGTGTTCTATTGAGTTTGAAAACCATCGTCCACTTTATGAGTGGGTTGTGGATAATTGTCCTTTGCCACACCATCCAAAACAGCGTGAATTTGCAAGACTGAATGTGACTCATACTGTTATGAGCAAGCGTTATCTGCGTGAGCTGGTGTTTGAAAATCACGTTGAGGGATGGGACGACCCTCGTATGCCTACACTTTGTGGTTTGCGTCGTCGCGGTTACACTCCAAGTGCTATTCTTGATTTTGTAAAGCGTGCAGGCATTGCAAAGGCTAATTCTCTTGTTGATATTCGTCTTTTAGAGCATTGTATTCGTGAGGAGCTTAACGAAACTGCACTTCGTCGTATGGCGGTTACTGAGCCTATAAAGCTGGTTATTACAAACTATCCAGAGGATAAGACTGAATATTTTGAAATTCCAAACAATCCAAGAGATGAGAATGCAGGTACTCGTAAAGTTCCATTTACAGGAACTGTTTATATTGAAAAGATCGACTTTGCAGAAGTTCCACCTCCAAAGTTCCAGAGATTAAAGCCAGATGGCGAGGTTCGTCTTATGGGTGCTTATATTGTTAAGTGCAATGAAATTATTAAGGACGAAAACGGTGAAATTATAGAGATTCGTTGTACTGCTGACATTGAAACTGCAAACGGAATGCCAGCAGACGGTCGTAAGGTTAAAGGAACTATTCACTGGGTATCTGCAAAACATGCTATTGATGCATCTTGCTATCTATATGACAATCTGTTTACACTTGAGGATACAGGCAGTGTTCCAGAAGGTACAAATTATTTAGATTATCTAAACCCAGAGTCACTGATAAAGCTACAAGGCTGTAAGTTAGAGCCATCTGTTGCAGAAGTTCCAGTTGGCACAAGAATGCAGTTTGTAAGAATGGGTTATTTTATTAAAGATGATGAAAGCAGATTTAATAGAATTGTAACTTTAAAAGATAGTTTTGCAAAAACTCTAAATAAGTAAAAGACAATGGCTTAGAGCGTTAAAACTCTAAGCCATTTTATTATTTAACCATATTTTTTTCTTTCAGTGCTCTTGCTAGATATACAATAGGTGTATCTGCAAGTGATGTAACAATAAAAATTACATAACTGCTTAATATAATGGAAATCAAAGTTCGCAAATCATAAGTTCCCCAGAAAGCGAAACCTGTGAAAAGTATAGTGTTAAGCAGCTGTGAAATAAGTGTAGAGCCATTATTTCTCAGCCATAAAAAGGCATGATGATCGCCGAATTTTTTATCTGTCAGATTCCACCAAAAATGATACATGTGAACATCAAAAGTCTGAACTATAGCATAAACGGCAAGTGATGCAAACATCATTCGTGGAGTGTTAGAGAAAATCGTTTGGAAAGATGAAAAAGCAAAATCATTTGCACTGACAGTATATTGCAGCCATGACTGAGACACTATAATAAATAGCAAAGAGGTGCCGATGCCTATCCAAACAGCTTTTTGAGCAGCATCTTTGCCTTCGGTTTCTGATAATATATCAGTAACTAAAAATGTTGTTGCAAAAAGTATATTGCCAAGCGTCATTTCCATGCCAAATGCATCAACTAAAAGCAAAACTTCAATATTTGCCGCAATAGTTGCAAACACTGTGAAACAATACATACCGGCTTTACCAAACAGCTTATACCATAAAAGTACAGCACCATAAAGCACAACCAGTGATACAATTAGTAAAACTTCATTTGTCATAAAATTTGTTCCCCCATTTTGCTTTATCCCACACCAAAATCTGTGTTTTCTGTTAGAATATCGACACGAGGATTTTCGATATAAAGCGGATAAAGCTCGTTCATAAATATTTGCAATACTTCATTATCAGGACGAATTTGAGTTGTGTTTTCTACCATTAGATTTATGCATATACGCTCGAAATATTTAAGACCTATTTCTATATCGTTTTTCATGCTTTCAAGTGTTTGACCTTTTATTCCAAAAAGCAAACAACATTCATCAAATGGTTCGGAGATTATAGCAGGATTTGATTCACCTATACCTTTTATGAGTACTTGCTCTCTAAAATCTCGGTCAAAGGTTTCTATGCCAGATTTTATTTTTACTGTAACGCCTATTTTAGAAAAACGTGCTTTAAATGCTGGGATTTCCTTTCTGTGTATCCAATGACATTCAAAGTGGAGAGTTTTTATGTTCTTCTCATGACACACTTTTTCTATAAGGTTTAGTGTTTCTTCATCAAGGTCACAGAAAGAACCAGAATTTATTATCTCTAAGTGATTATATATACCTGTGACTTTAGCAAGCTCTTTGGAATTAAGCTCAAAGTTTGCGTTTATATCATTAGAAAAATCTGTGTGATAATCGCAAAATGCACAGCGTTTCCATTTGCAACCTGAGCCGCGAAGTAAAACAATCTCACGAGGATTTTTGTCATTTATAACAGAATATCGTACCAACATATTTTAAAATCTCCCGAAATGAAAATAAAAAAGATGCAGATTTTAAAAATCAGCACCACCAAAAAGCCCATGACCTTCAAAGGAGTCAAAACCTCTGACGCATGGTTGTCCTAGTTTTGTTTAAAGACAGGATGGTTACGAACTGTCTGATTAAATTGTATTGCTATAGTATTATAACATGTCGAAAAATAAAAGCAATAGTAACTATGCAAAAAATAAAAAGTTTATTTGATAAAATAAATAAAATAAATGTAAATACAACAAAAATGCTTTTCAAAACAGGGAAAATACTGTATAATATTTCTAAGGCAACCAAGGTTTTGTTGTCCAATGATTTTTCCGAGGTGAGTTCCAATGTCCAATTATATGAATGAATATGAACGCTGGCTAGCAAGTGATGCACTAACTGATGCAGAACGTGAAGAACTTAAAGCGATTTCTGGCAATGAAGAGGCAATTAAGGACTGTTTTTATGCCCCTCTGTCCTTTGGTACAGCGGGTTTGCGTGGCATACTAGGAACAGGTCTTTTCCGCATGAACCGCTTCACTGTTGGTGCTGCTACCCAAGGTCTTGCTAACCTCATTTGCAGCAACGGTAAGGAGGCCATGAAAAAAGGCGTAGCTATCGCTTATGACTCCCGTCACTTTTCTGATGAGTTTGCAAAGCAGGCTGCCTGCATTTTGGCTGCAAACAATATAAATGTAAAACTATATGACGAGCTGCGACCAACTCCAGAGCTTTCCTTTGCAATTCGATACTATGGCACTATTGCCGGTATCAATATCACAGCATCTCATAACCCTAAGGAATATAATGGTTATAAGGTTTATTGGGAAGATGGTGCTCAGTTGCCACCAGCAGAGGCTGATGTGGTAGCTAAGGAAATGGCTGCTCTTGATTACTTCACCGATGTTAAAACTATGGACTTTGACAAGGCTATTGCTGATGGTCTTATCAAAATGATGGATTGGCAAACTGATGAGGCATATCTAAAGCAAGTGCTTGAGGTTTCAATCAACCGTGACTGCGTAAAGCAGGTTGCAGATGAGTTTAAGCTGATTTATACACCTTTCCATGGTGCAGGCTATCGTCTGGTTCCAGAAATTTTAAAGCGCCTTGGTTATAAACATATTTTGTGTGTTAAAGAGCAAATGGTTATTGATGGTGATTTCCCAACCGTTAAAAGCCCTAACCCAGAAAATAAGGAAGGCTTTAATATTGCAATAGAAATGGCAAAGCAAAATGATGTGGACCTTATCATCGGTACCGACCCAGATGCTGATAGAACTGGTGTTGTTCTAAGAGATAAGACTGGTGAGTATATCACTCTATCTGGTAACCAAGTTGGTGTTTTACTTACAGATTATATTATTCAGGCTAAAAAGTTAACTGGTACTATGCCGCAAAATGCTGCTGTACTTAAATCTGTTGTTACAACTGAAATGGCACGTATTGTTGCAGAGAAAAATGGTGTTGCTTGCTTTAACACATTTACAGGCTTTAAGTTCTTAGCTGAAAAGATTAAAAAACTGGAGGAAAGCGGTTCTCATCGTTATATCTTTGCTTTTGAGGAATCTTATGGCTACCTAGCAGGCGATTATGCTCGTGATAAGGACGCTGTTACTGCCTCAATGCTTATCGCCGAAATGGCTGCTTATTATCGCACAAAGGGCATGACCCTTTATGATGCAATGCAGGCCATGTATGAAAAATACGGTTATTATGCAGAGCAGACTGTTTCTATAACCATGCCTGGTGTGTCTGGTTTAGAGCGTATGCGTGAGCTTATGAAAGAACTTCGTACAACCAATCCACTGACCAAAGTTGGTGAAGATAAAGTGGCTTATGTTAGCGATTTGCAGTCAGGAACCCGCACAGAACTTGCAACTGGCAAAACTGAGCAGGTTGAGCTTAGTGGTCAGAATGTGCTTTATTACGAGCTTGCAGACGGTACAATATTTATTATTCGCCCATCTGGTACAGAACCAAAAGTAAAAGTCTATATCATGGCTAAAGGCGAAGACAAGACAAGTGCTGAAAGCAAGGTTGAGGCTCTTGTCAAGGCTGCAAAAGAAATTGTAAAGTAAATTTGCAGTTGTAATAAAAATATGGGGCAGGGGAGGAGTAACCCTGCCCTGTGTTTATAAACAAAAGGAAATTATATGGATAAAAAAACTACTAGATGGATTTTCTGGCTGTGCATTATGTCGTTTGTATGGATATTATCTGCATCTTTAGCAGCAATATTTACATATAACGCAAAATTTCAGCCAAGTAAAGCTATGGCTATAATCTCTGGAGTGTATCTTTGCATATTGTTTTTGGTTATAGCAGTTGGAAACATTGTAAGGGTTCGCTTGCTTATGTTTATGACATCTATTTACTCAATAGGTGCATGTGTGAGAAGTGTTTATGGTGTGCTTATAGCCACACTAATTATAGACAAGCCTGAAAGTAAACTTTGGTTTTATATTTTAGATGTTATAACACTTCCATTTACAGGATTTTACTATATAGCCTCATTGCTGACATCACACTTTGTGACAGAGATATATTGGATAGGTTTGTTTTGTGTATCGTTAATGGTTTTGTGTTTTTCACTTGCAGGATTTATGGCGGTTACAGGCAGAAATAAAAAAACAGACAAACAAAGTAATAAACAAAAATATATAGATGATATAAGATTAAAGAAACAAGAGCAAATAGAGCAAAATATTAAATTCATTGAAGAAATTTTTTACAATGATAAAAAATAAAAACGCCTTAGAGAAAAGAATAGAGGCGTTTTTTATATTTGATTGTTAAAAATATAACTTTTAAAGGGTTAAAAAGAATTTGCAATAAATCATGCAAAAGTTATGAAAACATAAAAAAACGCAGCTCCAGGCCGCACTGTTGCACAGCCCCGCTGCGTATTTAGCAAATTTAAAAATCAGTTGGCAAGATTCATCAGCCAACCAACGTATAAAATTATAACCTTTGAGGGTTAATCCTGCAAGGTGAATTTTTCATAAAAAATCTATGAATTTTTTGTAAACAAATTTACAAAATGCATAATGCGACAAAAATACTCTATAATTTGGAAAATATAATTTTAATTCAAAAGTTTATTATAAAATACTTTACAATACTTATATAATATGTTAAACTACTCTTAGTTTTGCCCCATGTTTCGTTCTGGGATACAAGATGTGTTTAGCGCACCACTTCACCAGCCCTTTACGCAGCATGTTGGGGACTACAAAAAATTTTTATGAGGTGAATCAAATGATTCGTAAGGAAGTTAAGACCTCTGTTATTGAGGCAAACAGAACACATGAAACTGATACCGGCTCTCCAGAAGTACAGATTGCTATTCTGACTGCTCGTATTCAAGAGCTGACTGAGCATCTAAAGGTACACAAGAAGGATAACCATTCCCGTCGTGGTCTTTTAAAGATGGTTGGTAAGCGTCGCAGCATGCTTGCTTATCTTCAGAAGAAAGATGTTAACCGTTACCGTGAGCTCATTAAGAAGCTAGGTATCCGTAAGTAATTTAGTCAATAAGGGGGGCGAACTAAGCCCCCCTTTTGCACATTGTAAAAGTGTTATGCAAACACAGTGCTTAGCAGTTGAAGGACAGGCTGTCTAATCTGTACAGCAGGTGCTTCAAGTGCTAATAACTGATATCGTTTGCAAACACAATGCTAAAGGAGGATTATTTATGAGTAATGTAAATCATTTTGAGTTCAAAAACTATCGTAAATTTGAAACCACCTTTGCAGGTCGTCCACTGGTTGTTGAAACTGGTAAAATGGCTCAGCTTGCAAACGGGTCTTGTCTGGTAACCTATGGCGAAACTGTTGTTTTGGTAACAGCAACCGCATCAGCTAAACCTCGTGATGGTATAGACTTCTTCCCTCTGTCTGTTGACTTTGAGGAGCGTTTATATGCTGTTGGCAGAATACCAGGTTCTTTTATGCGTCGTGAGGGTCGTCCCTCTGAAAAGGCTATTTTGTCATCTAGGCAGATTGACCGCCCTATGCGTCCGCTGTTTCCTAAGGATTTAAGAAATGATGTTTCCATTGTTTGTACTGTTATGCAGACTGATTATGATAACTCTCCAGAAGTTGTCGCTCTGATTGGCGCATCTATAGCTGTTTCTATCTCTGATATTCCATTTGATTATGTTGTTGGTGGCTGTCAGGTTGGCATTGTTGATGGTAAAACAGTTATTAACCCAACTGTTGAGCAGCGTAAGGTTAGTGAAATGGATGTAACATTGTGTGCAACTGCTGAAAAAATAGTTATGATTGAGGCTGGTGCTAATGAAGTGCCAGAGGAGCAGATGTTTAACAGCTTAATGGAGGCACACGAGGAAATTAAGAAGATTGTTGCATTTATCTCTGATATTAAGGCTCAGATTGGCAAACCAAAGTTTGAATATGAACAGCACGACATTGACCATGACCTGTTTGATAAACTAGAGGCTGAATGCAATGATAAGTTTGAAGTTGCTATGGATACAGATGATAAAACCGTTCGTGATGCGGGCGTTCGTGAGATAGTTGACGCATTTGAGGCTAGTTTGTCTGAGGAGTATCTTGAAGAGCATGGAGCAAATCTTGGTGAGTGCGTAGACAAGCTGCAAAAGAAGATTGTTCGTCGCTGGCTGGCAAACGGCAAGCGTGTTGATGGTCGTGGCATGGAGGAAATCCGTCCGCTGGCATCTGAAGTTGGTGTGCTTTCACGCGCTCATGGTTCTGGTATGTTCACCCGTGGTCAAACTCAGGTTTTAACCATATGCACTCTGGGTACTCTGGGCGATTCTCAGGAGCTTGACACCATATTTGAGGAAAAAGAAAAGCGTTATATTCATCATTATAACTTCCCATCTTTCTCAGTTGGTGAAACACGTCCATCTCGCGGTCCTGGTCGTCGTGAAATTGGTCATGGTGCATTAGCTGAACGTGCGTTATTACCTGTAATTCCAAGTGCAGAAGAGTTCCCATATGCTATGCGCTTAGTATCTGAGGTTATTTCGTCAAATGGTTCGACATCTCAGGGTTCTGTTTGTGGTTCTACTCTAGCTCTTATGGATGCTGGTGTTCCAATTAAAGCACCTGTGGCTGGTATTTCTTGCGGTCTTATTACAGATGGTGGTCAGGAAACCACATTCACTGACATTCAAGGTGTAGAAGACTTTTATGGTGATATGGACTTTAAAGTAGCCGGCACTAAGAAAGGTATCACTGCAATCCAGGTTGATATTAAAGTTGATGGTCTTACACCAAATATCATTAAGGAAGCGTTCCGCAAGTGTAAGGTTGCTCGTTATGAAATCCTTGATGAGGTTATGTTAAAGGCTATTGATAAGCCTCGTGCAGATGTTTCTGATTGGGCTCCAAAGATGACTACAATGCAGATTCACCCAGATAAGATTCGTGAGGTTATTGGTAAGGGTGGCAGCGTAATTCAAAAGATTGTTGCTGAATCTGGTGCTCAGATTGATATCAGTGATGAGGGTGTCATTACCATTGCTGCTGTTAAGGCTAGTGATGCAAATACTGCTAAACAGATGATTGAGGCCATTGTTAAGGAGCCAGAAGTGGGCGAAATCTATTATGGTAAGGTAGTTCGTCTAATGAACTTCGGTGCATTTGTGAATATCATGCCTAATAAAGATGGTATGGTTCATATATCTAAGATGGCTGACCATAGAATTGAAAAGGTAGAGGATGCTGTAAACGTTGGTGATATGGTTTGGGTTAAGATTACCGAAATCGACGACAAGGGTAGAATCAACCTATCTATGAAGGATGTTAAAGACGAAGAAAAAGTTCTTTAATTAAAAAAACAGCTCGCTTTTAATTAAGCGAGCTGTTAGTTTTTATATAGACATTGCAGGTCTATCTTTTTGAACTTCAAAACCAGAAAAATATTTATCTACAAACGGTATTTTTGTAACGGTGAATGTTTTTCCATCTAAATACTGTAATGCACCAGCATCAGAGTTAAAGCAGAATGTAAGCTGATAGGAATATAAAAGCTGACCTGTTTCCTTGAAGCGTCTATTTTGCTCATTTCTGCCATATTTGCCATCGCCAAGGAGTGGACAGCCTAAACCAGACATATGAACTCTTATTTGATGTGTACGACCAGTAAGCAGTGTACATTCAACAAGTGAAAGTTTATTTTGTGTGGTTAATGTACGATAAACTGTTTTGGCAATTTTTGCACCAGCAACGGGCTTTTGAAACTCAAATACTTGTTTTCGCTTTTCATCACGCCTTAAATAACTTTCAATTAACCCATTCTTAGGGTTTGGAATGCCATGAACAATGCATAAATAACGCTTTATAAGCTCGTGATGTTTGATTTTATCATTCAGTATTCTGAGTGCTTCAGCAGTTTTTGCGGCTATAACTATGCCGCCTGTATTTCTGTCAATACGGTTACAAAGGGCAGGAGCGAAAGAATTTTCTTTTTCTGGCTTCCACTGTCCAGACTGATATAAATAAGACTGAATATGTGCAATAAGTGTATCGGTGTCGCCTTGCTCATCAGCGTGAACCACCATTCCCGCTGGTTTATCAGCAAGTAATATATTTTCGTCCTCATATACAATTGTAAGCCTTGGTTTTTTAATTTTTTTGTAAGCATCTTGTTCACAAGGGGTTTCAAAAAACTCATCATTGATGTATAATTGTACAAGGTCACCTTCATTTAAACGGTAGGCAGGCTCGCTGCGTTTGCCGTTTACTTTGATGCGTTTTAATCTGAAATATTTGTGCATCATAGATGGAGGAAGTAGCGGAACAGCTTTTTCTAAAAATTTGTTCATTCGTTGCCCACTATCGTTTTTTGAAATTATATATTCTTTCAAGGTAAAAAACCTCCTGTTTACTACGTTTACAATAGTATAACCCATCACAGGAAAAAAGAAAATATGCTTTTTTAAACGAAAAAACGTTGACAAATCTCCGCTTATTGTAGTATACTATCAGATGTACCATGTGAGGTAGGTATGAGAATTGATTTAAAAAAACTAAACGGCGTTTATGGCGGTAAAATCACCTTTGAAAATGAGGTTGATTTATCTTCTGAGAATGTTTTTGGAGAGTTCCCTTTCCAAACTCCTGTAAAGTATCATGGCGAAATCGTTAATCATCTAGGCGTGCTAATGCTGTCTGGCGATATATCCGCAGTTCTAAATACACACTGTGCACGCTGTTTAAAACCACTCGAAGTTCCAATCTCTGCACAGGTTGAGGCTGTGCTTTCACGAGATGAATCTGATGAAGAAGATGTTTTCCAAATTACTCAAGATAGTGTTGAGGTAGAGGATATACTAATTCCAGAGCTTTTACTTCAGGTGCAAATGACCTATCTCTGCAAGGAAGACTGCAAAGGACTTTGTCCTATTTGCGGCACCAATCGCAATACAAACGATTGTAATTGCGAAAGCAGGCAAATTGATCCACGCCTTGCGGCACTTGCTGCCCTGTTGGGTGATAAGTAAGGGTCATGACTAGGTTGCAAATAATAACAACATAGAGGTAGGAGGTGTTACCACATGGCAGTACCTAAGAGAAAAACGTCTAAGGCTAGACGTGATAAGAGACGTAATTCCCACTGGAAGCTTTCACTCCCTGGCATGGTTAAATGTCCAAACTGCGGCGAGTTCAAGCTATCCCACAGAATGTGTAAGGCTTGCGGTCATTACAATGGTCGTGAAATCGTTCACACAGAGGCGTAATTAACTCAAAATGAATTATAGGGGAGGCTTAGGCTTTCCCTATTTTCATATGCAAAAAAACTGAAAAAATTCTCAAATTATACTTGCGAAAGGAGTGGCTTTATGGCATCAAAAATAGTTTCGGTGGATTTGGATTCTCCATGTGACAGAGCAGGTATTGTTGCAGGGGAAAGCCTTGTGTCCATAGATGGTGAGATAATTCGTGATGTGCTGGATTTAAAATTTTACAGTTATGACAGCAGATTAACACTTTGTCTGGAAGATGCTAAAGGGAGTAAGCGTGAAGTTATAATACGCAAAGCAGAAGGTGAGCCACTTGGTCTAAATTTTGAACACTATCTGATGGATAAAATGAAACGTTGCTCTAATCGCTGTGTTTTCTGTTTTATTGATCAGTTGCCGAAGGGTATGAGAGATACTCTATATGTAAAAGATGATGACGCCAGATTATCATTTTTAATAGGGAACTATATATCTATGACAAATTTATCCGAGGCAGATGTGGATAGAATAATTAAAATGCATATTTCTCCAATAAATATATCTGTTCAAACAACAAACCCAGAGCTTAGAGTTAAAATGCTGCAAAATCCAAAGGCGGGCGAAGCACTGAAGCTGCTTGATAGATTTGCAGAGGCTGGAATCACTATGAATTGCCAGCTTGTTGTGTGTGAAGGTTTAAATGATGGTGATGAGCTTAAACGTTCTTTAAACGATTTAAAGGCACTTTATCCAGCAGTTAATAGTATTTCGGTTGTGCCTTTTGGAATGACACGCCATAGAGAAGGGCTTTATCCTCTAAAACCTACATCGGCTGAGGGTGCAGGTAATATCATAGATATCGTGGAAAAATTTGCAGATGGGTGCCTAAAAGAGTTTGGCACAAGACTTGTTTGGTGTGGCGATGAATTATATCTAAAAGCTGGAAGAAAATTGCCAGATGCAGATTATTATGAGGACTATACCCAATTTGAAAATGGAATTGGTATGCTTCCACTATTTTGTGAGGAGTTTAATTTAGCACTTCCAGATTATCATGGAAAAACGGCAAGGTCGTTTACTATTGCAACAGGTGCAGCTGCTTATCCAACTATTTCAAAACTAATTGACGAAGTCAAAAGCGTATGTCATAATTTAGATGGTAGGGTCATCGAAATTAGAAACGATTTTTTTGGACATGGTGTTTCAGTTGCTGGACTTATAACCGGTCAGGATTTACTTGCACAGCTCAAAGGGAAAGAACTTGGTGAGCGTGTTCTTATTTCTGCAAATATGCTGCGTGATGGCGGAGATATGTTTTTGGATAATATGACCCCAGAGAAGCTAAGCGAACAGTTAGGTGTTCAAATTGTGCCAGTAGAGATTGACGGTGCAGACCTACTTGCAAAAATTTTCGATGAATGAAAAATCCCCCGATATAAAAGGAGGTAAAGTTATATGTCTAAACCTATTGTTGCGATTGTAGGCAGACCAAATGTCGGAAAATCGCAGCTATTTAACCGATTGGCCGGAAAACGCCTTTCTATTGTTGAAGATACACCGGGTGTCACACGTGACCGTCTATATGCAGACAGCGAATGGAGAGGCAGAACATTTTCTGTAATTGATACTGGTGGTATTGAGCCTAGAAATGATAACGAAATACTAAAGTTTATGCGCTATCAAGCTGAGGCTGCTATTCATCATGCAGATGTTATTATCTTTATAACTGATTTAAAAACAGGTGTCACTGCATCTGATGAAGAAGTTGCATCTATGCTTCAGCGTTCAGGCAAACCTATTGTTTTAGTTGTTAATAAATGTGATAAGCCAGGAGCTCCAGACCCTAATATTTTTGAGTTTTATAACCTTGGTCTGGGTGACCCTTATGGAATTTCTGCACTTCATGGTTATGGCACGGGCGATATGCTAGACGCTGTATATGAACATTTTCCCCCAGAAAGCGATAATGAGGGCGATGATGATAGAATAAAAATTGCTCTTATAGGCAAGCCTAATGTTGGTAAGTCAAGCCTTTTAAACAGGGTGCTTGGTGAAGAACGTGTTATTGTTTCCAACGTTGCAGGAACAACACGTGATAGTGTTGATGCTGATGTCGAAAATGAACATGGAAAATTTACTTTTATTGATACCGCGGGTATTCGCAAAAAGTCAAAAATCGAAGAAAAAATTGAGAAATTCTCTGTAATGCGTTCGCTTATGGCGGTAGAACGTGCTGATGTGTGTGTTATAATGATTGATGCACAAGAGGGCGTAACTGAGCAGGATACAAAGGTAGCAGGCGAGGCACATAATGCAGGTAAGGCTTGTATTATTGTAGTAAACAAGTGGGATGCCGTTGAAAAAGATGGCAGCACAATGAAAGAATATACATTAAGAGTGCGTGAAGGTTTAGCTTATATGCCCTATGCTCCAGTTCTTTTTATATCTGCAAAAACCGGTCAACGTGTAGACAAGCTATATTCTCTGATTTCTGAAGTTTATGAGCAAAATCATAAGCGTATTCCAACCGGTCAGCTAAACTCAATTCTTGCGGAGGCTACCGCACGAGTTCAGCCGCCAACGGACAAGGGTCGCAGACTTAAAATTTATTATGTTACACAGGCAGGTGTTACTCCACCAACATTTATTTTCTTCTGTAATGATGCAAGATTGTTCCATTTCTCCTATCAGCGTTATCTGGAAAATCAGATTCGTGAAGTGTTCTCTCTTACAGGAACACCCGTGCGTATAGTTGTGCGTCAGCGTGGAGATAAAGACGAATAAATATAAAGGAGTGGAATAATGGGGGTAGCAAATTATTTAATTATTGCGGCGATTTCATATTTGCTTGGCTCTCTTAGCTTTGCAATTATAATATGTAAATTAACCCTTGGACAAGATATTCGTACTTATGGCAGTGGAAATGCAGGTCTTACAAATTCATATCGCACAATGGGTGCAAAGAAAACAGCTCTTGTGCTTGTTGGTGATATAGGAAAGGCTGCAATTGCTCTTGCAATCGGCAATATGCTCGAAGGTATGATGGGAAAACTTGTAGCGGGTATATTTGTAATTGCTGGTCATGTATTTCCAGTTTATTTCGGTTTTCGGGGCGGTAAAGGTGTGCTTGTTGGTGCAACAATGCTATTATTCCTAGACTGGAGAATTTTTTTAGTTGCTTTTATTTTATTTGTAATTGCAGTTGTAATAACAAAATGGGTGTCGCTTGGCTCTATAATCGGTGCGATTAGTTTCCCAATTTCTATGTGGTGTTTTTATCATGACACAAAGACAACAATCGTTGCAGCCTGTATGTCACTTGCTGTAATATTTATGCATCGCTCAAATATAGTAAGAATATGTAAAGGCACAGAAAACAAATTTTCTTTTAGTTCAAAACCACAGATTAGTAAGGATACTAAGAAGAAATGAGGTTTAACACATGAAAATCTTTGTTCTTGGCAGTGGTAGCTGGGGTACAGCTCTAGCAATAAACCTGCATAAAAATGGTCATACGGTGACTATGTGGACATTCTCAGCAGATGAATGTAAACGTCTTCAAAGAGAACGCACAAATGAAAAGCTGTTGCCTGGTATAATTTTACCAGATGATATTGAAATTGTTAATTCTATGGACGAGGCTAAGAATACTGAGCTTGTTGTTCTTGCTGTTCCCAGTTTTGCAGTTGCTGCAACAGCGGAACAACTTGCGGAAGTTTTACCAGCAGATATTCCAGTAATAAATGTTGGAAAGGGACTTGATGCAAAACATGGTTATTGCCGATTCTCTGAAACTATTCGCAAGGCAATGAAAGGTCAAAATCCGGTTGTTGCGCTTACCGGTCCAACCCATGCAGAAGAAGTGTCAAGAGGTATTCCAACAGCTATTGTTGCGGCATCTGAAAGCCGTAAAGCAGCAGAAATGACACAAGATGTGTTTATGAATGATACATTTAGAGTTTATACTTCTCCTGATATTGTCGGGGCGGAGCTTGGCGGTGCATTTAAAAATATTATTGCGCTTGGTGCGGGTATTTCCGATGGATTAGGTCTTGGAGACAATTCTAAAGCTGCATTTATGACCAGAGGTCTTACTGAAATTGCTCGTCTTGGTGTAAAACTTGGTGCAAGGCAAGATACGTTTGCAGGTTTATCTGGTGTGGGTGATTTAATTGTTACTTGTTGCTCAATGCACTCAAGAAACCGCCGAGCAGGTATTCTTATTGGCCAAGGCAAAACGGTTAAACAGGCTATGGAAGAAGTTGGAGCAGTGGTAGAAGGCTATTATGCCACCGAAGCTGGTCATATGCTTGCTAAAAAAATGGGTGTGGAAATGCCTATTGTTCAGGCTATGTATCATGTGCTTTATGAAAATGGAAACGCAAGAGATGCTATTTCTACACTGATGGGCAGAGCTAAAACCCATGAAAGCGAAGAAGTTTGGATTACAAAATAATTAGAAGAGGTTTTGGAGCAAGCTCCAAAACCTCGTTTGTTTTCATTATTTATTTGCTATATTGGCTAACGCTTTCTTATATGCTATACTATAAACTGAAAAACTATGATTCTAATGGTGAGAAAATGAAGTATCCACTTTTTTTTGAGAAAATTAAATCTGTCTATGAAACGGCAGGAATAATTGAAAATGAACCTATGTGTAAACATACAACCTTTCAAGTTGGTGGCAATGCGGAAATTTTCGCAAAACCACGAAATATAGGAGCGTTTATGACCGTTTTACAAGCCGCAAAGGAATGTCAGATGCCTCTTACAGTTATAGGCAGAGGTTCAAATTTGCTTGTTTCCGATAATGGCATAAAAGGTTTGGTGCTTTGCACTTGCGGTATCAGCGGTATAAAAGTAGAGGGTAGCAGAATTATTGCAGATGCTGGTGCAACTATGGCTCAACTTGCAAGAGCTGCTTATAATTCAGGGCTCACTGGCGCAGAATTTGCAGCAGGTATTCCAGGAACGGTTGGTGGCGGTGTTTTTATGAATGCGGGTGCTTATGATGGTCAGCTTTCTGACTTGGTTGTGCAGTCTGTATTTATGGACGAAGAGGGTAACAGCCGAAGAATAACAAATATAGAACATCGATTTGCTTATCGAAACAGTATTTTTAAACATCATCCAGATTGGATTATTATTCAGACTGAATTTGTATTAAAACCGGCGAATCAGCAAGATATTAAAGATAAAATGGACGATTTTGCTCAAAGACGCAGAAATAAGCAGCCATTAAATTATCCAAGTGCTGGCAGCACTTTTAAACGTCCACAAGGTCATTTTGCAGGCAAACTTATAGAAGATGCAGGTTTAAAAGGTGCTAGAATGGGTGGTGCTATGGTTTCTGAAAAACATGCGGGTTTTGTTGTAAATATAGGAAATGCAACTTGTCAAGATGTAGCAGGTCTTATTGGACACATTCAGCAAACGGTTAAAAATCAGTTTAATGTTGAGCTGGAATGTGAAGTGCGTATATTAGGTGATTGAAAAAGGAGGTAAAAAAGTGCATTTTTTAATTGTTTCTGGAATGAGTGGTGCAGGCAAAAGCCGTGCAGTTGCAGCGCTGGAAGATTTAGGTTATTACTGCGTGGATAATCTGCCAATTTCTCTTATCCCTCAGTTTGCAGAAGTTTGCTATGCAGCAACGGAGCGTTATGAACGTGTGGCACTTGTAACTGATGTTCGTGCAGGTATAGATTTTGAACAGCTTTTTGCATCATTAGACAGCATTAAAAATATGGGTTGTGATTGCAGAATTTTATTTCTTGATACTGATACCCAGACACTTATTAGACGTTACAAGGAAACACGAAGAAAGCACCCTCTTATGAAACGTAATGTAAGCATGACTGAGGCAATAGAAAAAGAACGTCAATTATTAAAATCTATTAGAAGTCATGCTGATTATATTGTTGATACAACTCGATTTTCAGCAACAGACCTACGTGAGCGTCTGATACAAATCTTTTCACAAAACGAAAAAGATAATATTATGCAGGTTACAGTTCAGTCTTTTGGATTTAAATATGGCATACCAACAGATGCTGATTTAGTATTTGATGTGAGATTTCTACCAAACCCATATTATGAAATCAGCCTTAGAGAACATAATGGCACAGAGGCTTGTGTGCGTGATTATGTTTTCCAAGACGGTACAGCAGAAGAACTTATGAAACATTTAACAGGGCTTATGGACTTTTTACTGCCTAAATACACTAAAGAAGGTAAGGCAGCACTTGTCATATGTATAGGCTGTACAGGTGGCAAACATCGCTCGGTTGCAATAACCGAGGCTTTAGCAGAGCATATAAACAAAAATGGCGGTAATGCAAGTTGTGTTCATAGGGATTATCAGCGTGGATAAACAAAACATATCATTTTCAATGAAAACAAAAGATGAGCTTTGCAGAGTGCCAATAAATAGAAATTGCTGTGCAGTTGCAGAGCTTTATGGAATGGTTCTTTATGCAAATATATTTAATTTAAAGCAAATACGTATAAGAACTGAGCTTGCAAGTGTTGCAAAGCGTGCATCTATGCTCATAGAAAAGGTTTTAGGTGTGCAGCTTGAAGTGCAAAATATAGGTCATAGACTTGTTTTGCAAATAGATGACAGTAGACTGATAGAAAAAATTATGACAACATTTGGATATGATGCAAAGCCATATATAAGCTATCCATTAAATCGAAATATGGTTGAGCAGGATTGTTGTGCAGCAGCTTTTTTGCGTGGTATTTTTCTTATAAGCGGTTCAGTAGCACCACCAGATAAAAAAAGTCATCTTGAAATAAAATGCAGCCATATGACACTTTGCAGACAGGTTATTAGCTTAATGCTTGACCTTGGAATGTCACCTAAAATGCTTTCCAGACAGACGACAGGTATTATTTATTTTAAGGACACAGCCTCCATAGAAGATTTTTTAACCCGTATGGGTGCATCACTATCTGCAATGGAGATTATGGAGGCAAAAGTTGAGAAAAATCTTAGAAATAATATAAATAGACAGGTAAACTGTGAAACATCAAATCTTGTAAAAACAACAGATGCATCAGCAAAACAAATTGCAGCGATTGAAAAGGCTCTTTTAATTGGAGGAATTGAAATTTTCCCCGAAAATTTACGTGAAACAGTGGATTTAAGAGTCGCAAATCCAGCATCAAGCCTTGCTGAACTTGCAGAGATGTTTCAATCACCCATGACTAAATCAGGTCTTAGTCATAGATTGCGAAAAATCATGCAGATTACACAGCGCCTGGAGCAAAGTCAGGCGGGAAAGGAGTAATATGAGTTCATTTGCACATCTTCATGTTCATAGTGAATATAGCCTTTTAGATGGCGCTTGTAAAATAAACGAACTTATGGATAGAGTTAAGGAGCTTGAGCAGCCAGCAGTTGCAATAACTGACCATGGAGTTATGTATGGCGCTGTTGATTTTTATCGTGCAGCTAAAGCAAAGGGGATTCACCCTATTATTGGCTGTGAAGTTTATGTTGCACCTAAATCACGCTTTGATAAGAATTATACAAATGGTCAATGGCATCGTCATTTGATTTTGCTTTGCGAAAATATGCAGGGATATAAAAATCTCATACATATGGTAAGCCTATCATTTTCAGAAGGGTTTTATGTCAAGCCTCGTGTAGACATGGAGCTGCTTGAAAAGCATCATGAGGGACTTATATGCCTTTCGGCTTGCCTTGCGGGTGATATACCAAATAAGATTATTAATGGTGACTATGATGGTGCAAAGGAATCTGCACTGGAATTTGAGCGTATTTTTGGAAAGGGAAATTTCTTTCTTGAAATCCAAGACCATGGTATAGATAAACAAAGAGATGTAAATAGAGCAATTTTCCATATAGCTGAAGAAACAGGTATACCGCTTGTAGCTACCAATGATGCACATTATATAACAAGAGAAGATGCTAAAACTCAAGATGTGCTTATGGCAATTCAGATGGGTAAGACAGTCGATGACCCTACACGCATGAAATTTGAAACTGATGAGTTTTATATAAAAAGCCGCAAAGAGATGGAGGAGCTTTTCCCGAATCACCCAGAAGCTCTTGATAATAGTGTGAAAATTGCTGAGCGTTGTAAGGTGGATTTTGAGTTTGGTAAATATCATTTGCCAGTGTTTGATGTTCCACAAGGGTATACAGCCAAAGAATATTTGCAAAAGCTGTGTGATGATGGTTTCAAAGAGCGTTATCCAAATGATGATGGCACAGTTAAAAAGCGTTTACAGTATGAGCTTGATATGATTTCACAAATGGGCTTTGTGGACTACTTTTTGATTGTATCTGATTTTATAGCTTATGCAAAAAATAATGATATACCAGTAGGTCCTGGGCGTGGTTCAGCAGCGGGTTCTATTGTTTCTTATTGTTTGGGAATAACAGATTTAGACCCAATAGCATATTCACTATATTTTGAAAGATTTTTAAATCCAGAGCGTGTGTCTATGCCCGATATAGATATAGATTTTTGCTACATTCGCAGACCAGAGGTTATTGAATATGTGACTGAAAAATATGGAAAAGACCATGTGGCTCAGATTGTAACCTTTGGTACAATGGCTGCAAGAGGTGCAATAAGAGATGTAGGCAGAGCACTCAGCATGACATATCAAGAAACCGATGCGGTTGCAAAGCAGGTTCCAAATGAACTTCATATAACAATTGATAAGGCTTTAAAGGTAAATCCAGAGCTTAAAGCAATGTATGATGGTAATAAGAATGTTCAAACTCTTATTGATACGGCAAGGAAGCTCGAGGGTATGCCACGCCATGCTTCAACTCATGCAGCAGGTGTTGTTATCACAAAAGAACCGGTTGATACTTATGTTCCGCTTGCTAGAAATGATGAGCAAATAGTAACTCAGTTTACAATGGTAACGCTTGAGGAACTAGGGCTTCTTAAAATGGACTTTTTGGGTCTTAGAAACCTAACTGTTATTGCAGATGCTGAGAAGTTAATTCGCAAGCATACACCAGATTTCTCCATTGAAAAGGTTTCAACAGATGATGATGAAACTTATACAATGCTTGCACAAGGAAAAACAATGGGAGTTTTCCAGCTTGAATCAGCAGGTATTACAAATGTCGTTACAGGATTAAAACCACATTCAATAGAAGATATAACCGCGGTTGTTGCACTTTACCGTCCTGGTCCTATGCAGTATATTCCGCAGTATATCGCTTGTAAGCATGACCCATCAAGGGTTAAATACAAACACCCATTATTAGAGCCTATCTTATCTGTAACATATGGCTGCATGGTATATCAGGAACAGGTAATGCAGGTTTTCCAGTCGCTTGCAGGATATTCGCTTGGCAAAGCGGATATGGTTCGTCGTGCAATGAGTAAAAAGAAGTACAAAGAGCTGGAAAAAGAACGTGTAAACTTTATTCATGGCAATGAAGAACTAGATATTGATGGTGCTATAAAGCGTGGGGTACCCGAAAATGTGGCAGCGTCTATATTTGATGAAATACTTGACTTTGCAAACTATGCATTTAACAAAGCACATGCAGTTTGTTATGCAGTTGTATCTTATAGAACGGCTTATCTAAAATGTCATTATCCATGTGAATATATGGCAGCACTTTTAACATCTGTGCTTGATTCATCTGATAAGATTGCAGAATATATAATGGCTGCCCGTGAAATGGGTATAAAGGTTTTACCACCCGATGTAAACCAATCTGATGATGGTTTCTCGGTAGCAAATGGCAATATTCATTTTGGTTTAGCTGCTATAAAAAATGTTGGCAGAGGATTCATGAAACAGCTTGTAAATGAGCGAGAGCAAAAGGGCAGTTTTAAATCTTTTTCTGACTTTATTGATAGAATGTATAGTAAAGACCTTAATAAACGAGCAGTTGAAAGTTTAATAAAAGCGGGAGCATTCGATTCAATGAATGTAAAACGTAGTCAGCTTTTAAAGGTTTTTGAAAGTGTTATTGATTCAGTTGCACAAAGTCGGAGAAAGAATATTGAAGGTCAGCTTGATTTATTTGGTATGGGCGGCGATTTTGATAACACACAAAATATGTCAGAAATAACCATGCCTAATATACCAGAGATAAAGAAATCAGAGCTTTTATCAATGGAAAAAGAAATAACAGGTCTTTATCTTTCCGGTCACCCCATGGACGAATATAAAGAACTTGCAATTCGTGCAAATGCAAGCACAATCCGTCACGTTATAGATGATTTAAAAGGCGAAACACAAAATCCATATTTTAAAGATGGTATGCAGGTTAGGCTTGCATCTGTTATTACAAAGTCGAGAAGCCGAAGCACAAAAAATGGTCAGCTAATGGCTTATGTCAATGTAGAGGATATGACAGGTGGATTGGAGCTTGTTGTATTTCCTAGTGTACTCCAGCAGTCATCAGCATATATAAAAGAAGATACAGCCGTTTTAATTGAAGGCAAGATAGATGCCAGAGAAGAAGATACTCCTAAAATTATAGTATCAAATATATATCCATTAACAAATCAGCAGATAGAGCAGCTTGAAATGAATAAATCACAAAATTCATCACAGTTCACAGCAAAACAAGCGGCTGAAAATATATCTCAAAGATTATATGTTAAAGTTAATGGTATGGACTCAGAAGATGCAAATGCCGTGAAAGAAATTCTGAAAAAAAGCCAAAGAGGAAATATTCCTGTTGTGTTTTATGACGAAAATAGCAAAAAAAAGCTGCTTTCTCCACGCTCAATGTGGATAAATAACGATTTGCAAATAGTGAAAAAGTTAAGGTTTATTCTTGGTGAGGATAGTGTTATAATGAAATAGAACTGTACACTTCGACTGTGAAAAATATAAAACTCTGGTACATAGTCGGAAACGGAGGTCATAACAAAATGGAAAAGAAAACAATTCGACGCATTGGAGTGTTGACAAGTGGTGGTGACGCTCCAGGTATGAATGCACTTATTCGTGCAGTTGTTCGTACCGCATCTGCATATGATATTTCTGTTCTTGGTATTCGTCGTGGATATAGCGGGCTTATGAACGGGGATATCACTGAAATGGCTGCAAGAAGTGTAGATGGTATAATCCGTAAAGGTGGTACCATGCTTTATACTGCCCGTTGCCTGGAAATGCTAACTGAGGAAGGCCTGCAAAAAGCTGCTGATAGCTGTAAGTATCTTGGAATTGATGGTCTTATCTGCTGTGGTGGTGATGGTACCTTTAGAGGTGCTCAGGCTCTTAGCAGAAAGGGTGTGCCATGTATTGGTGTTCCAGGCACTATTGATAATGATATTAGCTGTTCAGATTACACCATTGGTTTTGATACCGCTTGTAATACCGCTATTGAGTGCATAGATAAACTTCGTGACACAATGCAATCACATGAACGCTGCTCAGTGGTTGAGGTAATGGGACGTCATGCGGGTCATTTAGCGCTTAATGTCGGTTGTGCAGTTGGTGCAACTGCAACACTCTTGCCGGAACGTGAAATTGATTTTGAAACCGATGTAATTGAGAAAATGCGTGCAGGCAGAATAAAGGGCAGAAATCACCATATTATTATTGTTGCGGAAGGATATGGCTCAGCTCAAGAGGTTGCAGACAGAATCCATGAAAGCACAGGCGTTGATACACGTGTAACAATCTTGGGACATATCCAGCGTGGCGGTTCTCCTACATCTCAGGACAGAGTTATGGCTACACGTATGGGTTATGCTGCTGTTAAGGCGTTAATTGATGGCAAAACAAATCGTGTTATTGTTTTTCAGGATAATCAAATTGTGGATATGGATATTGAAGAAGGTTTAGAAATGAAAAAAGACCTTAATCAGTGTTTGTTTGAGGCACAGCAGACAGTAGCAATATAAAACAGTTTAAGTTAAAGAGGCTGGCATATGCTGGCCTTTTTATTTGAAGGAGGAAAAGAAATGCAGAAAACCGTCTGGATTACTGGCGGTTCAAGGGGCATAGGTGCAGCAACAGTTGAAGAATTTGCAAAATGTGGATATAATGTTGCTTTTACCTATCAAAAATCGGATAATAAAGCAAATGAACTTTGTGAGAAACTGAAAAAATATCCTGTTATTGCTTTGAAAGGTGATATGGCTGATAGATTACAAGTTGAGAGATGTTATAAAGAAATAAAAAATACATTTGGTTTTGTTGATTCACTTGTTGTAAATGCAGGTATTGCACAACAAAAAATGTTTTGTGATATTACAGATAATGATTGGAATAAAATGTTTGCAGTAAACTTAAACAGTGCATTTTATACTATACAGACTGTTCTGCCTGATATGGTTCATAAAAAATTTGGAAATATTGTAACGGTTTCATCAGTTTGGGGAATTACGGGTGCATCATGTGAAAGTCATTACGCAGCAAGCAAAGCTGCTCTTATTGGTCTTACAAAATCACTTGCATTAGAATTAGGTCTCTCGGGAATAAGAGCAAACAGTGTAGCTGCTGGTGTCATAGACACAGATATGAATTGTATGCATGATGAGCAAACGCTCAAGCATTTGGCAGGAGAATCTGCACTGGGCAGAATAGGTAAACCGGAAGAAATAGCAAGGCTTATACGCTCACTTTGCAGTGATGACACATCATTTGTAACTGGGCAGGTAATTGCAGCAACAGGAGGTTTCGTTATTTAAAATGAAAAAGAAAATTTATGTTATAAACGGCAGCGGAGAAACAGGAAAAGACACTGTTTGCAATATAGCGGCTAAATACTATAAGGTTAGAAATATATCCTCTATAACTCCTATTGTGAATATTGCAAAATTTGCAGGCTGGAATGGAGAGAAAACAGATAAGGCTCGCAGACTTCTTGCAAGACTAAAACAGGTTTTTACTGAATATAATGATTTATCTTTTAATTATTGCATACATGAAGCAAATGAATTTTTAAATTCAGATGAAGAAATTATGTTTGTACATATAAGAGAGCCAGAAGAAATTAAAAGATTTCAAAAGAAAATAGACTGCAATACAATTTTAGTTCGTCGTTCAAGCATAACCGATGGAAAAATATATGGAAACAGCGCTGATGATGATGTAGAAAAATTTGATTATGATTATATAATAGATAATAATAGCGATTTAGATTGTTTAGAAAAAAAGATTAAAACTTTTTTTGATAACCAGAAAATTAGAGAGGAAATTAAATGAACAAGATTGCATT
The DNA here is from genome assembly GCA_944376065.1 of uncultured Butyricicoccus sp. Classification (GTDB taxonomy): domain Bacteria; phylum Bacillota; class Clostridia; order Oscillospirales; family Butyricicoccaceae; genus Butyricicoccus_B. The sequence continues at coordinate 236,405 of CALWBL010000001.1, read as the reverse complement.
ATTAACCGATTCATGTGCTGATATTTCACCAGATTTAATAGAAAAATATGACATCTACGTTGTTCCGCTTAAAGTTCGTTTTGGTGAAGAAGAATATTTAGATGGGTTAACTATTACTCCAAAAGAGGTTTATGAGCGTCAGAAAACAGAAATTCCCAAAACATCACTTCCAGATGGTAAATGGATTGAAGATACATTTGATAAAATTAAAAATAATGGCTATGAAAAAGTTATTGCTGTGCATTTATCAGGTGGAATAAGTGGAACTTTTAATCTTGTTAGACTAATGGCAGCAGAATATGATGGACTGCAAATAACGGTTTTTGACTCTGTAAGTGGTTCTATTGGTATTGGGCTTACAATACTTCAGCTTGCTAAATATATTGAAAAAGGCTACTCATATGAAAAACTATTAGAGATTACACCAAAATTAATTGAAAATACAAAGGTTTTCTTCTGCATAGATACCCTTGAGTTTTTACAAAAGGGTGGCAGAATAGGAAAAATTTCAGCAATGGCAGGCACACTTTTGCAAATTAAGCCTATTTTAACATTTGCTGATGATGGACAGCTTACAAGTGCAGAAAAGGCCAGAGGAAGAAAATTGGCACTCGAAAAAATGGTACAAAAAATAGAAAAGTTATATTCTGGAAATGGTGCATATAATATAGCAGTAGCAAATGGCGATTGCATCGAGGAAATGAACCATTTAAAGGATAGAATTTTGCAGGTACTCCCAAATCCACAATTAATATTTGAAAGTGAAATTGACTGCACTCTTGCATCTTATGTTGGCCCACACTTACTTGGTATTGCTTTTCAAATTCTTCCTGAGTAAAAATAAGGAAATAAGAAGCGCTACTGCTTAAAAAGATTCCAAAATGATGCAAAAATTTTGTCGTTTTGTTACGATTTATATTGAAAATATATGATATAATATATCAAAGTAAAGCCGTTAAATAATAAAACAAAGCACAAAATTTAAGTTGTGGGAGGATAAAATTACTATGAAATGGAAAATAGGTGCGGTGCTTATGCTAATCGTTTTTTGTTTGGCAATAGTACCATCTGTTGTAAGCGGTGTTAGTGCAGGTAGTTTTGATAGCTTATTTTCATCAACGCAGCAGCTTGTAGTTCAAGTAGGTAATAATAACGCAATGTTATCGGGTCAAAAGATTTCATTTGGAGATGATATTCAAAACGCAGTTTATGTAGACGAAAGTGGAGAAATTATGCTGCCAATCTCAGGTACAGCAAATGCAATGGGTATGCAGCTAAATTGGGATGGTACAGCATCACAGGCAACACTGAGCAAGAAAGATAAAAGTATACAGGTTTCTGTTGTTTATCCTCAAACACAAGATGTAAATGCATCTGTTTTTATGTCTGCTAAAAGTTTCGCTGATTCTATGGGCTGGACATACAGAGTTTCTGAAAATGGATATTTTGCTGTTTTATCCGATAAAGAAACTAATGATAAAACTATGTCAAAGCTGTGCGATAGGGCAACCGAGCAAATTGGTATACCAAAGGATATGCTTTTAAAAAGCAGTATTATTTTTAGAGCTGGCTCAGATAAGGTTATAAAAAATGGTGAAAAGGTAACTCTTACAGATACAGAAGGCTTTACATATGCTCCAATGATTGATGGGGATAATTATTATTTGCCATCAAATGGAATTGCAGCAGCACTGGGCGGAAGTTCATCGGAAGATGAAGGAAAAATCACTCTTAAAATAGGTGAAAATACCATTGAAGTTGCTGAAAACAGCGTAACAATAAATGGCAAAACAGATAAAAATATATCTGTATTATCACAAGACGATGTGTTATATATATCTGCACAATCACTTGCTGATGTTATGAATTATAATTATACTGGTAAAGGTGATATTTTCATCATGGGTGAATTGCCTTATGGCAATGCTGATTCACAGGTGGCAGCACTCACAGAAATGGGTACGCAATTACCAGACCAAGGACCTCCTATACCTAAGGCTGACGCTTATGTAGCACTTACATTTGATGATGGTCCAACAGGCGGTTCACAGGGCTTGACAGCAAGGCTGCTTGACGGTCTTAAAGAACGTAATGCACATGCAACTTTCTTTATGTGCGGCTATCGTATAAAGGATTTCCATTCACATATGGACAGATATTTAGCGGAAGGTCATCAAATTGCAAACCATACTATGGATCATCCAGGTTTATTAACTAAAAAGCCATATGATACTATTGTAGAGCAAATTCAGTCAAATAGTGATTTAATTGAGTCTTATTGTGGTCAAGGTCCAACAGCATTCCGTCCAGTTGGCGGTGCAGTTAATGACGATGTAAAAAAAGCGGCTGAGGCTTGCGGTTTGCCTATAATAAATTGGAGCGTTGATACTGAGGATTGGAAATATCGTGATGCAGAGAGAATTAAGAATATGATTATTCAGAATGCCAAGGACGGAGATATCGTGCTTATGCATGATTTGAGAGACTGCACACTTGAAGGTGCTCTCGCTGCGATTGATATTCTTTCAGACAACGGCTATGCCTTTGTAACAGTTGAAGAACTTGCAAGAATTAAAGGTGTAGAAATGAAAGCAGGTCAAGTATATACCGACTTTAGAGATAGCACAGTTCAAAAACTACTTAGCACAGCAGAGTAAAAAAATAAATGCCCACCGATTTTTCGGTGGGCATTTTCAATATTTTAGCGAATAACACGAACAGAAATCATACCATCAATTTTCTTTATAGCTTCAATCATATTTTCAGTGACTTCTGTATCAGTATCCATAATTGTGTAAGCAAAATTACCCTTTGAACGGTTGCCCATGTTCTCAATATTCATACCTTCCTTAGATACAACAGCAGAAATAGCAGCAATCATATTAGGGATATTCTGATGAATCATACATACACGAATACCAGCTTCTCTTGGAACTTTTAGATTAGGGAAGTTTACAGAATTTCTTATTGTACCAGTTTCAAGATAATCCATAACTTCTTTAACTGCCATTTTAGCACAGTTGTCCTCACTTTCTGGTGTAGATGCACCAAGATGAGGCATAATAATTGCATTTTCTTGTTTAAGCATAATTTCACTTGCAAAGTCAGATACATAGCAAGAAACTTTACCGCTTTCAAGAGCCGCTGCCATTGCATTTTCATCAACAAGCTCACCACGAGCGATATTTATAATTCTAACGCCGTCTTTCATAGTAGCTATTGTTTCAGCGTTAATCATATTGCGTGTATCATCAAGCAAAGGAACATGAACGGTGATATAATCACAATTTGCAAAGATTTCATTTAAGTCAGTGATATGTTTCACAGACCGAGAAAGAGATAAAGCGCCATCAACAGACAAAAATGGGTCATAACCCCAAACATCCATACCAAGACCAATTGCAGCGTTTGCAACCTTTACACCGATTGCACCAAGACCAATTACACCTAGGCGTTTTCCGTCAATCTCAGGACCTGCAAATTTAGCTTTGCCTTTTTCAGCAGCGGGACCAATGTCTGGTGTGCCTGCTAGAGTTTTAGTCCAAGAAATGCCCTGTACAATCTTACGAGATGCCATAAGCATAGCACAAATAACAAGCTCTTTTACAGCGTTTGCATTTGCGCCAGGGGTATTAAATACAACAATACCTTGTTCGGCACACTTTTCAAGTGGAATATTATTTACACCAGCACCAGCGCGAGCGATGCACTTTAGTGTTTTTGGGAATTCCACATCGTGCAGCTTAGCAGAGCGAACTAAAATAGCGTCATAGTTTTCAATATCCTCTGCATAGGTATAATTACTTTTATCAAAATCATCAAGACCACATTGGCTTATCTTATTATATAATTTAACGTTATACACTTAAATAACCTACTTTCTATATTTAAAAATTTCTCCACCAGAGATTAGACTGGTGGAGTTTTTGGATACATTTTAGAGAAATCAATATACTTAAAACTTATGAATGTTCCTCTGCAAATTTCTTCATAAATGCAATTAACTTTTCCACGCCTTCAAGTGGCATTGCATTATAAATAGATGCTCTCATGCCGCCAACAGAACGATGTCCTTTAAGGTTTGACATACCCTCTGCAATAGATGCCTTTACAAACTCTGCATCAAGTGCATCATCACTGGTTCTAAATGTAACATTCATATTAGAACGGCTTTCCTTTTGAGCTACTGCCTTATAAAAGTTCTGACTGTCCAGATAATCATAAAGCAGTTTGCTCTTTTGCTCTGCACGTTTTTGCATTTCCTCTAGTCCACCGATAGACTCCACCCATTCTAGCACAAGACCAAAGATATAGATTGCATATGTAGGAGGTGTATTGTACATACTATCCTTTTCAGCCATCAGTTTCCAATCAAGAATAGTTGGATATTTTTCTTGTGGATAGTTTCCAAGCAAATCTTCACGCACAATAACAACAGTTAAACCAGCAGGACCCATATTTTTCTGTGCACCTGCATAAATAACACCATACTTGGAAACATCAACAGGCTTCGACAGAATATTAGATGACATATCCGCAACAAGCGGCACATTTGCTGGTGTTTGTGGGTCATAATGGTATTCAGTACCGTAAATAGTATTATTAGCACAAATATAGAAATAATCTGCATCTTCACGAATGTCAAGCTCAGCCTGAGTTGGAACGCGGTCAAAGTTTGTTTCCTTTGATGAGTAGGCGATATGGATATCACCAAACTTAAGAGCCTCTTTATAAGCGTTGTTTGCAAAGTTGCCAGTAACAGCATAGTCAGCCTTACCGGTTTTCATAAGGTTCATAGGGATTGCAGCAAACTGAGTTGTAGCACCGCCTTGTAAAAATAGAACCTTATAGTTATCAGGGATATTCATAACACGACGAAGAGCAGCTTCGGTTTCCTTGATAATCGTGTCATATACCTTTGAACGGTGACTCATCTCCATTACTGACATTCCTGAGCCATGATAGTTCACCATTTCTGAGGCTGCCTTTTCCAACACGGATAGAGGGAGCATAGATGGACCTGCGGAGAAATTGTAAATTCTGGTTTCTGACATCTTTCAAGTAACCTACCTTTCGATAATTTTTTTGTCGAATCTTAAAAGTTTGACAAAAAATATATAAAATATATTTTAAATTATATATCCACTTTCACACTTTAACAAGGTTTAAATATCAAAATTATTATGGTATAATTCAATAAAAAAATTAGGAGAATATCGGGTAACATGAACATACTTGATATATTGTACGCACAAGACGGAATTTCGTCCGCAGGTGTATGCGAGTTTGAAACGCTTAAAAACTATATGAGTGAAAATGCAATAAAAAAATCCTATCAATTTTGTGAAAAAGCCAGAAGTGTATATGTTGCATTATTTCCATATTTTAATGGATATAAAGATGGTAATCTATCAATCTATGCAAGGGGAAAAGATTATCATGAAGTTATTTGCGATATATTAACGCCTATTTCCGAGCAAATAAACAGGAAAACAGGTGCAAAATCGGTTGTTTTAATAGATGATTCACCACTGCCGGAAACACAAGCAGCAAGACTTGCTGGAGTGGGTAAAATAGGCGAAAATGGTTTAATTTTTGATGAAATATATGGCAGCTTTGTTTTTATAGGAACAATTCTAACTGAGGTTGAGTTTAAAAAGATTCCCGCCATTTTATCAAATGGTGCACACATTATGCCGCCTGGTAGAGACAGTCAAATTATAGATTGTATGCACTGTCATCTTTGCAAAAAGCACTGCTTGGGTAGTGCTATAGGCGAAAATGGAAAGATAAATTGCGAAAACTGTCTTTCGGACCTAACACAAAGCAAATCAGAGCTTACGGATAAGCAAATAGAGCTTATTTTAAAGCATAATTTAATTTGGGGGTGTGATACCTGTCAAATGGTTTGCCCTCAAAATAAGAATGTACCACTTACGAAAAATATAAGATTTACTGAAAATATTATAAATTCTCTTACTCATGAAGATATAGAAAACCTAACAAGAAAGCAATTTAATCAAAAATATCAAAGCAGAGCATTTACATGGCGAGGACCAAAGCCACTTATAAGAAATTTAACCTTGAAAGGACAAAATAAATGAATACTCCATTATATAAAGCTCTTTCACAACTCATACAAGAAAACACTATTAGAATGCATATGCCTGGTCATAAGGGAAAACCTTGTTTTAAACCATTTGATGATATTTTTCCATATGATTTTACAGAAACCCCACAAACGGGGAATTTATATGAGCAACAGGGGGTAATCAGAGATGCTGAACTTCTAGCTGCCAAACTTTACAAAGCTCATGATTGCCATTTTTTAACCGGTGGCTCAACACAGGGTATTCATGCTGCTTTCGGAACCATTTGCTCGGATAAAGGTGCAGTTTTACTTGATAGGAGTTGTCATAAAAGCGTTGCGGCTGCATGTGCATTGTTTGATTTAAACCCTTATTTCGTTTATCCAGATATACTTGAACCTTATGGATTCGGCGGGAAACTGTCGATTGAAAAGACAGAAATGCAGCTTAAAACTCACCCAGAGATAAAGGCGATGTTAATAGTATCACCTAATTATTATGGTATATTGCAGGATATTCCAGCGCTTTCAAAGTTATGTCATAATTACAATGTAAAACTAATTGTAGATGCAGCCCATGGTGCTCATTTTCCAGCTATCAATATAAAATCACCAATAGAACTTGGGGCAGATGCTGCTGTTTTAAGTGCTCATAAAACTTTACCGGCAATGGGACAGGGGGCATATTTAATCATGTCTGAAAGTGTGGATTCAAAAATGCTTCGTCAAATTGAAAGCATGGTTTGCACTTCAAGCCCATCATATCCAATTATGCTTTCTTTGGATTTAGCAAGGGATTGGCTTGAAAATACAAATGATTATAAATTATGTGCTGAACGTGTGAAAGAAATTCGCAATTTTATAAACACACAAACGGCTTTTACTGCCTTAGAACCAAGTAAAGATATAGATTTAGATAGTTGCAGACTTACTATTTGCACAGCAAAAGCTGGTGTGTCCGGTCATGAAATTTGTGAAAGATTGGACAATGAATTTAAAATTGTCTGTGAAATGGCAGATGATAGAAATGTCGTATGTATACTTACAGCTATGGATTCTGAAAGTGATTTTAAACGTCTTAAAACAGCTATTTTAGACTGTGCAAAAGGAATGAAAACAGTTAAAACACCAGATATAGTTACCGATTTGCCAGAGCCAAAACAATGCATATCTGTAAGAAAAGCATGGTTTTCTAAAAATAAAACTATAAGTGTAAAAGATGCTGCAGGGAAAATATGTGCAAGACCTGTAACACCATATCCACCTGGTATACCTGTTGTTTTTCCGGGAGAGGAAATCACACCAAAACACGTTGAATTTTTAACTAAACGATGCTATAATACTGTAAGCGAAGTGCTTATTTGTACAGAAAGCTAACTAATTATAAAGGAGAATGTATATGCTGAGCTTTGAGAGCTTTTCAGGCAATACCGAAGTTATAAAAAGCCTTAAAGCTGCACTTTATCACCGTTTTCCGCAAACGGTGCTTATAACAGGCAGTCAGGGCAGTGGCAAATGGTCGCTTGCAAATACTATTGCAGCCGGTTTGCTTTGTACAGGTTCAGGGCAAAAACCTTGTGGTGTGTGCCAGTCATGTCGAAAAATACAGCATAATTCTCACCCAGATTTAGAATATATTGATTATAAGGAACAGGAAATTCCTGTTGCAGTTGCAAGAGAGTTAAGACAACAAATTTATTTGCTCCCAAACGATTGCGATAGACGGGTTGTTCTAATTCGCCATGCTCATAAATTAAATATTGCAGCACAAAATGCTTTGCTTAAAGTGCTTGAAGAACCGCCAGAATATGCCTTTTTTATTCTGACAAGCGAGCAGCCAGGCAGTATTCTGGAAACAATTCTCTCAAGATGCAGCAAATATAATTTAGCACCTGTTTCAAAACAAGATAAAATTGATAATACACACATGAATCACGTAAGAGGCTTTTTAAAAGCGTTATCAAATGCTAATGAATATCAAATGTTAATTAACGCAATGGCATTTGAAAAATTATCAAAACCTGATTTACGTTTAGTTTTAGGGCTTATTCAAACTGCACTTCGTGACTCAATATTTTTTGCAAATGGACTTTCAGCAAGTATATTGCCTGAAATAGGACAAACTGAACTTGCAAATAGAGTTTCTGTGGAAAAAATTATAAAATTATATGATTTTATTGGCATTTTACGAGAGAGAGTGCAAGGAAATGCTGCACCAGTAATAGTATGTGCAGGTCTTTGTGCCACAGCATATGAAATATGTTTTGTGTAAATGTCGTGTTATAGGAGGAAACTAAAATTGGCAACAATAGTTGGTATCCGCTTTAAAAAAGTGGGTAAAGTGTATCATTTTGACCCAAATGGTTTAGATATTCATGCAGGTCAGCACGTAATCGTTGAAACTGCAAGGGGTATAGAATGTGGTGAATGTGCTCAAGGCAACCGTGAGATTGATGATGAGAATGTTGTTAAGCCTTTAAAAAAAGTTATTAGAATAGCAACTGAAACCGACCTCCAAGTTGCTAGAGGAAATGAACAGCAAGCAAAAGAGGCTTTTGACATCTGCAAAAAGAAAATATCAGAGCATAAACTGGATATGAACCTAGTGTCCGTTGAATGTACATTTGACCTTAATAAAATTCTATTTTATTTTACCGCCGATGGCAGAGTTGATTTTAGAGGCCTTGTAAAGGATTTAGCATCTATTTTCCGCACCAGAATTGAGCTTAGACAGATTGGTGTTCGTGATGAGGCTAAAATGGTAGGGGGCCTTGGTATTTGTGGCAGAGAGCTTTGTTGTGCAAGCTACTTGGAAGACTTTCAGCCTGTGTCAATAAATATGGCAAAAGACCAAAATTTATCTCTCAATCCAACCAAAATTTCCGGCACTTGCGGCAGGCTTATGTGCTGCCTAAAGTATGAACATGACGGTTATCATGAAATGCAGAAAATTACACCTCGTGTTGATAGCGTGGTGCAAACTCCAGAGGGCAAAGGTACAGTAGTTTCAACTCAGGTTATTTGCGGAACATGTAAAGTTCAGCTTGATGATAGTGATGATGCACCGAAAACTTTCGCCTGCTCAGATTGCTGCATAATTAAATCAGGCAAAAGGAAATGTGAAAACAAAAAAAATGACACAGATGAGCTAGATATTTTAGAAGAAGATACTAAACTGGTTGCATCAGAAGAACCAGATGGGGAAAAGCCACGTCGAAAGCGTAATCGCAATAATCAGCGTAAACGTAAAAAATCATCTGATGATGAATTTGAGCATGTAACTGAATAAAACTAAAAAGACCATTCATAATTTTATGAATGGTCTTTTTCTATTTTTTTGGAGCTAAACCTTTATGAAGCGTCATAACAACAATTTCAGGCTGATTAAAAATGCGAATCGGTTTCCAACCGCCAAGACCTCGGCTTACAACCATTTGAGTGTTATTTTGATTGTGTTTTCCCGATGTGTAACGTGGGAATATACCCTGTCCAGGCGCGACAAGTCCACCTATAAATGGTATTCTTACTTGACCACCATGAGCATGACCAGAAACAACGAGGTCTATTGGGTGTGATGAATATACATTTAAGAACTCTGGGTGGTGTGCCATTAAGATAGTGAATTCATCGGGCAGTATACCATGCATAACACGCTTGAGCATAGATTTTGTACTTGCTATATGTTTTTTCTTTCTTGCATGTTCTGATATTTGAATATCGTCCTCTACGCCAATTAAGTTTAAATATGCATTGCCACGCTCGATTCGAGTACCAGAAGTATGTAAAAATTTCACTCCAGCATCTGAAAGTTGACCATGAATTATATCATCACCAGTTTTACGTATTCTCCTTATTTCGTGGTTGCCATATATAGCCCAAACGGGCGATATTTGCCGCAAAAGTTTGGCTTGCTCAACACAGGTTGCAACCTCGCCATGTTTTGAATCCACCCAATCGCCAGATACAAGAATAATATCTGGACGCATTTTTTTAACTCTGGTTATAAGTGATTTTTGATTTAAGCCAAAGTTGCGGCTATGAATATCCGAAAGAAGTACAATTCTAAAATCATCGAACGCAGTTGGAAGATGGTTAGAATAAATATGATAACGCGTTATTTTAATATTTACATTTTGCCAAACTGTGACCGCAGTTAGCAAACCAGCAGCAACTGCACTGCTTTTTAAAAGGATATGTTTCGGAGATTTCATTTTAACCCTCCTTAAATTAAGTATATTCAGTAAAATGCCGTCCGATGTACTAGAACCGGACGGCTGAAATTATGCACTTTCATTTTTCTCTGGAAGATGTTTTTCAATCCAGCGAGAAATGTCACCAAACACATCAAGATGATTAAGTTCGTTTAAAATCTCATGTCTACCGTCTTTGTAAAAAATGACATCAACATCTTTTTGACCTGCTGCACGGTACATTCTTGCGACGGTTCTAACGCCATCTCCATAACTTCCAACAGGGTCTTTATCACCAGCGATAAGCAATATTGGAGTATTATGTGGAGTAGTTCTAAAACAGCGGACATGATTAGCCCTCTGCACCAGTGTAAACAAATCTCTAAAGCCGGTTGCAGTGAATACAAAATTACATTTATTGTCTGACTGAAAAAGTTCAACTATGCTAGGGTCACGAGATAACCACGAAAATGTAGAACATGGCTGAGAAATTTTTTTGTTAAAATTATTAAAAGCCATTTTTGATAGAAAAGCAGAGCGATATGTCATTCCCTTAGTGTGAACAACAGAATCTGCAAGGCGAATACCAGTTCTAGCAAATGGAACAGGACCAACTGTTCCACAAAGTATACAGCCCTGAATATCTTTGCCATAAAGCGGAAGATATAATCTGGCTAGTAGTGAACCCATAGAATGACCAAAAAGATAAAATGGCAAATCAGGATAGCGAGTTCTTATAATATCAGTAAGTTGTTTCATATCGTCTACAAGACATGACCAACCGTTTTTAGGGGCAAAAAAACCAAGCTCTGTTTCTCTGGAAACCGATGCACCGTGACCTAGATGGTCGTTTCCGCAAACAATAAAACCAAGGCTACACAGGTATTTAGCAAACACTGTGTAGCGGGAGAAGTATTCACACATACCATGTGCAATCTGTATTACACCACGTATCTCAACATCTTCAGGTGTTAGAATATAGTAAGTGATAGAGGAAACACCATTTGAGCTTTTAAAGATATTTTGGGTGCATTTGATATTCATACCATCAGCCCTTATAGTCTAAATTTCTATTTTTATAATATCACAAAATTAGTCAAACGTCTTGCTTTATAATGAAAGTTAACAAACCTTTTAAAAATTACATGAAGTGATAAACATATTTAAATGATGCAAAAAATATACTAAAGCTATATAGACGTAAAATACAGTTTATGATATACTTAAAAAATAAGGGTAACATGTTATTTCTATTATTTTAAGGTGGTGACTAAAATGAATGACTCATTTTATACTTCTAAAACGCAGTCATTAAAGAAGTACACTTCAAAAACATTTGGCTGGATGTTTTTGGGACTTATGGTAACTTTTTGTTTTATGATAGGCGTTTATAAAAGCGGCCTGGTTATGATGCTTTTATCGCTTCCAGCAATGGCGCTTTTGGCAGCTTTGGAGCTTGGAACAGTGATATTCCTATCTGCAAGAGTAAGTAAAATGTCGGTTGCAGCGTCAAGAGTTCTGTTTTTTGTTTATGCTATATTAAATGGTCTTACTTTCTCGACATATTTTTTCTATTTTAATGTATCCGCTTTAATGCTGGCATTTGGTGTAACTGCTATTTATTTCGGAGTAATGGCGGTTGTTGGTTATTTTACATCCGTGGATTTGAGCAGATTGCAGCCAATTTTAATCAGCGGACTTATATTTTTAGTAATTTTTAATCTGGTTGCAATGTTCTTTGACTTTGGCGGAATGGAAAGACTTTTCTGTTTTGTTGGAGTTGCGATTTTTCTAGGATTTACAGCTTATGATACACAAAAAATAAAGGCTTTATATGAAGCATACAGCCATGATGAAAATATGTTGAAGCGTACAGCTATTATTTCAGCTTTACAGCTTTATCTTGATTTTGTAAATCTGTTTTTGTATATTCTCAGATTGTTTTCAAAGGATTAAATTAAAATGGTCAGAAGAAATTCATTCTGACCATTTTTTTGCGTTTTTTACCGGGTTATAATCTCATATGGCAGCCATAAATAGTGCTCATCATCAATTTGCATTTTATCTTTTGGGTCATCGCCATTGTAAAGAATAAGTATTAGCTCCATCATATTGTTTGATATGCCTACAGCATCATTTTTAACAGTGCCATATAAAGTGCCAGATTTTATGGCATCAAGTGCGGGTTCTATTGCATCTACTCCCACAATAAGAGGAATATCAAGCTGAGCTTCAGTAAAAGCATCAATAGCACCTAAGGCCATATCATCATTATTTGCAAAAACTACCTCTATTTGCTTTCCAAATTCATTTATCCATTCACTGGTTTTTGTAGCCGCTTGACTGCGGCTCCAATTAGCACTATCACTAGATAACTTTTCAACAGCTATATCATTATCAGTAAGCGTTTTTACTGAATATTCCGTACGAAGTAAAGCATCTTGATGACCAGGCTCGCCTTCAAGCATGACATACTGAATAATATTATCATTATTTTTATCATATAGACTTTTGTTATTTAGCCATGCGTTTAAAACAATTTGACCCTGTAAAACCCCTCCTTCTTCGCCTTTAGAGCCTACATAATAAATATTTTCCCAACGCTCCATGTCCTCTGCAACAGGTTGACGGTTAAAGAAAATCACAGGTATATTTGATTCTTTGGCTTTATCAATTAGCACAGACGCGGCAGTTCTGTCAACAATATTAACACAAAGAATGTCATAATCTCGTCTAATGAGTTGGTCTATCTGGTCCATTTGGGTTGTTTGATTGCTGCGACCGTCCATTATTGTTAGGTTTATTTTTAAATTTTTAGTGTCGTTTTCGTTTTCTCTTGCCAATTTCTCAAGATTTTGCACAATGCTTGCAATAAAAGTATCATCTTGGGTGTATAATGCCACACCGACACGTAATGTGTTTGTGGATAATTTGGAATCATTATAGCTTTTACAAGCTGAAACTGATAGTAAAAACAAGGTGCAGATAATAACTTTAAGAAATAACGGGGAATAATAATTTTTCATTTTCTGATACATACATATTCTCTCCACGTATGATTTTAAAGGGTAAAGGCTCAAAGTTTACAGGTTTTCCTCTTGCAAGCATAATAGCATTTTCAGCAGCAAGATAGCCTGCGGCATAATCACTCCATGCAGCGATTGCAGTTATTGTTCCGCGCTCCATGCAGCTTGTTATGTAAGCGCTAACACCTGTGCCATATAATTTAAAATCAAGTGAATTATTTTCCTTATATTTAGCGGCAAGCTCTGTTGAGTAAGGGTCAAATGTAATAAGTGTAGATGAATTATGCTCTGCAAGCAAAGCCTTTAAATTATCCTTTATCTGAACATCATTTAACTTTATTCTTTTGACAGGAATATTAAATTCATTTAAAGTTTTTTCAGCGGCGTCGACACAAGCGGATATTCCGGTTCTAGCACTTGATGTATCAAGTAAACATATTGTTTGACCACGCCATCTATGTCTTGCAGCCAGTGCAAGAGATTTTCCAATCGAATCATAATCTGGAGAAATTGTAAGTTCAGTGCCTGAAACCATTGATTCCATGCAAACGATAGGGCATATGTCTTTTTGGCTAGAAACCCATTCAGAAAATGCCATAGGGTCAGCTGGAACGACTAAAACTGCGTCAGCACCACTTTCTATTTCACGTTTTACAATTTCTATTTGTTCATTTGAATCATCAGTTGTGGAGAGTGTTAAAAAGCGAAGTTCTGCATTTAATTCATTGCATGCATACTCCAGCCCAAGGCGTGTATTGCTCCAAAGATAGTTATCAGATTCACGCAAAATAATAGAAAGTTGAATAACCTTTTGATTATTTACTATATTAGGGAGTTGTGGAAGAAAAAGGGAAATCAAAACTGCAATACCCAGAAAAGATAAAATGACAAGTTCAATCAAATTATTTTTCTTCATGCTTGTTCCTCCATTTCTTTTGCTTGATTTTGGTCAAGTGCAGGCAAGCGAATTCTCACGCAAGTGCCTTCATCAGGTTCACTGAAAATACTAAGGCCATACTGCTCACCAAAGTTTAATTGTATGCGTCTATGTACATTTCTAACACCCATACCAGAGCCACTTGTTTTAATATTTGGACGGCTTTCATCAAGCAGAGATTGTGCGACTTCTGGACGCATGCCAAGCCCATTATCAGTTACATCTATTATTAAATCATTGCCATCACGCCAAGCATTGACACGTATAATACCATCATCTTCACATGATGCCATACCATGATAAATAGCATTTTCTAAAATAGGTTGAATAATAAGTTTCAAAGTATAAATGCCATCGGTATCCGGTTGGGCTGTTATTTCGGTTATGAATTTGTTTTTAAAGCGTGTCTGCTGAATGGTCATATAATGTTTTGCATGTTCAAGCTCATCTTTGAGTGGAATGATTCGTTTTCCGTGGCTTAAAGATATCCTAAAAAACCTTGCAAGGGAAGTGACCATTTGAATGGATTCTTCATATCTTCCAGACTCAATCATACATATAATTGAATCAAGTGTGTTATAAAGAAAATGAGGGTTTATTTGGGATTGTAAAATTTCAAGCTCACTGCGTCGTTTTTGTCGTTCTTGTTCTATAATATCGTCCATAAGATGACGCATAGTGGAAACCATAGAACTTATAGAGTGACTTAATCTCTCAACTTCATAACAACCGCCTTTTTCAATTTCAAGGTCATCAAGTCCTATTCTTAGGTTATTGATAGAATGTTCCAGCCTTCGTATAGGGTCAGAAATATATGCAGATATTCTAAAGTTTACAAAAGCAAGCAAAAATGCAGAAAATAGCAATAAAGAAAGACCAAAAAACCAAATTTGAGGTGAATCGGTGCTAAATGTTTTGTTTGGAACAACGCCAACAAGTTTCCAGCCAGTATAACCAACGGTTCTAATAGTTATCTTTCTATTTTCTCCTAAAAATTTTTCAGAAAAAGTTCCATCAGGATACAAAGCAGCTTTAAGATTATTTTCCTCATGCAAACCAGCATATATGAGTTGCTGCTTTGGGTGATATATTATTTCGCCACTTCCATCGATTAGATACATATATCCGTTATTTGCAAGTTCAATATTTTGACACACTTGCTCTATACCAGCGAAATTCATATCTACAAGCAATACACCGCTTTTTGTTATGCCATTATAAGTAAGTTGCACATACCTGCTTAAAGATACTACCCAATGATATTGATTATCTGAGTGGTTAAATAAACGCTGAATGTGTGGAGCAGAAAAATGCAGGTTTTCCATTTTATCAAGTGCAGAAAGAAACCAAGGGCTTTGTTCAGCTGCAGCAGATTCTTTCAAAGCAGAAAGTGGGGTGGAGTAAATTAAATCACCAGTTCCATTAAAAAGAGCAATAGAAACAAGTGCATCACGATTTTCTTCATAGAGTAAATTCATGCTATCAGATATAGAATCTTCAGCTAAATCAGCATGTTTTATCACGCGATAATACATAGTATCAGAAATACGCATCATTCTTCTAAGGTAACTATCAAGGTTTAGGTTTGCTTGATACAAAACCCGTTCAGTATTTTCCATTATAAGTTTGGAGGAAGAACTGGAAAAATGCAAGACAAGGCTGCTTACAATAAACACCATGCCGATTATTGCAACAACAGTAAATGAACGAGCAATAACCATTTGAATACTCATTTTCTTATAGCGGCCTGCCATATCAAGTGCAAATTGCCTTAAAAATTTACGCATTTTTGACCTCCTGACTTATTTAATATGCTAGATGCGTTGTCCAGCACGATATTTAGAAGGGGTTACTCCAAAATGTTTCTTGAAAACATAACTAAAGTAATTAGGGTCGGTATATCCTATTTTTTCAGCAATTAAATAAGTTTTCTCATCTGTTTGGGTGAGCATATTAGCTGCCATATCCATGCGAAGTTCGGTTACATATGCAATAAAACTTTTGCCTGTTTCACGCTTGAAAAGTGTGGAAAAATAAGCCGATGACAAGTGCAAATATTCGCATAATGTATCAACACTGAGGTCGCTTTCTTGATAATGGCAAGAGATAAAATCTTTTGCTTTATTAATTGTTTTACAAGCTGAATCGTTTCGTTTTTTACCGAGTAGTTCCTGTAAAATAAGGCATTGATTGCAAAGCCAGTCATTAAGGTCACCAAGTGAATCAAAATCGGAAATTGATACAAGCTCCGTAAAATTAGTACAGAAATCGTTCTCCACATCTTCACCGCCAGAGCGGGCAAGCCTTACTAGACCAGTTATAATTTCAAGAAAAAATAAGTGACACTGCGCTAGGGTAAATCTAGTTTCACGAACTCTATTCATAAGCATTTTTATAACTGAGCGTACATCATTTTCACTTCCAAGTTTTATAGCATTTTCAAGAGAGTGAAGGTCCTGCTCATCAAATGATAACTTAGAAGATGCTTTTGGCTCTATATCTCCAATATAAAGAACAGGTGTATCACCTATTAAAACTTGATGGTCAAGTGCAGAATGAGCCTCTTGAGCGGAGATGCTGAGATTTTCAGCATTGTAAAGTCTGCCTATACCAACAGATATTACAAATCCAAGATAACTCTGCACAAGAAAACAAAGCCTTTGCATTTCTTGTATAAGAGGGTAAATATGCTCAGTTTGCACGATTAAAGCTACCATATCATTATAAAGCAGGGTGTGTATGGATGAAATATTAAGTTGAAAATGCTGCTCAATAAATGCCCTTACAGACAGTAGAATAAGCTCATCGTATGAAAGCGATTTTTGGATATTTATATGTATTAAAACAGTTGTCCAGTTTTGAGTAGATAACTCAATGCCAAAGCGTAATGCACGTTCAGTAATTTCATCGCTAGGAATACGACCATCTAACAAGCGGGTATAAAACAGCTCTCGAAGTATAGGTAAACTTTCTTCATATTGACGCCTCAAGGCTTCCATATCGCGTTTTTCCAATCGTTCATGGTCTAGTTTTTCACGAAGCCTTGTTAAAACATCTTTAAGTTCGGTTGCATTTATAGGTTTCATTATATATTCAAAAACACCACTGCTTACTGCTTGCCTAGCATATTCAAAATCATAAAATCCAGAAAAAACAATAATTTTTGCTGCTGGAAGTGACTGTTTTAAATTTCGACAAAGTTCCAAACCATCCATAAATGGCATTTTAATATCAGTAAGCACAACATCAGGTCTTAATTGTTCACAAAGCTCAAGTGCCTCTGCACCATTTTCCGCCTCTCCGACAAGGGTGAAACCAAGTTCTTCCCAGTTTATTTTGCGGCTGATACCCGCTCTGATTTCATCTTCATCATCTGCAAGTAATACATGATATAACTCCATAACATTGCCTCCTCTCTTTTTTAGTATACTACAAATGAATGTAACTTGAAAACAAAAAGGTGTCCATCTGCCAAAAGACGGACGGACACCAAAAGGAAAATGAAATGATTATTATTTTTTTACTAGATACTTACGCATGTCAAGTGCGCATGCAAAGAGGATAATGCCACCTTTAATTGCATATTGCAAGTTTTGGTCCATGCCAATAAGGGGCAAAGCAACAAAGATAAGACGCAGCATAATAACACCTATAATAATGCCGCTGATTTTACCTATACCGCCTACAAAAGATACACCACCGATTACACAAGCGGCAATAGCATCAAGCTCATAGTTTACACCAGTGTTAGCAGTGTTAGATGCAATACGAGCAGACTCTACAAATCCAGCCCAGCCATACATTGCACCTGCAAGAGCAAATACAGCAATAGTTGTCATAAACACATTTACACCAGAAACTCTAGCAGCTTCTTCATTTGCACCGAGTGCAAACATATTCTTACCAAATGTAGTTTTGTTCCAGATAAACCACATTAAAACAGAAAGTAAAATTGAATAAAGAACATAGTTAGGAATTTGAATAGAACCGCCAGCAAAATTAAGAATTGGAGGAGAACCTACAACGAAGTTTCGATAACCTTCATCAAGACCAGAAATAGCCATACCATTGTTGTTACCCATTTGAACATATAACAGAAGAACGGTGTATAAAATTAACTGAGTTGCAAGGGTTACGATAAATGGGTGCAGTTTAAATTTCGCAACAAAGAATCCGTTAAATGCACCAATAAATGCACCGAGAAGTACAACAATTAAAATTACAACTGGAATTGGAAGTGTACCAATACCAGGCCACATTTTTGTAGGCAAATCACTCTGCTGTAATAATGAAGCTGCAACACAAGCCGTTATGCCAACAGCACGACCAGCACTAAGGTCTGTACCAGTAAGTACAATACAACCTGCAATACCCAAAGCTACGGGAAGATATGCGGCAGTAAGTGATAATAGATTGACCAGTGAACGAGGGGACAAAAAAGTTGGTTCTTTAATTGCAACATAAATTGCAACTAAAATCATTATAATAATGAGTGCGTTATTTAAAAGTGTATCGCCTATTTGCTTGCTGGATAGTTTTTGTGCTCTATTAGCAAGCTCTTGTGATTTGTTACTCATATTCCTTTTCCTCCTTGCTTAAACATATTTAGCAGCTAGTGTGAGGATTTCCTCTTGACTTGTGTTTTTGGCATCAACTTCGCCTGCAACCTGTCCGCCGGACATTACTAAAATACGGTCACATACACCTAGAAGCTCAGGCATTTCAGAAGATACCATAATAACCCCCTTGCCTTCGTTTGCAAGGTCTATAATAAGTTGATAAATTTCATATTTTGCACCAACATCAATGCCACGTGTGGGCTCATCAAGAAGTAAAACTTCAGGCTTAGTAAGCAGCCAGCGGGCAATAATAACTTTTTGTTGGTTACCACCAGATAGCGAACGAATTTGAGTTTTTTGAGATGGGGTTTTTATATGCATTGCTTTGATGCCCCATTCGGTTTTTTCACGCATTTTTTTATCGCTCAAACATATGCCGCCAATAAGATAATCTTTAAGACTTGAGATTACAGTATTATCTTTTATATCTCTTATTCCAAAAATACCTGTCGCACGGCGTTCCTCAGTTAAAAGAGCAAAACCGTTTTTTATAGATTCACCAGGAGTACGGTTTTGAATCTGTTTGCCATGGAGCGTTATTGTTCCGCCCTCTCTTGTCATAACTCCAAATAGATTCTCTAAAACTTCGGTTCTACCAGAGCCATCAAGACCAGCAATACCAAGTATTTCACCTTTTCTTAACTGGAAAGTTGCATCTTTAAGGCGAGTATATTTTCCAGCTATATGCTGAACGTCAAGAATAACATCTTCTGGTTTATTTGTCTTAGGCGGGAAACGATTGGTAAGCTCACGACCCACCATGAGTTTTATTATCTCGTCCATTGTAAGCTCAGCAGCGGGGCGAGTTGCAACCCATTGACCATCACGCATTATGGTTACATCGTCACTTATACGAAGAATTTCTTCCATTTTATGACTTATGTATATAATCCCGCAACCTTTATCCCGCAGCATATTTATAATGCGGAATAGATGTTCGACTTCGGTTTCAGTAAGTGAAGAGGTAGGTTCATCGAAAACTATAATTTTTGAATCATATGAAACTGCCTTTGCAATTTCAACCATTTGCCTTTGAGAGACCGAAAGAGTGGACATAATTGTCTTTGGATTTACGCTAACATTAAGGGTTTTAAAAATTTCTTCTGTGCGTTTTTTCATTTCTGATTCGCTAACCATGATACCGAATTTTTTAGGATAGCGCCCTAACCAAAGATTGTCTTGCACGCTGCGAGTCAATGCTTGGTTAAGCTCCTGATGCACCATTGCAACGCCGTTTTCCAACGCCTCTTTTGCACTTTTAAACTCGACCTGTTTACCATCAAGAGTTACAGTGCCGCTGTCACGATGATAAATTCCAAATAAACACTTCATAAGTGTTGACTTTCCTGCACCATTTTCACCCATTAGTGCATGAACAGTGCCATGTCTAACTGTTAAATTTACTCCATCGAGTGCTTTAACACCAGGGAATTCTTTGGTGATATTACGCATTTCAAGCAGAGCTGATTGCATACTATTCCTCCTCTCTTATTTTGCGAAACCGTTGCATCATAACGTCGAAGTTTGCTTTCTTTCGCCGTTATGATGCAGGGATTTTGCTTTAGCTTGCAAACAGGACTGCCATGTGACAGCCCTGTTTGTAGTGTCATCGAATTAAGGTTAAATGAAATTAATCTTGGCTGTTAGCATCGTACATAGCATATGGAACACGAATCTTGCTTACACCTTCATCAACGGTAAAGCTATCAGTGTTAGCCATAAGGTCAGAACCGTCCATAACGTTCTTAACAAGTGTATTGATTGTGCTTGCCATACCAACAGCGTCCTGCTTAATAGAACCGGTCATATTACCAGCTTTAATTAAAGCCTTAGCAGAGTCGGTAGCATCAACACCGAACACTGGAATGATAGTAGAGCCTTCGCCCTTGTTGTAGCCAACATTTTGTAGTGCAGAGATAGCACCTTCCGCCATGCCGTCGTTGTTACAAATAACAAGCTCAACCATGTTGTTGTTGTCTTCATTGTAAGAACCAA
Source organism: uncultured Butyricicoccus sp. (assembly GCA_944376065.1). Lineage (GTDB taxonomy): Bacteria > Bacillota > Clostridia > Oscillospirales > Butyricicoccaceae > Butyricicoccus_B. Next base: position 215,550 of record CALWBL010000001.1, on the reverse strand, counting down.
GAAGAGTTGTCATATAGTCATTTGCAGCCTGAGAAGACCACTTGCCAGCGGTATCAACCAGATACTTTGTGGATGCGGTAGAATCATAGTAAGCAAGTTCGGGCTTTCCAGCAGCAGTTAGAATCTTGTTAGCATCTTCAACAGCATACTGTGTGCGCGCCTCAGCCTCAGCGTTGCCTTCCTGACCTTTGAACATTACATAAGAAATTGTGCCATCGCCATTTAGGTCAACTTTATCATAGTTTTCTATCAAATAATTACCAATCATTTCGCCTTGCATATGACCTGCATCTGGGGCGTTTGTGCCAACAAATGCACATTTTTCATAGCTGTTAATAACTTCATTATCAGCAACTTCACGGTTAAAGAAGATTACAGGAATGTCAGCACTTTTAGCAGCATTTACGATATCTTGTGCAGGGGAAGAAGTCGCTGTTTCCACGATATTAACAATTAGAAGGTCAGAACCAGCAGTTATAGCTGTGTTTACCTGGTCGGTTTGAGTTGGCTGAGAACCTTGAGCGTCCCAGTTTTCAGGTTTGATACCCATTTCACCTAGCTGCTCGTCCATTGCAGCACGAACGGTTGAAATGTATACATCGGAGAAGTCGTAGTAGAATACATCTACACGCATATCACTGGCTGCACCACTGCCATCAGAACTTGAACCGCCGCTTGTTGTGTCTCCATCACCTGAACCGCCACAGCCTGCAAAAAGACCAAGCATCATAGCTGATGCAAGAATAAGAGCAAGTTTCTTTTTCATTTTGATTCCTCCTATTTATAACTGTTTTGTTATCACCGAATGATTGAGTCGGTGCCCTCTTGATGGTTTTATTGTAAAATATATCAAAGATAAAAACGATAGAAAAATCTTCACTATTATATCAAAAAACTTTGGTGTTATATAATGATAGTTATGCATAATATACAAAGAAAATATAAGCGTTTAGTGAATGTAAATGAATGTGTTTTGGAGCAATTTACATTAAGTACCAAAATTATTATTGGTGGAGATGTTTTCAGCAGCATGTTGGAAAAACGCAAGAGTATATTTATGGTAACAGATAAATTTACGCATGAAAGTGGTCGTACTAGTTATCTCACAGACCATATCACCAAAGATGCACGGTATCTGATTTTTTCAGATGTAACCCCAGATGGTGTTAGTAAAATAGTTGATTTCAAGACAGATATGGTGGTCGCTCTTGGTAGAGGCTCACCAATCGATGCAGCTCCAGTAATTTTACAAATCCTTAATAATAATCACTGTATGAGTGGTATATGCATCTACAATATTTATGATTACATCAATATCATTAAAATAGTTATTATAAAAGTGACAAAATAAAAAGGCTGGAACATTTTGTTCCAGCCTAGAAATATATTAAATTAGCCAAAGTAACGGTTCAGCAGACCTTCGAAAGCCTTGCCATGACGAGCCTCGTCACGAGCCATTTCATGAACTGTGTCGTGGATAGCGTCCAGATTTGCAGCCTTTGCACGCTTAGCTAAGTCGGTCTTACCAGCAGTAGCACCATTCTCAGCCTCAACACGCATCTCCAGATTCTTCTTAGTGGAAGCTGTTACAACTTCACCAAGCAGCTCAGCGAACTTAGCAGCATGCTCAGCTTCTTCCCAAGCAGCCTTTTCCCAGTACAGACCGATTTCTGGATAGCCTTCACGATGAGCTACACGAGCCATTGCTAAGTACATACCAACTTCTGTGCACTCGCCCTCGAAGTTAGCACGAAGATCAGCCTTGATATCTTCTGGAACGTCAGAAGCAACACCTACAACATGCTCAGCAGCCCAAACCTTTTCAGCACCCTGAGCGATAAACTTATCAGCGCCTACATGGCATACTGGGCACTCAGCTGGAGCAGCGTCACCTTCATGAACATAACCACAAACAGAACATACGAACTTCATAATAATTTCCTCCTTGATTTTAAAAAGAGAGCATTTTTGCTCAAAATTAACGAAAATAAATTTTAACTGACAAACTTATCTAGTGTGATGCTATATAGTTCGTCACGCAGTTGCTTATTGATGGCAGCAAACATTCTTCTGAAATCACATTGACTTTTTTGCGCGACACGAGTACAATCAAACTCAGCTGTTAAACAATGATTTATAGCGATTGGACCATCAATAGCTTCTATGATTTCACCAAAACTGATATCAGAAGATGAACGGTTAAGCATATAGCCACCTGAAACACCTTTAAAAGATTTAACAAGATCTGCTTGAATCAGCTTTCGCAAAATTTTTAGAGCGAAACGAAGCGTAACGCCGGTGGATTCTGAAATCTGCTTGGCACTTACTTTATCATTAGCACAAGCGAGATAGTGAGCTACGCGTATCGCGTAATCTGCTTCATGAGTTATTCTCACCGGAAACTTACCTCCTTTCGTTTACAAACTTAGTATACATTCAAAATCATGTTTTGTCAATAGTTATCATTCTCATTTATTTAAAAAATTTTTTTGAAAAAAATCAAAATAATTGTTGACATAGCGTATGCACTTGTGTATAATACATATTGTCGCTGACAGAAAGCGACAAAGATAATCAATGCGAGTGTGCTGGAACTGGTAGACAGGCACGTTTGAGGGGCGTGTGTCACACGACGTACGGGTTCAAGTCCCGTCACTCGCACCATAACTTAGTAATAATGCAGATGTGGCGGAATGGCAGACGCGCTAGCTTCAGGTGCTAGTGTTCGCAAGGACGTGAGGGTTCAAGTCCCTCCATCTGCACCAGGAAAGTCCGAATCAGTGGGTTCGGGCTTTTTTGATTTTTCATTACATATCATTTATGTGGCTGTTTGATAATTAAAATCAGCAAAAGAAATAAAAAAAATCCCTTTTTGTAATCAAAATGACTGCAAAATGGGATTATCATTTTTAATAAAGTGTGAGTAAGTCTATAAGCCGGGTTCTGTATTTGGCGGTCATCTATCTGGGACGTATGTCGCCACACGCCTCAAGCCGTCGGTCGAAACAGTCGGGCAGCCTATGGTTTCGGTTGACGTTGCTGCGGATAGAGTTTACAGACCTCCCATGTTACCATGGGACGTGGTGAGCTCTTACCTCGCCTTTCCACCCTTACCAGAAAAGTATCTGGCGGTATATCTCTGTTGCACTATTCCTAGGGTCACCCCCGGCAGACGTTATCTGCTATCCTTGCCCTGTGCAGCCCGGACTTTCCTCATACCAGTTAAAGCTGATACGCGATCGCCTGAAATACTCACTGTGAGTATTATAACAACATTTAAGCCTATCGTCAATATACAAGTCACTTGCTATTTTTTCGTAAAACGTGTACAATATATAATGCAAAAAGTTTGACAGGAGGCTGATTTATATGTCAGCATTAACAGATTATTTGCAGCGTCTTAGTGGTAAGAGAATTGCTGTTATTGGTGCAGGTGTCAGCAATACACCACTTATCATTTTGCTGCGTAATGCAGGTTTACCTGTAACTGTACATGATAAGAAAACAGCTGAGGAGCTTGATGAGCGTTATAGAGAGCTTGCAGGACTTGGTGTATCATTTGCTTTAGGTGAAGATTATCTGGATTATATAAGTGAGGATATAGTATTCAGGACACCTGGACTTCATCCAGAACACCCAGCATTAAAAGAAGTTCGTGCAAGGGGTGGAGTTGTTACAAGTGAAATGGAGCTTTTTTTTGAAGTTTGTCCATGCCCAATTATTGGTATTACTGGTTCAGATGGAAAAACTACAACAACGACTCTTGTTTATGAATTTTTAAAACATGCAGGTCATACTTGCCATCTTGGCGGCAATATTGGCAAGCCACTTTTGCCAGAAGTAGAACAGATGACAGAAAATGATATTGCTGTTGTTGAGCTATCCAGTTTTCAACTTATGGACATGGTTCGAAGCCCTCATATTTCGGCTATTACAAACCTTACACCAAATCATCTTGATTATCATGCAGATTTTGAGGAATATGTCAGAGCTAAAACTGCAATATATGCTCATCAAACCGAAAATGACTATTTAATATTAAATGTTGATGATGAAGTTACAAGCACTTTAAAGTTAAATGATAAAAGTAAAATAATTAGTTGCTCAAAAAAAATTATGCCAGAAAATGGTGTATATCTAAAGGATAATTGTATATACATTGCGAAAAATGGCGTATCTCGAAAGTTAATGATGGCAGATAGAATACGTATTCCAGGAGCTCACAATGTCTCTAATATTATGATGGCAGCAGCCATAGTACAAGGTTTATGCAGTGATGAAGATATTGTTTATGTTGCGGAAAACTTTGGTGGTGTTGAGCATAGAATAGAGTTCGTTCGTGAGTTAGATGGCGTTAAATATTATAATGACTCTATTGCATCAAGTCCTACTCGAACAATCGCAGGTCTTTGTGCTTTTAATCAGAAACTTATTTTAATAGCGGGTGGATATGACAAACATATTCCATACGATGTATTAGGTAAACCTATTTGTGAGCATGTTTCAAAACTCATTGTAACAGGTGCTACTGCACAGAAGATTAGAGGATGTGTGGAAAATACAGATTGTGAGCAAAAGCCAGAAATTATTAACGCTGAAAGCCTAGCAAGTGCAGTACAGATTGCAAGAAATATTGCCGAGTTTGGTGATATAGTTATTATGAGTCCTGCGAGTGCATCATTTGATTGCTTTAAAAATTTTATGGAACGTGGTCAAACATTTAAAAATTTAGTTATGCAGTTATAAACAAAAAAACACGCAGTATTCTGTATTAAGAAAGCTGCGTGTTTTCTTTATTATTGAGCGTTTGTAGTGTTTGGGGTTTGTACTGTGTTGTTTGTGCCAGCACTATTGTTTTGTCTCATATTTGGATCAATCGCATCTTCAGTGCCATCGACAATATCATCTATTGCATTTCTTCCACCGTCAACTATGTCATCAACAGCATTGTTGCCATTGTCAACCATATCTTCGCCTGTTGTCATATTACCTTCAGGCTCGATAATGCTGCCGTTTGCGCCAGGTTGAGCGGTATCTTGCGTTGTATTAGAACTGCAACCAAATAGTGCAAAGCTCATAAAGCAGACAGGAATTAATAGTGATAATAAACGTTTCATGAAACAACCTCCTTTGTTTTATGGATAGTATGTACAGCTATATAATTATTTATACAATAAAACATAATTATGCTAGAAAAAAACAGTCCATCACATATGCGATAGACTGTTTTTTGAGTAAGATTGAAAAACAATTTTTAAATTAAAGCAAATACAAATCTGATGGTTTGATATTATTTTTATTACGTACATTTTTTTTCTGAACATATTCAGAGGGTGACATTCCAACTTCATGCCTAAAAACTTTGGCAAAATAATTAGCATTTGCAAATCCACAAAGGTCTGCAACCATAGAGATGGATAACGAATCATCTAATAAAAGTTGCTTTGCGTGTGCAATGCGAAACTGAACAAGACATTGTAAAGGCGATAATCCAATAGATTTTTTAAATAATCTAGTTAGATGACCAACAGAAACTTCAACTCGCTCAGCAATATCTTGAACGCCTTCCAAAAATGCGTAATCTTCTTCTATTATATTTAGTGCTGCCTCAACTGTAACAGGATAATGAGCTTGCTCTTTTTGACCAGCATTTCTAAGAGATAGAAGAAAAGAATAGCTTGCAGCAGAAATATCAGAAATTTCTGCTGAATCATTAGGCAACGAGGAGAGAAAAAGCCTAATAGATGTTAAACTATTATTAAACAGAACCATACGCTTTGACAATAGATTTTCAAAAATAGTATGCCATAAGCTGCCAGAAAAGAGTAAAATTGAAATGGTAGAGGTAGTTTCGGCGGTTATATGGCATATGCCATGAAAGGTTGTCAAAGCGATAGCTGCTCCGCTGCAAACCTCAGTATCAAATTGTGTGGTTTGTAGAGAAATTTTTCCTTTATTCACGCTTATAAGTGCTAGTTCAGGCTCTTCAAGCTCGAAAATAATATCTTCATTATCACCAATGGAAACATCATTATACACACTTGATAGTATTAAAAGCTGTGCAATAGTGGGGTCTGTTTCTTTTGGTTTAATATTTAAAGAATTTGAAACATTGGGGCTTGAATGCCAGTTCATAATTCATTAGTGACAAATAGCTTGCTGTGTATCCTTGTCAAATACATGAACTTTATCAACATCAATGCCAACAACAAAGTCGGTATCCTCCTTAGGATAAACACTAGATGGCATACAAACAATAAGTTTCTGACCCGCACAATCGAGGTAGATGTTAGTTTCAGCACCCATAAGCTCGGAAAGCTCAACCTTAGCAGTAATAGTAATGGAACTATCTTCAGCCTTTAGGAAGTTAGAAGGACGGATACCAAGAGTAACTTCCTTGCCAACGTATCCTTCAAGAGCCTCGGCTTTAGCCTTTGGCATTGGAATACTAAAACCAGAGAACTGAGCAACGATTTCATTACCCTGCCTTGAAATGGTAGCTGGACAGAAGTTCATTTGAGGAGAGCCGATAAATCCTGCAACGAATAGATTGCATGGTGTGTCATACAGGGCTTGAGGGGTGTCAAACTGCTGAATTATGCCGTCTTTCATAACACAGATGCGGTCGCCCATTGTCATAGCCTCTGTCTGGTCATGAGTTACATACACAAAAGTAGTGTCAAGACGCTTATGTAGTTTGCTGATTTCTGAACGCATTGAAGTTCTCAGTTTAGCATCAAGGTTAGAAAGTGGCTCGTCAAGCAAGAACACAGAAGGATTACGAACCATTGCACGACCTAAAGCAACACGCTGACGCTGACCACCAGACAGAGCCTTTGGCTTACGGTCTAACAGATGCTCAAGGTCAAGAATGCGAGCAGCCTCGTGAACCTTCTTGTCAATTTCATCCTTTGGCATCTTACGTAGCTGAAGACCAAATGCAATATTTTTATAAACAGTCATATGTGGATAAAGAGCATAGTTTTGGAAAACCATTGCGATATCACGGTCTTTAGGAGCAACATCATTTACAACTTTATCACCGATAATCAGTTCGCCGCCTGTAACTTCTTCAAGACCAGCAATCATACGAAGTGTTGTTGACTTACCGCAGCCAGAAGGGCCAACCAGAATTACAAATTCCTTATCTTTAATTTCAAGGTTTAAATCAGGTACAACTTCAACGCCACCTGGATATGTTTTGTTTACATGCTTAAAAGTAATGCTTGCCATGGGAAACTTCCTCCAAATAAAAATTTTTATAATAAAACTTTGTTAAAGTTCTTTTTGCTACAACCAAAGGATAACACATTTCAAGGCAAAGCAACAATGATAAAATTTTGATTTGATGGGTAAATTTATAACATATATCATATAATGATTGATTTTTAACGTTTTGCATGTTACCCTAAAACAAACAAAAGGAGGCATAATTATGGAGCAGGAACATTATAGAAAAGCTCTCAGAATGGGGCAAAGGGAGTTAAGGGCAAGCATGATTCATGGTAAAAGTGGAATTATGACTGTTATGCCTGAGAGCATGGAAAATGGGGCTCTTCGCAGAGAATCTTTAGACCTTATTGAAATTCCTATTGATTTAATTGCAGGCACTTGCACAGATGGTAGAAGTAATGCATTTTCTTTGAGTTTCTATCCTCTTATGCCTGAAAAAACCGAATTTTCAAGTAAATGGATAAATCTCTGCAAAGCACATCTTACAGAAGGATTACGTGACCCAATAAAAGCAGTAGAGTATATGGGTAAATTCTATGTTATAGAGGGGCATAAAAGGGTTAGTGTGCTTAAATACTTTGGTGCTGTGAGTATTCCTGGAATAGTAACAAGGCTTTATCCACCAGAATCTGATTCAGTAGAAGTTAGAGTTTATAATGAATTTTTACATTTTTATCATTTAACTGGTATGTACATAGTTCAGTTTTCACGTTTAGGCGGTTATGATGAGCTATTAGATGTGATGGGATATAAACAGGATGCTCAATGGAGTGCAGAAAGTATAAGAGATTTTAGAACATTTTATAGCATGTTTTCAACCGCATTTAAAAATCAAGGTGGAGAAAGCAGCCAAGCACCAGAAGCACTTATTGCATATTTGCGTATTTATGATTTTGAAAAATCTAAACGAAAGCTGCCATCACAAATAGAACGTGAGCTTGAAAAAATAAAACCAGAAATTGCAAGTCAGGTTAACCAAAGCGGTATGACGCTTATGCTTGACGCGCAGGGAAAAAAATCTCTGTTTTCAGGACTTATAAATGGAACATTAAGGGTAGCATTTATTTATGGAAATTTGCCAGAGGACAGTGCGTGGATTTATGCTCATGAGCTTGGAAGGCGAGATGTAGAAGCCACAATGAATAGCCAGATAAGCACTATGGTTTATCAAGATGTTCAAACCGAAGAGAGTGCAGTTAAGGCTATGGAGGAGGCTGTGCTAAATGGTGCAGATGTTATTTTTGCTCCAGAACCTCAAATGGTGAGGGCTTGTGTGCAGATTGCAGCTAAATATCCAGATGTTAAGGTGCTTAATTGCTCTCTAAACTCAGTGCATACGATGATTCGCACATATTATATAAGAATGTATGAAGCAAAGTTTTTGGCAGGTGCCCTTGCAGGTGCTTTAACTCCTAATGATAGAATAGCTTATTTATGCGGCAGACCAACAGAGGGTTCAGTTGCGAGCATAAATGCTTTTGCTCGTGGTGCCGAGATGACAAATCCTCGTGCTAAAATTTATCTTGAATGGGTTGCAGATAATACAGAACATGGTGTTACAAATGAAAAAATGTTCTATATGGACGATTTTGATTTGTTACCTGTGCCAAGTGGCACACCTCGTGCGGTTGGACTTTATGATAATACAGGAGAAAAACCACGAAATCTTGCTATTGCATTATGTCGTTGGGGAAGATTCTATCAGAAAATGCTATACCGCATACTAGATGGAAACTGGAAAAGTGACGCAAAGGGCAACAGTGCAATAAGTTACTGGTGGGGTATGGATTCAGGTGTAGTAGAAGTAATCTATTCAAGAAGTTTGCCTGAAGGAGTAAGACAGCTAACAGAACTATTGCGAGAGGCAATTTGCAGCGGACGTATAGGACCATTCATAGGCACAATGAAGGACCAAGAAGGTAATATAAAATATAGTGACCCTCAACCCATGCAGCCACAAGAGATTTTAAAAATGGATTGGCTTGCAGAAAATGTGATTGGGACACTGCCAAAAGACGAAAATAAGGAAGGGCAGGACGCATTGTGAAAATTTTAGCACTGGCAGATCAGGAATCTGCATATTTATGGGATTTCTTTAAGCCGGAAAAGCTGGAAGGTGTTGAACTTATTCTGTCATGTGGTGATTTACACCCAGATTATCTTTCATTTCTTGCGACATTTACAAAAGCTCCGATTTTATATGTACATGGAAATCACGATGGTTGTTATAAAAAAAAACCACCCCTTGGTTGCATTTGCATAGAAGATAAAATATATAACCATAACGGTGTACGTATTCTAGGGCTTGGTGGTTCTATGCGTTATAGCAGTGGAGAACACCAATATACTGAAAAAGAAATGACTAAAAGAGTAAAAAAACTAAGGACAAAATTATTTTTCTCAAAAGGTTTTGATATTTTACTTACTCATTCTCCAGCGTTTGGTTTTGGCGATGGTAAAGATTTGCCACATATGGGTTTTCAGGTGTTTAACACACTTATAGACAAATATAAACCAGATTATTTTATTCATGGACATACACATCTTAATTATGGCAGGGAATATAAACGTCTATCAGAAATTGGGCAAACTCAGGTTATAAATGCCTTTGAAAGATATATTTTTAATATAGAAAAAGAAAAAACAGCAAGTCGATAAATTCGACTTGCTGTTTTTTTTAAAGACTCATAACCTGGTCTCTTGCTGGACCTACGCCTAGCATTGTAACTGCACAGCCACAAATACGCTCAAGCTCACGAATGTAATTTTGAACGCTCTTTGGAAGTTCATCAAAGCTGCGGCAATTTGTAATATCTTCATCAAAGCCTTCAAACTCCTCATAAATTGGAGTGCAATCGGCCAAATCAGCAAAATTAGCTGGGAATTCAGTAATGCGTTCGCCCTTGTAATCATAAGCAACGCATACTTTTAGCTTATCAAGACCACGGAGCGGGTCAATCTTATTTATAACCATTTCAGTAAGACCATTTACGCGAATGGTATAACGTGCAATTACTGCATCAAACCAACCGGTACGGCGTGGGCGACCAGTAACTGTACCAAATTCGCCACCAGCATTGCGGATATAATCACCAGTTTCATCAAATAGTTCGGTTGGGAATGGACCTTTTCCTACACGGGTTGTATAGCTTTTAAAAATACCCATAACATTGGTAATAGCTGTTGGACCAACACCAGAGCCAATACAGCAACCGCCAGCCACTGGGTGGGAAGATGTAACATATGGATAAGTACCCATATCAAGGTCAAGTAGTGTGCCTTGAGCACCCTCGAAAAGCACAAATTTCCCTTCCTTAACTGCGTTCCAAGTCATAATAGATGTATCTGTCACATATTTCTTTAAGCGGTCAGCATAGATGCGGTATTCAGCTAAAACAGAATCAATATCAATCGGCTTTCCGCCATAAACACCAACAATAACCTTATTTTTACGCTCGCAAGCCTCACGCATCGCGGTTTCAAAGCGGTCACCAACAAAGTCATGCATACGCACGCCAATACGCTCGGATTTATCCATGTAGGTTGGACCAATACCCTTCTTTGTTGTGCCGATATCATCACCGCCACGAGCCTTTTCACTCAGAGCATCAAGCTCTAAATGCCAAGGAAGAATACAATGACAACGTGCATCAATAAACAGCTTGTCAGCAGATACACCTTGTTTAGCTAATGTGTCAATTTCCTTCAAGATGTTGCGTGGGTCTACAACAACACCAGGACCAATTACATTTACACATTCTGGATATAAAATACCAGATGGAATTAACTGAAGTTTATATTTAACATCGTCTACTACTACTGTGTGACCAGCGTTGTTACCGCCTTGACTGCGTACAACTAGGTCAGCTTGTGCTGCAAAAATATCAATGAATTTGCCCTTGCCTTCATCGCCCCACTGAGCTCCTAAAATTACCTTGCCTGGCATAAATTATAATGCCCCTTTCAATAAAATTGCGGTTTTAAAATGCTTTTTTACACTTGAAAGCACACATACGCATTATAGCATGAATCAACCTTTCTTTCAATTACATTTGATAAAAAATCATATGTAACATATAAAACAAACTGTATTTGAGTTTGTTTTTTGATATATATTGTGTTATAATTCAGACTGAATAAAAGTATTTGTGATAAAAACTAAAAATCACAGAAAGGACAGTAAAAATGCATTATTTGGATAATTCAGCTACAACAGCAGTTTTACCAGAGGCAGTAGATGCAATGACAAAACTTATGGTTACTGATTTTGGTAACCCATCAAGTCAGCACAGTATGGGCATTAAAGCTGCAAAAGAACTGAAAAATTATCGTCAAAAAGTTGCAAAAGTTATGGGTGCAGATGCTCAGGAAATAACATTTACATCGGGTGGCACAGAGTCAATCAATACTGCGATTTTTGGTGCAGCATATAAAAACCGCCATATAGGTCGCCATATAGTAACATCAGAGATTGAACATTCAGCAGTTAAAAATGCTTGCAAAAGACTTCAAGAAGATGGTTACATTGTGACATATTTAAAGCCAGACGAAACCGGTCATATTTCAGCAGAAGATTTTGAAAATGCTCTAAGAGAAGATACCATTTTAGTAAGCCTTATGCTTGTAAATAATGAAGTAGGAACGCTTCAGCCTGTTGAAAAAATTGGCTCAATTTTAAAAAGCAAAGCTCCAAAAGCTATTTTTCATATTGATGCAGTGCAAGGTCTCTTCCGTGTGCCATTAACACCTAAGAAATGGAATTGTCATCTTATGAGTGTAAGCGGCCACAAAATTGGTGCTCCAAAGGGTATTGGTGCATTATATATATCAAAAGATATAAAAATTCGCCCTTATATCGTCGGCGGTGGTCAGGAAAATGGTATGCGTTCAGGTACAGAGCCTATGCCTAATATTGCAGGTTTTGCAACAGCTTGCGAAATTCGTCAAAAGAATATGAGCGAGGATTTAAAACATATAAATGAGCTTTCAAACTATCTTAAAACCGAGCTTAAAAGACATATTCCTTGGGCTGTGCAAAATGGTGAACCTGATGTACCTCATGTGTTTAATGTTTCACTAGAAGGCTGCAAAAGCGAGGTTATGCTCAGAGTGCTTGAAAGCAGAGAGGTTTATGTTTCAGCGGGTTCCGCATGTGCAAAGGGTAAGGAAAGCACGGTGTTAAAGGCCATGGGGCTTAACAACAAACGCATTGACAGTGCAATAAGAGTTTCGTTTGCACCATTTAATACAAAAGAAGATATTAACGCCCTGATAGATGCATTTAAACAGGGAATAAAAATGTTAAAAAGATAAAGAGGAATGAATATATGAAAGAAGTTTTATTATTAAAATGTGGCGAAATTATTCTAAAGGGTCTTAACAGAAAATCATTTGAAGATAAACTCCTCGGCAATATCAAACGTAGATTAAAACATGTTGCAGATTGTGAGGTTTATATGCGTCAATCTGTAATCTATATTTGGATTGGTGAGAATGCAGATGCTGACGCTATTGTTGATACCGTTTCTAAAATTTTCGGTATAAACTTAATCTGTCGAGCAGCAGTATGTGAAAAAACACTTGAGGCAATGCAGCAAACCGCCGAAGAATATCTAAAAGATAAAATTGCTAACGCTCATAGCTTTAAAGTTGAGACTAAACGCAGTGATAAGCGTTTCCCAATGACATCTATTGAAGTTTCACAGAAAATCGGCGGTGAACTTGCATTCAAATATAAGCATATGAAGCCAGATATGCACAATCCAGAGCTTACAGTTTATTTTGAAATTCGTGATGAGTATGCATTTGTACACTCTGGTGCTGTAGCGGGTGCAGGTGGCATGCCAGTAGGTACCAATGGAAAAGCAGCAATTCTGCTTTCAGGTGGTATTGATTCACCAGTTGCAGGCTATATGATGTCTAAGCGTGGTTTGGAGCTTGTGGCAATACATTTCTTTAGCTATCCATACACATCAGAGAGAGCAAAAGAAAAAGTTATTGAACTTGCACAAATTATGACAGCATATACTGGTCGTATGCCTCTTTTAGTTGTACCATTTACAAAAATTCAGGAGCAAATCCGTGAGCATTGTCATGAAGAATTATTCACTCTTATTATGCGTAGATTTATGATGCGTATTGCTGAAAAGCTAGCTATAAAAGAAGGCTGTGGCGGTTTAATCACAGGCGAAAGTTTAGGTCAGGTTGCAAGCCAAACAATGCCTGCTATGGCGGTTACAGGTGCAGTTTGTGAACTTCCGGTGTTCCGCCCTGTTATTGGTATGGATAAAGAAGAAATTATTAAAATTGCACGTAAAATTGGCACTTTTGAAACTTCAATTCTCCCTTATGAGGATTGTTGCACTGTGTTTACTCCAAAACACCCTAATACTAAGCCTAAGATGTTTAAAATATTAGAGGCTGAAAAACATCTTGATGTTGATGCTTTAGTTGATGAGGCATTGGAAGGTACAGAAGTTATCTATCCTAAATTTAAAGCACTTTAACAATCTTTTTTGGAGGAGATAGCATGAATGCAGAACTAATAGCGGTCGGAACAGAAATATTACTTGGTCAGATTGTAAATACTGATGCTCAAGTTATTGCTCAAGGGCTTAGTGAACTTGGTATAAATGTTTACTATCAGACCGTTGTAGGTGATAATCCAGAACGGCTGGAGCGAGCTATCATAGAAGCCAAAAACCGAGCAGATATTATTATCACCACAGGTGGTCTTGGTCCAACACTTGATGACCTTACAAAAGAAACACTCGCTAAGGTATTTAACAAAAGTTTAAAGTTAGATGAAGAATCCCTTGATGAAATAAAAATTTTCTTTGATAAACTTGGCAAGCAAATGACGCCAAATAATCAAAAACAGGCATGGCTGCCAGAAGGCTGCACTGTATTTAAAAACGAGTGGGGAACAGCTCCAGGTTGTGGATTTGAAAGCGATAGTAAATATGTGATTATGCTTCCTGGTCCACCAAGAGAATGTGAGCCAATGTTTAAAAAATATGCTGTGCCATTTTTATACCCGCTAGCAGGTGGTTGCATTAAATCGCATAACGTCAGAATGTTTGGAATTGGTGAAAGTGCTATGGAAACAAAACTGCATGACCTTATGCAGTCTATGCAAAACCCTACAATTGCACCTTATGCAAAAACGTCAGAGTGTTTCGTTAGAATAACCGCAAAAGCTGAAACCGAAGATGAGGCAGAAAAAATGCTCCAGCCAGTTGTCGAGAAAGTTAAGCAAATTATAGGTGATGATGTTTATGGAGTTGATGTTGACTCCCTTGAGCAGGTTGCAGGTCGGTTGTTGATAAAAAATAATATGACATTGTCTGTTGCTGAGAGCTGCACAGGTGGGCTTTTGTCTAAACGCATAACAGATTTAGCGGGTGCATCAGATTATTATATGGGCGGTGTATGCTCATACTCAAATGAAGTTAAAATGAAAGTGTTGGGGGTTAAGACTGAAACACTTGAAAAATATGGGGCTGTATCATCTCAAACAGCTGAAGAAATGGCAAAGGGTGTTGCCGAACGTTTAGGTACTGATGTAGGTGTTGGTATAACTGGTATTGCTGGTCCAGGGGGTGGAACAATAGATAAACCTGTTGGTTTAGTTTATATTAGTGTTTGGATTAACGGCAAATGTATAACAAAGAAAACCAATAATACCCATGGTCGTGACAGGGTTAGAAACTATGCAGCATCAGTTGCTCTTGATATTATTCGCAGAGAGCTGGAATAAGCTAAGAAAAACATTTACCCTGTTTTTATATTAAATTGAGTGAGTTTGTGTTCAATATGGGTACTTTGTTTGTGAAAAGTTGATATGTTACGAAATATGAACAAAAAATGTCCAGTGTTTTCCAAAAATACTGGACATTTTTTTATAGTTGTTGTATACTATATCTAGTAAATGAGAACTTAGCATCGGATAAACTGTGCGATGGCAACAAAAAGCCGGACAAAAGGAAATAAATGGATAGTATCCGAGCGTATTCTACAATCCAAAAGAGGAGATGAATGCATGGAAGTAAAATCAAATGCAATTAGTCTGGAAGAGCATCTTTCATTGTTCCATTCCGGTAAAGATTGTCGTGCATATGAGTTTATGGGTTCACACCCTATGCAGCGTGACGGGAAAAATGGCTACGTTTTCCGTGTTTATGCACCAAATGCAGCAAGTGTTGCTGTAATGGGTGAGTTTAATAATTGGGACAGAACCGCTCACCAAATGCACAAAGATGAAATGGGCATCTGGGAATTATTCATTCCAGATGTGCGTAAGTTCGATACATATAAATATGCAATCCGCACTGCAGAAGGTTATGAACTTGATAAAGCTGACCCTTATGCTTTCCACTCTGAAACACGTCCAGGCAATGGCTCTAAAATATTTGATATAGAAGGCTATGAATGGAATGACAATAACTGGCTTTCTTGGCGTGGTGAGCATGAGCCATATAGTCAACCAGTTAATATTTATGAGGTTCATGCTGGTTCTTGGAAACGCAATTCTGATGATTCCTTTTATTCATATCGTCAGCTTGCAGATGAGCTCATCCCTTATGCTAAGGAAATGGGATATACACATATCGAACTTATGCCTTTGACTGAACACCCTCTGGACGCTTCATGGGGTTATCAGGTTACAGGTTATTTTGCTGCAACATCACGATATGGCACACCTCATGACCTTATGTATTTTGTTGATAAGGCGCATCAGGCTGGTGTCGGAGTAATTATGGACTGGGTTCCAGCACACTTCCCAAAGGACGGTCATGGTCTTGTGGAGTTTGATGGCTCATATCTTTATGAGTACGCAGACCCGCTTAAAATGGAGCATAAAGAATGGGGAACAAGAGTTTTTGATTATGGAAAAGTTTCTGTTAGAAACCTTCTGTTCTCATCAGCTATGTTCTGGATTGAGAAATTCCATATTGACGGTTTGCGTGTTGATGCGGTTGCATCTATGCTGTATCTTGACTACAATCGCCAAGGTGAGTGGCGTCCCAACATCCATGGTGGCAGAGAAAATCTTGAGGCAGTAGACTTTTTAAGACTGCTTAACGAAATGGTTCTAACTGCTCACCCAGACTGTATGATGATTGCAGAGGAGTCAACAGCATGGCCTATGGTTACTAAACCAGGATATATGGGTGGATTGGGCTTTAACTTTAAATGGAATATGGGCTGGATGAACGATATGCTTTGTTATATCGGTGCTGACCCGTTCTTTAGAAAGGATATGCATGATAAGATTACATTCTCATTTATGTATGCCTTTTCTGAAAACTATATATTGCCGCTTTCGCATGATGAAGTAGTTCATGGTAAAAAGTCTTTACTAGACAAAATGCCAGACCCTTATGAAAATAAGTTTGCTTCTTTGCGTACATTGCTTGGATATATGATTGCACATCCAGGCAAAAAGATGTTGTTTATGGGGGGTGAGTTTGGACAGTTTTCTGAATGGTCAGAGGCAAAACAACTTGATTGGATGCTTTTGGGTTATGATGCTCATAGACAAATGCGTGCATATGTTAAGGCTCTCAATATGTTCTATTTGGCACAAAAGGAGCTTTGGGAAAATGACACTGACTGGCATGGTTTCTCATGGATTTCTCATGATGATAATGTAAATAACATTATTGCGTTTAGAAGAATTGCAAAAGACGGCAGTGAGATTATATGTGTTGCTAATTTTGCGCCTGTTTATCATGAGAGTTATAAGATAGGTGTACCATTTGCTGGAACTTATGAGGAGATTTTTAGTTCTGATGGTGTTGAGTTTGGTGGTGGTGGTGTTTCTAACGGCAAGAAACGCACAAAGGCATCTGAGCTGCATGGTATGGAAAATCTAATCGACCTTAAAGTTGCACCTCTTTCAGTTATGTTCCTTCGTGGCAAACCTCGTGCAAAACGTGCAACACCAACAAAAACGGCATCTAAGAAAACTACAACAAAAACTGAAACAAAACGTACAAGTGTTAGAAAGACAACTAAAAAAACGACTAAAAAAACAACTGATAAGTAATGTTTATATATTAATAGTGGCGGAATGGAGCAAATGGCTCACCGCTTTTACTAAATTTAAGTATTGGGAAAGAAACGGAGAATCACATCATGTATCGCAAAAAAGAATGTGTTGCAATGCTCCTTGCAGGCGGACAAGGAAGCAGACTGTATGTATTAACAACTAAAGTTGCAAAGCCGGCAGTTCCTTTTGGTGGAAAGTATAAAATCATCGACTTCCCACTATCAAACTGTATTAACTCCGGTATTGACACAGTAGGTGTGCTCACTCAGTATGAACCTCATGCACTTAATGCCTATGTTGGTGCAGGTCAAACTTGGGACCTTGACAGATTAAATGGCGGCGTTTATATCTTACCTCCATATCAGAAAGGCAAAACCTCAGAATGGTATAAGGGCACAGCAAATGCTATTTATCAGAATATTGGATTTGTTGATGAATATGATCCAGAGTATGTACTTATCTTGTCTGGTGACCATATATATAAGATGAATTATAATAAAATGCTTCAGCAGCATAAGAAAACTGGTGCCGATGCCACAATCGCAGTTATTGATGTGCCACTAGATGATGCTTCACGTTTTGGTATAATGAACTGCCATGAAGATGGCACAATCTATGAATTTGAGGAAAAACCAAAGGAACCTAAGTCTACTCTGGCTTCTATGGGCATTTATATCTTCACATGGAAAAAGCTGCGTCAGTATCTTACAGCAGATGAAAAAAAGCCTAAATCCTCCTATGACTTTGGTAAAGACATCATTCCAGATATGCTGAGTGCAGGTGAAAAACTTGTATCTTTCCGCTTTGAGGGCTATTGGAAAGATGTTGGTACTATTGAATCACTTTGGGAAGCAAATATGGATTTGTTAAGCCCTAAGTCTGGTCTTAATCTGACGGATGATAGCTGGAAAATTTACGGAAGAAACAATGGTGCACCTCCACATTACACAAGCAAAGATGCAAAGGTTACTCACTCACTGGTATCTGAGGGTTGTGAGATTATGGGCAATGTTTCAGAGTCTGTGCTGTTTTCCGATGTTACTATTGGAAAGGGTGCAAAGGTTGAATACTCTATTCTGATGCCAGGTGCTGTAGTTGAACCGGGAGCGGTTGTTCGCTATGCAATTGTAGCTGAAAATGCTAGAATCTGTGAAAAAGCACAGGTCGGTGGTACCCCAACAGATGTGGGTCCAGATGATTGGGGCGTTGCGGTAGTTGCAGCCGAGGTTAAAATCGGTCGTGGAGCAACACTGAAAGCTAAAGAAATGGCAGACAAAGATCTTCCAGATATGATTTGAGGAAAAGGGGAAACATACAAATGAAAAACGTGTTAGGCATTATCATTGCTGTTGATAACGACAATGATCTGCGTGAAATTACAGAACATCGTACAGTTGCGGCTGTTCCATTTGGCGGCAGATATCGTATAGTAGACTTTATGCTGTCTAATATGGTAAACTCAGGTATTTTCCGCATTGGTCTGCTGATGAAGGATAAATATCAGTCACTTATTGACCATATAGGTAACGGTAAAGATTGGGATTTATCCCGTAAAAATGGTGGAGTTACTATGTTGCCTCCTTACAGCTATTCAAAGAAGTCATCCCCACTAGTAATAGGTGAATATCGTGGCAAAATTGATGCACTAGCAGGTGCGGTTGACTTTTTACAAAAAAATAGAGCTGAATATGTTGTTTTGGCTGATGGTGATATCATTGCTAATATTCCAATAGATGAGGTTATTCAGCAGCATATCGATTCAGAGAATGATATAACAATGGTTGTCACTAAAAAGGGTAAGGATAGCCGTCTTGCTACTTATTGCGAAATGAACCGCAGAAAAGAAATTCTTGATATCAGAGTTGGTGATAGCAATGACAGCAAGTGTAAGCATGAGGCTCTGGGCGTTTATATTATGAGTCGTCAGTATTTAATCCATCTGATTGCTGATTGTGTAACTCATAACTGTATTCACTTTGAGCGTGAACTTCTTACTCGTGCTCTTACAGATAGTAAAATTGGCGGTTATCTTTTTGGCGCTTACGCATGCAAGATTGAGGATACTCATCAGTATTTTAGTGCTAATATGGATATGCTTGATAAGGAAACTCGTGATGAGGTATTCTTACGTACAAGACCAATTTATACTCGTATTTGTGATGAATCTCCTGCATACTATGGTGATAAGGCCGATGTTGAAGACAGCTTGATTGCTGATGGCTGCCATATCGAAGGCAAGGTTGTAAACTCTATATTGTTTAGAGATGTTTTGGTTGAAAAAGATGCTGTTGTTAGCAATTCAATAATTATGGAAAATGGCAGAATCTTAAATGGTGCATCACTTGCACATATTATTACTGATAGAGGCGTTACAATCCGTGATGGCAGAACTATGATGGGACATGAGAATTATCCAGTAGTTATTGCCAAAAGCTCAGTGGTGTAATAAATCGTACTTTGCAAAAGCGGGAGCAAAAGCTCATGGCGTGTCAAACGGGGAGCATGTTAGTTGCATACATCGCAAAAACCCAAAAGATGCAGCTTAGCATTGAATTACCCGCTGCATAAAAATCAATAAGACAGCTTACGGGGTGCATTTGGGCATCCCGTAACTGTTGGGAGGTTCAATTATGAAAATTATGTATGTTGCCAGTGAAGTGGCTCCTTTTATAAAAACCGGTGGGCTTGGAGATGTTGCAGGTTCATTGCCCAAAGCATTTGCTGCTGAAGGAAATGAAGTGGCGGTTTTCTGTCCTTATTATAGTTTAATACAAGAAAAATGGCGTCAGAAAATGACTTATGTCAAAAACGCTTATGTTCAGCTTGGCTGGAGAAATCAATATTGTGGCGTTTTTGCTTATGAAGAATCTGGTGTTAAGTATTATTTTATTGATAATGAATATTATTTTTCACGAACCCAGATTTATGGTGAGTATGATGATGCGGAACGCTTCGCATTTTTTTGTAAAGCTGTGCTTGAAATACTTCCAGACCTTGACTTTAAACCAGATGTGATAAACTGTAATGATTGGCAGACTGCACTTGTTCCCGTTTATTACAATTTGATGTTTTCTGGTCGTGAGTATTATAAAGGCATTAAAACGGTATTTACCATTCATAATATTGCATATCAAGGACGTTATGGCAGAGAAATTCTTGAATATGTTCTTGGTATTGATGATGCTCATTATCGTTCCGGTTTTATGGCAATGGATGGCGATGTAAACCTTATGAAAGCTGCTATTGTTGCAAGCAATGCAGTCACTACGGTTTCACAAAGTTATGCTGAGGAAATTCAAACTCCATATTATGGTCATGGATTAGACCCTATTCTGCGTGATTGCAGCTATAAACTCCATGGCATATTAAATGGCTTAGACCTTGATGTTTATAATCCATCAACTGACCCATATTTATTTAAAAATTACAATACAAAAACAATAAAAAATAAGCAGGTAAATAAAAAAGAACTGCTTGAAATGTGTGGTTTGGAAGGAACAGAAGAAACGCCAGTTATCGCTATAATTTCAAGATTTGCAGGGCACAAGGGGCTAGACCTTATTGAGGCTGTTCTTGATGAGATTTTACAGGACGATGTTCGTCTTATAGTGCTTGGCAAAGGTGAATGGCGTTATGAGCAAATGTTTATAGAGGCGAAAAACCGTTATCCAGGTAAAATTTCTGTATCTATTATGTTCTCTGCCGAGCTTGCAAGCAAAATTTATGCAGGAAGCGATATGCTGCTTATGCCATCTAAGTCTGAGCCTTGTGGACTTGCTCAGATGATTGCACTGCACTACGGTACAATTCCAATTGTTCGTGAAACTGGAGGATTAAAAGATACAGTGCATGCATTTGTGGACTATCTCGGAACAGGTAATGGTTTTACATTCCATAGCTATAACGCACATGATATGCTGCATGTAATTCAAGAGGCCTGCGGAGTGTTCCGATATAATAAGACTTCTTGGAAAAATCTTGTTATAAGTGGCATGAAAGAAGATTTTAGCTGGACATCGTCAGCTAAGCAGTATGAAGAGTTATATAAATCCATATAAAGTCATATCTAATATAATAAGAGAAATGGGCGGTATTTTGTTTTCTAACGGAATACCGCTCTAATGAATAATAACCGCTGGGGGCGAGGAAAAACAAGCATGGCAAAACAGTACCGCAAAAACGAAATTAAAAAAGAAATTGTAAAAAAATTAGATCAGCATTTTGGAAAGCAATTAGCTAATGCAAGTGAAGAACAAATTTATTATGCATGTGCGTGGTATGTGCAAAATGAGTTATATGACTTTATGCTGCAAACTGATAGAGAGCAAAAAGCAAAACGTAAAGTTCATTTTCTGTGCATGGAATTTTTACTAGGTAAATCTCTTAGAAATCATGCATATAATCTTGGTATGTTAGATTCACTTGAAGAAGCCTTAGACGAACTTGGGTACCAATCCGAAAAGATTTTCGGAGTTGAAAAAGACTGTGGTCTTGGAGCAAGTTCACTAGGTGGACTTGCGGCATGTTATGGCGATGCTGTCGCGACTATTGGCGTTGCAGGTATAGGCTATACAATTAGATATGAAAAGGGTAATTTTATTCAAAAAATAGAAAATGGTGAGCAAATAGAATTGCCTGACCCATGGCTTGAAACGGGTTCCGTTTGGCAAATACCACGGTTTAATGATGCCAGAGTGGTTCATATAGGTGGACAAATACAAGAAATTTGGCAAAATGATGGATTGCATATTGCATATAAAGATGATATTCCTGTAATAGCGATACCACATGATGTAATAATATCTGGTTATAATACTGAGCATACAGCTACTCTTAGACTTTGGCAGGCAACAAGTCCTCTTGAGCCGGATACAAATGCAAGGGATTATCTGGAGGTTCTGCAAAAGGTTGCAGCAGCACAATCCATATCAAAGGTGCTTTATCCAGATGATTCAACTGATGAAGGTAAAATTCAAAGGCTAAGACAGCAGTATTTTCTAGTTTCTGCAACAGTTCAGGATATTTGTGCAAAGCATAAAGAAATTTATGGTACTTTAGATAATTTTGCAGAAAAAAATGTTTTGCACTTAAATGATACTCAACCTGTATTAGCAATACCAGAACTTATGCGTATATTATTAGACGAAGAAAATATGAGTTGGGAATTTGCTTGGAATGTTACAACTCAATCAATAGCTTATACAAACCATACTATGCGTCAAGTCGGATTGGAATTTTGGTCTGTTAATATGCTTGAAAGTTGTGCACCGAGAATTATGAGCATTATAAATGAGATAAACCATAGATATGCATGTATGCTGAAGGATTATTATCCAGATGACGCAGGTAAAGTTGATAAAATGCTGGTTGTTTGCAATGGATATGTGAATATGGCAAATCTTGCAATAATAGGTTCGTTCTCTGTAAACGGCGTTTCTGCTTTGCATGAAGAAATGCTAAAAACTCGTATATTTCCAGAACTTTATGCCATTTATCCCGCAAGGTTCAAGCAGATTACAAACGGTGTTTCTATTAGACGTTGGCTTTGTCAAGCAAATCCAGAGCTTGCTGAGTTTGTAAGCTCAAAAATTGGTGAAGGATTTATAACTCACCCATCTGAATTACATGTTCTATCAGGACTTGGCAGAGATAAAACACTGCTTGATACAATTGGAAGAATCAAACTTAATAACAAAAAACGTCTTGCAAAGTATATTTTTGATACGACTGGTTTGCAAATTGATGTAAATACAATGTTTGATATATACTGTGAGTATGTGCATTTACATAAGCGGCATTTGATGTATTTAATGCATATTATCACAATCTACAATAAAATCAAAAAACATGAAGAACCACTTCTTGTCCCAAGAACATTTATTATGTGTGCAAGGGCTATGCCTGGTCATAGTATTGAGAAAAAGATAATTAGACTTGCTAATGCAATCGGAAACATGATAAATAATGACCAAGAGGTTAATAAATTTATAAAATTTGTTTTTTTAGAAAATTACAATGTTTCGCTTTCAGAAATTGTTATACCAGCGGCTGAACTTGCAGAACAGATTTCTCTAACTGGAAGTGAGGCTTCAGGCACAAATAATATGAGATTTATGATGAATGGTGCAATAACCATAGGAACTTGGAATGGTGCTAATATTGAGATAGAAAAAACAGTAGGACGTGAGAATATACTATTGTTTGGCACTCAGTCAAGTGAGGCTTTCACAGGCAGAGTTCGTCCAGATAATGACGACATGCTTTGCACGGAGTTAAAGTATGCGATAGAGCGTATACGTGAAGGTTTTGAAGATGGTGTTGACTACACAGATGTTATCAATACAATGTTTAAAAATGGCGATGAAGCTGACCATTATTGCATTGCACGTGATTTTGCTTCTTATTGCAGAACTCAAGAAAGGGCATCGCAAATGTATCTGCGCCAGCAAAACTGGAATTATATGTCTTTAATGAATATTGCAAACAGTGGACGATTTGCAGCAGACCGTTCCGTTGCAGAATATGCACAAAATATTTGGCGTGTTCCATCTAAATTCTCGTTTTAATTCGTAAATTACCACTGCCCATATTTCTGTAAAACAGAGTATGGGCAGCTTTTATTATTTTATAAATAAAACACATTTGACTACTTAAAAAAAATATCTTAATATGTTATACTATAAAATGTATTGGTGTGCAATGCTCAGGTTATAGTTTGATTGTTATAAATTTATTAATCTGAGTTAAAAAGGAGATATTTTCAATGAGTGAAATTTCAAGCATTTATTGTTCAAGAAATGAATTATATAAAAAACCATTTGGTGCAGTTAAAGCATATGAAAATGTGGAAATCTGTATATACCCTAGAAGAAATACAGGAGTATTAAATGCAGAGTTTATAATAAAAGCTGATAATGATTCTGAAAGTAAGGTTATGGCCATGCAGTGGGATGGATATGCAGGCTATCGTGACTGCTATAAAGTGAATTTTAAAGCAGATGATGCAGGGCTTTATTGGTATGCATTTAAAATAACAACAGCTTATGATGTTTATTATATTGGCAGAAGTGCAGGCGGTTATGGCGATGTCCGCAAAGAGCTTGGTGATATGTTTCAAATGACCGTTTTTAATGGCAATTATAAAGTCGCTGATTGGTTTGGACAAGGCATCACATACAATATTTTTCCAGATCGTTTTTGCAGAACTGAAATCCCAGCAAAAGAAGGCTGGCGTACCACTCGCAACATTCATGAAAACTGGTCAGATATTCCTGTATATTTGCCTGACGAAAAAGGTGAAATTTGGAATAATGATTTTTTTGGTGGAAGTATAAAGGGTGTTATTTCAAAACTTGATTATTTACAGAGTTTAAATGTTCAAACCATTTATTTTAACCCCATTTTTGAGGCGTTTTCAAACCATAGATATGATACAGGTAATTATAAAAACATTGACCCTATGATAGGTGACGAACAAGACTTTAAAGAGCTTTGCACTGAGACTAAAAAACGTGGTATGCGAATTGTTTTAGATGGCGTTTTTAGTCATACTGGATATGATAGCGAATATTTTAACGCAAGAGGTAATTATGATAGCGTGGGTGCATATCAATCTAAAGAATCACCATATTATCAATGGTATGATTTTTCAGAGTGGCCTAATAAATATTCCTCGTGGTGGGGAATTTACACATTGCCACAGGTCAATGAAATGAATCCTGCGTATCTTGATTATATAATTGATGGAGAAGATAGTGTAATTAAGCATTGGCTTAATGTTGGTGCATCTGGTTGGCGTTTGGATGTTGCTGATGAGCTGCCAGATGAATTTATAGCAAAACTTAATGAGGCTGCAAGGAGTGTCAAGGAAGATGCACTTGTTATAGGTGAAGTTTGGGAAGATGCGTCAAATAAAATCAGCTATGGTGTTAGACGTAAATATTTTCAAGGTGGAGAGCTTGACAGTGTTATGAACTATCCACTTCGTGATGGTGTCCTTGCGTATTTAAGCGGTACACCAGCAGAAGATTTTATGGAAAAAATGGAGTGTCTGCGTGAAAATTATCCAACTGCAATTTTTCATAACCTAATGAATATTATAAGTACGCATGATACACCAAGAGCATTGACTTTGTTTGGTTCTGACCAAAATGATTGGAATCAAAGCCGAGATTTTCGTGCAAATCGCTTGCTTGAGGGTGATGAACTTGAAAGGGCAAAGCGTAAATTATTTATGGCAGCGATAATTCAGTTTACCATTCCAGGTTCACCAACTATTTATTATGGCGATGAGGCAGGTCAGCAGGGCTATGAAGACCCATTCAATCGTAGAACATATCCTTGGGGAAATGAAGATAATCAAATTTTAGAATTTTATAGGCAACTTGGTGCTGTTAGATGCTCAAGTGAGGCACTAAATAAAGGTAAATTACGATTTTTAGAGGCTGATGACGACGTTTTAATCTATGAGCGTTCCACACAAAATGAACAAATAATGGTATTTGTAAATCGTGGTAATGAAGCTGTTTATTACGCGGTAGAAAATGCAGAAGATATAGTACCGGTTTTTGGTGAAATCGAAACTTATATCGATGAAAATAACGATAAATCGGTAGTTTTAGAGCCGGAAAAAGCATATATTGTAAAGATTATTCCAGAGGGGGAATAAACAATGGATTTTACAGAAAAAACAATAGATAAAACATATCACTTTCGCGGAAAAATTATGTCAGCAAGAGTTGATAATATAGAACTTCCAAACGGCAAACCGTCAGTTAGGGAAGTTTGTGAGCATGTGGGCGGTGTTGGAATACTACCAATAGATTCTGATGGAAATATTATACTTGTTCGTCAGTTTAGATATCCATACAAAGAGGTTATTTATGAAATTCCAGCGGGTAAATTAGACCATGGTGCAGAAGATATCGAAACTTGTGGCAGACGTGAACTTAAAGAAGAAACTGGATATACAGCAAAAAATATGATAAAGCTGGGACAGGTTTATCCATCTCCTGGATTTTTAAATGAAATTGTATATTTATATGCGGCAACAGGTCTTACACCAGGCGAAATTTCACCCGATGAAGATGAATTTGTAGAACATATTCGTATGCCATTTTCTGAGCTTGAAGAAAAAATTGCATCTGATGAAATTCGAGATGCTAAAACGGTTATGGCGGCATATCGTGCGCGTTTAAATGGACTCATTAGATAAAAAACTTGTCGCCATAGGAAAGGAGCAAAATCATGTCGAAAACCATTCTTGTGGTAGAAGATGAAAAAGCGATTGCTGATATTCTTGTTTTCAATTTGCAAAGAGAAGGTTATGAAACATTAGAGGCTAATAATGGTACAGATGGCTTAAAACTAGCACTCCAAAAATCTCCCGACCTTATATTGTTAGATGTTATGCTGCCACAAATGGACGGATTTGAGGTTTGTAAAAAAGTGCGTTCAAGCTCGCAGGTTCCAATTTTAATGCTCACAGCAAGAGAGGAAGAATCAGACAAGATTCTTGGTCTTGAGCTCGGGGCAGATGATTACATTACCAAACCTTTTTCAATGCGTGAACTTATGGCAAGAGTAAAGGCAAATATCAGGCGAAGTGTTATATCTCCAGAGGAAGAAGTAAAAACAGAAGAAACATCAGATGGTTTGCAGATTAGAGCGTCAAATGGCTCAATTTATAAACATGGTAAGCAACTAGACCTTTCGGTAAGAGAATTTGAGCTTCTGACCTTTCTTGCAGCTACTCCAGGACAGGTTTACTCAAGAGAGGAACTTATGGAAAAGGTTTGGGGATATGAATATTATGGGGATTTAAGAGCCGTTGACGTTGCTATACGCAGACTGCGTGAAAAAATAGAGGACCAAGCCGCTCAACCTCGTTATATAATAACTAAACGTGGACTTGGATATTATTTCTCGGACACAGAAAAATTAGAAAGCATCTGAGGAGCTATTGATGGAAAATAATAAAAAAGCACCTGTTGGTATGTTTCGCAGCTTGCACATGAAGTTAGT
The DNA here is from genome assembly GCA_944376065.1 of uncultured Butyricicoccus sp. GTDB lineage: Bacteria > Bacillota > Clostridia > Oscillospirales > Butyricicoccaceae > Butyricicoccus_B. The sequence continues at coordinate 188,240 of CALWBL010000001.1, read as the reverse complement.
TCTGATTTTGATATTGCTTATAGTATCTGTTATGGTTGTTACCGGCACATTTCTTATAAATAGTGTCGGTAATTACTATATAAAGGATTTTCAAGATCAGATGACCAGAGTATTTACATTTGATGTGCGTGAGTCTATGGGGGAGGCGGCACATGAACTTAATGCTGTTGAACAGCTTGATGAAATGATAAATGTAAGAGCAGGCTCACTCGGAATAGACAGCCATAGGAATTATTATATTTTAGATAGTAATGGCAATTATCTCAGTGGTTCAAGGGAAAAGGGAAGTGCAGAGATAACTATAACACCAAATCTCCTTTCTGCAATGGCAGGGCAGATAGGACTTAAAAATGCAGTAATAGACCACTATATAGATGCTGCATATCCAGTTGAAGGTGAAGAAGAAAGATTTATTGTTTACATAAAGGACGATAAACAGGAAATACAAGAGCTTTCATGGCGTTTCTTTAGCATTGTTATGGAAGCTATGCTGTTTGGTTTGCTTGTTGTTGTTTTGCTTAGTTTTTTACTTAGTAAAGCAATAACTACACCTATTGAAAATATAACTAAACAAGCACAACTTGTTGCAAAAGGTGATTATAGTCACCGATTGAAGATTCAATCAGGTGATGAAATAGGCAATCTTACCGAAACATTTAACTATATGGCAGAAATGCTGCAAAACACTATTGGAGAGGTTCAAGATGAACGCGATAAACTAAATACTTTATTTTTACATATGTCAGATGGTGTAGCAGCGTTTTCTATGGATGGTAAGGTTATTCATATGAATCCTGCAACTGAAAGATTGCTTGATATTCATTTCGATGAATCTATGAATTTTAAAGATGTGTTTACAGACCTTGAATTTCCAGAATCATCTGCTCAAAAGCGTTCCGTAAGCTGTGAGATAATGAGAAAAGATAAAATTTTACATGTACTGCTTGCCTCATTTGGCGTTAGAGAAAGCGAACGCGGAGTTATAGCTGTAATACATGACATAACCGAGCAGAAAAAACTAGATGATGCAAGGCGTGAATTTGTAGCAAATGTATCTCATGAGCTCAGAACCCCTCTTACAAATATAAAAAGCTATACTGAAACGCTAATGGACGCAGCGGGAGAATTGCCGCCAGATACTGAAAAACGTTTCCTTGGCGTAATAACGGGCGAGGCTGACCGCATGACACGAATAGTTAAGGATTTGCTGACCCTTTCAAAACTTGATTATGGCAGAATGGATTTGAAATTTACCAAATTTTCAATACAGAAAATGCTGGAAAGTGTGTATGCGGCTATGGAGCTTGATGCTCAAAAAAATGGACACAACCTTGCAATGTATATTCCTAAACCACTACCAGAAATAACTGGAGATAAAGAAAGACTGGAACAAGTTGTTGTTAATATAATTTCAAATTCTATAAAATATACACCAAGCGGAGGAAGAATATTTTTGTTTGCTGACCAGATGGATAGCAATACTATACGCATTAGAGTTGTTGATAATGGAATTGGTATTCCGCCAGACGACATTCCACGACTATTTGAAAGGTTTTATAGAGTTGATAAAGCTAGGTCCAGAGAAAAAGGCGGTACAGGTCTAGGTCTTGCTATTGCAAAGGAAATGGTTGAGGCACATAAAGGAAAAATATTCCTTGAGAGCGAGGCGGATAAAGGTACAGAGGTTACAATACTGCTGCCAATAGAGCAAGAGGACAAAAAAAATGAATGAGCAAAAAAGAAATCGAATTAAAAACTTGATTTTATTAGTTTTGTTTGTAGCTATGATTCCGCTCACAGGATTGGCTTGGCTTTCGTACCTTGATACATCAAGCGTGCCAGAAGATTCGATTTTTGCTGTTCTTTACCAAAAGGTAACATATGGTGTAAGTGGGTTTGAAATACGCACAGGGAATAATCCAGCTGCAATGCCAACTCAAATTGCAATCAAAAAAGATGGTGTAATGAATGGGGTACAGTATCATGAGGCATCTGTTGCTGTGTTTTATGAATCTATATATCAAACAATGGGACAAGCTCTTGAAGAAAACGGCGAATTTCAATCAGCAGACACATATGAAATAAGTCAAAGCCTAAAATTAGATGGTATTTATTTAAGCTATGAAGGCAGTTTTCCAATATCACTTTTATCTAATTGGCTTGGAACCGATTCTGATGAAATGATTACAACAGATGTATTATGGCTCGACCAGGAAGGAACACTTTACATACATACTATGACGGGTTTCCAAAAGAAAAAAACAAATATCACTATAGAAAAGTGGGATATTGATATAACTAAATTACCTTCAAACATATGTATGTTTGTAGCAGATAATAGTGAGTTTGATAATAAAATCCGTCCAGATACACTTTTGTTTGATAAGGATATGTTACAGGCAGAACAGCTTTCAGTAAGTGTGCCAGATTTTCTTTATGCACAAAATGGCACAAGCCTTACAAATCTTCTTTCTGCGTTCTCATATGACCTATATGTAAACAGATATGAAGAAAATCAAGGTCAAACCATGGTGTTTGTGGAAGATTACAGCACATTACATGTTTCAAAAGATGGAACAGTTGTATTTAGCGCATCTGCAAGCGAGGGCGGAATAAATGTAAGCAGTGACCCTGAATATGCAGATGAACTTACTGTACAAACAGATTTAGCCGTCTCACTTGTTAGAGATGTGCAAAACAGCATGGGAGATACATCAGAGGCTATGTTATATGCCATTTCTCAAGATGATGAACAAAATACAAGTGTATTTACTTTCATACAATGTGTTGGAGGCATTCCAGTGCAAACAGATAAACCATTTGCACAACTTGTTATACATGAAAACAAACTAATAGAGGCCAGATTTTCACTTAAATTATTTTCATTTACGGGTACTCAAACCCCTTTAATACCAAGCAAACAAGCAGCAGCAGTTTCTAATAATGAGCTTTTTAGACTGATGATTGTTTATACACAGAATGAGCAAATGAACTTTACAGCGCAATGTGTTTATAAGTTTTAATAGGAAAGGAGTGGAGAGTATTGCAATGGGGTAGAATTAAAAGTATTTTAATGGTAATTTTACTTCTTGTAGATGTGTTTCTAATCGGAATCCTGGGTATAAAATGGGTTAATTCACAAAACCGTGAACGCGAAATGTTTAAAAATCTACAAACTGTATTAGCATACAATGGAATTACTATACAGGATATGACTTTACCCTCCGAAACTATGATACCACAGCTTTGTGTAGACCAAAGCCGTACAGATGAACTAAAAGTTGCATATATGCTTCTGGGAGATGATGCACCAGAGGTTGACAGTGAAAGTGGATTGAATCTAAAAAATAATAATGGTGAGGTATGTTGGGACGATACAGGGGCAATAACTGCAAATCTTACACCAGAAGATTATCAAAAACCAGAAAAAAGCGCTGTTAAGGAACAGGCTATGGCAATTTTGGAAAAATGTGATATGGCGCCATCAGGTTTGGAGCTTGAGATAGATGGTTATAAAGTTAATGCAAGTTTTCGTACTGCTGGTTATGAAGTATTCAATAGAAATATGGATATAATATTTAATGATGATAGCATAACAATCAGTGGACGATGGACATTTTCTGAGCCATATGCCACAAGGGATGAGCTTTATTCGGCATATAATCCAATAGATAGTCTAATTTGGTTTTCACAACAGAAAAAAGCAAATATTATAAACTCAGTTGAGGCAGGACTTTTGCTTGTAAATGGTGCAGGCAATCAGATGCAGCTTTCTCCTGTGTGGAAAATTGAAACGGACAAAGGGGTGTATTATGTGGACCCAGCCAAAAATGAGCTGTTATAACATGGGGAAAAAGGTAATTTTTGCAATAAGAAAATTGAGTTTCGCTCGTAAAAACACTTTACTTTACATGGTGGATTGTGGTAGAATATTTAGAGCATTATCCTAAAGTTTTTGTAATCAAATAGTGCTTAAAATAATATCATGATAACACCATGCGAATATCTAATAATAGATTGAATTCGCTTTTTTAATATATTAAGGAGACGGTTGAATTGACCAAATATGTCATAAATGGCGGCAAACGCCTTAACGGAGAGGTAACCATTAGTGGTGCAAAAAATGCAGCAGTTGCTATTATTCCAGCTGCTTTATTGGTAGACGGTCCTTGTAGAATTGAAAATGTGCCGAAAATTATTGATGTAACATTACAGCTTGAAATATTGCGTGAACTTGGCGTTTCTGTACGCTTAGTAAATGCTACAACTGTTGAACTCTCGGGGGAATGTGTTCAAGAAAATGACAAAATTCCATATGATCTTATGCGCAAAATTAGGGCATCTTATTATCTTATTGGCGCATTGCTTGGAAAATATAACCATGCAGAAGTTACAATGCCAGGTGGCTGTAATTTTGGTGGTGTGCGTCCAATAGACCAGCATATAAAGGGATTTGAGGCTCTTGGTGCAAAAATTTCTATCCGTGAGGGTGGATATATCCATGCAGAAGCGCCTAATGGTCTGAAAGGTGCTCATATCTACTTTGATGTTGTGTCTGTTGGTGCAACTATAAATATTATGCTTGCAGCTGTGCTTGCAGAGGGTATGACAATAATCGAAAATGCAGCTAAAGAACCACATATAGTAGACCTTGCAAACTTTTTAAATGCTATGGGTGCGGATGTAAAGGGTGCAGGTACCGATGTTATTAAGGTTCGTGGAGTTAAAAGGCTGCATGGTGGAACATATTCTATCATTCCAGACCAGATTGAGGCAGGTACATTTATGGCAGCCGTTGCGGCTTGTGGTGGTCAGGCACTTATTAAAAATGTAATTCCAAAGCATCTTGAGTGCATAACAAATAAACTTGTTGAAATGGGCGTGGAGGTTACTGAGTACGATGACGCTGTTTTAGTAAGTCGCACAGGTAAATTAATAAAAACTAACATTAAAACATTGCCATATCCAGGTTTTCCAACAGATATGCAGCCTCAAATGACTACCGCGTTGTGTATCGCTGATGGAACAAGCATTATAACTGAAGGTGTATGGGATAATCGTTATCGTTACACAGAAGACCTTATCCGAATGGGTGCTAATATCCATGTTGAAGGAAAGGTTGCCGTTGTTGAAGGTGTTAAGGAGCTAAAGGCAGCTCCGGTTCGTGCATATGATTTACGTGCTGGCGCAGCTATGGTCATTGCGGGGCTTGCAGCAAAAGGTACAACCATGGTAGAACAGGTTACAAATATCGAGCGTGGATATGAAAATTTAGTCGAAAAGTTTGTTGGACTGGGTGCAGATATGTACAGATCGGAAATTCCAGACTCCGATAATGGAATGCCAAACGCAAAATAATAAAAATAATTTGGGGCGGTTTTGTGTTTTCCGCCCCGATTTTCATATGAAAGGGTGCTTTAATCTGTTGGAGCAAATGGGTTATTTTAGTATTGCAAGCGGTTCATCGGGAAATTGTAGCTTGTTTTGGTGCGGAAACACACGAATTTTGATAGATATGGGTGTATCTGTTCGTAAACTTAACAACGCACTAAAAAGCCTTGGTTTAACGGTTGATATGTTAGATGCGGTGATAGTTACGCATGAGCACACGGACCATATAAAAGGACTTGCAACATTCGCAAAGAAATATTCAGTTCCAGTGTACATGACTAATGGCACATCCCATGCAGTATTGCAGAAAATACCATATGCCAATAATATAATACATACATTTTGCGGTGGAGATGGTTTTGATATTGGTTCAGCTAAGATAGAATCATTTTTAACACCCCATGATGCTAATGAAAGCGTTGGATACATAATCAGTTGTGATAATATAACTTTTGGGTTTGCAACAGACCTTGGATTCGTCTCGCAGAATATTAAAAATATGTTGTCAAGCTGTGATTTTGTTGTGCTTGAGGCTAATCATGATATAGATATGCTAAAAAATGGAGTTTATCCATACCAACTAAAACAAAGGGTTTTAGGAAATTATGGGCATTTGTCCAATGCGGCTTGTGCAAAATGTGTTGTAGATTTAGTTCAAAATGGTGTAAAGACAGTAGTCTTAGCCCATCTTAGTGAGCAAAATAACACACCAGTAGTTGCTTTAAGGCATATAAATGAAATGCTTTTTACTTTCGGGCTAACGTGTGAATTGTTTGTTGCACCAGTTCATGAAATGGAACAACCGATATTACTTGGAATGGAGGTAGAGCAACCATGCTTGGCATTAGGCTCATTTGCGTAGGCAAGTTAGGAGAAAAGTTTTGGAAAGATGCTGTTAATGAATATGAAAAGCGTCTTGCAGGATATTGTAAACTAGAAATTTTAGAATTGCCTGAGCAACGTTTGCCAGACAAGCCATCGGATAGTCAAATAACATCGGCTTTAGAAAAAGAGGCGGAACTTATTCGTTCTAAAATACCACAGGGTGCAGCGGTAATCGCAATGTGTATAGAGGGCAAAACTATGTCAAGTGAGGCTTTAGCTGATAAAATATCAGAATTTTCTTTAAATGGAATTAGCCGTTTGGCTGTGCTCATAGGCGGTTCATTCGGTATGGACGAGCAGTTAAAGAAACAAGCATCATTAAGACTTTCAATGTCGTCCATGACATTTCCACATCATTTAGCTAGAGTCATGGTGCTAGAGCAAATTTATAGAGCACTTAACATACAAGCTGGTGGTAAATATCATAAATAAAAGTCCTCTGGATAAAACCAGCGGACTTTTTCTGCGATATTCAAAATTATTATACTAGCGATAGCTTAAAAGGGTTTGTACATCTTTGCGTTTTGGTGCAGGAACATCATTTTGAGATGGATAACCAATAGCAATAAGAGCCATTAGTTCTTGATCGTCTGGAATTTCAAGATATTTCTCAATCCCTTCACGGTCAAAAATTCCAAGTATTACAGAGCCTACACCAAACTCATGAGCTGCTAAACAAAATGTTTGTGCTGCAATTCCACAGTCATAATACTGCCAGCCTTCTTCACGGTCGGTTGAATATGAACCATCGCGTTCAAAACCACTGCGTTTTTTAATAAAAGTTTGTGCTATAAGCATTTTACAGCCACTAATTACACCAGCGTTAAACGGTGCATATGTTTTACATATCTCATTTAACATATCAGGATTTTCTATTGCAATATAACGAGAGATTTGGGTGTTTTTCCAGGAAGGTGCATAAGCAGCTAGTGAAATGATTTTTTCTAAAGTCTCATGTGATACAACTTTGTCAGTAAATTGGCGAATACTGCGACGTGTTAAGATACAAGATTGCAATTCCATATTTTCCCTCCAAAAGAACGTAAAATTTATTAGATTTTCTCCTAATAAAATGTAAATAAATCCTTATGTTTCCTATTATAAAATTTTATGAAAACTATGTCAATGCATAAACATTAAAGTTTACGATAATGAACTAATTTATGGGCTTTTATTTGTCAAAAATCATGGGTGACATACTACATATTGGGTGATATAATGTAACAGCCACAATATATTAGATGGAAGGGGCATGGAGATAAGAATGGTATATGTAGTTAAAAAAGACCACACCAAAGAAGAATTTAATGTTGATAAAGTGATTGCAGCGGTTAATAAATCTGCAAATCGTGTATTATATGAGTTTACAAAAGAAGAAACAAATAATATTTGCAAATATGTAGAGGACTATGTAAACCAGATGAATACATCTGAAATTCAAATTTGGCAGATGCATAATATGGTTGAGGCAGCTCTTGAACGTGTTCGCCCAGAAGTCGCAAAAAGCTATCGTGATTACCGAAACTATAAGCAAGACTTCGTTGGAATGTTGGATAGTGTATATAAAAAAAGTCAGTCAATTATGTATATAGGTGACAAGGAAAATTCTAATACTGACTCGGCACTAGTTTCTACAAAGCGTAGTTTAATTTTTAATCAACTTAATAAAGAGCTATATCAAAAGTTTTTTATGACAACAGAGGAACTTCAGGCTTGTAGAGATGGTTATATATATGTTCATGATATGTCTGCTAGACGTGATACTATGAATTGCTGTTTGTTCGATGTTCAAAATGTGCTTAAAGACGGTTTTGAAATGGGAAATTTATGGTATAATGAACCCAAAACACTTAATGTTGCGTTTGATGTTATAGGTGATATTGTGTTGTCTGCGGCCAGTCAGCAGTATGGTGGATTTACTGTTCCAAGTGTTGATTTACTTTTAGAACCATATGCAGAAAAAACATATAAAATGCTAACTGAAAAATATACACGAATGGGACTTGATGCAGAGATGGTCGAAAAAGAGGCAATCGCAGACATTCTCAAGGATTTTGAGCAAGGATTCCAAGGTTGGGAGTATAAGTTTAACACTGTTGCATCAAGCCGTGGAGATTATCCATTTATCACAATGACAATGGGTACAGGAACAAGCAGATTCGCAAAAATCGCATCAATAACAATGCTTGATGTTCGTCGTCGTGGTCAGGGGAAGAAAGGTCAGAAAAAGCCTGTTTTATTCCCTAAAATTGTATTTTTATATGATGAAAACCTACATGGTAAGGGCAAAGAACTGGAAGATGTGTTTGAGGCAGGTATTCTTTGCTCATCAAGAGCTATGTATCCAGATTGGCTTTCACTTACTGGCGAAGGTTATGTTCCTTCAATGTACAAAAAATATGGACAGATTATCAGCCCAATGGGTTGCCGTGCATTTCTTTCCCCTTGGTATGAGCGTGGAGGAATGAAACCTGCTGACGAAAATGATAAGCCTGTTTTCGTTGGAAGATGGAATATTGGTGCTGTTTCATTACATTTACCTATGATTTTGGCAAAAGCTAGACAAGAAAATCTCGATTTTTATAAGGTTTTAGACTATTATCTGGAACTTATTCGTAAATTACATATCCGTACTTATGCGTATTTGGGAGAAATGCGAGCATCTACTAATCCATTAGCCTATTGTGAAGGCGGTTTTTATGGTGGCCATTTGGGAATAAATGACAAAATTAAACCAATAATGAAAACTGCCACTGCATCTTTCGGAATTACTGCCTTAAATGAGTTGCAAATGCTATACAATGGAAAAAGTTTGGTTGAAGATGGTGAGTTTGCTAAAGAAGTGCTTGAGTACATAAACGAAAAAGTAAACCAGTTTAAGGAAGAAGACGGCTATCTTTACGCAATTTATGGCACACCAGCAGAGAGCCTTTGTGGTTTACAGGTTCATCAGTTCCGTGCTAAATATGGTATAATTGAAGGCGTTTCCGATAGAGAATATGTTTCAAATAGTTTCCACTGTCATGTTTCAGAGGATATTACACCTATTGAAAAGCAAAATCTTGAATATCGCTACTGGAACCTTTGCAATGGTGGTAAAATTCAATATGTTAAATATCCAATAGATTATAATTTAGAGGCTATCCGCACAATGGTTCGTCGTGCTATGAAAATGGGCTTTTATGAAGGTGTTAATTTATCGCTTGCTTATTGTAATGATTGTGGACATGAGGAACTTTCAATGGAAGTTTGCCCAAAATGCGGAAGTCATAATTTAACAAAAATTGAGCGTATGAATGGCTATCTGTCCTATTCAAGAGTCAAGGGAGATACTCGTTTAAACGAAGCAAAAATGGCAGAAATTGCAGAAAGAAAGAGTATGTAAATGCGTTATCATAATATTACGAAAGATGATATGTTAAACGGAGAGGGTATAAGGACTGTTTTATGGGTTGCGGGCTGTGAACACGCTTGTGAGGGCTGTCAAAACCCGATAACATGGGACGAGTGTGGCGGTTTAGAGTTTGATGATGAGGCAAAGAAAGAGATTTTCAACGAATTAGAACATGATTATGTTTCAGGTGTAACCCTTTCAGGGGGAGACCCATTATTTATGCCGAATCGTGAAGAAATAACAGAGCTTTGCAAGGAAATTCGTGATAAGTTTCCAACAAAAACAATATGGCTATATACCGGATATAGATTTGAAGAAGTAAGAAATCTTCCAGTTATGCAGTTTGTTGATGTAGTTGTAGATGGCAGATTTATTCAGTCATTAAAAGATGTAAAGCTGCCATGGCGAGGTAGTGAAAACCAACGGGTTATTGATGTGCCAAAAACATTTAAACTCAAACAAATTGTGCTTCTATCTGAACTGGATTATAACTGATTAGGAGATAAAAATGGAAATAAAAATAAAATATTTCACAGATAAAATTGAAAAATTATGCTATATAGATGGTAAATCAGATTGGATTGACCTTCGTGCGGCGGAGGATATAGAGTTAAAAGCAGGAGAATTTAAACTTATTCCTCTAGGTATTGCTATGCAGTTACCTAAAGGGTATGAAGCTCATATAGTGCCAAGAAGTTCAACTTTCAAAAACTTTGGTATCATACAGACAAATTCCATGGGCGTTGTTGATGAAACATACTGTGGTGATAATGACCAGTGGTTTATGCCAGCGTATGCACTGAGAGATGCTAAAATTTCAACAAATGATAGAATATGTCAGTTTAGAATTGTGGAACATCAACCTGTAATATCTTTCTCAGAGCAAGAGATTTTAGGGAATAAAGACCGTGGTGGCCATGGCAGCACAGGAACTAAATAATAAAAAGAGAAAATCCTCCGCAAAAAAGCGGAGGATTTTTTTTGTTTAAGTTAAATTTCAAATTCTATTATGAGATACCATTTTGCAGTTTGGCAGCCTTAATGGTGTTTTTCATAAGCATTGTGATTGTCATTGGACCAACACCACCCGGAACAGGTGTCATATAGGACGCTTTTTCCATAACATCAGGGGAAACATCACCGCAAACCTTGCCTTCTTCATTGCGATTCATACCAACATCAATAACAACAGCACCAGGTTTAACCATGTCAGAAGTAATAAAATTAGCTTTTCCAACTGCTGCAACTAAAATATCTGCACTTAGACAAATATCTGTTAAATTGTTAGTTTTGCTGTGGCATATGGTAACAGTACCATTTTTATGAAGAAGTAACATTGCCATTGGTTTTCCAACAATATTGGAACGACCAACAACCACACAATGTTTACCACTAGGGTCGATATTATATTCCTTTAAAAGCTCCATAACACCAGCAGGGGTACAAGGTAGAAAATCATAGTCACCTATCATTATTTTTCCAACATTTGAATTATGAAAGGCATCAACATCTTTTTGAGGGTCAATTGCAGCTATTACAGAATCCTCACTGATTTGCTTTGGCAGAGGTAACTGGCATAGAATACCACTTATTTTAGTGTTTTTGTTTAGTGTATCAATAAGCTCAAGCAATTCTTCTTCGGTTGCTGTTGCTGGTAAAATATGCTTCTCACTATAAAATCCACATTCACTGCAAGCACGCTCTTTGTTTCTAACATAAATTTGGCTTGCCTGGTCATCGCCTACAAGAATAACGGCAAGACCAGGAACTACTCCTTGGGTCTTTAAACATTCAGTTTCGGCTAAAATTTGGTTTCTAACCTTAGCTGATAAGGCTTTTCCGTCCATTTTTACTGCACTCATATTGTATTTACTCCTTTTCTTTTTTGGTTTTCGACTGATTTATCGCAGTTGGTATCCAAATTTGACTTAATGTTCCAATTTTATTTTTAATTCCTAAAACCAACAAAATGGCTGCTGTCACACAGCTAATAATTGCTAATAACTGAGAAACTCGAATTGATGTTCCTGGGATAAATAGGCTGTCAGTGCGAAGTCCTTCTATTAAGAAACGACCAAAACCATACCATGTCACATAAATTAAAAATATTTGTCCATTAAATTTTCTATGTTTACAGCACAAATGGAGTATAATAAATCCAATTAAATTCCATAGTGACTCATAGAAAAATGTTGGATGAACTGGTGCAGCACCATCTATTGACATACCCCAAGGGAGAGATGTTTGACCTCCGAATGCCTCAGCGTTAACAAAATTACCCCATCGACCAAAAATCTGACCAATTATAATTCCAGGTGATGCGACATCTAACAATCCAGCTATATCAAGTTTATGTTTTTTGCCATATATATAGATAGTAATAAATGTACCAATAATACCACCATATATAGCAAGTCCGCCATTCCATATGTATATAATAGATATTGGGTTATCTTTATATTGCTCCCACTCAAAAATAACATAATAAAGTCTAGCACATATAATTGCTATTGGCAAACAAAGCAACAATAAGTCATATAAATTGTCATATGTATAGCCAAATTGTATGGTTTTTTTAGAAAGATAAAAAGATGCAACGATAAAACCGATTGCTATTATTATACCATACCAATAAATATCTTTGCCAAAAAGATTAAATGCAACCCTATTTAATGTGAAACTTAAACCAAGTTGAGGAAATTCGATTAAATGTTCCATATTTAACCCTCCTGTTTAGAGTCAAGAGGAATAACTTGAGAAAGGGTTATCTTGTTTTTATCCTGCCATATTTTAAATCTATATAACAAATCATCTGTTTTAATTTTGTCATATTGCTCTGATATTGTGGAGAAGTTTTCTCCATAAAATGTTGATTCACATTTCATACGGCACAAATCGTCAGGCTGGTCAAGTGAACGAATCAACATGCCATAATGCATTCGTTTTACACGCTCAAATTCATCAGGAGATATTCCATTTTCAGAAATTTTACATATCTCTTTAAATATTTCATCACATACTAACTTTGGGTTTTTGCTGTCGCCGCTGAAAAGAACACAAGCCGCATCTGGATGTAAGGTATAACTTGCATCAAAACGGCGATTTAAAGTACCGTTTTTATATAAATTAGAATAAAGTTCTGAAGATTTTCCGGAAATAAGCTCACAACAAAGCTCGCCAACTAATTGGCGGTATGATGCAGACTCATTTTTATAAAGAGGTTCATCTTTAATGCCAATCATAAAAAGTGGTTGTGAAACATTCATTTTTACAGTGATTTCGCTTTTACTTACAAATTCATTTCGGTTGCCATAAAAACGCTTTGCAATATCATCAGCCTGTTTTGGAGTGTTTTTTTCTGCAATTTCTATAATTTTACTAAAATCAGCATTGCCACAAACAGTCAAAACAAGATTTTTAGGGCTATAAAATGCCTTATGACACGTATAGAGTAAATCTGGCTCAATAGTAGCAATGCTTTCAGCACTTCCTGCAATGGAAATTCTTATTGGATGTTCATGGTACATTCCAGCGTAAACATTTGTATATGCATTCCAAAAAGGGTCATCATCTAGCATTTTAATCTCTTGTTCAATAATACCTTTTTCTTTTTTTACATTTTCAGTTGTAAAGTAAGGAGTGCATACAAATTTAGTTAAAATATTTAAATTCTCATAGAAATTATCAGTACATGAAAAATAATAAGCAGTCATATTTCTACTGGTAAAAGCATTTGGACTGGCACCTGTTTTAGCAAATTTTTGAAGAGCATTTCCGTCCTCGTCCTCAAACATTTTATGCTCTAAAAAATGTGCAACACCAGCAGGAGTGTTTATTATGGCACCATCTTGCATTTGAAATTTTTGGTCAGCCGAACCAAAATTTGTTGCAAGCATTGCAAAAGTTTTAGAAAAATTGGGTTTTGGTATGTAAAATATCTTTAAACCATTTGAAAGTACATGAGAGTAAATTTCCTCTCCTATGTTATTTAAAATTTCATGTGTCATAGAGTTTCGCCTCCTTTCATAAAATAAACGGTATCAAGAGTTACAAATTTCGATATCTGAATAACATCATCAAGTGAAACTTGCTGTATTTGTTTAGATAAATCAGATAAGGACAAACAAAAACCGTTCATAACAGCACTTTGGAAAAAAGATTCAAGTGTTAAAGGATTATCGCTCATTGACTTTAATGCATCAAGAATATTTATTTTTGCATCTGAAAGCTCTTGTTCAGTTATATTTCCAGATTTCATATCATAAATTTGTGATAAAATTTCCTTTTGAGCAAGTTCAGCATTTTTATTTTCAATTCCAGAGCTTATTGTTATACTTCCTGTAAACTTATCTACTCCAGATGATGCATAATAACATAGGCTTAGTTTCTCACGCACATGTCGAAACAACCGTGACCCGGTGTACCCGCCAAGTATACATGAGAATAACATAAGTGCAGGATAGTCTTTGTCGGTGGCATATATTCCAGTACGAAATCCCATGGCAAGTTTGCCTTGAGAAACAGGCATAACTTCTGTTATATATTTTGGCTTTGCCGGTGCAGGGAGAATAATATTTTCAGCAGGTTTTTTGTTGCAATTTTTGAATGAAAAAGCAGATTGAAATTGGTTTAAAATTGTTTCATTATCAATACTTCCACAGTAAAAAATCTGCATAGGTGATGTGTTAATAAGCTCTTTGAGATATGAAGTTAGATTTTCGGGGGTTATACTATTGACTTGTTCAATATCTCCATATTCACATAGACCAAAAGGTTCACCCTCGTACATTATCTCTCGCATACGTCTAACAACATAACTTCTAGGCTCGCTTTTTAGCCTTGAAATTCGGTCAATAAGGTTTTGTTTTTCACTTTCAACATACTCACCCAATAAAAGCCCGTTTTCAGTTGCAGGCATATTAAAAAGCTCAGAAAGCAAAATTATAACCTGCTCTATTAGATTATCTTTTGCAAAACGTTCATCAATAACATCAGCGATGAAACCAATAGCGAGATTTGCACCAGCTTTGCGAACAAGAGGAATAATCCTTGCACCATATAATGTGTCGAGTTTTCGACTTATTGACAACATATTTGGATAGGTTTGTGTGCCACGAAGCAAAACATGGGGAAGAATTGCAGCAAAAGCATTGTTTTCACCTAATGGCACTGTCATTGTGACACTTAAAACAGAAGTTTTAAACTGTTTTGCTTGCAAACAAGTAAGTTTTATACCGTCTGCAAGCTGTGAAGTAAAGATGTTTTGCATTATAAAACCTCTTTCTATTTAGCAAAAATAATATATAATTTATTAAAACATATGAAATCAGTATACAGTTATTTTCGGATAAAGTCCATATATATAACGTATTTTTTGATTTTTTTAAAAAAGTACTTGACATATTTTGAAGTATGTTGTATGATAATAGCATCGCAGTTGTAAAGCGAATCTCCTTTACACAGGAGGCTGATTATGAAAAATAAACCGCTGGAAATGTGTTTGCTCTTTGACTTCTATGGTGAAGTACTTACCGAAAAGCAAAAAGAGTTGTTTGACCTATATTATAATGAGGACCTTTCACTAGCAGAGATTTCTGAACATATTGGAATCACTCGCCAAGGTGTGCGTGACAGCATTGTGCGCGCGGAACATACACTGCGAGATATGGAAAAAAAGCTCGGTCTTGTTTCTAGGTATGGAAAAATTGACTCACTTGTGGATTCAATGCTGGATGATGTTCACAGACTTAGAATTATAAATTCTAATCTGATTCATAATCCCGAAATTTCCAAGCTACTTGCTCGTTTGGATAAAAACCTGAAAATAATCGCTGATGAACGCAGCTAGTAATTGGAGGAAAATATGGCATTTGAAGGCTTAACCGAAAAAATTTCCAATACTTTTAAAAAGTTGAGAAGCCGTGGACGACTGACAGAGGCGGATATTAAGGACGCTATGCGTGAAATCCGCTTAGCTCTTTTGGAAGCAGATGTAAACTTTAAAGTGACAAAGGATTTTGTCAAATCTGTTACCGAAAAGGCTGTGGGTGTTGATATCCTTGAAAGTCTATCACCTGCACAACAGGTAATTAAAATCGTAAACGAGGAGCTTACAGCCCTTCTGGGTGGTCAAAATGCTCGTATTACGATTGCGCCAAACCCTCCAACCATTGTTATGATGGTAGGATTGCAAGGCGCTGGTAAAACAACAAACTGTGCAAAGCTCGCAGGTCTATTCAAAAAGCAACAGCAGCGTAGACCGCTTTTGGTAGCTTGTGACGTTTACCGTCCGGCGGCTATTGAGCAGCTAAAAGTTGTCGGTGGTCAGCTTGGAATACCTGTTTTTGAAATGGGACAGGGTAATCCAATAGAAATCGCTAAGGCGGGCGTAGATTATGCACGCAAAAACGGTCACGACTTAGTGTTTATTGATACAGCAGGTCGCTTGCATATCGATGAAGCACTAATGGACGAGCTTAAACAGATTAAGAAAAATGTTAAGCCACATGAAATTATGCTTGTTGTTGACGCTATGACAGGTCAGGACGCTGTAAATGTTGCCCAAACTTTTGATGAAGCACTGGGAATTGATGGTGTGCTGATGAGTAAGATGGACGGTGACGCTCGCGGTGGTGCTGCTCTTTCTGTTAAGGCTGTTACAGGCAAGCCGATTAAGTATATCGGCACAGGTGAAAAGTTAGATAATATCGAGCAGTTTCACCCAGACCGCATGGCATCTCGTATTCTTGGCATGGGTGATGTGCTTACGCTTATTGAAAAAGCACAGGAGACTTTCGACCAAAAACAGGCTGCTGAGGCTGCAAAAAAAATGTCAGTTGGTAAGCTCACCTTTACAGATTTTTATCAGCAGTTACAGCAGATGAAGAATATGGGTTCTATGCAGGATATACTTGGAATGTTGCCAGGTGTTGACCCAGCAGCCCTAGCAGGTGCCAAAATAGATGAAAAAGCTCTTGCTCATACTGAGGCAATTATTCAATCTATGACACCTAAAGAGCGTGATAATCCTTCAATTATAAATTTTAGCCGTAAAAAGCGTATAGCTGCTGGTTGTGGTCTTAAAATTGAAGAGATTAACAGATTGCTTAAACAATTCGAGGCAATGCAAAAAATGACCCGCCAAATTGTTGGAATGCAAAAGCGTGGCAAGCGTAAAAAACGTGGATTTCCAGGGCTCGGAAATTTTAAGTTGCCGTTTTAAATTAGTGTAAAATTATTTTACAAATAGACATTTTATCTGTTTCCAAGGAGGTGAAAAACAGATGGTAAAGATTAGACTTCGCAGAATGGGTGCTAAGAAAGCTCCTTTCTACCGTATCGTTGTTGCTGATTCCCGTTACCCACGTGACGGCCGTTTCATTGAAGAAATCGGCACTTACAACCCAATGACCGCTGAGGCTGAAGTTAAGGTTAACACTGAGCTTGCTCAGAAGTGGATCAAGAATGGTGCACAGCCAACTGACACAGTTCGTGGTATTTTAAAGAAGGCCGGTGTGCTGTAATGGAGTGTGAGGTTGTGAACATGAAGGAACTTCTAACCTACATTGTAGCGAATCTGGTAACAGTTCCGGACGCTATTTCCATAGAAGAAAAGGAAAATGGCGATGAAATCATCTTTGAATTGCGTGTTGCAGCTGAGGATATGGGACGTATAATCGGTCGCCATGGACGAATTGCAAAGGAAATCCGCACACTGATGAAGGCTGCCGGAAATCGTGTAAACAAAAAGGTTTCTGTCGAGATTTGTGACTAAGCCTTGCAAGACCTGTCATATTTAGGCAGGTCTTTTTCTTTTTTCAAAATGGAGGGAATAAACGATGAAAAAGCAATTTCTGGAAGCTGGAAAAATCGTAAATACACATGGCGTTATGGGAGATATTAAGGTTCAGTCCTGGTGTGATAGTCCAGATGTTTTGTTGGATTTTGATACTTTGTATTTATCTCCAGAGCAACCCATAAAAATTAAACGTGCTTACGTTCATAAAAATTGTGTTATTATACATATTGAAGGTGTAAATACATATGAGGAAGCAGAGGCGCTAAAAAATAAAATTTTATATCTTGACCGTCAAGATGTTGAATTACCAGATGATTTGGTATTTATTCAAGATATTATAGGATTTAGCGTCTATGATGAGCGAATAGGAGAAACAATAGGTATACTAAAGGACGTAAATCAGGGTTCAGGTCATGATTTATATATAATTAAGCGCGAAGATGGAAAAAAAGATGCCTTAATCCCAGCTTGTAAGCCATTTTTAAAGTCGATTGACCTTGAAAAAGGCGTAATTAAGGTTGAAACAATAGAGGGACTTATAGAATGAAGATTGATATTATGACTCTGTTTCCAGAACTCATAGATGGCGTAATGAAACAGAGTATTATTGGTCGCGCTCAAACAAAAGGACTTGTTTCCATCAATCCAGCTAATATTCGTGACTTTGCACTTGATAAACATCATAAAGCTGATGACTCCCCTTATGGTGGCGGTAGAGGCATGGTTATGCTGCCAGAACCTCTATATTTATGCCATGAGCATTTATGTGCAGGAGAAAAAGTACATACTGTTATGATGAGTGCTCAAGGTTCACAGTTTACACAGCAAAAGGCTAGAGAGCTGCTCGAGAAAAAACATATAATCATAGTATGTGGTCATTATGAGGGAATTGACCAGCGTTTTATAGACGCTTGTGTAGACGAGGAAATATCAATAGGTGATTTTGTTTTAACAGGCGGTGAAATTCCGGCTATGGCGGTGGCTGATGCAATTTGTCGTATGGTGCCTGATGTACTTCCAGATGAAACCGCATTCCAAGATGAAAGTCATTGGAATGGTTTGCTTGAGTATCCACAATATACTCATCCAGCGATTTGGAGAGATAGGGAAGTGCCAGATGTTTTGTTATCTGGTCATCATGCGAATATAGCAAGATGGCGAAGAAAAATGTCGCTTATTAGGACTAAAAAGGATAGACCAGACTTGTTTGCAAAGTTTAAACCAGAAAACAAACAGGATAAAAAAATATTGGCAGAAATTGAGCAAGAGTCAAATTAAGTTTTATATTACTGCAAATTTAACAGTATAGATTTTGTATTTTTGTTTACTTTTGGCTAAATGCTTAAAAAAGGTTTACAAAAGCTGTGAAAATAGGTAAAATAATAAGTGAAGAGCGTTGCAAATAGGAGGTCTTCCCTTATGATTATTACAATTACTTTGAATCCAGCCATTGACCGTACTATCCGCATAGAGCAATCACTAATTCCAATGCGTTTAAATCGTGCAATAGGTAGTATGGTTGAACCAGGCGGTAAAGGTATAAACGTTTCTCGTGCGATTAAGGCATTAGGCGGAATAAGTGTTGCTATTGGTTTTTGTGCTGGTTCAAATGGCAGGTTCCTGAAGGATTCATTAACATCTGCTGATATTCACCATGATTTTGTTGATGTTCCAGGAGAAACACGTGTAAATATTCAGGTTATCGGTGCTGATGGTGAACATACAGAAATAAACGAACCAGGTTCAAAAATAACCGATGCTGATTACTTACGTTTTCTTGATAGAATGGATAATTATCTTTATCCAGAAAATAGTTTTGTTATTACAGGTTCACTTCCACCAGATTTTAGTATGCAAAATTACATAAAAATTTGCAAGAAAATAAAAAAAGCAGGCTGCCAGTTGATTATTGATGCGAGTGGTGAACACTTGATTGAGGCGTTAAAACTCGAACCAGATTTTGTAAAGCCTAATGTTTTTGAGCTTGCTGAGGCTGTGAATGAAGAAGTTTCAACAGACCCAGAGGTTATTGTAAACCAGGCAAAAAAATTACTTGATATGGGCGCGAGAGCTGTTTGCGTATCTATGTCGCAAGATGGTGCTGTGTTTGTTTCTAAAAATGAAAAAGAGGCTCTTTATGTAAACTCAAACCCTAAAATTGAAACGTGTGGCGCAGTTGGCACTGGAGATGCTATGGTGGGGGCAATAGCAAATTCTATGGAAAATGGACTTAGCTTTGTTGAATTAGCTAAATATACAGTAGCAACTGGCCGTGCATGTGCAAGACTTGCCGGAACAGAAATGGCAACTTTAAAGCGCGTTTTTGAGGTCTATGAAACACTCGAAGTATATACTGTGTAAGCAGTAGTAAAATACTTTACTTGACATATTTACTATAATGTGATATTATATCATGGTGAAGAGTTGTCATTATATAGATAATTCTGAACAGATGCAAAAGTGAGTTGACAAATATTGCAGTTCAGCTGTTTAGGGTTTTGAGGGTGGCTGCATCGAGAATATGTCAACAATATATGAAATGCATGAAAACAGCTGTTACTGAAGTGGAGAGCAGTAACGGCTGTTTTGCTGTTTTTTAAATGTGAAAAGACGGAGAATTTTCATCTCCGCCTTTTTATATATCTTCCTCTTCCAAATCAGACAAATCAAATTCTAATAACTCGCCACAACTTCCGCAATCAATTGAACCTAGTTCAATCGCTGCGGCATCAAGATACATGATTTCGCCACAAGTAGGGCAGATAACCTGATAATCTGCACCATCATCAATATCAACATTTTCTAATTCATCAAAGACATTATTATCACAATTATGGTGAATAATATGCTTTAAAGTATCATTTTCATTGCTTAATCGCTGAAGTTCCTCAGTGGTTTCAGCGAGAATGTCAAGAATTTCACTAATAATCTTAGTTTCTTTTTTTGTTTCATCTAACTGCATACCTTCAAAAAGACCTTGAAGATGAGCGGCACGTCTAGCGAGTGTCATTATAAAATTGCCTCCTTATTGGGTGCGAGAAAAGAAAATTAACCCTTGCTACGCTCCAGATATTCACCTGTACGAGTGTCAATCTTAATCTTTTCGCCCTGCTCAATGAAGAGTGGAACCTGAACGGTTGCACCAGTTTCAACAACAGCAGGTTTTAGTGTGTTAGTAGCAGTGTTGCCCTTGAAACCAGGGTCAGTTTCAGTAACTTCAAGCTCAACAAACAGAGGTGGCTCAACGGCAAAAACGCTACCCTTATAAGAAAGAACCTTAACGTTCATATTTTCGGTTACGAAACGGAAATCATCGCCAAGAGTAGATTCGTTGATTGGCATTTGCTCATATGTTTCTGTATCCATGAAGTAGTGTAAATCACCATCAGCATACAGATACTGCATTTCTTTACGCTCAACATGAGCTTGTTCATATTTATCTGTTGGGTTAAAGCTACGCTCAGTAACAGCACCAGTGATAACATTTTTCATTTTTACACGAACGAAAGCGGCACCCTTACCAGGTTTTACATGCTGGAATTCTACAACCTGCAGAACCTGACCATCCATCTCAAAAGTTACGCCATTTCTAAATTCGCCTGCGGAAATCATAAATCTAAATCCTCCAAATGCACGATTTTTTAACAAGATTACATTTTTATTTTCTTATGCCATTATATTTTACATGATTTTGCTGATTTTTGCAAGTCCTTTTTGATTTTCTATATTAAATACGAAAAATAAACCCGCCATTTCTGACGGGTTTATTAGATGTTATTTTTGTGGAATTATTAACGGCAAGGGTTGCAGCCGCCTGAGCAGCAATCATCATGAGGCATGCAAGGGTTGCAGCACTGATTGCCGCAGGAATTACCAGAGTTAGAGCCGCAGCAGCACCAAATTAGAACGATAGCTAAGATAATGATAAGCCACCACATGCTGTTTTCGCCCCACATATTGTTACAAGAATTACACATTTAAAAACCCTCCTAATCAGTGATTTCATTATCATCATATGGGGGAGGGCTTGCCCTTGTGCATAAATTTTAAAAATTATTTTAGGAATATTTTTCAAAAATCAAGACAGGCTATTTTGTGCCAGAACGAGTTCTGTTTGAGTAAAAATTCCAGCAGTTATAAGTTTATCACATAATCTAAATGTTTCGTTTTTGCAGCTTGCAAAAAGGGCATTATATGATGCATAAACAAGGTCATCACGGTATAAAACCCCACGACTTTGAATGTTTTGTAAATCATTGCCGCTTAAAATGCCAACAGAAACAGCGGTTTGACCAGATGTTTCCCATGAAAAATCACCTTTTTTATCATCGTACTCTAATGCACGGAGTAGAAATGTCATATAGTCATTAAGTGATAATGTGTTTTGAGAGCCAAAAATTCCATCACTTACACCACTTGTATAACCTTTTTCATATGCATAAGCTACGTATCTATCAGCCCATTCAGGAACATCAGTAAAAGGATGTGAGCCTTTATAGTTAAGTGCACGTTCTTCCTCACCTAGCATACGTAAAAGCATGACAAGGCCTTCAGCACGAGTTGATGCACGTTCTAGCTCATAACCATTTGTAGAGCCAGAAAAAAGTCCCAAGTCATTTAGAGCATCAGCATAAACAGTATAGTTGGCAATATATGCCGGAGATGTGCCAGAAATTTCAGTATAATTGCCTGAGATATCAACTTTAGTTGGAGATGTTAGTTTAATTGTTGTATTAGCTGATGGTGACATATATAGCTGATTTCTTACAAGTACAGAGCCAGAATAAACCATTTTACCTGTAGTAACATTGATTAACTCACCAGATAAAAGTGTAGCAGAACCACTTGTAAGACAAATCTCAGTTGTTTTTGCAAGTGTAAGCTGTGTGCCATTAGTGAAACTGCTGGAAACGCTTCTTATATTAGTTGCTCCAAGTGCTGCTGCAACTTGTTTAGCTAGTTCTTGTTCGAGCTGATTATCAGAATAATTTAGGCTAAGCTCAGAAACTTTTTGTTCTAAGCCTGATTGAATGGAATTTAGTTCATTTATGGCTTGATTTTTAACTTGATTTATAACATCGGTTTGATAAGCTCCTGTTAAATAGCTTTCACTAACTAAAGGGTCTTGCTGACCGGCTGCTTGAGAGATTGCAAAAGCAACCGTTCCCGTAGCAACTAAAATAGCTGATGCTGCGGTTAGCACTTTAGGGAAATATTGGGATATATATGAGTTTGGTTTCAAACCTTTAGCCTCCCCTCTAAAATTGATAAATGTAAAACTTAAATTATACAAACTATAATATGTAATAGTATACTATTTTAATTTTTTTCGGTCAAGTCTACAAGTGATGCAATTAAAAAATCGTCTTTTACATCTATAATTTTAGCATCATGATAATGGTTTTTTTGACAGCTCTGGTTTGTGGTTTTTATAATAAAATGATATTGTGCATGACCGCACCATAGAGAATCAGAATCTTGATGTTCCCATAAAACATGCAAAATTTGTCCTATAAATGAAGAAAGATATTTTTTTTGCAGATTTAAACCAACTTCTTTCAATTTGTTTGCGCGTTGTTTTTTTACTTGTTCTGATATTTGATTTGGCATATTCGCAGCAGGTGTACCGCTTCGTGGAGAATAAGGAAACACATGAATTGATGAAAATTCACATTTTTTAACGAAATCTATTGTTTGTAAAAATTCTTCATCAGTTTCATCTGGAAATCCAACTATAATATCAGTTGTTATAGAGCAGTTAGGAAAATATTTTCTTAAAATACTTATATTATTGAGAAAAAGCTCAGAAGAATATCTGCGTTTCATTCTTTTAAGCACAGTATCAGAGCCGCTTTGTAAAGATAGATGAAAGTGTGGCATAAGGTTTGAATACGCACTTAATATTTGACAAAAACGCATATTTACTGTTCGGGGTTCAAGTGAGCCTAGTCTTATTCGTGTATTAGGTACAGCCTTACAAATCGCATCAATAAGGTCGATTAAATCATATGTTTCTGACAAATCTCTGCCATATGATGAAATTTCAATACCAGTGAGTACAATTTCTTTTACACCACTTTGAGCAAGTTCGGTCGCCTGTTTTACAGCATCATTTAGCGGCAGAGAACGAACGTGACCACGAGCATATGGTATTATGCAGTATGTGCAGTAGTTATCGCAACCGTCCTGTATTTTTAAAAGTGCACGTGTTCTTCCTCGTGGAACACCAGATGGTAAAAGTTCAAAAGTTTTGGAGCTTAAACGAAAAATAGAAGTATCTGGAATTTGATTTCTATTTATCCAAAAGTTTTCACACAAAGTTATTATTTCTGCACGGTCTGATGTGCCACAAACAAGGTCAACAATGCCAGATTGTTGTAGTTTTTCTGGTTCTATTTGAGCCATACATCCTGCAACGGCTATAATTGCGTTTGGATTGAGTTTTTTGAGTTTACGAATAGCACGAATGTTTTTATGGTCGCTTGTTGCGGTTACAGTGCATGAATTTATCACACAAACATCTGCATTGTTTTCTACGATTTCATGTCCATATTTTTCAGCTAATTGGGATAAAGCCTCAGATTCAAATAAATTAACTTTGCAACCAAGTGCAAAAAAACAAAATTTCATAATTCACCTGTTTAAACTATATTATTTTTTATGGTTCATACTTCCAGCCAAAGTCTTGGTTATAAATCATCTGTCTTGTCATTCCACAATCAATACATATATTCTCACCAGTTATAAATCCAGCTTTATCAGAATATAAAAAAGCACAAGATTATCAATATCAAGTGGATTGCCAACACGACCAACAGGGTGCTGAATGGCATCTGCACCAGTATAAACTTTATAAATTGATAAAAAATAAAGACCACCATTTTATGTGATATTTATCAGCATTAAAATAGACGGTCTTTTAAATTTCACAAAAAACTTGTGGTCCGAGTGACAGGACTTGAACCTGCGGCCTCTTGACCCCCAGTCAAGCACGCTACCAGCTGCGCTACACCCGGATAACTTCAATTATAATAACATTTAGTATAGTCGATGTCAAGTAATTTTAAAATAATAAATAAAAGCGGTACCCCATGGTTCTGAAATACCGCTTTAGTGCATATGTATTAAATAAATTAGAGTACGCGACCACCACAGATAAAGCGAAGGTTATAATTACCAGTAGTAAGGGTATCATATTTAACAACGGAGCCTGTGTGTGGGGAATGAATGAAATTACCATTGCCTACATAAATACCAACATGGCTTACAACGTTGTTAGAACCGAAGAATACTAAGTCACCTGGAAGCAGCTCTTCCATAGAGATGTTTTCTGTGGTTGTACGCTGGTCTGAGGAAGTACGAGCGATAGAAATGCCCATATTCTTATATACATAAGAAGTAAAACCAGAGCAGTCAAAACCACTAGGAGTGTTGCCTCCATAAACATAAGGGGTTCCAAGGAACTGTGCAGCAAAATCAATAATATCTTCACGTATGCCGTCAACATTAGCAGAAGTGTCAACAGTAGAGCCGAATACTTCTGATTTGTTAGCACTAGAGCCACCGTTTACATCAAGGTAATCAGGGCAGATATAACCAGTTACACCGTTTGCAACAACCTTGTACCAACCATCAGAGATACCTACGATGGAAACTTTTTGACCATTCTTTAAAGAAGAAAGAATGGAGCTTGAAGTGTTAGGTTGTGAGCGGAAGTTTACAGTGGTGCTGCACTTGATAGTACCAAGACCAAGATCAAAATCGCACTCAGGAATCCAGTTAATATAGGCACCGCTTGCATAGTATGTTTGACCATCAACTGCAATTTGATACCACTCTGAGCTGTTGTCGATAACAGCTACCTTGGTACCGCGAGCAGCAGAATCAACAACTGCACCGTTAGGGGTAGAACGAAGATTAAGGTTGGAAGCATCAACCTGACCAGCATATAAAGCACCAGAAACAGTTATAGACAGTGCAGTAGCAGCAGCACCAGTTATTGCATATCGGATCCATCGTTTGGATAAAGACATTAAAAAGACCTCCTGAAAGTTGTCATTGTTATGTTTTAAACTAAATTTACTTGGATGCATTAGCACGTTTTAACCAAATAGAAGCTATATCCATTGCACTCCACAAACTGGACTTTTCCGTGCTTTTTACTATCCTTTCCCTTGCTCTGAGACTAGAATCTGTCTGCTGTAGCTGAACAGAAACTCTAGTTGCAATTTTAATACCGTTTTCCTCTTTGCTTTCGAGAATTTGCATCATTATTATATGGCTGTCAGACATGCTGCCATAATAGAGGATATTGTCCTTTCGCAGCAGTGGCAAGCCTTTATATTGCAAGGTCGTATTTTTTTTAATTGCAGCCATAAAATGGCACTCTCCTATGTTACAAAATGATTGCTAAAGTTACAAAATAGTTACAATGTAAGGTTACATTACGATTACAGTGTAACATATACAGTCTTAAATGTCAAATAAAAAAAATAAGAATAAATAGTATATATATCTAAAAAAGTTCTTTAACAGCAAATATATATGTATAATATGCAAAAAATCCTCTTTATTCTTAACAAAAAGCATAAAGAGGATTTTAATAGATTATATAGAAAGAGCGTCCATACGTATTTGAGAGAGATAACGATAAACACTAGCTGATGAGCACTCCAGAACAGTGGCAACGTCTTTTACAGCACCTTTTAAAAGGAAGATACCAGCATCGTCCAATGCTTTTATAATTTCAAGTCGTTCCTCAGAAGAAAGTCGGCTGGCACAAACACCATATGAGTGTAAAGCATCAATAGCAGCATCTCTAGCAACAAGTTCCGTATGCACAGCAGGTGTTTTTGAGTTACCTGCTTGCTGTGCAGCATTATTTGTATGTAATTTCATGTTAGCCATTGCTGTAGCATTGGGTCTGCAAAGCTGGAAAACTTGCTGACAGATATTACGATATCGAACATCATCAAATGTGATACATAGCATACCAAGCAAAATATCACTCTGATAGATTAACATACATGATGCAGAAAGGGTATGATTTGGTGCTGAAGATATAGTTTGATTTATTATTATATCTTCTGTTTCGGTTGCCTTGTTAATCAATTCGCTTAAAATATTATCATTGATTTTACTTGATTGAGGAAAGGCCACTACAAGAGAAGGGGTTGATTTGGAAAGGTCATATAGTGAAATGCTGTAATCTGTTCCAAGAACTCGACTTAAAAACTCTGTAAGTGGTATATATTGTTGTAATATTGGATGGAGCATGATTTCACCTCATTTATTTAACGAAAAAATTACATATAAACTACAATACTATTATACAACAAAAAATTAAAAATGCCAAAATTTACGCTGGAAATATATTAAAAAATTATAATATAAAAAATAATTATTTATTATGCATTTTTACAACAAATGCATAATAAATCACAAAAATATAGACATAATTTTAATTTGCATAATCATTTATTTTTCCAAGCAGACTTTGCTCTGTATCATCGATATATGTGTAAGACTCTGGTACAGTTCCAACTATAACCGTATCAGTTACAATAAGCTGATCTGTTATTTTAACATCTGCCATTCCAAAATATGTTACAATCTGTGCATCAGCATTTACTTCCAGAACAATTTGATGACGAGTTTGGTTTACTCCAGCAGATGTAAAAGCACTGATAAAATCGGCATCAGCAAACCCTAGAGATGCTATACCTACATGTATCATTGGACCTCTTCCTGCAAATAGGCTAGGAGCAAATATAGAGCCTAATGGAATGTCAACTCCACTTTGCTCCAAGGTGTTTAAAGCGTCATATGCAGCTCTTGAAATTTGTACTTTTAAAAAATCAGCCAGTATTGTATCAGTTTTTAATGCTGTTACTTGGTTTAGGCTATCACGCTCAAGTGTTACAAGGTTTTCATATTGTGAACGATTTTCGTATATAGTATTTGTTAAAACATCATGAATAGCATAAGATACGGTTTGTTGAACCACATTTTGAGAATATTGTAAGGCGATTGGTCTCAAAAAACGCAAAAAGATGAACAATAAAATTATTAAAATTATAAAAAAAATAAGAAACCTTTTTTTATATTTGCGTTTCAAACACAATCACCTCCTTTATTAAGTATATTATGTATAAAATATAAAATTTAGAATAAATAATTATATAAGTTTAGGTTATAGGGAAAAATATTTAGAAAGAATAAAATTGCAAAAAAATAAAGGCAAACTCATTAAAGTTTGCCTTTTAAAAAAACTGAGAAAAAATTATTCTTCGTTATTATCAGCAGCTTCATCAGTTAGAAGTGCACGGATAGAAAGAGAAACCTTCTTCTTTTCGTCATTGATGTCAATGATCTTAGCTTCAACTTCTTCACCAACAGACAGAGTTTCATCAGCCTTAGCGATACGATGGTCAGCAATCTGAGAAATGTGAATTAGACCGTCAACACCTGGAACGATTTCAGCGAACGCACCGAATGGCATAAACTTAAGAATCTTAACAGTAGCTGTGTCACCAACAGAGTACTTAGAGGTGAAAATAGTCCAAGGGTTATCCTCAGAACGCTTGTAGCCAAGAGAAATCTTCTTGTTTTCCTTATCAAGAGCGATAACATAAACCTTTACCTTGTCACCAATAGCAACAACTTCAGATGGGTGCTTGATACGGCCCCAAGACAGCTCAGAAATATGAATCATGCCATCAACACCGCCGATATCAACGAATGCACCATAAGAAGTGAGGCTCTTAACGGTACCCTCGTATTCATTACCAACTTCGATGGTCTCCCAAACCTTTTCAGCAGCAGCCTTGCGAGCTTCTTGCTGTACAGCGCGGATAGAACCAACTACACGCTTGCGCTGACGATTGATTTCAGTGATGTAGAATGACTGCTTAGTTTTAACAAGCTGAGACATAGATTCGTCCTTTGGAACGCCAGTCTGAGATGCTGGGATAAATACACGAACGCCAGCCGCAGTTGCAACAATGCCGCCACGGTTTTCTTCAACGATAGTACCCTCAACAATGGTGTGATTTTCCTTTGCAGCTTCGATAGTTTCCCAACCCTTCATCTGGTCGATACGTTTTTTGGATAGAGAAATCAGACCTTCGCCGTCGTTTACACGAATAACAACAGCTTCGATTTCATCGCCAGGGTGGATATGGTCTTCAACCTTGTAAGCTGGGTCGTCAGACAGCTCGTCCAGAGGGATATAAGCGGTCTGCTTAGTTCCAAGGTCAACCTGTACTTCGTTCTGAGAAATAGAAATTACAGTACCGGTCACTTTTTCTCCATTCTTTATAGACTTAAGGGATTCCTCCAGCATTGCTGCGAAATCTTCATTTTCAAATTTTGTTTCTTCGCTCATCATGTTACTGACCTCCTTAATTATCCATGCCGGAGTGGACGCGCCAGCGGTTATGCCGATTAGCTGCCCATGAAAACGGTTGCAAAAATCTTCAGAAAGCTCGGAAGCGTCCTCAACATAGCACACATCTGAGCAAAGTGTTTTGCTTATTTCGTAGAGTCTTTTGGTATTAGAGCTCTTTTTATCACCGATAACAATCATGCAATCCGACTCTCCAGCAAGTAGACGAGCCTCGGCTTGACGCTCGTCCGTCGCATTACATATTGTATCAAATATTTTGATGTTTGTACACTGTTTTTTTAGAAATTTAACAGAAATATCCCAAACAGCTCGATTGAGAGTGGTCTGACCAACAACACTTATAGGCATGTCAGACGACAAAATCCCATTTTCAAAGTTTGCTTTAATAGCATCTATATTCTCACAAACTATGGCATTTTCGCACCAACCAGCAATGCCGATTATTTCTGGATGACCTGAGGTTCCAAGTATTAAAATACGGCGATTTTTCTCATATTCAAGTTTAACAATGCGATGTATTTTAGCAACAAAAGGGCAAGTTGCATCGACTATTTTACATTTTTTTTGGGAAAAAATATCATATATTTGTTTTGGCACACCATGTGCACGAATAATAACACATGAATCATCTGGAATTTCGTCTATTGAGTAAGCTGTTTTAATTGACATTGACTCAAGACGTTTTATTTCATGCTTATTATGAATGATTTCTCCATAACAATATATCTGTTTTTCCTGGGCGGATAGTTTTTCTGCAAATTCTATGGCTCTTTTAACACCAAAACAGAAACCGGCAGTTTTGGCAATATGTATCATTTTTTAGGAATCTCCTTTTTAAGCTCATATATACGCCTTATAATATCTTCTGAAATGGCATGATAATCTTTTGACGAGGTATCTGGGTAGAAAGGTTTGCCAAAAATAACATAAGCATGTGTACGAAATCCTTTTTTTTCTGTAATATAAACAGGTACAATAGGAGCTTTAGTTTTAACAGCAAGCATAGCAGCACCTTCTTTTGCAGCATCGCCCTCATGTGCGTCACGTGTGCCTTGAGGGAAGATAAGTAGTTTATTGCCATCACGTACAGCTTGTAAAGCGGTTTTGATAGCTGCTATATCGGCCTTACCTCTATCAACGGGGAATGCACCAAGCCATTTTAATAGATTACCAAACATTTTCTTGTCAAATAACTCTTTTTTCGCCATTGTGCGTATGCGGTGCTTATTTCCCATAGATGCAGCAACAAGAGGTGGGTCTATAACATCTGAGTGGTTTGGACATATAACACAGCCGCCATCTGGAATGTTTTCTTTGCCAATAACTTTATAACCACAGTGGACATGGAATGCTAAGCTGATAAAAGGCAGTGCAAGCCATTGAAAATTTGGATGAAAAATAGCCATAATTGTAATCCTCCATATCAGCTATTTTGCGCATTTCTAATAATATTTATAACGGTGTTAATGCTTTGCTCTAAGTTAAGCTCGCTTGTGTCAACTAAAACAGCATCATCAGCTTTTTTTAGCGGAGCAATGGAACGGGAAGCATCTTTAGCATCACGTTCACGCATATCATTTAAAACTTCTTCAAAACTTGTATTAACACCTTTTTGACAAAGTTCGATGTATCTACGTTCGGCACGTTTCTCATCGGATGCGGTCAAAAATATTTTTACTTTAGCATTTGGAAGAATAACTGTGCCTATATCACGACCGTCCATGATTACATTGTTTTTTTGTGCAATATTGCGTTGCATATCAAGCAGAAATTCACGAACTTCAGGTATTACAGAGACTCGTGAGGCAAAAAGAGATATTTCAGGTGTGCGTATAAGATCAGAAACATCTTCATCATTTAGATATACTCGTTGAGTGTTATCAGTATATTTTAGGTTTATGTTTATACTTGGAAGAACAGAAATCACTTCTTGAGCATTTAATGCGTCAAAGTTTTGTCTAAAAACGGCTAAACCTATTGTGCGATATAAAGCACCAGTATCAACATAAATAAAGCCTAGGGTTTTAGCAGCCTTGCGGGCGATTGTACTTTTTCCAGCGCCAGAAGGGCCATCAATCGCAACTGCGATTTGGTTCATTATCATTCATCTCCATTTCTTTCAGATGCTGAAACTCCAGCAAGTTTTCCTGTGGACCATGCGATTTGCAGATTAAATCCACCAGTATAGGCATCAACATCTAACACCTCGCCTGCAAAATACAGACCGGTTTTCTTTTTAGATTCCATAGTTTTTGGGTTTATTTCGTTTACTTTTACGCCACCACTTGTAACAATAGCCTCAGAAATAGGTCTTGCACCAGATATTTCAACTGGAAAGGCTTTTATAAGCGTGCGAAGTGTAATTCTTTGCTCTTTAGTAATAGAGTGCACTTTAATGTGTGGGTCTATTCCTGCGAGCTCTATTATAACGGGTATAAGTTTGCGAGGCAAAAGCTCACCAAGTGCATTTATAAAATCACTATTTTTATATTTTTCAAAGTCATTTAACAAACGTTTATCCAAAGTTTTCTCATCTAAAGCGGGTTTAAGGTCTATTTCTAAGCGATAAATTTTGCTGCCAAAATGACGCATATGAGCAGATGAAGAAAGCACTAGAGGACCAGAAACTCCAAAATGAGTAAATAACATTTCTCCAAAATCTTCAAAAATTTTTTTGTTATTTTCCAGCACAATTATGCGTATATTTTTAAGTGAAAGCCCCATTAGTTTTTTGCATGTATCACCCTTTTCAACAAGGGGGACAAGCGATGGTCTAGGGTTTACAATAGAGTGACCAAAACTTTTGGCAAAGCGATAGCCATCACCAGTAGAGCCGGTGGCGGGATAAGACATACCACCAGTTGTTATAATAACACGGTTCACTATAATCTGATTATCAGAGGTTTTGATTAAAAATCCATCTTCATGCTCTAAAATATCAGTAACAGTTTGAAAAACAAATTTAACTCCATGTTTTTTGACATAAGAAAACAAAGCATCAACTATGTCAGAGGCTTTGTCAGATACAGGGAAAACACGGTTTCCGCGTTCGGTTTTTAGTGGAACACCTAAAGATTCAAAAAACTGCATAACATCTTGAGAGTTAAATTTCCCAAGAGCAGAATACAAAAATCTGTGGTTTACAGGAATATTTTCAAGAATTTCATTTACATGGCAATTATTAGTCACATTGCAGCGACCTTTACCAGTTATATAAATTTTTCTGCCGACTTTCGGGTTTGTTTCAAATAAAAAAACATCTGCACCAGATACGGCAGCGGTTCCGGCGGCCATAAGTCCAGCAGCACCAGCACCAATGACTGCAATTTTTAATTTTGGCACGGATAAAAACGCTCCTTAAAATAAAATTCGGAAAAGCCGATAAGTTAAATTTCGACTTTTCCTCATAAAAAACTTATCAAGACTCGTCCATAGTTTCATAAACATGGTATTGATTCCAGATTGATTCCAGTTGATTGAATGTTTCTTCAATTTCTGACTGACGGTTCATGCTGACTTGCACAATAAGTGCATTTATAACAGATAGTGGTGCAACAAGTGAGTCAACAAAACTTGCCATATCACTTTTTGCGATAAGTGTATAATCAGCATAATTTGAAAGAGGGGACAGACGTGAATCGGTAAGAGCGATAACATTAGCACCATGAGATTTAGAATATTTCATTGCTGCAAGCGTACGCTGAGAATATCTTGGAAAGCTAATGCCAATAAAGACATCACCCTCACCTATATGTAAAATCTGCTCTAAAATCTCACTGCCACTGCTTGTATCAAGCACATGCACATTGCCGAAAAGTAATGTAAAATAAAATCCCATAAAACTGGCAAGTGCAGAAGAAGAACGGACACCAAGTATATAAATTCTTTTTGCATTTGTGATACAAGAGGCTGATTTTTCAAATGCAGTGTGGTCGAGTTCGTCCATTGTCATACGAATTTTTTCAACATCAGCACTTAAAACAGATTCCAAGATATCACGATTTCCCATGCGGTCACCAGCTACTTCCATTCTTTGAACAGCAGTGAGCCGATTGCGAATCATTTCTTGAAGAGCTTTTTGCAAATGTGGGTATCCGTCATAACCTAGTTCGGTAGCAAAACGTACAACAGTAGATTCGCTGACACCAACGGTTGTGCCAAGACGGTTTGCGGTCATAAAAGCCGCCTTGTCATAATGTTCGGTTATATAACGTGCAATCAGACGCTGACCTTTTGAAAAGGCTGAAAGATTGGTCTGAATTTTTGTCATTAAATCATTCACTCTTAAATACTCTCCTCTATGCATTCCTACTGTATATTTTATAATCTCACAATATAAAATGCAAGAGCTTTGAATATATCATTCAAAAAAATATCAGAGCGAGCGTAAATAAGAAATTTCATTTTGTGTTAAATCTCGCCATTTACCAACGGCAAGAGAAGAATCAAGGTCTAATTTTCCAACTGAAATGCGTTTTAAACGATGAACGGAGAAACCGCATTGTTCACACATTTTGCGGATTTGACGGTTACGTCCTTCATGAATACGAATTTGTAGTCTAGCTTGGTTTTCCTTTTGGTTCATAATAAATACATCAGCAGGACGAATAGTATAACCATCAATATCCATAGGTTCAGAAAGTTTTGGAATATTTTCGAGGTTACCTCTAATAGTTACCGCATAGGTTTTGGTAACCTCATGAGATGGGTGGGTAAGTCTTTGGGTAAGCTCACCGTCGTTTGTCATAATTAGTAATCCTTCGGAGTCGACATCTAAGCGACCCACTGGATATACGCGACAGTTACATTTTTTAACAAGCTGAGACACATTTTTTCTGCCGCGTTCATCTTTCATTGTCGTTACAAACCCACGGGGTTTATAAAGCATCAAATAACGCTTTTGCTCCTTTCCGTGTAAAGGTTTTCCATCAACACAGATATGGTCTCGGGTCGGGTCAGCATGTGCGCCAATAGTAGCTTTTCGGCCGTTAATAGTGACTTTTCCTTGCAAAATCAAGTTTTCAGCCATTCTTCTTGAACATAAGCCGGATTGTGCTATTATTTTTTGTACTCTTTCTTTCATATCGTTCCTCACAATTAAATAATATTTAAAAAAGATAATAATTTTTGTTGTATTTTTTCTAATAAAGACAATTTAGGAGGTAAAATATTGGATTTTGACGAGAAAATAATGCGGTCACTTGCAATTATATTATCATTTAAGCTATAATTTACCGTTCCGTAAACTTGCCCTATTTGAGCAGGAGCATAGACAAAAGGTCTGCCAGAAATTGAGCATTTAATATTGCTTTTTTCATCATCAGTAAGCCAAATTGTTATATCTGATGAACCAGAAATTTGAACTTTGTTCTTATCTCCGCCTTGACATGAAACTTCACCAAGAACATCGCCGCTTTGCTGTATAGTAACAGGGTTATAAAGTTCAAAAGCATTATCAAGCATAGTTATATGGTCATTCCAGTCATCTGGAGCATTTAAAGTTACAGCAACAAGCGTTCTGCCATTTCTTTCAGCAGCAGAAACTAAACAGCGTCCGCTTTTTTTTGTGTAACCAGTTTTAACACCTATGCAATCTGAATACATTTTTAAAAGTTTATTATGATTTGTCATTGTTCTGGTGCCAGAGGTATATGTTTCTGTGGAAACAATTTGGGCAAAAGTGGGGTTTTGCATGGCGTATGCGGTAAGTTCAGCAAGCTCTAAAGCTGTTGTGTGATGGGTTTCAGCATCAAGACCATTTGGGTTTTCAAAATGAGTGTTTTCAAGACCAAGTTCTTGAGCTTTATCATTCATTTTTTGCACAAATGCATCAATTCCGCCACATTCACCAGCAATAGCCAAAGCGGCATCATTCCCGCTCATAAGCATAAGACCATAAAGTGTATCTAAAACTGAAATTTGTTCATTTTCCTTTAGATACATTGAAGAACCCTCAACTAAAGTATATTCTTTTTTTACAGTATATTCACGTGATAAATCACCGTTTTCAATCGCAATAAGAGCAGTCATAATTTTGGTTGTAGATGCCATTGGTAAAACTTCGTCACAGTTTTGCGAAAATAATACAGCACCCGTATCTGCATCAATAACGACTGCACTTTTAGCAGAAACAGCACCAGCAGGAATATAAAGTGTAGGCAAAAGAATAAAACATAAAAATAATATTTTGAGATATTTTCGCATTGGCATATCCTCCAAACAATTTGCAAAATAGAACCTACTCAAAAGTATATGAGTAGGTTCATAAGGATATACATGCGAAAAACGGAAAATTTACATTAAAGATTCGGTTTCTTCAGTAGGAATTTCGGTTTTAGACGAATTGCGGCTTTCCATAAAGCTAGAAACCTTGTTTATCGCACCTGGAATCATCTCAACCAAACGGTCAACAGCTGATTCTGCTTGAGCATTTAGCGGCAGAACACGAGCATCACCATCGCTTGTTACAACAAGAAAACAAACTGGAGATACAGTGACACCAGCGCCGCCGCCGCCGCCAAAGCATAAAGGGGCATTTTCTCTTGTATTGCGTGATTGGAAATCAGTTCCGCCGGTTCCAAAGCCAAAAGTAACTTTAGAAACAGGAATGATAGTGGTTCCACCAGCTTGAATTGGCTTTCCAATAATAGTGTTTACATCTACCATAGATTTAATTTTTTCCATGGTTTCGGTCATAAGAGTTTTAATAGGGTGCTCACTCATTTTAAAATCGCCTCCAAATAATAAAGAATTATTTTATATTCTGATATAGTTTAAAAAGTTGTTTACGATATTTAAAAGCAACAAATAAAACCTGAATTATTCTTGTATGTGCAATTAAGTCAAGACTGAATTTCGTTTTGTTGTCATCAAAATCAGCATCTAATATTATAGATTCATCTTTAATATTAAAATTCTGCTTTAATATTGGTATAATCATACCAGAAACAGAAAAAGCGGTTCCAAGAATTATACCTGTTTTAGCAGCATTATCACTTGCAATAATAAGCGTAAAATATAATTTATCAATATAGAGTTTGTCTTTTAAAGAATCAATAATATCAAGTGCAAGCTCAAAACACCAACTTAAGTCAAGCTCTTTTGGTGAAAAATCATTATCAAACCGAGGAGTTTCATTGTGAGTTTGAGTGTTTATCTTGCCCTTAGATTTCCCAAACGGATATGTTTTGATACGCAAAGCTCCAAATTTTATCCAGATATTCATATCTTTATTTTGCTCACGGACTATATGCACACATGTTTTACACACGAGTAATAAGAAAAGCAGTAAAAGAAGTAAAATTAGTAATACCAATACTATCCCAAGTATAATTTTTAGGATAAACAAAGGGGCATCACTCCATTTCAGTATTTTCCAGTCCAAGCCTAATTTGTTCTTCTTGAGTTAGTTCCGGAAGTTCCGGAAGTTGAGCCAAGCTAGACAGTGAGAAAGTGCGTAAAAAAACATCAGTTGTGCGGTAGAGTATAGGTCTGCCAACAACATCTAAACGACCAGCCTCAGTAATAAGACCTTTTTCAATTAAATTTGATATAGTACCGCCTGAATCAACTCCACGCAGTTGTTCAACATATGCACGTGTTACTGGTTGACGATAAGCGATAATAGTTAAAACTTCAAGTGCAGCAGGGGAGAGCTGAGGTGGCTTGCGGTTTTCAATGGCGCGACGAACAACATCAGCATAATCAGACCGTGAACAAAGTTGAGCTTTATCATTTATTCTTAACAAAGTAAGTCCACATTGCTGATTATCATAGTAATCAGCAAGCTCATATAAAGCCTGTTCAACCTCACTTTCAGAACGCTGCACCGCGTGAGCCAGCCTAGAAATAGTTATAGCATCACCAGAAGCGAATAAAATAGCCTCAAGACTTGCGTTTAACGGTTTCAAATACCATCTTCCTCCCCGTTGTGATTTGAAATTAAGCTAATGGTTGTATTTTCTTGCTCACCGTCTAATAGTATGCGGTGAGTTTTTGAAAGCTCAAGTACAGCAAGAAATGTTGCAACCACTTCTGAGCGACTGTTAGCATTATTAAAAAGTTCGATAAAAGGTATATTTTTCTTGATAGAAAAAAGCTGTAGAATCCTGTCTATCATTGCACTTACAGGCACACTTTCCTTACCAACAATACCAGAAAATGCACGGATGGAGGGGGGGATTTTGCGTTCTGTACGTCTTAAAAGATGTTTTGCGGCACGAATAAGGTCATTTATGCTATGCTCATACTCCACTTTATATGATAACTGCTCAGGAGGTTTTATATACATATTTTCTCCAAACTTTGCCTGTTCAGCAAGAAATGGTGTTGCAAGTTTCATTCTTTGATATTCAAGCAGTATTTCAACAAGCTGGGCACGAGGGTCTTGGGTTTCATCGTCGGTATTTGTGTGCTGTGGCAGCAGCATTTTAGATTTTATAAGCACTAGCTGAGCTGCCATAGATATAAATTCACTTGCAACATCAAGATTCATACTTTGAGCATGATTGATAATTTCAAGATATTGCTCTAAAATCCTAGCAATAGGAATATCATAAATACTAACCTTGTTTTTTGCAATCAGGTGAAGAAGTAGGTCAAGCGGACCGTCAAAGTTTTCCAGATGAAATGTTATGGTATCCATTTATAAGAATAATCCCACAAATTTTAGTGCAAGATTAAGCACAATTTGTCTTGAGCCTATTACAAGGTAGGAAAGACCACCGACCCATAAGAAAGCAATAACAACAAGCAAAACAACAGAACCATACCTGCTCATAAAGTTTTGGTATCTAACTTGAATTTTAAAAGGCAAAATTGCATCAAGTATGCGGGAACCATCAAGTGGGTGAATTGGAATAAGATTAAAAACGCCTAATCCTACTGACATAGAGGCTATATAAGTGAAAAATAGCACTAAAACCTCGGTAAACCCAGAAATAGGGTATAATTTTATTTGCAGTGTAATGGATATAACATAAGCTATAAATCCTAAAATTAAATTTGAAACAGGTCCAGCCGCCGCAACAAGTCCCATACCAAGACGTTTATTTTTAAACTGTGAAATATTAACAGGAACAGGTCTTGCCCAACCGAATCCAACAAGCATCATGCATAGAAAACCAATAGGGTCTATATGAGCCATAGGGTCAAGAGTAAGTCTGCCTGATGCTTTAGCTGTTTTATCTCCTAATAGATAAGCGGTAAATCCATGAGCAGCCTCATGAAATGTTAAGCAGATTACAACAGCAGGCAAACCAAGCACCAAACCAATAATAATTGAGCGTATATCACCGCCCATAATTAAATCAAAAAGCATACAGCGCCTCCGTTATTTTTTGAAGCCTAAAATATAAGCAACATACAGTGTATCAGATTTGAGACCAGAACTCAATAGCTTGTAAAAAGTTTACAAACTTGCTCAGCAAATATCAAAATAATGCGAAAGTGAAGGTATATTATATAATACAGATTTCCAATCTGAAAATTCTCGTGATATTCTGTTTATACATCGTATGCAAAACGCAGCCATAATTTCGGGGTTTTGCTGCATTTGCTGTTTAAATCCCCAAGTGTGTGTAAAACAGGTTTGTCCAGAAGTGAAAAGCTCTGGCAAATTAGAAAAATAATCAAGGGTTAAATTTTGTTTTTTTGCAAGCATCGAGAGTAAACGTTGCTCAGCGAAAACCATATAAATAAGTGGGTCATTAACATTTTTGCATGAAAGCATAAAGTTAATAGCAGTATCTGTATAATATTTTGTAAAATCTTCATCACCAAAAAAAGAAAGTGCAGTATTTGCAGCTGGCACGGTCCAATCAAGACCGGAAAAATCAAAATCAGCAAATAGTCTTTCTTGTGGTGGATATATATCTGGTACAAGTTCTTCTGAATGTATAGCTGCAATTTTAATATTATCAAAAGAGAGCCTTTCCCAAACGATAAAATCAGTATCTAACATAACACAAGGTTTTTGGTGGTTTTTAAGAGCGAAGATTTTTCCAGCAGCCCAAAAAATATGGGGGTTTATTTCTTTTGGTATATCATCAAGAATAACTTTAATTCCACCGTTCCATAAAGCAGTTAAATTGTTTGCTTTATAAAAATCATATGCAGTTTTATCACATATCATAGAAATGCTGCCATTATTTTTTTGCCAAAATAACGCAGACAGTATAGTTGTTAAAATTTCAAAAGGTGGAATGGTAAACTCGGTATTTGGGTTTCTTGCTTTAAACGGTGCAGTCCAACAAGAATGAAAGGCTTGCATTTTAAATCAGCTCCAATCCATATCCGTGAGCAAATACATCACCACTGCTTATACCAGATGAAAGCAAAAAATATGAAGAAATAAAAGATGCACTATAAGATGCAGTGTATGAAGTGATATAGGATGTTAA
This sequence comes from uncultured Butyricicoccus sp., assembly GCA_944376065.1. Taxonomy (GTDB): domain Bacteria; phylum Bacillota; class Clostridia; order Oscillospirales; family Butyricicoccaceae; genus Butyricicoccus_B. The sequence goes on along the minus strand of CALWBL010000001.1, from coordinate 148,965 downwards.
GTAAGATGTCAAATAAGAAGTGAGATATGATGTTAAAAATGAACTGGATGAAAAATAGGAACCGGAGCCTGTATAATAAGTATTAAGCTCATTTATTATTTGTTCAGGCTTAATAGCACCAGCCATAATAGGATAGGTGATTTGTTGTTTTGTTTCATCAGTTTTATACCAACCCACATGAACAGGGTTACATGCAAAAACGCCAACTGGTTGCGTATTTAGCTGGCTATTGTGTTTTGGCTCAGATTGAGTTTTTTTTACAAGAGCAACATCTTGTTTTTTCGGTTTATGAGGTTTTGTATGTTTTTCATAACTTTCTAAATCCATGGTGACACCATTAAGGTCACGCAGATGCTCTTTGTCAAGTTCTACAATTTTATTTTTTTTATTTTTTGGCATTTTGCAACCTCTCCTGTCATCATTTATACTAAATATTATACAGTAATTTATGTTAAATCGCAATGCTGTCAAATTGATTTGGAGTCGAAAATATGGTAAATTATAAACTTTACATACCAGTCTAAAAAGTTTATAATAAATTAAAAATTTAGGCTTTAAGGAATGTATTTTTATGAAATGGAAAACTATAACCGAAACGGTATGGGATAGATTAAAAAACGAAAAAAGACCAATTGTGCTTTATGGTATGGGCGATGGCGCAGACAAGATTTTAAGAGTATTTGAGGGGTGTGGAATAAAAGCCTCTGGCGTATTTGCAAGTGATGAATTTGTGCGTGGTCATGATTTTGCAGGATTTCCCGTTAGAACGCTTGCGCAGACAATAGATATTTTTGGTAAAGACATAGTAATTGTTATATCTTTTGCAAGTCAAAGAGCAGAAGTGCTTGAGAAGATGTATGAACTTGATACAAGATTTGATGTAGTAGCACCAGATGTACCAGTGGCAGGTGAAGGTATTTTTGACTTAGAGTTTGTAAATGAATATAAAAATGAATTTGATAAAGTTTTTGAGCTTTTAGCAGATGAGCGTTCCAAACAGGTGCTTGATGAGATGATATGTTTTAAACTAACTGGCAAAATAGAGCATTTACGATTAGGTGAGGATAATAAAAGCGAGATTTTTACAAATATTTTAAAACCATCACTAAATGAGCATTTTGTAGATTTGGGTGCATATAATGGCGATACAATAAGGGAGATTTTAAGCTATACACATGGAAAATTTGCAAGCATAACAGCATTAGAGCCAGATAAACGAAATTTTAAAAAACTCACAAAATATGTTGAAGAAAATCTTTCAGGAGATATAAAGTTAGAGAATGCAGGTGCATGGGATAGTGATTGTATTTTAACATTTGCGGAAAGAGCAGGCAGAAATTCACGAATATCTAAAAAAGGAATAGAAACTAATATGAGGGCAGTTGATTCCATTTTAGCTGGAAAAGAATGTACATTTCTTAAAATGGACGTTGAAGGCTCAGAAAAAGAGGCGATTTTTGGAGCTATGCAAACACTTCAAAAGTGGAAACCCAAGCTCAATATTGCGGCTTATCACAGAAACGAAGATTTATTTGCTCTTATTCTGCAAATATATGAAATTTGTCCAGAATATAAGTTTTATATTAGACATCACCCGTATGTTCCAGCGTGGGATGTAAATTTGTATGCAAAATAAAAAAACCGCCTTGGCGGTTTTTTTATTCTTCAGCGGTTGAAAGCATCAGTTTTATTCTATTTTCCTGATTGATTTTTGATGCACCGGGGTCATAGTCTATAGATACAATATTTGCATCTGGATACTTTTCTCTGATTTTTCTTACCATGCCCTTTCCGGCTATATGATTAGGCAGGCAGCCGAAAGGCTGTGTACAAACAATATTCTTAACACCTTCGGTTATAAGCTCAACCATTTCAGCAGGCAACAGCCATCCTTCACCCATCTTAACGCCTTCACCAATGATTTCTTTTGAAAGCTGACGAACATGGTCAAAATACTGAGGTGGACGGAATTTACCATGTTTTTCAATCATTTGAATCATATCTTTTTGCTTGCCAAGCACAAATTTATAAATCATTTGGTTAGTCATAGCGGTTTTTAGTGACCGGCCGTAAAGTTTATGGTCAATGATACCATTGTAGATACAATATAGGCAAAAGTCAATTAAACCAGGAAGAACAGGTTCACAATTCTCAGAAACAAGAAAATCTTCAAGATGGTTATTGCCGAGAGGGGAGAATTTAACATAAATCTCACCTACAATACCAACTTTTTTCTTTTTAACAGATGTATCAAGCGGGATTTTAGCAAATGCATCAAGTACGAATTTATAGAGTTTTTTCACTTCACCATAGCCAATCATACGGTTGCCAGTGAAACGTTCGGAGATTGTGCGTGTACAGATATCAACGACCTTTTGAGATGTACCTGCAACTTTTTCATAAGGACGACATTGATTATGAAGCATCATAATTAAATCGCCGATAAGCAAACCATAAGCTATTTGGCTTAACATTTGTGGTGTAAGTTTAAATCCTGGGTTATCTTCCAAACCGGAAAAGTTAAGAGAGATAACTGGGATATAGTCATAACCTTTCTTTTCAAGAGCCTTTCTTAAAAGATGAATGTAGTTAGATGCACGGCAACCGCCGCCGGTCTGGCTCATAATAAGAGCTATTTTATGAGTATCATATTTACCGCTTTCAATAGCGTGAATTAGCTGACCTATACTTAAAAGTGCAGGATAGCAGGTATCATTATGTACATTTTTAAGTCCAGTTTCAATAATATCATGACCATCAGTAGTAAGAAGTTCCATGTTGTAACCATAGTTCTTCATAATTTTAAGAGCAATACCAAACTGAATTGGCAGCATATTTGGAACAAGAATAGTATAATCTTTTTTCATGTCCTCGGTAAACTGTACCCAAGGTTTATTGTTTTGCAAGTCGTTTACCCTCCTCAACTGCTGCAAGCATACTGCGAATACGGATTCTAGCTGCACCAAGGTTATTTATTTCATCAATTTTAAGCTGAGTATAAATTTTATCACCAGATTCTATAATAGAGCGTATTTCATCGGTTGTGATGGCGTCAATACCACAACCAAAGCTAACGAGCTGAATAAGCTGTGCATTGGGTTTATTTATAACATATTGTGCTGCGGAATACATACGAGAATGATAAGTCCATTGATTAAGCACACGAACATTTGGATTCTCAGCAAGATGACAAACAGAGTCCTCACTTACAACAACCATGTTATAAGAACCAATCATCTGATGTATACCGTGGTTAATTTCAGGGTCAATATGATAAGGTCTGCCAACAAGTACAGCAATAGGTAAATTATGTGCATCAGCAAATTTAATAGCCTTTTCGCCCTCTGCACGTATATTTGCATAATAGCCATCAAGCGTTATATAAGCACGCTCAGCCGCTTGCTCAATTTGTTTCTTTTTGAGCCAGTTATATTTTTTGCCAAAATATTTGTTAGCTTGTTTTATAAATTCCTTATGGTTTGAAAGCTCAAAATAAGGCATCATAAAATCAGTTTTTTGGAGTTCGGTAACATTTGCGCTTAAAAGCTCTGGATAATAAGCAACAACAGGGCAGTTATAGCAGTTATCGCCTCTGTGCTCATCAAGATTATATGTCATACATGGATAGAAGATTGCATCAACATTTTTTCTCAATAAATCATCTATATGACCATGCATAAGTTTAGCCGGATAACAAACGGTGTCAGATGGGATAGAGTGCTGACCTTTCTGGTACATATCACGGGTTGAAATATCACTGCGAATTACTTCAAAACCAAGCTCTGTCAAGAATGTTTTCCAGAAAGGATAAAGTTCAAGCATGTTAAGTCCAAATGGAATACCGATTTTACCTTTTGACTCTCCAGTAGGGAGAATCCTATCATAGCCTTTAAGCTTTTCAAGTTTCCAAGTGTAAAGGTTAGGCAGCTCTTTCTGCTCGCCCTTGCCAAGTGGACGTTCACAACGGTTGCCAGAAACAAAACGACGATTTCCAGAGAAGGTGTTTACAGTAAGATTACAATGGTTTGTACATAGGCCGCATCGTACACTTTTAGCCTCATGTTTAAATATAGAAAGCTCACTAGGGATGATAATATTAGTTGTTTCTTTTCTATTATCCATTGCATAAAGAGCCGCACCATAAGCACCCATAAGACCAGAAATGGCAGGGCGGGTAACTTCTCGACCGATTTCAAGCTCAAAAGAGCGCAAAATAGCGTCATTTAGGAAAGTACCGCCTTGAACGACAATATGTTTACCTAAATCATCAGGTGAGCTTGCACGAATAACCTTATAAAGAGCGTTTTTAACAACAGACACAGAAAGACCAGCGGATATTGCATCAATGCCTGCACCGTCTTTTTGAGCCTGTTTTACAGATGAGTTCATAAATACAGTACATCTTGAGCCTAAATCTATTGGGTGTTTAGCAAGCAAACCAAGTTTGCAAAATTCTTCGATAGAATAACCCATTGAGCGGGCAAAAGTTTCTATAAATGAACCACAACCGGAAGAGCAAGCCTCATTTAAGAAAATATTATCAATACAATTATTACGAATTTTAAAGCATTTAATATCCTGTCCACCTATATCAATAATAAAATCAACATCAGGGCAGAAATGTTTTGCAGCTCTAAAATGTGCAACAGTTTCAACTAAACCATGGTCAATACCAAAAGCACTTTGAATTAAAGCCTCACCATAACCAGTAACAGCAGAAGAAACAATTTTAACTCTATTTTCACAAAGCTGATAAAGTTTTGTTAGTTGTTCTTTTATAACATCTACTGGATTACCCTTGTTAGGTGCATAGTGATGATATAAAATCTGGTTATTTTGTCCCATAAGTACAACTTTAGTTGTAGTAGAGCCGCAGTCAATACCGAGATAAGCATCGCCTTTATAAACGGTGACGTTTTCGGTCATGACATCATGTTTACCATGTCTTTGAGTAAATTCGCGGTATTCTTCTTGAGATGTGAAAAGTGGGTCTAACACTTGAGAAAGCACAGGTTCACCGGCGGCTTTTTCAAGTGTATTAAGCAGAGAATCAAATGTATATTCTGCATTTGTGTCCTTTGCATATTCAGCAGCACCAGCAGCGATAGCAAATGGAGCAAGCTCAGGGAAATGAGCATGTTTTTTATCAAGTTTTAATGTTTCCTGAAAGCGTCTTTGCAGCCCCATAAAGAAAAATAATGGACCACCTAAAAACAGAACATCACCTTCAATAGCACGACCCTGTGCAAGACCGGTTAAAGTTTGGTTTACAACAGCTTGGAAAATAGATGCCGCAACATCTTCTTTTCTAGCACCCTCATTAAGCAAAGGCTGAATATCTGTTTTAGCAAATACACCGCAGCGAGAGGCGATAGTATAAATTCGCTCAGCATCTAAACTAAGTTCATCCAGTTGTGCAGGCGTTACGTCCAAAAGCACAGCCATTTGGTCGATAAAAGCACCAGTACCGCCAGCACAAGAGCCATTCATACGCTCCTCAAGTTGACCAGTAAGGAAGATAATTTTTGCATCTTCACCGCCAAGCTCGATTACAACATCTGCCTGTGGAACATGGGTGCCAACGGCTTTTCTTGTTGCGTAAACCTCTTGAACAAAGTCAAGATTACCAGCTTTTGCAACACCAAGACCAGCAGAGCCGGTTATTGCAACTTTAATAGTGTTATTATTTAGAATTTCAGCCGCATCACGCAGCATTTCACACGCTTTTTCACGCACTTTAGAGAAGTGGCGTTCATAGCGTTTGTAAATGATTTCTCCATCGCATACAGCAACTAATTTTACAGTTGTTGAACCGATATCAATACCTAAACTAATTAAACTCATTTCTTAATTACCTATTCATCATATAATTAAATTTATGGCGGAGAAAATATTTTTACCGCCTATTAACACTGTTTTATACCTTTAATTGCATTGTCAATAGTACAACGAAACCGATTTAAAGTCAAATGTCACAAATACAAAAAACGCGCTTTTTTGCGTTAAGATGTTGTTAAGATTGTCGATTCATGCGAAAACGCACAAAATATGTTTTTTTAATTAAAATTAAATCATGCAAATTGCAATTTATTCCTTATCAACAGAAAATTTTTTTATAAATACTATAGAAATTATACTAACTATGACTTCTGAACATGGAACAGCAGCAAAAATAGCTATACCAGAGCCTGTAATTTCGGGCAGTGCAAGTGCAAATAGAATAGGGAAAATAACACCACGCAGTATCATAATAACAAGTGCAGGAGTAGATTTTACAATAGATTGCAAACATGTTGTGAAAAATAGATTTATACCCAAAAACCAAAATGCTAAAAAGTATATATTAAGTGCAGGAATAGAAAGCTTTAAAAGTTCATCACTTAACTCAACAAATAGGGCAGTCATAGGCACAGGGACTACATATGCACAAATAACTGCAATGGTTGCAACAGACAAAACAGTGATGACACCCATTTTTCTTACGGCCTTGACACGATCATATAAATTAGCACCGAAGTTTGTAGCCATAATCGGTTGAGATGCCTGACCAATGCCATTAAATATTGATTGCAATACAAGTGCATAATTAGCAACAACACCATAAGCAACAACACCAAGTTCACCTAAATATTTGAGAATTTGGTGATTGAATGTTAAAGTGATAAGTCCAGTTGCTGCTTCAATAAAGAATGATGGACCACCAGAAGAAATAATTTTAATTGCTAAATATGGTTTTATATTTTTTGGAGAAAAATGAAGACCATTATCTTTGCTGAAGAAATGAGTTAATAGCATACAAACGGTTGCAATATTGCCGATTAAAGTAGCGACAGCACCACCTGCAAGTCCCATATTTAGATTAAAAATAAATATATAGTCTAAAACAATATTTGTAATAGCACCAGTTATAACGGCAATCATCGCACGTTTAGGCTGCTTATCATTTCTAATAAATGCTTGTAAAAAAGTGGAGAACATATAGGCGGGAGTGCCAAATACAACATATTTAGCGTAATCCATAACCATTGTTATATTATTTTCATCGGCGCCAAGAAAATAGCATAGTTTCTCAAATAACAATCCGCCAAAAATAAGTATTATGACAGAGAATAGGGTGTTTAAACACAGTGCGGTTGACCAAATGCTTTTTGCATGTTCACTATCATTATTACCTCTAGCGACCGAGTAAAGCACACCACCACCAATTCCGAAAAGCATACCAAAGGCGAAAAGCACAGAAAATAATGGCAAAACAAGATTGAGTGCAGCAAGAGCAGCAGCACCACAACCACGACCAATCATTATTGTATCTGCAAGGATATAAATTGATGTTACAAGTGATGCACTTACAGAAGGAAGTAAATATTTAAAATATAAACCACTTGGTTTGTCTTTTAATAAATCAAGATGTTTACCCATTTTATACCTCTTTGATAATATTATTTATGGATTTTTTAAAAATTCTGAAAGAATACGCACAAAAGGTGGTATGCTGTCAAGTTTCAAACTTTCAGATGGTGCATGACAATTATATATATCCATACCCATAGAAATACATTCTAGTTCTTTATTATGTTTTACAAAATAGGAAGGTTCTAAACCTACATGTTGAGCTAAAATTTCGGGTTTTTCACTATGTTCATTTATATATAGATTTTCTATTTTTTTAAGCATAGTACCATCGGTTTTAGCTTTCCAAGCAGGGTAATGTGTGCGAACAACGCTGACAAAACCACACATACCAGCAACGAGTATATGACTTTGGTGAAGTGATTGACATGCATTTTCGTCCATATAGCGAATCATTACATCAATACAAAGTTCGCCATCTTGTTGATAAATTCTACCAAGGTTAGAAGAATCGCTGACAGTGTTTTTTAAACTTTCATGCATTTGATAAACACCATTTGCAAAACCACCTAAAACAGTAAGTACAGAGCTTAAAAGCTCACCAGTCCAAACGTTTTCTGGGGGTGAACATTCGGCAATTTTAACCTCAGCTAAAGGGTCGGTGTTTTTATATCTTTCTAAAATTTCATTTGATAAATTTTCCAAAGAATCTTTGGCGGAAATTGCGGTTACAATTTTTGTAGATGCAGTATATGGTATAGCGTTAAAAGTCTCACCACCTTCAAAATAAGAAACTGCAAAAGGAGTTTTAGTTTGAAGTTTTCTTAAAATTTCGCCAAGTATTAAAACAGCATTTCCACGGTTTTTGTCAATATCAAAACCAGAATGACCACCGCTAAAACCAGAAACAGTTATATTATATGCCTTACCAGCAGGAGCTTTTACAAGCTCAAGAGGGCGGGAAAAATGTTCTCGCATACCACCAGCAGCACCTATAATTAGTCTTTTAGACGAAAAACCATCAAGGTTTATAAGATAATTTATATTGCTTACACACTCATGAGGTATTTTGGATGCGCCAATAAGTCCAATTTCCTCTTGTACGGTTAAAATTATTCTAAGAGGAGCGTGTTTTTGATTTTCTAACAGCCAAAAAATAACGGCAACTCCAGCGCCGCAATCGGCACCAAGAGAGCTTGTGCCGCCAGTGGTAAGATAACCATTTTCAATTTGGGTTATTATTTTTCCGTCTTTATCTGGGTTTGTACCAATAGCATAAACCATGTCTATGTGTGCTTGCAAAGCAACACAAGGCATATTTTCAAATCCATCACTTGCAGGAATATCTGCCCATATATTGCCTAAATCATCTTGTGTTATATTTTGTGAATATTTTTCAAGTCGTGTTTTTAATGCATCTGATAGAAATTTTTCATTTCTAGGCTGATGAGGAATTTCACAGAGTTTATAAAATTCATCTAAAACACCAGCTATAATTTTTGAATCCATGTCAATCCTGCTTTCATATTTTTATATTCATGCATATTATAACTGTGGTTCGACAAATTTTCAATTATTAAAATATACTGTTATCGTCGTTTTGATGAATGTATAAGTTATGTATTGACTAAACGTTTGATTACAAGATAAAATATCAATATGTTAGTATTATCTAACTTGTTTATAAAATAAGAAAGGAAGGTTTTTTTAAATGAAAAAACTTACAGCAATTTTTTGTGCCTTTGCACTTACAACAGGTTTGCTTGCAGGGTGCGGGACAAATAATGATAATAACACAAGTGCGGTTAAGTCAGAGGAGCATGTACAAGCGGTTGACTTAGATATTGCAGCACTTAAAGGTCCAACAGCTATGGGACTGGTTCAGTTTATGGACAATGCTGAGCAGGGTAAACTGACAGATAATAATTACAATTTCACAATCGCAGCATCTGCTGATGAAATAACTGCTCAGATAAACAGTGAAGATGGTTTTGACATTGCGGCAGTTCCAGCAAATTTGGCGTCAGTGCTTTATAACAATACACAGGGACAAATTGATGTAATTGCGATTAACACTTTAGGTGTGCTGTATATCGTGGAAGATGGGGAAAATATCTCTAGTGTAGAAGATATGCGAGGAAAAACAATTTATGCAAGCGGAAAGGGTTTAACCCCAGAATATACACTAAATTATATTCTAAGTGAAAATGGCATAGACCCTGTCACCGATGTGACTATTGAGTGGAAAAGCGAGCATAGTGAGTGTCTTGCCGCACTTATGGCAAATGAAAATGCCATTGCATTACTGCCACAGCCATTTGTAACCACTGCACAAACTAAGAGTGATAAAATTAGAGTGGCTCTTGATTTAAATGAGGAGTGGGATAAACTGCAAGCAAACAGTGAAAATCCATCTTCGCTCATTACAGGTGTTGTAGTTGCAAAAAAGAGTGTTATTGATGAAAATCCTCAAGCTATATCAGCATTTTTAGACCACTACAAAGAATCTGTACAGTTTACAAATGAAAATGTGACGCAGGCAGCTGCATTAGTTGGCAAATTTGATATCGTGCCGGAAGAAGTCGCAGTAAAGGCTATTCCAGAATGTAATATAACCTTTATCGAGGGCAATGAGATGAAAGAGAAGCTATCCGGTTATCTATCTGTGTTAAATGACCAGAACCCAAAGACTATCGGTGGCAAAATGCCGGCTGATGATTTCTATTACTCAAGATAAAACTTATGCGAAGAACCATTAAATTATGGGCTGTTTTATTTTGGCTTTTGGTGTGGCAAGTGGTTAGCATGATGTTAAATCAGCAGATTTTGCTTGTATCACCTGTCAAAGTCATTATAAGGCTATCAGAGCTGATTATTACAAAAGATTTTTGGCTTGCCATTGTATTTTCATCAACCAGAATTATAGGCGGATTTATAATTGCTGTTATAGTTAGCTGTTTATTTGCTGCTTTAGCAAGCAAATTTAAACTTATAGATGAACTTTTATCACCATTTATGCTTGCTATTCGCTCTGTGCCTGTTGCATCATTTATTATTTTAGCTCTTATTTGGTTTTCTTCTAAAAATCTTGCTATTTTAATATCATTTTTAATGGTTATGCCAGTTATGTATAGCAATATACTAACTGGCATTTGCACCATTGATAGTAAAATGCGTGAAATGGCAAAGGTTTTTGAAATTTCCACTATAAAACAGGTGCGTTACATATATGTTCCGCATATTTTTAAATATTTTGAGTCAGCATGTGCAGTGTGTCTTGGCTTATGCTGGAAATCAGGGGTTGCAGCCGAGGTTATAGGCATGCCTGATGGTTCAATAGGCGAATGTTTACAGCAAGCAAAAGTTTATCTTGACACGCCGGATTTGTTTGCGTGGACATTTGTTATAGTTTGCATAAGCCTATTTTTTGAGCGTTTATTTTTGCGTTTATTATCTAAAATTAAAATTTTACTTTTGAGAATGGATTGATAAAAAATGCAAGACATTAAAATAGAAAATTTATATAAAGCATATGGTGAAAAACAGGTTCTAAATAATTTTTCAGCAGTTATAGAGCATGGAAAAATAAGCTGTATAATGGCACCTTCTGGAGCGGGAAAAACAACACTCTTGCGTATACTTATGGGGATGGAAAAAGCAGACAGAGGAAAAATAACAGGTCTTGAAAATCTAAAAATACGAGCTGTTTTTCAAGAGGACAGACTATGTGAAGAACTTGACGCAGTATCAAATATAAGACTGGTAAATTATAAAAATAATAAAAAAACTGTGCAAGATGCACTTTGTAAAATGGGACTAACTGATATAGAAAATAAACCAGTTAGCACGCTTTCAGGTGGCATGAAAAGGCGGGTAAGTATATTGAGAGCTTTGCTTTCAGATTTTGATGTATTATTTTTAGATGAACCGCTTAAAGGTTTAGACATGCACACAAAACAGATGGTTTTAAATGAGATGAAGAACTATTTTGAAAATAAGACAATTATAATGATAACACATGAGAAAGATGAAGCAGAGTTTTTTGGTGCAAAAGTAATAGGGATTGAGGCTTAGACCTTGATTCCTATTGTTTTTTTATTTATCACTATGATATAATACTAAAGCATAACATTTTTTGAAAAGCGGGGTGTAATATATGGAAATAGAGCTTTCGGAGTTTTCAAAAGCAGAGGTTTTGCAATATCTTGGATGGCGTGGCAGTGAAATTCCACAAAATATACAAAATCAGCTTGAAGAATGTATAAAAATAACTTTAGATACCGTCAAACCGAGATGGACGTATAAAGTGTTTGATATAGATTGGCAACATGAAACTCCAGTTTTAAAGGAGCCAGGTGTACATTTAATCGGCAACGACATAGCCGTTATGCTTAAAGACTGTAAAAAATGTGTGCTTATGGCGGCTACTTTAGGTGCAGATATAGAAAGAGTTATTCGTATGGCAGAAATTCGCAATATGTCAAATGCAATTATTTTGGATTGCTGTGGTTCATCAGCGATAGAGGCCGTTTGTGATAAAGTAGAGAAAGAGATAAAAGAAAAATTAAATATTAAGTGGTTTACTGATAGATTTAGTCCAGGTTATGGCGATATGCCAATATCATTTCAATCAGAGATGGTAGGTTTGTTAGATACACAAAGGCAAATTGGACTTACACTTACAGATTCATGTATTTTAACACCAAGAAAGTCTGTAACAGCGATTATTGGCATTGCCGAAACAAAGCAAACTAAACGCTTTAGAGGCTGTGCCTATTGCTCTATGTTTGAAAATTGTAGATTTAGAAAGGCGGGGAAAACCTGTGGGAGATAAAATTATTTATTTAGATGGTGCAATGGGTACTATGCTGCAAAGAAACGGTTTGGCAGCAGGACATAGCCCAGAAGTTTTATGCTTAACAGAACCAGAAAAAATAAAAGCAATACACAAGGCTTATATTGATGCAGGTTCGGATATCATTTATGCTAATACTTTTGGTGCTAATAGCTATAAACTTCAAAAAAGTGGAGAAAGTGTTGAAAAAGTTGTAAAAGCAGCGGTTAAATGTGCCAAAGATGCAGCTAATGGCACAAAGTGCAAAGTAGCTCTTGATATTGGTCCAATAGGTCAGCTTTTAGAGCCTTATGGAACATTATCTTTTGAAAATGCATATGAAATCTTTAAAGAAATGTTAGTCGCTGGAGAGAGTGCAGGGGCAGACCTTGTTATATTTGAAACTATGACCGATTTATATGAGGTTAAGGCGGGTGTACTTGCAGCAAAGGAAAACACAAAACTTCCTATTTATGTAACAATGACATTTGAGCAAAATGGAAGAACATTCACCGGTTGCTCGGTTGAATCAATGGCTATGACTTTAGAGGGTTTGGGCGTTGATGCTATGGGTGTAAACTGTTCACTCGGTCCAAAGGAGCTTATGCCGATTGTAGAGCGTTTATGCAATGCTACTGTTTTGCCTATTATAGTTAAAGCAAATGCTGGACTTCCAGACCCTTCTACAAGCGAATATGACATTGATGCGGTGGAGTTTGCCGAGCTTATGGAAGAATATCTTTCAATGGGTGTAAGCATTTTAGGCGGTTGCTGTGGCACAACTCCAGAATATATTTCTGAGATTGTAAAGCGTACGCAAGGAGAAACACCAGCAAAAAGAGAAATAATACGTCACTCAGAAGTGTGTTCTCCAACAAATGTTGTAAGAATTGATGGTGTACGTGTCATTGGTGAGCGTATTAACCCAACGGGCAAAAAGCGCTTCCAGCAGGCGCTTGGCGAAGGTGATATGGACTATATTTTACATCAAGCTGTGGAGCAAGCAGATGCAGGCGCTCATATTTTAGATGTAAATGTAGGCTTACCAGGTATAGACGAGGCACAAATGATGGTCAAAGTGGTAAAGGCTATTCAGGGTGTAACAGATTTGCCACTTCAAATTGACTCTACAAAGCCAGAGGTTTTAGAGGCAGGTTTAAGAGTTGTAAACGGTAAGGCCATTGTCAACTCTGTAAATGGTGAAGAAGAAGTTCTTGAAAAAATTCTTCCAATAGCTAAGAAATATGGTGCAGCAGTTGTAGGTTTGACTATGGATAGCAACGGTTTGCCACCAACAGCCGAGGAGCGTTTTGTAATTGCTGAGCGTATTATGAAAAGGGCTATGGAATATGGTATTCCGAAAGAAGATGTGTTTATTGACTGCTTAACCCTTACGGTTTCTGCAGAGCAAGACAAAGCGGTCGAAACTTTAAAAGCTATGCAAATGGTTAGAGATAATCTTGGTTTGCATTGTGTTTTAGGTGTTTCAAATATTTCTTTTGGTCTGCCATGCAGAGAGCTTGTAACAACCGGATTTTTAACACTTGCAATGTCTTATGGACTTGATATGCCTATTATAAATCCTAATAGCTTACCAGTTATGAATGCTATTAGAGTATTTAATGTTATTTATAACAGAGATAAAAATTCACAAGAATATATTGAGGCTTGTATGAAAATGCCACAACAAACTGTTGCAGCAAATGTACAGGCAGTGCAGAAAACTAATGAAAGTACAGAAGAACAGCCACCACTTATTCGTGCAGTTGAAAAGGGTTTAAAAGAGGATTGCAAGGCTATTACACAGTCACTTTTAGAAAACAGTATGACCGAATTGGATATTGTAAACACTCTTTTAATACCTGCACTTGACCTAGTCGGCGATAGATTTGAAAAGGGTGAAATATTTCTCCCTCAGCTTATAAATTCCGCTGGCGCTGCACAAGAGGCATTTGAAATTATTAAAAAATCAATAGCTGCAAAGGGTGCTAAATCTGTATCCAAGGGTAAAATCATAGTTGCAACTGTTAAAGGCGATATTCATGATATTGGCAAAAATATAGTTAAAACTATACTGGAAAACTATGGCTATCAAGTGCTTGATTTAGGTAGAGATGTACCAATCGAAACTGTGGTAAATACTGCAATAGAGCAAAATGTAAAACTTATAGGTCTGTCTGCTCTTATGACAACAACACTTGGCAGCATGGAAGAAACTATTAAAGCACTTAGAAACGCTGGTCATGACTGCAAAGTTTGGGTCGGTGGTGCAGTTTTAACACCAGAATATGCAAAGAAAATAGGTGCTGATTTCTATGCGCGTGATGCAAAGGAATCTGTTGATATAGCACGAGATATCCTTGGTTAAAAGAAAGAGTGATGATAAAATGAAAGATAATATATTGCTTTTCGACGGTGCAATGGGTACATATTACAGCACTTGTTATCCAGATGATACTGCAAAATGTGAATGGGCAAATATAAATCACCCTGAGCGTATAATAAAAATACATAGTGAGTATATAAATGCAGGTGCAAATGCAATTAAAACTAATACATTTGCAGCCACTCCAAAAGCTCTTGAGTGCGATATAATTCAAATTAGAAAAATTATAAAATCCGCTTGGGATAATGCTATTAAAGCGATAGGGGATAAAAACTGTAAAATTTTCGCAGATTTATGTCCTATTGATGAGCAAAAAGAGGAAGTTTATGCGGTTTTAGATGAATTTCTAAGCTTAGGCGCAAAAAACTTTTTATTTGAAACCCTTGCAGATGATAAAGATTTGGCTGATTTTACAGCGTATATTAAAAAAAAGTGCAGTGATGCTTATATAATTGCTTCTTTTGCAGTAACTCCAGACGGCTTTACTCGTCATGGAATAGCAGCACATAATTTAATAAAGCGTGTTTGTGAAGATATAAATTTAGATGCAGTGGGATTAAACTGTGTATCTGGTCCATTGCATCTATTGCAGACAGCAAAAACACTTCAGGTTGATATTCAAAATGCAAAAAAATCATTTTCTGTTATGCCAAATGCTGGTTATCCAACTGTTATTGATGGCAGAACAGTTTTTGACATTAGCCCTAATTATTTCGCTGAAAGATGCTCAGAGCTTATAAAAACAGGTGTTAATATTGTTGGTGGTTGTTGTGGCACAACTCCAGAACATATTAAACAAGTTAGTCGTAAACTTGAAGGTAAAATCATTTCTAAAACCATAAAACAAGAAAATTTAGATGACAATAAAAAGCCTATTTTCACACAAGTGAAAAATCGTCTTGCAGAAAAAATGCAAAAGGGTAAACGTATTATTGCAGTGGAATTAGATCCTCCAGCAGATTCTAATATTGAAAAGTTTATGAATGGTGCAAGAAAACTAAAAGAAATTGGTGTTGATGCGGTAACTATTGCTGACTGTCCAGTGGCTAGGGTTCGCGTCGATTCTTCACTTCTTGCTGCTAAGCTGCATAGAGAGCTTGATTTAGACTCAATTCCACATATGACATGTCGTGATAGAAATATCAACGCTACCAAAGCCCTGCTTTTAGGTTTATCCGTCGAGCAGGTGCAAAATGTACTTGTAGTAACTGGCGACCCTGTACCATCGGCTGCAAAAGATGAAGTTAAGGCGGTATTTTCATTTAACTCGGTTGTGCTTGCTGATTACATTCGCCAGCTTTCAGCAGACGGATTTTGTGCTCCGTTTTCTGTATATGGTGCATTAAATGTAAATGCCAGGAATTTTGATGCCGAGCTTAGAAAGGCTGTACGCAAACAAGAGGCAGGAATATGCGCATTTTTAACCCAGCCAGTATTTACTGAAAAGGCATTTGAAAACCTCAAAAAGGCTTATGATACACTAGATGCTAAAATTCTAGGAGGTATAATTCCTATTATAAGCCATAGAAATGCTTTGTTTATGAGCCAAGAAATGGCAGGTATTGATATTCCAGAGGATATTGTTAATATGTATGATGGTCTTGACAGAGATAAGGCAGAAGAACTTGCAGTTAAATTATCAGTAGATATTGCTAACCGTATGCGTAACTTTACTCATGGCTGGTATTTAATAACACCTTTCCAGCGAGTTTCACTTATAGAGAAAATTTTGAAACAGATTTGATTATTTTGTGAAAATAATGTACAATTTGTTAAAAATGCGTTTAATATGTTGTAAGACTGCTTACATTTTGGTACAATATGCTTACAGATAAAACAATTTATCCAGTATAAATGTAGCAGAAAGAAGCAGAATATTATGAATATTATGTTTTTTTTGACACCAAAACATGAGGTGTCATATCTATATCACGACCAAACAATAGCTGAGGGTTTAGAAAGTATGCAGGAAACGGGATATACTGCAATACCACTAATTTCAAGAGAAGGAAGATACATAGGAACAGTTACAGAAGGCGATTTTTTAAGAGCTCTATCTAAACCAGAAATATGGAATCAGCGTGATATTATGTATATGGAACAAATGGAGCGCAGAGTACAGAATAGACCGGTTAGGGCAGAGGCTCAAATAATCGATTTACTTGATACAGCACTTCATCAGAACTTTGTCCCTGTAATTGATGACAGAGATTGTTTTATAGGTATTGTAACCCGTCAACGTATTATGAATTATTGCATTTCAGAAATAAAGAAAAAGACTCTAAAAATGCAAATGAAAGAAAAAGCTATAGTAACCCGAAATGAGTTAAATGAAATTTGGGGTTGATTTAAAAACAGACGTACTTATGTGCGTCTGTTTTTTTGTGCAAAAATAGAAATGACAAAAAAAGTTGTCAAAAGTGTTGACAAATATAGTTGTCAGTGATATCATAATAATGACAAATAAAATTGTCATTATGACAATCATACATGTCAAAAGGAGGTGTTTTATATGCCGCTTGAAAATCGTGTAAAAGAATTTCGTGCAGCAAAAAACTTAAATCAGCAAGAGCTTGGTTCGCTAGTCGGTGCATCAAGACAAACAATAAGCCTTATTGAAAGAGGGGATTATAACCCATCTATAACACTTGCACTCAAAATTGCAAAGGTGTTTGAAAAATCAGTTGAACAGGTATTTTATTTGACAGAGGAGGAGTAGACATGAAAAAGAAAACAGGTCTTAAATTTGCATTTACTATGATAGTCTGTGGAGTATTAGGTGGTATATCAAGTCTTTTTGTGCGGTCAAATATCAAAGATTTGTCAACAATTTTTAATTCTTTATCAGATACTATTATTAAAAACAGCACAATACTTATGCTGATTGGAGTAATCCCGCTTATTATTGGAAGTATACTTATAAAAAAAGCAAAGAATATTATAAAAGCAAATGCTGACTTAGATGAACACCAATTTGAAAAAACGAATAAGATGCTTTGTATGGCATTGTCAATTCCTAGTGTGATGATGCCATGGTCATTTATATGCTTTGGATTTTCAGCGACATATAGTTTTAGAGTTTTATCAGTTCATATTTTAGTAGATTTATTGCTGTTTATTATAGAAATGGTTTGGATTACTATAATTCAATATAAAACGGTTGAGGAAACAAAAAAGATATTCCCTGAAAAAAAAGGCAATGTACTGGATAATAAATTTCAAAAAGAATGGTATTCAAGTTGCGACGAGGCTGAAAGGCAAATAATAGGTGAGGCGTGCTATAAATCTTATAAAACCATGAGTGTGATTTATCCTATATTGTTTGTAATTATGATTATTATTTGTACTGTGCATTATTTAAGTCCATTTATTTTTTTAATGGTAGGTATGCTTTGGTTGGTTCAAATGCTTAGTTATTTAATACCTTCATATAAACTTGAACATGGCAAAAAATCCCGACGTTAGTCGGGATTTCTTTGCTGTGGGTTTTGCAAGTACTGTAATATATGCTTATTATATTAACCTATGTTTTTTATATTTCATATATGAGTTATTTAAAACTCTTTTCTTCTAAAAACAGCAATAGAAACTGTTATAGAAATAGCAAGAAGCACTAAACTTATAAACAGAATAATCGTTAATGTAGGTAATGAATTATAAATATTTTCAATAGTTGATATCATATATTGAATATCAAAATTAGAACGTTTAATAACTGGTTTTAGTAATATAACAATGATTGATGGAATAAAACAAATACAAAGAAATGCAACGGAAATATAATTAGGTTTTAATATATATGTGATGGGTGTAAAAATCGACATTAAAGTCAAGATAATGGTGCAGCATATTAGCATAAGTCTTATCATTTCGTATGCTGTTGCATCACCTAAAATAAACATGATAAAGCATGATAATATGATAGTAGGAATACAAAATAATAATAAAAATAAATACCTGCCAACAACAACATTTGCTCTGGAAATAGGAGAGCTAAGTAAGAGTGATGAAAAACCAGATGATGAGTTATAACTACTAGCGTTCATTGTAAGAAATACAGAGGTAAAAGTTGGATAAAATAAATATAAATACTGTGAATTAGTGGCAATGGCAAGAGCAACCATAAAAAGTTGTGCTATCAAGTAAGCTCGAATTGTGGATTTCATTAAATAAAAATCACTTCTACATGCAGCTAACATAAAAATACTCCTCCTTTATCAAGCGGTATGACGAGTTAAAAATAACATTATCTGGTCAAGGGTGGCAGGTGCAATATCAATATTAAACGATATTTTTTTAGGATTTATCAGAGCTTCAACACCAAAGATGTCATCTCGTGTGGCATAAATAGCATTTTGTGCAATGTTTTTTAAATCTTCGCGGGTGCAGCGTATAAAACCATAGTTTTCATTTATTTCTATTATAGATTGATGAAAAAGCAGCCTTCCATCATGTATAAACGCTATTTCATCTGCTATACTTTCTAAATCGCTGGTAATATGAGAAGAAATCAAAATAGAATGTTCTTCATCCAGCATAAATTCACGAAGTATATCTAAAACTTCATTGCGAACAACTGGGTCAAGTCCAGAAGTTGGTTCATCAAGAATTAGAAGTTTCGCATCGTGACAAAGAGCAGTTGCAAGAGATAATTTTGCACGCATACCACGCGATAAATCAGAAAATTTCTTTTTTGGGTCTATTGAAAACTGCTCAAGATATTTAAAAAACTTATTAGAATCCCATTTAGGGTAAATATTTTTAAATACTTTATCAATATAATATGGTTTATATTCATTTGGAAGGGCGGTCAGTTCAGATACATAACCAATATGCGTTTTTATTTCTATCTCATTTCTATCTATAGGCTTATCAAAGATTAAAATTTCACCGCTTGTTTTATGTAATAATCCTAAAATTAGTTTAATTATAGTTGATTTACCTGCGCCATTTTCACCTATTACACCAAGTACAGTGCCTTGTTTTAAGTTTAATGAAATATCATCAAGTTTAAATTTATCAAATTGTTTATTAAGATTTTTGACCGAAATGCTGTTCATAACATTCACTCCTGTTCATACAGTTTTATAAGTAGGTTTTGCAAATCTTCTAGTGAAACATTATTTAATTTGGCACGACTTACAACTTCTGAAAGCTGTTGTGTAATCTGTGAAAATTGTTCATTATAAATAGTTTCATGATTTCCAGAGCAAACAAAGCTGCCTTTACCAGCAATAGTATATATATATCCGCTGCGTTCAAGCTCTTCATAAGCTCTTTTTGTAGTAATTAAGCTGACACGAAGTTCTTTTGCAAGCAAACGCATGGATGGCAAAGCGTCATTAGCATTAAGATTACCACATAGTATAAGAGTTTTAAATTGTTCCACTATTTGTTCATAAATTGGTTTACTGCTATTTTGAGACAAGATAATATTCAAAATATCCCTCCTTCACTGATAGGATAAGTATATATACTGTATATACTTAGTATACACAATATATATGGTATGTCAATAGCTAAGTCTAAAAAAGAAATAAAAAAAGCGACAGCTTTAGCTGTCGCTTTAAAATATTAAATCTTACAGATTTTCAGTCAGGAACTTCTCCATGCCTGCGATTGCAGCATCTTCGTCTGCACCTTCAGCAGTAACAGTAACTTCAGTGCCACACTTTACGCCAAGACCCATAACAGCCATCATACGCTTTGCGTTAGCTTTCTTAGCCTCAGTAGCGATTGTGATGTCACTCTGGAAAGCACCAGCAGCCTTAACAAGCAGACCAGCTGGACGAGCGTGGATACCTAGTTCGTCTTTAATAGTGTAAGTAAAAGTCTTCATTGGAATACGTCCTTTCAAAAATGCTTGATAACCATAATAGGTTAAAAGTAGTATATCACACTTTATATGTTATTTCAATCGTTCTTTACTTTATAAATAATCCAATAAAAGCAAACAATCATATAATTTATAATCATTCATAAAAGGTGTATAGAAAATGCAAAATTTATGAAAATCCGATGTGTTGTTATTGTATTTTTATGCAAAATAGTGATATAATTAGTTATACTTTATATAAGCTGTTGTAGTTTAAAATTGTAATTGAAAGGAAGGAAACATAATGAAGCGTGTTGGTATATTGACAAGCGGTGGTGACTGTCAAGGGTTGAATGCCGCAATTCGTGGTGTTGCTAAAGCACTTTATGTTGAATTTGGTGATAAAGTTGAAATATATGGCATATTAGATGGCTATCGCGGTCTTATACAAGGCGAGTATCGACTGATGAAACCATCAGATTTTTCAGGTATTCTGACTTTAGGTGGAACCATATTAGGTACTTCACGCCAGCCATTTAAGCAGATGCGTATTCCAGATGAAAAAATAGGCGATAAAGTAGAGGCCATGAAATCAAATTACAAAAAAATGAAACTGGATTGTCTTGTAATTTTAGGCGGCAATGGTACTCATAAAACTGCTCATTTGCTTTCTCAGGAAGGTTTAAATGTTGTTACACTTCCTAAAACAATTGATAATGATTTATGGGGAACTGAAATGACTTTCGGTTTTTATAGTGCTTTAGAATTAGCAACTGAAGTTATTGACTGTATTCACACAACAGCAACCTCTCATGGACGTGTATTTATTGTTGAAATTATGGGACACAAGGTTGGTTGGCTGCCGCTTTATGCAGGTGTTGCAGGTGGTGCAGATATGATTCTTCTGCCCGAAATACCATATAAAATGGAAAATCTGATTAAAATGCTCGACAGTCGCGATAAGCAGGGTAAAAGATTCTCCATTATCGCAGTGGCTGAGGGTGCAATTTCTGATGAAGAAGCCAAGATGAGCAAGAAAGAGTTTAAAAAATCTCGTGCTAAACTCACTGACCCAGCTATTTCTTATAAAATTGCTCGCGAACTTGGGAAAGCAACAGATAGAGAAATTCGTGTTGTTGTTCCTGGACATTTCCAGCGTGGCGGCGGTCCATGTTCTTATGACCGTGCATTTGCAACCCGTTTAGGCAGCTTTGCAGCTCGACTTATTGCTGATAGAAATTATGGAAATATGGTGGCTTTAAAGGACGGAGAAATTGTTCCAGTGCCTTTGAGTGAGGTTGCAGGCAAACTCAAAACAGTACCTCTTGATTGTGGCATGATTCAGTCTGCCAGAAATATCGGAATTTCATTTGGTGACGAATAGTAAAAAACAGGTTCTGAATTTTTCAGAACCTGTTTTTTTAATTTCAATCATCATGACAGCTACCACAGCCACCACTACATTTATGCTGTGATGAACATTGCTTTGCAGCAGGGCAGCCAATACATTTAATGCCGCTTTTTTTCGCTTTTATAATATATGTTATAGCACATGCCAAAATAACTACAATAACTGCAATAATAATTAAATCTATCATGATTTATAACACTTCCTTAAATCTTTGCAGTAGGTTTGTTTTTATTATTAAGTGAATATTTCTCGTCAATCTTATTGTTTGCTTGGCTGATAAGATATACAACGTAAATAATTATAGCTGCTACTACAATTAAGCCAGGGATAAATGCAATACCTAGGGAACCGGTTGTAATAAGTGTGCCAATCTGATAAACAAGGAATGAAATGGTATAGGCAGTACCAAGTTGTAAACAAATGCCACCAAGCAGCCATTTTTTGCTTTGAATTTCAGAATTCATAGCACCGATTGCCGCAAAACATGGAGGAGAATATAAGTTAAACATAAGATATGCAAGTGCAGCAGCAGAGGATAAGCCCATAACAGTTGCAACATCGGTGCCAGAACCACCAATTAGTGCTAATTCCTCGGTATCAATAAAGTTTGTAATTCCATATACAACAGCAAGTGTGCCTACAACATTTTCCTTTGCAATAAAGCCAGTAATTGACGCTGCTGCAAGCTGCCATGCACCAAAGCCAAGAGGTAAAAGAATAATTGCAAATGGACTAGCAATAGTTGCAAGGATAGATGTATTTTCCATGCCTTCTTCAACGATTTGAAGTTGCCAGTTAAAGGTCTGCATAATCTGTACAAGTGCATTACATACCAAGATAACAGTACCAGCCTTGATAATAAATGACTTAGCACGACCCATCATGGATAGAAATGCTCTTTTAAGGCTAGGAATTTTATATTCAGGTAGCTCCATAATAAAGAAAGATTTTCTATATTTATGACCTGTAATTTTAAGTACGAGCATTGAACCAAGTAATATAAGCAGAATACCCACAAAATACATAAGAGTGCCTACCCAAGATGCATCTTGGAAGAATGCACCGGCAAATAGTGCGATAACTGGGAGTTTAGCACCACATGGCATAAATGGTGTCAGCATAGCAGTTGTTCTGCGTTCACGCTCGTTGCGGATTGTGCGACATGCCATGACTCCAGGGATCGCACAGCCTGTACCAATAACCATAGGGATAATTGACTTGCCAGAAAGACCTACTCTCTTAAAGAAAGGGTCCATAACAACGCTTACACGAGCCATATAGCCACAGTCTTCCAACAGTGCAATTAAGAAATACATAATCATTACAAGTGGTAAGAAACCAACAACAGCACCAACGCCTCCAATAATACCATCAACAAGCAAGGACTGTAAGAATGGAGATGCGCTTTCAACAAGTGTTCCAACATAGCCTTGGAATTTTTCAATCAATGCAACAAGATAATCTGCAATCATAGGACCCAGTCTGGACTGAGAAATATCAAATACAGCCCACATTACAACTGCAAAAATCGGAATACCTAACCATTTGTTAGCAAGGACAGAATCAATTTTATCTTGAATGTTGGTATCTTTAGTAAGAACTTTACGACTTTCAACTTCGGATACAATTTCATTTACAAATTCAAAACGCTTTCTGTCAGCCTTTTCAACCTCACTTTTATCATGAAGGTTGATATTTCCTTGATTATATGGTGCATTTTGATTTTTGCCTGCCCTAGCCACAGCACTAGAAACAATATCAGCAAGACCATTATCACTAGATGCAGTAGATATAGTCTGAATTACTGGACAACCTAGCTTTTGGGAAAGCAAGTCTGTATTTATAGTAGTACCTTTTTTATCGTTTATATCACGTTTATTAAGAGCAACAACAACTGGAATACCAAGCTCTAAAAGCTGAGTTGTGAAGAAAAGACTACGACTTAAGTTTGTGGCATCAACAATGTTTATAATTACATCTGGACGCTCATTTTTAACATAGCTGCTTGTAACGCTTTCTTCTGAAGTGAAAGGTGACATGGAATATGCACCAGGCAAATCCACTGCTATTAAGTCTTCATGGTTTGAGCAATAAATTTTTTTAATTGGACTTTCTTTCTTATCCACTGTAACACCAGCCCAGTTACCAACACGTTCTGTACGACCTGTGAGGGCGTTATACATGGTGGTTTTGCCACTGTTTGGATTGCCGGTCAAAGCAATTCTCATTTTTAAATCCTCCTATTTTATTAAGTACTTTTGCGTATAGGCTAAAAAATTAGCTATAGCTAACCAATCGACTTTAAAAAACTGTCCTATTAAGAACAGTTAATTTTGTTTAGATAAGTATAGCTTCTGCTAAATCCTTATCAATATTATAACGTCCGTCCTTGATTGAAACTACATATCCACCTCTCATATGAGAAACAACTGTTATAGGTTCGCCGCTGTAACAGCCAAGGGAAAACAAAAAGCTGTTTAGCTCCTCATCGTCGGTGTCTATGTCCTTGATAATATATTCTTTACCAAGTTCTGCTGAAGTTAAGTTCACTGTAATGTCCCCCTTCCACGCCTCAAAGAGCAGTTGCATATAACTAACAAATTTAAAATACCACAAGTAAAATGCTTTGTCAACGGCTTTGCTTAAAATTTCACAACATCATATTTTATGTGGATTATTACATTAAAAATTATATTTATGGTTTTAGTAAAATATTACATGTATACTATAATAATATATGAACGATTGTAAAAAGTAAGAGCAAATAATATAAAGTCTAATATAGATATAAATTTAGTCAAACAATAAATCTCTAGCAATAATAACCAAAATGTAGCTGGTAAATATATATATTTGCAGTGTTTTACAGAGGTTTAAGTTATATTTTAATTCTTAAAATATAGATTTTAGGAACTTTTTTAAGTAGTCAATCGTAAAAAGTGCATAAAATAGTTGGTTTAAATTGGTTAAAATGTAGAAAAGAACACAATAATCATAAAAAAGAACAACAAACATAAAAAATGGTTGCAATCATTCATTAAAAGTGGTATTATTCAGTCAACAGATGAGAAACAATCATAAAACGTAAAATGAGGAGGAATCAAAATGAGCAAGATTGATGAAATCACAAGAGAAAGCTGGATTATGGGGACTTTCCCAGAATGGGGCACTTGGCTCAATGAGGAAATTGAAAACGAAGAGGTAAAGCCTGGTACTGTTGCAATGTGGTGGCTTGGCTGTACTGGTATGTGGTTCAAGACTCCTGGCGGCTGTAATATAACTGTTGACCTTTGGTGTGGCAATGGTAAGCGTACACATGGTAACGGCAAGATGAAGGTTGGTCACCAGATGGCTAATATGTGCGGTGCTCGTGCAATGCAGCCAAATCTGCGTGCGGTTCCATTTGTAATCGACCCATTCGCTATTAAGAATGTAGACGCTGTTCTGGCTACCCATTACCATCAGGATCATATGAGTGCTGAATATGCTTCTCATGTTATCAAAAGTGGCATGACCACAACTGATGAAAACGGTAAGGAAATTCCAGTTCCATTTATTGGTCCAAAGAAGTCTGTTGAGCTATGGCAGAAGTGGGGCGTTCCAGCAGACCGCTGCATCACTGTAAAGCCAGGCGATACAATTAAAATTAAGGATATTGAAATCGTTGCTCTTGATTCTTTTGATAGAACTTGTCTTGTAACAACTGATTCACAAGACGCTGATAGAGAAGAATTGACTGGTGTTTGCCCAACCGATATGGACGAAAAGGCAGTTAACTACTTAATCAAGACTCCAGGCGGCAACATTTATCATAGCGGTGACTCTCACTACTCTATCTACTTCGCTAAGCATGGTAAGGATTACGATATTGATGTTGCTTTTGGCTCTTTTGGTGAGAATCCAATCGGTATGCAGGATAAGATGACCTCTATTGATATTCTGCGTATGGCTGAGGCTCTGCGTTGTAAGGTAGTTATTCCAATTCATTATGATGTATGGACTAACTTTATGGCTGATATCAACGAAATCAAGGTTCTTTATGATATGAAGAAAGACCGTCTTGGATATCAGTTCCACCCATTCTTCTGGGAAGTTGGCGGCAAGTATGTTTACCCAACTGATAAGGATAAGCGTGCATACCATCATCAGCGTGGTTTCGAGGATTGTTTCGAGACTCCTCAGAACATTCCTTTCCGTTCTCTGCTGTAATTTTTCGGGGGTATTATAATGCTCAAGTACTTTGTTGAAAACAAATATGTTAAGTTTGCTGATGAGGCAAAAGACTGGAAAGATGCTATCCGTATGAGTTGTGAAACTCTTGAGGCTGCGGGTGCTGTTGAGGAAAGATACAAAGAGGACATCATCGCTTGTGTTGAAAAGTATGGCCCATATATTGTAATTGCTCCAAACATTGCTCTGCCACATTCTCAGGAGGGTGCAGAGGGCGGCGTTCACAAGACTGCTGTCGCTTTTATGAAACTCAGTAAGCCTGTTAGCTTTGAGGAAGGCAATCCAGAGTGTGACGCTCAGTTATTCTTTACATTGGCATCTTGTAATCCAGAGCAGCACCTTGAAAATATGAGCAAATTATCCGATATGCTTTGTAATGAAGAACTTATTGAAGAACTTGCTAACGCAAATAGTGAAGAAGATCTCTTAAAGCTTCAGGAAAAATACATCGATTAAGGTGTAGTTTAGAGAGAAGTAAAAAGCACTCAGAAAGCTAAAGGGAGCTTTCTGGGTGCTTGTAAAAAAGGGAAAGGAACAAGGGTGACAAAATGGATATTTTAATGACTATATGGACCTATTTTGCAACCAATATTCTCCAGCAGCCAGCATTTATGATTGGTTTGATTGTTTTAATCGGTTATATTCTGCTTGGCAAACCTTGGTATGATACCCTAAGTGGTACTCTTAAAGCAATCGTAGGTTACTTAATTCTTACTGTTGGTTCTAGTGGACTGACAAATAACTTCCGTCCAGTTCTTGTAGGTCTTAGGGACCGCTTCCAAATGGACGCAATGGTAATTGACCCATATTTCGGTCAAAATGCAGTTACAGCGGGCGTCGAAGAGGTTTTTGGTAAGGGTTTCGGTGACGCAATGATTTTGCTGTTCATCGCATTTATTGTAAACATTCTTTTGGTTCGTTTTACTAAGCAGACAAAGCTGCGTGCATTGTTTACAACTGGTAACGTGCAGGTTCAACAGGCTGCAACCGCTTATTGGCTGATTATGTTTGCTTGTCCATTCCTTCTTGAAAATCGTGTGGCTATGCTGATTGTTATGGCTCTGCTGCTTGGTGCTTACTGGGCTGTTGGTGCTAACCTTACAATCAAGCCTTGTCAGGAAGTTACTGATGGTGCTGGTTTCTGTTTAGCTCACCAGCAGATGTTTGGTGTTGCTTTCTTCTACTGGCTTGCAGGTAAGCTATTTGGTAATGAAGGCAAAAACAAGGACAAGAAAGTTAAGCGTATTGAAGATATTGAACTTCCAGGCTTTATGTCCATGTTCAACGATAACATGGTGTCTGCATCAATCTTGATGCTTGCATTCTTCGGTGCAATTCTTTGTGTACTAGGTCGTGATTATTTAATCGCTGGTGGATTCCTTGCTGAAGGTCAGAGCATGGTATTCTATGTAATTCAGACCTGTCTATACTTCGCAGTATATTTGGCTATCCTACAGCTTGGTGTTCGTACATTCGTTGCAGAACTGACCGCATCTTTCCAAGGTATTGCTGATAAGATTCTTCCTGGTTCTGTTCCAGGCGTTGACTGTGCAGTTATCTTCGGCTTTGGTGCTCCAAATGCTGTAACTCTTGGTTTCCTTGCAGGCTTTGTTGGTCAGATTCTGGCTATCATCGTTCTGGTTGTACTAAAGAGTCCTGTACTCGTTATTTGCGGATTCGTTCCACTATTCTTCGATAACGCTACTATTGGTGTATTCGTAAATGAAAAGGGTGGTCTAAAGGCTACTCTAATTCTACCTTTCATTTCTGGTCTATGTCAGGTGTTCGGTTCTGCTCTTATCGCAGGCTGGGTTGGTATGGCAGCTTACGGCGGCTACCTCGGCATGTGGGACTGGGCAGTTGTATGGCCAGTATTCACAGTAGCTATGAAGTTCCTAAGCTATGCTGGTGTAGCAATTGTATTCATTGTACTAATGGCTATTCCTCAGATTCAGTATATGAAAGACAAAGAAGGCTACTTCCTAATGACAGAAGATTACGAGGCTTACAAAGAGCTGCATGAAAAGCAGCACGCTGCTAAGTAATCCAAAATAAAACAAATCTACATTATAAAATTTTTAAGGAGAGATGTAACAATGGCAGCTCAGAATATGAAATTTTTAGTATGTTGTGCAAACGGTTCCGGTTCTAGCCTGATGGCTCAGTTAGCTCTTGAAAAGGTTCTTAAAAAGCATGGAATCAAACCAGGTAAGGTTCACCACTGTCCTCTGTCCGAGGGCAAGGGTAGTGCCCCACAGTATGACGTTCTGATTTGTGCACAGAACTTTAAGAATATGTTCGACGATGCTGAAAGCAAGGGCGTTAAGGTTATCGGTCTTAAGAATGTAATGTCTGCACCGGAAATCGAAACAAAACTAAAGGAAATTGGTATCATTGAGTAAATGATATAAGAAGTAGGGTTCCCGAGCTTTTAGTTTGGGAATCCTATATTCATATAGGCTAGGCATAAAGGGGTGAAAAAAATGAAAAGAGAACGTGCCTATGTAGAAAACAGACGAAATCAAATATTGGATATTATGAAGGAAAATCCTAAGGTTCGTGTAGATGATTTGGCAGCAAAATTTAAGGTATCACTTATAACTATTAGGCGTGACCTTCAGTATCTGGAAGATAGAAATCTGCTTATAAGGTTTTACGGTGGTGCATCTTATGCAAACCAAAAAGAAGTAGAAGAAAACGAGGTAAAGCTCTATCGGAAACTTATTGCAAAATATGCATCAACACTCGTAGAAGATGGAGATTCTCTTTTCGTTAATACAAGCAGTAACGCACTGCAAATGCTGACTTATGTAAACTGTCAAAACATAACGGTTATAACCAATAATGGGAAAGCTATTGACCTTGACTATCATGAGGGAATAAGCATAATTCTTACTGGCGGCGAGCTTAGACACCCTAAAGAAACTATGGTTGGCGACTTTGCAATTCGAAACCTTCAAACAGTTTTTCCTAAAAAGGCATTTATGGGCTGCTCAGGTATCTCTCCAATTTCAGGTATGACAACAGAAAACGCTGCTGAAGTTAAGATAAATGAGCTAATGATTGAAAACGCCACAAAAGATGTTTATGTTTTGGCTGACCATACTAAGGTGGGGAAAAATAGCAGTTTTACTAGCTCACCCATACATGGCATCAATCATTTAATAACTGATGAGAAAGCACCAGAAGATGTATTAAATGAATTGAGAGCGGCGGGTGTCCAAATCCATCAGGTACACAAAGGAGATTTTGAGGTATGAAAGCGTACACACTTGGACTGTATGAGAAGGCAATGCCTGCAACACTAAGCTGGAAGGAGAAAATGCTTGCAGCTAAAAAGGCTGGTTATGATTTTATTGAAATCAGTATTGATGAAACAGATGAAAAACTCGCAAGACTAGATATGACTCGTGCTGAGCGTGCAGAACTTCTTGACCTTATGGAAGAAGTAGGTATGCCAATTCGCACAATGTGTCTAAGCGGTCACCGTAAATATCCACTTGGCAGCATGGACGAGGAAACTCGTAAACGTGGCATGGAGATTATGGAAAAGGCTCTTCAGCTTGCAGAAGATTTGGGTGTTCGCATTATCCAGCTTGCAGGTTATGATGTATACTATGAAGAAGGTAACGAACAGACTAAAAAGCTGTTTTGTGAAAACCTAAAAAAAGCCACTGAAATGGCAGCTAAAAAGGGTGTTTTACTTGGTTTTGAAACCATGGAGACAGAATTTATGAACACTGTTGAAAAGTCAATGGAATATGTTCATATGGTTGATTCCGTTTACCTTAATGTATATCCAGACCTTGGCAATATCACAAACGCTGCTAAGAGCTATGGTAAAGATGTGCTTGATGACCTTGAAACCGGTCGTGGCAGACTTGTTGCAATGCACCTTAAAGAAACTGTTCCAGGCAAATTCCGTGAAATTCCATTTGGCACTGGTCATGTAGATTTCGAGGCTGGTATTAAAAAGGCTTGGGAGCTAGGAGTTCGTCGTTATGTAACTGAATTTTGGTATACTGGCAATCCTGAGTGGGAAAAGGATATGGATTTTGCTGTATCTATGATGACAAAAATTCTGGACAAGCAATAAAAAGGAGAAGTACCATGAAAGTGAATAAAAAAGTTATTTCTAATCTGACAAAATGTTACTCTATTGCACCACTTAATTATGAAGGAAAACAGCACATTCTAGTTGCAGCAGAAAAGCAAGACCCTTGCTATTTGTTTGATTTAGAAGGTAATCAGGTTGACACCGTTTGGACTCAGCCTGGCGGCGTTATGAGTATGGTACAAGTTCCAGGCAGCAATGGCGTGTTCCTATCCACTCATAAATTCTATTCTCCTAACGATTCTAAGGAGGCTAAAATCGTTATTGCTACACCTATAGAAAAGGGCAACTGGGAAATCCGTACTCTTGTAGATTTACCACACGTTCACCGTTTTGATATTGTTACTCGAAATGGTGTAAATTATATTATCGCCTGTGCGTTAAAGTCTGGTCATGAGTTTAAAGAGGATTGGTCTATGCCTGGTAAAGTTTATGCTGCTGTTTTGCCAGATGACATTAGTACATATAATGATGATAATCAGCTTGAGCTTACTGTTATTAAGGAAGATATGCTCAAAAACCACGGCTATTATAAAATTTATGAAGGTGATGTTGCTCACTGCATAATCTCTTGTGATAGCGGCGTTTATGACTTTGTTCCACCAGCAAGTGCTGATGAGAGCTGGAGCATTGAGCAGCTTGTTAATGAGCCTGCAAGTGATGCCTTGCTTGTCGATATGGATGGCGATGGAGAAAAGGAACTTGCTATGATTTCTCCTTTCCATGGTGAACACATTTATTTCTATAAGAAGATTGACGGTGAATATAAGAAGGTATATACTTATGACACTGCTGATTTCGCACATGCAATTTATGGCGGCACACTGCTTGGTGAACCAACTGTAATAATTGGACACCGTAAGGGTGCTAGAAACTTGCTTGCATTTACTTATAACAAGGAGCAGGCTAAGTATGAAGTTACTGTGTTAGATGAAGATTGTGGTCCAGCTAATGTGTTTAAGTTTGAGCGTAACGGCGAGGAAGTTCTTGTTTCAACTAATCGTGAAATCGATGAAGTTGCAATGTACACTTTTGAGAAGTAAAGAATAGGAGGGTGCTTTCCATGTTAGAACAGCTGAAAAAAGAGGTTTATGAAGCAAATATGTTACTTCCACATTACGGATTGGTGACTTTTACTTGGGGTAATGTTAGTGGCATTGACCGTGAAAAAGGTCTGTTTGTAATCAAGCCAAGTGGCGTTGAATATGATAAGTTAAAGCCAGAAGACATGGTTGTAATGGACCTTAATGGTAATAAAGTAGAGGGTGACTATAATCCTTCTTCTGATACCGCTACTCACCTAGTACTGTATAACCGTTTCAAAAATGTTGGTGGTATTGTACATACCCATTCCGCATGGGCTACTAGCTGGGCGCAGGCAGGTCGTGATATTCCATGTTATGGCACGACTCATGCAGACTATATCTATGGCGAGATTCCTTGTGTTCGTAATCTCACAAAGCAAGAAATTGATGAAGGTTATGAAATGAACACAGGTGTGCTTATCGCTGATGAATTTGAGGCTAGAGGCAAAGACCCAATCGCTGTACCAGCAGTGCTTTGTAAGAATCATGGTGTGTTTACATGGGGTAAGGACGCTCATGATGCAGTTCATAATGCTGTTGTTGCAGAAGAAGTTGCAAAGATGGCGGCTCGCTGTGAAATGATTAACCCTCATGTAGCTAAAGCTCCACAAGAGTTACAGGATAAGCACTATTACAGAAAACATGGTGCAAACGCTTACTATGGTCAGGGTAAGTAATTTTAAATAAAGGAAATGTAAGTCAATGATTAAAGCGGTTTTTTTTGATATTGATAACACTGTTTACAGCTATGATGATTCACATAAGCATGCAATGAGGGAACTTTATAAGTATTGCAAGCAAAATCTGGATTTAACACCAGAGCAACTTGACAATGCAATCGAAAATGCTAAGAAACTCGTAGATGTGCGTTTAGGTTCAGTATGTGCGGCAACGCATAACCGCCTTATTCGCTTTCAAACAATGCTTGAAATGCTTAAAAAACCGCTTTTTCCTTTTGCTTATGATATGGAAAAATGCTATTGGAATAGCCTTATTGAGTTTGCTAAACCACAAGATGGCATAGAAAGTTTTATGAAAACATTAAAAGAAAAAGGCTGTTTTGTTGGTGTTGGTACAAATATGACAGCAGATTGGCAATTTGTAAAACTAAATAAATTTGGTCTTGGTCAGTACATAGATGCTTTGGTTACAAGTGAAGAAGTAGGTGTGGAAAAGCCAAATAAAAAACTGTTTGAAGTTTGTGCGGAAAAAGCACAGGTAAGCCCCTCGGAATGTGTATTTATTGGTGACAGTGTAAAACATGATATTCAGGGGGCAGAGAATATAGGAATGAAAACAATTTTATATACCGGTTGCCTTAAAGGTGAAAAACTTGAAAAAGCACAAAAATCCGGTTATACTGTAATTCATAGCTTTAATGAATGTATGGATATTATATTGAAACTATAAATTTGAATATTATCGATTTTAAAATCGTTAAAATAGACTCGATACCGGAGGAAAATTCGATATGTTTGGTGGTCTTACAATAGAAAGTGTTTTCCTTGTAGTTATAGGTGCGGTTATTTTTGTTGTTGGAACAACAGCTCTTAGAAAGCAAATACGCATTAAAATGGGAAAATTACTTAAAGAAGCTAAAATTATTAACATAAGTCATGTAACTAAGAAAGATGATGAAGGTTATTTGATTCAAAACTATTATGATATAAAAGTAGAATTTGAAGATAAAGGAAAAACACTTCAAAAAACGCTCAAATGTATTGACCAATACGAAAAGGGAGATACAGTTAAAATTATAAAAGATATTGAACGTGGTGGTCAGTATCGTGTTTATGGAAATGATAAAGCACCAGTTTTTGGTCCTTGGATTTTAATTCTCTGTGGTATTTTGGTCATTTGTATGCCTTTTGTTCAGTTAAAATTTGGTGACGGATATATGTCAATGCTGCTTGCGATTTTTCTTATGTTAATTGGTTTAGGTCTTGTTTTGGCTTATATCAAAGCAAAATCGAGAGATTTGGAAGAAATCCCAGCGGAGATTGCAGATATACTTAAATGGCAGTCTGGACAGAAGAAAAAATGGACAAATCCTAGCATTTCTTACTATCCAATTATAAAATATAAACTAAATGGTAAAGAAAAAATTATGAGAAGCCGCTATAATTCCAGCAGTGTTGCAAGTTATAAAGTCGGAAAGCAACTGGTTTTATACAAGGATAAAAACACAGGTGATATTCTGGAGCGTGGTGCAAGAAAAAGTATGCTAATTATCGGAATCTTTTTGATTCTGTTTGCCGCTATAGGGCTTTATAGTTCGCTCATCATGCTCTATGGAGCATAATACCTCATTTCACAAAAAGAACCGTCGAAGTTTTTTGCTTTGGCGGTTCTTCTGTTTGCACAAATCTTTATATTTGTGCATAGTCTGACCTAGCTAATGTTTTATAGGAGGGAAAATCGATGCCATTGGTTTATTTAAGCCCATCAACTCAAGAATTTAACCCATATTATGATGGTCAAGGAAATGAAGAATTTTATATGAATTTGATTGTTGATGCAATGGAGCCATATTTGACCGCGTCAGGTATTGAATTTGTAAGAAATACTCCAGATATGACTGCTGCATCATCAATTCGCCAGTCAAATGAAGGTAATTATGATGTACATTTGGCTGTCCATTCCAATGCGGCACCAGAAAGTCTAAGCGGTAGATTGCAAGGCACAGATGTATATTTTTATCCATTTTCTGAGCGCAGCACAAGACTTGCTAATATTATCAGCTCAAATTTGAAAGCAATTTATTTAAAGCCTGACCTAGTAAACACAAGAGCCACGACTACACTTGGTGAGGTAGTTAGAACAAAAGCCCCTGCTGTTCTCGTGGAGCTAGCATATCATGATAATAAAGATGATGCAGAATGGATAAGAAACAACATTGGACTTATCGGGCGAAATTTGGCACTTTCGTTAACTGAATATTTTGGTATTCCGTTTGTAGAGCCTCAACCAATTCAAAGTGCAGTTGTTGATATAAACAGCGGAAATTTAAACATCAGAAAAAGACCATCACTTACAGCGGAAGTGATAGGTAAGGCACCAGATGGAGCTAAGATATCTGTTTTAGGCAGCTATGATGGCTGGTATATTGTCAGATATAATGGACTAGAAGGTTATGTCCGCTCAGAATATGTAACACTTGAATATAATATTCAATAAAATAGGAGATTGTAGGAAATTTGTCATTTGTCATAATAAAGTGAAAAAATATTATGTGAATTTATTCACAAAAAATCAGTCACATTCGACAATATGCCTTGCAAATGCTAAAAAGAGATAGTATAATTAGAGTAATTGCAGAGGAGGTTTGAAATGTACCAGATTCTTAAGAAAAAGACACTCAATTCAAATACAAAGCTGATGGTGATTGACGCACCTTTTGTTGCTAAAAAGGCACAGCCAGGTCAGTTCATCATTCTGCGTGTAGATGAAGATGGAGAGCGTATCCCACTGACTATCGCTGAGTATGACCGTGAAAATGGCTATGTTACAATTATTTTCCAAGAGGTTGGTGCTACTACCAAAAAATTAGGTCTGTTAAATGAGGGTGATTGCCTGCACGACTTCGTAGGTCCATTAGGTGTTGCATCTGAGCTTGAAGGCTTAAAGAAGGTCGCTGTTGTTGGTGGCGGTCTTGGTTGTGCTATCGCATATCCACAAGCTAAGGCACTGCATGAAATGGGTGCAGAAGTTGACCTCATTGCAGGCTTCCGCAACAAGGATATTGTAATTCTTGAGGACGAAATGAGAGCGGCAAGCACAAATCTTTATATTATGACCGATGATGGCTCTAACGGTCATAAGGGTTTTGTAACCGATGCACTAAAGAAGCTCATTGAAGAAGGAAAGCAGTATGATGCTGTTATCGCCATCGGTCCAATGATTATGATGAAGTTCGTAAGCGAAACCACCCGTCCTTATGGCATTAAGACAATTGTTTCGATGAATGCTACTATGGTTGATGGCACTGGTATGTGTGGCTGCTGCCGTTTGACTGTTAACGGTGAAACTAAGTTCGCTTGCGTTGACGGTCCTGATTTTGACGGACATCAGGTAGATTTTGACGAGTCTATGCGTCGTAGTGCAATGTACAAGGCTCAGGAAAAAGAAGCTGTCGAGCACCACGAATGTAATCTGCACAAGATGGAGGTCAAATAATCATGGCAAATATGAATCCAAATAAATGTCCAATGCCAGAGCAGGATCCTAACGTCCGCAATAAGAATTTTGAGGAAGTTGCTCTTGGTTATACACCAGAAATAGCTATCGAAGAAGCTCAACGTTGTCTAAACTGTAAGCACAAGCCTTGTATTGATGGTTGTCCAGTTGGTGTAAAAATTCCTGAGTTTATCGCTCTGGTTGCAGAGGGTAAGTTCATTGAGGCTGCTGCTAAAATTAAGGAAACTTCTGCACTTCCTGCTGTTTGCGGTCGTGTATGTCCACAGGAAAGCCAATGTGAAAGCAAGTGTGTTCGTGGCATAAAGGGTGAACCTGTTGCTATTGGTCGTCTGGAGCGTTTTGTTGCTGACTATGCAATGGCTAATGACACAACTGAAATCACTGTTCCAGAACAGAACGGCCATAAGGTTGCTGTTGTAGGTGCTGGCCCTGCTGGTCTTACCTGTGCAGGTGACCTTGCTCGTCTGGGATATAAGGTAACTGTATTTGAAGTTCTGCACACCGCTGGTGGTGTTCTGATGTATGGTATCCCAGAATTCCGTCTGCCAAAGTCTATTGTCCAAAGGGAAATCGATAACTTAAAGGCTATGGGTGTTGAGTTTATTTTAAACTTTGTTGTTGGTCGTTCTGAAACTATCGACGATTTACTTGCTGATGGTTATGAGGCAATTTTCGTTGGTTCTGGTGCGGGTCTGCCTAGCTTTATGAATGTTCCAGGTGAAAACTACAATGGTGTTTACTCTGCAAATGAGTACCTGACCCGTGTAAACCTGATGAAAGCATATAAGGAAGATTCTGCAACTCCAATTCTGCGCGCTAAGAGAGTAGCTGTTGTTGGTGGTGGCAACGTTGCAATGGACGCTGCTCGTAGTGCAAAGCGTATGGGTGCAGAAGAAGTTTACATTGTTTATCGTCGTGGAGAGTCCGAACTGCCAGCACGTTTGGAAGAAATCCATCACGCTAAGGAAGAAGGTATTATTTTCAAGTTCCTGACCGCTCCGCTTGAAGTTATCGGTGATGACGAAACTTACATGGTTAAGGGTCTAAAGTGTCAGCAAATGGAACTCGGTGAGCCAGATGAATCTGGTCGCCGTAGACCAATCCCAGTAGAGGGCAGCGAGTTTGTTATTGATCTTGATGCTGTTATTGTTTCTATTGGTACCAGCCCTAACCCTCTAATTCGTTCCACTACACCAGGTCTTGACACTAACAAGCGTGGTTGTATCGTGGCTGATGAGGAAACCGGTCTGACTTCTAAAGAAGGTGTATTCGCTGGTGGTGACGCTGTAACTGGTGCAGCAACAGTTATTCTTGCAATGGGTGCTGGTAAGAAAGCAGCTGCTGCAATGCATGAGTACATTCAAAATAAGAACAAATAATTTATTTTAGCATAGCTTAAAGTGATGCGGCAAAATGCCGCATCGCTTTTTTTATCGTAATTATAATCATTGAAAAATGGTGGGAAATACTTGCCTTTTATAGAAAAATGC
This sequence comes from uncultured Butyricicoccus sp., assembly GCA_944376065.1. Taxonomy (GTDB): domain Bacteria; phylum Bacillota; class Clostridia; order Oscillospirales; family Butyricicoccaceae; genus Butyricicoccus_B. The sequence goes on along the minus strand of CALWBL010000001.1, from coordinate 112,053 downwards.
TGTATGATGTATTTACCTATTTTCCAATAGGAAATAAATAAAAAACAGTTTTGGCTGTGAAAGTGGGGTTAAAATGAAAAAAGGAAATGTGTGGGCATTGATACCTATTGCAGTATTTTTAGTATTGTTTATAGGTTATGGTATTTGGAATAATAATGATTTTTATAAAATGCCAGCGATTGCAGGTTTTGTAACCGCTTTAGTTGTTGCATTTTTATTAAATCGTAAAGTTAGTTTTCATGAAAAACTAGAAACTGCTGCAAAGGGTATGGCAGATGAAAATGTAATGATAATGTGCCTCGTATTTGTTATGGCAGGTGCATTTTCGGGTGCAGTTAGTGCAGCAGGTGGTGCAGATTCCACTGTAAACTTTGGTCTATCAGTTATACCAAGCAATGTTGCGGTTGTAGGTGTATTTCTAATAGGTTGCTTTATTTCTACATCTATGGGTACATCTGTTGGTACAATCACTGTGCTTTCACCCATTGCTATCGGTATTGCTGAAAAAACAGGTTTTCCGGTTGCACTTTGTTTGGGGGCAGCGGTTTGTGGTGCAATGTTTGGTGATAACTTATCTATGATTTCTGATACAACGATTGCAGCAACACGCACTCAGAACTGTGATATGAAAGATAAGTTTAGAGAAAATATAAAACTTGTGCTTCCAGCGGCTATTATTACAATAGTTATTTTATTTGTAAAAACTATGGGTTCTGAGTATAAAATAACTGAGCCGCTTGATTATGATATCGTTCGTATTTTGCCATATTTAGTTGTACTTATTGGCGCATTACTTGGTGCAAATGTTATTATGCTGCTTGCAGGTGGTACAGTGCTTTCACTTGGAGTGGGCTTATACTATGGAGATTTCGGTGTAAAAGATATATTTACTGTTATGGGCGAAGGCATAACAAGTATGTATGATATTACTGTAATTTCAATAATTGTTGCTGGTGTTGTTGCACTTATACGTATGAATGGTGGCATAGATTGGATTTTATATGTTATTCGTAAATTTGTGCGCGGTAAAAGAGGTGCAGAAGTTGGCATTGCAGCGCTTTCTGCTGCAGTAGACTGTGCAACTGCTAACAATACAATCGCTATTGTTATTGCAGGTCCAGTTGCAAAGGAAATTGCAGACGAATATGGCATTGAGCCAAAACGTACAGCATCATTGCTTGATATTTTTACATCGGTTTGTCAGGGTTTAATTCCTTATGGTGCTCAGATTTTAACCGCTGTTAGTTTTACAGTGGGAACTGCACTTGAAATTAGTCCAGTAGATTTAATTTCATATTGTTACTATCCAATGCTTATGGCACTTTCTTCACTTGTGTTTATTATTATAGGCAAAAAGAAAGCATAAATTTAAAAATCGAGCTGAAACCAGCTCGATTTTTTTATAGCACCATTTTAAGTGCTTCTGCAACGCTTTTAACTTTTACTATATTCATATCCTTAGGGATATTGTCACCTAAATCCTGCTCAGGCATAATACATGTGTGAAACCCTAGTCTGTAACCCTCCCATATGCGTTGTGCAGCACAGCTAACCGCTCTGAGTTCACCAGTGAGACCAACCTCTCCAAAACTCATTACCCCCTCAGGCAGAGGCTTGTCCCTAAAACTTGAGGCAATAGCAAGTACCATGGGTAAATCGACAGCGGGTTCATCTAATCTCATACCACCAACAACATTTACATATGCATCGCTGTTAGATAAAAATAACCCTGCACGTTTTTCAAGTATAGCAAGAAGTAAAACCATTCTATTATAATCAACACCAGCAGCGGTTCTTCTTGGAACACCAAAGGCTGTTTTTGCAACAAGTGCTTGCACTTCTGCAAGAAGTGGGCGTGTGCCTTCTACCACACAAGCTATGCAGTTGCCTGGAGAGCCAGTCGGGTGTCCAGAAAGCATAGCAGCAGATGGGTTTTGAACTTCTAAAAGTCCATGGTCACTCATTTCAAATACACCTATTTCGTTTGTAGATCCAAAACGGTTTTTTGCAGCTCTTAGGCATCTAAAAGGCCCAGTCTGTTCACCTTCAAAATATAATACACAGTCTACCATATGTTCCAAAATCTTAGGACCAGCAAGTGTACCTTCTTTATTTACATGACCTACAATAAAAATAGTCACACTATGGCGTTTTGCATATTGCATTAACAGCATTGCACACTCTTTAATTTGAGTTGTGCCGCCTGGGGCAGACTGAAGTTCTGAGCGATATACGGTTTGTATGGAGTCGATAATAAGTATATCAGGCTCCAAAATATCTGTTTCAGATATAATTTGCTCCATATCGGTTTCAGCAAGAACATAAAGCTCAGGTGATGAAATTCCAAGGCGTGAAGCCCTAAGCCGAATTTGTCTTAGTGATTCCTCACCAGAAACATATAAAACTCTGGCGTTTTTACACATCTCCTGACACATTTGTAAGAGCAAAGTGGATTTACCGATACCTGGTTCACCGCCTACAAGTACAAATGAGCCATGGACAGCACCACCGCCAAGCACTCTGTCAAGTTCGCCTATTCCAGACTGAAAACGTGTTTCGTTTTCGGTTTCGATTTCATTCATTCTAACGGGTTTAGAGCCAGTCATAGATTTTGTGTTTTGCAGCACACTTCTTGTTGCGACTTCGGGTTTGACTTTAAATTCACTCATCGTGTTCCATGCACCACAAGACGGACATTTACCAAACCATTTTGGGCTTTCATAACCACAATCATTGCATAGAAAATGTGTTTTCTGTTTCATTATTTTCTCCGTTTAAATAGTTTTCATAGCCGCTAAAAATACAAATAGCAAGCTGTTTTTGATAATCTTCCGTACAAAGAAGTTGTTCTTCTTTGGGGTTTGATAAAAAACCACATTCAACAACAATAGCGGGACATTTAAGCATTTTCATAAGATAAATTGTGTTTGCAGCTTGTTTTGCTGTACGGATATTATCATTTTGTATGCCGGAAAGCAGGCAAGACTGTATATTTTCAGCAAAAGCCTTGCTGTTTTCATTGTTTTTTGAATAAAAAACTTGAGCTCCAAAATATTTAGAGTCCTCAAATTTATTTAGATGAATACTCATAAAAATAGGATTTTCGGTGCTGTTTGTAATGTTTTCTCTAGCGTGTATATCAGATATTTTATTTTCTCTAACGCTAAGGCTGGCATCATAATCAAGTGCATTAGTATCCGTTCTAGTCATAACCGCTTTTTGACCGCAAAAATAACTTAAATCATAGAGCATTTGAGAAATTGAAAGGTTTATATCCTGCTCAGTTATACCGGTTGCACCTACTGCACCACCATCAAAACCGCCATGACCTGCATCAATTACAAGGGTTGGATTTGTTTCAGAAGGTGAAAAGGTTGTTAAAATTTCTCTGACAGGTGGAATACTAAATGTTAAAACTATAAGTGTTATGAGTATTATAATACGTTCCTTCATAGATATACCTGCCTTTCCTCTTTGGTGAATAATATGCAGGCAAATATTATTCTATAACCAAGAAAAAACACAGTTTGAAGTTATGATAACATATATCATATTAAAATGAAAGGCTTTTAAATTTAAAAAAACATACAAACATTTTTGGCTAAATGACCAAGAAAATAAGATAAATATAGAAAATAGTTTTCATTTTGCTCAAAGTATGTTATGCTATATCTGTTTTGAACACAGTTGCAGCTAAAGCTGTAAACTTACTGTGAATGAAAAAGCGAAAAATGAGAGGAGCTGCCAAAATGAACTTAAAAACGGGAAGTGAAAAAACTTTATTTGAACCAACAGGTTTACCGCCGTGGTCAATGACAATTTCTCTAGCGCTTCAACATCTTGTTGCGATGATTGTAGGCTGTGTAACACCAGCGATTATGATTGCTAATGTAACTGGTATGGAGCAAAATGTTAGAGTTCTGCTTATACAGTCATCACTTGTTATGGCTGCAGTTACAACTTTGCTACAACTATTTCCAATAGGCAATAAGTGGATCAAATTTGGTGCAGGTCTGCCGATGATTTTTGGTGTTAGTTTTGCATATGTGCCAAGTATGCAAGCAATTGCTGTTACAGAAAATGGCATTGCTGCTATTATGGGAGCGCTCGCAGTAGGCGGTATTGTAGCCACTATTGTAGGCTTGCTTGTGGATAAAATCCATAAATTTTTCCCACCGCTTATAACTGGTACAGTAGTATTTACAATCGGCTTATCACTTTATCCAACCGCTATAAACTATATGGCAGGCGGTACAGCTAATACTTATGAACTTGTAGTTGAAACTAAAGGTCTGACAGATGCTTTAGTTTATGGCTCATGGCAAAACTGGCTTGTTGCAATTATTACACTGGCTGTTGTCTTGATATTAAACCAAAAGGGTAAGGGTGTGTTTAAACTTGCATCTATCTTAATTGGTATGGTTGTAGGCTATGCAATCGCAGCAGCTATGGGTATGGTATCTTTTGCTGATGTTTCAAGTGCTGCAATAGTTGCAACACCAAAAGTTTTACCTTTTGGAATGGTATTTGACCCAGCAGCTTGTATTGCAATCGGACTTTTATTTGCTATTAACGCTGTACAAGCAATCGGCGATTTTACTGCTACTACAATCGGCGGTATGAACAGAGAGCCAACAAAGGATGAGCTAAAAGGTGGTATTGTAGCTTATGGTATTTCAAATACACTTGCATCTTTCTTTGGTGGTTTGCCAATGGCTACATATTCACAAAATGTCGGCATAGTTACTACTAACAAGGTTATTAACCGCACTGTATTTGCAACAACTGGTATATTTATCCTTATTGCAGGTTTTTCTCCAAAGTTTGCGGCAATTCTTACAACTATTCCACAGTGTGTTTTAGGCGGTGCAACAATTACTGTGTTTGCAACTATCGCTATGACTGGTATGAAGCTTATTGCATCTGAAAAGCTAACCGCTAGAAATACAAGTGTTGTGGGTCTGGCTGTTGCTCTTGGTGTTGGTATTACTCAGGCATCTGCATCTATTGGTCAGTTGCCAGAAAGTTTTATTATGGTTTTTGGAAAGTCACCAGTTGTTATTGCAACTATTGTTGCAGTGTTCTTGAATATTATTTTACCAAAAGAAGAATAAGTTATATTGTGCATATCATCAATAATCATACCGTTTATGAATGAAAAATTTTCGTGTAAATTTAGAGCGAAATATGTTATAATAAAAGACACAGATTTACTGTGTCTTTTATTTATTTACGATTGCAGCGAGGTGTTGTGCATTTTACACAGCACTTTTTAATTAGGAGGAATTTATGCTTTCTGCAAAGCTAGAACGAATTTTGCCAAAGGTGCAAAAGCCCGCTCGTTATGTCGGCGGTGAGTGGGGGTCTGTTACAAAGGATAAAAATGAAGTAGATATTAGATTTGCTTTTTGTTTTCCAGATGTTTATGAAGTTGGTATGAGCCATTTAGGTTCTCGTATATTATATGGACTGCTAAACGACCAAAAAGGTGTTTGGTGTGAACGTGTGTTTGCTCCATGGGTTGACCTTGAGGAGCATATGAGAAAGGAAAATATTCCACTCTATGGTCTTGAAAGCGGTGACGCTCTTTCTGAGTTTGATATTATTGGTTTTACTTTACAATATGAATTATCTTTCTCTAATATTTTAAATATGCTTGACCTTGGTGGTGTACCTGTACTCGCCCAAGATAGAAAAGAGCTTAAAAATTTGGTTGTAGCTGGTGGTCCATGTGCATATAATCCAGAGCCACTTTGCGATTTTATTGATTTATTTATGATTGGCGATGGTGAGGAGGTTATGCTCGACCTTGTAAACCTTTATAATACAGCCAAAGATGAAAATATATCAAAGCATGAGTTTTTAGTTCGTGCAGCTCAAATACAGGGTATATATGTTCCATCTCTTTATGATGTTGAATATAACGAAGATGGCACAGTTAAAAAGGTGACTGCAAAAGAAAATGCACCAAAGATGGTTCAAAAACGCATTGTTGAAGATTTAGATACAATGTATTATCCAGAATATTTTGTAGTTCCATCTACCGACATTGTATTTGACAGAGCTATGGTCGAACTCTTTAGAGGTTGTCCTCGTGGCTGCCGTTTCTGCCAGGCGGGTCACACATATAGACCACTTCGCAAAAAATCAAAGGAAACTATATTAAATCAGGCTAAAAAAGTGCTAGAATCCTCTGGTTATGAGGAAATTTCACTTTCTTCACTTTCTACAAGCGATTATAGTGAGCTTTCGGGACTTACAGAATGTATGCTTGATTATTGTGAGCCTAAACATATAAGTCTTTCTTTGCCATCGCTTAGAGCGGATAGTTTTTCCGCTGAGCTTATGGAACGAGTACAAAAAGTTAGAAAAAGTGGTTTAACTTTTGCTTGTGAGGCTGGTACTCAGCGTTTAAGAGATGTAATAAACAAAAATATAACTGAAGATGATGTTTTAGGTGCATGTGAAATTGCATTCCAAGGCGGATGGAATAATGTTAAGCTATATTTTATGCTTGGACTGCCTACCGAAACATCAGAAGATTTAGATGGCATTTCTGAAATCTGTAAAAAGGTTGCTTATTGCTGGAGAATAAACACAAATAACCGTGCAAGGGGTGTTAAAATTACAGCTTCCGCCTCTTGTTTTGTTCCAAAGCCACAAACCCCTTTCCAGTGGGATGCACAAAATACACTTGCAGTTTTGCAGGGTAAACAAGATTATATGCGTAAAATTATGAAAACTAAAAATGTGACTTATAACTGGCACGATGCCAAAACATCAGTTATGGAAGGTGTTATCGCTCGTGGTGACCGCAGACAAGGCAAGGCTATCTATTTAGCTTGGCAGCGTGGTTGCAAGTTTGATGGCTGGGAGCAATTATTCGATTTTGATAAGTGGATACAAGCGTTTAAAGACTGTGATTTAGACCCCGCTTTCTATGCATCAAGACAGCGTCCATTAGATGAAGTTTTTCCATGGGACCATATCGGCTGTGGTACAACTAAACAGCACCTAAAGCGTGAATGGGAACGCTCAAGAAATGCTGCTATAACAGAGGATTGTATGAAAAAATGTGCAGGTTGCGGCTCAAATTCACTTTTTGAAGGGGGACATTGCTGTGTTTAAGGCTCGTATGCGTTTTTCCAAAACTGGAAGAGCTAAATATATTTCTCACCTTGATTTAATGCACACTATGCAAAGGGCAATGGCTCGCTGTAATATGCCAATTTGGTTTACAGAAGGGTTTAATCAGCATGCATATGTATCAGTTGCACTGCCGCTTTCAACAGGTTATTCGGGTGAATATGAATTTCTTGACTTTAATTTTTTAACCGAAACCGTTCCAGAAAATGCAGTGAAAATGATAAACAGCGTATTTCCAGAGGGACTTTACGCACAGGAAATTTATGCTTTAAGTGATGGCGGAATGAAAATTGCAAATATTGCTTGGAGTCGTTATAAGATTACTTGGGGTTTTGATGGTGAAATTCCACAAGATTTTATAAAAGATGCAAATGAGCTTTTTGCAAAAGATGATATTCAGATTTTAAAACGCTCAAAACGTGGCGAAAAAATGGTCAATATGAAAGAGCTTATGAAAACACCTGAAATCACCCAAAAAGACGGTGTTGTTGTCTGTAATGTTGTAACTGGTGCAGGTAATAAAAATATGAGCCCTGAATATCTTACAAAGGCAATCAAAGAATATTTACCTCAGTATAATATAACAGATGAGGCATATCATAGACTTTGTGTTTATACTGATGATATGGTAGAGTTTAGATAATAGAAAGGGAAAATTAAATGAGCAAAACAGTACCTACTGCAGTTTCCGAAAAGGAAGTTCAGCAGCAGCTTGCTTATATTGATAGAATCGCTGCTTATAATAGAGATTTTGAGCAGCAAAATGGCAGAAAACCCAAGGCATATACACAGACTTTCGGCTGTCAGCAAAATGAGGCAGACACAGAAAGAATAGTCGGAATGCTTCATGAAATGGGATATGAAAAGACTGATAAAACAGATGATGCTGATGTTTTAATTTATAATACCTGTGCAGTGCGTGAACATGCAGAGTCAAGAGCACTAGGAAATATAGGTGCATTATCACATCTTAAAAAAGAGCGTCCAGAAATCACAATCGGTCTTTGTGGCTGTATGGTTCAGCAAGAACATATTCCAGAAAAAATTAGAAAAAGCTATCCACAAGTAAATTTGCTTTTTGGTACACATATGCTTTGGAAATTTCCAGAGCTTATGTATCGTCGAGTAGTTGAAGGCGAGAAAAAAGTTTTTGACATTTCGGGTGATGCTAAGGGTTCAATCGCTGAGGGCTTGCCGGTAGAGCGCAATAAGGGAGCAAGGGCATGGCTTTCTATTATGTATGGTTGCAATAACTTTTGTACATATTGTATTGTGCCATACGTTAGAGGTCGTGAACGCAGCCGCAGCCCAGAGGAAATAGAAAAGGAACTTCGTGAGCTTGTAAAACAGGGATATAAAGATATAACTTTGCTTGGTCAAAATGTAAACTCTTATGGTAGAGATTTGGGTATTGAAATAGATTTTGCTGACCTTTTAAAGCGACTTAATGGTGTTGAGGGTGATTTCCAGCTTAGATTTATGACAAGCCACCCAAAAGATGCTTCAAAAAAGCTGTTTGACACCATGGCGGAATGTGGAAAGGTTGCAAAACAACTGCATTTACCTTTTCAGTCTGGCTCAGATACTGTGCTTAAACGCATGAACAGAGGTTATACAGCAGAGCATTATCGTGAGCTTATCGCATATGCAAGAGCAAAAATGCCAGAAATAACTCTTTCAAGCGATATTATTGTAGGTTTTCCAGACGAAAGCGAAGAAGATTTTGAGAAAACTTTAGAGCTTGTAAAAGAAATCGGCTTTGATATGCTGTTTACTTTCCTATATTCAAAAAGAAGTGGCACTCCGGCGGCTGAGTATCCAGACACCACAACGAAGGAACAAAAACAAAAGCGTTTTGAAAGATTATTAAAAGCACAAGATGAATGTGTTATTTCAAGACAAAATGCATATATGGATAAAACTTTGCGTGTACTTGTAGATGGATATAGCAAGGATACAGAATATCCATATACCGCAAGAACTGAGGGCGGACTTTTAGTTTGCTGTGCAGGTGATAACATTAAAATCGGAGAATTTGCAACCGTAACTATTGATAAAACTACTTTACGTTGCTTGTTTGCAAAGCAATAAAAATCAAGGAGGCATCTATGGCTGGACTTACACCAATGATGAAACAATATCTGGAAATTAAAAATAAATGCCGTGATTATATTGTTTTTTATCGTTTAGGTGATTTTTATGAGATGTTCTTTGAAGATGCTATTTTAGCATCACAAGAGCTTGAACTAACACTCACAGGTCGTGATTGCGGTCAAGAAAAAAAGGCTCCTATGTGTGGAGTGCCTTATCATTCTTATGAATCATACGTGGGGAAACTGATTAGAAAAGGCTATAAAGTAGCCATATGTGAACAAATTGAAGACCCAAAAGCTACAAAAGGTATAGTAAAGCGTGATATTGTGAGAATGATAACCCCTGGAACGGTTATCGAAGCATCTATGCTTGATGAAAATGAAAATAATTATCTTGCTACGGTTTACGGCAATAATGGAAGTTGGGGAGTTTGTTTTTGTGATATTTCCACTGGTGAGGCATATCTGACCGAGGTGTCAAACAGTCAAGGGGAAACCGAACTTTTCAGCGAACTTGGAAGATTTCTGCCAAAAGAGGTTTTAATCGGTGGAGAATGTACAGAAAAATTCAAGAATTTTATAGAAAAGCGTTTAGAATGTATATATTCTGAGCTTGATGATGATTATTTTACAGAAGAAAATGCAAAAGAAAGTGTATGTAAGCAATTTCACATTGAAAATTCGGAATATTCGGGATTGGATGAAATGCCATTAGCGGTTATTACTATAAATGCACTCCTTAAATTTCTTGCTAAAACACAAAAAACAAGCCTTGCAAATTTAAACACTTTAAACATTTACCATCAAGGTCAATATATGGAACTTGATATGACCGCAAGACGCAATTTAGAGCTTTGTCAAACTATGCGTGGTGGAGAAAAAAAGGGTTCACTTCTTTGGATTATTGATAAAACCAAAACAGCTATGGGTTCTCGATTGATTCGCAAGTGGCTGGAAAAGCCACTATTAAATCCCATACATATCAAAAAACGTCAAGAAGCTGTTCAGGAACTTGTAAATGATATAATCACAAGAGATGCTTTATCTAATCAGTTAAGACAAGTTTTTGATGTGGAGCGTTTAATAGGCCGTGTTGTATATGGCTCGGCGAATTGCCGTGATTTATGTGCTTTAGGTTCAGCTATTGAGCAAATTCCAGCAGTATTAAACCAAACCAAGAATTTAAAAGCACCGCTTTTAAAAGAATTACATTTGAGAATTGATGTGCTTGAAGATGTTAAAAATCTAATTGCAAACACTATTACAGATGACCCTCCAGTATCGGTTAAAGATGGCGGATTTATTCGCGGCGGTTACAGTGAAGAAGTAGACCATTTACGTGACCTTGCAAGCGGAGGTAAGGGTGAAATCGCACAAATTGAACAGAGTGAACGCGAACGAACAGGTATTAAAAACTTAAAAATTGGCTATAACAGGGTTTTTGGTTATTATCTTGAGGTATCAAAGGGGAATTTAGACCTTGTTCCAGAAGATTATATAAGAAAACAGACACTAACAAATTGTGAGCGTTATATAACAGAGGAGCTAAAGCAGCTCGAAAAAACCGTTCTTGGTGCTCAGGAGCGTTTGACGGCATTGGAATATGAACTGTTTTGCTGGATTCGTGAACAAATCGCAGTACAAGTTCACCGTATACAAAGAACAGCTCAATCTCTTGCAAACCTTGATGTTTTATGCTCTTTTGCACAGCTTGCATATGAAAATAATTATACTTGCCCAGAGGTTGATTTTTCTGGTCGAATAGATATTAAAGATGGTCGTCACCCGGTTGTTGAAAAAGTATTAAATGATAGTTTTTTTGTGCCAAATGACACAAAACTTGATAACAAACAAAATCGTGTTGCAGTTATCACAGGTCCTAATATGGCAGGTAAATCAACTTATATGCGTCAAGTAGCACTGATTACAATTATGGCTCAAATGGGTTCATTTGTGCCAGCGAGTTCAGCACATATTGGCATTGCAGACAGAGTTTTTACAAGGGTTGGAGCATCTGATGACCTTGCAAGCGGTCAATCAACTTTTATGGTCGAGATGAGTGAAGTAGCTGATATTCTTAAAAATGCAACAAAAAATAGTTTGCTTATTTTAGATGAAATCGGTCGTGGTACATCTACTTATGATGGCATGTCAATCGCTCGTGCAGTGGTGGAGTTTGTGGCGGATACCAAAAAACTTGGAGCAAGGGCTTTATTTGCAACGCATTACCATGAACTTACAGCACTTGAGGATTTAATGGAAGGTATTCATAATTATAATATAGCTGTAAAAAAGCGTGGAGATGATATTACTTTCCTTAGAAAAATTGTTCGTGGCGGTGCTGATGATAGTTATGGTATTGAAGTTGCCAAACTTGCAGGTGTGCCCAATAGTGTTATAAAACGTGCAAAAAGTATATTAGAAGACTTAGAAAGCGATAGTCCCAAGATTGAAATGCGTAAAATCGATGAAGAAGAAGTTATGCCTCAAATTACACTTGCAAATTTAGATGAAAATAAAGTAATTGAGCGTTTACGCAATTTGTCTGTGGATACAATGACGCCTATTGAGGCAATGAACGCACTTTATGAACTTAAAAAAATGCTCTTAAACTTAAAAGAGAGGTAAAAGTATGTCATTGATTAAAGAGCTTTCGCCTCATCTTGCCAATCTTATTGCGGCGGGTGAGGTGGTCGAAAGACCAGCATCTGTTGCAAAAGAGCTTATAGAAAATGCTATTGATGCTGGTGCAACCCGTATACAGGTTGAAATTGAAAATGGTGGAATATCTTATATTAGAATAATGGACAACGGTTGCGGCATGACAAAAGAAGATGCACCAGTGGCTTTTAAACGCCATGCTACAAGTAAAATATCAAGCGAAGATGATTTATCTAAAATTGGAACGCTGGGTTTTCGTGGAGAAGCACTTGCGGCGATAGCATCTGTTTCACGTATAGATTTATTTACTAAACAGCGCGATGATATTGTTGGGTTTCATTTGCATTTGGAAGCAGGAGAAATAACAGATAGAGAAGATGCGGGCTGTCCAGATGGAACAACAATAATAATTCGTAATTTGTTTTTTAATACACCAGCTAGAATGAAGTTTCTAAAAAAAGATTTTACTGAGGCTGGATATGTTATAGGCGTTGTTGAACATGCTGCTCTTTCACACCCAGAAATATCTTTTTGCATGATTCGTGATGGTAAGCAAGTTTTTGCTACATCTGGTGATGGTAAACTGATGACACCTGTTTTCAGTGTTTTTGGTAGAGAACTTACTTCTAATATGGTTGAAGTAAAAAAATTTGAGCGTGAAGGTGTTGCCGCATGGGGGTATATAACCAAACCTCATTCGTGCAGACCAAATCGCAGTATGCAGCACTTTTTTGTAAATGGTAGATATATAAAAAGCAAACTTATGCAGGCAGCACTTGAGGAGGCTTACAGAAACCAAATAATAACTGGAAAGTATCCAAGCTGTGCATTGTTTCTGAATTTGCCGCTTAATTTAGTTGATGTCAATGTACACCCAGCTAAAACAGAGGTTAAATTTGCACAAGAAAAACCTGTTTTTGAGACTATCTATATTGCTTGTAAAAATGCACTTGAGCAAAATGACAATATGCCTGTCTTGCATAAGGCATCAAAAGAAAAAGAGGACAATTTAACCGATAATCAGCAAACCATATCTATTATAAAAAGTGATATAAAACCCCAAAATGCAACCAAAGATGTTGAAGTTAAGCCGCAAAAACAGACTGGATTAGAACAAAAACAGATAAATATAGAAAAGGATACTTTAAACGTTAAAAATCCACTGTTTAGTCTTCGCAAAGTTAAATTGCCAAATAGCTTTAAACCGCCTATAATTGATTGTGATGATGATTTTGATATATCAGATTTAAAAGTTTGCTCGTTTGACCCGAAAGCAGAGTTTTCAGATACTAAAATAGAGTATGAAACTGAACTCGTGCCTGAAAGTCAGCCTATAAATCAGAATAAATTAAATCAAACACAAACAAAGCAGCAGGATATACAAATAAAACACTTAGATTTTAAATCAACTGTTAAAGTTATAGGTGAGGCATTTAACACTTATATTGTAGCTGAGGATAAAGATGGATTTATTCTGCTTGATAAACACGCGGCTCATGAGCGCATACTGTTTAATGAGCTTAAAAGAAAAACAGAAATGCCAATTCAGCAGCTTTTAACACCTTATATAGCTGAAATGAATGCTACTGAGTTTGAAGTTTTAAAAGAAAACAGGGAAATATTGGTTAAACTCGGTTTTGATGTTTCTGTTTTTGGTGAAAAAAGTTTTGCTGTTCGTGCGGTTCCAGCCTATATTGATGCTGCTGATATCGGTCAAACGCTTGTGGAAATAGCTGAAAAATTATTAAACCATCGCTCGCCAACACCAGATGAATTTGATGATTTAATTCATATGGTAGCATGTAAGGCGGCAATTAAAGCGGGTAAATCCACAAATAGAATTGAAATGCAACAGCTTTTTGACCGTGTTATAGGGAATAATGAAATTGCTTGTTGCCCTCATGGAAGACCTGTTATGGTTAGACTTACAAAATATGAAATTGATAAATTATTTAAGCGTGTAAATCAATAAAAGAAGGTAATTTATGACAGAAAATCAGCTTATATGCATAGTAGGCCCAACAGCAAGCGGAAAAACTGCATTATCTGTTGAACTTGCTAAACAAAGGCAAACAGAAATTATCTCCGCCGATTCAATGCAGATTTATAAGGGTATGGATATCGGTACAGCAAAACCAAGTATGGCAGAGCGTAAAGGCATAGTTCACCATATGTTTGATATTTGTGAAAAGGGTGAAGATTTTTCTGTGGCTCGTTATACCGAGATTGCAGATAAAATTGCTCAAGATATACTTTCAAGAGGGAAAATTCCTATTGTAGTAGGCGGAACAGGGCTTTATATGGATTCGCTTATAGAATGCAGCACATTTTCAGGCAATGAAACAGATACAAAACTTCGTGTAGAGCTTGAAAACTTCGCAAATGAGTATGGAAATGAGGAACTTCATAATAAACTTCGAGAAATTGACCCTATAAGTGCTGAAAGACTTCACCCAAACAACAGAAAACGTGTTATTAGAGCTATTGAAGTTTATAATCAGACTGGAATGACCATAAATGAAATGAACGCTAAAAATAAGCGTCCAGAGCCTAAATATAAGGCTTTTAAAATTGGAGTTTGCCCGTCTGATAGAGAGATTCTTTATAAACGAATAAATAATCGTGTTGATATTATGCTTAAAGAAGGTTTGCTTAATGAGGTAAAACATGTGTTTGATGGAGAAAAACTAAGCACAACAGCAATGCAAGCGATAGGATATAAAGAGTTTTTACCATACTTAAATGGTCAAAGCAGTCTTGAAGAATGTGTGGAGATTTTAAAAAGGCATTCAAGAAATTATGCAAAGCGTCAACTGACATGGCTCAAACGTGACAGCTCAATTCACTGGATAAATTATGATTCCAGCTCAAGTTTTGACGATGTTTTCCGCAGTTCGACAAAATTTTTACTAGAGGCTGGGTTATGATATTTCCATAAATTAGAAATTCGGAGGAATATCATGAAAACAGAAATCAATTTACAGGACGCTTTTTTAAACGTGGTTAGACAGCAGGCACAGCCAGTTACATTATTCTTAATGAATGGCTTTCAAATGCGTGGAATAGTTCGTGGTTTTGACAGCTTTGTTGTTATTTTCGAGGTTGAAGGAAAGCAGCAGATGATTTATAAACACGCAATATCTACTGTTGTTCCACAGCATCGAGTGGAATTTTACACAAGGAAAGATGAAAAATAAGTAGTTTTTCATCTGCGTTTATGATGGATTATGATTGATTTAAAAGGTAAAAAGAAAATAAATTACCGCCGTTTAGGATTTATAGTGTTTGGTATGATTATGCTTGCTGTAATAATATGGCAGATTGCTGTAAACCGAACCGAAACCCAAACCGCAGTAAAAATTACAGTAAATGATTCATTTATGGCTGATGGCTGGTTTTTTAGAAATGAAGTTGTGGTTCAAGGTACAACTGGTGACACTGTTAAACATATAGTGCAAGTCGGCGATAAAGTCCAGAAAAGTGCAGCACTTGCAGTTGTATATTCAAGCACCCAGGCACTAGAAAACAGCCAAAAGATTAGTGTGCTTGATGACCAAATAGCACTGCTAAATAGTGCAGCACAAATGATAACAAGTGGAAGTGATTCAGTTAAGATAGAAAGCATGATAACAACAAAAATTTCTGAGCTTTCTTTGGCGATGCAGCAAAGTACAGTTTCTGGTATGCAATCTAGTGTTACAGAGCTGAGAAATCTATGTTTGCGTAGAGGAATTGGCTCTATTGATAAAGATGTACTGCTTGGACAAGCTCAGGCACTTGAGTCCGAAAGAAACTATTTGCAGCAACAAATAGGAGGTGGCAGTATAACAATAGCATCTCCAGCAGCAGGTTATTTCTCAGAAGTGGTAGATGGGTTTGAAACACAGCTTACAATAGATTCTCTTGAAACTATGACAGCATCTGAGCTTGAAAATCTTGACCCAAATAAGATAAGCAGCACATCATCAAACAACCTTGGAAAAATAGTACAGGATTTTCGCTGGTACTTTGCAATGTCTGTTTCACAAGAAGATATTGAAAATTTATCGGTTGGGGATTCTCTGCTTCTTGGATTTGCACAGGTTAGCAGTGATATTTCAGTCAATGTTGAGGATATAAGAAAAGAAAAAAATAATGGAAAAGCTCTTTTAATTATAAGTGGTATGGAGATTACACCTGAAATCCTCAGTATGCGTTATCAATCGGTCGAAGTAATAAAGAAAATATATACAGGAATAAAAGTTCCAAAGAGTGCAGTAAGAATAAAAACAGATAGTAATGGAAACGCCACTCAAGGAGTTTATATCCTGCCAGATTCACTAAGCAGATTTAAAGCGATTGAGGTTCTGTATGAAACTAGCGATTATTATGTGGTTAAGCAAGGTACAACAGTCGAAAATACTGGGCTTGTTGTAGGTGATAGTATAATAGTCAAGGGACGAGATCTGGAAGATTTGAAGGTGATAAAATGACAGAGCAAGAAATAATAAATGAAAATGTGCATATTGTAAAAGAGCGTATAGAGCAAGCCGCAAAGAAAGCAGGGCGAAATGCAGATGATATTCATTTGGTTGCAGCAACTAAAATGAATAATGCAGAGCGTGTAAAACAGGCTATTAAAGCAGGAATTAAAATAGCGGGTGAAAATAGAGTACAAGAGCTAATTGAAAAATATGACCAAAACGCTTATGAGGGCTCAGATTTACATTTTATAGGCACACTACAAAGCAATAAAGTTAAATTTTTAATGGGAAAAGTAAGCCTTATTCAATCGGTTGACTCAGAAAAATTGGCTAATGTTATTGCAAAGCAGGCACAAAACAAAGGCTTTTGTCAGGATATTTTGCTGGAAATCAATATAGCAGGTGAAACGTCAAAAAGTGGGATACCTCCAGAACAGCTACCCCAAATTATGGAAAATTTGTGCAATTTAAATGGTATACATATTAGAGGACTCATGGCAATTCCGCCAATTTCTCATTTTGCTGGGGAAAATTTGTGTCATTTTGATAAAATGCGAGAACTGTTTATTGACATATCGCAAAAAAAATACGATAATGTATCCATGGACTTTTTATCAATGGGTATGTCCGGCGATTTTGAGGACGCTATTTTGTGTGGCTCCAATATGGTTCGTGTTGGCACTGCAATCTTTGGAGCCCGTCCATATATGAAGAAGTAAAACGGATTTAGGCCGTTAAGGAGGAAATAATAGAATGGCATCTCTAAAGGGATTTTTAGATTGGGTAAAAGGTGACGATATGGAGGACGAATACGACGATTACTCACCGAACACTCAACCACAGCCCCAACAAGCTGCTGCATATCAGCAACAGCAACAGACTGCTCAAAATATAAATCAACAGCCTCAGCAACAAGCTGCCCAAGAAGATTCATATTCATACAATAATGCAAATGCAGATTCTCAAAGACAAAACAGTAAGGTGGTTAGTATGCACTCTACAGCTCAGCTTGCAGTTGTGCTTGTAAAACCTGATAGATTTGAAAATGCAGCCGAAATTGCAGATCATCTTAAGGATAAGCGTACAGTTGTTTTAAATCTTGAGCAAACTAATAAGGAAGTGGCTCGCCGTCTGGTGGATTTCTTGAGCGGTGTAGCTTATGCAAATGAAGGGAAAATCAAGCGTGTTGCAAATAGCACTTACATTATCACCCCTTATAATGTTGATATTTTGGGTGATCTTATTGATGAGCTTGAAAGCAACGGCTTGTATCTATAATTATCGTGATTTATTTTTTGATTGAAATTGTATCAACGCTTATACGACTTTTGCAGTTTATGATGTTTGCAAGGGCTATTTTCTCTTGGTTTCCTCAAATGCAGAATTCGTCCATTGCAGAGTTTTTGTATATGGTGACAGAACCGGTCATTATGCCAATAAGAGGGCTGCTAAACCGCATTCCAAGCATACGCATGATGCCGATTGACTTGGCATTTTTCTGTACATTTATCATGCTTGAACTTATTCAGGTAATGCTGTACAGCTTTTACTAACGAAAATGCTTAAGCTAAGGTCGGGGGAACTCTCCGACCATTTGTCTTATAAATAGGAGGGATAACTTGATATGCTGACTGTTCAGGAAATACAGGCCATGAGCTTTGAAAAAGCCGTTTTTGGCGGTTATGATATGAAAAGCGTAGATGAGTTTATGGAAAAAATAACCGAAACTATCGCTGCTGTTCAAAAAGAAAATGCAGCACTTAAATCTAAAATGAAGGTGCTTGTAGATAAAATTGAGGAGTACCGCAGCGTTGAAGATGGTATGCGTCGTGCATTAGTTTCTGCGCAAAATATAGCTCAAGAAACACTTGAAAAATCCAAAACCGAGGCCGAGCAGCTGCTAACAACCGCTAGAAATGAAGCTGAAACTAGAATAGAAAATTATCGTATACAAATAGCAACAGAAAGCAAACGCCTTGAAGAGGCAAAAGCTAAAAATGCAGAGTTTGTAGCTCAGCTTTCTGCTGTTTATGAGGAACAACTCAAGTCGCTTGTAGCTCTTTCTGCTTCTGATATTCTTATTCAGGAAAATGCAGCAGCTTATCCAACAGAGCCTATTAGTATGAATACAGAGCCTATCAATATGACAGAGCCAGAACAAGAGGAAAACTATGAACAGCATGAGTATGATAAAAAAGAATATACTGAATCAGAAAAATTTGAAGACACTCAGCGTTTTACTGAGCAAGACCGCAAAAATCTGTCAAATAGTAGAAAAAAAGACGGTCGATTTAAAATAATGGAAGTTCCGCTCACAAGCAGTGAGCAGGCTGAAAAGTAATACTTTTCTAAGATAGAAACCATGAAAGGAATGAAACGGTACAATGCCGCAGGATTACAATGCAACAATTAACCTGCCTAAAACGGATTTTCCGATGCGTGCAGGTCTGCCAAAGCGTGAACCAGCTTTTCTTGAAGGCTGGCAGCAGGGAGAAAACAAACTTTATCATGATGTAATGAAGAGAAATGAGGGCAAGCCTCTTTTTGTTCTGCATGATGGTCCTCCATATGCAAATGGTAACTTGCATATGGGTCATGCGCTTAATAAAGTTTTAAAGGACTTTATTGTGCGTTATAAAAATATGGCAGGCTTTAAGGCTCCATATATTCCAGGTTGGGACACTCATGGTCTGCCAATCGAACGCCAAGCTATTAAGGCTTATGGTATGGATAGAGACAAGGTTTCTGTAAGTGAATTTCGTAAAAAGTGTGAAGAATTTGCTCGTAAGCATGTTGATACTCAGAGGGAACAATTTAAGCGTCTGGGTGTAATGGGTGAATGGGAGCGTCCTTATCTCACTTTAACACATGATTTCGAGGCTAAGCAAATTGAAATCTTTGGGGAAATGGCTAAAAAGGGCTATATCTATAAGGGCTTAAAACCAGTTTACTGGTGCCCTCATGATGAAACAGCTCTTGCGGAGGCTGAAATTGAGTATCAGGATGAAAAGTGTTCATCTATTTTTGTTAAATTTGCTGTGACCGATGACAAGGATGTTATATCTAAAGCTATCGGTACAACTGAAAATGTATATTTTGTAATTTGGACAACAACTACTTGGACTTTACCAGGAAACCTTGCAATTTCTGTAAATCCATCCTTCGAGTATGATTTCGTTAAGGTTCCAAATGGTGAGGTTTATGTGCTTGCTAAGGAGCTTACAAAGTCTGTTATGAAAAGTGCAGACATTGAAAATTGGGAGGTTCTTGGCACTGTTCTAGGCTCTGACCTTGAAATGATTAAAACCAAACACCCTATTATGGACCGTGAAAGTGTTGTTATCTGTGGCGAGCATGTAACTTTAGATGCTGGTACTGGTTGTGTACATACAGCTCCAGGTTTCGGTGCAGAGGACTTTACCGTTTGTCAGAAGTATAAAATTGATATTATTGTTCCTGTTGATGGTAAGGGTTATGCAACTGAAGATGCAGGTAAGTATGCTGGTATGTACTACGAAAAGACCACTCCAGTTATTCTTGATGATTTAAAGGCTTGCAATGCTCTGCTAGCTATTGAGGAAATTGAGCATAGCTATCCACACTGCTGGCGTTGCAAAAATCCTATTATCTTCCGTGCAACAGAGCAGTGGTTCTGCTCCGTTGATGCACTAAAAGAAGATGCTGTTAAGGCTTGCCATCAAATCACTTGGTTGCCAGGTTGGGGCGAAGAACGTATGACTTCTATGATTCAGGAGCGTTCCGACTGGTGTATTTCTCGTCAACGTATTTGGGGTGTTCCAATTCCAATCTTTATTTGTAAGGATTGCGGTAAGCCACTTGTAAACGAGCAGACAATCGAAATTGTTTCCAAGCTGTTTAAGGAGCATGGCTCTAACTGCTGGTTTGAAATGGACGCATCTGAAATGTTACCTGATGGTATTAAGTGCGAATGTGGATGCGGTAACTTTGATAAGGAAACCGATACCATGGACGTATGGTTTGATTCTGGTTCCAGCTGGGCTGCTGTTATTGGTGAGCGTGAAGGTCAGCCAATTCCAGTAGATGTTTACCTTGAGGGTAATGACCAGTACCGCGGTTGGTTCCAGTCATCTATGCTTACTGCTATTGCTACAAAGGGTATTGCTCCATATAAGACTGTTATAACCCATGGTATGATTGTAGATGAAGAGCGTCAAAAGATGTCCAAGTCTGCTGGTAATGGGATCAGCCCTCAGGAGCTTACTGAGCAGTATGGTGCAGATATTCTTCGTCTGTGGGTTGCATCTGCTGATTACCGCCAAGATATGCGTATCTCTAAGGATATGTTTAAGCATCTGTCACAAAATTATCTAAAGATTCGCAACACTGCTCGTTACATCCTTGGCAATCTTCAGGGATTTGAACTTTCTCAGCTTGTGCCATATGAAAAGCTGCCAGAGCTTGACAAATGGGCACTTATGAAACTTAATGACCTTGTAACTCGTGTTCGCAAGGGTTATGATGCTTATGAATTCCACACAGTTATGCATGCTATTCATAACTTCTGCGTTGTTGATATGTCTAACTTCTACTTAGATGTTATTAAGGATAGATTATACTGCGATGGTAAGGACAGCCTAAGCCGTCTTGCAGCTCAGACTACTATTTATCATATTTTAAACGCTCTTGTTCGTATGATTGCCCCAATTTTGTGCTTTACCGCTGATGAAATCTGGAAAGCAATGCCTCATGCAGATTGTGATGATACTGGTAATATCATGCTAAATGATATGGCTGATGCTTGTGATGCTTATGATATGGAAGAGGCTTCAAGAGATAAGTGGAGTCGTCTATCTGAACTTCGTGATGAAGTGAACAAGGCTCTTGAAGGTGCGAGAAATGAAAAAGTAATCGGTAAGCCACTTGAGGCTTGGGTTACTGTTAATGCAAGCAAGGCAACAGCTGATTTCTTAAATAACTGCGGTCTTACCATGGACGAGCTTGCCGCACTTTCTGTTGTATCTAAGCTGCGCGTTGTTTACAATGCAGAGCTTGACGATGCAGAAAACGATATTTCTATTGAGATTGAACGTGCATCTGAAGATAAGTGTGAACGCTGCTGGATGTATGTTGATTCTGTTGGCAAGAATGAAAAGCACCCAACTCTTTGCGGTCGTTGTGCAGAGGTTGTTGGTTAATAACAAAAAAGGGACAGTCACTTCTGATTGTCCCTTTTTTAGATAGAAAGGTGAAAAAATGCTGATATTAGGAATAATATTCATGGTTTTGCTTGTTGGTTTAGACCAGATTGTTAAATATCTTGCTGTTACTTACTTAACAACAAAGCCTATTGTGTTAATAGAAAATGTTTTTGAGCTGACTTATATTGAAAATAAAGGTGCAGCATGGTCAATGCTTGAAAATCAAATATGGTTTTTTATTTTAATAACAATTATCATTTTAGCTGTGATAGCTTATGCTTTTTATAAAAAGCTCATTTATACTAAGCTCGGTAAAATTTCTCTTGTTTTAATATCTGCTGGTGGAATTGGTAATTTTATAGACCGAATAACTCATGGTTATGTTATTGATATGTTTAGCTTTAAGCTGATTAACTTTCCTGTTTTCAATGTGGCTGATATTTGTATTGTTTGTGGTGGATTATTATTCATTTACTACATGATGTTTCAGTATGATAAATTTGCAGAAAAGGCAGGGAAAAAATGACAGAAATTATAATTACAGCACAGAGAGAAGATTCTGGTAAGCGTGTGGATAAATTTTTATCAGAACAGCTTGAAGAAATGACTAGAAATGCAATACAAAATCTGCTTGCAGAAGAAAAAGTATGTTTGCTACAAAAGCCTGTAAAAAAGAATTATAAATTAAATGGCTCAGAGGAGTTTACAGTGCTACTCCCAGAGCCTAAAGAAGTGGAAATTATACCAGAAAATATACCCATTGATATTATCTACGAAGATGATGATATTATAGTGGTAAATAAGGCAAGAGGTATGGTTGTACACCCAGCAGTCGGAAATTGGTCGGGTACGCTTGTAAATGCCCTTATGTATCACTGCGGCGACCGTCTTTCTGGTATAAATGGCGAAATAAGACCAGGTATAGTTCACAGAATAGATAAAGATACCAGTGGTTTACTTGTTGTAGCAAAAAATGATTTTGCACATCAGCATTTATCCGAACAAATAGCACATCATGCGGTAGAACGTGAATATGAGGCTGTGCTTTACGGAAATATAAAGGAGGACAGCGGAACAATAAATCAGCCAATCGCAAGGCATAAAACCGACCGCAAAAAAATGGCAGTTAGTTTAGATGGCAGAAAAGCTATTACACATTATAAAGTCATAGCACGTTATAATGGATACACACATACGGGTTTTTGGCTGGAAACGGGTAGAACGCATCAAATTCGTGTTCATGCGGCATTTATTGGGCACCCAATAGTAGGCGATATGGTTTATGGTATGAAAAAAGACCGTTTTTCCAATTTAAACGGTCAATGCCTTCATGCAAAAAAACTTCGTTTAGTACACCCGCGAACAGGCAAAGAAATGGAATTCACTGCACCAAGACCTGAGTATTTCAGAGAGGTTTTACGTAAAATTGGTGCGAATAATAAATAATTTAAACTAAAACGATATGAGAAAAAACTTATATCGTTTTTTAGTTTATAATATCGCAAATGAAATAAATGATATTAAAGCGTTTGTCAATGATTTTACAAATAACTCGGAAAAATCCTGTTTTCTGAAAGTTAATTATTAAATTTAGTAAAAATAGCACGTGAAGATACTGTAAAAAATATTTTTATTATGAAAATTATGTTTGAAATAATTGACTTTAATCTGCTAAAGATATATAATTAAAACAAGTTCAGGATAAGTTTACAGTTACAATCTATTCAATGTATCGTATGTTCGGGTTGTCAGCAGGGTTGGTATCGTGGTAGAAAGTGAGGAATAACTATGGTACGTCTAGTCACGCAGCGAAAAGTCCCCGAAAGTTATCAAGAATCCCAAGAAAAAATTGTAACCTCTCTATTGGATCAAGTAGGTGACGGTTACACAGCAGCAAGATTACAAATTACATTACAGCACATTCATTTGATTCCTAAAGTAAATAAAACTGTTGTGCGTTTAGACAATGTTTTTTAAATTGATTAAATTAAGCAAGAATTCCGGTTTGGGTTCTTGCTTTTTTTATTAGAATCTGATATTATATTTGACAGGTGTCATGACATATAATGAGGAGGTTCTTAAAGTGAAAAAAATTAAGGAGTTTTTAAAAAGGAAAAATATCGAAATTTCTGCAAAACGTTATGGTGTTGATGCACTTGGTGCAATGGCACAAGGTCTGTTTGCATCTTTGCTAATCGGAACAATAGTTGGGACATTAGGTTCTCAGCTGGGAATAGAGGCTTTTGTAACCGTAGGAAGCTTTGCAAAAGAAACCTATGTTGTAGGTGCAGCAATGGCTTGTGCCATTGGTTGGGCGTTACAATGTCCACCACTTGTGTTATTTTCACTTATTACAGTCGGTGCAGCAACAAATGAGTTAGGCGGTGCAGGTGGTCCGCTTGCTGTTCTCATTGTAACTGTTGTTGCGGCAGAGCTTGGTAAAGCAGTATCTAAAGAAACAAAAATTGACATTCTTGTGACACCATTTGTGACTATCTTTTCAGGTTCAATGCTTGCGGTTTTATTTGCACCATCTATTGGTGCAGCTGCATCTTCACTAGGAAATGTGATTATTTGGGCAACCGACCTCCAGCCATTTGTAATGGGAATTTTAATTTCCGTGTTAGTTGGTATAGCACTTACGCTGCCAATTTCCTCAGCAGCTATATGTGCAGCTTTGGGTCTTACAGGTCTCGCAGGTGGTGCAGCAGTTGCAGGTTGTTCTGCACAGATGATAGGTTTTGCTGTAATGAGCTTTAAGGAAAATGGCGTTAGTGGTCTTATATCGCAAGGACTGGGAACATCTATGCTGCAAATGCCTAATATTGTACGTAATCCAAGAATATGGATTCCGCCAACACTTGCATCTGCTATAACAGGTCCTATTGCAACCTGTTTATTTAAAATGGAAATGAACGGAGCACCAGTCTCATCTGGTATGGGTACTTGCGGACTTGTAGGTCAGATAGGTGTTTATACAGGTTGGATTTCACCAACAAATGATGCCTTAGCTATAAGTCCAAACTTTGGGGATTGGTTAGGTCTTATACTTATAAGTTTTGTTCTGCCTGCAATTTTATCTGTTGTATTTTGCAGCATACTTAGAAAAATTGGTTGGATAAAGGAGAATGATTTAAAACTAGACACATAAACAAACAATGATAAAAAATAGACAAACATGGTAAAAAACTTTGATTTTCTGAATTTTTTTGGGTTTTGCACTTGAGAAATTATTACAAACAGGTGTATAATAAATTGTATCTTATTTAAGATAGGAAAAGGAGTAATACCAATGTTTGAAAATCTGGTAGCAACATTAAAAGCAAATAAGCGTAGAATTGTTTTCACAGAGGGTTCTGATGCACGTATTCTTGAGGCAGCAACTCGCCTAAAGAAAGATGAAATTCTCGATTCAATTCTTGTTGGAAACGTAGATGAAGTTAAAGCAGCAGCAGCTCAGGGCGGTTTTGATATTGAGGGCATGGAAATTATTGACCCTGCAACTTTTGATAAGTTTGATGAAATGGTTGCAAAAATGGTTGAACTGCGCAAAGGCAAGATGACCGAAGAACAGTGCCGTGCAGCACTTTCTAAGGGTAATTATTTTGGTACAATGCTTGTAAAGATGGGCTATGCAGATGCACTGCTTGGTGGTGCTACATACTCAACCGCTGACACAGTTCGTCCAGCTCTTCAGATTATCAAGACAAAGCCAGGCAATAAGATTGTTTCTTCTTGCTTTATTTTAATGAGAACTGATAAAGACGGAAATGAAGAAAAATATGCAATGGGCGATTGTGCAATCAATATTAACCCAAGTGAAGATGACCTTGTGGAAATTGCAGTCGAGACCGCTGCAACAGCTAAAGCATTTGGTATTGATCCAAAGGTTGCAATGCTTTCTTACTCTACAATGGGCTCCGGTAAGGGTGAAACTGTTGATATGATGCGTAATGCTACCGAAAAAGCAAAACAGGCAGCACCAGAACTTGCAATTGATGGTGAGTTACAGTTTGATGCTGCATTCTCTCCAGTTGTTGCAAAAACAAAGTGTAAGGGTTCTCCAGTTGCAGGTCAAGCGAATACATTTATTTTCCCTGATATCAATGCAGGTAATATCGGTTACAAGATTGCTCAGCGTCTGGGTGGTTTTGAGGCCTATGGTCCAATCCTTCAAGGCTTGAATGCACCAATCAATGACTTATCTCGTGGTTGTAATGCTGATGAGGTTTATCAGATGGCTATTATTACTGCTGGTCTGAAGTAATTTTAACTAAAAAACAACATAAAACAGGTGATAAGTGTTATTTTACATTTTTCACCTGTTTTTTTATGTATAATACAATAAATATACAGATATTTTAGAATGAATTTTTAACAGCTAAAGCGAAAAAAATCTTGATATTTCAATTAAAAACGGTTAAAATAAGTATACAAGTAGCAAAAGTTACAAAAAATTAAAAAATATGCATTGATATGCAAAGATATACGCTTTATAGTTGTTATTTTATAATCGAATATAAATTTTTATAATAAATCGGGGGGACATTTTTAATGGCGACACTAAAGGATATTTCAGAATACACAGGCTATTCTATTGCGACTATTTCACGCATCCTTAATAATGATCCTTCGATGAGTGCAAGCGAAGAAACACGCAAAAGGGTAATGCAAGCAGCTAATGAACTCAATTATGCCGAAACTAAAAGCAATAAGGGACGAAATCAGAAAAATATTTTGAGCATCGGTGTGGTTTTTGCTTGCCAATTTGAATGGCGCAGAGAGGAATTTGAACAAAATTGGCTGCAATGTATAGATAATGTTTGCTCCAGTGGGAAAATATCATGGGTTAAAATTGATATAGGTGTATCGTCAGTTAATGAACTAAAAGAAATGAATTTAGATGGCATTTTGGCTATTGGTGTCTTTCAAGAGCCGCAAATAAATTGGATATTCCACATAAATGAAAATGTTGTATTTATGGACGCATCTGCTGATGAAGTGCATTATGATACAGTTGTTATAAATAGTCACGCAGGTATGGCTCAAGCAATAGAGCATCTAAAAGAATATGGTCATGAAAATATCGGTTATTTTGGTCCATGTGGTAAGCAAAAATGCTGGACAAGAAGAATTTTAACTGAGGTTTTACACAATATTTATTATGATGCAATGCGTGTTTATGGTCTGGAGAATAAAATTTGGACACTGTCGGCTGAAGTCAATGTTGATGAAAGTAAAAAAACTATGCTTGATTATATAAAGTCGGGTAACAAATTGCCAACTGCCATAATTGCTGCATCTATGGAAAATGCCTTAGGTGCTATTGATGCGATTGAGGAGTGTGGAATGGGTATACCTAACGATATTTCTATTTTGGCATTTTGCGATATTGATCGCTCAAAACAGGAGCTTAAAAAACTCACAGTTATACATATTCAGGAAGAATATATGTGTCGTGCAGCAGTTAGATTGATAGGTGAAAGGACACCTAGTCAGACAATTCATGGAGTTCGTTATATTCCTAAAAAAGTAATGATTCCACCTGTGCTTGATAGCAGATCAAGTGTTGCAGAACCTAGAATTTTATAAAATTTAATGCCCACCAATTTTGGTGGGCATATTTTTTAAATATTAGCTCGAATAATTTCACCGATTTCTTTTGTAGAAAGGGCTTTCTCGCCATTTGTTGCAATATCAGAAGTTCTATGACCATCGTTAAGAGCCTTTTCGACTGCCTTTTCGATTGCGTCAGCTTCATTAGTCAAACCGAAAGAATATCTGAGCATCATTGCACAAGAAAGAATAGTTGCAATAGGATTTGCAATACCCTTACCAGCGATATCCGGAGCAGAACCATGAATTGGCTCATACATACCACGACCACTTTCATTGATCGATGCACTTGGTAACATGCCAATAGAACCGGTTATCATAGATGCTTCATCAGAAAGAATGTCACCGAATAAATTGCCTGTAACAATTACATCAAATTGAGCAGGATTGCGTACGAGCTGCATAGCTGCATTATCTATATACATATGCTCAAGAGTAACATCTGGATATTCCTCAGCGATACGGCTTACAGTTTCACGCCATACACGAGAGGTTTCTAGCACATTAGCTTTATCAACAGAGGTCACTTTTTTAGAGCGTACACGAGCCATTTCAAATGCACGACGGGCAATGCGTTCTACCTCATAAACAGAATAGTTCATATCGTCGTAACCTATAACGCCCCAGTTATTTGCGCTTTCACGTCTGCCATGCTCACCAAAATAAACATCGCCAGTCAGCTCTCGACATACAACAATATCAAAACCATCGCCAATGATTTCAGGTTTAATAGGGCAAGCGTCAGCAAGTGCCTTATACATCATAGCAGGACGGATATTTGCAAACAAACCAAGAGCAGCACGCAGACCTAAAAGAGCCTTTTCTGGTCGCTTTTCAGATGGCATATTATCCCACTTAGGACCGCCAACAGCACCAAGCAGAACGGAGTCCGCAGCCTTGCAAATTTCGATTGTTTCCTCAGTTAGTGGAACACCATTTGCATCAATAGAGCAGCCACCAGCCAAAACTTCATTATAATTAAATGTATGACCGAATTTTTCGCCGATTTTGTCAAGCACAAGCATAGCCTCGGTTACAATTTCAGGACCTACACCGTCACCTTTTACAACAGCAATATTATAATTCATTGGTTAAAATCCTCTTTTCTTTAAGCTCTTTAGCAGACCACCGTCAGCAATAATGCTCTGGATAAATGGAGGGAATGCAGCAGCTTGATATTTCTCATTTTTTGTTTCATTTGTGATAATACCAGTATCAAAATCAACAGAAACAATGTCACCAGCCTCAATAGCATTTGCAGCAGCTTCACATTCAAGAATAGGTAGACCGATATTGATAGCATTGCGATAGAAAATGCGGGCAAAAGAAGATGCAATTACACAAGAAACATTATTCTCCTTGATAACAAGCGGAGCATGCTCACGGGAAGAGCCACAGCCAAAGTTACGAGTAGCGACAATGATATCGCCATCCTTGACATTTTTTACAAACTCGGCGTCAATATCCTCCATTGCATGACTAGAAAGCTCCTTCACATCAGCAATATTTAAATAGCGTGCAGGGATTATAACATCTGTGTCTACATTATCACCATATTTAAAAACAGAACCTTTTACAACCATTTTTCAAAAACCTCCCATTATTCTAAATCTTCTGGTGAGCATATATAGCCTTTGACAGCAGATGCAGCAGCAACGGCTGGACTTGAAAGATAAATCTCACTTGTGATATGTCCCATACGTCCTACAAAGTTACGGTTTGTAGTGGAGATAGAGCGCTCACCCTCAGCTAAAATACCCATATGACCACCAAGACATGGACCACATGTAGGAGTGGAAACAATAGCACCCGCTTCAATGAAAATCTTTGCAAGACCTTCTTCAATACACTGAAGGTAAACTTCTTGTGTTGCAGGGATAATAATGGTTCTGACATCTCTGGAAACTTTGCGACCCTTTAAAATTTCAGCAGCAATGCGCATATCTTCAATACGTCCATTTGTGCAAGAACCAATAACAGACTGCTGAACTTCAATTTTTCCAAGTTGGTCAACAGTTTTTGTATTTTCAGGCAGATGAGGGCATGCAACCGTTGGACGAAGTGCAGATAAATCTATTTCATAGGTAGCAGTATATTCTGCATCGTCATCAGCCTCAAAAGCTGTCACTTCACGATTTACACGGTTTTTGATGTATTCCATTGTTTTTTCATCAACAGGGAAGATACCATTTTTTGCACCAGCCTCAATAGCCATGTTACAAATTGTAAAGCGGTCATCCATGGAAAGCTCCTTGACGCCTTCACCGGTAAATTCCATTGACTGATATAAAGCACCATCAACGCCAATTTTACCAATAATATGTAAAATTACGTCCTTACCAGAAATCCAAGGAGCTTTTTTGCCTTTAAGCACAAATTTAATAGCATTTGGAACTTTAAACCATGCCTTGCCAGTAGCCATGCCTGCTGCAAGGTCGGTAGAGCCTACACCAGTGGAGAACGCACCTAATGCACCATAAGTACAGGTGTGAGAGTCGGCACCGATAATTAGTTCACCTGGAGCAGTTAAGCCTTTTTCAGGCAGAAGTGCATGTTCGACACCCATTTCGCCTACATCATAGAAGTTTACAATATCGTGCTTGCGTGAGAAATCACGACAAACTTTGCACTGCTGAGCGGATTTAATATCCTTATTAGGTGCAAAATGGTCCATAACCAATGCAATTTTTTTGCGGTCAAAAACCTTTTCAAAGCCAGCCTTTTCCATTTCACGAATGGCAACAGGGCCTGTGATGTCATTTGCAAGAGTCAGGTCAAGATTTGCTTCAATAAGTTGACCTGCAACTACGCTGTCTAATCCTGCATGATGAGCAAGGATTTTTTGACTCATTGTCATTCCCATTTTAATACTTCCTCCATTTATTCCATGAAAAATTTATTTATACCATTTATATAAGATTTGATAGATGCTTCTACAATATCAGTAGATACGCCACGACCAGTTACAAGTTCGCTGCCGTCAACGGTGATTTTAACGATTGCTTCAGCCTGTGCGTCATCACCATCAGTCATAGATTTAAGTGAATAATCTTCAAGTACGATTTCACGACCAACGATTTTATTTATAGCTTTAAATGCTGCCTCGATTGGACCACTAGATGCTGCAACACGTTCAAATGTTTCATCACCTTTTTTAACTTTAATAACAGCAGTAGAAGTGATAGCATTGCCAGAGTTGATAACAAAATTAACAAGTGTATAACGTTCTGAACCAGAAACAGGAGCAACACCAATAATAGCCTCAAGGTCACGGTCTTTAATGCTTTTTTTCTTGTCAGCCAGAACTTTGAATTTTTCAAATGCCTTGTCTAATTTTTCTTTATCCAGTGTGTAGCCCAGTTCACGCAGACGGTCTTCAAAAGCATGGCGACCAGAATGTTTGCCAAGAACTATTTCATTCTTAGGAATACCAACAGATTCTGGAGTCATAATTTCATATGTTTCCTTATTATTGAGTACACCATGCTGATGAATACCAGATTCATGAGCGAAAGCGTTAGCGCCAACGATAGGTTTTGTAGGTGCAACAGGTACACCAGTAATAGTCTGAATCATGCGGCTTGCACGATAAATATGAGTGGTTTCAATGTTGCAGTCAACATCAAAGTAATTTTTACGAGTATTGAGTGCCATTACACATTCTTCCATAGATGCATTGCCGGCACGTTCACCGATACCGTTAATAGTACACTCAATTTGACCGATACCAGCCTCGACACCAGCCAAAGAGTTAGCAACAGCCATACCTAAATCGTTATGACAGTGACAAGATAGTATTACATTTTCAATACCCTCTGTATGCTCACGAATATAATGAACACGAGCAGCATACTCTTCTGGAACCATATAACCAACAGTATCTGGGATATTTAGCGTTGTAGCACCAGCTTTGATTGCGGTTTCAAAGCTGCGGCACAGAAAATCTAAATCAGAACGGCAAGCATCTTCAGCAGAGAATTCAATATCAGGACAATATTTCTTTGCATATGCAACATTATGGGCAATGGATTCCAGTACCTGCTCAGGTGTCATTTTGAGTTTATACTGCATATGTAGTGGAGAAGTTGCTAGGAAAACATGAATTCTTGATGAATTTGCATGACGGATAGCGTTCCAAGCAGCATCAATATCTTTTTCTGCACAACGAGCCAGCGAACAGATAGTTGAATCTTTGATAATATCAGCAATGGCAGATATTGCAGCAGCATCTCCCGGTGAGGCAATAGCAAAACCAGCCTCTATAATATCAACTTTTAAAGCCTCAAGTTCACGAGCTACTTCGAGTTTTTCGTTTAAGTTCATGCTGCAGCCTGGTGACTGCTCACCATCACGTAATGTGGTGTCGAAAATACGAATAGTTCTTCCCATAACTTAATTCCTCCAATTAAAATCATGAAATTTAATTTTTCTTTAGATGTAAAAAAAGCCCCGTCTCTTAAATAAGAGACGAAGCTACAAACTCCGCGTTACCACTCTTGTTGCTGCAGGTGTGCAGCCACTCTGCGTGTATCAAGCAATACACTTCTCTATAACGGGAGAACCCGACCTTGCTTAATAAGAAATCCGTTCAGCAGGCAGCTCACTGGGGAGTTTCATGTGCGCCTAACACTGTCTTGCACCAAATGACAGCTCTCTGAAGATATACACTACATTACTTTACCAGTTCATCACATTTAACGATGCTACATATAGTCTAGCGAATTTTTTTCGGACTGTCAAGTGAAAATTAAATTTTTTTATTATTCATCTTAAAGCGTTTACATATCTTGAATAGTTGGGTAAAATAGTCTATAATCTATGAGATAATATATACAATTAGGGAGGGTTATATGCAACAGATTTTGACTATTGACCATGAAATTCTGTACTTTATTTGCAATTCATTTAGAAATAGTTTTTTAGATCCTATTATGCTTTTTGTCACTCGTCTTGGAGATGGTGGTATGGTATGGATTTTTATTGCACTTATATTCTTACTAAAAAAACAGACAAGAATCATTGGTGTTAGCATGCTTTTATCGCTTCTGGTGGGGCTTATAATCGGTAATATGATAATGAAACCATTCTTTCAAAGACCTAGACCATTCAAGACATATTCAGATATTATAAATATGATAAACCAGGGTGGATATTCATTCCCATCGGGACATTCGCTTTCATCTTTTACAGCAGCAACAAGTTTTTATTTGTGTGCTAAATATCAAAATAATATTATGTCAGAAATTAGGGGATATAATACACGTTTGATTTTTGGAAAACTTTTCTTGGTGCTTGCTGCTCTTATTGCGTTTTCAAGACTTTATGTTGGTGTGCATTACCCAACAGATGTTCTTTGCGGAAGTATAATAGGTATAGTCATAGCAGTTATAACAGTTAAAATTATGATAAAAAAGTTTCCAGCAGCTTTTACTATTAAGGAGTAAATTAAATGAAAAACAAATATGCCCGATTGCTAGGCAATACAATGATTTTTGCAATCGGCACTTTTAGTTCTAAGGTGTTAGTGTTCTTCATGATGAGATACTACACAGCGGTTCTAAGTACAGCGGATTTTGGTATAAGCGATCTTATAACACAGTCTGCAAATGTACTGATTCCAATAGCAACAGTAAGCATAACATCAGGAATTATTAGATTTGGTCTTATAAAAAGCAATGATAAACGACAGGTATTTTCAATAGGTGTTGTAACTGTTTTCTGTGGATACTGTTTTTTGCTGATTTTATACCCTGTTTTAAAACAGGTAAGTACGCTTGCACCATATTTATTTTTAATTTATTTATATGTTTTAACATCATCGCTTCAACAGGTGTGTCACCAGTTTGTAAGAGCAAAAGGTCATGTAAGACTGTATGCACTTGATGGAATATTCCGCACAATATGTACTATTTTATTTAATGTATTATTTTTAAGCGGGTTTAAACTTGGAATAACAGGTTATGTGCTTAGTATAATAGTAGCAGATGCACTTTCTATTGTTGTTCTAAGTATTATTGATGAGCTTCCAAAATATTTTAGTTTAAAAGCATTAAATCCAGTTATGGCAAGGTCCATGCTGAGGTATTCGCTACCGCTTATTTTGGCTACTGAATGTAACTGGATAATAAGTATGTCAGATAGATTTTTCATCGAAAATATGCGTTCCTCACATGAGCTGGGACTTTATGCGGTGTCGTCAAGAATACCAACAATAATGATTTTAGTTTCGGGTATATTTATTGAGGCTTGGCAAATATCAACAATAAACGACAGCAGCAAAAAAGAACAGGAGGATTTTTTCACAAATGTGGGAAATGTATATCAAGCACTTGTTTTTATAATGATATCTGGAATAATCTTATTTTCAAAGGTATTTGTTGCAATATTTGCAGACCCATCATATTATCAGGCTTGGGAGTATATTCCACTTCTTGTTATAGGTTCGGGTTTTGCCTGTTTATCAAACTTTATGAATAGTATCTACACACTTGAGAAAAAAAGCACATATTCTATGATTACAGTTGTAATCGGTGCGATTATGAATGTCATTCTTAATATTTTAATGATTCCTCCATATGGTGCAAATGGTGCAGCACTAGCAACTGCTATAAGTTATGTAGCGATGTTCTTGATACGGGCGATTCACAGCAGAAAATATATTCATATAAGATGGCAATATGTAAGATTTATTGTATCTAGCCTCATTTTGATACTTCAATGTTTTTTCATGCTCAAAGAAGTTACATTTTGGATTCCAATAGAAATCTTATCATGCTTAACCATAATTATATTAAATGGTGATGATTTAATTCGTGCATTTAACAGATTGTTCAGCAAGTTTCTTTATAAAAAGGAACATAGGATATGAGAAAAATAAATGTTTTTGCTTTGAATATTTATGATGTATCAGAAGATGCAGTTTCTAT
Source organism: uncultured Butyricicoccus sp. (assembly GCA_944376065.1). Lineage (GTDB taxonomy): Bacteria > Bacillota > Clostridia > Oscillospirales > Butyricicoccaceae > Butyricicoccus_B. Next base: position 77,968 of record CALWBL010000001.1, on the reverse strand, counting down.
ACTCCATAAAAAGCAGCAACAACGAATAAACAATATCAAAAATGAGCGGGCAAAAAAACAGGCACTTGCGGCAGAGATTTTACTTTTATATTGTGTAAAAAAATTCTGTCCAGAAAATGTGCCTGTTCCTCCGCTTAGAGTATCAGGTGAGTTTGGAAAGCCATATTTTGCTGAAAATACAGAATTTCATTTTAATTTGTCCCATAGCGGAGATTGGTCCGTAATTGCTGTTGCAGATAGTGATATTGGTGTAGATATTGAAAAAACATGCAAGATTAGAACAAATATTGCAAAAAGAGTTTTGCATGAACAGGAAAAGGTTAAGTTTTTTTCGCTAGATATGCAAACTCAAAAGAAAAGATTTTATGATTACTGGGTTTTAAAAGAAAGTATTGTAAAGGCCACAGGAAAGGGAATGAATGATTCATTTTCCGATATACATATAGAGTTCGATGATAAAATATCATTGAAAACAAGTGAAAAAGAATGTCAGCTTTTTTTGTGGTCATTTGATAAAGATGCGTATAAAATAGGAATATGCATACTTTCTAAAGAAAAATATAAAATTCTTACAAAGATACTTTCTTCTCAAGAGATAATGGTGTAAAATGAGAAGAAAGGACTATTAAATATACAATAGTTGTGTAAATTTAGTATAGGGTGAATGTTATGTGGAAAAATATATTTTCTATAAAGCCAAAGAAAGAAATACAAAATCCCTATTATGGGGACTATGTTGGAGCAGTATGTCAAGTGATGAGCGATGAGAATAAAATATATTTTATCGGTCAAATAGACGATTATAGTTCTTCGAGTCATGAAATGCGTATATCCGTTTATAAGGGTGACTATACACCACAAGGTGTTATTCATGAAGTGCCTGTGAAAATGCATGTTCAAAACAGAAAAGATGTCGTAGTGCTTTTTGGAGTTGTTACAGGGCAAACTGCTGGCTACTGGCGTGTTAAAATCAAAAACATGATTCAGTGTGTGGAACAACGCGACAGTTTCAGACAAAATTTAGACTGTGAAGCTAAAATTATAAAGCATGATAAAGAAACAGGCAAAGAAAATACTTTGGTATGTGATTTGATGAATATAAGCCTAACAGGAATCGCGTTTCGCAGTGATGAGGTGTTTGAAGTTGGGGAAAGAATATCTATTGATGAAGTGGTGCTGTATGAGAACTGCAATACAAAATATAGCTTTAAATGTATTGTAAAGCGAACATTTAAAGATGATAATGATAAAGTGTGTTATGGCTGTGAATTTGAGAGAATACCATCATCAGTAGAAAATAATCTTTGCAAGGACATATTCTATTTACAATCACAATCAATAAATGGTAACTAAATCATAATTCCTTAACGGTTAAAAACTGTTAGGGATTTTTTTATATAAACATTGCTTTTTGATATGATATTATTCATTTATTAAATAAATATTCTATAAATATTTTGAAGTGTTTAATAAATATACATATAATTTAAAAGCTATATACAGCTTTAATAAGATGCAATAATAAAATATTAACATTATAGCAATGGAATAAATATATAATATTTATTCCGTATAAATGATATAAAATGCAAAAAAATAGGTAAAATATGAACTTTAATTTAATATATAAATTAGAATACAAATATGCAGTATAAATAAATTGACATAAAAAACAAATTTCCATCGCTCGAGGACAGTGTTTTTATGAATTTATATGCAGAATTTTCTTGCATTATCTTTCCATAGGTGATATAATTTACCCATCAAGTAAAAAAACTTATTATGGATTGTTTAGTCCTATCAAGTTATATGAAGGGAAGATTTTAAAATGGCACTTAATAATGAATACTTAAAGAGAGTTTATGCTGGTCTTGAGAAGAGAAATGCACACGAACCCGAGTTTCTTCAGGCAGTTCTTGAAGTTTTTGAATCTCTTGAGCCAGTTGTAGAAGCTCGTCCAGAAATCGAAGCAAATGGCATAATGGAGCGTATCGTTGAGCCAGAACGTATTGTAAATTTCCGTGTGTCTTGGGTTGACGATGCTGGTAAGGTGCAAGTAAACCGTGGCTGGAGAATCCAGTTTAACTCCTCAATCGGTCCATACAAGGGCGGTTTACGTCTGCATCCATCTGTTAACCAGTCTATTATTAAGTTCCTTGGTTTTGAGCAGATATTTAAAAACAGCCTGACAGGTCTGCCAATGGGCGGCGGCAAGGGCGGCTCTGACTTTGACCCAAAGGGCAAGAGCGATAATGAAATCATGAAGTTCTGTCAGTCATTTATGACCGAACTGCAGCGTCATATCGGTGCAGATACAGACGTTCCAGCAGGTGACATTGGTACTGGTGCTCGTGAAATTGGCTATATGTTTGGTCAGTACAAGCGTCTGCGTAACGAGTTTACTGGTGTTCTTACTGGTAAGGGACTGTCTTATGGCGGTTCTTTGGTTCGTACAGAGGCTACCGGTTACGGTGTATGCTACTTTATGGACGAAATGCTAAAGGATATGGGCACTTCTTTTGAGGGTAAGCGTGTTGTAATCTCTGGTTCTGGTAATGTTGCTATCTACGCTAACCAGAAGGCTACTCAGCTTGGCGGCAAAGTAGTTGCAATGAGCGATTCAAATGGTTACATTGTTGATGAAAATGGTATTGATTATAAGGTAATTCAGGAGATTAAGGAAGTTAAGCGTGATCGCATTAAGACTTATCTTGATTATGTTCCAACTGCTAAGTATGTAGAAGGTTGCCGTGGCATCTGGTCTGTGGCTTGTGATATCGCTCTGCCATGTGCAACTCAAAATGAGCTTAATGAAGATGAGGCTAAGGTTCTGATTGCTAACGGCGTTAAGGCTGTAGCAGAAGGTGCTAATATGCCATCCACTCCAGAGGCTGTTGCTGCATTCCAGGAGGTAGGCGTTGCATTTGGTCCAGCTAAGGCTGCAAATGCAGGTGGTGTTGCAACTTCTGGTCTTGAAATGAGCCAGAACAGTCAGCGTATGAGCTGGACATTTGATGAAGTTGATGAAAAATTACATCAGATTATGGTAAATATCTATAAGTGTTGTAAGGATTCTGCTGCTCGCTACGGAATGGAGGGCAACCTCGTTGCTGGTGCTAACATTGGTGGCTTCGAGAAGGTTTGTGATGCTATGCTGTGGCAGGGTATTGCGTACTAATATCTAGTTAAAATACATAAAACTAGGGAGTAAAATCCCTGGTTTTATTTTTTTAGAACACATAAAAATATACAAAATTTATTTCGGAAAATAATTTTTATCCAGAATCAATGCTTGATTCTATAACGCTGAGAAATACATCTTATTAATTGGAAAAATATTAAGAGGAAAATACAATAATTAAAAATACTGGTTGTAACATTATTCAAGGGTATTTCTACCATAAACCAATATAGCTTAAAGAACTTTATGATTTGATTACAAGTTAAATAATTAAGATTTAAAAAATAGTCACATTTCTTTCTAAAAATCTATATACTAAAAATAGGAGCGTGATGCGGCATGAGAAAAAAACTCTGTGGAGCTATTGCCGTGGCATTTGGAAGTGGAATCCTCGTGGGGGGTATATTCCCATCAGAGCTGTTCCTTTGGCTTTGTGGAATGCTTCTAATATTTGCTGGAATCTTGCTCATCAGTTGTAGGTAAGGGAGGAAAAGACTTATGAAAATCGTTATATGGAAAAGTCCGAAATACTTGCATGGTGTGCTAAAACGTATATTTGGAATATGATAAAGTACCGCAGAGGTTTTTATGCCTTTGCGGTATTTTTGTAATATTTATAATTAACCATTCATACATTATAGCAGATGTAGCTTTCAAAGGAGGAATTATGCAAATGGAACTTATTCGCAACAGCATTGCCTGCTATGATATTATTCTGGACAAAGTATCAACATATGAAGAATCAACAGATGCAATAGTGCCAGATACATATCCAGATATCGCAAGGATTGCATATGCTGACGGAATGGTTAATATGAAAGACGAATCACCACAAAATGACCGAATACTTGTTTCGGGTACAGTAAACACTACTGTTTTATATCAGCCAGAGGGCGAAAATGGTTTAAGACGCTTAGATGTTCCGGTTAGTTTTGCTTATATCGAAGAAATAAGGGGTTGTAACTCTGAGAGTAAATGTTTTGTTAGATGCACAGTTGCAGATGTAAAAGCACATGCTGTAAATTCAAGAAAAATGGGCATAACTGCAAGGCTTTGCTTTGAAATAACAGCTTACCAGCAAAGCGAGCTTTGTCATACACAAAGTATACAGCCAGCAGATGAGCAGCTGGAGGTTTTATATCAAACACAGGATATAAGTTTACTAAAGGAAGTAAAAAATTGTGAATTTACAATCTTAGATGATTTGGAATGGAATCACAGTGAGGATTTAGAGATTTTGCATACAGATTGTTTACTGCGTCAAAGCGAGGCACGTGCAAATAATGGTCGTTTATTACTTCGTGGAGAGGCAATTATGCAAATGCTTATGCGAGATGATACCGGAGCCATTGAGCAAGTGTCCAAAACCGTGCCATTTACTCAGATGATAGATGTAGACGGTATACTAGAGGGGCAGAAAGTTGAAGTAAGGCTTGCTGTATGTAGTTTAGACTGTGTTTTAGCGCCAGATGATATATTGTCTGTTGGAATTGGTGTAAGAGCTGTAGTTCTTTCGGACCAAGTTCATACTATTCAAACAATTCGTGACCTTTATGAAAGAAAACATCAGCTTGGAGTGCAGATAAAACAAATACCGGTTCAGACTTGCAAACTAGGCGGAAGATTTTCCGCAGATAGTACAGAAGTTATGCCTATTGGTATGCGTGTGATGCAATATTTAAGTGCAAAAGCTGTATGCACAAGCGTGCAAATGGAGTCACCAGAACAAGCAAGGATAAAAGCAGAGGTAGATGTTTTATATCTTGACGAAGAAAATTCGCTTTTCCAAACACATAGAACAGTCCATTTTCCGGTTAAGCTATCCACGGCTGAGGGCGTCATTCCAAGTGATATTCAGATGCAAGTTACTATTTCACCCTCTGGCGAAGATAGCGTAAATCTATACACAAATGCGAGTGGAGTTTATTGTGGAAGAAGAAAACAAAATATCCAAGATATAACCGCCGTAACTCTAGGTTCAGAGCGTGCAAAGATTATGGCTGGTGTTACACTTGTTTTGCGTAGAGTTGATGAGGGCGAACATCTTTGGGATATTGCAAGACAATATGCAACAACCATGTCAGCAATTCGTAGTGCAAATAATTTATCTGATGACGCTGAGCCGGTAAAAGAGCAGATGCTGCTAATTCCGCTTGAGCAGTAAAGGGGGATTAAGGTTATGGAACAGAAGGCGTTATATGAAGAAATAAGCACCCGTACAGGTGGTGATGTATATATTGGTGTGGTTGGTCCTGTGCGTACAGGTAAATCCACATTTATTAAACGCTTTATGGAAACGATGGTTATTCCAAATATTGAAAATGTATATAAACGTGAGCGGGCAAAAGATGAGCTGCCGCAATCGGCCTCAGGCAGGACTATAATGACGGCAGAGCCTAAATTTATACCAGAGGAGGCGGCTGAGATTTCCACGCCGGAGGGCGGATTTTGCAGAGTACGTCTTGTCGATTGTGTGGGCTATCTTGTTGATGGTGCCTTGGGCAGCATGGAAGATGATTCACCCAGAATGGTGACAACACCATGGGACGATTCGCCAATAACTATGAGTCAAGCCGCTGAAATAGGCACAAGAAAGGTCATTGAAGAACATTCAACAATAGGGCTTGTAATCACAACAGATGGAACGTTTTCTGAAATACCTAGAGAAAGCTACTGCCCTGCAGAGGATAGAGTTATAGAAGAATTAAAACAAATTGGCAAACCATTTTTAACTCTTATAAATTCTGCTATGCCTGATGGTGAAGCGGCTTTAAATGCGCAAAAAGAACTTCGTGAAAAACATGGTATTGAGGCATTGCCTGTAAATTGCCAAACACTTTCTGCAAATGATGTTTCAAATATTTTAGCGGGAGTGCTTTATGAGTTTCCAGTTCAAGAAATTGCGGTGGAGCTGCCAAGATTTGTTGGTGTGCTTCCAGCAGGCCATAATGTTAGAGAGTCTGTTTATGGCGATATAAGAGAGGCTGCAATAAAAGTTCAAAAAATGCGAGATATGCAGCAAACAGTAAACTATATAGAGCAAAATCAATATGTATCTGAAGCAAGAGTTGCGGATATGGATTTGGGTGTAGGTAAGGTAAGGTTAAAAATTACTTTACCAAGCGAAGTGTTCTATCAGATTGTTGCTGAAAAAACAGGTGTTGACATTAGAGATGATGCTGATTTAATACCATTACTAAGCAGACTTGCAGAAACAGAACGAGAATATCAGCGCATACAAGGAGCATTAGACCAAGCTCAAGCAACTGGTTATGGTGTGGTTATGCCACAGGTTAGCGAACTTGCACTTGAGGCACCAGAAATAATAAAACAAGGCGGCAGATATGGTGTAAGACTTTGTGCCTCTGCAACAGCTATTCATTTGATTAGAACGGAAATCAAAGCATCAGTCACCCCTCTTGTTGGCACAGAAAAGCAATCAGAAGAACTTGTACATTATATGCTCGGTGAGTTTGATGGAGCTCCAGAAAAAATTTGGGAAACAAATATTTTCGGAAAGTCACTCAACGAGCTTGTCAATGAGGAACTAAGCAATAAACTTGCCCGTATGCCAGCAGACGCAAGAGATAAATTTAGGGAAACGCTGGAAAAGATTATAAACGAAAGTACAGGAGGACTTATCTGCATATTGTTATAAAAATTTTTCGCCAATTAAAGCCTGCCGTTTTTGGCAGGCTTTTTTTATATTATTAAATTTGCAAGCTGTGTAAAAGTAAAGCATATAGCTAAGCCGCAAACTGTTGGCAAGATTATAGCCAGAGCAGTCCAATATAAACTTTTTGTTTCTTTATGAATGGTCAAGCAAGTTGTTGTGCATGGCCAATGCATAAGAGAAAAAAGAATCATATTTATTGCAGTGATTATAGTCCAGCCATTATCCATAAGAAGTGTTTTCATAACATTCATATCTTCAATATTGGTTAGGCTGCCTTGAGAAAGATAAGTCATAAGCATAATAGGCACTACGATTTCATTAGCAGGCATACCAAGTATAAAAGCCATTAAAATAACGCCATCTAAACCTATAAGCCGTGCAAAGGGATCCAAAAAATTTGTGCAATAATTTAAAATTGAAATATCATTAACAGTTATATTTGTGAAAAGCCATATGACAAGTCCAGCAGGTGCAGCAACTATAACTGCACGAGCAAGCACAAATAAAGTTCTATCAAAAATAGAGCGAGCAATAACCTTTCCAATTTGTGGTCTGCGATATGGAGGTAATTCAAGAGTGAAAGATGAAGGAATACCTTTTAAAACGGTATGTGAAAGTATTTTTGATGTTATTAAAGTCATAAAGATGCCAAATACTATAACTAAAACCAGTATCACAGCAGATAAAAATGATGTTTCAACATTTGCTGCTTTACCTGCGAAAAACATGGTTATAATAGCTATTATGGTAGGAAAACGTCCATTGCATGGCACAAAATTATTGGTTAGTATTGCAACAAGCCTTTCTCGTGGGGAATCTATAATTCTTGAGCCTGTGACACCTACAGCATTACAGCCGAAGCCCATACACATTGTAAGTGCTTGTTTACCAGATGCTTTACACTTTTGAAAGCATTTATCCAAATTAAATGCAATTCTAGGCAAGTAACCAAAGTCTTCTAAAAGAGTGAAAAGCGGGAAAAATATTGCCATAGGCGGCAACATAACAGAAACAACCCAAGCGAGAACGTGATAAACACCAAATAAAAGCGGCTGATAAATTTCAGCAGGTATATTTGCAGATTGTGCTTTGTCTACAAGTATATCCTGTAAAGAGAATAAAAAATCTGAGATGATAGCCGATGGATAATTCGCTCCGCATATGGTTATCCAAAAAATAATAAGCATAAATAAAAGCATAATTGGAAAGCCTGTTAAGCGACTGGTAAATAATTTATCAAGTAGCCTATCTTTTTTATCATAGTGCTGATTTTTATAATCAACAACACTTTCAGATATTACTTCTGCTTTTTTAATAAATGTTTCTGCTATTATATCTTGAATATGCGATGGTGTATAACCCTGTTTTTCTAAATCTATCTTAACTTGTTTATACTCTTGCATAAGCAGGTCATAAACATCTTCTTTGTCTAGGAACCTTTCCTTTATGTCATTTAAAAACGCTTTATCTTGTTGTAAAAGTTTAAGAATAGTAAATCGAAATGGAAGTTCATTACACACAAGTTCTTTTGTTGTTTTAGAGAGTTTTTCTATGGCATTTTCAATAGGCTGTGGATAAAGTATAGGTTTTAAATCCAGCCAGTGACTTTTTACTGAGCCTCTAGCCATAAGACCGACGAGTTTGTTAAGTCCTTTACCGTTTCGAGCAGTAGTTCCAATAACAGGAACACCAAGAATGTCTGAGAGTTTGTTTAGATGTACAAAAATTTGCTTTTTTTCCGCCTCGTCAAGTAGGTTCACACATACAACAATTTGTGGACAAATCTCCATAATCTGCAAAACAAGATTTAAATTTCGCTCTAAGCATGTAGCATCGCAAACTACAATCACACAGTCTGGCTCAGAGAAATAAAGGAAATCTCTTGCTACTCTTTCTTCATCCGAAAACGAAAGTAAAGAATAGCAACCAGGTAAATCCACAATACGAAATTTTAATTTTCCATAAAGTTTAAAGCCATGTGCAAGCTCGACAGTTTTTCCAGTCCAGTTCCCCGTATGTTGTTTCATACCTGTAAGAGCATTAAAAATGGTGCTTTTTCCAACGTTTGGATTTCCGGCAAGTGCAATTATTTTGTCCATGGCTCAACCTCACAAACGATTATATGGTCTGCATCTTGCTTTCTAAGTGCGATTATGGTTTGACGTATGCGATAGGCAGATGGGTCGCCAAGAGGACTTTTGGCTGTGCATGTTATTAGTGTGCCAGAAATTATACCGAGGTCTTGTAAACGGCGACGGATTTTTGAACGTTCATCAATTTTGCATACAACACCAGATTGATTAGGGTTTATCTCTGAAAGTCGCATAAAAGCATACCCCCAATAAAATAACAAATTATAAGTAAATTGTTTTACTTGCGCTATGACATTCTATGCAAAACAAAGTCAATTTGTTACAGTTATAGATGCTAAAATTTAACCTAATTAAAAATTGAAAAACCAACTAAAATCAATAAAAAAATTTGCTATATGATAAAATTTTATTGCAATGTTGACAAAGGATTGAAAAAATATTATCCTTATCGTATATGCAAAGAGAAGGTAAAAGGAGTAGAAAAATAAGGAGGAAATTATAATGACAGAGTTTTTTGAAAAAACTTTTCATTTAAAACAAAACAATACAAATATAAAAACCGAAATTCTTGCTGGAATAACAACATTTATGACAATGGCGTATATTTTAGCAGTAAACCCTACAATACTATCAGCATCAGGAATGGATTCAGGTGCAGTATTCACTGCTACCGCTCTTTCATCATGCTTTGCTACACTTTTGATGGCCGCATTTTCAAATTATCCTTTTGCACTTGCTCCAGGCATGGGGCTTAATGCGTTTTTTGCATATACAGTGGTTTTGAATATGGGATATAGCTGGCAGACGGCTTTGGCTGCTGTATTTGTAGAGGGCGTAATATTTATTGTTCTTTCACTTACAAATGTCCGAGAGGCAATTTTTAATTGTATTCCACAATCGCTAAAATATGGTGTAACTTGTGGTATTGGCTTGTTTATCACATTTATTGGACTGCAAAATGCTAAGTTAGTTGTAGATAGTGATACATTGGTTGCAATTTTTCCATTTAAAGAGGCCATAAAAGACGGCAGTATTTACTCTCAAGGTATTGGTGCTATTTTGGCTTTGATTGGTGTTATTTTAACAGTTGTATTGCTTGTTAAAAACGTTCCTGGAGCAATTTTAATTGGCATTGTTGGCACATGGGTTATCGGTATAATTTTTGAGATTGTCGGTATTTATGTTCCAAATGCTGAGCTTGGAATGTACTCTGTGTTGCCAGATTTTTCACAAGGACTGGCTGTACCTTCAATAGCACCAACTCTGTTTAAAATGGATTTTTCGGGGTTATTAAGTTTTAATTTTATAACTATAATGTTATCATTCCTGTTTGTAGATTTGTTTGATACTCTTGGAACACTTATCGGTGTTGCATCTAAAGCAAATATGCTTGACAAAGATGGAAAGCTGCCTAAAATACGCGGTGCACTCCTTGCAGATGCTGTCGGCACAACAGCTGGTGCAATGTTAGGAACATCTACTGTGACTACTTTTGTTGAAAGTTGACTACTTTTGTTGAAAGTTCATCGGGTGTAATGTTAGGTGGCAGAACTGGTCTTACATCGGTTACAGCGGCGGCTTTATTCGGATTATCACTGTTTTTGTCACCGATTTTTCTTGCAATCCCATCATTTGCGACTGCTCCAGCACTAATTATTGTAGGGCTTATGATGATTGGTGCGATTGCAAATATTGATTTCTCAGATATGGCAGAATCAGCTTCAGCATTTATTGCGTTAATTGCTATGCCATTTATGTATTCCATTTCTGAAGGAATTGCACTCGGAGTTATTTCTTATGTGGCTATTAACGTGTTAATTGGCAAGGCGAAAAAAGTACATCCACTAATGTATGTACTTGCAATCGCATTTATTTTAAAGTATATATTTGTATAATATAAATTTAAGAGCCTGTCTTAATTTTTAGACAGGCTTTACAAAATTTTTGAAAGGGGCTTGTGAACTTATGAACAGAAAGCTGATAAAAGTAGCAAGAAAATTATCGCCAGCCGATGTGATATTTAAAAATGCATGTATTGTTGATGTTGTAACAGCAAGTGTATATAACGCTAATGTTGCAGTGGTTGATGGGGTTATTGCTGGTGTTGGAGATTATACTGATGCTAAAGAGGTTATTGATATAAATGGCAAATATTTGTGTCCAGCGTTTATAAATTCACATTGTCATGTTGAATCATCAATGGCAATGCCGTCTGTATATTGTCAAGAAGAACTAGCTTGGGGTGTTACAACACTGATTACCGACCCACATGAGATTGCAAATGTTTGTGGTATTAAAGGCATTTCATATATGATTGAAAGCACAAAAAACTTGCCTATAAATTACTATGTTCAAGTGCCATCTTGTGTTCCAGCAACTCCTTTTGAACACTCGGGAAGTGTTTTAGATGTAGTAGCTATTGCTGAAATTGCACAAATGAACGGTGTGCTTGGAATGGGAGAAATGATGAATGTTCATGGTGTGTTGTACAGTGATACAGAGGTAATGGCAAAATTAGAATGGTTTAAAGGTAGACCAATAGATGGACATGCACCTGGACTTTCGGGAGCTGATTTACAGGCATATGTGGTAGCGGGAATAAAAACAGACCATGAATGTACTACATGGGAGGAGGCAAAAGAGAAACTTCGTGCAGGGCTTTCAATTTTAGTCCGCCAAGGCAGTGCATCGCAAAACTTAGATGCGATTTTAAGTGGTGTTTTAGCTGAGAAAATAGATACTACAAATATGGCGTTTTGTACTGATGATAAGCATTTATCAGATATTTGTAAAGAGGGTACAATTCGTTTTTGTGTACTAAAAGCCATTGAGCTTGGAATGGAGCCAATAAAAGCAATTCAAATGGCAACAATAAATGCTGCTAGAATATATGGTTTAGAGCATTTAGGAGCTATAACTGTTGGTAAACAAGCAGATTTTATTGTATTTGACGATATAAAGACAATTATTCCTTCGAGTGTATACCATAAGGGTAAAAAAATAGAGCGCTTAATTGTATCTCGGCCTGTTCACAACTCCAGTATTGATGGCACAGTAAACATAAAAGATATTAATTTGCAAAATTTACAGTTGCCTAAAACTACAAATGGTAAATATCAAGTTATTAAAATGCTGCCATACCAGATTATAACAGATAAAAAAGAAATGTCGCAGGAAGATGCACTCAAGGCATTAAAACAAAATGATATTTGCAAAATTGCTGTTATAGAGCGTCATAATGCAACTGGAAATGTCGGAGTTGGGCTTATAGAAGGATATGGACTGAAAAATGGTGCAATAGCAACTACTGTTGCACATGATTCGCATAATATGATTGTAATAGGAACAAATGATGAAGATATGTTAACTGCTATAAATGAACTTAAAAGAGTTCATGGCGGATATACTATTGTACAAAATCGAAATGTTATTGATACATTGCCGCTTCCTATTGCTGGTCTTATGTCTAATTTATCTGCTAAATCGCTGACTATGCGATTAGATGAAATTATTAGTAAGGCTCATAAAATTGGAGTTTCAAAAGATATTGATCCATTTATAACACTTAGCTTTATGGCACTTCCTGTGCTGCCTAAAATCAGGATAACCGATATGGGCTTATTTGATGTTGAGAAATTTGCATTTATAAAATAATAATAAATGTGAACTCTATGTAAATAAAAAAACACATAGTTGTATAAAATTTGCTCAATACTTGTTTTTTTAAATGCGTTGTGCTATCATAAAAGACAGTTTATAGGAGAAAGATAAAAAGGAGTTATTTGGTAAAATGCAGATTAAATATACTGTTAGTCCAGACGATTTTGTAGCATTCAATATGAGCTACATGTATAATAGTCCAATTATGAGGGCAAACATCAGAAATACAAGGATTATAAGTGCTGTTATAGTTTTAGTGGGTGGTTCTGCTCTTATGCAGGTTTTTGGCAAGCTAAGCATTGCTTCCGTTTTAATTTATGCAGCTTTTGCAGTGTTTGTTTTTTTCGCACTGCCATATACGATTAAAAGGAAAGTTCGTAAAGGCGTTATGAAAATGCTTATGCAGCCTCAAAACAAGCATATATGCACAGAAAAAACACTTACACTTGATGAAAAAGAACTGTCTTTAGTTGGTGGCGGAGAAGATAGCCATTATACTTATGACACTGTTGAACGTGTTACAGAGGATGCAGAACATTATTTTATTTATGTTGGTGCTATGGCGGCGTTAATCGTGCCTTATAGAGTTTTTTCAACAGGTGAGGAAAAAGCTGCATTTTATAATATGCTTTGTGAGCGAGTACAGCAGAATAGCGGCAAAATTAAGGACTAAAATCGGCAGTTTGCTAGGTTGACAAAGAACGTAAATGGGTGTATCATGTTTGACAGAATAGCATAAAAGCGATGATGGAAAAGGGATATGTCCAATAAATCATTTTTTCAGAGAGCGGTTGCTAGGCTGTGACAACCGCATGATAAGACATAGTTTGACCCGACCGCTTCCGGAGCTGCATGGCCCAAAACTGCAAGTAAGCTATGCCGTGTCGTTCACGTTACGAACTCCGAGCGGCAGAAAGTATTTTCTGCAAGCAGGGTGGAACCGTGGGACGTTTTGTACGCTCTCACCCCTGACAAATTTTTCAGGTTAGGGGCGGGAGCGTTATTCTTTTGCCCCATCAAGATTCCAAGGAGGAAGAAGTTATGTCAGAAGAAAAAAAGTATACTTTTGAAAACCCAGAATATAGAGATACTTACCGTCACACAGTATCTCACATTTTAGCTCAGGCCGTTAAGCGCCTTTATCCAGAAGTAAAGTTGGCTATTGGTCCAGCTATCGAAACTGGTTTCTATTATGATTTTGATACGCCATTCTCTTTTACTCAAGAGCATCTGGACGCTATCGAAGCTGAAATGAAGAAAATTTGTAAGGAAAAATTGCCTCTTGAGCGTTTTGAGTTGCCAAGACAAGAGGCTATTAAACTAATGGAAGAAAAAGATGAGCCATATAAGGTGGAACTTATCAATGACCTTCCAGAAGATGCAGTTATTTCATTTTATAAACAGGGAGAATTTACTGACCTTTGTGCAGGACCTCATCTTGACAGCACTGGCCGAGTAAAAGCAAATGCTTTAAAACTTACAAGCGCTACTGGTGCTTATTGGCGTGGCGACTCAAATCGTAAAATGCTCCAGCGTGTATATGGCACAGCTTTCCTTAAGAAAGATGAACTCGATGCATTTTTAACAGCTCAGGCTGAGGCTCGCAAGCGTGACCATAATAAATTAGGTCGTGAACTAGAATATTTCACAACTGTTGATTCTATCGGTCAAGGTCTGCCTGTTCTGCTGCCAAAGGGTGCAAGAGTTATTCAGCTTTTGCAGCGTTGGGTTGAGGACGAGGAGCAAAAGCGTGGTTATCAGCTAACTAAAACCCCTATGATGGCAAAGCGTGAGCTTTACAAAATTTCTGGTCACTGGGATCATTATCTTGACGGTATGTTTATTATGGGTGACCCGCATGATGAACAAAGCGAATGTTTTGCACTTCGTCCAATGACTTGCCCATTCCAGTATCAAGTATTCTTAAACCGTCAACGTTCTTATCGTGATCTTCCAATGCGTCTTGGTGAAACTTCTACACTTTTCCGTAATGAGGATTCGGGGGAAATGCACGGTCTGATTCGTGTTCGTCAGTTTACTATCTCCGAAGGTCATATTATTTTGCGTCCAGATCAGCTTGAAGAAGAATTTAGAAATTGTTTTGAACTTGCCAAAGATATGATGGAAACACTGGGCTTATGGGAAGATTGTTCTTTCCGTTTCTCTCAGTGGGATCCAGCAAATCCATCTAACAAGTATGAGGGTGAGGCAGAGCAGTGGAATGAAGCCCAGAAAATTATGGGTAATATACTGGATCATCTTGGTATTGATTACGAAGTAGGTGTTGGTGAGGCTGCATTCTATGGTCCTAAGCTGGATATTCAGATTAAAAACGTATTTGGTAAAGAGGATACTCTAATTACTATTCAGATTGATATGCTGCTTGCTAAGAAGTTCGGCATGGAGTATGTTGATAGTGAAGGCAAAAAAGCAACTCCTTATATTATCCACCGTACTTCTATCGGTTGTTATGAGCGTACACTAGCTTTACTTATCGAAAAGTATGCAGGTGCACTTCCCACTTGGATGGCACCAGAGCAGATACGTGTAATGCCTATGACTGACCGCAACCGTGATTATGCTGAGCAGATTAAGTCCGAGCTTGAGAAGAACGGCTTTAGAGTAACTCTTGATGGCAGAAGCGAAAAGATTGGTTATAAGATTCGTGAGGCACAGCTTGAAAAAGTTCCTTATATGCTTGTTCTAGGAGATAAGGAGCAAGAATCTGGTGAAGTTGCTATGCGTGACCGTAAGGACGGAAAAACAACTGTTATGCCTTTGTCTGAATTTATTGAAAAGCTCTCATATGAGGTAAACCATAAACTAAAGTAATTTAAGGATTATTTATACTTTGCTCTAAAATGCGTGAATGTTCATTGTATTTGAAAACCTTTACTTCATATAAATGATTGGGTTCTAGCGGGCCAAATGCGAAACGACCTAAGTTATCGGTATAAACCGTTCCAATGGTCATGTCATCTTGGCTTGCACAACCTGACTTATAAATGGTTACAAGTGCATTTTCTACTGGTTTGCCAGTGTCACTTAGAACTGTTCCAAGCAGTGCGGGACGATGTTCCGCTTGTAAATGTATAGTTGTTTCGATGCGTTCATGTGGATTAGGTTTTACGCAAAATGATTCATGATAATTCATAAAAATAACCTCCATAAAATATATTTAAGATATAGGGTGAAAAAATGGCTGAAAAGAAAAAACTGGTAAGCGAAATCACAGCTATGGATGTTGACTTCGCACAGTGGTATACTGATATTGTTAAAAAAGCGGAAATGATAGATTATTCTTCGGTTAAGGGCTGTGTTATTATGCGCCCTTATGCACAGGCTTTATGGGAGAATATACAAAAAACTCTTGATGGAATGTTTAAAGAAACAGGTCACGAAAATGTGGCAATGCCTATTTTTATTCCAGAATCGCTGCTGCTTAAAGAGGCTGACCATGTAGAAGGTTTTGCACCTGAATGTGCATGGGTAACT
This sequence comes from uncultured Butyricicoccus sp., assembly GCA_944376065.1. Taxonomy (GTDB): domain Bacteria; phylum Bacillota; class Clostridia; order Oscillospirales; family Butyricicoccaceae; genus Butyricicoccus_B. The sequence goes on along the minus strand of CALWBL010000001.1, from coordinate 61,863 downwards.
CATGGCGGTTCAGAAAAACTGGAGGAGCGTCTTTGCGTCCGTCCAACTTCTGAAACACTATTTTGTGAGCATTATGCTAAGACTGTTCGCTCATGGCGTGACCTGCCAAAGCTGTATAATCAGTGGTGTTCTGTTGTTCGCTGGGAAAAAACCACACGTCCTTTCCTGCGTTCTCGTGAGTTCTGGTGGCAGGAAGGTCACACCGTTCACGCAACCGAAGAAGAAGCCCGTGAAGAAACTATGCGTATGCTTAATATTTACGCTAAGTTCTGTGAAGATTATCTGGCTATCCCTGTTCTAAAAGGACAGAAAACCGATAAGGAACGTTTTGCAGGTGCTGTTGAAACCTATACTATTGAGGCAATGATGCATGATGGTAAGGCTTTACAGTCTGGCACTAGTCACTATTTTGGTGATGGTTTCGCACGTGCATTTAACATGCAGTTTAGTGACAAGACTAATACACTTCAATATATGCACCAGACATCTTGGGGCGTTTCGACTCGATTGATTGGTGCTATCATTATGACCCATGGTGATAATGAAGGTCTGGTTTTACCACCAAGAATTGCTCCATTCCAGCTTGTTGTTATTCCTGTTGCATCTCATAAGCCTGGTGTTACCGAAAAGGCTCAGGAGCTGCTTGAAACACTGAAAAACGCTGGCATTCGTGCAAAAATTGACCTATCTGATAATACTCCAGGTTGGAAGTATGCAGAATATGAAATGAAAGGATTCCCACTTCGCCTTGAAGTTGGCCCTCGTGATATTGAAAATGGTCAGTGTGTATTGGTTCGCCGTGATACACGTGAGAAAACCTTTGTTAAGTTTGAAGATTTAACAACTGTTGCTTTGAAGCTGCTTGATGAAATTCAAAATGCTCTGTTTAATAAGGCGCTGAAAAACCGTGAAGAGCATACCTATACTGCACATTCTCTTGAAGAAATGAAGGAAATTCTCTCTAAGAATGTTGGTTTTGTAAAGTCTATGTGGTGTGGAGATTTGGCTTGTGAGGAGAAGGTCAAGGAAGAAACAGGTATGCCTTCTCGCTGTATGCCACTCGAGCAAGAAAACTTAGGTGACGTTTGCCCAATTTGCGGAAAACCTGCAAAGAAAATGATTGTTTGGGGCATTGCATACTAATATAATATAGTTTTGACATTTATGGGGGAAACAAAAGTTGTTTCCCCCTATTTTAAAATAGAGGGAGATGATAGAATGAACTTTGCCATAAATAGATTATCGACTAATTTAGGCGTAGTAGATGATTTAGAACTTGAAAATATAGTTCCTAAAAGCATTTGGGATAAGATAAGCGATTTTACATCAACATGGATTGGTGGAGTTATTGTAACTATAGTTTTTATTGCTATTGTTGTTATTTTAACCCTGTTTTTAGTTCGTATTATAAACAATGCCTTTAAGAAAACAGTTGATAAAATGCTTGCTGAAAAAAATCCCGCTGCTACTGCATTTGCATATTTAAGATATTTAGCACTCGCTGGCATTTATTTTGCAGCGATTGCCATTATTGTTAGTAATATACCTTGGATTGCATCTGGAATGAACAAGTTATTTGCAGCAGGTGGTGTTCTTGCAGTTGTTGTGGGTTTAGCATCTCAACAAGCAATGGGTTCTATGGTAAGTGGTGCAATGATTTTAGCATTTAAACCATTTGTAATTGGTGATGTTATCAATGTTGTATCTAATAATGTTATGGGTACAGTTGAGGAGATAACCCTTCGTCATACCATTATACGAACATCAGAGAACAAACGTGTCATAATTCCAAACGATGCTATGAATAGTGCTATAATTGAAAATGCAAACTATGCAGAAACTAAGGTTTGCTTAATGCTTGATATTGGAATTACATATGAATCTGATATAAGCCATGCAATGCATATTATGCGTGACGAAATTGTAAATCACCCAACTTATTATGACAACCGTACAGAAGAAGATATAAAAAATGGTGCACCTGCAGTTGTTGTTAGAGTACAGGAGCTTGCAGACTCTGCGGTTATTATTCGTGCTCAGCTTTGGGCAAAGGATAACGCAACAGCGTTCCCAATGAGAAGTGACTTGTTAAAGTCAATTAAGGAACGCTGTGAAAATGAAGGTGTTGATATAGCATATCCTCATCTTGTTGTTATGAATAAGATTGGATGAATAAAAAATGGTCTGGAGTTTTATCCAGACCATAAATTTTTGTTTATTTCTTAAGATTTACAGGGTCAACAATAGTTTCCTTGAGCGATGTTGCAAGACCTGCAAGGCTTTGAATTTCGCTTGGAATAATAATCTTTGTCGCCTGACCATTGGCAGCGGCAGCGAAGGCTTCAAGTGCTTTTATTTTCAGAACTCCGTTAGAAGGGTCAGCCTCGTTCAGCATTCTAATGGAGTCAGCAAGTGCTTTTTGGACAGCAAGCAAAGCCTCAGCTTCACCTTCAGCCTCTTTAATCTTTGATAAACGAGTGGCTTCTGCACGAAGAACCATAGACTCTTTTTCACCTTCAGCAACCAGAATGGCAGATTGCTTTTTACCTTCAGCGACAAGAATAGCTTCACGGCGTTCACGTTCTGCACGCATCTGCTTTTCCATGGACTCTTTAATAGCAGCAGGTGGAATGATGTTTTTAAGCTCTACACGATTAACTTTGATACCCCAATCGTCGGTCGCTTCATCGAGCAAAGAGCGCATTTTTGTATTGATAATATCACGGCTTGTTAGTGTTTGGTCAAGCTCTAAATCACCAATAATATTACGAAGTGTAGTTGCTGTTAAATTTTCAATAGCTGCCATAGGATTTTCAATAGCATAGGTGAAAAGTTTAGGGTCAGTAATCTGAAAATATACAACGGTATCAATTTGCATTGTAACATTATCTTTGGTGATAACCGGTTGAGGCGGGAAATCAACAACCTGTTCTTTTAGAGTGACTTTTCTTGCGATGCGTTCAAAAAGTGGGATTTTAAAATGCAGGCCAGTCTCCCAAGTGCCTTGGTATGTACCAAGGCGCTCCACAATATATGCTTTAGCTTGCGGAACGATAACAATATTAGATGCAAGAAAGCCAACTAGCAGTATAAATAAAACAACCCATAAAATAATGATTATGAAATCCATAAATCAATCTTCCTTTCCCTCAAAAATTGGTTCAGAAACCGGTTCAACAATCGCTTTAACACCTCTTATAGCTATAATTTTTACAGTTTTGCCTTCGTTTATAATTTGACCATCATTGCTTTTAGCTGACCAAATTTGACCAGAGATTTTTATTTGTCCTTTAGATTGAGCGTTTGAAATAGTTTCAGTTACAAGTGCAAGTTCACCAATTATTCTATCTGCATTTGTTTTTGCACCTTTTGGCTTTAAAATATCGGTTGTCAGAGGGCGGATTAAACAAAGCATTATTGCAGAAACAACTGCAAATACTATAAGCTGAACTACAAAGCCTGCACCGAGTGTTAAAGCAATAAATGCAGCTAATGCACCAACAGCAAACCAAACGGATACAAGATTAAGAGTTGCAACTTCTATTGCTATGCCTCCGATTAAAATTGCAATCCATACAACGGTGTATCCAAGTTCGGATTCAGGCATAAATATTCGCCTCCTTTCAAGATGAGAACAAAAGCTAATTACTTACAGACAGTATAGCATAGATTTACAATAAATAGCAAGCAAAATGCACTGAATAAATAACTTATTTATTGGCATTTTGTGTAATTTATATATTTTCTTGTGTGAGCATATATCGTATAAATTGTTGAGCTGTTCGTGGTGAGCGTCCATTTCTTCTGAGTGCAAAGCGTTCTGCCAACATGTTTAGTTTATCTTGAGATATATCTAAATTATAGCTTTGTGCAAGTTCGCCCACAATATACAAATATTCATCTTTATCTGGTACAGAAAATGTGATTTCCAAACCAAAACGGTCAGAAAGAGATGTAATTGTTTCAAGAGTATCTCTAACATGGATATCATCACCTTGACGGTCGGAAAAGCTCTCACGAATCAAATGGCGTCTGTTAGATGTTGCATAGAGAAGCACATTTTCTGGCTTGCCTGTAAGACCGCCTTCAATAAATGCCTTTAAAATGGAAAAATTATCGTCTTCTCTGTCAAAACTTAAATCGTCCATGAATACAATAATACGGTACGGACTATCTAGTGCAAGTTCACACAATTTTGGAAATACATGAATCTGTCTGGGTGACAACTCAACGATTTTAAGCCCTTTATCTGCATAATCATGTGCAATCGCTTTAACGGTTGATGATTTGCCTGTACCCTTATCGCCATAAAGCAAGATGTTATTTGCAGGTTTTTTGTTAAGAAATGCAAGTGTATTAGAGATAACTTGCCCACGTTGCCTTTCATAGCCTTTAAGGTCGGATAATTTAATCGGGTCTGGGCACAAAACAGGTATAATTTTATTATTTTCATCAACTGTAAATGAAGATGCTTTTGCAAAAAAACCGAATCCATTTTGTTTGTAATATTCTAAAAGCTCCTGGCTTTTAGTAAAGGGAAAGGGTTTGCACTCTGGCAGTTTAGGAAGAAAATCTAAAGAAGTATTGAGATGTGGAAAAGCATTTTTCATATAATTTGAAAAGTCTTCTGTTTTCAGCTTTAAAAGTTCAGAAATGGACTGCAAATCATGAGAAATAGACTGCATTACAATGTCATTTGGATTGTCTAGTGAGTCAGTTAATGCGTTTTTATCGCAGATAATATCACGGCAAATTATTTCGCAAGCATCGCCATATTTATATAGAAGATTGCAGAGTTTAGCATATGAGTTTGCAAAAATATCAGCTGTTTGGGAATTTAAAACCTCTTTATATGCTGAAATTATGGGTGTATCGAGCAAATTACGCAACACAGACAAAAAAGAAAGACGAATATTTAAAGTTTGAAAGTCCATTTTAAATTACCCCACTAAATTTATAGTTTAATACTTACTTTTAGCATATCATAAAGTTAAAACGTGTGCAACCTTATAAAAATTTGCATAAGCTGAAAATAGGATAAAGATATGAATAAAACAAATATAATATTATAACTTTTAAAGGAGATTTTTATGGGTAAGACCATTTTAGTTTGTAAATCACAGACAGAGGCATTTAATTGCCTAAGAATGTTGCAAGGAGCAGGAATAAGCGGTTCGTTATGTAAACCACCTAGGCGTGGAAAAGATGGCTCATGTATATGGGGGGTTAGAATCCGTGATGAATATATGCAGACCGCACTAAGACGTATGCAGGAAAAAAATTTTAAGCCCATTCGAATAGAAAGTGAGGCATAAAATGATTTATCTTGATAATGCAGCAACATCATTAAAAAGACCTAAAAGTGTGATACGTGCGGCAAAACAGGCTATGCTTTATGCAGGTGGATATGGTCGAAGTGGGCATAAACCAGCTATATACGCAGGTGAAATCGTATACGAGTGCAGAGAGATGGCACAAAAGTTATTTAGTTTGCAAGCTCCTGAGCAGGTTATATTCACGCTAAATGCAACTCATGCACTAAATCAAGCAATTTATTCTCTTGTGCCAAAGGCAAAAAAAGTAGCAATAACAGGTTATGAGCATAATTCTGTTGTCAGACCGCTTCACGAAAGAAATATTGATTATTTTGTAATAGAAAGCGAACTCTTTAATACTGAAAGCATGCTTGAAAGTGTCAAAGCAGCACTTAATAAAGGCTGTGATTTGTTTATAATAAACCATGTTTCAAATGTTTTTGGTCAAATTGCACCGATAGAAGAAATTGATAAATTGCTTTATGATGCAAATGCAGGTATGATTTTAGATGCATCTCAGTCAGCAGGAAATAGAAATATAGACGTTTCAAAACTAAAATCAATCAAAGCAGCTTGTATGGCAGGGCATAAAGGATTATTAGGTATAAGCGGCACAGGGCTTTTGCTTGTTTGTACAGATGAATCTTTTTCACCTATTATGCAAGGCGGAACTGGCAGTTTATCAAATGAGCTAAATCAACCAGAAATACTCCCAGACAGACTGGAAAGCGGAACACCTAATGTTGTTGGAATTGCAAGCCTTGGTGCTGGTATGAGAGCAATATTATCAACTGGTGCAGATAAAATTGGCAGACATGAACAACTGCTAATGCAAAAAACGGCAGATAAACTTGAAAAACTAGAAGATATACAGGTTTTCAGAAGTAAAAACGATAAAAATCAATGCGGTGTTTTATCATTTAGGCATAAAAATATCGCATGTGAAAAAATAGCGGAATTTCTAGCTGATAATGGAATTTGTGTTAGAGCGGGTTTGCACTGTGCACCACTTGCACACAAATCGGCAGGTACACTTGAAACTGGAACTGTCCGTGTTTCGTTTGGTTTTCATAATACAAACCGAGATGTAAATGAATTTATTTTACAAATGCGTAGATTTGTTGAATAATCTGATAAAATGTGAAAAGTAAGTGAAATCTATTCACAGTAAGCCCACTATGTGATAAAATAAAAATAGTTTTATTTTAATGTAAAACAAAATTAACTTTTCTTAGTATGATTTAACCGTAATTTTACGGAAAAAATAAAGCTGTATTGCCTGCCGTTTTTTCATTTACGGCAGGTTGTATACAGCAATGGAACATGATGAAATAGGTGTGTTTAATGGAATTTTGGGAAAATTATTGGCTACTTGTTAAAAATGGCTCAGTTACAGATATAATAGATATTGCCATAGTAGCTTTTTTAGTTTATCATCTCATTCGTTTTGTAAAAAATACAAGTGCAGAGCGGTTGTTAAAGGGTGTTGTAATTCTTCTGGCAGCACAGCTTATTGCCTCAAGAGCTTATCTAAATACTATAAGTTTTGTGCTAGAAAGAACTTTCTATTATGGCGTTATTGCTCTTTTGATTGTTTTCCAGCCAGAACTCCGACGCTTACTGGAGCAGATTGGCATGGGACATGTAACAAGATTGCTTGTTCGCCGTGAAAATGGTCAAACGGAAATAGATTATGCAATTTCTCAAACAGTGCTTGCATGTGAATCTATGAGCTGGTCAAGGACTGGTGCACTTATGGTTTTTGAAAGAATGGAGAGACTGGGTGAAATTACAAAAACTGGTACACGTATCGACGCAGAGCCATCAGAAGAACTTATAAAAAATATATTCTATCCAAAATCCCCGCTGCATGATGGTGCAATGGTTTTGCGAGATGGAAGAATACATTCAGCAGGCTGTGTATTGCCACTTTCTAAAAATTTAAATTTAAGCAGAGAGCTTGGCACAAGACATCGCTCGGCTGTTGGAATGAGTGAAGTTTCTGATGCTGTTGTAGTTATTGTTTCTGAGGAAACAGGTGCTATTTCGGTCGCTATTGGCGGCATGCTAAAACGTCAGCTAGATTCCGAAACCTTGCGTAAGATTCTGGAAACAGAGCTTACAACAGAAACAACCGATAAAAAGAAGAAAAAAAGCAATATTCTGGCAGGTAGGAAGGATAAAAAATGAATTTCTTGAAAGAACATAATGTTTTTTTGAAAATATTATCTTTGATTATAGCAATTTTCCTATGGTCGTTTGTGCTTTTATCTGAGAATCCAATCAAAACTCAGACATTCGCTAACCAAACAGTGCAAGAAATAGGAACAGAGGCACTAGCAGAACGTGGACTTATGATGGTCAATACTGAACAAGCAAAAATAACATTAAAAGTAACAGGCACAAGTAAAGATATGGCAAATCTTACCGCATCTGATATTGTGGCTCAGGTAGACTTATCAAATATTCAGGAGGCTGGGGTTTACTATATACAGCCTGGTATTTCTGTGCAAAAAACTATTGAATCTGTATCATTTCAGCCTAGGAGACTGCAAATAACCGTTGAAAACATTATAACAAAAGAGGTACCTGTTGAGGTCACTACAATGAATACTCTTGGCGAAAATCAGCTTATTGATAACCTTTCACCAAGTCAAGATGCCATAAATATTACAGGGGCTGAAAGCGTTGTAAACACTGTTGACCATGCACTTCTTACAGTAAATTTGGAGAATATCACTAAAAACAAAGCCCAGACTTGCAGAGTTGCTCTTTATACTAAAGATGATGCTTTGGTTGATTCAGAATTTGTAAAGCCTGAAAAGGAAACGCTTGATGTAACCGTTGGTCTAAACCAAGTTAAGACTGTACCACTTAATGTTACACTGGTATCTTCTCCAACGTTAAACAAAGATTTGGTTACAGCAACAATCGCACCAACTGAGGTTAGGATTTATGGAAAGGAAGATGCCCTTTCTGACATAAACTCAATAAGCCTTGGCACTATCGATTTATCTAATGTAGGTGCAGACGGTGAAGAACATACATTCACAATAAAATTACCTGATGGTGTGAAACTTATGGAGGGTGAAGCAAAACAAGCAAGGGTTAAGCTCACTATGAAAGATGGTATAACTCGTACATTAACAGTTACAGATGTAAGGCTATCAGATACAAACACAGCAGAAAATAAAAATCAAGTTTATTTAGAAAAATCCTCACTAGATGTTGAAATAGAGGGTAAAGCTAATATTATGGCAAATATAACTCAGGAAAATTTACATGTAACTGTAACGGTTGACTCGTCAACACTGGAAGTTGGTACACATGAAGTACCTTGCCAAATTTCATGTGATGTAAGCGGTGTTAAAATCTTAACTGAAAACCCAACTTTAGGGGTAGTGGTTATGCCAAAAGAGGAGGAGAATACAGGAAGTTGAGTATCTATGTATCAGGTATACGTTTGCCGTTTGGTGAGCCGCAATATGCAGCAATAGATGAGGCTTACAAACGCTGTAAGATTTCGCATACAAAAGTTAAAGAGGCTTTTGTTTATCGCGTTTCTATTGACGCCAGACGGGGCAGAATTACTCAGGTTTATACAGTTGTTCTTGAGGGAATAGAAAACGAACAAAGATTAGCAGAGCAACTAAACGACCCACAAATACGTTTTCGTAAGGCTGATGAGTTTAAACCAGTCATTGGCAAAGAAAAACTGAAAAATAGACCAGTGGTCATAGGCTTTGGACCAGCAGGTTTATTTGCTGCATATATTCTTGCAAAATATGGTTATGCACCTATTGTCATTGAGCGCGGTGACAAAATTGATGAGCGCGACAAACGAGTTGACGACTTCTATAATGGTGGCTCATTAGATGTTAACTCCAATATTCAGTTTGGTGAGGGAGGAGCGGGCACATACTCAGATGGCAAACTCACAACAAGAATAAACGACAGCCGCTGTGATGAGGTTTTAAAAATCCTTGTAAGATTTGGAGCACCAAAGGAAATTTGTACACAAGCAAAACCGCATATAGGCACTGATGTTTTAAAAAATGTTGTTCGTGCTATGCGCGAGGAGATTATACGCCTTGGTGGTGATGTTAAGTTTAGAACATCACTGACAGGAATAAATACACAAAATGGTTCACTTGTTAGTATCCAAACTGAAAAGGGTGAGATTGTTTGCCAGCAGGCCGTGCTTGCAATCGGTCATAGCGCAAGAGATACATTTAAGATGTTAAACAAGGATGGTATTTATCTTGAGCCAAAACCTTTTTCTGTGGGTGTTCGCATTGAGCACTTGCAAAATAAGATTAACCATGCACTTTATGGCAATGCAGCAGATAAATTAAAACTCCCACCAGCTGAATATAATTTGTCACATAGAGAAAATAATAGAGCATGTTATTCATTTTGTATGTGTCCAGGAGGTCATGTGGTAGCAGCTCAAAGCGAGCAAAATACAGTTGTTACAAATGGTATGAGCTATCATGCAAGAAACGGGATTAATGCAAACTCTGCACTTGCTGTGTCGGTTGACCCGTCAGATTTTGCAGATGGAACACCGCTTAGTGGGATAGATTTTCAGCGAAAAATCGAGCGAGCAGCATTTTTAACAACCGGAGGATATAAAGCACCATGCCAAAAGGTTGCAGACTTTTTTGAAAACCGGAGAAGCAAAAGCTGCGGAGAGGTTAAGCCAACATATCCAATAGGTGTAGAATATGGCAGAGTTGCTGATTGTTTGCCTGATTTTGTGACTGAACAGCTCAAAATAGGTATCAGAATATTTGGTCGTAAAATTCGTGGATTCGACGACAAAGATGCATTGCTTACAGCACCAGAAACTCGTACATCTTCACCTGTTCGCATTGTGCGTGGCGAAGATTTATATAGTCTGACTGCTCATGGTCTTATCCCAACTGGTGAGGGTGCAGGTTATGCAGGCGGAATTATGTCCGCGGCAGTGGACGGTGTACGTGCTGCAAGCCGTATTTTAGAGCAATATGCCCCAATAGAGGGTTAAGAGAGGGATTTAGCATGATTCAAAAAGCGTTAGTAAAGAAGATTTTAGATAATACACATGCAGAAATAGAGGTTCAGCGTCAAAGTGCTTGTGGTCATGACTGTGCGAGCTGTGGAGGCTGTGGAGCACCTCAAGAGCGCATAAAAGCAGTTGCTATAAATAAAGCTAATGCACAAGTTGGCGATATTGTAACCATAGAAGGAGAAAATAAACAAATTTTGAGAATGGCGGCAATCGTTTATACAATGCCGATTGTTATGTTTTTTATATTTGTTATTCTTGCAAGTCTTGCGGGAATGAAAGAAGGAATTGCAACCGCTATTGGCTGTGTAGGTATTGTTATAGGTATAATTTTTTCTGTTTTTTATAATAAAAAGGTTAAAAAAGAAGGTAAGACTTTTTTCACTATTATAAAAAAAGGTTAAAATTTTTTAAACATTTGATTAAAAAATTGCAAACGTATTTAAAATGCAAAAACTGTATATCATATTTTATGGTTTAAAAAGTTTTATAATTTATATAAAAAATAAAAAAATGCTCTATAAATCAAATTTTTAATAATAAAAATATAATTTATAGATATATTCTGCCTGTATAAGCTGTTTGCAGGCAGTCTTGTTTTTTTTCAAAAAATCTTGTAAAATGTAGTGAATACGGTAGATAAAAATGTAAAGCAAGGGTGATGAGCTTAAATGTTTGGTTTTATCCGTCCGGTAAAACCGGAGCTTAAAGTGCGTGAGCTTGACCGCTTTAAATCTGTGTATTGTGGCCTTTGTCACGCAATAAGAGAGCAATACGGAAATTTTAATACAATGTTTTTAAGCTATGACATGACCTTTATGGCCTTGCTGTTAAACAGCCTTGAGGAAAGTGAGCCAGATGTGACATATCGAAGATGCGTTGCAAGCCCTATTGTAAAAAAACCAAGCTGTAATAAAGATAAAGGCATAGAGCGAGCAGCAGATTTAAGCGTTTTGCTCAATTACCATAAAATACAAGATACAATATTAGATGAGCATGGTGTTAAACGTTTAGCTGCTAACGGATTGAAAACTATGGCAAAACATGCATATAAAAAAGCACAGACTAAAAATCCAAAAGAAGACGAAGTAATGCGTCAGTGTCTTTATGAGCTAGCACAAATTGAAAAATCTAAAACTGCATCACTCGATATTCCAGCAGATGCATTTGCAAGACTTACAACAAGCGTTGTTTCAGATGATTTTTCAGATTACACAGCTAGAGTTTTAAAACAACTTTTTTATCATACTGGAAGATGGATATATCTTATAGATGCTTGTGCAGATTTAAAAGATGATTTGAAAACTGGTTCATATAATCCGGTTGCACTTAGATTCGGGCTTGATGAACCAGATTTATCAAAAGTAAGAGAACCGCTAGAAATAACTCTTGAACGTTCTCTTGTAGATATTTATAATGCATTTCAACTGCTCGATGTCAAAAGGGACTATGAGCTGATGGAAAATATAATTTGTCTTGGTATGCCGCTTGTAACTCGGCAGGTACTAGACGGAACTTATCAATCGAACGGAGGACAAAACAGGCATGGATCCTTATAAAGTGCTTGGCGTAACCCCACAAACAAGTGATGATGATGTCAAGCGTGCATATCGTGAGCTTGCCAGAAAATTTCATCCGGATAATTATGTGGGAAACCCGCTTGCAGACCTTGCGGAAACCCGCATGAAGGAAATAAATGAAGCGTATGATATGATTATGAATGCTCGCAGTTCAGGTGGTGCATCTGGTTCTGCTGGAAATGATTCATCATCAAAAACTTATAACCAAAGCGGTTATGGTTCATATGGGGGTGGCTATCAGCAAAGTGGTTCCTATAGCAGTTATGGCAGCACTAACGGAGGAATATATACCCAGGTTAGAGATGCTATAAATAAAGGCAACATTGCGCTTGCAGAGGAACTTTTAAATAGAGAGCCTTCAAAAACTGCTGAATGGCATTTTTTGAAAGGCACTATTTACTATCGCAAAGGTTGGTACGACGAAGCTAGAATGTATTATATGAAAGCATGCGATATGGAGCCTAACAATCCAGAGTATAGAAATGCACTTAATATGCTCAATATGGGTGCGGGTTATGGTGGTTATCGTCCAATGACATCTATGAGTATGTGCGATTGCTGCACAACTATGATGTGTATGAACTGCTGTTGTAATAGTTGCTGTGGAGGCGGGTGTTAAGTGAGAAGTTCGGCACAGATTGCATATGAAGGACTCTTAACGGCACTTTCTGTTGTGCTACTTTGGATTGCTGCGGCTGTGCCGGCAATAGGTTGGGGTGGCTGCATTTGTGCAGGAGTTTTACCGGCTGTTATGATTTCGCATAGAAAAGTAAAAGCTGGAGTTATAATCTATATTTCTGCCGCACTGCTCTCTCTAATTTTAGTTCCATCAAAACGATATGCGGTTGCATATATTTTATTTTTCGGCATTTATCCGCTCATTAAATATGCAATTGAGCAGTTTCATAATTTGCCACTTGAATGGCTTTTAAAAATGCTTTATGCTGCTGTTGCTTTGGCAGCATTATGGATTATACTAAAGATGGGGCTAATTGTACTTGGTAGTAAATTGTCAAATCAGCCTGTTTTTATACTTGTATTTTTATTTTTTGTATCGTTTATTATTTACGATATTATTTTTTCCAAAATGATTGCCTTATTTATCATCTTTTTTAAACGATAGATGTGTTAAAATAGGGGTGAAAGGGATTGATTAACAAATGAAAAGCATGACCGGTTATGGCAGAGCAAGGGAAACGACAGATGGCAGAGAAATTGTCGTGGAACTTCGTGCAGTCAATCACCGTTATTTAGATGTTAATGTGAAAGCTCCTCGTGGCTATGGATTTTTAGAGGAGGCTATTAAGAAGCTTGCTGCTAGTAAAATTTCAAGAGGTAAAGTTGATATTTATATTAGCATTGTTGATTTGTCTGCTGAGGAAACAACTATTACACTAAATCATGAGCTTGCGCAAAGTTACTATGATGCGCTTGTTGAGCTTAGAGATGCACTGCATCTGCATGATGATATAAGCGTTATGAGCATTGCCAAAATGCCTGATGTCCTTGTAAGCCAGCGTGTGGAAGTTGATGCAGAGGCTTTGACAAATAGCGTTAGTGCTGTTTTTAGTGAGGCTGTTAATCAGTTTGATAAAATGCGGGAAGTGGAAGGTGAGAAACTAGCTGAAGATATTAGAAATCGCATGCATACTATAGAGGAAATCGTTGAAAAAGTAGAAATCCGCTCTCCAGAACGTGTAGATGCTTACCGTGAAAAGCTCGAAAAGCGTATGAATGAAATTTTGGAAGATGTTACAGTCGACCCCCAGAGAATTTTAACGGAGGCTGCTATTTTTGCAGATAAAACAGCAGTTGATGAGGAAACTGTACGCCTTAGAAGTCATTTAAATCAGCTTGATTGTATGTTGAGTGATAATAACCCAGTCGGAAGAAAACTTGATTTTCTAGTTCAAGAGATGAACAGAGAAGCTAACACTATCGGTTCTAAGGCAAATGACAGCATTCTTGCAAACTATGTTATAGCCTTAAAAGCTGAGATTGAAAAAATCCGTGAACAAATTCAAAATATTGAATAAAAATAGTGGAGGGATATGATGAAACTCATCAATATCGGGTTTGGTAATATGGTGTCTGCAAATAGGCTTATCGCCATTGTAAGTCCGGAATCTGCTCCAATAAAGCGTATAATTCAGGAGGCACGAGATAGAGGTGCACTTATTGACGCAAGTTATGGCAGACGAACTAGAGCTGTACTAATTACAGACAGTGACCATGTTATTTTGTCTGCAATTCAGCCGGAAACCATTGCAGGGCGTACAGATAATGTGTCAGAAGGTGAGGACAGGAATGAGTAAAAAGGGGAAGTTATATGTATTCACAGGACCATCTGGTACAGGAAAAGGTACGATTTTAGGTAGAGTTCTTCAACAAGATGCAAAACTGTTTTTGTCTGTGTCTGCAACAACGAGAACACCAAGAGAAGGTGAGACACATGGTGAACATTATTATTTCTTGGACAAGCAAACATTTGAAGATAAAATAAAAAATAGCGAGTTTTTAGAATATGCACAATATGTAGGAAATTATTATGGCACACTTGAGCAGCCAGTAAATGAACAAATAGAGCAGGGCAACGATGTTGTGCTTGAAATTGAGGTTCAGGGTGCAATGCAAATTCATGAAAAACGTCCAGATGCAGTTATGATTTTTGTAGCTCCACCATCTATGCAAGAACTTGAACGACGTCTTGTTGGCAGAGGAACAGAGCAGACAGATAAAATTGCAGCTCGCATGGAAACTGCAAAAGAAGAACTTAAACAAGCTGATAAGTTCGACTATATTATTGTAAACGATGATTTGGACTGTGCGATTGCTGATTTGCTTGCAGTTTTTAGAGCGGAACGATGCAGAGTTCAAAAAAATTAAGCTAATAAATAATCTATATACAGTAAAGAGGTAAAAAATTATGTTAAGACCATCTATGAATGACCTTATGAAAAAGGTAGGTAACCGTTATCTTCTTGTAAATCTTGCAGCACAAAGAGCAAGAGATATTGCACAAGAAGCAGAACAGACTGGTGAACCACTTGCTGATAAGGCTGTAAAACTTGCTCTTGATGAAATTGCTGCTGGCACCATTATTTATAAGCCAGGTCCCAAAACCGAAACACCAGAAATTCCAATGATTCGTGAAATGGGTACTCTGGATTTTGATGACGAGGACGAAGATGTAGAAGAAATCGACCTCGATGAAGAAATGGATTTAGATAATGAAAACACTGATGAGGTTGATGGGCAATGACCGGACTTTCGGGAAAATCAGTTGTGTTATGCGTTACAGGTGGCATAGCTGCATATAAAGCGGCTGATATTATTTCAAGACTGCGTAAAAAAGGGGCAGATGTTTTTGTTATTATGACAAAATCGGCAACCGAATTTATAACTCCGCTTACACTTGAGGTCATGTCAGGAAACCGTGTGGTAGTTGATATGTTTTCTCGTGATTTTACATGGGAGGTTGAACATATTTCTCTCGCAAAACGTGCAGATGTGTTTGCTATTGCACCTGCAACCGCAAATGTTATTGGTAAGGCAGCCCATGGAATTGCTGATGATATGGTTACAACAACCCTTATGGCGACAAAAGTACCTATGGTTATTGCTCCAGCAATGAACACTGGTATGTACGAAAATCCAGTAGTTCAGGAAAATATTAGTATACTTGAAAAGCGTGGTGTTAGGTTTGTTCAGCCTGCAAGTGGCAGGCTAGCTTGTGGTGACAGCGGAAAGGGTAAACTCGCAGAACCAGAACAGATAGTGCATGAAATCTGTGCAGCAGCTATGAAACAAGATTTAAAGGGAAAAACTATTCTTGTAACCGCAGGTCCTACTAGAGAATCCATTGACCCAGTTCGTTTCATCTCTAACCATTCAACCGGCAAGATGGGCTATGCTATTGCACAAAACGCTCAAATGCGTGGTGCAAAAGTTATTTTAGTATCTGGTCCAGTATCTCTTGATGCTCCTTATGGTGTGGAGGTTGTTCCTGTGATATCTGCTTTAGATATGCACGATGCAGTTATTTCAAGACTTGATAATATAGATTGGGTTATTAAATCGGCTGCTGTTGGTGATTATCGCCCAGCAAATGTTGCAGGTGAAAAGCTAAAGAAAAAAGATAATGATATGTCAGTTGAACTTGTGCGAAATCCAGATATTTTGGCTGAAATAGGAACTAAAAGGCAAAAACATCAACTAGTTTGTGGCTTTTCTATGGAAACGGAGGATTTACTTAATAATTCAAGAAGTAAGCTGGAAAAGAAAAACTGTGATATGCTTGTGGCAAATAACCTTAAAACTGAGGGTGCAGGTTTTGCACATGATACCAATGTTGTAACTCTCCTTTATCGTGATGGCACACATGAACCTTTACAGCTTATGCAAAAGGATGATTTAGCGGGTATTGTGCTGGATAGACTTTTGCAGCTTGATAAGAAAAAGGACTGATAAAATGTCTCAAAAAATTTGTGCTGTCGCAATAGAAGCGTCAACATTTGCTATTGATAAACTTTACGATTATGCTTTGCCATCGGCACTGGTACATAAAGCCCAAATAGGCTGTCGTGTACTGGTGCCGTTTGGCAGAGGTAATAAACACATAGAAGGAATTATTCTTGCATTTCGTGAAAAAAGCGAATTTCAAAAATTAAAGCCTATTGATGATGTGTTAGATATTACTCCTGTGCTTGATGCAGACCAAATAAAACTTGCTATCTGGATTCGTGAAAGGCTCGCGGCAACCTTTTATGACTGTATACACGCAATGCTGCCAGTTGGCTTGTGGTTTCGAAGAAATGACACATATACACTTATTGCAGATGAAAAGACTGTCGCTGCAATGATTAAAACCGAATATGCTAGTATTCTTTCATGCTTTGAAAACAATAAAAGTTTAACTCTTGAACAGATTAGAACTATGAAGGGCAACCAAAGTATACTAATAAAATTAGATGCCCTGTGTAAACAGGGAATTTTGCGTTATGACAGTAAAATAACACAAAAAGTATCAGACAAAACAACAAAAATGTATAGGCTTTTGTGCGATGTTTCTGAAGCTATTGATAAAGAAAGCAGAAATAAACGCACAACTGTTAGACTTGATGTTATTTCTTGTCTTTCTGATGGTCAGCAGATGAGTAAACAGGAACTTAAATATATGACTGGTGTTTCTGATGCTATTTTGCGAAATATGGTGCAAAAAGGTATTCTTGAATGTACTGAGCAAGAACAGTTTAGAACTCCAAATTACGAAGATATAGAGATTTTACCACAAAATCCATTGTCAGATATTCAAAAAAGTGTTTATAATGGAATAAAAGCTCTATATGAACATGAAAAAAGTGAAACTGCTTTGCTTTATGGCGTAACTGGCAGCGGAAAAACACAAATATATATGCATTTAATAGAAAATGTTCTTGAAAATAATCAGTCAGCCATCGTTCTTGTGCCGGAAATTGGTCTTACACCGCAATTTATTAAAATATTCACTGCAAGATTTGGAAATGAAGTTTCAGTTTTACATTCTGCTCTAGGTGTTGGTGAAAGATATGATAGTTGGAAAAAAATAAAAATGGGCATGAGCAGGGTGGTAATAGGCACTCGTTCAGCGGTTTTTGCACCAGTTCAGTCACTTGGTCTTATTATAATTGATGAGGAGCAGGACAGTGCATATCAGTCTGAACAGTCACCGCGCTATCATGCAAGAGATATTGCTATATACCGCACGATGCAAAGCAATGCTTTATTACTTCTTGGCTCTGCTACTCCATCAGTTGAGAGCTATTATAAGGCAGAGCAAGGAATATACAAATTATTTGAGCTTAATGAGCGATACGGAAATAGCTCTCTTCCAGATGTTATTATTGCTGATATGCGAGGACTGTCAAGACAAGGAATGACAGGCTCAATAGGGCCAATTTTAAGAGAGCATATTCAGCAGAACCTGGAAAATAAAGAGCAAACAATTCTGTTTTTAAATAGAAGAGGAAGCAGCAGGGTTGTAGGTTGTGCAATGTGTGGTTGGGTGCCAGAATGTCCATCATGTTCAACAACTATGACATATCATGCTGTTAATGGTCGTGCAATGTGCCATTATTGTGGTGCATCTATTAAAATTAAGCACAATTGCCAAGAGTGTGGAAGTAATCATCTATTTTTTGAAACCGCTGGTACTCAGCATGTAGAAAAAGAATTATCTGAGATTTTCCAAAATGCTAAGATTATTAGAATGGATGCAGATACAACATCTGGAAAAAATTCACATGAAATGCTGCTGGATAGCTTTTCAAAGGGTGAGGCTGATATTTTAATAGGCACGCAGATGGTCACAAAAGGGCTTGATTTTGAAAATGTAACACTTGTTGGAGTACTTGAGTCTGATCAATCGCTTTATGCACAAGACTTTAGAGCTGAAGAACGAACATTTTCACTTATAACTCAAGTTGTAGGAAGAGCTGGAAGAAGAAATAATCATGGTAGAGCTGTTATTCAAACATTTTCACCAAATCACCCAGTGCTTCTAAATGCTGCCAGACAAGATTATATAACTTTTTATAGGCAAGAAATAGAAAAACGAAAGGCATTACAATGCCCACCAATCGCACAGATTCTATTTCTTTGTGCAAG
Organism: uncultured Butyricicoccus sp.; assembly: GCA_944376065.1. Taxonomy (GTDB): domain Bacteria; phylum Bacillota; class Clostridia; order Oscillospirales; family Butyricicoccaceae; genus Butyricicoccus_B. The sequence goes on along the minus strand of CALWBL010000001.1, from coordinate 43,273 downwards.
CGGTGAAAATGAACGCATGGTTATTGATTCGCTGATCAGACTTAAAAGCCGTTTAAATGGACTTATGAATGGTCAATTTTCCGATTTTTCATATCCGGTTCTGGGACCGGCTGCGGCGTCAGTTGTCCGCATTGCAGGTAGATATCGTTATCATTTAACTATGAGGTGTCCGGAAAGCAAGCGAAGAAAGCAGCTTATAAATGGCGTTTTACGTGAATTTTCACAGGATAAATTAAATAAAGGTGTTAGCTTACATATTGAGCTAAATCCGGATTCTATATAAAAAGGAGTCATTAAAAATGGCAATTCGTAACATACTAACTAAGGGCGACGAAATGTTAAATAAAAAATGTCGCACTGTTACAGAGTTTGACGAACGTTTACACGTTTTGCTCGATGATATGAGGGATACACTGCTAAACTCTAACGGTGTAGGTCTTGCAGCCCCACAGATTGGTGTTCTCCGCAGAGTGGTTGTGCTGCTTGATATTAAAAAAGAGCCTGAAGAGGTTGTCGAGCTTGTAAATCCGGAAGTTATTGAGATAAATGAGCTTGAAAAGACTATTGAAGGCTGTTTATCGGTTCCGGGAAAATATGGCTATGTAATGCGTCCTACTTGGGCAAAAGTCAAAGCTCAAGATAGGTATGGTAATTGGTTCGAGCGTGAGGGTGAAGAAATTGTTGCACAATGCTTTTGCCACGAAACCGAGCATCTTGACGGACATCTATTTACAGAAAAAGTAACAGAATATGTAGACATTGAACAACTGGAGGAAGAATGAGAATTTTATTTATGGGAACACCAGATTTTGCTGTTCCATGTCTTGAAAGACTCATTAAAGATGGTCATGAAATCGTTGGTGTTTTAACTCAGCCAGATAAACCACAGGGTAGAAAAATGAAGCTGACACCACCACCGGTTAAAGAGCTTGCTCTTGAGAATAATATTGAGGTATATCAACCGGAAAGCCTTAAAAATGATGCTATAAAACCACTTTTAGAGGAAAAACGACCTGAAATTATTGTTGTTGTAGCTTATGGTAAAATTTTGCCGAAATATGTGCTTGATTTTCCAAAATACGGCTGTATAAATGTGCATGGTTCTTTATTGCCAAGATGGCGCGGCGCTGCACCTATTCAGTGGTCAATAATTGCAGGAGATAAAACAGCAGGCGTCACTACAATGAAAATGGCAGAAGGTCTTGATACTGGTGATATGCTGCTAAAATATGAAACAGAAATTGGTGAAACAGAAACCGCAGGAGAACTGTTTGACAGATTAGCTTTGATCGGTGCAGAACTTCTGCACAATACAATAGAGCAAATTGACAACATTACTCCAGAAGTCCAGGATGAAAGCCTTGCCAACTATGCTCATATGCTTGATAAGCAAATGGCACAGATAGATTGGTCAAAATCTAATAAAGAAATTGACTGTTTAATTCGCGGACTTAATCCTTGGCCAATAGCACTGACCACGCTAAATGGTGAGAGATTAAAGGTTTATTCTGGAATTCCTCAAAGAGATACCGGAAAAGCGGGTGAGGTTTTGCAAGCTGATGCTAAAAACGGTCTTTTGGTCGCTTGCGGTGAGGGTTCAATGCTTTTAATTGAAATTCAAGCGGTTGGTGGAAAACGTATGAATGCAAAAGATTATCTTCGTGGACACAAAATAGAAGTGGGAAGCATCTTGGGGGAATAATAAACTTATTATTTATAGAAAGTAGGTGCTTTTATGCCGTATTTATACGGATTTGATTATTATTATATCGTTTTAGTATTGCCTTGTATTTTCTTTGCAATGTGGGCACAATTTAAAGTGAACTCCACATTTAAAAAATATTCTGCTGTGCGCAGCAGAAGAAATTTGACTGGTGCACAAGCCGCAGAGAGTGTACTTCGCGCAGCTGGTGTATATAATGTTAGGGTTGAGCGTGTTTCAGGGCATTTAACCGACCATTATGACCCAAGAACCAATGTTATTCGCCTTTCTGATAGTGTTTATGGCTCAACTTCGGTTGCGTCAATTGGTGTTGCAGCACATGAGGCAGGGCATGCTGTGCAATATGCAAGAAATTATGCACCAATTAAATTAAGAGCTGCTATTATTCCGATTACCAACATAGGTTCAAGCCTTGCTATGCCACTTATTTTAATTGGGCTTGTCTTTAGTTTTGGTGGACTTGTAATGCTCGGCATTATATTCTTTGCTTTTGCTACACTGTTTCAGTTAATTACTTTGCCTGTGGAGCTTGATGCATCTCGCAGAGCGTTAGCTGCAATAGAAAATGGCGGTTTGCTCTATGAAGATGAATACAAAATGGCGAAAAAGACACTTTGGGCAGCGGCTATGACCTATGTTGCAGCTTTGGCAGTTTCTCTTGCACAGCTTTTAAGACTGATTTTATTATTAGGAGGTCGAGGCAATAGAGATGACTAAACCTACAAATGCAAGAGAGGTTGCCGCATTTACACTTTTTGATATGTTAGAAAATGGAGCATGGTCTGAGGGTGCATTGCATCATTACTTGCAGCTTGCACAGCTATCAAGTCGTGATGCAGCACTTGCTGCAAGGCTTGCATATGGCACATTACAAAACCGCTCAATGTGTGATTTTTATATTAGAAAATATTCCAAAATTAGACTTGCAAAAATTGCACCAAGAGTTTTGGAGCTTATGAGAATGGGCGTTTACCAGCTTACAATGCTTGATAGAATACCATCTCATGCTGCAACAAGCGAAACTATAAAGCTCGTTCGCAAATATTGTAAGTCTGATGAAAGAGTGGCAGGGTTTGTAAACGGTGTACTTCGCTCTATTGCAAGAGATGCTGAAAATAATAAACTTCCTCACCCAGATTGTCCAGATAAGGAAAGCTACTATTCACTAAAGTACACTCATCCAGAGTGGCTTATGCGAAAACTCAGCAGTCAATATGGTCAAAAAGAATGTCAGAAAATTGCACAGGCAAATAATGAAATCGCACCAATTTCTGTGCGTATAAACCGTTTAAAGGATATTCAAGATGATGTTTATAACTCACTTATAAGCGATGGTTTTGCTGTGGAATATCACCCTACAATGAATAATATTTTGCTTTGCAGTGGAGGCGATATTTCTAAAAATAGGCTGTTTTTAGACGGCACAATAACTATTCAAGATGCTGCAAGTGCAGCAGCAGTTGAGATTTTAGAGCCAAAGCCAGATATGAAAATTATTGATTGCTGTGCAGCACCAGGAGGAAAAACATTTTATATTGCAGAAAATATGCAAAATAAAGGTGAGCTTATAAGCTGCGATATTTATGAGCATAAGCTGGAAAAAATAAAAGAGGGTGCAAAGCGTTTAGGTTTTTCATGTATAACTACACGTCTTGCAGATTCAGGAGTCTATCAGCCTCAATTTGAGAAATGGGCTGATGCGGTGCTTTGTGATGTTCCATGCTCAGGTCTTGGAATCATTCGTAAAAAACCGGAAATTCGCTTTAAAACAGATGAAGAACTATCCCAATTACCTAAGATTCAGGTTAATATTTTAAGAAATTGTGCAAATTATGTAAAGGTAGGTGGAACAATAATATATTCTACTTGCACTATTTTGCAAAGAGAAAATCAAGATGTTGTTAATGCTTTTTTAAGTGAAAATCGTAATTTTGAATTAGAGGCATTTGACCACCCTATATGCGGTAAAACAGATGGAATGATAACACTTTTACCGCACATACATATGACAGATGGGTTTTTTATCGCAAAATTAAGGAGAAAATCATGACCGAACAGGTAAGTAAAACCGAAATAAAAACACTTAATATAGATGAGCTAAAACAGGCCTTGAATGAAATGGGAGAAAAACCTTTTCGCGCTAAGCAGATTTTTAAATGGCTGCATTTGCCAGTAAGCTCATTTGATGAAATGAGCGACCAATCAAAGGATTTACGCCAAAGGCTTTCAGAAAAATTTATACTCACAGTTCCGCATATTGAGCGTAAACAAATTTCAAAATTAGATGGCACAATTAAATATTTATGGCGTATGCAAGATGGCGACTGTGTAGAAAGTGTGCTTATGCGTTATGAGCATGGTAACACAATTTGTGTGTCAACTCAGGTTGGTTGTCGTATGGGCTGTAAGTTTTGTGCATCTGGTCTGTTTGGCTTAAAACGAAATCTATCAGCGGGTGAAATTTTAGATCAGGTTTTGTTTGCTCAAAAAGATTCCGGTTTAAAGATAAGTAATATTGTACTAATGGGTACTGGTGAACCGCTTGATAATTATAACAATGTGCTGAAATTTCTGCATTTAGTTTCTAGCTGTGACGGTATTTGTATAGGTCAGCGTCATATATCCTTGTCAACTAGCGGTTTAGCTGATAAAATAGAGGAGTTGGCACAGGAAAAATTACAGATAACTTTATCAATTTCACTGCATGCTCCAGATAACGAAAGCAGACAGAAAATAATGCCAGTGACACGTAGTTTTCCAGTGGAGCGGCTAATTAAGGCTTGTCAGCATTATTTTGACACAACAGGACGCAGAATTTCTTATGAGTATGCAATGTCAAAAAATATAAGTGACCGTCCTTGGCAGGCAAAGCAGCTAGCAAAACTCCTTCATGGCAGACCATGTCATGTAAATTTAATTCCGCTTAATCCTGTTAAAGAAAGTGAAGTACAGCCATCAACAAAGGAGGCTGTGCGCAAATTCCAGCAGATTCTAACACAAAATGGCATAACAGCTACAGTTCGCCGTAGGCTGGGGCCGGATATAGATGCGGCTTGCGGACAGCTTCGCCGCAGAACTATAGAAGAAGGTGATTCTAAGTGACAACATATGGAGATACTCATCAGGGTATGATAAGGTCAAATAATCAAGATGGCTATGTAATAGAAATATTCGATGACCAGCAAACAGTGCTGCTTGTTGTATGTGATGGTATGGGTGGTGCAAATGCTGGCAATGTTGCAAGTCACGTTGCACTTGAAGTCTTTTCTAGCAGAGTGCAAGACCAATTTGAACCTGATATGGACGACACTGCAACCGAAGATATGCTTCGTATAAGTGCTCAAAATGCTAACCAGGCAGTTTATGAGATATCAGTTAAACAGCCTGAATGTCGTGGCATGGGCACAACACTTGTAGGCGCCATTGCACAGGGTCAAAAAATCACTCTAATAAATATTGGCGACAGCCGTGCCTATAGAATTACCAAAGATAGCATTGAGCAGCTTACAGAGGACCATTCTTTTGTCCAGGAAATGGTGCGTAAGGGTAAGCTCACGCCCGAACAGGCTAGAAATCACCCACATCGTAATTTAATAACACGTGCAATTGGTGTTGATACATTTGTAGATAGTGATTTATTCCACTGCATACTGGAAAAAGATGATGTTTTACTTTTATGCTCAGATGGACTCACTGGAATGGTTGAAGATGATGAAATCGCAAGTATAATTCGTGAGGCACAGTCACTAGAGCAGGCGGTCAATACGCTTATTATGCGTGCCTGTGATAATGGAGGTCTTGATAATATTACCGTGGCACTTTATAGCTGTGGCGACCTCGCAGAACAATTAGGAGATTAGACTATATGGATAAATACATTGGAACCTTGCTTGGCGGTCGATATGAAATTTTAGATATACTCGGCGTCGGTGGCATGGCAATCGTGTATAAAGCAAGATGTAGAGTGCTTAATCGATATGTAGCGATTAAGATGTTAAAGGAGGAATTTCTTCAAGACGAAGAATTTCGTCGCAGGTTTTATAACGAATCACAAGCGGTTGCAAAGCTATCACATAATAATATTGTTGCTGTTTATGATGTTGCTCGAACAGATACTCAAGACTATATTGTTATGGAGCTTATAGACGGTATATCCCTAAAGGAATACTTACAGAAAAAAGGCCATCTTTCATGGCAGGAAACAGTGTTTTTTGCTCAGCAGATTGCAAAAGGTTTAAGCCATGCACATAGCAGAGGTATTATTCATCAGGATATTAAACCACATAATATTATGCTGCTTCGTGATGGAACCGTTAAGGTAACAGACTTCGGCATTGCAAGGCTTGAAAGCAATCAAGAAACAAGAGTTGTACAAGAAGCTATTGGTTCTGTGCATTATATAGCACCAGAGCAGGCAAAAGGTTCCTCTATTGATGCAAGAGCTGACCTTTATTCTCTTGGAGTTGTAATGTATGAAATGCTGACGGGTAAATTGCCATTTGAAGGTGACAGCGCAGTGGCTATTGTTATGCAGCATATAAATGCAGTTCCAGCTATGCCAAGTCAGGTTATGCCCGGTGTTCCTCGTGGTATGGACGATATTGTAATGCATGCTATGTGTCCAAATGTTACAAGAAGATATGCTTCAGCCCAAGAGCTTTATCAGGATTTAGAGCGTATAAAGCAAAATCCACATACAGTATTTGGATATGCTGCACATGATAGCAGAGGAGATTCCGCACTTTTTGATCAAACTCGTACAATCAGCCCTAATAGTGTTTATAATCAACAGCCGTCTCAGCAGCGACCACCACAACAGCAGGCATATCAACAACAGCAGCAAAGGAGGGAGCAGATGCAAAGACCGCAGCAGCCAGCAAGGCAGCAGGAATATGCTCCAAGGCGTCAAAATAACAATCAAAGTTCTAACAGATACAGAAAAGAGAAAAGTAAGAAAAACTCTTCTATGATGTTTGCAGGTGTTGTAGTTGCAGTAATTGCGGTAATTGCCCTTGTTGCGGGTGGCATAATACTAATGGGTGGAAGTGGTAATGATATTGTAACCGTTCCAAGTTTTATAGGTCAAGATATTGATACGATTCTATCAAAGCAAAACACAGATTATGCTGATTTTCAAATTGTCGAGTCGTCTATGCGTGAATATGACTCTCAATATGAAGAAGGTGAAGTTATTAGACAAAGCCCCTCTGAAAATGAAAAGGTACAAAAGGGAACTAGAATCACGTTAACAGTTTGTGGTCCGAAGGACGAAGAAAAACAACAAGAGGAAGGCTATAAGTTAATTGATTTCTCAGATATGGAGCTTGAGCAAGTCGAACGTCTTTTAGAACAGAATGGACTTGAAGGTGCATATGAAATTGTGGAGGAATCAAGTGATACTGTTGAAGAGGGATATGTTATCCGCACAACCCCATCAAAGGGTACAGTTGTGACAGCCGACGATGAAATCACTATATATGTCAGCACTGGAAAGAAAATTGAAACTGTAAAGGTTCCAAATGTTACAGGAATGACGCTGGATAGCGCTAAATCTCTTTTAAGCTCTTACGGTCTAACTGTTGGCCAAACGAAAAATGAAGAAAGCGACAGCCCAGTTGGTGAGGTGTTTAGGCAGTCTGTTGCTGAAAATACGGAAGTTGAAAAGGGAACAGCAATTGATTTGTATATAAGCACTGGTAAAAAACAAGAGGAACAACCTCAGGAGCCAAATGATAACAATGAAAGCGGCGAAAACACAGATGATACGCCTGCAACATCTCAAACAGGTACAGCTAAAGTGTCTGTCGCTTTACCCGATTCAGAATCTTGCCATGTTGTAATCTATTTGGGAACTCAAAAACTTGCAGAAAAGACATTTTCACCATCAGGCGGCACACAGACAATAGATGTAACAGGCCCCATTGGCGAACAAATGCTGGATATTTATATAGATGGCAACAAGACATCAAACACATACACATTTAATTAAAAGGGAGAATTGTTTTGGATATTACTGGAACAATAATAAAGGGCATCGGCGGTTTCTACTATGTAGATACCGCCGATGGCGTTATGGAGTGTAAAGCTCGTGGAAAATTTAGAAAAACTGTTGGAAAGCCTATCATTGGCGACAAAGTAACTGTTGGAGTGCAGCAAGATGGAACTGGTTATCTTCTTGAAATAAAGCAAAGAAAAAATCAGCTTATTCGTCCTGCACTGGCTAATATTGATTTACTTATTGCTGTTGTAAGCGCTGCTCCACCTGTAACAGACCCGTTTCTTATAGATAAAGTTATAGCTATTGCAGAAAACAAAAATATTTCTCCAATGGTGGTTATAAATAAAATTGATATAAACAACGGAAAAGAGCTGTTTGAAATTTACAAGCAAGCTGGAATTGATATTCTTTGTGTTAGTGCAAGCACAGGTGATGGAGTTAGTGCTTTAAAGGACAAGCTAAATGGTAAAATTTCAGCGTTTGCAGGTAATTCTGGTGTTGGTAAATCAAGTTTGCTAAATAGGCTTATACCAGATTTTTCAGCACAAGTTGGCAGCATCTCAAACAAAATTGGCAGGGGTAAGCATACAACAAGGCATATTGAGCTTGTACCATTTGAAGGCGGTTACATTGCTGATACACCGGGGTTTTCTTCTTTCGATACAGAACAAATGGATCTCGTTTTAAGTGAGGATTTACAGTATGCTTTCAGAGAGTTTGAACCATATATAGGTAAGTGTAAATTTACAAGTTGCGCTCATATTAAGGAGAAAGGCTGTGCTATTTTGCAGGCTGTTGAAAATGGTGAAATTTCATCAATAAGACATGAAAGTTATAAAAAGTTATACAAAAGTGTAAAGGATTTGAAAAAATGGGAGCTTGGCAAGGACGTAGGGCGTTAATAATTTCAGCTGCACCATGTGAAAATTTAGACCATGTTAAAAAAATTATAGAAAAATACCCCGATATAGTGATTATATGTGCAGATGGTGGAACAAAATATGCGCAAAATCTAAATGTAAAACCTGATGTTATAGTTGCAGATTTTGATTCAAGTGATAAAGAAATTGAGTGCGGTGAACTCATAAAACTTACACCTGAAAAAGATGACACTGATACACAGCATGCAGCCAAGCTTGCAATAGAACGAGGGTGCAAAGAAATAATTCTGGTTTGTGCAACTGGTGGACGCATTGACCATATGCTTTCCAATTTACTGTTATGCGAACAGATAGATGAACTTGGTGGACGGCTGTTTGTTGTAGATGAACAGAATATTGTTATGATTCACAACGGTGGACAGATGCAGTTTGCAAGGCAAGGACTAAAAAAATACATCTCACTTATTCCACTCGACCAAACATTAAAAGGTGTAACTATGAGGGGTGTAAAATATCCGCTTAAAAATGCAATACTTACACGAAAAAAAATAATTTCTGTTTCAAATGAGGCCATTTGTGACACTATTTCTATTGAAATTCTGTCTGGAAAAGCACTTTTAATCTTTTCAGATGATAAAACTTGATTCACTGAACAATATAAAAATATAAATTGTATAAGCTCATTTTTGCAATTTTTGACGTTGATACTTGCAAAATATATGTAATCATTGTATAATCAATTTGTAATATATGAGGGGGTCGTTTATTGTGCCAAAAGAATTAAAACCAATTTCAAAGGTCGCAGCGCAGGTGCAGGCATCAACAACAATTGTTATTGACAGTATGTTCAAAGAAATGAAAGCAGCTGGAGAGGACGTTGTAGGTTTCGGCGCAGGTGAGCCGGATTTCCCTACACCTGAGCATATAAAGCAAGCAGGTATTTCTGCTATCGAAGGAAATAAAACAAAATATACACCTGCTGCAGGTATGATGGAGCTTAGAAAGGCTGCTTGTTACCGTTTAGAGCAGGATTTTGGTTTGAAATATGAGCCACAATCGGTTGTGGTTGCATCTGGTGCAAAACATGCAATTTATATTGCGCTAATGGTGCTTTGTGACCCAGGTGATGAGGTTGTGATTGCTGCTCCATATTGGCTGTCTTATAGTGAAATGGTAAAGCAGGCAAGCGCAGTTCCAGTTATAATTGCAGCAGATGAAGAACGTCAGTTTAAAATCACAGCAGAGCAGCTTGAAAGAGCGATTACAGATAAAACCAAGGTGTTTATGCTTAACTCACCATCTAACCCTACTGGTATGGTTTATTCCCGTGATGAGCTTGAGGCGATAGCTGAGGTTTGTGTGCGTCATAACATCTATGTTATAGCTGATGATATCTACGCAAACCTTGTTTATGATGGAATAGAATACACATCTATTGCAGCACTAAACGAGGAAATTAAGCGTAGATGCATTGTTATAAATGGTGTTTCCAAGTCATATGCAATGACTGGCTGGAGAATTGGTTATGCTTGTGCAGAGCCATTCATCGCAAAGGCTATGAGCAATTATCTAAGCCATTCAACTTCTGCACCATCTACTATTTCACAGATTGCAGCTATTGAGGCCTTAAACGGCCCACAGGAAGATATTGAGGAAATGCGTAAGGCATTCCAGGCTCGTCGGGACCACCTTGTAGAACGTATGAATAAAATTGAGGGTATTTCTTGCATTAAACCTCAAGGTGCATTTTATGTGATGATGAATATGAAAAAGTTTATTGGTAAGACGATGTATGGTGAAGTTATAAACAGTGACAGCGATTTTGCCAGACTGTTCTTAGAAAAGGGTAAAGTTGCAACTGTGCCTTGTGAATCATTTGCGGCTCCAGGTTTTGTGCGTTGGAGTTATGCAACATCTATGTCCGATATAAACAAGGGACTCGACCGTTTGGAGCAGTTTATAAAAAACGCCTAAAAATACGGTTTTTCTTGAAAATTTGCTATATAAGTGGTAAACTAAGAACGGACAATTCTGTCCGTTCTTTTGCTTTTTACTGTGCTTTTTTAGGCAAATAGCAAAAACTGATAACTATTTTTTGATTTTTTAACCAAAAAAGAAAAAAGCCAAAATACCGATTCATTCTCTGTGTATATTCTGCACAGAATAGGAAAGGAACGAACAAAAATGAACAATATTTATGAAAGCCCATTTTCTGCACGTTACGCCTCACCAGAGATGCTTTATGTATTCTCTCCAGATATGAAGTTTTCTACATGGCGTCGTTTATGGATTTCCCTTGCAAAGGCTGAAATGGCTCTTGGTCTGCCTATTACACAGGAGCAGATTGATGAGCTTGAGGCTAATCGTGATAATATTGATTATGAAGTCGCAAGAAAGCGTGAAAAGGAAGTTCGCCATGATGTTATGAGCCATGTCTATGCTTATGGTCAGGTAGCTCCAAAAGCAGCAGGTATTATTCATTTAGGTGCAACAAGTGCTTATGTAGGTGATAATACTGATATTATTCAACTGCGTGAAGGTTTGAAATTAGTCCGTAAAAAATTGGTTGTTGTACTTGATAAGCTCGGTAAGTTTGCTTCTGAGCATAAGTCACAGCCAACACTTGGTTTTACTCATTTTCAGCCAGCCCAGCTTACAACAGTTGGTAAGCGCGCTACTTTGTGGATGAATGAGCTTCTAATGGATTTAGATGAGGTTGAATACCGCATTGAAAATCTTCGTATGCTTGGCTCTAAGGGCACAACAGGTACTCAGGCATCTTTTGTTGAACTGTTTGATGGAGATGACCAAAAAGTCAAGGAGCTGGAAAAGCGTATTGCTGATGATTTTGGATTTGCTGGTGTTGTTCCTGTTTCTGGTCAGACATATTCACGTAAGATTGATGCCCAAGCTCTTGCAACCCTTTCTGGTATTGCACAGTCTGCATCTAAGTTTGCAACAGATTTACGTTTGCTGCAACACCTAAAGGAAATAGAGGAGCCATTTGAAAAAAATCAGATTGGTTCTTCTGCTATGCCTTATAAGCGTAATCCAATGCGATCTGAGCGTATCTGTGCGCTTGCACGTTATGTGATTTGTGATAGTTTGAACCCTGCGTTCACATCTGCCACTCAGTGGTTTGAAAGAACTCTTGACGATTCTGCTAATAAGCGTATTTCAGTTCCAGAGGCGTTCTTGGCTATTGATGCTATTTTAAATATCATGATTAACGTGGTATCTGGTCTTGTTGTATATCCAAAGGTTATTGAAAGCCATGTTATGAACGAACTGCCGTTTATGGCAACTGAAAATATTATGATGGGTGCTGTCAAACGTGGCGGTAACCGTCAGGATTTACATGAGCGTATTCGTGAACATTCTATGGCAGCAGGTAAGCGTATCAAGGAAGAAGGTCTTGAAAATGACCTTATTGACCGCATTGCAGCCGACCCAATGTTTGGCATGAGTCGAGAAGAAATTCTATCTCACTTAGACCCATCAGCTTATATTGGTCGCTGTCCAGCACAGGTTGATGATTTTCTATCTATTGAAGTTAAACCAAGGATTGAAAAATATCTTGATGGCACAGATATAGAGGTTGAAATCAATCTATAATAATATTAAGACTTAATTTATCAGACCTAGCTAAATGAGTGTATAATAAACCATATTGCAAATATTAAGAAGATTTAAAAAGATATAATATTTTTTATATGAGGGTATATATTTATATATCCTCATGTTTTTTTTGTTGATAATGTATATATAAATATGTTATTCTATTTAAGAAATAAAATTGTTTAAAATTTGGAAGGGAGCAGCTTTTTATGCAGGTCGGAATATCTACTGCTTGTTTTTATCCAGAGGCGCTTGAGAAAACATTTGAACATATTGCAGACATGGGTTTTAAAAAAATAGAAATATTTTTTAATACAGAAAGTGAACTTAATGAGCCACTTATATCTGAAATAACAAATATGGTGGACGATTGTGGTTTAGATGTGGTGTCTATACACCCATATACATCACTTATGGAAGGCATGTTATTATTTTCTGACTATAAGCGACGAACACATGATGGATTTAATCAATATATTAGATATTTCGAAGCTGCGAAAAAATTGGGTGCAAAATATTTAACTTTACATGGAGAACGTACTGCACCAAATGGTAAAATGGATAATCCAGATGTTTGGAAAAGGAAAATAGAGAGTTATCATAAATTATGCAGTCTTGGAAAAGAATATGATATTACAGTTGCTCAAGAAAATGTGGCATGGTGTAAATCAAGCAATCCCAAATATATTAAAAGACTATATAATGAAGTTCCGGAGCTTAGATATACACTTGATTTAAAGCAAGCTCACAGAGCTGGACATTTATGGACTGAATATTATGATATTATTTTTGACAGGCTTAAAAATATACATATAAATGATTTTGACGAAAATCATAGTTGTTTACTTCCAAGTGAAGGCAGTTTTGATTATACGGAGTTTTTCAAAAGGCTTAAAAAGGATAACTATTTAGGAGATGTTCTCATAGAGGTGTATAGGGATAACTATAAAACAAAACAACAGCTTGTAGACTCAGCGGATTTTTTAAGAAATAATATAAATAAATATCTTTAAAATAAATTAAAAAAATGGTATCATAGATAAAAGAAATGTTTGCTATGTAAATATCAAGAGGATTTAATAAGGTGAAAAAGGTAGGTGTTGTCCTGTGAAGTGTCCATTTTGTAATTATGATGACAGCAAGGTTGTAGATTCTCGTCCAGCAGAGGAAGGGGCAAGCATTCGCCGTCGTAGAGAGTGTTTAAAGTGTGGAAAACGTTTTACAACATATGAAACCGTTGAGAGATTGCCGCTTATGCTTATAAAACGTGATGGTACACGTGAGCCATATAGCCGCCAAAAATTACTGTCAGGTGTTATGAAAGCCTGTGAAAAGCGTCCCGTTCCTCAACAAAAGCTGGAAATGCTTGTAGACCATGTTGAGCAAAAACTTTTTGGCTCACTGGAATCGGAGGTTTCATCTAAAACCATAGGTGAAATGGTTATGGAGGAACTTAGGGAAATTGATGAAGTCGCTTATGTAAGGTTTGCATCGGTTTACCGCCAATTTAAAGACATAAACACATTTATGGAAGAATTAAATACTCTTATTCGTGATAAATAAAAAATAGGCGTGTTGCAGTGAATTATCTGTAACACGCCTATTGAAATTTTAGAATCTTCTATTGTTATATGCAGCGGCAAGTGCATTCATATTTTTGAAAATTATATGATAAGCAATCCAGTAACCAACTCCGCAAAGTAGAGAGCCTAAAATCATCCATAAAAGAATCGATGTACCATCTTCTTGGAAAGTCATACCATAACGTGGACCATTCGCCGAAATGCGGTTTGCTATGCTGTAATACCAATAAAAAGAATAAATGCCGCATGTAACAATACTTAAAAGTATAAATATAAGTAAACCGGAAGTTGTTCGACCATCTTCACGACAAGCAATGTTCACATCGTTTGCAAGTGAATATATTGTATAAAGTCCATAAATACCACAAGTGATAATGTTTAAAACTATAAAAACTAAAATATTTCTATCTTGTTTTAGTGGAGTAGACGGAATATTATACTGCGGCTGAGAGAAATTGTTATCTTGATTATTCATATTGTATCCTGTATTATATTGATTATAATTTTGATTGTTTTGGTTTGTGCTTTGTGATGAGTGAGAAGAGCTAGAAATAAGTTCACAAAAGGCATCTTTTATACTTCTTATAATGTTTAAAATCTTGTCACCTGTGTTCTGTGCAAAACGCCCAAAATCAGGTGATTGATTCATAACATGCAAAAGAACAAAAGCGCCAAAAGCACAAATGATAGGTAAAATTAAAGAAAAGAATGTTCCATGGGCCATTATGCCAAAAATAGCTAGGTTGAAAAACTGACGAATAATAACCATTAAAACACATAAAGCACAAGATATAGCCAAGCCTAAAAATAATTCGGTTGAGTTTTTAGTTGTGCGTTTAAAAGCAAAAACAACTAAGATAAGTGCAGTTAGGATATAAACTAATCCACTTAAAAAAGAAAGTGGCAGAGTAAAGATGAAAAAAGGACTAAACCTTAAAGTATAGGCATAGGAATCTAAATTTACGATAACTGAAAATAAATTTGCTAAGCCTTGAAATGCAAACACAACAGCAAATATGGTACAAAAAATCTTTAATACAAGGTTTAAAGATTCGTTGTTATCTGTTTTTTTGTCAAATACCTCAAATGAATTGAAATTATTTTCTGTTGGATTTGGAGGTGTTTGGTTTTGATGGTCTTGTGATGCTTTATTATCATGACCACTGTTATGATTTTCGTTTGTGTTTGACTCAGAATCTTGAGATTTGTTTTCTTCATGAGCTTCATCGATATTTTCATTTTGCTCTGAAAAATCATTGTTATTGCTTTGTTGAAGATTATGACCACAGTTATGACAAAAACGGCTGTCATCAGAAACCTGGGTACCACAATTACTGCAATACATATATTTCCCCCTCTTATAAATTTTATAGAATCAGACCATTTAAAATACGATATATAAACCCGGATTTAGGCTCAAATACAACGATTTTATCATATGGCTGAAACATACGAATAAAATAAACGACTAGAAAACATGAAACAATTAAAATAAAGCAGATTTTAAAAATTTTTTTTGGTATCCTATCTTTAAGTAGAAAAATAATTATAGATGGAATGACGAGCCAAAATAAAGGGTGAAAACTGAAAGCCGAAACAAAATCCAGTTTTAAAGCGGACAAAAAGGCTCTTGACATACCACAGCCAGCACATGAAACCCCTGTTAAAAATTTGATAGGACAAGTGATTCCAAGGGTTTGAGTAACCACATAAAACAAAAAAATAGTTATAACTGCTTTAGCCCCATTTTTAGAAATCATTACACCACCGACTTAATTATAACAGAAAGATATAAACAGTCAACAGTTTATTACAATATAAGACATAGTGCATTATAAAAACAAGCTCCTTGAATTATTTCAAGGAGCTGAAATTTTTACCAGCAAAGAGAATCATAAAGAGCTTCATATTTTTTAGCAGATTCTTTCCAAGAGAAATCCATATTCATGCCACGTTTAACCATAGCATTCCATGCATCACGATTATCATAGAATACTTGTTCTGCATAGAAGATTGTTCCAAGCATTTCATCTGCATTGTAGTTTGCAAATGAAAAACCAGTACCAGTGCCTGCATATTCATTATATGGCTCAACAGTATCACGTAGACCACCTGTTTCGCGCACGATAGGAACTGTGCCATAACGAAGTGAAATAAGCTGAGTTAAACCACATGGTTCAAACATAGAAGGCATCAGCATAGCATCAGCTGCTGCATATAAACGATGAGCACGTTCTTCATTAAAGTAAATATTTGCAGATACTTGGTTTTTGCGTGACCATTCATAATGTCTTAATAGGTTTTCATAACGAGGCTCACCAGTGCCAATAACTACAAACTGAATACGCGAATCAAGCATACGATTTAGAGCCCAATCAACAAGGTCAAATCCTTTTTGGTCAGTGAGTCTTGTAATCATTGCAATCATCATAACTTCAGGGTCTACTGGCAGACCAAGCTCTTCTTGCAGTTTAGCCTTATTTTCAGCCTTGCCTTTTAGGAAAGTTTTAGTATTATAGTTTTTGTACAAATATTTATCTGTTTGAGGATTGTAAATATCGTAATCAATGCCATTTACAATGCCGCTTAATGTGTCTGATTTTGCACGAAGCAGACCATCAAGCCCTTCACCATAATAAGGCATTTTAATTTCGTTTGCATAACTACCAGAAACGGTTGTAATTCTATCTGCATAAACTAAACCACCTTTTAACATATTGGCATCACGTTTATATTCCATACGGTCAGGCAGAAACACATAATCAGGCAAACCAGTATAAAGTTTTAGTGTAGGGATATCCCAAATGCCTTGGAAACGCAAATTATGAATGGTCATAATTGTACGAATACCATGATAAAATGGATTTTCTTTAAATAAGGTGTGAAGAAATACAGGTAAAACGCCGGTTTGCCAATCGTGGCAGTGAATTACATCTGGGTGGAAGTTAATAACTGGTAAAATTGAAAGCGCGGCCTTGGAGAAAAAGCAAAAACGTTCAATATCCCAATGAATATTACCATAAGGTTTTTCACCGGAGAAATAATGCTCATTATCAATGAAATAATATGTAACGCCGTCCATGGAATAAGACATAATACCCACATATATATTTCCAAGATGACCTAAATCCATATAAAAATGATGAACATACTTAAATTGACTGCGATATTCCTGAGGAATGCAGGTATAATCAGGCAAAATAACACGCACATCATATTTGGCGTGGTCAAGAGATTTGGGCAATGCACCGACAACATCGGCAAGACCGCCTGTTTTTACAAAAGGAACACATTCTGATGCAACGAATAAAATATTTTTCATGATGAGCCTCCTCAGTTTTATAGGAATTTCACACTTGTTTAATTTACATAGTGTTTTTAATAGTATAACATATTTTTTGATTTGATTGGGAAAAATTGCCCATAAATTTTAAAAAAATTTTTTAACAAAAGATATATGCAATTATGATACAATAATAATATAAATTATTCCAGAAGATAAACAAATTGTTTTGGGTTTAAAGGAGAATGGATATGCTGCGTGTTTTAATTGTTGAAGATGAAAAGCCGATTTCAGATTTAATAAATATGAGCCTTGTATCTGCGGGATATGAGTGTACTTGTGTGCATGATGGACTTCAAGCAGCAGATATAATAGATAAAAAGCAATTTGATTTAATTTTGCTTGATATAATGCTGCCAGGGGTTGATGGCTTTGAGCTTATGGATTATATAAGACCCAAAGAAATACCTGTAATTATTGTAACAGCTAGAACTTCGGTAAATGACAGAGTAAAGGGTTTAAGATTGGGTGCAGAGGATTACTTAATAAAGCCATTTGAGGTTATAGAATTGCTTGCAAGAGTGGAAACTGTTTTAAGACGCACACGTAAGCTAGATAAAATAGTGCAGGTTGGGGGACTAACAATTGATAAATCATCAAGGACTGTAACGCGTGATGGTAAGGAGATATTGCTTACAAAGAAAGAATTTGAACTTATGTTGCTTTTTGTTAGAAACCCAGATATAGCACTTTATCGTGAAACCATATATGAAAGAGTGTGGGAAAGTGATTATATGGGTGACAGCAGGACAGTAGACTTACATGTTCAGAGACTAAGAAAAAAAGTTGGTTGGGAAAATAATATAAAAGCAGTATATAAGGTGGGTTATAGATTTGAAAACTCATAATGTGCGCTTTAGAGATAAAATACAGCTTATAATTGTTTTAATGCTCACTATTTCTGTCAGTATTTGTGGTACATGGCTTATAAGTAGATCATTTATAAGTGCAAAAAGTCAGAGAATAGAGGCTGCACAAAATGCACAGCGTATGGCAATGTATACTCTAGTATCAACTGCAGGCAATTCAGAGTGGAACGACAACAGATTATCAGGTACACTCAGAGTTTTAGAGCATCAAGTAGGTCAACGTTTTCGACTCACCGATGAAAATGGTCATGTTGTCTATCAAAACCAGTATAATGACCAATCGTTTCAGCCAGGCATGACCCAAAATGTATCTGATGATAAAATGGCGTGGCGTATTCAGATAAATAGTCATGATAATCATGAAATACAAATAGCGTCAGCAATAAGCAATGGCGAAGATATTTACTATCTTGAGAGTATTTACCCAATAGAAAGTGTGTATAAGTCAAGGGATTATATGATAAGCAGCTTTATTGGAATAACATTGGTACTTATTGTAATAAGTATTCTGGTTGCAAGAAAAGTATCATTTTGGATTACAAGCTCACTTACAAGACTTGCAGAAACCGCTTGTGCAATAGCTGGAGGAGATTTATCTAAAAGAGTTTATATTAAAAGTGATGATGAAATAGGACAGCTTGCAAACGATTTTAATAGAATGGCAGACCAAGTTTCAGAAAATATAAATAAACTTGAACAAGCTATGGAACGTCAAGAGCAGTTTATGGCATCATTTGCCCACGAAATGCGAACACCTATGACGTCTATTATTGGTTATGCAGATTTAATGCGTTCTCAAGAATTACCGCCAGATATGCGTCAGCAAGCAGCAAAGTATATTTTCACTGAGGGTAAGCGTTTGGAAAGCCTATCAAACAAGCTGCTTGATATAATAGTTTTGCAGAAAACCAATATTAACAAGCAAAAATGTAAAATATTAAATTTAATTGAGCAAGTTTGCGGTTTGCTTGAAAAACGTATGACAGAATCAAATATAAAAATAGAAGTTTGCTGTGATGACAGCATCTGGTTTGTAGAGCAAGATTTATTTAAAACACTTTTAAGTAATTTGCTTGATAATGCTAGAAAAGCTATGCCAGACGGAGGAGAAATAACACTGACTACTAAAAAAGAAGTTGATACATTGAAAATAGAAGTTAAAGACACAGGCTATGGTATACCAGAAGATGAGATACCGCGTCTTACAGATGCCTTTTATCGTGTGGACAAAGCCAGAGCGAGAGCAAGCGGCGGTGCAGGTCTTGGACTCAAGCTTTGTAAGCAAATTGTACAACTACATAACGGTACAATGACATTTTTAAGCAAAAAGGGAGAGGGCACAACAGTTAGCATAGTTTTGCGGAAGGAGGATATGTAATGACTGCTAAATTTCGCAGAATTATAGTTTTTATTATCTTAATTTTAGTTGTAAGTGTTTGTGTTGCATTACCAACTATATCAATAAAAGCCAGAGATTTAAGGTATATTAACACTGTAAACATGACTGAAATTGAGCCAATAAGACTGGATAATAACCAAGTTTCGCTTGCAAAAAGAATATCACTTATAAATAGTAAAATATATAAAGGAGATGTTCAAATACTAGGTTTGGATAGCGGCTTAAAGTTAACATTAAATACTGCTATTGAAAATGTAAAAGCGCAAATAGATATTTTATATAACATTGGATTATTACCCGAAAATAGCCAGGCTTATATGAGTACAGATGAGATGCAATTATTTATAGGCGGAATAGAATTTGCTGTGGATAATGAAGACCCATCTTGTAATTTGATTTTGTGGGATATAGAGGCTATATCCAATGATTTTTCAGTAAGTTTAAAAATGGACGATGAAACAGGGAAAATTCTTATGTATAGTGTACAAAGCGAAAATATTACAAAATGGTCAGAAAGTGTTGGTTTTAATACTGCAAGTAAAAAATGGTCAGATTATTTAGGACTTGATTTGTCTGATGATTATAAGTTACTTTATGAAAGTAAAGCAAAAATTTATTTGCAGATGAATGATAATATATTTTTAGATTCAGAAATTTATGATTTTAATAAAATAAGCGATGAAATACCAAGAATATTGCATATGAATCTATTTGATGGACAAGATATGGTATCATATATTTTGTATAAAGACATATATGAATTTGGTATGGCAGTTGAATAACTATGCTGTTTGGGGAATTTATCAGTTTTTTATATAATTTCCCAAATAAAACATTATAAAACACTTTACTTATAGCTTAAAACGTGATATCATATATAAAGCATTATTGTCTATTTTATGAAAGGAGTTTGTCATGGCAAATAAAGCAGGCACAAAACAGGTCACTGCCAATAAAAAAGCATGGCATGACTACTTCATAGAAGAAAAAATTGAGGCAGGTATAGAGCTCGCAGGCACAGAAGTTAAATCTATTCGTCAAGGTCAAGTGAATCTAAAAGATTCCTATTGCACTTTTAAAAATGGTGAGATTTTTGTGCGTGGTATGCATATAAGCCCTTATGAAAAGGGCAATATATTTAATAAAGACCCCTTGCGTGTTCGTAAACTGTTGCTTCACAAAAAGGAAATCTTGAGATTGTTTGGTAAAACAAAACAAGATGGCTATTCAGTGGTTCCTTTAAGTGTTTACTTTAGAAATAGTCACGTTAAGGTCGAAATCGGGCTTTGTAAAGGTAAAAAATTGCATGATAAACGTGATAGCATTGCAAAACGTGATGCAAAACGTGAAATTGACAGAGCTATGAAAAACCGTCAGCGTGATTAAATAAATTATGGGGACGTACTGGCTTCGACGGGGGTGTTGAAGCAGGAATAGCGGGCGGAAGTGAGGACGCTTCCTTAAAAGCCTCAAATGTTTATAAATTAAACAACAACAATTATTCTTTACAGGCTGCCTAATTAGGCTGGCCCGTCCTGCCTAAGAGTACCACGGCTTAGGATTAGGGCGTCGATTTTGTGGTGAACGTCATATGCAAAGAGTTGCGCTTATGATGTATTATGACTCTACTAAAGCAGTTAGCCTGTTTGTCGGCGAACTGTGGAGGGAATGAAAAAAGATAAACTACGCCCGTAGAGGTTCCTGTGAATATGCTTTCGGACAGGGGTTCAACTCCCCTCGTCTCCACCAATTTCAAAATAAAACCGATGGCTTAGGCTGTCGGTTTTATTATTTTCATATTATTTTTGCAACTTTTTAGAAAAATAGGTGGTCAAAAAGTGGACATTGACAGATGAAAAGTGACCATGTATACTAACCCTAAACGAGGTGAAGATATATGGCATATGGTACAATCACTAAAAAGCCAAACGGTAAATATGCCCTTAGACTTGATTACGGAAAGGACGTAAACGGAAAACGTATTCGCAAACAGGAAACTTATAATACTAAATCTGAGGCGGTTCGTGCACTTAATAAACACAAGTCTCAAGTAGATGCAGGAAACAGTGTGCTTCCTAGTAAAGAAACATTTGCCGAGTGGATAGAATACTGGTTTAATAATATTATATCTCAGCAGATAGCCGAAACCACTGCTTATGGATATAAGAGCATTATTAAAAACTATTTAGAGCCAAGGCTTGGCAAATACAAGCTGCAACAGCTTTCGCAAAATAATATACAGGAATATTATACATGGCTTTTGAATGAGGAGGGGTTGTCAGCAGCAACGGTTATAAAACATCATAACCTGATAACCAATATTTTAAATGCAGCTGAAAGGTTTGAACGTATAAATAAAAATCCGGCAAAGTTTGTTTCA
Source organism: uncultured Butyricicoccus sp. (assembly GCA_944376065.1). Classification (GTDB taxonomy): domain Bacteria; phylum Bacillota; class Clostridia; order Oscillospirales; family Butyricicoccaceae; genus Butyricicoccus_B. The sequence goes on along the minus strand of CALWBL010000001.1, from coordinate 21,479 downwards.
CCGCCAAAAAAGAAACGCAGAGAAGCCGAATATTATACACCAGAACAAGCAGCTAAACTGCTTTCAGCGGCTAAGGGTTCAAGTTTGGAGCTTCCTATAAATATCTGTCTGTATTTGGGTTTAAGGCGTGGAGAGCTTTGCGGTTTAAAATGGAAAGATATAGACTTTGATAACCGCACAATCAGCATACATGAAACCAGAACACAGGCGGGCAATAAAGAAGTTGTAAAAGACACAAAAACCGAATCATCGGTTAGAACTTTGCATTTGCCACAGGCGTTATATACCTTGCTTTTAAATGAAAAGCAAGCACAAGAGCAAACAAAAGCTAAAATCTTAAATCAATACTATGACAGTGATTATGTTGTGGTAATGGAAAACGGTAAGCCATATAGGGCTAATTATCTATCAGAGTTATTTGCAAAATTTATCGAAGAGAATGAGCTGCCTAAAATTGTTTTACATGAACTTAGACACACATTTGCTTCACTTTCCAATATGGCTGGTATAACATCTTATAACATAGGCAAGGCTATGGGACATTCAACTCCCGCTACTACACAGAAGATATATACGCATCTATTAGACAGTACACACGCTCAAGCAGTTGAAGGCGTAGCAAATATTATAGATGAAGCTATGATAAAAGCAAGCGGAGTATCTCTTGAGGATTTAAAAAAGTCTGTGGAAGAGCAAATAAACGCTTGGAATCCTATGGGCTGCTCGGACTATGCTATTGAGATTAAAGATATAAACAGTCAAATAAATGTGAATATAACAGCTGATGAGCTGGGTAAGCTTATTTATGATATATTCAAACAGTCATTTGGCACTAGAGCATTTAATAAAACACTGGAAGAGTGTACAGAAATTGCAGAAGAGATTAAAAAAATAAATATTTAGATTGAAAAATAGAATACAAAATGAAAGACCGCCGTGCATGGCGGTCTTTTCGGTTAAGTAAGGTGCTAAAGTTTAGCTTTTCAGATTGCTCTGAGTGCCGTTCTCAGCCTGTGCTGATAGGCAAAAAGCTCGGTAACTAGGGTCGATATTCTCTGACAGCCAAACCAAAAACTCGTGTTTAGGTATCAACTTTCGTTTTCCAATTTTAATGACTGGAAACCCTGGGGTATTTAGCATCTTGTAAATACCGCTGCGGGACATAGGCAAAACCTCTAATAGGTCCTTTGCACTGAGCATATCAGGTAGTTCCTTAAAAGTGTTGTTTAACATAATAGTTTCCTCCTTAAAAATGTGTAAATTTATAATTTCTTCAAACGACAGTTGCAGCATTTCTTGCAGCTATCCTTTTTAGACTCACCAAAGTATTTTTCGATAAAACGCCAGAGGCATTTTTGAGTATTCACAAACTTTTTAAGATTTGCCAGACCTTTAAGTTTTCGCTTTACAGACTGCTCATCTCCGCTTTTGAGTATGCGTTCATTCTGAAAAAAGTCACTATCTGCGTATATAAGAACGCATTTTGATTTTTCACCGTCACGTCCAGCACGTCCAATTTCCTGAATATATCCGTCCATAGAAAGAGGTAAACTTGCGTGTACTACAAGCCTTATATCGGGCTTGTCTATGCCTAAGCCAAAGGCATTGGTTGCGACCATAATCTTTGTCTTGCCGGATATAAAATCCTGTTGAGCCTTTTCACGTTTGTCATTTTTCATCTTGCCGTGGTATTTGCCGACCTTATAGCCATGAGCATCTAAAAACTTATAAAGCTGCTTGGTCATTTTAACTGTTGTGCAAAATACTATTGCAGAACCGTCTTTAAGCTCTGAAACGGCATTTTCAACCATATCAAATCGAACGGTTTTCAAACGCTTTTTTGATTTCTTGCCCTTTTTGTTACTGTCTATACGCTTTATGTAAAGCTCTAGATTTTCACGTCGCACAGGAAAACGGAAGTCATTACACTCCTCAATATTAAGCGAATTTTTTATCTCACTTATATTTTCTTTAGTAGCTGTTGCGGTTAGAGCAATAACTTGTGGGCGGTCTTGCAAGCTGGAAATAAACTTGCCAATTTCGCCGTAAGCTGGTCTGAAATCGTTTTTAACTTCCGCAAGAATATGTGCTTCATCTATGACCATACGCTTGAGCTTTGAAGCTCTTAAAGCGTTAGCTACATCATCACGCAGCAGCTGCTCAGGTGCTAGATAAAGCAAGCCACCGCTTTCACACATATCGTGCAAAACCTTGCTGTGCTCGCTTGAGCTAAGTGTGCTGTTTAGAAGCTCAGCTTTAACCCCCTTTTGTTTGAGGTGGTTTATCTGGTCTTTTTGCAGCGACTTTAAGGGGGATATGACAACGGTTAGACCGCTGTCATTATCCATTATAGCGGGTGCTTGGTAAAGCAAGGATTTGCCTCCGCCCGTAGGCATCACAACGGTAACGTCTTTGCCTGACAGTACATCAGGGAGAACCTGCTCTTGTTGTGGGCGAAGTTTTGAAACACTAAGTTTAGCCAAAACCTTTTCGGAGGCTATACTATTAATATTCATACATTCATCAACTCCTAAAAAACGTTAAAACTTAAAAACTTCAAAATTAAGCCGTTTTTAGGTGCAAAAAGTTATAGCATTGAATGTCTCACCCGATAGGGATATAGACCTGTTTTTATCCTGTAAAAGACCTGCTGTTTCAGCCTTTTCCAGAAACATCTCGTATAAAGCTTCATCAATACCTATTGACCTTAACAAACGTAAGAGAGATATTTTATTAAATGCTAAAAACTTTTGCCCTTGGTCTGCACCCTTTTGAGGTGTAAACCAAAATGCATAAGCTTCATCGCTGAGCTTGTCATTGGCAATTGCTTTGGTTTTAGGGCGGTCTATGATTTTATCTTTAAAACTCTCATAGTCTTTTATCTTATCGATTGCCTTTTGTATCAGCTCAGTTCGCTTTTCTTCTTCATCTCTTCTTTGGGTTTTAATGTTGCCGATAATATCATCGGCAAGCTCCAAAAGCTCATGATCTTGACCGGCTATAGAATGGAGAACCGTTCGTTTTATAGTATCAGTCCAAGCGGTAAAAGTAGAGATGTTGTATGAGTACTCATAACTCATAATATATCTCCAGTTATCATACACTTTTTGAGCGATTTCTCTGTTAAGAACGGACTTGCAAGTAGCTCTGATTAAATCCAATTCATGATATTCAAGCGGATTGTTAACTCCCGATATTTCGATGTTATAAACATAATCGCTTGGCAGTAACCTTTTGCTGAGTAGAATTGGTACGGTTTCAAGTCGATCCGGTAAATTACTGCAAAATTTGCGTTGAATTTCTCTTTCACCAACAATCTCAAGGAGCTTATCGGTTATTACTGATGAGTTGCCAACCTGAGCCAGAATTATTCTGTCTGAATATCTGTTAAATACGTTCAAATCGCTTTCGTCTTTTATTTTAAACTCAGCCGGTTTAGCATTTGCATAATTGTCAGAGTAAGCAAAGTTGGCGGCAGTTAAAATGCTCTTGAGCTGGTCAATATCTTGAATATCACTGGAGCCTGATGTAAAATTATATACACCACATGGTGCATATTTAAAGCGTTTGAAAGACCTCAACTGTACATCTAGAGCAGGTAGTAAACATTCAAGTATATTCGGTTCATCGATAAGCATTTCTAAAAAAGCTTTATTATCACGAGCGTGACTGAATCGGCTCGTCTGATAAGTTATGTGCTGCTTAGCGGGGTGCTTTACCTTAGTGTGAACCTCAACATTCTCGTTAGGGTGACTAATATCGTTCGCCATGGCTAGGAGAAGTTCCATTTCTTCGTTTGAAAAATCTAACCCAGGGAGCTTAAACGATTTATCCACCATATTTATCGGTATGGCGAATATATAGTGCTTTCTGTTGTAAAACACAACGAGAATCTTATACCGATGAGGCTTGCTTCTAATGTGAACACATATTATTCCAGCCCGTACAGCAATTGCATTTACCGAGTTGCCGTACACATTATAAACCGTATCATCACAGAGTGAATAATCATCAGAGGCAATAAGGCGTTTTTTTGCTATTGAAATCAGCTTATAAGGCGGTGAGGAAGTATGCACTTCTATTGCTTTTTCCATAAGGTTGCCAGATAACGAATTTACAAGTGATGAACGGCAAGATTTAAGAAACTCATTTTCTTTCTCTCGTTGCTTTCGCAAAAATTTTTTACTCATTTTTATGTCCTCCAGTCGAAAAATTGTATTTCATTGCATAAACAATGAATTTGTATAAGTATACTGCATTTAAATACAATAATAAAAATAGTGTCTAAGAGTGATGCACAAAAATTTCTTAAAGTCATAAATATTAAAATATAAAAACTGATACAAGCACTTAAAATAGCAATTTTATTGGTGAATATATACAAAAATATACCAAAATATAAGAGATAAATTCAAACAAATATTAATGATAGAAATAGAAAATGTTTATATTTGTCTGAGGAGTGTTTTAATGTACAATTATGATGATTTTATAACTCAAATCAAAGATGAGTTAATAAACGGTGCCAAACCAAAATCCGATGAATTTATAAACCTTATATATACGGAAAATACTAGAGATATAAAGGAAACAAAAGACCGAAAGATGTCGAAAAAAGCACATACATTTTATAAACAGTTTAGAGAGGATGTATCACAGATTTTTCCTTTGAAAGGTGAGGATGTAGATGGAGTTTTTGGTGTTGATATATTAGACTTATTGCTTTACTCACCACACTATTTCATAGATAAATTGTATGATTATGTGGAAAAATATAATTTTACAGACTTGGATAAAGTTCAAAAGGTATATCAAGATATATCGATTGGGTTTGAGTTTTTATTTCATGAAACACGAGATAAGTATCGTGCTGATGGAATTTATTCATTCAGACAAAAATTTTTATATGCATCTGAAAAAAGCAAAGCCTCAAAACATAATTATGGTAAATACATAGATTTGGCATTAGCTTTGGGTTTAACGAATCATAGAAGTGAAGAAAACAATAGCGATGCAGTTGTATACACTATAAAACGAGATGAAAATAAAAATTTTTCAGATAATTTAACAAACAAAAAGTATGAAATAGTTTATGAGCATTATAAATGCCTGAGTGAAATAAAAAGTCAACCAATAAAACATATACAGGAAAGCTTTAGAGAAGTCATAAATCAATTTAACAAAGATGCTAAATATGGAGCGGGGCAAGATACAACAGAAGCTGAGAAACAGCGTTTATATCAAAATCTTTGTGATAAATTTTTTGAGGGGAATCAGACAGATTACTATTTAAAAAAGGGTTCTGATAACAAATATATTGTTAACAATAATTTTGTTTCACAGATAGATTGGAGCCAGAAAAAATGCATACATGATATTAAAACAGTTCGTGATATTATTAGCACTATTGCTTCTGTTTTTGTTTCAAAGATGGATTATCAAATGCGTTCTATAAAAGGATTTCAAGAGCCAGATGTAAATCAAACTCCTAAATACTCTGATGAACAGTTGAATTGTGTTTTTCTTAAAAAACCACAGATAACTATAGACTTTGATTATATAAATAAAATTAAAGCTGAACAGTTATTGAATAGTATGCTGTCAGCGTTAGAAAAGATCGAAGTAGATAGCAAGATTGATATTTTGCTTTATGGAAAAACTGAAAATTGTGATAATTTAAAACAAAATGAAGATAAGCTTAAGAATATTATTGAAAATTACTATGAAGATAAGTATAAACAGAATAATAAGTCAAAGAAAATAAGTATAAATGATAAATTTATAACCAACCTATATAAATTTGTACTTAATGATAATATATTCGACTCTGTATTAGAACATATAAATGTAGACAAAACAAAATCAAGAATTGTGTTAGCTCCCATAATTGTATATAGTATGGTTACATCTAAAACAGATATAAGAAAAATGTCTGTTGAATATGGATGGTCTAAGGAAGAAATTGTACATGATTTGAATTTTGTAAATGATGATGATCGTACTAAGCGTAGAAAAATAGGATTTTATATAAGGTTGCGAGAATTGTTTTCAAAACAACTTAGCAACGCTCAAAAACAGTATTTAGTAAAAATTTGGGACGATATATTTGTTGTTTTGACGGGATACAGTTACTCTGATATGGTGTTTGTCGATGTCAATCAAAATGATTATGATGGAGATATATTTGCTCTGGACTATATTAAGAAAAAATGGACGGATGATATAGATTTTGGGCTTATTACAATGCATAAAGTTCATAATTTGGATGAGGAATATGAAAATATCAAGGGTTCATATAAAAGAAGCAAAAGGGAGGTAAAGGAATTTTTTATACAAATTTGTGATGAATTTGCACATGCTTACAGAGAGAAACGTTATTTTATCTTGGATGAAGATGACCATAGAGCTTTTATAAACGACATTGCAAATAGGTATTTAATTCCATACGAATGTGCTAATAAATTCAAAGATAGACATATTTGCAAATGTATTAACGAATCATTATCAGAAAATATTGCCAATTTAGATAGCTGTAAATTTGCAAATTCATGTAAATATTTGGATGGATTTAAGCGTATAAAGCAATATCGAAAATACAGAAAATTGTTAAAAAAACATGAATATGTGTCAAAGAGTAAACCTTGGATTAGAATGAAAGCTGATGATATTATAAAATTATCAATTGAAGAATGTTTAAAAGATATAAACGTTGAACAAAGTAGAAAGAAACTGAAAGAAATAGGAGAGAAATTAAGAACCCGAGCTTAAAAAATGTATAAAGCCGCCTATATAGAACAATAGACGGCTTTAACAATCACTTGCCTTTTTTACTAGAGCTTTCAACCATCTCGATTATCAAATCAACCAACACACCAACAACCCGAAATATCTCTTTTAATTGCAACATTTACACACCTCCTTTTCTTATTAGTAAGCATAAAGCAGTTCAGCTGCAATTTCATGTAAGAGTGAGGGGTCATATAGCAGTTCTTCAATTTCATCACGTTCACAGCCATAGTCCATAAGTGCCATAATTTCATCTGGGCTTATGCCCATTGAGCTTGCAACCGATATAAGCTCATCATAAGAATTTGTGCTATAACACATACCAAAATCGTATAAATTATAGTTGTAGAACAAACCGCTAAAGTCAGGGGTAAAGAAGCTGCTTTCTATTTGCCCGCTAGAATTTATATGAAGAATATCGCCTTCAGATGGAGTATAAATTTTCTTAGGCTTACCAAGTTTTAAATGCTTTATGCTTCTGTTTAGTATTTCGGTTGTCGATGCATAAATTAGAAAACCATCATAGTAAAATATGCTCAGCGGGTTGTCGCCTTTAACAAACCAAATTGAATTATCACTATCTAACACTGTAAACACAAAAGAACCCTTGACCTTTTCAGCCATGCTTTTGAGGCTGCTAAAGTCAAGAGCATTTTCTTTTTCTATAAGCTGTACAGCTATATAACTGTCGGTTTCAATGTTTGTAACTGGTAGCCTTTCGGTTAGTCTTAACTCCAAGTCATTCCAAATCATGCCGTTATGTGCAAAGGCAAAATATTTTCCGTTAGCATATCCAGAAAATGGGTGATTATTCTGGTTATGCTTTGCATCACCCTGAGTAGTCATTCGGGTATGCCCCATAATTGTTTTTACACTATCAGGCACACAGATGTTAAGTTTATGAGCTGGAACAGGGCGTTTATAAATTTTGAGCTTTCCTCCTAGGTTATAAGCTATTCCAGTTGCATCTGTTCCACGACATTCGCATACTGTTGCAAGTGTGTTTAAAATTTTGTTTTTCTTTTTTGCGGTCAATGCATTATCAAAATCGATAAGACCAAATAAACTGCACATAAAATACCTCCTGTTATTGTTCTACTGGTTCATTTACATATAAACGGCGTTCTTTTAGATATTGAATAATCTCTTGTTCAGAAATCATATCGAGGAAATCAAACCAGCTCATGTCCTGAAGTTCTTGGTCAGATAAAGAAATAGCTACCTCACACAGATGATTTACAAACTGTAATGTAGCTATTAAAGTATTAAGTTTTAGTGTGCCTCTAAACAGGCGAAGTTCCACGGTTTCACTGTTTGTCAGATTTACAGCTGTGTATCTGCCAGCACATGAATTTTTAGCATGGTCGATTTGCTCTTTAGGACAGAGCTTCATGCCATAGCGAGCTGCCCAACGATTAAGCTGGCTTTTTGTTCTGCGACTAAATCTTAGAAGTTCAGGCCAGAATTTTTCTACAAAGAATACAAGTCTGGCTATGCATTCCTCTTGAGCTGTATATGTTGAGCCAAAAGCTGTTCGGTTAATATGTACATGTAATCCACAGGTCTCTGAGCTATGACTGAGATAGCCAAGACTTTTAGCTTCATATAAAAGGTCAGCCCAAGGCATATCGTTTATATGATATTCAAGTGTCATAGGGTGGGTTACAAGCTCTAAGCCTTCGTTTAAACTGCCATCGGTTTTAATATACAGGTTTTCTGCTCTGTCGTTTGCAACTTCAAGCAATGCCTGAGCATTATCGTTATCGGTTCCGCCGTCATCAATTTCAAGTTCTACGCCAAAATATCTATTGCCTTTACCATGGAAAATTAAATCATCAGGTACATAGCTATACTCATGAATAGTATTTCTATGTCTTTGCCAACAGTCATAACACAAAGGACGGTCGGGGTCATCGTTTGCATAGTAAGTGTTGTCTGTATGAATTATGGTTTCACAATTTTCACAGGTATAATAGTGATTTGAATAACAATATCTGCATAAAGTTACAGTTCCATCGGTTATTGTGTCCTCAATATACACATACTCATGGCAATGCTCACAGGTAGTTGTTAAATTGTCGGCACAATCAGGGCATAGTATGTCATCACCCACATAAATAGCATCATCGATATGAAATTCTACTCCACAGTTGTTACAAACAAAAGTTTCTTGCATTTTTGAGTTCCTCCTTAATATTCTTCGGCTAGCAGCATTGCGCTATGGGTTTGGTCATCAATTACAAATATTTTAGCGGTTACAGCAGTTTTACACACCAAGCTAATTTCATACTTGTATGGTGGCTGTTCTTGTTTGTGGCAGATGTATTGTTTTCCGTCCGGTTGCTTTTCAAGCTCAAATACCTGTAAATAGTCTTTGCTCTCAACTTCCATTTGGGAAATCATAAACCACATAAGGTTTACAAGCCAAGGGGGTATAGTTTCTGATATACCTTTTGTTATAAAGTGCTGATTGTCGAACATTTGAAATCACTCCTTAATAAAATGAAAATAGCCACAAGGGATACACCTTGTGGCTTCATATATATAGTATGTAGTTGTGGAGTGGGAGCAAATCGGATTTTATTTTTCGAGAGTTAACACATTTTGCAAGATAATGCTTATTTTATTAACGCTTTCTAAAGGCAAATCTTTAATTTGATTATATATATGTGTAAGTGCAGCTTGCTTTTCGTCTGTAATTTCTGTATTTGGTTCAAAAAACTCTGCCAGTGAAATGCCCAATGCGTGGGTTATTTTCTCCAACGTTTTGATTGTCGGATTTTTTAGTCCTCGCTCCAGATGACCAAGAAATGCAGGATTTATTTCTGCCTGCAAAGCTAAATTTTCTTGGCTTAAACCGTTTTTGGTGCGAAAATATTTTATTCTTTCACCAACATTTATTTCATTATACATGTTAACACCTGCCTTTAGATAATAGCATATCTTGACAATTAGTATGTAATAAACTACAATAAGTATTATAAAAAGATATCTATAAGTATTAAAACAGGAGGGTAAAATGGATAGTTGGGGTTCAATAATTGGAGATGCAATAAAAATAATGATTATTGTAGGTATCATATCAAAGGTGATAGAAGTAGTAGGTAGATTACTAAGAATAAGAGTTATTGTTGCAATATTTCTAGCTACAATATTAACAATTAAAGTAATATCTTGGTTTAAGGATATAAATAAGTATATAATAGACATTTATATGTTTGACTGGAAAATAGCATTGTACGTGTGTAGTCCGTTTATATTGACATTACTAGGATATATGGCACTTATTAGTATGGCGGTAATCACTTTTACCACACCGTCAAAAGTAAGAACTTTTTCTAAAATTTATAAGTATTTAAATGATGTTTGGACTTATTTTTATTTTTCGTATATTTTGTCTATATGGTGTACTAGTATAATAGAAAGTGGTATAAAGTCTATTATGGCTATTTTAGGAAATGAATTTGTTGTTGATAATGAGTTTGACTTAATAATGGGTTATAAGGATGCCATGTCTTATAAAAGTATATCAGTGTGTGTAGTTATAGCTGGATTATTGTTTTTATTTGCTATTTGTGCAAATAAAGAAGAAGAAATCAATACTGCCAAAAATATATATAGTTATATTAAAAAACAAAATAAAACAGAAATTATATTGGCAGAATTAGATGAAATGATAAAAGTTTATACTAAATGTAATAATTGGAATGCAGAAAGAGCGAATCAATTTATAAGAGAATTTTTGGATTATATGCAAATTAAGATATTAGAACCTAATGATGTATCTTGCAAGGAAAAATTATAGTTGAGTTTTCTGTTATATAGTAATGAATTTTTTATGTATTAAAAGAAAAATATGATGTAATAAAAAATTGTATATTTTATCTAAAATAGTATTCATTATTTATAAAATAGATAATAACAACCATGATTAAAAGGAGAAATGATGTATGAAAAAAAGAATATTTACAGTTATAATCGCTACTTTATTATGTATTTTAAGCTTAGTAATGGCAAATGCAGGATATTATAAATTTCAAAAACAAATGCAATATAATAATCAATTTAAAGATATTCAGTCTAGCTCATGGTATTATGAGTCAGTAAAAAATGCTTATGAATATGGTCTTATAAATGGTACAAGTGAAACAACATTTTCACCAAATCAAACACTAACAGAAGCAGAAAAAACTGTTTTATTAGCTAGAATTCATGCTAAGTATAATGGAAATCAAATTGATACAGCAATGACAAGTGACTGGTCAGCTCCTTATTACGAGTATGTAAAAGCATACATAGATGAAAATTATGAAGGAGATGGAGTTATAAAAGATGCAAAAGCTACTAGATGGAGTTTTGCATATTGGTTAAGTAAAGCATTGCCTGATTTAGAATATGAGGAAATAAATAAAATTCCAGATGGATATATACCAGATTTATTAGAAGAAGAATTAGGTTCAGATGTTGTAGATAGAATATATATGCTTTATCGTGCGGGAGTATTAACTGGTAGTGGTGAAACAGGTGAATTTAAACCATATTCAAATATAACCCGCTCGGAAGTTGCTACAATTTTGGTAAGAATGATTGATAAATCAATGCGTTTAGAAATAACTTTGCCAAAGCAAACATATAAAATTACAACAGCATATAAGCAAGATGGTGTATATTGTATGTTGGTTGATAATAAAGGTTCTTTATATTACTCAACAGAAAATGAGATATATAAAGATGGTCAAATATTATTTGATGGTAATTATCCAATCACTATTTCAAAACAAACAAATTCTTCTTATTATGAGGAATTTGAATTTAAAAATTGGTCGGTAGCAAATTTACTTACAGATGCTAAAAATGAAAAAGTATATGCTTTATTATATAGCTATATACCATATAAAGGTGAAAATGCTATTATGTGTATAGATTTAAAAACTGGACAAATTTTAGGAAAGTATATGCCAGATATTTTTAATTATGAACATTTTGTTGTAACTCCAGAAAATGCTAGAAGAGAAAGCTCTTTAATCACAGATTCAGGTGATATTTTATATTATAATGGAGAAATTTATTGGGATTTAAAAAATGAACCTGTAAGAAATATAGGTAAAGCTGATTATAACCTTTCAACAGATGATTTACACATTGGTTATAGTAATGGTGAAATATATGGTATAGGTGAAAGTGTAGTCTATTTCAACTATATAAATGGAATGGAGAGTATAAAACTAGAAAATAACAATTATAACTGGTCTACTTATATAACAGCATCATCAAGTTATAATGGTAAATTTTACACAAAATCATATCCTGATTTTAATATAATTGAAATTGACCCAATAAATAAAACAGTTGAATGTTTGATTGATGAAACTAATATAAAAGTTTTAGATAGCACACAATTAGATACCAATATTCAAAGTGAAGAGTGCAGTATAATAGCTGCTGGAAGTGATGTATTTTATTTATATTATCCATATAATTCAAGAATAAGAAAAATAGAATTGGTATAATTTATTTAACAATATTTAATGGAGGAATATAAAATGATGAAACGTATAATAACTGCAATTATTGCATGTACATTAACTTTTTCTGTAATACCTGCTTATGCATTTGAAAACTCAAATAGTGAAAAAATAAGTAAATTTACTGATGTGAATGTTAGTGACTGGTACTATAAAGATGTACAATTTATAGTAAATTATGGTCTAATGAATGGCGAAAGTAGTGAAAAATTTAATCCAAATGGTGTTTTAACAAATGCTCAGGTTGCACAAATTTTTTATAATAGTGGAGTAAAACACAAAAATGTTAATGAATTTATAGATATATATGGAAATGAATGGTATTATAATGCTGTAATGGAATGTGGAGAATATTTTCCAGTGCATTGGAATAGATATGAGGGAGGAGCAATGTTTTTGCCTAATTCGCCTATTTCAAGACAAGAATTATGTTATACTATACTAAGAGCAAGTGGATTATCTGACGAAGATATAATAAGTCAGTATGAGAGTAAACATGGTCAATTTGAGCAGGGTTGGAGAGCATATCCAGAAGCTGCACTTCAATTAATGGTAGATATAAACATTATAACAGGATATGGAAATGGAGATTATGGAGGAAATGATAGTTTAACACGTGCTCAATGTGCAGCAATATTAAATCGTGTAATAAGTTTGTATGGTAATATTAATTAGTGTTATACTGAAATAATTAAAACCCCTAAAGTAGAAAACGGAAAATATAGCCGAACTACTTTAGGGGTTATTTTAAGTTTTATAAATAATATAAATAGATATTGAATTAAAGGGGCAGTGTTTATTCATTGTCATTTTATATGTTATAATAAAGAATAGTAGAAATTTTCTCTCTCGCACAAGATGAATAGAAGCTCGTCAAGGGATAGGAAAACGCCGAAAATCAGTATAAGCATTACGTTTTTTGAGTTGCGGTGTTTCTTTTGCCTTCTGTTTTCATAGTGATTTTTTCGTAAATGGTGTCTAAATTCCACGCTGTCGTATAAAGGGTTATAAAGAGCAGTAAAGGTCTATTTCGATGCATTTTTTCTTTGCTGTACTTTTTCCTTTTTTCGGCTCGGTTTCCCTTGGTTTCTCTAGAGATACTTTTTCTACTGTGCTGTGATAAGCGTCCAAAACTTCTTTTTCCGTTCAAGTCGCACGTCTACATAATGGGCGGTAACTGGATCGGTTACAATAAAGTAGACAAAAAATGAGGGAGCTGATACAATAATAAAAGAGGAAAGGTAGACGAAAATGGCAAGAAGAGAAGCAGGAAAATTTGTAATATTAATACATAGAGACGAAGTCACTCATTGCAGGTTCAATGGGTGGCTTTATCTTTGCTGAAATTTGGAAAAAATGAGCATAAAATTGTTGATTATATTCGTATAGATGACTATACTTGTTAGTGAAGATTTACTGTTGCAACGGAATAAAAGACAGGTAACTCATGACTTATTTATCCATTACCCAAACCATAGAAAGATGGGGAATTTTTCAAAGAAGAATTCAGATTTTATGTGGGGAAGGACGCATTTACGCTGCGATACGAATTGGTCATGTGTGGGCCATTCCAGATGATACCCCAAAGCCTGTAGATGCCAAAATAAGATCTGGTAAATATATCAAATCAAAGGATAACAGAGGTAAGACAGATGGCTGATATTAAGCTATTCAACATCAAAGGTGATGTAAAAGAGTATCAAAGTGGTACGGTAACGCTGGAAAAGGAGTTACAAACCATTATTGAGCAGAATATGGAAACCTTTTTCGGGGTAACTTTCCTTGCAAGCGAATATCGCACAACTGATGGCGGTCGCATGGACAGTATTGGTATTGATGAAAACCACTGTCCTGTTATCTTTGAATACAAGCGTTCCATAAAGGATAATGTCATCAATCAGGGGCTATTTTATCTGAATTGGCTTCTCGATCATAAGGATAGTTTCAAAGTGATTGTTATTGAAAAGCTGGGGCTGGCTGCCGCAGATGATATTGACTGGTCAATGCCCCGTGTTGTATGTGTGGCTGGTGATTTTACAAAATATGATGAGTCTGCCATCAAACAGATGAACAGAAATATTACGCTGATTCGCTACAAAAAGTTTGGTGATGATTTGCTGATGTTTGAACAAATCAATGAGAATATTGCTGCTAATATGAATGATGAAAACAATTTTACACCTATTGTTAAGGTAAAAGGTGGACAAAAATCCTTTATAGAAAAGAAAAATGATGCTTCACCAGAAATTTTGACATTGTACGAAGATATACGCAATTATATACTCAGTTTGGGCGATGACATCACTGAGAATCAGCTCAAACACTATGTTGCATTTAAAAAGATAAAAAACATCGTATGTATTGAGATATTGAAAAACCATTTGACATTGTATCTGAAACTGGATGCAAGTACGATTGACTATGAAAAAGGTTTTACACAGGATACTACCGAAATTGGACATTACGGAACAGGAAATGTAGAAGTTACTATTCGTAATCGAGCAGACTACGAAAAAGCAAAGGCACTGCTCGATCGTGCCTACAACGAAAACTAAAAAACAGGAGAATGATTATGGCAAGAACTGCGAAATCCAAAAAAGAAATCAGCATGGAAGAAGCACTATGGAAAAGTGCCGACAAGCTCCGTGGTTCTGTTGAACCGGCAGAGTATAAGCATGTTGTTTTGAGTTTGTTCTTTCTGAAATTTGCAAGTGATAAATTTGAAACTCAGCGAAAGCTGATTGCAGAAAAATACGGCGAGAAATTTTTGGACAATGTTGCTTTTTATACCAAGGACAACGTATTCTTTCTTCCAGATATTAGCCGTTGGAGTTATATAATGGAGAATGCCAAGCAAGATGATATTGCTCTGAAAATTGATACTGCTCTCTATACGATTGAAAAATCAAACCCATCTTTGAAGGGAGCTTTACCAGATAACTACTATTCTCGCCTTCACATTGATACTGCAAAACTGGCATCACTACTTGATGAAATTGATAAAATTGGTACTGATGATTTAGAAAACGATATCATTGGCAGAATTTATGAATACTTTTTGAGCAAATTCGCACTGGCAGAAGGTAAAGGTAAGGGCGAATTCTACACACCAAAGTGTATTGTTAATCTGATTGCTGAAATTATTGAACCTTATGACGGTATTTTATATGACCCTTGTTGCGGTTCTGGCGGTATGTTTGTACAGTCCATGAAGTTTGTGGAGGCTCATCACGGTAACAAGAAAAAAGTTTCTATTTATGGGCAGGAATACACCAATACAACTTATAAACTATGTAAAATGAACCTTGCTATTCGTGGAATATCTGCAAATTTGGGTGAAATGGCTGCAAATACCTTTACAAATGACCAGCATAAGGACTTAAAAGCAGATTATATTATGGCAAATCCCCCATTTAATCAGAAACAATGGAGAGCTGACAATGAACTGACTGACGACCCTCGTTGGAATGGCTACGAAGTGCCACCAACAAGCAATGCAAACTATGGTTGGATTTTGAATATCGTTTCAAAGCTTTCTCAAGATGGTGTGGCTGGTTTTTTGCTTGCCAATGGTGCTTTGTCTGATGATGGTACAGAACTGAAAATTCGCAAACAGCTGATTGAAAACAACCTTGTAGAAGCTATTATCATTTTACCTCGAAATCTCTTTTATACAACCGATATCAGCGTTACCCTTTGGATTTTGAATAAAAATAAAAAGGCTCGTGTTGTAGAAGAAAACGGTGAAGTAAAACATTATAGAAACCGAGAAAAAGAAATTCTTTTCATGGATTTGCGTCAGATGGGCAGCCCTTACGAGAAAAAATATATTGAGCTGACCGATGAGGACAGAGCCAAAGTTACAGCCGTATACCACAACTGGCAGCAAGAGGGCAAACCTTATGAAAATGTGCCGGAATTCTGCTATTCTGCTTCTTTTGAGGAGGTCGCAGAAAAAGGCTTTACACTCGTTCCAAGCCGTTATATTGAGTTTGTCAACCGTGATGAAAACATCGACTTTGACACCAAAATGAAAACCTTGCAGACAGAGCTGAAAGAGCTACTTTTGGAGGAAGAAAAGTCAAAGTCAGATTTATTGGCTGTTTTTAAGGAGTTAGGTTATGAAATCGAATTATAAACAGTTAGGGCAATATATTCGACAAGTTGATGTTCGCAATGTTGAGGGTAAAGAAGAAAATTTGCTTGGTGTATCAGTTCAAAAGCAATTTATTCCATTCACATACATTCCAGATACCTCCCGCCGTGGCGATAAAATTGGAATCGCTCTTTTACAAGATTATGAGGAAGGACTGGTTAGCAATGTTTATACTGTTTTTGAAGTGATTGACAAAAATCAGCTAATGCCAGAGTATCTCATGCTATGGTTTAGCAGACCAGATTTTGACCGATATGCAAGATTCAAATCTCACGGAAGTGTTCGTGAAGTTATGGATTGGGAAGAAATGTGCAAGGTAGAACTCCCTATTCCAGATATTGAAAAACAGCGTAGCATTGTAAAGGCATATCAGACGATTACAGACAGAATTGCACTCAAAAAGAAGATAAATGAGAATTTAATATCAAGTCTATCGGCGGTTTATAAAGAAATGTTCATTGATTCTGATAAACAATATCCAAATGTTCCGCTGAAAAATATTTGTACAAAAATCGGTAGTGGTGCGACACCAAAAGGTGGAAAAACATCCTATATAGATGAAGGAATCTCACTTGTTAGAAGTACAAATGTATTCGATTTCAGATTTGAATATTCAGATTTAGCTCATATAAATCAAACTCAAGCTGATGCTTTGTCAAATGTTAAAATAGAACAGAATGATGTTTTATTCAATATCACAGGTGTATCTGTGGCTCGCTGTTGCATGGTACCAGATGATGTTTTACCTGCAAGAGTAAATCAACATGTTATGATTTTACGTCCAATTAAGGGCATCACCATGAGTTACTATATTATGTTTACTCTTTGTTCAGCTTATAACAAATCAAAATTATTAGGTATTGGTCAATCTGGGTCAACAAGAGAAGCTATCAACAAACAAGAACTTGAATCTTTTGAAATCCCTATCCCCGATGATCAGTCTCTTAATAGGTTTGGAGAGATAGCCAAGTGCACATACAAAAATATTCAGTGCAATGTCAAAGAAATCCAACTTCTGGAAGACATGAAGTCTATATTTTTAACTCAGCTATCAAGTTGATAATTATTATAAATAAAGGTGATAAATATATGAATAGTATAATAAAACAACCACGATGGAAAAAAGTTGAATACTCAAGAAGCCAAATTGTAAACGCTGGGAAAATTATAAGGCAGGAAAATCCAGATACAGATAATTACAAGCAAGCTGTTGCAGTTGTTGACAATTGGAGAGCGGCACATGCGTTTCCTTTACATATAATCTATACACATTTGCGACGTATGTGTTCGTGGAACAGCAATATAATTGTTGCGGAACGATTGAAACGATTAGATTCTATTGTGAAGAAATTAGCAAGAGAGAATAATATGAATTTATGGACAATGCAGGATCTTGGAGGATGTCGTGTTATTCTTCCAAATATCTATAGTGTATACGAATACAAATCAAAATATGACGAATCAAGAAAGAGGCATTTAAAAAAGAAAGAATATGATTATATTAAAAATCCAAAACCATCTGGTTATAGAAGTCTTCATGTAGTGTATGAATATCATAGTGATACTACCGATACATATAACAGGAATATGCTTATAGAAATTCAATATAGGACACATTTGCAACATTTATGGGCTACAGCTGTAGAAACTATGGGACTATTTACAAAACAAGCAATTAAAGCTGGTCAAGGATCAGAAGATGTAAAACGATTTTTTGTTTTGGTGTCAGCATTATTTGCAAAGCAAGAAAAAAAACCCATTCCACCTGATGTAATTGATGATATAGATGAAATTATATCAGAAATAGAGAGTATCAATGCTAAAAATAATTATCTTGATTTTTTGAGTGGTGTTCGTGTAGCAATAGATACCGAGAATAAGATAATTAAGAAAAATCCTCATATGGGTTACTATATTTTAATCCTAAATTATGATACCAGACGGCTAAGGATTAAATATTTTAAATCAAGTGAAATAGAGGATGCAAATATTGTTTATAATTCAATTGAAAGCACAAGAGCTGAATCTAAAGTTGATACTGTTCTTGTTAGAGTTTCATCATTTAAAGATTTAAAACAAGCATATCCTAACTATTTTTCAGATATTGGTGAATTTGTTGAAATTGTGAAATCATATTTAAAGTGATGAATTTAATTGTGAAAATAGGTGAATATGATGATAAACTTTAACGAACATTCTCTGGAAATGGCAATTATAGAGTTATTTCAAGATGAAGGCTACATTCATTTGAATGGGGAACAAATTCATCGGGAGAGGTCGGAAGTTTTGCTGATAGAGGATTTACGGCAGTACCTGCTCAGTCGATATTCTGCTAATGGTTTGACTATCGCAGAAGTAGACAGCATTCTTCTTATGCTGAAATCTATTTCTGGCACTATTTATGAAGCTAATAAAGCATTTTGCAAACTGCTCTGCGACGGTTTTATTTTCAACCGAGAAGACCGCACTCAAAAGGATTTATATATACAGCTCATTGATTTTGAGAAACCGGAAAATAACAGCTTCAAGATTGTAAATCAGTTTGAAATTGAGGGTGTTGGCGGTCAGCTGCGTATTCCAGATGGTATTATTTTTGTCAATGGTATCCCTGTTGTTGTTTTGGAATTTAAGAGTGCAACCAGAGAAAATACCACCATTATGGATGCCTACAAACAGCTTACTGTGCGTTACCGCAGAGATATTCCTGAGCTGTTCAAATATAACGCTTTCTTGGTCATCAGTGATGGTGCTAATAATAAATACGGCTCATTTTTTACCTCTTATGACTTCTTTTATGCGTGGAGAAAAATTGAAGATGATGATAGGGAACTGGACGGCATTAGCTCGCTTGTGACAATGGTCAGTGGTCTTTTCCGAAAAGATAGATTATTAGCGGTTATTAAAGACTTTATATATTTTCCTGATAGCTCAGACAGAGATATCAAAATTGTATGCCTCTATCCTCAGTTTTTTGCAGCAACAAAGCTATTTGAAAATATCAAGAAGCACCGCAGACCAGAGGGTGACGGTAAAGGCGGAACATATTTTGGAGCAACTGGATGCGGAAAAAGCTATACCATGCTGTTTCTTACCCGTATGTTAATGAAAAGTGCTGATTTTCACAGTCCAACGATTTTGATTATCACAGACCGCACCGATTTAGATGACCAGCTTTCCAAGCAGTTTGTTGCTTCTAAAAAGTATATCGGGGATGAAACAGTTGTAAGTATTGATTCTCGTGATACACTTCGTAAAGAGCTGCAAGGCAGAACCAGTGGCGGCGTGTATATGACTACCATTCAAAAGTTTACTGAGGATTTAGAGGTGTTGACAGACCGCTCAAATGTTATTTGTATTTCTGATGAAGCACATCGCAGTCAAATCAATCTCAATCAGAAAGTAAAGGTTACTGCTGATGGTGTGGAACGCTCTTATGGATTCGCAAAGTATCTACACGATTCTCTGCCCAATGCTACTTATGTTGGTTTCACAGGAACACCGGTAGATGGAACAATTGAAGTATTTGGTGTTGTGGTGGATTCCTACACCATGACTGAATCTGTTAAAGATGGAATCACAGTCAATCTGGTTTACGATGGACGAGCTGCAAAAGTTACACTGGATCAGGCAAAAGTACAGGAAATTGAGGACTACTATGACCGGTGTGCACTGGAAGGTGCAAATAATCATCAAATTGAGGAAAGCAAAAAAGCTGTTGCCAACATTGATGCCATTATTGGCGACCCTGATAGACTTAGGGTGGTTGCAGAAGATTTTATTTGCCACTATGAAACCCGTGTTGCAGAGGGTGGAACGGTAGCGGGTAAAGCGATGTTTGTATGTTCTAACAGAAAAATTGCCTATGCTCTTTATAAAATCATCATTGATATGCGACCGGAATGGGCAGTAAAAAAGGTGTGCCCAGATGGTACTCAGCTATCTGATAAGGAGAAAAAAGAGTTAAAACCTATTGAAAAAATAAAGCTCATCATGACCAGAAACAAAGATGATGAGCCAGCTCTTTATGAAATGCTTGGTACAAAGGATGACCGCAAGGAATATGATCGCCAATTCAAAAACATAAAGTCTAATTTCAAAATTGCTATTGTAGTGGATATGTGGCTTACTGGGTTTGATGTGCCTGCACTGGATACAATTTATATTGATAAGCCGATTCAACAGCACACACTAATTCAAACAATTTCCCGTGTAAACCGTGTCTATCCTAATAAAGATAAGGGTTTGATTGTAGATTATATTGGAATTAAGAAGAATATGAATATCGCCCTTCAAAAGTACACCAATTTTGAAAGTAATGAATTTGAAGGGGTTGAACAGGCTGTTATCATTGTGAAAGACCAACTGGACGTATTAGAGAAAATGTTTCACAATTTCAATAGCAAAAACTTTTTTCATGGTACACCAAAAGAACAACTTGACTGTTTAAAACATGCAGTAGAGTATGTTCAATTAAGTGAGGAGCTGGAACTTCGTTTTATGGCTGCTGTAAAACGAATGAAACAAGCGTTTAATCTCTGCGGTTCCAATGATTCAATTTCTTATAGTGAAAAAGAATGCATACATTATTATGGGCATAGAATTTTCAGAGCGTCTAAAACAAATTGTAGATGATTACAATAACCGCAGACGAGATGAAACACTTGCAAATGATGTTCTTGATGATGTAGCAGAACAGCTTGCTCAGTTGTTGGAGGCATTAAAACAAGAGAAAAACTCCTTTAAGGATATGGGTATTGACTACGAAGAAAAAGCTTTCTATGATATACTGAAGGCGGTAGCCAAGAAGTTTGAATTTGAGTATCCCGATGATAAAATGCTTGAGCTCTCCAAACGCATTAAACAAATTGTGGATGACAAGGCAAAATACACAGATTGGTCTACCAGAGAGGACATCAAAGCCACATTACAAGTAGATGGACTATAGTCAATAAAGTGGACAAGTAAAATTAACTAAAGAATAGAGATTCCATCTGGTTAGGAGAAAGCCCATT